>NZ_OZ034911.1:0-1532981 GCF_964030695.1 Candidatus Tisiphia endosymbiont of Stenodema calcarata
CGTTTAGTATCTCCGAAGATATTGGATTTACAATCGTTGCCATCACCGTACTATCATCAATTTGGATAACAAAAGGGCTAAACTCTCTTGAATTTACCACTATAGTTACTGCTGCTATGGATGCCATTATAAGTATTATTAGTAATATAGATAATACCAACAAGATATTACGTTGTACAATTAACCTATCAGATCTTTCCTCATACCAATTCCTAGTAGCTTTAACCAAGTTGTTAGACTGAACACTTTGATCCTCTACCGCATCAGAAGGTGATTTTAGTATATTTAATATATTAGCTAACTTAAACATTGTACATCCCCACTACTTGTAAAACCTAAGACAAGTTAGTGAATAAATTAATTCAAACATTATAATCATAACTTATTTCATAACAAAAACATTGACAATATAATTCATCAATTCTCAATATTTTTGCAGTATACACTAATTTCGAGCTACACTAATAGGTTATTTGTCATAATTCAAAAATATTACTTAACCTTAATTCGATATAAGAATTATTAATTCTTATATCGAACTGGCTTTGTTATACTCGGTGAACTTCAAGAATTGGCGTTCCCGCGACCAAAGATCGAAGCTGCTCACGTACTAATGTACGCTACGCCGCTCGACTTTGACACTCCTAGCTCTTCTTGAAGTTATACTATCGTCTACCAACTCTTCATTTACGAACAGTATATAAGGAAAAATGCACCCTTGAAGCGGTTCTGCAAGTGCATTTTAACTTTTTTCATCATTCAATAATGTGATTTTAATTATTAAAATCACATTATTGAATGGATTGTTACTTACGACCACTACCAAAGGAATAAATTAATTTACCTATTAAGGATTCAATATTAACTGCTGACTGGGTGTATTTTATCTGATCACCTCCAGCCAAATTTTCTTCAGATGAACCGGGAGTTACGGATATGTATCTACTACCAAGTATTCCACTTGTGACTATTGCTATACTAGTGTCTTTAGGTAACTTTATATCATTATTGATGCTAAGGGTTAATAAAGCAAAAAAGCTAGTTTTATCTAGAGTTATGTTAGTTACTGATCCGATTTTTATACCAGCTAACATCACGCTACTGCCTTGAACTATCCCTTCCGCATTCTGAAAGTTTGCCTTAACTATATACCCAGATTCAACTTTTGATGAGTTACCAATTTTATAAGCAAAAACAAAAAAGGCTAAAGCAACTAGTATTACTATAAAGCCAACTAAAGTTTCTATAACATTCTGTTTCATTATTTTGATTTATCTAAAGGTTTCCAGCTACTATATTTAGCTTCAGTTGTACTATTTTTTATTAGGTTATGAGATAAGCTAGTGCCAGTGATATTAGGGAGATAATTTTGTTGCCAGTCAAATTTATTATTGTTAGTTGGCACTTCATTAGTCATATAATGCAACCAAGCATGCCACATAGGAGGAACTTTCGATGCTTCCACTTTACCTTTATAAACCACTTGTCTTCTAGCTTGACCTAAATAATTCTGCTTTTTACTTTGATAATATTTGTTACCAAATTGATCTTTTCCAATTTCCTTAGAGAAAATAGATATAAAAAAATTATCTATGAATGACATTTAAGTATTTTTATAGCAGTTTCTTTTCCTTGCACAGCTAGCCTATCAGCCATTTCATTACCTTCATTATTATTGTGACCTTTAACCCAATTCCAAATAATATAGTGTTTACTTAACTCTTCGTACAATTTTTTCCATAAATCAACATTCTTGACGGGATCATTGTTGTTTTTATGCCAGTTATTTTTTATCCATGTGTTAATCCACTGTGTTATTCCAAGCTGTAAATACTTACTATCTGTGTAAAGTTCTACATAGCATGATTTTTTAAGAACTTTTAATGCTTCAATTACTGCTGTCATTTCCATGCGATTATTAGTGGTATATAGTTCATGACCAAATATACTCTTCTGCTTTAAAGAAAAGCTATCACGAAACTTCGTAGAGTTCTCACATATATCTAACTCGTTTAACTTTTTTTTGTTATACCAATTTTTTAAAGCATTTGGGTCTAGCTCTACACTATCTCCATGAAACTGTAATAATGCCCCCCAGCCACCTGGTCCAGGATTACCTGAACAAGCTCCATCAGTGTATATGGTAACCTTAGGCAAAGTAGCTTGACTCTTTGAAATATTTGGCTCTTGTAGATTCATTATAATTTAACCTGAGTTCGATGTAAAACATTGTCCATCCCTACGCCTTCGATGGCACACACCAAATTATGTAGTCAATTCAGGAGGATTGGGTGCTAGGAGCGATGGAGCGATGCCTATAGATAATAGGCGAGCGATCGAAGACGACGTCACCAAATTCTCATCAATTGACTATACCTCTAAATAACGCCAAAGTCTGTCTGTACCTTTGCTAATACCAATTCTAGGAGTACTAATAAATTTAGGAGTACTACCTACATCAATAATACAAAAAGACTTATTACTAGTTACATCTTGACCATTTTGGGTTTTATTAATTCCAAGAGTACGACATAATTTACCAGGTCCATCAAGTAAAACTTGTAAAGGACTATATTGATACACCCCCCTAATTAATACAGCAGCTGGAAATCCCTGTTTTTCTGTTACTATATTTAAACAATAATACATACCATAAATCAAATATACATATGCATAACCTGCAGAACCATACATAATCTTTGTACGGGGCGTTATACCCTTTGCTGCATGACAAGCAGGATCATCTTCTCCAACATAAGCTTCTGTTTCAATAATTCGTGCTTCTATATTACCAAAGCACAAAACCTTTCCAAGTAACTCTTGTGAGACAATAAGCGTATCTCTTTCATAAAATGTTGTTGGAAGTATTTTAAACATCTTAGTGGTTTAATAAAATATGATATAATTGTATTGATGCACTATAATTCACTATTACATCATTTCACAGCTTTTTCTTGACAAATATTAAAGGTAAGATATTTTGTACTTAGGTTTGTATATTATAGAAAAATATTTGAGATTATTACATATATGTCAAAAGCTAAAACAGCGTCTAAAAATAACCCAACCTCTAGAGAACAGGCAAAGGAGTATTTTCATAATGGACAAAAAATTAGACCTGTAAAACTTATATCCGGTAAATCTTCTTTTTTGGCAGCAGAATATGATGTATCAGGAGATTTGGTACTTGGATCTGATGGCAAGGCATTACCTTGGGACAGAACAAAAATTTAGCCTAAATATTAAGTTTTCAAACAAGTTTGTTGACCTTACATGTAAAAAGGTATATAAGCTACCTATCATTAATATGGTTTGGGGATGTAGCTCAGGGGTAGAGCATCTGCTTTGCACGCAGAGGGTCGGGGGTTCGATTCCCTTCGTCTCCACCAATACCTATGCCCCTTCCAAGGTTTTCTAACTTTTGCTAAAAATTTCATATGTAACTTCTCAGACAAATTTCCTGAAATTTGACCTACAAAAAAATCTATTTTTAACCCTGTTACAAATTTTCTCTATTACCCGACGGGAAAAATATGGATTTACAATACCAAGTTAATGAACCCTAATAATAGAGTTTAATGGCTTGAATAACTAGCAATTTTACGTCTATCGTGGTTCTGAAATTGTCCACTACGCCCCGTCACTGTGGTACAAGTCGTCGTTTTTTCAAAAATATCGAACGGAAAACGTAGAGAGGTCTCAAGTTTTTTGCCCCTCAGTTTAAGGTTCTGAAATACGAAATTTATCATTTTGCGTTTTTGAGGGCTTTCAGAACCTTTAAAAGTTTCATAGGCTTCAGATGCTAGAGTTATTAGCGTTGTAGCGGTATCAGTAAATTTATCGTCTGCTTCATCATAAGTTTTCAGTAAACGAGCAATTTCATATTGGCGATCTTTTAATTGTTGTTTTTTTCTTTGAAATTCTTCTGTGCTAAGTTCTCCATTGAGTCGCAAATCTATTAATGAATTTAATCTATTCTCATTTTCGGTATGTTCTTTCTTTAACATAGAGGTTGCTTGGTCATGCTCAGTTTTTTTTAGCTCATTAGTGTTTCTTAGGTATGCAAGGGGCTCTTTTAGCATTTCCGGGTCTTCTCTTAACCTATTCTTTTAAAAACCTCTTCTATTTGCTTTAAAACCTCATCTTCCCTTATATACTCAATTAACCTGAAGAGTTGCAGAAATGGTTAACGGTAATAGTTTGGAAATTATCGTTTATTAAGGTACGTAACCTATCTTTATAATCGGCGATGTTGCTGAAAAATTTGTTTATTGCTTCCGAAAATTGTTCAAAATTATGATAAAATTTATTATTAGTTGTAATACTGTGCATAAACTTCCATAATCTCTCAATTGGGTTAAGATTTGGACTATATGGTGGCAAAAATACTAGCTCTATTTTACTATTTACTAGGTATTCTTTAACTTTCTTGGATTTGTGGTAACTAGCATTGTCACAGATTAAATATATTCTTTCCTTGTCACTATTCTCCTCTTCCAATCTCTGTAGAAAATTAACTATCTGCTCCCCATTTATTTTGGGGTTCTCTGTCCTTACTAACTGTAAATCAGCTAGATTAATAGCACCAATCATGTGCTTTCTTCTCCAGCCACTGAATGTTGGTAAGGTCTTATCTTGCTTCTTTCTTATCCAACCGCACCTTGCCCTTGCTTGATACTGAGGATGAACACCATCCATAAAATATATGGCTTCCTTATCTCTGAGATTCCCTTTTAGTAAACTGTAGTTTAACTTAAATAATTCTTGCTTGTCAAAATCCAGCTTAGCCGGTACTATTTTCGGCTTCTTGTAAACAAAACCCAATTTGTATAGTAATTTTGTTACTCCCGTTATCGTATATGTTACCCCATATTTGTTCTAAATGTGATGCATGATATCTTTAGCATAAACATAATTATTTGCTTCTAGGTGACTCGCTAATTCTTCCCTCTCACCATCACTTAATTTGCTTGTGCTACCTCCATTGTTGGTATCAAGCTTATTGGCTTTTTGATAATCAACAATATGTTTTCTTATCGATTCGTGGCTCAAGAGTAGTACCTTAGCAATCTCTACATTACTATACCCATCGTCATACATCAAAACTGCCTTAATACGATCACGTATGCGTCCGTCTCGTTCTGTCTTATGACGTTCCTTCAACTTTTCTCTTTGTTCTTCTGTCAATACATTCTTACTCATAATCTCCTAAACTCTACAATATCTCTCCTATCTTTGCAACCCTTCATTTACGAGCAGTATATATATACTACTCGTAAATGAAGAGTTGATAGACGATAGAATCAAAATCATGATAGTAGCGGGAATTACCAAGTCGAGGTGCTAGGCGTACTATAGTACGTGAGTACCGCAGATCTTGGATAATGACGACGCAATTCTTGATTTTCTATCTGAGTATATATCAGTTTAAACATTCTGACTTTATAATATATGCTGCTACGCTTGAAGGAGAGCTAGGGCTTTTAAAACCTAATTCTATTAAAATCTTCCTGCTTTCTTTCACTTGCTGCGCTGCTTTTTTCCTGTCAACTAATAGTGATGTAAGCTTATCTGCTATATTTGATTTAGTACAGTTAAACTGGATAAATTCTGGTAATATCTCTTTATTAGCAATAATATTAATCAAAGAAATATAAGGTATTTTTATTAGTAACTTTATTAATAGAAAGCTTAAGATATTTAATTTATAAGCAACAATCATTGGAGTATTACAAGCGGCAATTTCTAAGGTATTAGTGCCAGATTTTGCTAGAGCAAGGGTAGCTACAGCAAAAATCTTAAGTCTATCACTCGAGAAATGGTAGTTAAATGCTGCATCTGATAAAAATGGTTCAATTAAAGATTTATGACTAGGCTCAGCCGTGACAAATATCACTTCAAGATTAGGGAATTTTTTTGCTAGTAGATTGATTGCCGCCGTGAATACCGGAGCATGTCTTGTTATTTCACCTTTGCGGCTACCACAAGTGACACATAACACTTCTGAATAAACAGGTATTTGTAATTCTCGCTTTAATAGCTCTTTATCTTTATTATCATAAAAATACTGCTCTAATATTGGATGACCAATATACCGGCAATCTAGACCTACCTTCTGAAAGTATGGTGGTTCGAATGGCAGTAAAGCCAACAAATAATCGTAAATTTTAGCGTATTTCATAGCCCGGGAAGGTTTGTATGCCCAAACGGAGGGTGCAACAATATGAATAATCTTTAAATTGGGCCGGACTGCTCGAATCTTCTTTGCCACTCTATAAGTAAAGCCTGGCGAGTCTATGGTAATTAACAAATCTGGGGCATGCTGAATTATATCAGCAATAGTATGCTTGATTAGCTTAGTGATCTTAAAAATATGTGGTATAATTTCGACGAAACCCATAAGGTTTATTTGACTAATCGGGAAAAGGCTATGCTCTAACCCCGCTTCTTCCATCTTGCTTCCCCCTACACCAACGAACTCTAATTGTATCTCCTCCAGCTTATAGAGATCTTTTAGGCTTTGTATCAAATGACTCCCTATAAAATCTCCTGAAATTTCACCAGCAATTAGATAAATTTTAGCCATTTGACCGTTGCTTACTACATAGGCTTAAATTTTTGTCAATCACAGCAGAATGAATGCCAACACAATTAAGGATCGAATGAAATACATAGTCATGACTAATTTCAGTGCCTAAATGATTGGCTATAGAACTTACCAAATCAGGATGTCTTTTTTTAAATTCATTCGATACCCAAACTAGAAAAGGCACTGTGGTCTGTTCTGGGATCATAGGTCCACCGTGACCGTAATAACCATGTTCTCCCAAGGATTCTGCATGATCAGAAACATATATTAGGATAGCGTTACTATTTTTTAATAGATCTATTACATTATACAAAAAAAAATCTGTATATAAAATGGTATTATCGTAATCATTAATCAACTCTTCAATATCACAACTGCTCTGATCTACCTTAGTAATGGAATTACACTTAGGAGTAAATTTTTGAAATTCTTGAGGATATCTAGCAGAATATTTCCAATGACTACCAGCTGTGTGGATAACTAAAACATTTTTAGTAGTAGAATTTACAATATTATTTTCAATATGAGGTAACATTTCTCCATCGTGATCAAGCCTCTTTAATAAAATAGAACCACTGGGTATTATAGCAAATCTAACTTCATCATAAATTGTAACGGGGTTTTTACTTCTTAAGTATCCTACTATACTCTGAGTGCCAATCCAATTAGTGTTAAAACCAAGCATGGTAAAAATTGATAAAAAACTCGTTTCTTCTGTACTTTTGTCTAAGTTACTCGCAGGATGGCGAGATAGAAGAGATGGAACAGAAAGATGTGTATGATTGGAAGCAGACTGTGCCTTAAATGAAAAAAGATTTCCAACAGAACTTAAATATGGCGTAGTGTTCCTGTGATAACCATTAATACCAAAATGATCAAATCGTGCTGATTCTCCTATTACAAGTACTACTGTAATATTTTGATCCGATTGATCAATGAAAGAAAACTTCTTACTTATATCATCACGCATTGCACTTTTTTTGCTATTTAAAGATAAATATGTATTATGTAAATATTGGATAGGAAAATAACCCTTCAGCAAATTAAACTGCGGCATAATAATATTATTAATGGTAATTAAAAGACAAATTGCCGATAGTAATTTTGTAACAAATAGTTTACTATCTAAAATAGAGAAATGCTTTATCATATAAATGCAAGTAGCTAGGCTAAAAACTAGCCAAACAATTAGCCTAATACTAGCTATCTCATATACTTCATTGAAGTCAGTAGCGAAAAAGCTACCCATCATCTCTTTTGTAGGAGCAATTTTAAAAAGATATAGATAATAGCTGGCAATTGCTCCCGTTATAAATAAAAATATTGCTCCTATTATAAAAACAAGTCGATGGATAGTTAAACCAAAAAAAATGATAAAGCAAGTAAAGCAAATATAAATAGAGTCCTTACTCAACTCCAATATTGCTTTAAAAAAAGCGACTTTGTAGTAGCTGAACTTGTAAACAATAACTGCTGAATTAAAAAGTAGAAAATAAATAAAAGAGAACACCAAAGATAGTTTGATTAGGTTACTATCTAAATGTTTTTGGATTAGTTTTAACATATAAATAACGTACTTTTGTATGATTGTAACTTAGGTATCATGATAACATCAATACTGCAAGAGTTTTTTCAACTTTTACAAGTTAATAAACCAATTATATCTGTTGATTATGGGACACGAAAAACAGGCATCGCTGTCTCAAATCAAGAACATACCATCGCTATGCCTATAAAAACTATATATGAGATAACAGAAGAAAATAAGATCAAATCAATATTAGACTTGATCACAACTTATTCTAGCTGTGGTGTTGTCGTAGGGCTGCCGATTAGTATGAATGGTCAGGCTAGTGATCAAACTGCGATTGTATTAAAATTTAGCAAAAAGCTTAGTTTAGCCATAAATCTTCCTATATATCTACAAGATGAAAGACTTACTTCCCTTGCTGCCAATAGTTTATTAAAATCGCTAGGAATCAAAAGACGAGAACGTAACCAAAAAGATGATTCAATTGCAGCAAGTATGATTTTAGAAACTACTTTAGATTCTATTAAGAAACTCCACAGAAGATAAGTAGTGTATTCTAGTGTAATAAAAATACATAGGCGTCATATACTGCTCGTAAATGAAGAGTTGATAGACGATAGAATCTAAATCATGATAGTAGCAGGAATTACCAAATCGAGGTGTTAGGCGTACATATTAGTACGTGAGTACCGTAGAATCTTGGATAATGACGACGCAATTCTTGATTTTCATCGAGTATATATGGGACACTACAAGAACAAACTCAGATAGACTAAAACTCGTACCATAATTGGTTGCGGGGGTTGGATTTGAACCAACGACCTTCAGGTTATGAGCCTGACGAGCTACCAAACTGCTCCACCCCACAATAATGGAAGTACCTGTGAATTGATTCTTTTTGGTAATTTTATTGTCAAAATTTGCTTCCGTTCCTTACGTATATTTGCGTACTGCTTGCGGTATACTCTTCTACATTTTTCCTAAAAATTATTCAATTCGTAGACACTCCTGTAATATACGCACACACCTACTATGACGTCACCCTAAATTTATTTCAGAACCTAAACTACTTAGTTTTAACAAATCCTCCACCCCGTTCAGGTTGACACCTACCTTGAGTAAAAAGCCTAGCTATACTTTTTTACCAAAACTAAGCCCAGCAAACTTTTTATTAAAGTCACTGATATTTTTATTAGATTGGTTAACAACATTTCCAGATTCTTTAGTCCATGCTGGATGTTTCCTATAATCCACATCCATCAAAATCTCTTCTGCATGACCACCGGAATTTGTTTCAAAAACATCCTTACTAATAATAATTTTGAATTTTTTATATTTTGGGTGTATTCCAGTTTTCATAATGAAGCACCAACTTTTTTCTCAACTATCTTTCTTTTAATTATCTGTGCTTTATCTGAGAGTACATCACATGATATTTTAAGCATATATGCATCAAAACCACCTACTTTCTCAACAGAACGCATACATTTGGCATTTACCGAGAGCTTATATTCTTGCTTCGTCAGATCACTTGCAAACCTTACCACCCTTAGGTTAGGTTCAAATCGTCTTCTAGTTTTTCTTTGTGAGTGTGATACTTTATTACCATATAAAACACCTACTCCACTAAGCTCACATCTACGAGACATCGTGATCTCCCTTCCCATAATTTATAACACAGGATTATACTATATAATAAGGTCTTATGTCAATATGTATATTAATATTATGTAAACTTTAATGTAAAAATCGTCAACACTTTTGAAGTAGTGAGAACATATCACGCATTGAATAAAGACCGGCTGGTTTATCAAATAACCAAATGGCAGCCTGAATTGCCCCATCAGCAAAAGATTCTTTACTTAATGCTTGATGTTTTATACTAAGAACTTGGTTATTACCTAAAAATAACACTTCATGTTCCCCATGTACCTGTCCTCCCCTAATAGAACTAATACCAATTTTATCAGGCTGTCTTTGACCTTTTTGACTACGATCAAATACTGCATATTCATCAAAATCTAAATTTCTAGCCTTAGCTACAGCCTTACCCAACATTATAGCTGTACCAGAAGGGGCGTCTTTCTTCATACGATGGTGACAATCTAGAATCTCTATATCGTAAGTATTATCTAGAATTTTTGCTGCCTTTTCTGCCAGTACTGTAAGTAAGTTCGCACCTAAACTCATATTAGCTGAATATAATATAGCCAAGCTTTTGGAAGCTGCGTTTAAGTGATCAAGCTGATATTGAGTTAGGCCAGTAGTGCCAATCACTAATTTATTGTTGTAGCTAATAGCATAATCAAGTAATTTTTCTAATATTTCATTGCTAGAAAAGTCGATAATTACATCAGAATTCTGACAAAACTCAGCAAGATCATCTATGCTATTTTTTCTAGTAAATGTTGTAGAAAGTGTACAAGCATTAAATCCATTCATTCTTTGAATTATCATCTGCCCCATTTTACCAGTTGCACCACAAACACCTATACAAACAGTCATTTTAATCCTCTATATTGTCTTAAACAATGTACTAGTGGGTTTAAGTTACTGTTCACTATAGTATTTATCACCTCACCAATCAGTATAACATGATCTCCTGCTTCATATTGACTAAACTTGTTGCATTCAATATGGCAAACTGCTCCCTCAATCAAAGGACAATTAGTAGTACACCCTAAATTATACGAAATACCCGCAAATTTATCAGTGTTAAACTTAGAAAAATGCCTAGAAATATCTTCTTGATCCTCAGCTAGAATACTAACAGCAAAATACTCGCTACTAGTAAAAGCACTCATGCTAAAAGCTTGTTTATCAAGACAAAACGATACCAAAGGTGGTAACAAAGAAACTGAGGTAAAGGAATCTGCAGTAAAACCAAATAGCTTATTATTGTATAAAGTAGTGATAATAGTAACCCCTGTAGGCAAAGTACTAAGAGCTTGTTTAAATCGTTCGGAATTCACTGTTGAAGCCATCTTTTAGTAATACGGCTAATTGTTCCATCTTCTGTCAATTCAACAATAGCTTTATTAACACTCTCAATAAGTTTAGAATTTTTTGGCATAGCGATAGCTAGTTCAGATGAAAACTCTGTTAAACTGAAGCTAGCAAGATCAGGATTATTCTCAATAAATTTTTTAGATTGGGATGCCTCTAGTACCACCGCATCTATAACTTTTGACTTTAACTCTTCGACTAGCATTAAATTATTTGATAAATAATTTATTCTAATATTAAACTGCTTAGCTAAATCCTGAACTATTACCGCCCATGTTGTACCAAGTTGTACACCCACAGCTTTATTATCCAAATCTTCAGTATTCTTTAAATTATCTGCTGATCTATACAATATTGACACATTCGTTGATACATAAGGAACTGAGAAGCTAATATGTTTTTTACGCTCTTCGGTTACTGATAACCCAGCTATCACTATATCAACATTCTCAGTAGTCAAGGATGCAAGTAAACCATTAAAATCAAAATTTTTAATTATAACTTTTTTTCCTATTTGTTCTCCTATAGCATTAATAATATCAATATCAAATCCTACTATTTGACCATTTTGGATAAATTCGTAAGGGGGGTTATCTGCAGAAGTTGCAACTATTAAATTTTGTTCCTTAGATTGATTATCACAACCAGTCATCAAAAAGGAACAACATATAACAAGGAAGAATAGCTTTATTAGTTTCATAAAAATCAAATAACTGTTTTAATTAATCTGAGTTACCCGAATTTGGGATAAGAATTGACTAATTCTTATCCCAAATTCGCGTGAGTTCGATGTAATAATTATCCTTCTATACTGGGTATAATGCCTACGCGGGAATGACATCGAGGGAATTAGAATCGAACTCATGTTAATTGATTATCGCACTTCTTATAAGTATATACAATAGACTTTTTTAAAATTTGCCCTTTACATCCTATTATAATTGTTGTAGCATAAAATTGCTGTTTTGTAGCTATAGTAATAAACGTGATTTAGAATAGAGGTTGCGGACTCGGGGGCGGTACCCGACGCTTCCACCAAATTAAGTTGTGATAGAAGGATACTACAGGTTTTATCCATAAGCTTTCATGGGGGCGAAATAGGATCGACGTGCTTAATAAAAAAATTATCTTTACTCGGTATAATTCCGCCGGACCTTGTGTCGTTGGGTTAAAAAAAAGAAACGCAAATGATAATGAACGTTTCGTAGGAACTACAGCACTAGCTGCTTAGTCCTACGCGGTTGGGGGCTTAACCGGGCAACAGAAAAAGCCCCGCTAGAATTTTATCTTGCATAACTAGAGATATACTAAACCTCATGTGAATAAGGCTTGAACTAAGACTATTTAAATTTTGTTCAGCCTATAGCTAACCTGAAAAGGTTTTAGTTATAATGTGACCTAGCTAGAAGCTATGTCATTCCCGTTTTTAGCTAGGAATGACATCAAGGTTGTTACTATGGATCAAACATTTTCGGATTAGCTATATCGAGTTTTGTGTTATTTTCTTTGTTTAGTTTATAACTATGAAGACCCCATATCAACAATTTCTTAACGAATGTATGTTGGAATTTGTAAAAAAGATTCTTTCAAAAATTCGTACCGATAAGTTGCAGCTGAATCAACTCTTGTATATTTCTTACAAAACTGATAATCCTGCTGTAGTTTTATCTTCTAGGATAAAAGAGCGTTATCCCAAAGAAATAACTATAGTAATACAATATCAATTTGAAGATTTAACTGTAGGACTCAATGGCTTTTCTGTAACAATTAGTTTTGATGGTATCAAAGAAACTATCTATGTACCATTTGATTCGCTTATCAGCTTTGTTGATCCTAATAATGGTTACAGCCTAAAGTTTAAGCTAGAAACAATCAAATCTAATGAATTGCCTAACGAGAAGAAAAGAGAAACAATTAAGGTGTCTAGCGATTCTAAAAGTAAATCTAATTCAGCAGATAATATAATAGTTTTGGACAAATTTCGGAAACCCAGTAAACCCGTATAACGCGAATTTGGGATAAGAATTTGTCAATTCTTATCCCAAATCGGTGAAATTATAGAAACAATCAGATTTGAGACGGCTCTGCATCTGATTGTTAAGTTTATAAGATAGCTTTTTGCATAATATCATTAAGTCTTTTTGCAAATCCGCCAGTATTATTGACTGGCTCACCTTCTACAATACAGGCTTGGTCATACATTAATCTAACCAATTCTTCATTAGCATAGTCCTTATTATTTGAGATTACATCAGCGTTAATTTTCTCAATAATTTTATGCTTAGGGTTTAGCTCAAGTATTTTAGCAGATGCTGCTATTAATTGTTTTTGTTCAATTAAGAATCTTTCCATACGAATATCCATAGCTCCGTCTCCAACGGCGAGACAAGCTGGGCTTGAAGTAAGTTTTTTAGAAATCCTTACATCTTTTACTAAATCACCTAATATTTCTTTAAAATATTCCGTTAATTTTATATATTCATCATTTTCGTCTTTTACATCTTCTATTTTCTGCTCAGATTTCTCTAAATCAATATCACTTCTAGTAACTGATTTAATAGCATAACCTTTATAGCTACTATTGACATTAACCCAGAAATCATCAACTGTATCAGTAAAAAGAAGTACATCTATGTTTTTACTTAAAAATCCTTCTATTTGAGGACTAGAAAGTAATTTTGCTGGATCATCACCACTAAGATAATATATAGTGTCTTGCCCTTCTTTAAAGTTGCTAATATAGTCATCAAGACTAATCATCTTATTTAAAAGGCTACTGCTAAATATACATGTCTCAAGTAATTTGTCATGATCACTAGTTGCTTCACACAGTCCTTCTTTTAAAGCAGCTCCAAAATTGGACCAAAATTTGCTGTATTCCTCTATAGACTCGTCTTTTTTCTTTTTAAGTTCACTCAAGACTCTTTTAGTTATAGCTGCTTTAATCTTTTCTAAAGTACTATTATGCTGCAAAGATTCACGACTAATATTTAGAGGTAAATCTTCTGAATCTACTACTCCTCTTAAAAATCTTAGGTAAGAAGGTATTAAATCTATATTTTCATCAGAAATAAAAACTCTTTTGATGTATAATTTTACTCTTCTCTTACGGTCAGGGTGGAATAAATCAAAAGTCTTGGTTGACGGAATAAATAATAAATTAGTAAATTCAACTGTACCCTCATTTTTATTATGAATAGTTAACCAAGGGTCATCAAGCGAATAAGACAGAGTTTTATAAAATTCTTTATATTGCTCAAAAGTCAAATCAGACTTAGGTCTTGTCCACAATGCTGAAGCTGAATTAAGCTGTATTTCATTAGCAGTTGACTCATCAATAAAATATATAGGTATGGCTATATGATCAGAATAACTTTTAACTATATGCTTCAATCTAAAATGATCAATATAACTATCTTCATCTTGCTTGACATGAATAACCACCTCAGTTCCCCTTGTAAAATCATGGTCTAGATCATCTACAGTATATTCTCCAAGACCATCTGACTGCCAAACATAAGCTTTTGTTTCTCCTGCTTTTCTTGAGGTAACGGTGATGCTATCGGCAATCATAAAAGCTGAATAAAACCCAACCCCGAACTGTCCTATTAACATACTGTCTTTTTTAGCATCTCCAGACAGATTGTTTAAGAAATTTCCTGTACCAGACCTTGCGATAGTTCCTAGATTATCAATCAAATCTTCTCGGTTCATACCAATACCGTTATCTCTAACAATAATCTGCCTTTTATCTTTATCAATTCTGACGGTAATTTTAAAGTGAGGATCATCTGCAATAAGCTTTGCGTCACTTTGTGATAAATATCTTAATCTATCACAAGCATCAGAAGAATTAGATATTAATTCACGCATAAAAATCTCTTTATTACTATAAAGAGAGTGAATCATTAAGTTTAAAATCTTACCAACTTCAGCGTCAAACTTCTTTTTTTCTTGGGTCATATAAGTCCTATAAAATACTATACTTCAATGTTATTAGTTATGTATATAATGCTTTAAATGTAAATTTAAATAGTCTAATTCAATATTTTTTATTGCTAAGAGTTTTATACTATTAGTGTGACCTAATATTATCTCAAAATTATTTTTACAAATTTTCCATTCTTTGGATAGAAAATTGACAATAGCATCGTTAGCCTTACCATCCTTTGGAACTGCTTTTATAGATAATTTTAGATGATATTGATTATTAATTATGACAAACTCACTTATCTTATTTGTCTTTGCGTTAGCTTTAACCTTAAGAGCAATAATGGCTAATTTCTTATTGGGGTTATAGTTAAAAATCTTACTCATATACTGCATTATCAACTTATTTTATAGTCCCATTATATTATCTATTCTTTCCCAAGGAAAATCTTGATCTTCCCGTCCAAAATGCCCATATGATGCTGTCTTAAGATAGATTGGATTATATAAAGATAGTTTTTTTATAATACCGCTTGGGCTTAAATCATAATTATTCTTTATTAATTCAATTATTGCTGATTCACTCATTTTGCTAGTTCCAAACGTTTCAATACTTATAGACACTGGCTGGGCAACTCCAATAGCATAAGAAATTTGAATTTCACAACGCTGTGCAACACCTGCTGCTACAATATTTTTTGCTATATATCTTGCTGCATAAGATGCAGATCTATCGATTTTTGTTGGATCCTTACCAGAAAAGCATCCGCCACCGTGGCGTGCTATTCCGCCGTAAGTGTCAACTATTATTTTTCTTCCTGTAAGTCCACAGTCTCCTAAAGGTCCTCCAATTACGAACCTTCCTGTTGGATTCACAAGATATTTAGTATTTTTATCAATCCATTCATCTGGTAACACAGGCTTAATGATTTCTTCAATTACTGCTTCTACTAAATCAGCATGAGAAATATCAGGGTGATGCTGCGTAGAAAGCACAACGGTATCTATACCAACTGGTTTATTCTCAACATATTTAAAAGTGACTTGGCTTTTAGCATCTGGTCTTAACCAAGGCAAGATGCCCTTTTTTCTGAGTTCAGCTTGTCTCATAACTAATTTATGAGCATAGATAATTGGTGCAGGCATAAATGTAGGAGTCTCATTCGTTGCGTACCCAAACACCAAACCTTGATCACCAGCACCTATTTCATGATCTTCACGATTATCTACACCTAATGCAATATCCGGAGATTGATTGTTTATTGAAGTAATCACACTACAAGAGTCTGCGTCAAAACCTATATCAGAGCTAGTATAGCCTATCTCTCTTATAATATTGCGTACTATTTGATCAATGTTAACCCAAGCATCTGTTGTGATTTCTCCAGCTATAAATACTAGTCCAGTTTTTATAAGTGTTTCGCATGCTACCCGGCTCTTTTTTGGATCCTCCTTAAGAATTGCATCCAGTATAGAATCTGAAATTTGGTCAGCCATCTTATCTGGATGTCCCTCAGAGACAGACTCAGAAGTAAATAAATGATAATTCTTCATAATATTATTTCCTAAATTTAGTATTGAGCATTAAGGAGTTATAGAGTATGTATTACAAATTGTGAAGTTTAAGTATATAATGGACTGGAAAAATTAGATAAAAAAGCAGGTAGTTTTGCTTATGTTTATATTAACTGTTGATTATGACATTTAAATTGCCTTGTTGTTTATCAACTATTCATTTGCAAGGAGTATATATTTTTTTATGAATTTGTTTATTACTATTTTAATTATGGAGGTTTTATGCGGAGCAGAGGTAGATTTATTTGTCCCTAGTTTTCCAGATTTACAAGATACCTTTAATCTTTCTACTTTTAATGTGGAATTTTTATTAGGAATAAATCTCATAGCCCACTGTGTTACTTCTCTGATTGTAGGAAATTTAGGGGACAGGTTTGGCAGGAAGTTAATTATCATTATAGGTCTTATAATATTTATTATTGGTAGTAGCTTTTGTACTTTTGCCCCCAATTATTACGTGTTACTATTTGGTAGATTTCTGCAAGGGGTAGGTATATCTGGGGTAGCTGTGTTAGGCTATGTAGTACTGGCTGATTTATATTCGGTTAAGCAACAACAAAAAATGGCGGGAACTTTAAATGGTGCAATTACTTTAGCCATGGCTTTTGCACCGGTAGTAGGAAGTTATGTAAATTTTTTGCTTAGTTGGCGAGGTAATTTTGCTATACTGTTAATATTCGGGATATTTTGTTTGATAACAGGCCTATTATTTATTCCCAAAGGGCAGATAAATTATAATATTAACATATCTTTAAAAGGCTATAGCGTAGTATTTAAATCTAGAAAAGCTGTCTATCATATAGTAACCATGCTTTTTATTATGCAGGGTTATTGGGTTTTTATTGCTATCTCTCCCATTTTGTACATGCGAGATTTAGGAGTGTCTATTCAGCAGTTTGGTTTTTATCAGGGAGCAATGGCTGCAGTATTCTCGGCTGTAAGTTTTAGCAGTGGTTATTTATTGAAGAATTTTGGACAAAAAAAATGTTTTTTCTTTAGTATTTTAGCACTTGTAGCTTTTATAATTGCCGCTATAGTTTTGGTGATATGCAAGACTAATGACCCATTAACTATAACAATAGTAACACAATTAGTGGCTATTGGCATGATATTCCCTTGTAATATTTTATGGCCTTTGGCATTAGAGAGTATACCAAATGCTAAAGGCAGGATTACTGCTATATTGGTATCAGGAAGATTGATTGTTACCGCATTATGTTTGCAGCTAGTTAGTTATTTTTATCAGGGTACTTTTAAGCAATTAGCAATTGTTATGTGCATCACTATAGTTATAGCATTGATTGGTTGTTATAAATTATTGCAAGTAGATAGAATATTTGATGAACCTAAATAAATGATAAAAGATAATTTTATTCTAAAAGTAGCAGATCGATATTTTAGAGCTAAGAAGAATGAGCGATTTGTTTCTATTATTGCTGGTGTTTCTTTGATGGGTGTAACTATCGGTGTTGCTGCATTGATAGTGGTTATGTCCGTTATGAACGGTTTTCATTATGAACTGACTAAAAACATTATTGGTCTTAATGGTGACATTAGCATAACACCAGTATCACGTTCTATCGCAAATTATGATGAAATTAACAAAAAATTAATTAGTCAGAATTATATAAAACATATTTCTCCAAGCATTGTCGGTCAAGCTCTTGCACTAGGTAAAAGAATGAATAGTGGTGCTATAATTAAAGGTATAGATTTAACTGAACTCAAATATAAAAATCAAATTTTACAGAATGTTAATACTGGAGATTTTACCGATTTTTTTGGTACAGATGTGGTAGCAGTTGGTAATGAACTTGCTCGTAACCTAGGAGTTCAAGCAGGTGCAAAAATAAAATTAATTTCTCCCAATTCAATTTCTACTGCTTTTGGTAGTATGCCTAGATCTAAAGAATTCAGGGTTGTGGCTACTTTCACTAGCGGTATGTATGATTATGATTCAGCAACTATTTTAATGCCACTTATTGCTGCCCAAAATTTTCTGTCTTTCAAGGAAGTTATTAATCTAATTGAGGTAACAACCATAGAACCGAATAAAGCAGAAAATTTTGCTTGGGAGATACAAAATCTTTTAGGATTAAGGTTAAAAGTAACAAGTTGGCAGAAATCACATTTACAGTTTCTAAATGCTTTAGCTGTTGAAAGGATAGCAATGTTTACTATTCTCTCTTTGATTATTATGGTAGCAGCCTTTAACATCGTGTCTAGCTTATTTATGTTAGTTAAAGACAAGACTTCGGATATTGCAGTACTGCGTACTATTGGTGCAAGTACTAGGCAGATTATGCTTATTTTTATTTGTAATGGCATGTTTATAGGTTTGCTCGGTACGATTTTAGGTATCATATTGGGTACAAGCTTTGCTTATAATATCCAGTCTATTAGAAATATTTTGGAGAAAGTAACTGGTACTAAAATTTTTGAAGCAGCGATTTATTTTTTATATACTCTACCATCAGAGGTAAGATTAGAAGATGTTATATTAGTATCAACTATCTCTATAGTTCTATGTTTTTGTGCAACAATTTATCCTTCATATAAAGCTGCTAAGTTGAATCCTGTGGATGCCTTGCGTTATGAATAAAGCCGTATTAATGTTAAAAAATATTTCTAAAAAATATAAGCAGGGAAAATCTATTATTGAAGTATTAAGTAATGTTAACTTAACTGTAATGCAGGGAGAGCTAGTCGCCATAATAGGCTCTTCTGGTAGCGGTAAATCAACTTTACTGCATATAGCTGGTCTACTTGATACCCCAAATAGTGGAGAGGTGCAGATAGAGTCAACAAACTATTGCCAAAATCACGCTCATATAATAAGACTGCGTAATATAGGTTTTGTCTATCAACAACATCATTTACTCAAAGATTTTACTGCCTTAGAGAATGTAGCAATGCCAAAATTAATTGCTGGTGATAATTATAAATTAGCTCTGAAGAAGGCAGAAGAGCTATTAGCAGAGTTAGGGCTAGCTAATAAAATACATAATATGCCGGGTGAGCTATCTGGCGGTGAGCAACAAAGAGTAGCTATCGCTCGTAGCCTAATTAATAATCCTCAAATTATTTTAGCTGATGAACCTACTGGGAATCTAGATCCTAATACTGCTAATGAGATTTTTAACTTATTACTTAAAACTGCCAAACAACAAAATACCTCTATTATTGTGGTAACTCATAATCATGAAATGGCACATAAGATGCATAGAGTGTATGAATTGCAGTATGGAGAGCTGAAATAGGCGGTAAATAAATTGATGAATCAAATACTTGATTTTTATAGATATAAGATTACCATTGAATATTTAGGAACTGCTTTTGTTGGTTGGCAGAGACAGTGTAATGCTATATCTATTCAACAAATACTGGAAGATGGGATCTACAAATTTACCGGTGAAAAAGCCGTAATTTACGGAGCTGGCAGGACTGATGCAGGGGTTCATGCTTTAGGGCAAGTAGCACATTTCGATTTAGTGAAATATATGCAACCCTATAAAGTTATGCAGGCTATCAACTATTTTGTAAGATCTCATAATATAGGGGTAGTTGATTGTGTTCTAGTCGACGGAGAGTTTCATGCAAGATTTTCTGCTGTAGAACGTCATTATGTATATAGAATTATTAATAGACCTAGTCAAGTTATAATAGATTTAAATCGTGCTTGGTGGATAAAACAACCTCTTGATGTTGAAGCAATGAAATATGGAGCTTTCTATCTCATAGGAAATCATGATTTTAGCTCATTTAGAGGTAAATATTGCCAAGCAAAGTCACCTATAAAAACCTTATCTAAGTTAGTTATTACACAAGAAAACAACGATATAAAAATATATGTTTCTGCTCGATCTTTTTTACATCATATGGTTCGAAATATTGTTGGTAGTTTAGTATTAGTTGGACGTAATATATGGCAGGCAGGTGATATACAAAAAGCTTTGGATGCTAAAAAAAGAGAGGCAGCAGGTATAAAAGCTCCAGCATGTGGGTTGTATTTTCTTAGAGTTGACTATTAACTTATGTATGGAGCTTCTGCGTACCAAACTCGCAATCAGGCTCTTTTGGCACTATTGCCTCGACGGTCTCTAGGTTGCTAACACTTTTTACACCATTTGTCATTTTTTCTGTACCTAAAAATTTATTTTTGGTGGGTAACTCGCAATGACGGTTTTTTAACTTTCAACAGTTGTGGACATCACCCCTAATGGCGATGATTACTTGAGGTTACTATTAATTTATTATATCAAACTGAGGTTAATTTATGTTAAAAATTTTTGAACAATATAAGTCTCATCCATTTGCTAAATATTTTCTGATTTTGTTTGGTGTAATAGTCGTTTACCTAGCTTATCATATTTATATTTGGAGTCATACAGAATCGACTGATAATGCGTATATTGAGGCTGACATATCCAGCGTTAGCTCTGAGATTAATGGAGTGATTAAGAATGTATTTATTTCAGATAATATGAGGGTAAAAAAAGGTGACCTTATTGCTGAGATCGATGATCAGGATTATAAGTCACGTCTTGCTTCACTGGAAGCTTCTATTAAGGCATCTATTAAAAATATAGAAATCATAGAACAAAAGACTTTAATAGCTCAAATTAGTTTAGAGCTTTGTCAAGAGGTTGTTGATTCTGCTAGTACTAATTTGGAGATTAACTCAGTTGATTATATAAGAACTCAAGAACTTAACAAAGAGAAATTTGCTAGTAAAAAGACATTAGATGAATCTAAAATGTCTTTTACTAAAGCAAAGACTGATTATAATCAGGCAAAGTTAAACTTGCAAATTGCACAGCAGAACTTACTACTTTTAGCTTTACAGAAAACTGCTGAGGAAGAAAAAATGAAAGGGTTACTGGAAGATAAAAATATAGTAGCTAGAAGTTTAGTAAATACCCAAATTATAGCCCCAGTTAACGGAATAATAGCAAATAGTAGCTTGCAGGTAGGTAATTTTATTAATCCAGGGAGAGTATTATTTTTTGTTGTGCAGGATGAACAAATGTATGTGAAAGCTAATTTTAAAGAGACGCAAATTGCAAAATTGCAACCAAAGCAAAAAGTTAAATTACAGTTTGATTCTTTACCAAAAAAGATCATATACGGCAGAATACGTAATATATCACCAGCTACCGGCTCAAAATTTAGTCTAATTCCGACTGATAATGCAACTGGTAATTTTACTAAGATTGTTCAACGGATTCCTGTGCTAATAGATTTTGAGACTCCTAAAGATATTACTAGTAATTTGATACCAGGAATGTCTGCTATAGTTTCGGTCAGGACTAATTAACCCCAATTCGTATGATTATTCGAGTATACCTCAATTAACCTGAATTCTATGTAACAAGTTACATCGAATTCAGTATTATATATAGAAACAATCAGGTTTGAAGCGGCTGCCCACCTGATTGTTAAAATATAATACTCCATTCAATATGTGATTTTAATAATTAAAATCACATATTGAATGATGAAAAAAGTTAAAATGCACCCGCGTCAGCCGCTTCAAGAGCGCATTTTTCCTTATAACAAAGCAAGTATCGATATAAGAATTAATAATTCTTATATCGAACTGAGGTTCAATTAATTAATTTTTTGCTCTACGACTAAACCAGCTTTGCAAATAAGTTTCTGCAATATCGCTATTCTCTATTAATAAGACGTTTTCGGCATTTCTATTATCAGCTGCATTGGTAAAATTAAAGCTACCAGTAATCACCTTACTTTTATCAATGATCATAACTTTGTTGTGAGCAATACCTGGTACTTTATCTATTGAGACATCAATACCAGCCCGTTTTAATTCATGCATTTTAGAATATCTATCGTGTAAGTTACTACGATCCAATAATACCCTTATTTGAACACCGTTTTGCTTAGCTTTAATTAGTTGATCCACTATATTTTGCGAAGTTAAACCAAATGCTTGAACATAAATGCTATCCTTAGCCTTGGATATTTCTTTTGCTATTAATGATCCGCAGCCGGATGGTGGGGTAAAACAAACATTTAAATTATCAGTTTCGGTATGAAAACTATGCCAAGAAGCTGTTTCTCGTACTTCATTATATCCTATCCCGGTAGTAATGCCGAGTAAGAACGATATTATTACGGGTAGATTAAGCTTTTTAGGTAGTTTTTTCATTTTCTTATACTATGCCGAAACCGAAGCCTTAGCCCCCTTTAATTTTTGGAAATCGTCACCAGCATGATAAGAAGAACGGGTTAATGGACTGGCGGAAACCATCAAAAACCCTTTAACCCTTGCTACTCTTTCAAAATATTTAAATTCTTCTGGGGGAACATATCTAGCAACTACTGCATGGTTTTTGGTTGGCTGTAAATATTGTCCTATAGTTAGAAAATCAACTTTAGCTTCCCTTAAATCGTCCATTACTTGCATAATTTCATCGTTTGTTTCTCCAAGACCAACCATCATACCTGATTTAGTAAAAATCTCAGAGTCTAATTTTTTTACGTTATGCAAAAGACTTAATGAATTATAGTATCTCGCTCCTGGTCTAATAGTTTTGTATAGAGAAGGCACTGTCTCTACATTATGATTATAAACGTCAGGTTTTGCTAATACCACTATTTCAGCTGCCCCATCTTTCTTAAGAAAATCTGGGGTTAGAACTTCAATTGTGGTGTTAGGTGCAACTAATCTTATTTCCTTTATACAATTGGCAAAATGCTCAGCCCCACCATCATCTAAGTCATCTCGATCAACTGAAGTAATTACCACATGTTCAAGCCCTAATTTCATTACGGCTTGTGCTAGTCTCTGTGGCTCGTGAGGATCGAGTAAATCGGGACGACCAGTTTTAACATTACAAAATCTACAAGCACGAGTACAGACAGATCCTAAAATCATAACTGTAGCATGTTTTTTTGCCCAACATTCCCCTATATTAGGGCAAGCAGCTTCTTGACAGACTGTATTTAATTTTAAACTCTCAATTAGTTTTCTTGTATCATGATATTGATATGAATTTGGTGCTTTAACCTTTATCCAATCAGGTCTTTTAAGGGTTTGAGCTTCTTCTATCTTGATTATGTTTGACATATAATCCTGCTTTATTTATGGCTTGCTTTTTTATGAGTTTTATATTCAAATCATTTGAGTATATCATTAAACAAATTTTTTTATTGGTAGTTTAACTATATCTGTAAGGCTAGTGCTGTTATCACAGTTGTAAGATAATTTGGGTTCAATAGGAATCTTACAGATTAAGGGTATATTATATTCTTTGGCAAAATTTTCTCCACTATTACCGTTAAATATCTGAATTGTCTTTCCCGAACTTGGTTCAACTAGATAGCTCATATTTTCTATAATACCTAAAATTGGTAGGTTAAATTTTCTATATAAATCAATCGATCTAACGACGTCTATTGCAGCCATTTTTTGTGGAGTAGTTACTATTATTACTCCGTCTAGTTGGTAATTTTCTAAAATACTTAAGTGAATATCACCAGTACCAGGGGGCATGTCAATAATTAAATAATCTAACTCCTGCCAATGGGTGAGAGATAATAGTTGATAAATGGTCTTGCTGGTCATTGGACCACGCCAAACAATGGCTGAATTATCCTTAATAAGAAATCCGATAGAAATAATTTCAATACCCCGCGATTTTAAAGGGGTCATTTTATTATACACTATTTCTGGTACACCACTAATACCAAATATTTGCGGAATTGACGGACCATAAATATCAGCATCCACTATTCCCACCCTATACCCTTCAAGATTTAATTGCTCCGCTATCAATGCTGTTATAGTAGATTTACCAACTCCCCCTTTACCGGATGCCACCAATATTATCTTCTTTACTCCGTCAATGAAATGTTTAACTTTTGGATTAGTTGATTTTTTAGCTACACCTTTGCTACTAGTTAAAACTATAGTTATTTTCCCAATATTAGGTATTTCATTTAATTTATTAATAGCTTTAATTTTTATTTCATCGATTTCCTTGGAATCTTTACCAAGAATATCAATGGCAAACCCAATATTTTTATCCTTAATTATAATATTAGATATAATACTGACTAATTTTGTATTGTCACTAAAAGTGATATCTGAAATTTTATTTAGTATTTGTTGCTGGTTTATATCAATCATCGTTTTTAAGTAAAATGAAGCTCTTACCGTTAATAATCTTATTTTTCAACGCACATTAACCCATTTACTAGGTCATTATTGCACGCTTTTTAACTCACCCATTTCGCCGATTTTAATAATGGACCATATAAATCTTCTTCCATACTAATGACAATGCTAAGTTTTTCCTCTTCCGATGGAGGTCTGTCAAGAAAGGTTAGACGGGGAGCATCCTTAATAATAGTTATAGGGGTTTGTTCATTGCCTTCCCCCATAACAAAAACAGCTGCTCCTGCTAATGAATCTAATATATTAATTTGTGTGACATTTAAAGATTGATTATAAATATCATGCTTACCAATATAGGAATATAATGGGCTAAAACCACACCAACCAAGAGCAATCCCAGTTACACCTCGTCTCATAATAGTTGTATGACTATCGGTTATAACAATTCCTAGATCGCAGATATTATGTGTACTGCACAAATATTGCCAAATCCAATAGGCTGTTTTCTGAACATCTTGAGGATATAATACATAAACACCATCGGCATTAGATTCATCAATACCCGCAGATGGAATTAGCAAGCCATTTTTTAGAGTTAAATAAATATCATATCTATTTTCTTCTGTCTCTAATATTTGATCTGCCTCTTGTAGAATTAATGTATATTTATCAATATCACCTTTTTTAACAAACCTTCCCTCTAATACACTAATTACTTTTGAAGTTATAGCTACAACATCACCTTCTTTTAAATCCGCAATATATTGAGTCAATATAGTTTGTAATGACTCACCATATTGGATTTTATGAGTCTTAATAGCATGAATTTGCATATAACTCCATCCCATCAAGAAATTGCCAAAGTAATTTAGCCCCCTTCACAGCTCCATAATGTACTTGTTTTTGTTCTATGTTATTAAGTTTGTTAATCAGCTTAATAAGTTCATTGGTATGCCATATATCAGTTTTTGCATGGACAGCGAAAAATTCTAAGGTTCTTATATCTTTAAAATGTATTTTAAATTGGTAAATCTTAGTATTGTCAGACATATAAAAGCAATTTATCAGTTACTATAAAAAGCTAGGCATATTTTTAGCAAAATTTAGCTTTCCCCCTGCTTTTGAAGGGTCTCCACTCCGTATCAACTAATACATGTAACTGGAGTAGGTTACTCGACTTTATTTTGGCTTTACATAATAATTATAAGGAGTTAATAGAGTATATTTATTATTTTTATAATATTTATGCAACATGATAAAAGCTTCATAAGATGATTTTGGGGCATTATGACATTTTTTACTCATCTTTACACATAAATGCAGCATCTCAGGAATAAAATCTTTATCTTTAAATTTATTGTAACTATCAATACTTGAATGACAAAAATAATCCACTTTATTAGAAAGATTTTTCTTGAAAAAAGACCATTCTTTTTTAGCTAGTTCTTTATCTTCTTTTGTTAAAAATTCCCCATAATTATTTAGATCAAAATTTGCTAAATCCTGGTCATTCCACCAATTCTCACTATTCATACTCAATTCTGTTAAATTTAGATCCTTTTGATAATAAGAATCGTTGCGCCATAAATATGATTTGATAAATATATTTAAACCAGGAGAACGCATTATAATCAGGTGAGCTAATTTCTGTTTAACTTCTAAATTTTTCTCAGATAAAAATCCATTAATAACATCATTTAATTCCGGATTTAATTTCACCAAAAGAGAAGATATATTTTCAGCTTCTGATATTTCTCCCAATAATATATAGCGTGTCCAAGCACTAGCAATTAGGCGTTTCTTTAACCATTCTGGTATATTACAATCTAGGCCTTCAGTAAGCATTTTAGTAGGGACATTTTCAATGAGATTGTTGCTCTGTCCTATTATATCCATAATTTTTCCTGAGATATCATTCGCATATTCTATTGAGGAATCAGTATACATATATAACACAGGTTGTACTATGTAAGTTAAATACTCATGGTAATTTTTTGCAGCATATGAACGTAAGTAATTAAATAAATTTACTTCATAAGGTGCTAAATTAGGAATTTTTAAAACTTTTGTTGTAATATCATCCAATAGTTTGTAATTTTTTTCAGATAAGGCAAGTTTGGCTAAATAATATTGAGTTAATATGTATCCTTGCGTATTTTCAGTAATTTCTTGTGCTTTTTGGATAACTTTTTGAGCTTCCTGCGATTTAATATCTGATAATTTGATCTTTTTTAAAGATAGTATCAGCCAAGGTAATGAATTATAGTTTTGCCATTTTTTATATGTATCTAAAAAATTATCTTGAATATAAAAATAATTTGCCCATTCTAAAAATGGGTGGTTAGTAATCAGCCCATTTTTTATAGTATGATCATTATAATCTGATACTAAATATCTAAAATCATTATAATCTTCTGACCTTATCTCTTTGGAGATTAATTGTTCAGAGAGTTGTATTACTTCTTTATTTATATCTTGTTTAATTATAAAATATTTTAATAATTTATCTATTTCAGCTTTAAAAGGTGATGTATTAATTAAAGGTTGTAATTTTTTATATAATACAAAAAAATCATTATTATCTTTATTTTGATATTTTATTTGCCTAAAAAGAGAACGAAATATTAAATAAAGAGCTAAATCTTTATATTGAGAATCACTCTCTGATATTTTGGTAAATAATTCACTACTAGTATCATAATGCATAGCATAGAAATAAGCTGAAGCAAGTTGGTAGTTATAATCATCTAATTCTTCTTTTGTTGCATTTTCTGACAAAATAGTAGGTAGTATTAATACGTTCTGATCACAGTTATTAAATACTTTATTTTGGTTAGATACCCATTGTTTTATTTGAGAAGCATTATATTTCTTGCTTTTATCATTAAATAATTCTACAGCAAAGGTAAAAGCATTGTTCAAGCAATTCTCAAAATAGAAACTAGTTTGCACCTGATTTTCTTTGTTGCTAACTGATTTATATGACGAAAGATAGTTTTCTTCATTAACTATTTTATTGCTATTTTCTCGCCATATATTTTGTGAGTTAATTTCTTCATTTATTGGTTTAGATAAATTATCTAGGTTTTCTGTAGTAGGTGGATTATTTGATAAATAACGATATGCTAGAATTAGCCCTAGCAGATTAGTTTTATCAGGCAATATTGCTATGGAATCTCTAGCAAAGGTCTTTAATATTCCTTCTTGTCTTAAAGGTATGGTTATATCAAAGATATCTTCTTCATACGGGAAAGACCTTGTTTCGATTGTAGTCATACAAGCTAAGCTAATATGCATGAAAAAGGTGATTAATATTAGAGTGCCTGCATAAATCAGTTTAGTTGGTGTGTTCTTAGATTTCATAATTGAACATTTTTTATAATTTTATAATATGTTTCTTTATTCCATTTATCTTTATTAAATACAAAGACTTTAAAGCTTGTTGGTACAGTAAGCACATCACCTGCCATAAGGCCAATATAATTTTGACATTTTTTGCTACGCCAATTTTTATTATCAGTAAAAAATTTTTTTACTCGTCTTATATCTTGATTTTCTTTTCTGCCTTGATACACCATTGGCACGGCATATTCTATTGAAAGTTTATCTATCCAATTATCAAACATACACCATGAAGATAAGGCAGTAATAGAAATTTTCCTATTGTTTTTTACTAATGTTTCAATTAGTTGAGAGTAAATTTTTCTTTGATTATAAGTGGCATCAAAATCTAATTGTATCAGTTGTCCAGGTTTAGATGCAGATAAAATAATATTACTTAGATCAGTTAAACTTTTTGCGTCTAATTTTCCTTTTGCTTTCATTTCTAAACGAAAAACTGGAATAATAAAACTATTAGCTGAGGTTGTAAGAGTATTTGTTCTTGGTATAATTTTTATCTTATCTAGGTCTATATAGATGGTAGCTATTAAGGATGCAACGGCTGTATTATTATCAATAAATAATAAGTCATCTGATCTATGCCAACTCCATAGTGTTAGATTAGGTACTTTATTAGAAAGAAAAATTTTATAATACAAAGCTATAGTTAATGGGAATATTAAAATAATTACCAAATTCTTATATGATAAATTTGGTATATATCGAACTATAAGTTCTAAGGCTCTTAGCATAGCAATTATCTTTTAAAAAAAATTAAATATTTTTATCTGTATTTTATATCAATAAAAAATATTATTGATTAACAACAAATAAGCGTTTTTGTTGAATAAGCTTATGACAAACTTCAAATAATTTACACATACAAGCTACAATTAGCTTAACTTTTTGCTCTTTTATTAAGTTTATAAATTCTTCATGACCTGATTGCTCATTTAAAAAACAGTGATATATTGGTTTATTATTTAGCATATATACACATATATCAAGCCATTTTTTACTTACACCTAGACCTATTATTTGATTCATAGTATAATTTCCTTCATCTTATTGTACAAGGCTACTGCATTGCAGCATCTTCTACAATTTGTTCAAAGCAAACTTAACGATAAGAGGGTACTTATTCTATGCACGACTATTTCAGTCTAGCTCTTATCAAGTTACCCTCTTATAACTACTTATAATAACCTGAATTCGATGTAACAAGTTACATCGAATTCAGTATTATATATAGAAACAATCAGGTTTGAAGCGGCTGCCCACCTGATTGTTAAAATATAACACTCCATTCAATATGTGATTTTAACAATTAAAATCACATATTGAATGATGAAAAAAGTTAAAATGCACCCGCGTCAGCCGCTTCAAGAGTGCATTTTTCCTTATAACAAAGCAAGTATCGATATAAGAATTATTAATTCTTATATCGAACTGAGGTTATAATATGTTTTTAAGATATAAGAACCTATAATTAGACCTATCTAGCAAAAGATAATCATTTCGTTTGACTTTTCTTGTATATATCTGTATAAGTCCACTGACTTATAATAATAATAAAATAGCATGAATAAGGTAGAAAATAATAGTTATTTCTCAGAAATGAGAAGAGTGGTTTGGCCAATTGAATGGCATGAAAATAAGAAATTCTTGCCTATGGCTGGCATGATGTTTTGTATCTTGCTAAACTACTCTACCCTCAGGTCTATAAAAGACGGGTTCGTTGTAACATCTATTGGTCCTGAAGCAATAAGTTTTGTAAAAACCTATGTTGTTTTACCAATGGCAGTACTATTTATGGTTGCTTACGTAAAGCTTTGTGATATGTTAAAACAAGAAAATGTTTTTTATGCTGTAACTAGTTTTTTTCTTGCATATTTTGTCCTATTCACTTTTGTCTTATATCCTTACCCAGAGTTAGTGCATCCTAATCCCAAAATAATCGATGCATTGAGTAATGAATATCCAAATTTTAAGTGGTTTATTAGGGTAATTGGTCAGTGGAGTTTTGCCATCTTTTATGCTATGTCAGAACTTTGGGGAAGTATGATGCTTAGCTTATTGTTTTGGCAGTTTGCTAACCAAATTACTAAGACCGAAGAGGCAAAACGCTTTTATTCTATGTTTGGTATGCTGGCAAATTTATCTTTACCAGTCACTGCATTAATACTTGCCTATTTTTTAAGCAAAGAAACTCAAATAGTTTCAGAAGATCTGAAATTTATTCCACTGCTTCTTATTATGATATTTAGTGGTCTAGTCATCATGTTATTGTATAGATGGATGAATCAACATGTTTTAACCGATCCTACTTTATATCAGCCAACAAGTAAAACAAACAAGAAAAGCAAGGTTAAATTGTCTCTTGGTGAAAGCTTTAAAATGATTTTTACTTCAAAATATTTAGGACTTATTGTCTCGTTAATCTTAGCCTATGGGGTGTCAGTAAATCTTGTGGAAGGTGTATGGAAGTCAAAAATTCGACAACTATATCCAACTAAAGAAGAATATACCATGTATATGGGGCAATTTCAGGCTTGGCAAGGTGTGACAGCTATATTATTTATGATTGTTGGCAGTAACATTTTAAGAAGGGTTTCTTGGTTCACAGCTGCTATGATTACTCCTGTGATGATGTTAATTACCGGTATTGCTTTTTTTGCCTTTATTTTCTTTGATAGTACTATTGCAATGTATATTACTGGTCTACTCACTTCTGGACCTTTGGCAATAGCAGTGATGATTGGGATGATTCAAAATATTTTAAGTAAGGCAACAAAATACTCACTATTTGACGCTACCAAAAATATGGCATATATTCCTCTTGATAAAGATCTTAGAACCAAAGGGCAAGCGGCAGTAGAAGTTATAGGTGGTAGGTTTGGTAAATCTGGTGGTGGTATTATCCAGTCAACATTCTTTATCTTGCTTCCTTCTTTTACCTTCGTTGAAGCTACGCCTTATTTCGCTGGCATATTTTTTGTTATTGTAATATTGTGGATATATGCAGTTAAAGCACTTAATAAGGAATATCAAGTTCAGATATCTAATGCCAAATCCGAAAGTTAGTTGTAACGAAATTAGATTTATGAGACTACAACGCGAATTTGGGATAAGAATTAACTAATTCTTATCCCAAATTGGGGTACAATAGGTCTGTTCATGCGGCTAGATAGCTCAGTTGGTAGAGCAAAGGACTGAAAATCCTTGTGTCGCCGGTTCGATCCCGGCTCTAGCCACCATCTCTATGATAAATCCCTTATACTATACTTCTAAATTGTATAATAACTATTATACAATAATGAACAATATTCTGAAATATAAATTATTGTAAGAAAACTTGAGTATTTTCTAACTGGCGTTTATACTATTGCCATTATTTTGTAAAATTAAATAACCATGATAAACGCACGTTTTTATAAGAAATCTGCTCCTTATAAATTGTCAGAAATTGTAAAATTAATAGATGCTGAGATAGTATACTCAAATGATTTGTTAATCCATAATGTTAAGTCATTAGAAGAGGCTGATGTTGGTGATATAAGTTTTTTAATTCATAACAAATATATTATTCAATTCCAAAACACTAAAGCTTCATGCTGCATAGTCCCAGAGGATTTTTCGCACGAATCTAATAATGGAACAATTTTATTAAAAACAAAAAATCCGTATTTTGCTTATGCAAAATTAGTAGATTTATTTTATAGTAAAGCAAAAACTTATCCTAACAAAATTATGCCTTCTAGCTATATTGCAGATTCTGCTATTATAGGAAAGAATTGTTATATAGGACATAATGTTGTTATTGAAGATCATGTGGTAATAGGTGATGATTGTGTTATAGAATCTGGGACGAGTATAGATTTTGGAGTAGTAATAGGTAATAGAGCGTTAATACACTCAAATGTTTCAGTAAGTTACAGTATAATAGGTGATGATGTGGTAATATTAGCGGGAGCGAGAATTGGACAAGATGGATTCGGTTTTGCAACAGATAAAGGAATTCATAAGAAAATTTTGCACACTGGTATGGTAAAAATAGGTAATAATGTTGAAATAGGTAGTAATACTACTATTGATAGAGGATCGATAAATGATACAATAATAGAAGATTTTTGTAGAATAGATAACTTAGTGCAGATAGGACATAATGCTATAATAGGACGGGGGTCAGTTATTGTTGCCCAAGTAGGTATAGCAGGTAGTACTAAGGTAGGAGCATATTGTGCTTTAGGGGGGCAGTCAGGCATATCCGGACATATAGTATTAGGCGATAAAGTCCAAGTAGCAGCCAAATCTGGCGTGATAAAAGATGTTGCACTAGGAGCTACAGTTGGTGGATATCCTGCAGTACCAATTAGAGATTGGCATAAACAATCAGTAATTATGAAGCAACTTGTAAACAAAAAAATGAGTTTAGATAACTAAAAAATCTATGTTTTAAGAATTTAAGATAATAGCATGTCGTTCTTTAAATGATTACAAGCTCGATTTAAGATTTGCTGACCTAAAAATGAAATAGCTTACAGATAAGAAAGAGGAATGTATATAATGACAATTAATATTATAGAAATAATGGAAATGCTACCTCATCGTTATCCATTTTTATTAATAGATAAGGTACTAGAATTTAAGCTTCATGAGTCTATTGTTGGTATCAAGAATGTTACTTTTAATGAGCCGCAATTTACTGGTCATTTTCCTACAAAACCAGTAATGCCTGGTGTACTAATTATTGAGGCTATGGCTCAACTATCTGCTATTTTAGTAGCCAAATCAATGGACTTCAAAGATAAAGATGTTTTCTTTATGACTATTGAAGAGGCAAAATTTCGTAAAGTTGTTGAGCCAGGTGATACATTACATATTTATGCTAAAATAGAACAAAATAGAGGCTCTGTTTGGAAATTTTCAAGTAACAGCAAAGTTAATGATCATATAGTTGCAGAGAGCAAATTTACTGCAATGGTTAAAAATAGGAATTAACAATGACCTTATCAGCTATACATGCAACTGCCATAATAGACACAAAGGCTTCGATTGGTAAAAATGTCAGAGTCGGTCCTTTTTGTACTGTTGGGCCGAATGTGGTTTTGGCGGATAATATTGAGTTAAAATCGCACGTAGTTATAGAGGGAAAAACAAAAATTGGTGCTAATACAGTTATATATCCATTTGCTTCTATTGGTCAGCCCCCTCAAATACTTAAGTATGAGGGAGAAGAGTCAGAGGTTATCATAGGTAATAATAATACTATTAGAGAATATGTAACTATTCAAGCCGGTAGTAAAGGTGGTGGTATGGTTACCTCTGTAGGTAATAATTGTTTATTGATGGTTGGAGTGCATATAGCACATGATTGTATTGTGGGTAATAATGTAATTCTTGCTAACTATGTTAGCCTAGCTGGTCATGTTAAAGTTGATGATTATGCCATTATAGGAGGTCTTTCTGCTGTTCTGCAATTCGTACGTATAGGACAACATTCGATGGTGGGTGGTATGTCTGCAGTGAGCAAAGATGTGATTCCATTTGGGCTAGCTACAAATGAAAGGGCATTTCTTGAAGGAATAAACTTAGTTGGGATGAAAAGACGTGGCTTTGATAATCAGGAAACGCTTGATACTATAAAAGCCGTAGATGAGATTTTTATTGGCGAAGGTATTTTTACTGATAGAATTGAGATAGTTTTAAAGCAATATAAAGGTAATCCTATTGTAGAACAAATTATCACTTTTATAAAACAGGATCTTAGTAGAGCATTTTGCCAGCCAAGACAAGTTGAACATGATAAGGTAAGTAAGTAAAATGTTGCAAATATACCCTTTAAAGCAAAAGAGTATAGTTGGCATTATAGCAGGAAATGGCTTATTGCCAATTTCACTCGCCAATAGTTTCATTAAGCAAGGCGGGCAATGTTATATCGCAGCTTTGGAGGGAGAAGCAAGCCCGGTATTGTATAAGGATTTTACCCACCAATTTTTTAAAATCGGTATGGTTAAGCCAATAATTGAATATTTTCGTAAGTATGATGTAAAAAATATAATTCTTGCTGGTAGTGTAAATCGTCCTAATTTGCGGTCAATTAAAGTAGATTTAATGGGATCAAGGTTACTTGCACGCATATTGAAACAAAAATTTTTAGGAGATGATAAACTTCTTAGTATAGTGATAGATTTCCTAGAAGAAAAAGGGTTTAAAGTAATTTCTAGTTATGAAATATTAAGAACAAATAATGATGTTATGACCATAGCTGTTCCATCTAAAATAGATAACACAGATATTGAACTGGGGATAAAGCTATTAGATAGTATCGGATATCTTGATGTAGGACAGTCAGTAATTGTTGATAATGGGTATATTATAGGTATTGAAGCGGCTGAGGGTACAGATAATTTAATAGAAAGATGTTCATATTTACGTAAAAATTCTATAGGTGGTGTACTTATTAAAATGATGAAGAAAGATCAAGATACTAGAATTGATATACCTACAATAGGAGCAGAGACAATAAGTAACTTAGCTAATTATGGTTATAAAGGATTAGCCATACAGAAAGATAAAGTGATTATTCTAGAGATAGAAAGAACTATTGGACTCGCTAATGAATGCGGACTTTTTATTAAACTTATTTAGTGTATCTATACTCAAATGATCAGGGGAATTTAAAAGTCCCAACTAATGATAGAAAAGTTTGTTTTTTAAAATGCATAAATGTCTATTAGCGAGGAGCCGCAAAGCGGCGACGTGGCAATCCAAAAGTTGCAGTGGCAAAAAATAAAACAGCGAGCTGTTTATTTGGATCGTCACGCCACTTTGTGGCTCGCGATGACAACTATTTATTTCTATAATTTAGTATTTCCTATCATTAGTTGGGACTTTTAAATTACCCTAAAAATTGCAGTAACTGATTTTCTTGACAAAACAGTACAAAAAATTCAGAATAAAATTCTTTCGCGTATAAATGATAATTTCTAGGCTAGAATACCAAATTTTATTGATATTTGAAACATTTTCTTCAAATTATTTGAGTAATATTACTTAGTGCTATGAAAAATTCATGCTACAATAAAAAAAAATTTTTTCCAAGAAACATGAGACCTATTACAAAATTCACTTATGTGTAAGGATTTGAAGAGTCTGTAGAAAAATATATTACTTTATGACAGCCAATGTACTAGTAGTTGATGATATAGAATCAAATGTTAAATTACTGGAAGCTAAACTTTTAGGAGAATATTATACAGTCTTTACTGCCAATAACGGCAAAGATGCATTGAATGTTCTTGCCCTTAATAGAATTGATATTGTATTACTTGACGCCATGATGCCTAATATAGATGGATTTGAAACCTGCAAACGAATTAAGTCTAATCCTTACACTATTCATATACCAGTGATTATGGTTACGGCTCTTTCTGATACTGAGGATCGCATAAAAGGTCTTGAAGCTGGAGCTGATGAATTCTTAACAAAACCTATTGATGACACTGCTCTTTTTGCAAGGGTACGATCTCTTGCTAGAATGAAGGCGGTTATTGATGAACTCAAGCTTAGAAACACTACTAATGCTGAATTAGGTGGTGACGTCATAGAGGTAAAAGATAATTTTTCAGATAGTAAAATACTTTTAGTTAACGATGATATAGTGCAGGCAAGAAACATAAATAAAACGCTTCTCAGCCTTACCCCCAATATCAAAATAATATCTGATATCAATGAATTGAAGAAAGATAGCGAATATATCCCGGATTTAGTAATTATCAGCTGCCAATTAGAGCAAGGAGATCCTTTAAGAATAAGCGTAATGCTACGGTCTGATGCTAAATTCCATGATACGGTACTCATATTACAAGCTGAAGAAGAAAATACATCGATAGTTATCAAAGGTTTAGAGCTGGGTATTAATGATTATTTTACATACCCAGTAGATAAAAACGAGCTATTAGCTAGAATCAGAACTCAATTGAAAAGAAAACATTACCAAGATACTTTACGCAATGATTTAGAGTTAAGCGTAAATTTGTCGATCAAAGATGGTTTGACAGGCATATTTAATCGTCATTATTTTGATACACACATAAAGCAAATGGTAAAAAAATCTACTGATAGCAAAAGACCTTTATGCTTACTTATGTGTGATATTGATCATTTTAAGCAAGTTAATGACACTTATGGTCATCAAGCAGGAGACATAGTGCTAAAAACCATTGCTAATGTTCTGAAGAACATTTTTAGGGTTACAGACTTGGTTGCTAGATATGGCGGAGAGGAATTTGCTATCCTTTTAAATGACATAACGATTGACGAAGCTATGTATATAGCGCAGCGGGCAAGAACAAGAGTGGAGTCTATCGATTTTAAAGTTAAAACGCAGAAAGATCCTATTAAGAAAACTATCTCCATAGGAGTAACTGAATACAAAATTGGGGAATCTATTAGTGATTTTATAGAACGTACCGATAAAGCTCTGTATCAAGCAAAGGAGGACGGAAGAAATAAAGTGATAAGAATAATTTAGATACACAAATGAAGATTCATCAGGTATACTAGACTTATTGTAAAACTAGCTTATGAGAGGGTAATTCTTAAAGAAGTCTACCTTTCATATAAAAACCTAAAATCATGAAAAATGAAACTATTTGTAAATGTTATCGTGAATTGCCATATAGACCAAGTGTAGGCATGATGATAATAGATAGTGCTAATAGAGTATTTGTTGGTAAAAGAATAGATACCAAAATACCAGCTTGGCAAATGCCTCAAGGTGGTATAGATCTAGGAGAAACACCTAGTGTTGCTGCCCTTAGAGAAATGTTCGAAGAGATAGGTTGTAATAAAGGCTATATTATTGCAGAAAGCAAATATTGGTATAGTTATGATGTACCTAAAATTTTAATACCTAAATTATGGGGTGGTAATTTCCGAGGTCAAAAACAAAAATGGTTTCTAATTAGGTTTACCGGTACTAACGAAGATATTAATATTAATACTTGTAACCCAGAGTTTGAGGAATGGCGTTGGGCTAAGTTTGATGAGTTATTATCAATTATAATTCCCTTTAAACGCAAGCTTTATAAAGCTGTAGTTAAGGAATTTGCCCCTATCGTTCATGATATAGTCAATTGATGAGAATTTGGTGATGTCGTCTTCGATCGCTCGCCTATTATCTATAGGCTTCGCTCCATCGTTCCTGCTATCCAATTCTCCTGAATTGACTATAGTCGTTCTTTGAAATGTGCTGAATTCTTTTACTCATAGTAAAATTACCAAATTTTAGATTGTCGATTGATGATTGTTCTAGAGCATGAACTAATAACATACCATTTGATATGTTAAGTGTTACAGTTCCTGGTGTAAGAGTAATAGAATTACCATATATTACAAGACTTGTATCGTTTTTTTGTTCTGAATTAATCCACTCAAAGACTGGTTGTAGATTAAGATTTCTACGCCATATAATCTTCATTACTCCTAAGCTAGATACAACTATTTCTTTAATTAACCAAATAAAATATAATATAGAACGATAATTTAAATAGATCCTATCAGGGATCAAATTGAGTTTTATTGTTACAAGATAAGATATACTGGGGATAATTAAGGAAACCAACAATGCAAAAATATCAGTAGGTACTCCTGTTAAACCAAACAACACCAATAACAACATAATTAAAGTAAAGATTTTAGTGTGCATCATACTTTTCTCCGCCTTTAACAGTTGATGTAAACGGTAGAAAGATCATTACCACAAAAAATAATGCACTTATAATACCAAAAATGCTATTTATCGCAATTACAAATGCTTCCTTATTTATATTACTGGCTAACAAAAAATACGAAGCCTTTTCCGGATCAACCACTTTACCATCCAATAATTGTCCTAAAAATTGTAATTTCATTAGAACAGAGGGTGAAGTGGAAGAAATATTTTCATTTAAATATTGGCTAAAAATTTTAGTTTTATCTGTAAGAAGTAGGCTAATAACTGCAAGACCAACAGCTCCACCAAGATTACGAGTAAGATTATATAACCCACTAGCATTCCCTACTTTATCTTTACTCATGCTATCTAAAGCAATATTATTAGTAGGTAAAAAGCAAAACATTAAAGCAAGCCCCCTAATAAATTGTGGTAAAAAAAACTCGGCAAATTTAGCATCTGCTGTTAAAAAACTATTTAGGTAGCAACCTAAACTAAACGTAGCTAGACCGATAGCCAGCATAATTCTTAAATCTAGTCCAGAGCCAAGCATTTTTCCTGCAAGTGGAGCTGACAGAAATTGTGCCATACCAGTAACCATCATGGTAAAACCAATTTGCACAGTATTAAAACCAGCTATTGTAAATAAAAATAAAGGTAATAAATAGACTGCACCATATAGCCCTATACCTATAACAAAAGAGTAGATACAACCAAAAGTAAAATTTTTGTTAGCAAAAGTTGTTAGATCTAAGATTGGATTAATAAATGTCAGTTCTCTAATAGCTAACAGAATAAATCCAACAACAATTAGTATGATAAGGAATAATATCAAATTATCTTCTATCCAGCCTTTCTTATTTCCTTCTTCTAAAACATATTGCAAAGAAGCAAGAGTAACAGTTAGTAAAATAATGCCAACAAAATCAAAATTCTTGAGCAATTTGTAATTAGGTTGATCAAAATCAGCGTATAAATATACGACCACACAAACAAAAATACCAGGTATTACATTGAGTAAAAACATAAAATGCCAAGATAAGTTTTCAGTAATGTAACCACCAAGTGTTGGTCCAAGTGTTGGGGCTATTGTTACGACTAATCCTACTATCACAGTAACTACTGGACGTTTTGAGGCAGGAAAAATTATAAATACTGTACTAAAGACAGTTGGTATCATTGCTCCACCAAAAAATCCTTGTAAAGCTCTAAAAATAATCATTGCTTCTATATTGCTGGCTAACGAACATAGAATACTCATAACGGTAAAACCAAGAGCAGCAATAAAATAAGAAATTCTAGTGGAGAGAAGCTTGGCTGTAAAACCGGTTATTGGTATTATAATCACTTCTGCTATAAGATATGATGTTTGAACCCAAGATAATTCATCACTAGAAGCAGAAAGACCGGCTGCAATGACTGATAAAGAACTGGCAACAATTTGAATATCCAACACTGCCATAAACATTCCTACTATCATTGCAAAGAATGCAAGTAACTGCTTATTTGATAGTGGGGGAGGGTCAAGATCTTGTTGCATAGAAAATGAAACCTAATTATAGCATATCACTTATATCACAAAAGTAACAATCTTACAAGCAAATATCCTCAAAAAATATATATTTGATAAAATTATTTAGTAGTATCTAATAGAATAAACTATAATAACTTATGTATTTAAATAGCGGGTTAGTTACATATGTCCAAGAAAAAATCTAATGATTTGAGTAAGAAAATACAAAATATTGATGAAAAATTTGAGAAAACACTTGGCGAGTTAGATAAGAAATTGCTTGAATCCGAGATGGTGACAGATGTGATGAATGACTCATTAGATAGAATGGGTGGTTCTGTTCCTTCTTCGGAAGTAGATAAGTTGATGGAAGAAATACAATCTGAAGTTAATTTAGATAATAAATATGCTGAATTAGGTAAACGAAAAGATCGAGAAATAGAAGATAGACTTAAGGCTCTAAGAGATTCAAGACCTAAGGAAGAAACATTAAAGAATTCTGCAACTCCAACTGTGGAAGGTCCAATTCCAACTGTAGACGATTTGCGAGAAACACTGAAAAAATTAAAAGAAGATGAGAAAAAAATACTTCAGTCAACAAAACCAATAGGTAAAGTAGCCCCACGCCCAAGGAATAATAATTTAGCAGCTAATTCCCGTAAGGTACAGGAGCAGAAACCATCTAAGCCACCAAAAATTAACAATAATAATAGACGACACGATGTTCCAAAGGAAAACGCTATTTTGGATGATATAAAGCCGGAAAAAAGCTGGTTTGCAAAGATTATAGATAAGGTTGTTGATATTGTTAAAGAACTCTTGAACAATTCACAAAATCAAGATACTCCATCTCCTAAACAACAAGATCTACAACAAAATCTACAGGAGTTCAGGCAGAAAAGACAAGAAATATTAGCACCAGTAATACAGGCACAAAAGAAAGCAAAATTATTAAAAGAAGAACAAAAAGTGAGCAGAGAAGTATCCAAGGCAAAAAAACTAAGGAATAGTTTCGCAAAGCATGATAATAATAAACCTTTGCGTTCTAGTACTTCATCTATTATTTCACCACCTAGTACTCCTCCAGTAAAACCACCAGTAAATAAGAACGATAGGGGTGGTAGGTAACTTACATCTTTTAAAAGCCATACACTTTGAAGATATCGATGTCATCCTAAACTTGTTTCAGGATGACGTCCCACGAGTCCAAAGATGTGGGTAATGGTAGGTGAGTTACATTGAATGTTGATTGTTATCTATAGAATTACTTCTCTGCAGTTTTTTCCGATGAAGAAAGCGTTCTTCTTCTTGTAATAAATTTGGTGCAGATTTACTTTTTCGTAACTGTGCTATAACCTCAGGTGTTACGATCTCTTTAGCAGATTTTTTAGCAGCCTCCATAGCTTTCGTTAATGGGCTATAATCCCTTATTACCTTAGGTTGTTTATAAAAAGGATTATGTGTCCTACCTAGATCTTTTAAAAGGCTTAGTGTACCTTTTGCAGCTGCTGTCAGTATATTATTACTTTTGTTCTTTTCTTTAGTTTCAGGTTCAGTTGCTTTTTCATTAGGTTTTTCTTCAAATTTATTGACTGCTGTATGAAGTGTAGCTCGTTTTTGCTCATCGGTTAACTTGTTATAATTTTTGTCAAACATCAGTTCAGTTAAAGCTTGTTGATATATATCAAATTTATTTTGTTTTTGCTCATCGGTTAACTTAAAATAATCTTTATCTTGTATTAATTCAGCCAAAGCTGCAGTTTGGATATGTTGTTTTTGGGTGATCTCACGTAGCTCTCGTAAATTCCTATAATAGGCAACATCATCCTTACGGAGTTCATCATTAATATTGATTTTAAATGCTGTAGTAAGGTTAGCTGAGTCCTTTTCAGTTACACCTGAGCCAATTATAGAAATAGCTGAAAGTGTACCACTTTTTAGTGCTGTAAGAATCTTAACAGGATTCCCACTAGTAGCAGCAGTTATGTTAGACGCTAAATTAGCGGCATTTTGAAGATTATCAACTATGAATTTGCTTGCACTAAATGCCATTTCTACTTTGGGATCTACATAGTGGTAATGTTTATCTTTGCCATTTGGAACATGATTATTTGGGACATGTAATTTCTTTTCCAATGCCTTGGCTAATTTGGGATCGAGTAGTAGTAAGTATTGTTGCTTGTCTATGTCCCCTCGATTTTGCATCAATAGGTCATTTTCTTGTGCAAGTTTACGGAGTCTTCTTGTTTTGATAACATCAGCTACTATTTCGCTAGTTACTCCAGCTAATGCTATTGCAGCCGCGGTCAAAGCTGCTGGAGGGGAGACCCCGGCTAGTGTTACTATTGCAAGTGCAATTGTAACAGTACGACCTATAGCACTACCAAATAGCACCTTCGCCAATTTTGTATCTAACAGCCACTCTATACCCTTGAAAAGTCTTGTACTCTTTGTCCAATCCCCAACAGCTTTAATTTTATTTAAAAATCTCTTAAATTTTGATTCTGTCTTTGGTTCTGTACTTTCCTGTTCTAAAGATTTTGCAAATTCATCTGAAATTTTAACTTCATTTGTTTTAACCGATTTTAATCTTTCACTTTTCTCTTGCTCAATTATATGTAAATCATCTTTACTTTTTACAGATTTTTGAGAGGGAGTACGTTTTAACTTATTTTCACGTTCAAGCTCCATGTCATCAAAGCTTTTGGAAAGCTCTGCTTTTCTTTGCTTGGGTTGCACTGTTTGATTGTCTAACGTATTAGCTATTTCTATCTCTTTAGGTACAATTGTAGTACTATCTATCTCAGAACTTTCAAGGTTTTCAAACGGCGTAGATTCTTTTTTGTCATCTGTCATAATATACTACCTATTGGTATTAGACTCCTATTCATATTTAATCTTAAAAGAGAGTCTAACAGCAAATTATACAAGATTAAAGACTAATTCTATAATAAATAAAATTATTCAGCAATGATTGCTATATATTCTAGTAGCAATTCTACCACAAACCTAGTGTTTTCCACCACATACCGCCTATAAAAATCCATATAATGCCATATACTAGACTCAAAACTAAACCAAGATACCACCATGTTCTGATCTTCATATATCCTGTCTCAAAATATATTGGAGCACTACTGAGTCCATAATGAGTAAGACCCGAAGATAATATTGATAAAAAACTAAGTAGCAATGCAGATAGTAAACTAGGCATTTTAGCATGTATAAATAACGCTAGAAAAGTAGGAAAAAGTATAGCAATATGGGTTGTAGTACTGGCAAAAAAGTAATGTATATAAAAATATATTACAGAAAGTATAATTATACCAATCATTGGAGAGAAAAAACTTAATAAATTGTCTCTAAGTTTATCACTAACCCATGCTATTAAACCAAAATCAGACAAAAAACTTGAAATCATAACTAAAGTGCCATACCAAATAAAGGTATGCCATGCACCTTTGTCTGCAAGAGTATCTTCAAACTTAATTACTTTGCATAATAATAAAATACATACGCCCAATAGTGCAACTGTAGTAGCTGATAATCCCCATTTGCTGCCAAGCATCCATAAAAAAATTAGAATTACAAAAGTTATTAGCATAATAATCTCTTGCAATGATATATCACCTATTTCTTGCAATTTTGCCCTAGCTATTTGTATAGCAGATGGATCGTATTTAATTGAGGGTGGATGTAAATAATAAAGAATAAGAGGCATGACAGCAAGAGAAATTACGCTTGGCACTATAGCTGCTATTGCCCAGTCACTCCATGAAATTATAATCCCAGCATCAGCTGCGAACTTAACAGCTAAAGGATTAGCGGCCATAGAGGTAATAAACATAGCACTAGTTATCACATTTGATTGAAAGACTACTTTCATGAGAAATCCACCGTTTGAAACGGATGTTTCGTAATTTGTTTTATTAGAGTAAGCAGTGCAGAGTGACTGAGCAATAGGAAAAATTATCCCTCCTCCCCTAGCACATACACTAGGAATGAAAGGTGCGAGTATAAAATCAACAATTACTAGAGCATATGAAATACCAAGGGTACTTTGCCCGACAAGTAGAATGATGTGATAAGCTATCCGCTCCCCAAAGCCTGTTTTTATAAAACCCTGAGCAATAAAAAAAGCAAGCAGCACCAGCCATATAATGCTATGACTAAACCCGGATAGACTTTGTTCTAAGGAAAGGGTTTGCGTCAGAATACAACAGAGTATGCTAAATAAGGCTATAGCACCCATAGGTAAAGGATTAAGAATTATAGCTGCAATAGTGGTAATAAATATAATAGAAAGATGCCACACCTTAACATCAAGTCCTTCAGGGGCTGGTATATACCATATTACACAACCTAAAATAACAAGAATTAGAATAGGTAAATTTTTGTTCCAATTACACATATTAGGCATAATAAATTTATTTCAAGATCGAGTAAAAGCTTATTTGAATGAACCTTGTCCATTCTTATGTAATATAATTGATTGTCAAGAAAAAAAGAAGAGTTTATTAATCAGTAGGTGAGTGGGGGTTTTTCGTATCAATTGATAATGCGTGTAGTCCGCTAGCTAGTTCATCTGCTAAAAGATTGTTAATTATTTTATGCTGTTCTAGCAAACTTTTTCCTATAAAAGCTGCTGCAAAAATTTTGATCTTAAGATGACTTTCAGTAATGCCACCATTATGGCTGGCGTGCTTGTAACTTTCGTCAACTATTTCGCAATAATGTGGTTTTAACACATCTAGTTTTCTTTTTATTCTATTTATTTTGGTCATAGTTATATATATATAAAACTTTTACTTGTATCAAGTCTACTGGGATTTTAGTATTTAGTAAATATTATATTTAGTTGGTTATGGCAAAATTAGATACAAAAATTAGAAATTTGCAATCTGAACTTGATAAAGCCGGGCATGGGTATTGTATCTCTTTTAAGTTATTAAATTACGACGAATTGAATGCTATGATGGGAGGAGATATTTATATAATTGACAAACTTAATAAAATTATTTCTGAAGTTTGTAATAAATTAATTACTGCTCCTTCTATATCAGTTTATAAACAAATTGAGCATGATAGAATATTGTTGGTTTTACCCACACTAGACCAAAATCTAGCTAAGGAAGTTGTCCTAAAAATACATTTATTATCTCAACTTTATGTCGATGATCTGTTACCTGCAGTTTATATGAATTGCAGTAGTGCTAGCATAGAGTTTCCCAAATTTACCAATCAAGCTAAAGAAGTATATAATCTATTAAATTGGCTAGTTTCTTATCAAGGTGACCAAAGTTATTATCGTGAGTATGACCATAAATATTATAATATAGAGTTTGTTAAAGAGTCCAATAAGCAGCTGAATCTCTTAAGAAAAGCTTTATTAAACAAAACAATGGTTTTTGCTTATCAGCCAGTTATTGACCGTAAAACAATGAAGATTCATTACTATGAATGTTTACTAAGGATTCCTGACACAAATAATAATCTATTTTCTGTAGGTGCAATAATTCCAGAAGCTGAAAAGAAAGGTTTAATTTTTATAATAGATCAAATAGTGCTAGAAATGGCAATTAAAGAACTAGATGCTAACCCTAGCTTAGTGCTTGCAGTTAACATTTCAAATATTGGTATATTAGATGTTTCTCTCCTAGAGATAGCAGAAAAACTATTACAAACATATGATGTTTCAGGAAGATTAATTATTGAGATTACTGAGACTACCCTTAATCAGCATTACCAACAAATAAAATTCTTTATGCACAGATTAAGAAAATTTAGTTGTAAATTTGCTTTGGATGATTTTGGAGCTGGGTTTACTTCATTTAAACAATTACAAAATCTACCGATAGATATTATTAAAATTGATGGTAGTTATGTACGTAACATCACTAGCGATATACAAAGTCAAGATTTCATTAAACGGTTAATTAAAATTTCTGAAAATTTAGGTGTTCAAACTGTAGCAGAATTTGTTGAAAATGGGGAAATAGCCAATTTTTTAATCAACTTAAAAATCGATAATATGCAAGGCGATTTCTTCTCACCGGCATCGGTTAACAGAATAAAATAATCATCAGAACGATGCCCCCACAACTGTTGAAGGTTAGAAAAGGGAGCGGTTTTAAAGCTCATCATGGCAGTTTAAAAGTTGCAGAAAAATAACCAAGGTCATTGCGAGGAGGCTGTAAGGTCGACGAAGCAGTCCAGTAACATCATTTATCTATAGATTGTTTCCTAGATTACTTCGCTTACGCTCGCTAATAGACTCTGTGGTATAGGTATTTGTAAACTTTCAACAGTTGTACACCGGAGCGTACAACTAGTCACACTACTGGACGAAAAGGTTATATTGGTTGTGCAAAGTGTAACTTAAGCAATTTTATGACTAAGGAATCAAAAAATTGCTTAGAACGACTATAAGCTTGTTTAATTGATCTTATACCTAACTGTAGTACAGAATAACTCCTGCATCCTAACGTTTTCTTCATTTTTATCGGTTGCTCTTGCTCTCCAATTGCTCCTATTTTTATTGCTATTGCATATGCTACAAATAAACATTTTATAAAATTCTCTAATCGTACTTTACTCTTTATATGCGTATCTTCCATTCTAAAACCATTACTTTTGCACTCTTTAAAGGCAGCTTCGATATCCCATCTCTTGAACGTATTTAGTCTTGAATCTTTCATCTAAAAATGATTAGGTAGTAATTCGGCTAGTAACATAGAGTTCCACAGATTTTTTTGTATTCAATCTAAAATACTCTATTTACTAGCTCTTGCAACCACTCCATTTCTTTTGTCCAGTAGTGTGACAACTAGTACGTGAGGAGCGGAGATCATGAAGTACGACGACGTGATGATTAGTTTTCAGAAATGGTATTAGGTGGTTAATTTTTATTAGAGGGTCAAACACTGCTTACAATTTACAGTTACGACCTAGTAGGTATTTTAAAGATATATTAATTAATTCGTTTGCTATATCATTCATATTAAGATGCATAGCAAGTGGTACAAAATAACATAAAGTTTCATTAACTGTTTTATCAATTTTTTCAGAGGATTCTGCGTAAAGAGTTCTCATATTATGCAAACGATCAAAAATTTTAATAATCAATATATCTGACTTTCCTTGAATAAATAAAGAATTAATCATTTCCACGACACTAATCTTTTTTTCTGGTTTTATTCTAGTTAAGTCTTGAACTTGATTAGCAACTTTACTACCAAAGATAATATTAATCGTTTCTTCAGTTATATTTGTATCTTCAAGGCAGTCATGAAGTAATGAGGTAACTATCATGTCTGTTCTAAAAAATCGTGGACGTGTTTGAGCCGTGTAAGTAGCAACCATGTAAGCTACCTCTATTGGATGTGAGTAATATGGCTCTCCTGATTGTCTTTTTTGGTCAGCATGATATTTCCTAGCATAATATATTGCTTTCTTAATTTCAATAATATCCACCTTGTCTTTAATATGTTCATTTAATATTAAAAGCTGGTTTAACAATCTTTTTGAGTATTGACACATTTTGAATTTTATTTGCCAATAATCCTGATCTCTCATAAAGTCTCGTATTTTTATAATAAGTATAAAGAAACCATATATAAACACACTTGGTAAGACTGAAAATAGGGGGCAAGAATAGCATGCTAAAATTATGCTATTGTAATTTAGTGCTTTTTAATTTTAATTCTTATTATTAAAATAATAAAAAGCAGTTCCTCTAATTGTTCAATGGTAAAATTATGAATAACTGGAAATTAAAAACTATTATTGATTCTTATAGAGAAACTAAGGAATTTAGATTTAATAATTATATTATTAACCCACACGTAAAAAATATTATAGGAAATGTAAGAGACAAGGCTCTATTAGAGATAGGTTGTGGATTTGGTAGATATTTAGAAATTTTCTATGCTGAGAATCCACTGAAATTAGTAGGGTGCGACATTTCTCCTTATCAAGTAGAGCTATGTAAAGAAAATATCAAAAATAGTAATATTGAGTTACATGTATTAGATTTTTCTGATGTTGAAAGTTCTGTAATTTTGGGACAACATGAATACGATATTGTATATAATATCTTTGTGATTTTATATATAGATGCTTTAAGTAAATTAGAAATATTTATCAAAAATTGTTATGAATGCTTAAAACAAGGAGGAAAAGTTATAATATGCACTTTAGATATTATAAGTGCATATTCTTATCCAGAGGTTTTTGATATATTAAAATTTCCTACGAAGTTTTTGAAAGATGAGTACACGGATGGTTGCCCCATAGAAATTAGTATTACAAATGATTGTGTTGTAACGTGCTATCATATGGATTTTGATACTATAAAGAGATTAATGGAAAAATTGGGCTTCAAGAATGTAAGGAAACATAACTTGTTTTTAAAAGAAAATGCTTTACAGAGCTTTACAGAACAAGAATTTAACCTTATAAAAGAATCTAATATACTCTTATTAATAGAGGCAGAGAAATAAATATAATAGACTCACCAATTTTAATCACTTTAAGTTCATTTAATTATACGAGAATTTGGTATGGAAGAAGATTTGAATTTTAGTGTTGAAGAAGTCAAATGGTCTGAAGTTAAGGATGAAGTTTATAAGGTTAATCCTGAACTGGCAGAAAAATGTGATAATGTTAATCAATGCGGAAAATATTCTTTATTCAAAATAAAATATCCTTATGGAGCATATATTGTTAATAGGGGGGAGTTTCATCTACCAACTAAAGACGGCAAACTAATTTCTATAAATGACTCAAGAATTCCAGAATTTCTAAAAAAGAAGTTGAGATATAGTCATATTCCCTTATCCTTAATTCTTAATAGTTTGAGTGAAGTATTTGTTCAGATACAAAATAGAATTGTTTCTCTTAATGTTCTTTTGGCTGGTGAACTTTTTGGTCTATTTGAATTAATGCATATGTTAAACCAAACATCTTCACTAGACATGCCTATTTGGAATGTGTCAGCCGGAGCTCGCTCTACTGTTATGATTCCAAGTATTTCTGACACAGTGGGTCATAATAGAATTAAAAAAAAATTAGGGGTTGATATCCATGCTCCCTATAGTTTGTCAGATCATTGGCAGACATTTGTAGATATTAATAAGTATTCTCATAATTCAAATTGGAATAATAGCATTTTAGTATTTTCTAATGAGTGGTTTCTTCAACCAAATGATCTTGGATATAGTGGTTTTTATAATTATCTAGTTAATCAATGTTGGAAACAATTTCAATTGTTAGAAGATTTTACAGATTTTAGTTTATTATGGTCATTTTTTATTCATGCAATTAATCTACGTAATTTAAAACCACGATCATATTTAATAGACACTGTTAGACATTTAATTTTGATTTCTAAAGGTTCTGCTATAGCATTTAAGCCATCCACGGATGATACAGGTTTGCCAATGAATTTAATACAGCAAATATATGTAAATGATTATAATCTAAAAGATTATATACCAAATATTATGCAACCAGCAAAATTTACTAAAAATAGTAAAGTCTATTATTCTCTTAGCTTTCCTACTCTATTTAATAGCTCTCCTTATTGTAGAAATCCTCCAAGTATAATTGAAGATCAAAGAGAGATTAAAAGATTATTAGATATTTTAATAAATACTATTCACCAAATTGAGAATCATAGTGTCAACTCACTTAAAAACATAAAATTTGAGTTATTTCATTCTGGAAACGATCCATTTGGTCAGATATTATCTAGTAAAATTATATCTGAAGATGATGCTAGATTTTTAGAGTATAATAGTAATGGTAAGGAAGCAAGAGTATTTTGCTCCTCATCTAGTTTTTTTAATGGTTGTATTGCTATATACAATGACGAGTAATTTTTTGAGTTTATTATGAGTAATTTAAATACACCCATATTAGCAACTCTACAAAGTATAATAGATAAATTAAAAGGATGTAAGTATCTTAATTTAAAAAATGTTACCTTTGTTTGTGTACAACATTTGTTATTTACAACAATAGATTTAATAAAATCTCTTATCAAATTAGGTGCTAAGCCGAATAATATTCATATAATGGGTAAAATATACTCAAATTGTCCTATAGTAATTGCCCAACTTATAGAAATGGGAGTAAATTACCACCCTAGTTCTCAACCGCAACAATTTGGCTATTTTAACTATTATTTTAATATAGATATAGCTAATATGTGGGCTAATGTTGCTACTACCATAATGAATGTAAAATCTGACACTATTATCATACTAGATGATGGTAGTAAATGTACAACAAATATTCCAAAGTTACTAAGTAATAATTACAAAGTCTTTGCTGTAGAGCAAACATCATCCGGTGTTGTTAATATTACTAAAAAGAATAATACCACGTTACCTTTTATTGACGTTGCTTATTCTGCTACAAAGCAGATATTAGAACCTCCAATGATTGCTCAGGCCGTCATACAAAAACTTGATAAAATTTTGCCTTTACAATCTCATAGCCTTATTTGTGGAGTAGTAGGTCTTGGAGCTATAGGAAGGGCTGTCGCCCGGAAACTATTATCTTTAAATCATAAAGTAATAATATATGATAAATCTGACAGTAAGTATAATCTTATGAAGAAGATTAAAACTGCAAATAATATTCTATCTTTATTTCAGAAATCTGAATATATTTTTGGTTGTACAGGAGAAGATATTACTTTATCTCTTGACGTCAATAAAATACGAGGAACAAAGAATCTAATTAGTTGCTCATCACAAGATATAGAATTTCAGTCATTATTGCATATTATTCAAGATAATTCTTCTATTAATACCTCTAACGTATTGGATAATATAGAATATTCTACAGATAGTGCAACGTTCAATATTTTTAGAGGAGGATACCCTGTAAATTTGGATAATTCTGGAGAATCTGTGCCAGCCAATGATATACAACTTACTCGAGGATTATTACTTGGTGGAATCGTGCAAGCAGTATTTCATTTAGTTCAAGAGGTTAATCAAAAGCCACAACAATATATGTTACATCCTAAAATACAAAAATTAATAGTGAAAGAATTAGTATATAATCAAAAGTACAAATTTTCTAATGATTTAGTAGTTATGAATTTTTTAGATGAAGAGTGGATTAAAAATAATTCTAGCGGAGAATATGTAAGTAATGATATTATCTCACGATATTTTCTATAAACCTAAATTTCCGATTAAGAGTAAATAAAAAGTTGATGGAAATGAGGTTTAGTTTTCCCACACGCCGCATGATAATCCACTTCTATAGCATAATTTTTGCTCATATTTATCTCGAAGATGAGGAGCGAAGCCTATAGATAATAGGCGAGCGACGACGTCACCAAATTCTCCTGAATTGACTATATACTCAATTAACCTGAAGAGTTGCAGAAATGGTTAACGGTAATAGTTTGGAAATTATCGTTTATTAAGGTACGTAACCTATCTTTATAATCGGCGATGTTGCTGAAAAATTTGTTTATTGCTTCCGAAAATTGTTCAAAATTATGATAAAATTTATTATTAGTTGTAATACTGTGCATAAACTTCCATAATCTCTCAATTGGGTTAAGATTTGGACTATATGGTGGCAAAAATACTAGCTCTATTTTACTATTTACTAGGTATTCTTTAACTTTCTTGGATTTGTGGTAACTAGCATTGTCACAGATTAAATATATTCTTTCCTTGTCACTATTCTCCTCTTCCAATCTCTGTAGAAAATTAACTATCTGCTCCCCATTTATTTTGGGGTTCTCTGTCCTTACTAACTGTAAATCAGCTAGATTAATAGCACCAATCATGTGCTTTCTTCTCCAGCCACTGAATGTTGGTAAGGTCTTATCTTGCTTCTTTCTTATCCAACCGCACCTTGCCCTTGCTTGATACTGAGGATGAACACCATCCATAAAATATATGGCTTCCTTATCTCTGAGATTCCCTTTTAGTAAACTGTAGTTTAACTTAAATAATTCTTGCTTGTCAAAATCCAGCTTAGCCGGTACTATTTTCGGCTTCTTGTAAACAAAACCCAATTTGTATAGTAATTTTGTTACTCCCGTTATCGTATATGTTACCCCATATTTGTTCTAAATGTGATGCATGATATCTTTAGCATAAACATAATTATTTGCTTCTAGGTGACTCGCTAATTCTTCCCTCTCACCATCACTTAATTTGCTTGTGCTACCTCCATTGTTGGTATCAAGCTTATTGGCTTTTTGATAATCAACAATATGTTTTCTTATCGATTCGTGGCTCAAGAGTAGTACCTTAGCAATCTCTACATTACTATACCCATCGTCATACATCAAAACTGCCTTAATACGATCACGTATGCGTCCGTCTCGTTCTGTCTTATGACGTTCCTTCAACTTTTCTCTTTGTTCTTCTGTCAATACATTCTTACTCATAATCTCCTAAACTCTACAATATCTCTCCTATCTTTGCAACCCTTCATTTACGAGCAGTATATCTTTCTGCCTCCTCTAATGAATCTTCGACCTTGTTTATTACCACTATCTCGAGCATATGGCGCTATTCCAACCATACTGATAATTCGTTGCCGCTATAATTTTTATTTCCCAACTCAGGTAAAAAACTAATTAATTTACTAGCTAGACATTTGCCAATGCCAGGTACAGTTTCTAATATTTTTGTTTTTTCTTGTAGTTCTTCTGATCCATCTATTATCTCATTTAATTTATCATCAATTTTAGATATTTCCTTTTGTAAGCATCCTATCAATGTTTCTATGCTTTCTTTGTCAATACCATCGACACTATTATGCAACCTCTTTTTTTCATTACTAAGCATCAATACTAAATCTTCCCGTCTTTGCTGATATCTCTTCAAATTTTCTGATTCAATTTGATGTATATAATTTGCTGTAAGTTGCATCTTATCACCGTAATACGCTAATTTAAAAGCATCTTGCTTGTCCGTTTTACAAAAATTTACTGACTTACTAAATGAATTAAAACTATAGGTATTTACCTTATGAATCCGTTGCTCATTACTATATAATTTTTGGCAAATTTCATCCTCGTAGCCTCCTGTGGGTTCGCACACTATTAGCTCAATTTTTTGATATTTTGTTAATTTTATAAGCTCTTCATGACCTAAATTATCATTTGCAAAACGATGATATTCCGGTTTACTGTTTGAAATATATATACATACATCAAGCCATTTTTTACTTACATCTAGACCTATTATTTTTTTCATAGTATAATCTCCTTCATCTTATTGTGCAAGGCTACTGTACTGCAGTACCTTCTGCAATTTGTTCAAAGCAAACTTAACGATAGAGGGTACTTATTCTGTTCACGACTATTTCAGTCTAGCTTGCTTCAAGTCACCCTCTTACAACTACTTATAACATGTTTTTAAGATATAAGAACTTAGACAAGAAAATATATATAAGGGAAGATGAGGTTTTAAAGCAAATAGAAGAGGTTTTTAAAAGAATAGGTTAAGAGAGAGACCCGGGAAATGCTAAAAGAGACCCTTGCATACCTAAGAAACACTAATGAGCTAAAAAAAGCTGAACATGACCAAGCAACAGCTTCATTAAAGAAAGAACATACCGAAAATGAAAATAGATTAAATTCATTAATAGATTTGCGACTCAATGGAGAACTTAGCACAGAAGAATTTCAAAGAAAAAAACAACAATTAAAAGATCGCCAATATGAAATTGATCGTTTACTAAAAACTTATGATGAAGCAGACGATAAATTTACTGATACCGCTACAACGCTAATAACTCTAGCATCGCAAGGCCTATGAAACTTTTAAAGGTTCTGAAAGCCCTCAAAAACGCAAAATGATAAATTTCGTATTTCAGAACCTTAAACGTCAGGGGCAAAAAACTTGAGACCTCCCTACGTTTCCCGTTCGATATTTTTGAAAAAACGACGACTTGTACCACAGTGGCGGAGAGGAGGGGATTTGAACCCCTGACACGTTACCGTGAACACGCTTTCCAGGCGAGCGCCTTAAACCACTCGGCCACCTCTCCATCTATAGGAATTCAGAATAACAAGTTACATCAGATTCGGTTAACTACGTAAACAATAGGTTTGGTATACTATTCGTCTTTAAAGTGTTAGCATTGTCTTACTATCGGGACTTTGCGTACTCACATACTAAATATACGATTAGTTAACTTGCCACTCGTACTCCTAGCCAATTCTTTAAAGCAGAAGTGTATCTACAGTTTGCTACTTCAGAAAATTATTAGCATAATACTCACAATATTCTTTAACTGGGCAAGCAGGGCAATTTGGTACTCGTGCTTTGCAAATATACCTACCAAGTAATATCAACCAGTGATGAGCATGTTGTAACCATTTTATATCGATAACTTTAACTAATTCAAGTTCTACTTTTTTGGGAGTATTACTATTTGCCAGTCCTAATCTTTTAGAAACTCTAAATACATGTGTATCAACTGCGATAGTTGACTTACCAAAGAGGCAATTCAATACTACATTAGCAGTTTTTCTTCCGACACCTGGCAATTTAATTAAGTCATCAAAATTGTTAGGTACTTTGCTGTCATACTTATCTATCAAAATTCGACAAAGTGCAACAATATTTTTTGCTTTGGTTATAAATAAACCTATTGATCTTATATAAGTTCTTACCCCTTCTTCCCCGAGTTCTAATATTTTTTCTGGTGTATTATACTTCACAAACAATAATCTAGTTGCTTTATTAACTGAAACATCAGTTGCTTGTGCGGATAATATCACCGCTACTAATAGAGTAAAATTATTAACATATTCTAGTTCCGTTCGGGGAGTAGGATTATTTTGGCTTAAAATTTCAAAAATTTTATCAACTATTTGAGCTTGCATAATATAACATTTAAGAGTAAAAGAAGTTATAATTTTTATCAGGTTTAGGAATGTTAGAGAATAGAAATTTTGATTTTATAAAAAATGAAATTGCTAATCATGATATTGTATTATTTATGAAAGGCACTGCCAATTTTCCTCAATGTGGTTTTTCTGCTACCGTTGTTTCTATCTTAAAAAAACTTGGCGTAGAATTTCGTGATATTAATGTTTTAACCAATCCTAGCTTACGTGAAGATATCAAATCTTTCAGTGATTGGCCTACTATACCACAGCTTTATATAAAAGGGGAATTGATAGGTGGCTGCGATATAGTACGTGAGATGTATGAAAATGGTGATCTTGTTTCATTATTAAAAAATAAACATATAATATCTAAGTAACCTCAATTAGATATAAGAATATTTATCTTATATCTAATTGCTTTATAAATGAGTATACTCTTCTGCTTTGAGTATATATCTAGTTATGGAACTGCCTTATGGTTTCAAGTAGTTCTTCGTTTTTATAAGGTTTATGAATTAGGTATGTTGTTTGTTCTTGTAAGAATTCTTGCATTTCTTGGTGATTGCTAGAAAAACCAGTTTGAAAAATTATAGGAATATGTGCAAGGTTATCATCACTTCTTATCTGCTTATGTACTTCATAACCTGTCATATCAGGAAGAGAAATATCAAGAAATATTAACTCTATTATATTAGCATATATTTTAAATAAATTAACTGCTTCTTGTCCGGAATAAGCACTGATAATTTTATATTTTTGTTCATAATGTAGCACTAAATTTATTGCGTCATGGCAAATTGGTTCGTCATCAACAAAAAGTATAGTAAATACTTTTGCAATATTATCCTTTGTAAGCATTTTATGTCTCTTTTTTATCATATACAGGAATCATAAATTCTAATTTTGTTCCTCTTTTATGGTTATTTTCGGCATAAATATAACCATTATGAGCCAGTACAATTTCTCGGCAAATAGATAAACCAACACCTGTACCAAGAAAATTATTATTAGTTCGTGAACTACGAGTAAATACTTCAAAAATAGTCTCAAGTTCTGAGTCTGGAATTCCTATACCTGTATCGATTAGGCTAAAGCACCAATAAGGAATATTATCATGATTTTTTAAATCAATTACCGCTATAATTAATCCTTCCTTAGTATATTTGAGTGCATTATTAAATAAATTATTTAATAATTGGTTAATCCTAATTTTATCTCCATTAATCATTGCTTTTGTAATACTATGATCAATAAGAATAATATTAACTCGATCGTTAATTATGTTTAATTCTGTAAGTTGTTGCACGGTCTCTTTTATAGAAGATAATAGATCCATAGCAACAAAATTAAACTGCATTTTTCCGGTACTAAACTTAGATAGGTCTAGTAGGTCATTAATTAATTTTATAAGACGCTGATTATTTTTAGCTATTATACTGACATACTTTACGTGTTCTTGCTCATCCATTTTATCCCAATTTTCATATAAAAACTGAGCTATACTACTTCCCCCATGTATCGAAGTCCTAATTTCGTGAGTAACGTGATTTAAAATATTATCTTGCTCTGATATTTTTTGTTCTAATTCTAATATTTTAGTTTTTGAATTATTTCTTAAATTAAACCACGAAAACATCTTGTACCTGCAAATATAAAGAACTACAGGAATCAAAAATATGACTAAAATAGTCCAAAAAAGTTGGTACATATGCTTACTTTACTTAAAATAATTATATGCAAGATAAAATATAAAATAACTAATGAAAATATCTAAAAATTTCAAATTAACATTTCATATAAATAATTCTAATTTAGTAATCTTTGATAATTTATTAACAAAATTTAATATAATATATAACCAACAGCTTATATATTATATTAAATTTTTCAACACAATAAATAATTTTTAATAAATTAGTCAAAAGGCTGTCTTAAGGTTATTGCAGCTGATAAAGTTCCTTCATCTAAATAGTCTAGTTCTCCACCTATTGGAATGCCGCTAGCTAATCTTGATATTTTGATAGTATAATCTTTAAAATATTCAGTAATGAAATAAGCTGTAGTTTGACCTTCTAAGGTGGAATTAGTTGCAATAATTATTTCATTAATATTATTCTCTTGGCATCTAGCTAGTAATTCTGGTAGTCTTAATGCTTTAGAATTATGGCTACTTGCAGTTGATAAATTATGTCCTAGTACATGATAATATCCATTAAAAATACCACTACGTTCTATTGCCCACAATTCTGTCACTGTTTCAACAATTGCTATAATAGATTTGTTGCGATCATCAGATGAACATACTCTGCAAATATGATGAGAATCTATGTTGCCACAAATATCGCACTTAACAACATTATTATCTACGTAAGAAAGAGCTGAAATTAAACCTTTTAACCTAACGTCTTTTTCTTGTAAAAGATGCAGGACTATACGCCTTGCTGATCTTTGACCAAGACTAGGTAGTTTGGAGAAAAGATAGATCAACTGATCTATTTCATTTAGTTTATTCATTTTAGCATACCTTTACTACTTATAACTGTTTTAACTCTTAATAACCACTGTTCCAGCAATTTTATCATGCAAAGCTTGGCGTTGTTTAGAAAAGAGTATAAACCAAATACCAACTAGCACTAATACATATCCACAAAATCTTTTAATTAATTGCCATTTACTAGGTTTTCCAAGAGTTATTGCATCTACTATTTTCATATGCATAATCATTTTTCCTGGAGTAGCACCAAAATAAATCCAAAAACCAATAAAATATGTTGCAGCTAGGGCAAAATTAATTATAAACATTAAAATAAATAATGTAAGAACACTACTAGCAGTTATATTTTGAACTAACTCCGGTTTCGTGCTACCCATTATTAGTATGTCCGCTATACTAGCTTTAAAAAAAAATAAAGACAGTTTAGATAACATAAAGTGGGTGATCGGAGTTGTAAAAATTGACAACAAAAACGAATCTAGGCAAGAAGCAAAGAGCCTAGGAATTAGTTTAGGGTATATAATTTGTTTATTCATTTTTTTCTATATATATCACGGAAGTTCGATGTAACTGTTACATCGAATTCAGGTTATGTTATGGGAGTATTCGAACTGATTATAAATCTCTTTCAGAAGAAGTCTAATGTAATATGAAATCCAAACTATTACCAAGCATAATATTTAACACCTCACTTGAACGAGGAACTACATCAAGATACGTAGCAATGTCGATATGTTGCTTAGGGGACAGTTTAATATTTTTTTGATTCATTATATAGGATTTTACTGTTACATATTTTTTATTGAGCAATCTAACCCGAATAAGTGGTATTGTCACATCATGGTCGGAAGTATTACTTATCCTGTAGGAAACTTTCATTTGTCCCATTTCTTTATTTTGTTCAACATGTATATTTCTTATAGTTAATATATTATTATTCTCTTTATACAGAGCTGGTATATTAAACTTCTCGTGAAATAACATTAATAATAAGAAGACAATTAAACTAAGCCACAATAACATAGATAAAATATGCGATTGCTCAGGAATTTTAGTTGGTAATAAAGCCGGTAAGTTAGTACCTTTGGTTAAATATATTTTATTATTTTCATTAGTGCTAGCGTTTTTTGTGGTATTATCTGATATAATAGGAGGTTCTTGCTGATCAAACTCTGCCCTTTGATACCATATATGGTGGCATTTTGAACATTTGACCTTCCTACCAGTCATACCTATTTGTTCTCTTGAAACTATAAAGGTAGTGTTACAATTTGGGCAAGCAATACTCATTTACGTGATCTAATTTGTATACTCAAATTTGAGTATATAGGTTGACTTAAAAATAAAGTAAATTATGATTTTTTTAATAGTTTAGCAAGGACGTTATGCAAAAACACATCAATACTATAGAAGAATTGTGGCAAATACGCGATAAATTAACCAAGGATTCAGAAAAAACTAACTACGCCAAACAAATATTGAATAATATTATTGATGGTTTAAATCAAGGATTAATTAGGGTTTGTGAAAAAGAAGGGGCTGGTTGGCGAGTTAATCTTTGGGTGAAAAAAGCAATCTTATTACATTTTATTGTAACTGATTCGCAAATCCATTCTGGCGATTGTATGAAATGGTATGATAAAATTGCTCCCAAATTTTCTACAAATCATAATGAAGAATTATTTAGAACCCACGGCTGTCGTATCGTTCCCGGAGCATTTATAAGAACGGGGGCATATTTAGCTAAAAACGTTATTGTTATGCCTTCTTTTATTAATATAGGTGCATATATAGGAGAAGGAACAATGATTGATACTTGGGTCACCGTAGGATCATGTGCGCAAATAGGGAGGAATTGTCATATTTCCGGCGGGACAGGTATTGGTGGGGTACTAGAGCCAATACAAAATACCCCGGTAATAATTGAAGATAATTGTTTTATAGGTGCAAGATCAGAAATAGCAGAAGGGGTTTTAGTAGAAGAAGGAAGTGTAATTAGTATGGGAGTATTTATTGGTGCTTCTACCAAGATAGTAGATAGGGAAAGTGGAAAGATAATTTATGGTAGAGTTCCGGCCTACTCAGTTGTAGTACCTGGCAGCCTGCCTGCTGATTCGGGAAAACCAAGTTTATATTGTGCAGTAATCGTTAAACAGGTGGATAAAGGAACTAGAAGTAAAGTATCTATAAATGATCTATTACGGTGAAATTTTCCTATAACTGACCGCATGTCCATTAATGGCATTTCTGTGTTATTATATAGCTAACCTGAGCAACCTCAGTTTTGGATTAAAATTTTTAATTTTAATCCAAAACTGGCTATAATATCAGAAAAATGCATTCTTGAAGCACTTCTACGAATGCATTTTAATCTATTATCGCTAATAATCTTATTTTTATATCAATAAAAATAAGATTATTAGCAAATGAAATATTTAACAATCAGGCGTCAAACCGCTTTAAGCCTGATTGTTTACTTTCTCATTCCAATTTCGGATTAATGAAATTAATCCGAAATTGAGGTTAGCAATAGTAATTGTGATAACTTCGAGTCATTCCAGCGTATATACAATAAATATGAGTACAATCAACAAAGTAAATCATTTAGCCATTATCATGGACGGTAATGCAAGGTGGGCTTTAGAAAAAGGTTTACCAAAATCTGAGGGACATAGAGCAGGTGCTAATAGAGTAAAGAAACTATTACCAGATTTTATAGAACTTAATATACCTTACGTGACACTTTATACTTTCTCATCAGAAAATTGGCGTAGGTCAAAGACTGAAGTGACCTTTTTACTAAAATTATTACGTTATTATCTAAAAAATGAGACTACACTACTACACGAAAACGGAGTCAAAATAAAAGTTATCGGTAGATTGGATATGTTAGATAATATGTTACAAAAACAAATCCATGATGCTATAGAATTAACAAAACATAATAATAACATAACTCTTTGTATTGCTTTTAGTTACGGCGGGCGAGCAGAGATTGTTGATGCATGTCAGAAAATCATCAATTCTAGTAAAACACAAATTAGCGAGAATGAGTTTGGTAATTATCTATATGATCCAGGAATGCCTGATGTAGATTTGTTAATTCGTACTGGTGGTCTATGTAGAATCAGTAATTTTCTACTATGGCAAGCTGCCTATGCTGAACTATATTTTTTACCTAAATACTGGCCTGACTTTAACAAACAAGATATACTAGAAGTGTTAAACGATTATTCAAAAAGAAAAAGGAATTTTGGTGCCAGATAAGAGGCTTAATATAGTAGTAAGAATATTATCAGCCCTAGTAATAGGACCAGTATTTATTATAGCGATAATGTTTATTAAGTCATTATTTTATATAGTTATGTTATTAATTGCCATAATTATGTTATATGAATGGTATCAAATGACAAAATCGTCCTTTTTTCATATATTACTGGGCTTTATTATTATTCCCATTCCTACTATATCTTTAATAATAATTGCTACTGAAGATAAAAATCGATGGCTATTATTACTATATTTCATTATAATATGGTCAGTTGATATATTTGCTATGATTGGTGGGAAGAATATAGGCGGACCTAAGCTGACCCCCAAGATTAGTCCTAACAAAACTTGGAGTGGATTAATCATAGGGGTATTAGCTAGTGGGCTTACAGCGTTTTTATTAAGTTTAGTACCTAGCTTTGACTTACCAACTGACTATTTATTAAACAAACGGCACTTAATTATAGCAGCTATTTGTTTAGCACTAATAGCACAAATGAGCGATTTATTTATTTCATATTTTAAGCGTAAATTTGCTATAAAAGATACTGGCACTATAATACCAGGTCATGGCGGTGTTCTAGACCGGTTTGATAGCATAATTCTTACCGCCCCAATATTATTTTTTATTATTAAAATATTATGAATTATCGATATTTTATTGATTCAGTTAAAAATTCCAAAAAGATAATATTTAATGTTTTGCTATCTTTATTATTAGCTTATTTTATCTTCCATTCTATTTGTGGTAATAGAGGGATTATTGCTTATTTTACATTAAATCAACGACTCGAAAAAACCTATAGTGAACTAGAAAATTTAAGGGCAGAACGCATTGAACTTGAACATAAAGTAAAACTACTTAGACCAGAATCTCTAGATAGAGATATGCTTGACCAAGAAGCAAGAAGAGTTTTAGGGGTAGCGTTGCCAAAAGAACAGGTTTTTACCATAAAATAACTTAGGAGGTTATTATCAGTATTATAGTTTTTCAGAATGATCTCCCGGAAGATTTTAATATTGCAGGAGACCTAGCAATCGATACAGAAACGATGGGATTAAACTTACATAGGGATAGGTTATGCCTTTTGCAACTGAGTAATGGAGATGGTAAGGCTTACTTAGTAAACTTTATTGACAAGAATTACGTAGCACCTAATTTAAAAAAACTATTACTTGATAAGAATCGATGCAAAATATTTCACTATGCTAGATTTGATTTAGCAGCAATAAAAAAATATCTTGGAATAGATTTGGAGAACATATTCTGTACAAAAATATCTTCTAAACTGGTTAGAACCTATACTGACAGTCATGGTTTAAAGGACTTATGCCGCGAACTACTTTCAGTCCAAATTTCTAAACAACAACAATCTTCCTATTGGGGAAGGTTGGATCTTACAGCTGAACAAAAAGAATATGCCGCCAAAGACGTCCTTTACCTACATCAACTTCGTGCTACCTTGCAAGATATGTTACTGGTCGAAAATAGGTTAGATATTGCAAAACAGATTTTTAAGTTTTTACCTATTAGAGCTAACTTAGACCTAGTAGGATGGAACGATATTGATATTTTTATGCACTAAGCTCTAGATGCTGCGAACAAATATAGTTACTATTATGAGTGAAGAATTACTGCAACGCAACTTAATTAAAAATCCTCAGAAAATAGGAACTTGGAATTTTTATAATATTGGTGCAACAACTATTAGTGCTTTGAAAAAATATGATATAATAAGAAGTATAGATTATGGAAGTGTTGAACGTAGAAAAGTTGATGCAATTATTGTAAAGCAAAAGGAAGTTATAGCAATAGTTGAATATAAACATCCTAAGCAATTTAATACAGTTGACAAGAAAAATCAGGCTATTTTACAAGGAATTGAAGTTGCAAAGAAGTTAAAAACCAAGCTAATAATTGCAACTGATACTCAAGAAACGCTTTGGATTAATGTTGCAACTGGCAATAATATTAAAGATGCGAATGGTAATGCTTTTAAATATAAATTTAATCCAATAGATGAGAATTTACAAAAAATTATTATAGAAATAATACAATCGATAAATGAAAAAAATGATAGGATTTTACCTAAAAAACTAGTCAATCCAACAGATCTTTCCAAACAAATTTGGCAAGATATTTGGAGTGTAAGTGGTGCAACTCCTGAAAATTGCTTATATAGTTTTGTTGAGTTGTTTATATTCAAATATTTGAGCGATTTAAATATATTAACTGGTACTTATTCGTTTGATAAATTAATAGATATGTACAAATATGATGAATATAACGATGTACTACAACATTATGCAAATATTATAAGACCCAAAATAAAAGAGTTATTTCCAGAAAATCCTATAGATAAAACAACGATTATAAATTGCACTATATTTGTAAGTGAAGATCAAAAAGCTATTACTGGATACGGAACTGTCTTTAAAAAAGTTTTAGAAAAGTTTAGAAACTATGGTAAACTTGAACATATTGATCATGATTTTAAAAGCAAATTATTTGAAAGTTTTTTAAAGGCAAGTACCAGTAAAAAGCACTTGGGACAATTTTTTACACCGATCAAAGTGGTGCGTGCAGTGAATGAAATGGCAGAAGGTACATTAAAAGAAGGCATGACAATTTGTGACCCTGCTTGTGGTGTCGGAAAATTTCCTTTGGAATTTATAAAAGATAAACTTGATAAATTATTCACTATTGAAAATGGTGAAATAAAACAAAAGGTAAAAATAGTTGGTTTTGATAAAGGTTTTGATAAAGATGCACAAAGAATAATTATCTTAGCAAAGGCAAATATGCTGATTTATTTTTGTGACCTTATAAAAGATAATGCAGGGCTTACAAAAGGATTTGCTAATATATTCAATGAAAGCTTTATTTTAAAGAGGGAATCAATACTAGGTACATTATCAGAAATTGTTGAAAACCAGTATGATCTAATTCTGACAAATCCTCCTTATTTTAGTGATGGAAGTAGTAATTTTAAGGAAGAAATTGCCAAAACGAACCTAAAAAACCATTACAAAATCAATGCAATGGGTGTTGAAGGTTTGTTTGTGGAATGGATTATAAAAGCTTTAAAACTAGATGGCAAGGCTTTTATAATTGTACCTGAAGGAATGTTTAACAGGCAAAATGATAAAAATTTAAGACAATATATTTTAGATATTTGCTATATTGATGCAATAATTTCATTGCCTGTTAAAACATTTTTTACAATTAGTAAAAAAACATACATTTTAGCATTAACAAAGAAGAATAATACTACTGAAATACAAACTGACCCAGTATTTACTTATTTAGTAAGTGAAATTGGAGAGAGTAGAGATATTTATAGATTTGATATTGAGCAAGATGATCTAAAAGAGGCAGTCAATTTATACAATGCTTTTAAAGGAAATAAAAAATATTTTGCTAAAATTAATCATGATAAGAGATGCAAAATACTGGAAGTTGAATGGTTTAAAAATAATTTAAGAGATTGGAATATTGATTGCAATTGGAGTGAAGAGGAAAGGATAGAACTTGGAGCAATAGATAAGTTTAATCTAATTTCTCCAATAGAGTTTAGCTCTATACTTGAAGACACATCTCAATCATTAAATAATGCATCTATAGAAATAAAGGATGAATTTCATATAGAGACCTACTCTCCTCTTTATAAAGAACTGTCAATAGCTAATATTTTTAAAATTAAAAAAGGGTTAGCAAAATATACAAATATTTTTGTCAAAAATCATAAAGGTGATTATCCCCTATATTCAGCACAAACAATTGATCGAGGTATTATTGGTTACATTGATAGCTATGACTATGATTGCGAATGCTTAACGTGGACAACAGACGGAATTTATGCTGGCACAGTATTTGTGCGTAACGGTAAATTTTCCATGACAACACATTGCGGAGCATTAATAACCAAAATACCAAATATTTCTTTAGAATATGTATATTCCTATTTGACTGAAAACCTAAAAACTTATGCAAAAGGTACTGATAATAAAAGAGTTACTGTTGAAATTATCAAAAATGTTAAAGTCAAAATCCCAATAACCCAGGCAGGAGAATTTGATCTACAGAAACAAAAAGAAATAGCAGAAAAATATCGTAAAATTGAAGAAATAAAAAGAAATCTGAAAGCAGAGCTAGAAAAAATTGAAAATATTAAAGTTGATATAGGATTATACTAATTAAAAAAATAATATGTTAACTAGCAGTAAGTTTTTTTTCTTACCAATTAAATCACGTATTAACGTTAGTGATAATATAATTATTGGACTCAAAAGATTGGGAATAATCAATTTAAGAGATTTGTTATTTTATAGTCCTACTTCTTATCAAATTAAAATAATTTCACCAAATTTATCTTCACTAAAAAATGGTCAGTTAATTCAAACTGAAATAACAATTGAAGAAGTTCTTGTGCCTAAGAACAAAAAACAGCCTTTGAAAATTTTAGGATATAATGAAACTGGCTCAATTCTACTGATATTTTTTAATAGACCCTCTTATTTTATCCTAAGTAAACTTACAATAGGCAGTAAACATACAATTAATGGTAAGGTACAAGTTTTTTCTAGCTTACCTCAAATAGTCCACCCAATATTTATTTTGGATCAAAAACTTACCAGCCCCCTAGAACCAATATATCCTTTGACCTATGGGATAATTAATAAGCAACTTTATTCCTATATAATAAAGGGGCTTGATTTGTTTGAGAAAGAGTGGAGCTGTATTCCTGAGAGTTTTCAAGAAGTAAAGGACTATACTAAATCATTATTAGAAGATTTAAAAACTTTACATTTATATCAGGTTAAAACTAAGAAATTAGAAGAATTACATACTCAAGCCTTAAGACGATTGGCAGAAAAAGAACTTTTTGCTAATCAAATTTCATTACAATATCTCCGCCAGCAAACAAAATTAAAACAAGGTAATTCATTTACAGGGTCTAGTCAGCTACAACAATCAATACTTAAGACATTAGGCTTTGAACTCACACTAGACCAAAAAAAAGTAATCGAAGCAATTGAAAAACATCAATTATCTCCTACAGAAATGATGTGTTTACTCCAAGGCGATGTTGGCTCTGGTAAAACCTTAGTAGCTTTATTGACAATGGTCACTGTAGCATACCATAAATTTCAAGCTGCACTAATGGCCCCTACCGATTTATTAGCAAACCAGCATTACCAATTCTTCGTTAAAGCCTTAAGTGAAACTGGAATAAGGCTTGGTTTACTTACTGGAAAAATATCTAGCAAAGAACGAAACAAAGTTCTATCAAGTCTAGAAAACGGAGATATTGATATATTAATTGGTACTCATGCATTATTTCAAGAAAAAGTAAACTTTAAAAATTTAGGTTATATCGTCATTGATGAACAGCATAAATTTGGTGTACAACAACGGTTGGATTTAATTAACAAAGCCTCGCATCCCGATGTTTTGGTGATGACCGCAACCCCTATTCCTAGAAGTCTTACTTTGACCATGTTTGGAGATATGGATATTGCTAAATTAACAAGCAAACCAAAAAATCGACTACCAATTATTACTAGCATATTGCCAAAGACCAAGCTAAATGATGTAATTTCAGTTTTGGATAAAAAGCTAAAATTTGGAGAGAAAATTTACTGGATATGTCCCCTTATCGATCAAAATGATGAAGAGTTAACAACACAGGCAAAAAATACAGGATTAATCGACATCAATACTAGACTAGTTACCATTGAGAATGCCTACCCTAACATTACAGGTACTATACATGGTAAAATGAAAAATGAGCAAAAAGATATGATTATGCACCAATTTAAGAATGGTAATATTAAAATCTTGGTTGCTACAACTGTAATTGAAGTGGGTATCGATGTACCAGAAGCAACCTTAATAGTAATAGAAAATGCTGAACAGTTTGGTTTAGCTCAGTTACATCAGATAAGAGGTAGAGTTGGACGTGGAACTTTACAATCTCATTGTATTCTTCTATATGATCCTCAAAAATTAAGTATGGTTGCAAAATCTAGATTTGAAGTGATGAGAAACAGCAATGATGGTTTTTATATAGCAGAGCAAGATCTACTCTTAAGAGGTAGCGGAGAAATATTAGGAACAAAGCAAAGTGGTGAAATAAGATTCTTTTTCGCTGATCTAGCTAGAGATTTAGACCTTTTAACTAAAGCCAATAAATTAGCAGAAGAAGGTTCAAAAGATCATTCTGAACTCTCTCTACTTCAAACAAAATTATTTGCTAGAGTAGAGTTTAATGAATTGAACTAACAGTTCAACCGTTATTCATTCTGAAGTTATATACTCAGGTAGAACTTCAAGAATTGGCGTTGTCGTGTCTAAAGATATCCGCTGCTCCGTTACTCATGTACGCTCTGCTGCTCGACTTTGCTACTGCCTAGCTCTTCTTGAAGTTATACTATCGTCTATCAACTCTTCATTTACGAGCAGTATATTTAGCAGAATATTCCCACATAGGATTCCAATAGGTTTCCAATAATATTTTACTAGCTTCTATACTATCTACAATAATGCCAAATTGTTGTAATGATGTTGGGTAAAAATTATGACTACCAAAATAAAAAACTTTGTCATCTACTATCCAAAACTTATTATGGCTTCTTGCATTGGTATTAATACTATGATTATAACTTATATAAGCAAGATGGAGATGCTGTTTTAATTCTTGTTCGGCTACTTTACTCTCAACATGATAGTCAGAAACTATCGTATTAAGTATATAATCATATAAATATTGTAAATCTACATGATCTGAGTAATTAAATCTGAATAAGTTGCTGGTCACTATATATGTATCTACTGCATTATTATGTATAGCATATGCTATTGCTTGAATAATATTGCCATTAACAGTACTAATTGGTGGCAGTACTTTATCTAGCAGTGGATAATTACTCTCTTTAAAAAATAGGGCTTGTTGGCTAATTTTGATAGAGCGAGTAGCATTTTTTAGAGCAAATACCCTTGCAATTTCTGATTGATCAGCATCATCACCAATGCCAACTCCATTGTTCAATTTACTAATAAACATTGCCTGTACAGGTAATGAACTATTAATATTAAATTCGTTATTTAAGGAAATAGCTTTAGCACATTTTGTTGAAATATACCCCTTCTTATATGTATAACAACGGTTTACTGCTATATCTCGATGATGTTGTACATATTTCCATAATATATTAGCATAAGTTGTTGCCCCATTTACAACAGGTCCAAATATTTTAATATTGGCATCATTAACTGGCTCTGCTTGAGTGTAATCCTGACCAAATAAATTTTCTCCACCAGTGATTAATGTATTACCATCCACCGCAATAATTTTGCCATGATTCCAAGAGAAATCAAGAGAGATATCATGTTGTTTCTCTTGATTTCCACAATTGGATTTAAATGTACATGACCTAATATTAGCAATTGATATAATTAGTTTATTATTGGCTGGTAATTTAGAAATAATATTATTTAAATAGCTTTTCATCCATTCAGGTGGAACTTCTTTATACGTACCATATAATAAGCGTATAGTTATAAGATGAGGAGAATTAATGCTTTTTTTACCTAGCGTTATTATAGCATTTTTCAACATAGCAGTAAATGCTCCTGAACTAAAGTAATTTCTACCAAGAGTTGTAATATCTACAGATGTAGTAGCATTAATAATTGTATTATACATAGTGTTTAACACATTATATGCATTTGTTAAACATAATGTTCTATTATCCAAAGTAAAATCAGCAGTCCGACAAGTACTGATTCCACGACAATCTGATTGAGTACGGCATGTTGGGACAAAAAATTGTGCATCTATCACGTTATCTCCAACTGGCGTAAGCCCTTCTCCATATTCTTCTAAAGCAGCACCCCAAATATTTGGCGTTTGCAGCAACCAATGATTTGGTACTAAATAATTGGTTGAAGGTTTATTATAAGTGATATTATTGTATTTTGGAGATGTTACTAATAAATTTTGATATATGCTATCAATTGACAATGGCTGTGCCAAAGCGGGTTTAATCGTAAATAATAAAAGTAATAGTTTAATAATTAATATATTCTTCATGGTTATTTAAACGTACAAATTTGAATAATAAGAACCTAGCAGAAATACTAATTGATATCTAGGAGAATTTAAAAGTCGGTCTTGTAACATTACTAATATATAGTTATCTTGAAATCTATAAAATGGCATGTTATAATTTTGTTTTTGGTCTTAGTGATCGATATAAATTGATATATTATATGTTATAATTATGGCTAACGTTTTTTTTAATGGTCCTGCTGGTCGGATCGAAGGGCTTTATACTAAATCTAGTAATCCTAAAGCTCCCCTTGCTTTATTATTACATCCGCATCCGCTTTACGGTGGCACTATGAATAGCAAAGTGGTTTACAATGTCTATAAATCATTAGTAGCTAATGGATTCACAGTACTCAGAATTAATTTTAGGGGCGTTGGACGTTCCCAAGGAGAGTTTGATAATGGTATTGGCGAAATGACTGATGCTGCAACAGCACTTGATTGGCTGCAACTTAACAACCCTACTAGCAGTCTAAATTTGATAGCAGGGTTTTCTTTTGGAGCATGGATAGCCATGCAACTTATCATGAGAAGACCAGAGATTAATAATTTTATTGCGATATCTCCGCCAGTAAATAAATATGATTTTTCGTTCTTGTCTCAATGCCCTATTTCTGGTTTTGTAATACAAGGTGACAATGATAGTATTGTATCCGAAGAATCAGTGCTTGAACTAGTAGATAAATTATCTAAGCAAAAACATATAACTGTCGACTATAAGATTATCCAAGGAGCCGATCATTTTTTTCGGAACAAACTTGGTGATTTTACCCAAGCAATTAATGATTACTTACAATTAAGATTATTGAATAATCAGGTTACACATTTAAAGAAGGATTTTTTAACTGAGGAAAATTTAGCAAATAAACCTTTGCAAAAAGTTTTCTTAGATTAACTTCAATTAGCAATTAATTACAAAATTGGATATTTATGACACAAAATCAAGAAGAAATTAAACAATCTTTACATACTAAATTATTTACAACTTTAATAAAACTTGCAGAGTCAAAGGGTGAAGATCAAAATATAAATGCTAAAATCTCTAACAAATGTGAAGAACTTGCTAGTAGCGTAATAGCACTTGCTCAAGAGCCATCAGACTCTAATATTGATTTGTATAGAAAGAAAATGCGGAAACTTACACATTCTAAATACATTGTAGGTGAAGCATTAAAGGTAATAAAAGAAGCTTTTCCTGGAGATCAAAACCAATCACTAAGAGAACTAATAGATATTCCGCTTATGGATGCATTAGCTAAAGAAAATAAGCCAGCACGTCCAAAAAAGCTAAAAGAATCCCAAAAAGATCCACTTGAAGCTATGCTACGTGATAGAATAACGGCTAAAAATACAGAATTTAAAAGAAAAGGCGATAAGCAAGCTGGTGTATCTGCTGGATATGTTGCTGAAGAACAAGGAACACAGAATACTTTCATGTTAAAACGTTTCTATAAACAGCATGATCATTGTTTCAGCCTACCACAAGAACAGCAAAAGCAAGCTTTAGCAGATCGGAATGATGGTGTACGGGAATTAATAGGCTCTTCTATGTATCAGTTTTTATTATATGATCGCACCCCTAAAGAGGCATTAGTATCTGATCAGGCCAAGTCACCATTCATTACTATACGTTCTAAATTTTTTGATAACGTGGTACAGCTTGCAGAATTTGCTAAGGGTACTTATACTACTACCATTGGAGCAAATGATCAAAAATTAAAAGAATTAGAAGGGTTTGAAAAGGTTATTGCTGCTTGTCATATGTTAGGAGAATTGGATTATCATGCCGGTAATTTGATGGTGAAGGATGGGAAGACTGTAACTAAAATAGATCACGGTAGATCTTTTGCAATGTTTCACCAAGATTTTGGTGCTATGATTGAGGCAACACATAAAATGTTTTCACATGAGGGAGTTAACTATACTAAAGCTATTAAGGCAGGTAATTTATCATTTAACATTGAAAAATATAGTGAAGCATTAAAGCAAATGATAGGTCAGTTAGATGACCAGCAGATAGATGCTATAATTGATCAAAAAGTTGATGAATTGAAAAAACATGGGTTCTCTCCAAAAGGTCTCGTTGTAACAGCTAGATTTGAAGGTGATAAATTTGAAGGAAAGCAAATTAATGATTTTAATGAATTAAGCACATTTTATAAAGAACATATCAAGGAAAACCTCAATAATATGAAAGAGGTAGCAAGAGCAGCAGACATAGTGGCTAAATTTAGTGATGTATCGCCTGAATTTAAAAACGGTCAGTGGTTAGAAACTTTTGCTAAATCGCCTATTAAAGACCCGGTAGCCTATGCAGCTCACTATAATATTAAAATTGAAGGAAAAAGTGCTTTACAGTGGGCTAGCGAACATGATTATCAAATTAAAGTGCCTGCTCAACCTGTAACAACAACTGTTCAAGAACAACAATGGCAAAAGAGTCAAGATGGTAAATGGCAAGAGGTAGAAGTCTCGGTGTCGAAGGTTCAAAAAAGTGTAACAAGTTTGAACCCAACAGAATATGTTGCAGATATAGACAAACGTCTTGAATCTTTTGGAAAGAAAGTTGAGGATTTCATAAAAGAAACAGTAACAGCAAGTAACGAGAATGTTATGGCAAAACTAAAGAATTTTTATGACAAATTATTGACCCATCTTAAAAAAGAAAATTACCTTACTGATGAAGATGTTAAGAAAATAAAGCAAGATCCATATTATCTTAGGGATGTTGCAGAGACAGTTCAACTAATGGTAATGACGACCCCTAATTTAACTAATGTAGAGAAGATATGTTATAAGGCAGCAAATTTTTGTGAAAAAATAGGACTCCCTAGTTTATCGAAGCATTTGATGCATAAAATTACTCCTGAAAAATTGGCTAAGATAGATGACACAGAAAAGGTTGTAGCTGAAAGCCTAAAAATTAAAGAAATATTGTTAGAACCTATAGTAAAACCTGTAGCAGTAAAACCTATATCAGTGAAACCTACACCAACAGCTAGAATGGATAAAGCAAGATAAACAAAAGACCTTGCAGGGTATACTCAGATAGAAAATCAAGAATTGCGTTGTCGTCTTCAGGGATCATAGGTCAGAGCTGTCGAAAGTTCGAAGAGGCAGCGGTTTTAGAATTCATCATGACAGTTTAAAAGTTGCAGAAAAATAACCAAGGTCATTGCGAGGAGGCGATTCCATCGCCTCCTCTGGGTAGTGTTAACTTTTACCATAATGGCATGGCGGATAAAATAATGCCCCTAACTGGTATGGAAAATCTTATACCTACTGAGATAGAACAAAATCAATGTCGCGATGCCATATATAAGGCATTCTATATCGATATATTTAGGATGCAGAAGGAAAATAAAGAAATGACTGCCACTGAGGTGCAAATTAGAACGGAGGAGCAATACCGGTTAATGTCACCAATGGTTGGTAGAATCGAGACGGAATTTCTTTGATTAGGAATTATGAATAAAATACAAGGGTTGTATATGTATATATAACTCCATTTATTTGTTTGTTCAATATTATGCTTGCAAAACTCTTAAGAAAATAGTTTCCTATTACTTGTAATAATGTTGATATCATTTTTCTATTCCTTAAAGAAATTAAAAATATAAATACTATGTTTGGTTTTTTAGAAGTAGGTAGAGAAATCCAAATACTCTATGAATACGCAAAAGCAGAGATATTAGAATCAGATTTTTTTGATCTCCAGTCTAAATTCTCATTCCAATTTCGGATTAATGAAATTAATCCGAAATTGAGGTTATTAAGATTGTTGTAATATCGTTAACTAAAATTTATTTTCACTTTTAATATTATTTTTTCTTGCTATCATTAATAGTCAAGCTATTGATGGTAAGAAAAATGATAGGGTATCCTCAAGAACAAAGAAGTTTAAACAAAGAACAAAAAGAAGCTGTGAGGTTACTATCAATAGGCACATTCCTTGAATATTTTGATTTGATGATTTACGTTCATATGGCAGGGGTTCTTAATGAATTATTTTTTCCCAAAACTGATCCACACACTACTGCTTTGTATTCTGCAGGTGCTTTTTGTACAACTTACCTACTTAGACCATTAGGGGCTTTAATATTTGGATGGATAGGTGATAATATAGGGCGTAAATCAACAGTTATCATCACAACTTTCATGATGTCATCTGCTTGCGTTGTTATGGCTAATCTTCCTACTTACGAACAAGTAGGAATCGTAGCGGTTTGGATAGCGATTATCTGCCGGGCTGTTCAAGGTATGTCTTCTATGGGCGAAATAGTAGGGGCAGAACTTTATTTAACTGAAATGCTTGCGCCCCCAATACAATATGCAAGTGTTGGATTGATAGGGGCTTGTGCTGTCCTAGGAACAGTAGGAGCTTTGGCAATTTCTTCACTTGTTGTTTGTTATGGTATTAATTGGCGTATAGCATTTTGGATTGGTGCAATAATTGCATTTGTTGGTTCTGTTGCAAGAAAAAAACTTAGAGAAGCCCCAGAATTTGCCGATGCCAAACGTCGAATAAAAAAAGTTTTTAAAACAACTAATACAGATATAAATATTTTAAAAAACGATCCTATTTGGCAAGAAAAAGTTAATAAAAAAACTGTAATAGCTTTCTTTTTACTACAATGTGCCTTACCGGTATGTGTTTATTTTATTTATATATATTGTGGTAATATTTTAAAAACTAGCTTTGGTTACACAGTACCCGAAATTATTAAGCATAATTTTATTGTTTGTATAATGGAGTTGTTAATCACATTAATATTATGTTATTTAAGTTTAAAAGTATATCCATTATTAATCATAAAAATTACACTGCTAATATTTTCTATTTTTATGATATTTTGTCCGTATTTATTGAATAATGTTAATTCTCCTTATCAGTTATTTTTTATTCAATTTTTTATAGTTTTATGGAAACAATGCTTAAACCCCGCTACTCCTATTTGTTTAAAAAGCTTTCCTATATTTAAACGTTTTACCTATGCTAGCATGACATTTTCTGTATCTCGTGCTATGATATATGTTATTAGTGCTTTTGGTTTTGTCTACCTTGTTGAGTGTTTTGGCAATTGGGGAATATGGTTTATTATAATTCCTATAATCATTGGTTTTACTTACGGATTATTGCATTTTGAAAACCTGACGAAAATAGCTAAAATCATCCACTCAAAAAACTGTATAGTCTAGAGCCGGTATGGAGTTAATAGGCAAATTTTTGTAACATAGATTTACTAATTGTTGCTCGGCTGTTGGTATTTCTAAGCGAATACAAAGAGTTATAAAATATCCTATAGTTTCCTTAACTACCTTCAGTGCCTTTTCAGGTGATCTAGCTCCTAGAGTTTGTAAGTTGTGAATGCGATCAAAAATTTTAATCAATGCTACATCATATTTTTCTTGTTGAACTAATAAATCTAAAATCTCTTTGGAGCTAATCTTGCCGTAAGGCTTGATTCTTGTTAGAGCTTCCACTTGGCTAGCAATTAGACTCCCAAAAATTTGAGTAATCATCTCTTCGGTAAGTTTTGTATCTTCGATCGTGTCGTGTAGTAAACTGGTAACGATCATGTTAGTGTTAAATAATTGGTGAACTGCTTGAGCTGTATAGCTAGCAAACATATAAGCTACTTCAATCGGGTGTGAATAACATGGTTCACCTGATTGCCGCATTTGACTACCATGATATTTCTTAGCATAATAGATAGCTTTGATAATTTCTCTGATATCTACTGGGTGAGTTACTTTTTCATTTAGTGAAATCAATTTACTAAGTAACTTAGCAGAATATTCGCAAGATTTAAACTTGATCTGCCAATTGTTAATATCTTCCATGAAATGCCTCCCCATTATTTTGATTGTACATTAAATTAAACAAAATATTTTCTACCCCTAGTTTTGTTATGGCTTTCTAGAGTCTCAGTTAACAGCTCTTCTACTTGATAACTAATATTTTCATTGTCATAATCTGTGAACTCTATTATTATTTTGCTTGTAATTTTATTATTAAACTCTAGAAGTCTCACCAGTGTTATTACTCCTTTATCAGTAATATTATTGCTACCAATATCCACTTGCTTTACAATTTTCATTATTTGTTAGAACTCCTGCCAGTATATCCGCCCCTTCATCACCAATATCATTGCCTATAAGACTTATTTGCTTTATGGTTTTATCACTTGCTAGAAATTCAGCTAGTATGATTAGCCCCTGAACACCTAATATTATTAAACCCAATATCTATATTAATCACACTATGATTATTCTCTAACGGTTTGAAGCATAGTTAGTTCCTCAAGGTCAATATCGTTGTTGCAAAGACGTATTGCGGTTATAAGCTTATTATCTTCTAAAACTTTGCTAAGTATTTCAATTCCTTCTAAACCTATACGAACTGCGATAAATTCTATATAAGTTATATTATTGTTCTGCAAAACTCCTTTAAATATTTGTGCCGCAATATTAATTATATTATTTATTTTTTCATTTGTAAAATTATTTTGTGGTTGATTTTTAACATCGTTAGTCATAAAATTAATTCCTATTTTTTGTGTTTCAGAAGACAGACACTGAGGTTAGATTAAAATCTTGCATTGGTTGTCCTAACCTCGGTGCTGACACTACACCACGTAGTATCATCTTGCATGAATACAATTATTTTTCCGCAGAGTAAAGGGAATTTTTTAAGTTTTTTAGAATAATGTTAATCTAGTAACAGTCGCTAAAATTGTTATTATAGTTTTTGATGGTTAATATTTTTGTTGTTCTGAACTTTCAGTGGAGTAGTTTTGGTTATTGTATTTTTAGGAAGATGAAATGAACTGGTGTCATATATCTAGGCTCTGAACAAAATTTAAATTACTCTATTTTAACTTTTTAGCTGCAAATTATAAGATTTTTTTGAAATAGGATTAACTATTATGGCAAAAATCTTACTAACTTTCGACAGTTATGTACTCCGGTGTTCGACACTAGTACTCCGAGTAGCAATTTAGTTTTGGGAAATGGTATAAGTTCATAGTTTAATCCCCACAATCCATACCTCATCAGGGTTTTACTATTGCAAGAGGTAGGTCATACTGATTATTTTTTAAGATAGAATTATTAATTCTATTCCAACTGGTGATAGACCTAATATTAATTATACCTGTTAATTCTATATTGAAAGATAATTAGTATCAGATGTGATTACAATAGAGGATCAAACACTGCTTACAATTTACACTCTACTTACTTCAGGAGTAATTTTAGCATTAATCTAGTAGTAGGTTCATGTAGTTCTAGTACTTCTATATTTTCATAAGCCTCAGATGCTAGAAATGTTATAATACAGGTGTTGATTTTTTAGTAACGAGCCTTGACGCGGTTAGATATACAAGATATAATAATGTACTAAATTTTTTTATCAAATAGTATTAGTGCTAACTATATTTAGTGATATAGTATACAAATTAACAAAATAGCAATAGCAGAAAATGTTTAATCGAATATATACTCAAGTTCTAAAAAAATCCCCTTGGGGAGATTCTGAAGAGGAAGAAAAAAGTGAATATAATATATTTACTAGACCAAGGAAAAAAAATAAGTTTAACCTTAATGATTTCTATAATAAGTTTGGCTTCAACAATAACATAATGGTGTTAGTTTTGTTGTCGTTAGTTGCTGTTTGGTTTGCCTCCGGAGTTTATGAAGTTAAGGAAGGAGAGGAAGCTGCAGTAATGAGGTTTGGTAAGTTCGTTCGTAAAGGATTCCCTGGTTTGAATTATCACCTTCCCTTACCGTTTGAACAGGTAGTAGTTGAGAAGGTAAACCAGTCTCGTAGAATTGAGATCGGCTATAGATCAACAAGTAGCCTTAGGTCTAATATGGACAACACCAAAGCTGTGGCTGCTGAAAGTACTATGCTTACTGGCGATGAGAATATTGTTGCACTAAATTGTGATATAATGTGGCATATTACTGATTTAGAAAAATATATTTTTAATATTGTTAATCCAGAAGATTCTGTAAAAACAGCTGCTGAAAGTGCTATAAGAGAAGTTATAGGCAATACTCCTATCTCTTCGATATTATCAGACCAAAAACAAGAAATCACTAATAAGATTGAAGCTTTAACACAGAAAATACTTGATCATTATAATGCTGGTGTTGGTATTGAGAAAGTGCAGTTACTAAAAGCTGAACCGCCAGCTGAAGTAATTGATGCTTACAGGGATGTACAAACTTCTAAAGCTGATAAAGAACGTGAGATAAATCAAGCACAATCCTATAATAATGATATTTTACCTAAAGCTAGAGGGCAGGCGGCTAAAATTGTCCAAGAAGCAGAAGGTTACAGACAAGAGGTCATCTCAAGAGCTGAAGGAGACAGCAAAAGGTTTGCTGCTGTCTATACACAATATGTTGCTAATAAGTCAATAACTAAGGATCGCCTTTACTTAGAAGCTATAGAAAATATTCTAACGGATACCAGCAAAGTTATTATGGGTACTAATGGCGTTTTGCCGCATATGGCAATTCAGCAAAATAAAATTAAGGAGTAGTGCTGGATGAAGACAATTTATTATATAAGTTTCGTAGTTTTCGGATTATTATTATCAGTTACCAGTGCTTTATTTACTGTTGATCAACGCCATTCCGCTGTGGTATTTCAATTTGGTGAGGCAATGAGGACCATTGAAAGTCCAGGATTAAATATCAAGATTCCATTTATTCAAAATGTTGAATTTTTTGATAAACGTATCTTAAATGTAGAGGCAGAAGCAAAGGAGCTAACTGCTTCTGATGGAAAAAGGGTAATCGTAGATGCTTTTGCCAAATTTCGTATTGTTGATCCTGTGATGTTTTACAAAACTGTACATAACTACCAAGGTGTTAAAATTAGACTTAATAAAAACCTAGAATCTTCAATGAGAAAAGTTATAGGTAGATTACCTTTGACTAGTCTTCTTACAAGTGCAAGGTCTGACATAATGTCAAATATCTTAAATCAGGTTAATGAGGAAGCAAAGAATTTTGGACTTGATGTAATTGACGTTAGAATCTTAAGAGCTGATTTACCGAAAGAGAATAGTGCAGCAATTTATCGCCGCATGCAAACTGCTCGTGAAAAAGAAGCTACCCAAATAAGAGCTGAAGGGCAAGAAGAAGGGGCTCGCATAAGATCAAGAGCTGACAAAGAAAGTAAAATATTACTTGCTGAAGCTTATATGCAATCTCAAATCATAAAAGGTGATGGTGACATGGAGGCAGCTAAGATATATAATCTTGCTTATTCTGTTGATCCAGAATTCTATAAATTTTATAGATCCTTGGAAGTATATAAAAATACTTTAAAGAAAGATGATACTTCTTTTGTGTTGTCTCCGGAAGCAGAGCTATTTAAATATCTAAATTTGGGTAAATAGGATGACTAGTAATTAGGTAGATGATATGGTTCAAAATATTTGTAAGTTTAACAATTTACTAAGGTATTTAATTAAGTATTTAATTGCCACTTTTCTAATGACTATGTGGTTGGCATCTTCTGTTTTTGCTAAAGATATTCAGTCAAGCAAAATTACTCCTGAGGAATCTAGTAATTTACAGTCAGTGCCAATAAAGATACCTGAATCCCATAATTATAGTTTTGCAGACATTGTTGAGCCACTTATTCCAGCTGTGGTAAATGTGTATACAGTACAATATAACCAAAAATCAGAAGATTCTCATAAAAAATCTTTCGAGCGTTTTCCATTTGATCATTTTAATGAACTTTTGGAGCGTTTTAATCTACCTTTTGATTTTGATGAGATGTATTCCAATCCTAAATCTGTTCCCCTTGGCTCTGGTTTTATTATAGATTCTACAGGTTTTATTGTTACCAACCATCATGTAGTTGCAAATACAGATGAGATTCACATAAAATTAACGGATAATAGGGAGCTATCAGCTAAATTGGTAGGTAGTGATAAAAAAACTGATCTTGCTCTTTTAAAAATTGAGATTGAAACTCCTTTGCCTTTTGTAAAATTCGGTGATTCCAGTAAAGCTAGGGTAGGAGATCAGGTTATTGCTATTGGTAATCCTTTTGGTAGACTTGGAGGAACAGTAACTGCTGGTATTATATCTTCAAAGGGACGTGATATTGATAACACTAACGGTATAGTAGATGATTTTATACAGACTGATGCGGCTATTAATAATGGTAATTCCGGTGGACCAATGTTCAATATTAATGGTGAAGTTATAGGAGTCAATACAGCAATATTTTCACCTTCTGGGACTAGTATTGGTATTGGATTTGCTATTCCATCTAATACTGCTAAATCAATTATTGACCAACTAAGGCAAAATGGAAAAATTAATCGTGGTAGGCTTGGGGTAGTAATTCAAGAAGTAACTAACGAAATAGCTGAAGGGTTTGAGTTAAAAGAAGCTTCGGGAGCGTTAGTAGTGGAAGTACAAAAAGATGGTCCAGCTGATCAATTTGGTATAAAACCTGGGGATGTAATAATAGAATTTGCTGGACAACCGGTAAAAAATTCTAGGAGATTGCAGGTAATGGTTGCTGAAACTACCGTGGATCAAGAGGTAAAAATTATCGTTGTACGCGATGGCAAAAATCAAGAATTAAGTGGCAAGATTAGTAGTGAAGAGGATCTAGAAGGTAAAAAAGTAAACGACAAGGTAAGTGATAAAACTTCTGATAATAAATTTTCTGTTGTAAAAAATAATGTTACTTTTAGCAATTTAACAGATAATCTTAAACGAAAATTTGCCATTAAAAGTAAAGTTGAGGGCATTATTGTAACTGATATCGCAAAAGATGGAAAAAATTATGGTTTTAAAATTGGTGATTTAGTAATAGCGAGCAATCAACAACCTATAGCTTCTATAGATCAATTAAATGTATTGTATGACAATGCCCAATCTATTAAAAAGCAAAATATAATCTTGTTGGTACAGAGACGGGGTGTTTCTATGTTTATAGCCTTGCCAGTTACCAAATCTGAAAATTAGTAGTAATGAAGTCAGTATGGATAATGATTTTAAAATAGCAGTATTAAGTTTTTATAGTTTTACTAACCTAGAAAACCTTGAGATTTTGCTGCCAAAGATTTTACTTATTGGTAAAAAAAGAAGAATTAGGGGTACTATTCTTTTAGCTCCAGAAGGATTTAATGGTTCAATTTCTGGGACAAAAGAAGAGGTAAATTTTTTAGTAGATGAAATTATAAAACTTACATCTGCGGAAGATGTAAATATTAAAATAAATTATTGTGATATCCATCCTTTTCAAAAATTAAAAGTAAAGCTGAAAAAAGAAATTATTGCTATGACAGTTGAGGATCTTGATATTGCAAATCTTAAAGGAGAGTATATTGAACCAAAGGACTGGGACAAGTTTATTAGCCAAAATAATGTGGTATTAGTAGACACTAGAAATGACTATGAGGTTTGTGTAGGTACTTTTAAAGGGGCTATAGATCCGAAGACAGAAACGTTTAAGCAGTTTCCCAAATGGGTAGAGCAGAATAAAGAATTACTTGCTGGAAAAAAAGTAGCAATGTTTTGTACTGGTGGGATTAGATGCGAGAAATCAACAGCCTATTTGAAGAAACTGGGTTTTAATGATGTGTACCATCTTAAAGGCGGTATTTTACAATATTTAGAAGTGACCGATAATCGTAATAGGTTATGGCAAGGAGAATGTTTTGTATTTGATGACAGAAGAGCTGTGGCAAGTGACTTGTCACCAGCTGAAGGGCATTGGTTGGAACGTGGTAATCAATAGATATCTTTGGCAAACTCTACTTCTGTTGGTAATTTATTCATGCTCCCGGTACTCTGCTCCTCACGCACATTTGAGTACGCTGCGGGTCGAGGTTTCGTGGCTTCTTTAAATCCTTGCGCATAAACGAGTTTCGAAAGATATCTAATAAGCTATTATAGGCAGGATCAGATTTTAATATGAATTGTCATCCCAACAGGCTAATATCTAAAAAAATAGCCGAGAAGGATGTGTTAAGTATTATAGCCCCCTGCCTACATGGTGATAACATGGCGAGTAAGCTGCACCGAAGCAGGGATGATATTTAGTCTCTTAATTATCTTGAATAGAGTTCAACTACTAAATGTACTTCTGGTTCAAATGGGTACGGAACATCAGAAATTACTGGGATTCTGACAAACTGACCAGACAATGAATTGGAATCAAAAGTTAAATAGCTTGGTACAATGTTTCCTTGTTTACTAGCTGTCTCGAGTATTACAGGGATTTGTTTTGCTGATTCCTTTAGCTCGATGACATCTCCTTCTTTTAGTCTTATACTTGGGATATTAACCTTTTTACCATTCACTTTAATGTGACCATGGGTAACAAATTGTCTTGCAGCAAAAATCGTTGGTGCAATATTCATTCTGTATATAACAGCGTCAAGCCTTCTTTCCAACAGGGCTATAAAATTTTCACCCGTATTGCCTTTCATTTTTTGTGCGAGAGTAAAAGTATTTCTAAATTGCTTCTCGTTAATTCTACCATAATGGCATTTAAGTTTTTGTTTAGCCTTCAAATGTAGACCATAATCAGAAGTTTTAACCATACTATTCTGACCATGTTGACCAGGACGATAATTTCTTGTATTGAAGGCATCTTTACTATCGCCCCACAGGCTTACACCAAGTCTTCTGCTAGCCTTATATTTAGAATTAATAATTTTTGTCACGCTCTATGTCTCATAATTTTGATATCATACTGACGTCATTATGACGTTAATTTAAGTATACTCTTCTGCTTTGAAAAATTGTTTTTTGAAAATATCATGGATTCGCATGCGTAACTATACTATATGTACGTTCCGCTTGCTCACCATTCATTAGACTTCTTTCGAAACTCTACTTCTGCTGGTGATTTGTACGTCGATGCGGTACTCGAATCCTCACGTACATTAGAGTACGCTGCGGGTCGAGATTCCGCGTCTCCTTCAAATCCCTCAGCATAAGCGAGTTTCGAAAGAAGTCTATTTTCAAATCCAATTCTTCAAATCATTTAAGTATATACATTTTAACAATTAAAGTCAACTCCTCATTTTTTGAAATTATGGAAGTGTCTGCGAATTCCTCAACATAAGCAAATTATACAAGAGGTCTATTCTAATTCCTTGATTTTATCGGATGGTTCGAGCAACTGGGCATCAATAATTTCAGATTTTGATGAAACAAGCTGATAACGCTCTATAGGATGCTGAATTGTTTTGTTACCAATATCTATGCCTAATTTTTGAATATTCCTAGCCTTAGATAAAAAATGTCGATTAAAAGAAGCGGCAAATTTATCATAATTATTGACTATATGCTGAATATTATTGCCAAGTTTCTGCGAATGCTCCGCTAACGAAGCAATAGAGGTCAATAATTTTCTTACCTCTTCTATAATTAATTTGTGATTTTCTGACCGTCTATAATCTGAAATTTGGAATTTAGCAAATGATAGCATATTCATAAGTCCTGCTGGACCAACTGGGAAAATATTGCTTTTCCAAGCCTTGTATAAAAAATTATTATCTGCAATCAGAATTTTTTCAATTGCTTGTTCAGTAGGGACAAACATCAAAGTAACTATATTAGAAAAATGTTCTTTTTTATCTTGGAAACTAACTAAAATATTTTCCGCGTAATCTTTACTATTTAAGGATTTTAAATGATTATTCATGGTTTTACTAAGATTAGAACTATCTTGCCCTAAATCTACTAAAAACTTTGAAGTTTTTGCATCTATAACCATTAAGTTACCAGAAGGTAAGAAAACTAGGGCATCTGGTCTAAGTTTTAAATTATCGGTAGTTGTCACAGAATATTGTATGATAAAGTCTAAATTAGAACGTAGACCTGATGATTTTAGAATGTTCTCAAGAGTAATTTCAGCAAGTAATCCAGCTCCAGATGGAGAAAGAAGGGATTGTTTAATAATGTCTACTGTTCCTTTAGATTGTTCGATATCCCTACTTAATGACCCAACCATGTTTATTAAACGTTCAAACTCGTTATTAAATTTGCTTGTTGCCCCCGAAATATTTTTTTCTGATAATTCCCTTGCTTCTTGATTTTCCCGTCTATGAATTTCAATTAATTGTTTAGACAATTCATTACCAAGATCAAATAAAGCATTTTTTGCCGATGCATATGACTCCTGTCTTGCTTTATCTGCTTCAGTTATCAATTGATTCTGATAGTCTACTTTACTAGATAATTGCTCAATTTTTTGTATATAAGAAATTTTCTCTTGCTGCAAAATTTGATTCTGCTTATTTGCTTCTAAATAGTTATTTGATAGAAAGCCTAATTCTGCATTTAATTTGGTTGTCTTATGATAAAACCAAGCAAATAAACCAAATAAAACAACAAGTCCGGTAGTAAGCAATAATGGAATATAACTCATTGATAAGTTTACTCTTTAGTTAGTAATTTCGGAATTACCCGGTCTTCTAAAGGACCAGTTGGCATAGCTGGCTTTAATAATTTGGGAGTTAAAATGAATTTAGTCTTTTGTTCAATAGGTGAAAGAGTAACAAAATAACTATGCGGTTGCTGAATTATCCCGTATTTATCCCATTCTGGATATTGCCTATCTAGGTTAGCTTTAAATTCATGAGGACCATAAACTTCAATCTCACCAAATTGATATTTCCTCAGTGGAAATACTTCGTTAATATAAAAGAAATCATTAGGAAATCTACGTAACGTTCTGAAATTAGCATATATAAACATGTTGTCTTTTGGGCGAAAAATAAAAATATCTATACATACCTTGTTGCATATAGTGTAAAAATCTTGATGAGAAGTTTTATAACCCAACTCGACAAAATCTGTTAGTATATCTTGTAACCTTATTTCATCAGCGTGCATTACGCCAATATCTAAGTCATCATCAAAAGGTATGATGCCTTTATGCCTTGCTGCCCCAAGAAGTGTACCACTTGTAATCCAATATGGTATGTTATGTTTAGTCAATATCTCATGAGTATCTTTCATTAATTGGTACAATCTTAGGGCTTTGTTTTCACTAATTGTATATTTCTGTACTTGTTGGTCGGTAGGAGTTACATATCTCCATTTGTGATCATAAAACTCTACATAGCCTAGGTAAAAACCATAAGTAATTATAAGTACTCCAGCTATTTTAAAGAAAAGCTTATTAGTTTTTTTATGATTTTTGTGCATATATATTTCCCATGTTTATTTTAGTAGACTTTTTTAAAGTTATAAACTATAAGTTGCTTTAGTTAGATAATTATATAATTAATAATATATGAAAGTACAACCAGTAATTATGGCTGGTGGTCTAGGAACTAGATTATGGCCATTATCACGACAGATGCAACCAAAACAATTTATAAAAATATTTAATAATTTGAGTTTAATACAAAAAACTTTGATTACAAACAGAACTTTAGGCAAACCAACTTTAATAATTGCTAAGGAATATGAATTAATAGCAAAAGAGCAACTTAGAGAGCTAAATATAGAAGCAGACTTAATAATAGAACCTATGCCTAAAAATACAGCTTCATGTGCAATTATATCAGCTATTCAAGCAAAGAATAACGGTTATGATACGATCATACTACTGCCTTCTGATCATTATATACATGATATTGATAAGTACCTAATTACTATTAATGAATCTTTGAATTATGTCGCAAAATTTGGTATTTGTACTATAGGGGTTAAGCCTAGTTTTGCAAATACCGAATATGGTTATATTAAAATAAATAAGTTACTAGCAGATAGAACTTACAACACCCAACAATTTGTGGAAAAACCTACTCTTCAACAAGCACAAAATTATCTAGCAAATGGCAAATATTTTTGGAATTCAGGAATTTTTATTTTTAATATAGATTTTATTTTAGAGCAGGCTAAATTATGGCAAAAAGCACTCTTTAAACATGCATATGATGCATATTATTTTGCAACCAAAGATTATAATAATATAACACTTGCTTTAGAACCATACCTACATATTACCCCAATTTCTTTAGACTATGCTATAATCGAAAACATTAGTCAAATGATTATGATAGAAGCCAATTTTAGTTGGAATGATATTGGCAATTGGCATTCTTTATGGCAAATACAAAAAGAAGATATAACGAATAATTACTGCGAAGGCGATGTTATAAACATTGATAGTACAAATTCATATATTAGTTCTAATAATAAGCTTACTGCTGTAATAGGAGTTGATAATATAATAATTATTAATACTGAGGATGCTTTACTGATCGTAAATAAATCAAGAGTTGAGAAAATAAAGCAGCTTGTAATGGAAATGACAGAGATGGGACGAAAAGAAGTATTATGAACTTACATGAAAATATAAAAAATTATGTCAGCAATTTTCAAGAAGAATATGAATATAAAGAAAGGATGTTGGACTTTCTAGATAATTGTCAAAATCCATTTAGTAGGGAGACAAAAGAAGGACATTTTACCGGTTCAGGATTCTTGCTTAATTCTAATAAAACAAAATTCTTACTGATGCATCATCGTAAGTTGGATAAATGGTTGCAACCAGGAGGACATTGTGATGGTAATAATGACATTTTGGCTGTAGCAATTAAAGAGGCACAGGAAGAATCCGGTATTTTAGAGATTGAACCGGTTTCTAGACAGATTTATGATATAGATGTTCATCTAATTCCTAGTAATTCTATAGACCAAGAACATTATCATTATGATGTGAGATTTTTATTAAAAACCGTTTGCAACGACTATTTTGTAAAAAATTCTGAATCAAACGAATTACGATGGATAGAATTTGCTTCTAATTATCAAGAACTTGTGCTAGATAATTCAGTAGAAAGGATGATAAAAAAGTACACTCTTATGCTTTGAAGAATTGGCTTCGTAAATATATACTGCTATGATTTCAAGAGTTGGTAGACGATAGTATAACTTCAAGAAGAGCTAGGAATGTCAAAGTTGAGCAGCGGAGCGTACATGAGTAACGGAGCAGCGGAGATATTTAGACACGACGACGCCAATTCTTGAAGTTCACCGAGTATACTCTAGATTTTGACCATTAAGAAAGATTGAGTCTATAATAGGATTTGTGTAAGTTGCAAAAAAAGCAGTAAGAGATTACTGTAAAAAGAAGTAAATAAAACAAAGGAAAATTATGGCTAAAGAAATAGATAAAGATAAAGAAAAATTAAACATAAATAATCAGCTAGTAGAAGAGTTGTTAGCAAAAGCAAATCCGTCAGAAGTATTTGGTCGGGATGTATTGTTCCAAAAATTCAAAAAACAAATAGTCGAAAAAATATTGGCAAGTGAGTTGTATCATGAATTGGGCTACTTAAAACATAGTAAAGTAGAAAAAGTAGATAATAATCGTCGTAATGGTAGCTATGAGAAGACAGTAATTGATGATGATTTAGGTCGACATTCCATTTATCTTTATTAAATACAAAAACTTTAAATATCTTGATTTTCTTTTCTGCCTTGATACACCATTGGCACGGCATATTCTATTGAAAGTTTATCTATCCAACTATCAAACATACACCATGAAGATAAGGCAGTAACAGAAATTTTTCTATTGTTTTTTACTAATGTTTCAACTAGCTGAAAGTAAATTTCTCTTTGACTATAAGTGGCATCAAAATCTAATTGTATCAGTTGTCTAGGTTGAGATGCAGACAAAATAATATTACTTAAATCAGTTAAACTTTTTGCATCTAATTTTCCTTTTGCTTTCGTTTCTAAACGAAAAACTGGAATAATAAAAGTATTAGCTGGGGTTATAAGAGTATTTGTTCTTGGTATAATTTTATTTTATCTAGGTTTATATAGATGGTAGCTATTAAGGATGCAATGGCTGTATTATTATCAATAAATAATAAGTCATCTGATCTATGCCAACTCCATAGTGTTAGATTAGGTACTTTATCATATTTAAAAAGAAAAACTTTATAATACAAAACTATAGTTAATGGGAACATTAAAATAATTACCAAATTCTTATATGATAAATTTGGTATATATCGAACTATAAGTTCTAAGGCTCTTAACAGCAATTATCTTTTAAAAAAATTAAATATTTTTATCTGTATTTTATATCAATAAAAAATATTATTGTTATACTATTTTCAATAGTCCGTCTTGACTAGTACATATCTAAATCATTAAGTATATGAAAGTACTTATCTAGCATTTTCTTATCTAAGTTATCAGGCAGCACTAATGGCGGTGTAGCAAATGCTTCATCTAATGCCTTAATAATAGACTGAACCATAAAAAGAGATAATGCTTTCGATATACTGTGTGCATCACCTGAATGTTGCTTATATAAATCTTGGTATTTTGGCACTATATCCTCAATTATGACAACTTTAGTACGCGGATAATTTGACATCATCAGATTCCAAGGATCACCCTGGGTTCTTTTATGATCTCCCCCCAACCTAATATCACTTCTATATAATACTGCAGGTTTATTTAAAAATTTACTATGAATAAATTCCACTACTGTACCAGAATCTGGATCTGAACCGTCAAAACTAAATATGCCTCCATCAGCTTCTTTTACAGATTTTAAATCATTATTTTTTATGTGTTGAGCATGGATATCCCTTTGTTCTAAATTTTGAGGTAATATACATTTATACTTACCACTAGATGCCTCCTCTAGGGCTAAAGCCAAATATAAATTACCTATAAGATCCTTATTAGTAAATAAGGGACCTGCGAAATACAAATCATAAGATTTTTTAGTTACATTTTCCTTAGAAGATGCTACTGAATTCACATGATTGATCATATATTAAAGTCCTATGTTAGTTATGAATAAAAAACAATTTATGATCTAGACTGATTTGTCAAGATAAAATTTCCAGTAATTTTTTCAGGGCTGTTTAAAAGTCCCGACTAAAGTTATGACTTTTAAACAGCCCTGTAATTTTTTCCTATTGCATTTGATAGTTTATAACTTACTATAACAATTTACAAGCTGTTAATTGTATCATATATGTTGTAAATATATTCCATCAATTTCAATGTGATAAATTGTACAGCAAGTTTGCAAATCAGAATGCCCTCGTTAAATGAGGAGTTTGACGATGTCATTTACACTCCTGATAAATAATACTGCTCAAATCACTAGTTACGTTGGGATAAGGTTATAATTTAGAGGTCTATCGGCGTTATACATGTCAAAAATCACCATAAGGGATTATTTATACGAACTTTGAGATTGTAAAGATGCTCTACTGATACTAGGCTAGTGGAATTTAGGTTCAGAATTAGCAAACAAACTTTCCTACTTTTTAATGATTTTTATTATTAATATTTAAACTTAAGTTGAATTATTTTTGTTTATTCTTTATAGTTATTCGTATAATGTGTTTTATACGTAACCGCTAGGGCATAATTTATTTTTCACCGGTTTCATTATATGAAAGAATTCTTACTATTAATCATAGTATTAATCATTAATACTAGAACTTTGGCAAAAGAACAAATAACTAATTTAATCACCCCAGTTAGTTATTTTGTCAATCATGAGCAACAACTTAAAATTCTTGAGAAACATTTAGATAAATATAGACAAGCAAGTATAGTGGGTACTAGCGGTATAGGTAAAACTCAATTAATTAGGATGTATAGTTATGAGAATAAAAATAATTATGATCTAATTTGGTTTTTTGATTGTAACCTTGATTTTAATGAACAATTTGTTAAATTAGCCCAACAACTCAATATGGTTAAACAAACTAATATATCTGAAGCAGTAACTCTAGCTAAAAAAGAAGTAATGTCATATTTAACTTCTACTAGTAAATGGTTATTGGTATTTGATAATTTAAAAGTTAATGAAAATAAAAAAGTACAAGACTTTATTGATTGGGAACATAATGGTCAGGTCGTGTTTTGTTCGCAAGATAATGATAAGTTACCTAATATTATAGCAATGACCTTGTTTGATAAACCTACTATCGTAACTTTGGCTAATACTTTATTGGATAATAAAGATAAAAATAGTATCGAATTTTTAACGCAATCTTTTAGTGGTTATCCAATACTTATAGTGCAGGGGGCTCAATTACTTAATAAAATTAAAGGTCTAGATAAAGAAGAATATAAAAAGAAAATTTATCAATCGACTGATAAAATAGCAACAAATATTAGTATGGCTATTCAACAATTAAACCCTAATGCAGTAACATTACTTAATAAAATAGCTTTATTAAATAACCAAAGCTTCTCAAAACAGCTTCTTACTACTATTACTGATCATAAGGATACTTTAGATGATGATATATATCAACTATCTAAATTTATGCTAATCAGTAATACTAATGCTAGCGAGGATAATCCTATTTTTGAAATGCATGATATAATTAGCAATAAAATAATGGAACGAAATGGCAATAGTTCTAAAATATATTTAGAAAATATTATTAGCAAATTACCTAAATTTAAAGGGACTTATTCAGGATATTTGTGGAGGGGTGCCAAAACTATACCAGAGAATTTAGAAATTATTCTAAAAAACTCTGAAAAATATAATGTTAACCTATACGCAATACTTGCCTTAAGAGTTGAGTTATTTTCTTTGTATGTCAACCTTCATAATACCAGCAAAGCGCAACAAATGTTTGATTGGTTTAGTCAAAAAGAGAAAGAATTTAAATTGTGGAAGATGTCTGAATCTCAAAAATTTTGTTATGCTAGGTACTTAGTAGCAATAGGAATGTATTTGATAACATCAAGCAATTTTGACGTAATGATTTCTTATCTTACTAGAGCATTAAAGATTTTGGACAAGCTTGATGATGATGAAGCTAATTATTCCCTTAAACTTACTTTAATTTCTTATACATCTTGGGCTTATATATTTTTAGGCGAAATAAAACTAGCTGAAAAATTTCTTAAAAAGGCTGAAAAACTAGCAAAACAAGGAGTAATACAAGAAATTGATATATCTATAATATATTTTTTAAAAAGTACATTATGTGAGGCACGAGGCAAATATCAGGAAAGTTTAGAGTGGGAAGAGAAAGTTATTGAACTACGTATAAAAAATGGGGTACATATTAATGACCCAATCCTTAGTGGACCTTATATATTTAGAGCAAAGATATTGAATTCTCTTGGTAGATATCAAGAAGCTTATGCTCAAGCTCAACAGTTATATGATATACTTAAGCCCATAAAGCATAAAGATCATGAAATATTTGCAGATATTTATACAGAAATGGCAAGAAGTGAACTAGGTTTAGGTAAAATAGATAAAGCTTCTGAATACATTAATAAAGCTATACATATGTTGCTAGCAAATGAAAACAATGATTCTGAAAGTGCAAATTATTCTAAGAATCCTAATTTAGCAGATAGTTATATAGCACAAGGAGATATTTTGTTTGCCCAAGATAGGCTTAAGCAAGCCATAGAATCTTACAAAGAAGCGTTTGTTATACTTCATTATTTATATGGAGATAGAAGTAAAAATATTGCCCTAATAAGTTATTTGTATAATCATGGAGCAAAAGCAGCTTGTAAAAGCAAAGATTTATATAATTACAAATTCTTTGGCAAGCCACAAATTAAGGAGTTTGGTATACACCACCCTAATACCGTTGATATGTTTAAATATTGCAAACAATATAACATGGATTTGTGGGTCAAGAACAATTAAACATTAAGGTTGCTGTTGACAGATCAGCTTTAGGTTAAAGAATAGATTCTTTTAATTTTTAGTTGCAATTTTTAAATCACTATGATATTAATATTTGTAATTATTTTACTGGATTTTCCTCGTATGTTACTTTATAAATTTAATTTAATTTTATTAAGCTGATTCTAGAAATGAACGTTATAGACAAAGAAAGAGCATTGCTTGCTGCACTTAGCCAGATTGAAAAAAGTTACGGCAAAGGTTCTGTCATGAAACTTGGTCAACGCCCTGCTGTAGACGTTGAGGCAATACCAACAGGATCTCTAGGGCTTGATTTGGCACTCGGTATAGGTGGTTTACCTAAGGGAAGAATTATTGAAATTTTTGGGCCGGAAAGTTCAGGAAAGACCACTTTAACTCTACATGTAATTGCTGAAGCACAGAAGAAAGGTGGTACTTGTGCTTTTATTGATGCAGAACATGCTTTAGACCCAGCATATGCCAAAAAACTTGGCATAAATATTGACGAGCTTATTATTTCTCAACCAGATACTGGAGAGCAGGCACTTGAAATAACTGATACTCTAGTACGTTCTGGAGCTATTGATATGGTCGTTATAGATAGTGTTGCTGCTCTTGTGCCTAAAGCAGAGATTGAAGGGGAAATGGGTGACTCTCATATGGGGTTACAAGCTAGATTAATGAGCCAAGCACTTAGAAAACTCACTGCATCAATTTCAAGAACTAATTGTATAATTATTTTTATTAACCAAATTAGAATGAAAATAGGCGTTATGTTTGGTAGTCCAGAAACTACCACAGGTGGTAATGCTTTAAAATTTTATGCCTCAGTAAGGCTAGATATTAGAAGAATTTCAACAATCAAGGATAAAGAAGATCTAGTAGGAAGCCAAACTAAGATTAAAGTTGTTAAAAATAAAGTCTCTCCACCGTTTAAAACGGCAGAATTTGATATAATGTATGGTAGTGGTATTTCTAGAGAAAGCGAGATAATTGATCTTGGTGTTAAATTTGAAATAATAGAAAAATCAGGTTCTTGGTTTTCATATAATGACACTCGTATAGGTCAAGGTAGAGAAAATGTCAAACATTACCTAAGAGAACACCCTGCTATCTGCTCTGAAATAGAACAACTAATTCGCCAAAAGTCTTCTCATAATACTAGTGTTACTTTTGATAGCGAAACGATAACTATAGAAGAGGAAGAATAGAAATGATAGATTTAACTGCTAAAAAATCTCTAATTACTGGAGCATCTGGGACAATTGGTGGTAGCATTGCTAAGCTATTCCACTCTCTTGGTAGTCATGTGATAATTAGTGGTAGTAACCAAGAGAAATTACAAGAACTTGCAAATAACTTAAAAGATAATTATACGATAGTACCATGTAATCTAGCAAATATTGATGAATGTACTAACTTGGTGTCTAGTCTTGAACAAATCGACATTTTAGTTTGTAATGCCGGAATCACTAAAGATATGCTGGCAATAAAAATGTCCAATGAAATGTTTGATCAAGTTATAGATATAAACTTAAAAGCTAGCTTTATTCTAAATCGTGAAGCGATAAAGAAAATGATGAAAACTCGTTATGGTAGAATAATTAACATATCATCTGTGGTTGCAGTTTCTGGTAATCCAGGACAGGCAAATTATTGTGCTTCCAAAGCTGGTTTGATCGGTATGACAAAGTCTCTAGCAATTGAGGTAGCAAGTAGGAGTATCACAATTAATGTAGTTTCTCCTGGTTTTATTAAATCAAACATGACTGATAAATTAAACGAAGCTCAAAAAGAGGCTATAATGCAAAAAATTCCTCTTAGAACTTTCGGAGAAGCCGAAGATGTTGCAAACGTAGTAGCTTTCCTAGCAAGTGACAAAGCTTCCTACATCACCGGTCAAACTATCCATGTTAATGGTGGAATGTTGATGATATAATTGAAGAAGTGAAATTATGAAATGGAGCGACGCCTATTGTATGTAATAGGCGAGCGAAGACGATGCTATCTACTTCTCATCAATTGACTATAGTAGTAAACTATTGTTCGTGCATGCACGCCTCAAAGTTTTGCGATAGCTTTTCTTGAAAGCAGATATATTCTTCTGCTTTCAAGGATATTCTCTTAGTAGGTAATTAAATTCTGCCCCATATATAAAAATCATGTTAATAATATAAAAAAATATTAAAGTCACTATTATACTACCAAGTGAACCATATATTATACTTAATTGGTTATAATATATTATGTAGGTAGATAATAAATATCCACTTATCACCCATAAAGTTACCGTTAATAAAGCTCCAGGAACTACGTCTGTAAAATTTAATGTTACATTAGGGATTATATAATATAGTGATGAGGAGGTAATAAATAATGAGCAGAAAATGATAGCATATCGAAAAAGGGTTAAAGTGTGCTTATGTTCTTCTATCATTTGTAAAATTATCGGTAGTTTTGTTAATATTATTGGTACTATAATAAGAATAAGCATGGCAAAGGTAATGAATATACTGATTACTAAAAACTGTGCTATGCTAAGTAATCTTCGCCTTATGTAGGTAGGAGGAGATTTTATCTCATATACCCTATTTAAAATTGTTCTTAAACATTCAACAAAAGATGAAGCCGTCCAAATACTTCCCATTATCGCTAAGGTCATTAGACTTTGAGGAGGAGTTTTTCCAAGTTCGTTTATCCTAGTTTTTATTGAGTCAGTAGCCAGTTCTGGCATACTCTCAAGAAGAATAGTAATAAAATTCTTTCCCAGTTCTGATGCTCCAACAAAACTTGTTAGTGCTAACAAAAAAACTAAAAAAGGAAAGATTGTTAGGAGTACCATAAATGACATATACCCTGAATGTTCAACACCATCATGTTCAATTGTTTTAAAGGCTGCCTGATATAGGCATTTTATAATTCTTTTCATCAAGTAACTTTCTTTTGTTTTATATAATCATTCAAGTATATATATAAAATTCAACATTATCACTTTTTATATTAAGTATATTTTTTAACATTCTGCAATAATTCTTTAAATATCCTAGTTAATTCTATGATTTTTATTTTTTAGTCTTATTCTATCTAGAATAGTAAAAAAAGGTTAAAAAAATACGATAAAAATGAAATTATAATTTACAAGGTTGCTAAGTATCTATAAGATCAGTATAATTATATAATAGTTAAAAAATATTAAGCACTACTTGTACATAAACAAAAAATATAATCAATACTTACTGATAGTAGACAGTTTACATGTGGGTATTCCTATGTGAATTGTTGGCTTTCTAGGTTATATAATATATGACAGTAATCTTTTTATTTGTTAATAATCTATTATATTCTTAAAATTTAATAGTTCATGCATAAGGGAATTAATTATGGTACGAAGAAATGACTACATACAAAAAGTTGATCAGTTTATAGGTGGGAAAATCTATTCTCTAAGGCTTGCCAAGGGGTTGTCACGTCAACAACTTGCAGAGGTAATAGAGGTAACACATCAGCAGTTACAAAAATATGAAAAGGGTATTAATAGAATATCAATAGGTAGGTTGGTTCTTATTGCTAAAGCGTTAGATAAAAATATCGATTATTTCTATCAAGGTTTAGAAGATGCTGACAATGTCGAGCCTGTACTTACTCAACATCAGCGTATGTGTATAGAAGTGTCAAGGAATTTTATGAAAATTCGTAACTCAGAACATCAGCAAGCAGTTAATGCATTGATACGTTCTTTGATTAAAGAAGATTAGATAAAATAAAAAAATCATTGGCTCATTATGAAACTAATAGTTGACAGAGATGAAAGAGTATAGTAATTATATACGAGTAGTTAGTAGGAATTAAATAGCTATTTAGAAGAAAATAATTACATATTAATCAAAGATATTTATGCCAATTATTATTTTAGTAGCACCTCAAATGGGTGAGAATATTGGTGCTGCTGCTAGAGCAATGAAGAATTTTGATGTTTCAGAGTTGAGAATCGTTTCACCTAGAGATGGTTGGCCGAATGAACAGGCACGTAATATGGCGGTATCAGCGGTAAATATCATAGATAATGCTAAGATTTATGATAGTTTGGAAGCAAGTATAGAGGATATTGATTATTTATATGCAACAAGTTCAGCAACACGTAATATCAATAAAAACTATGTTCTATCAGAGCATTTAAGTCAGGATTATCCTACAGGTCTTAAAGTCGCTATCATGTTTGGTCGTGAAAATTGTGGTTTGCGAAATAGAGAAATTACTTATGCCCATAAAATTATTAACATTAATACAGGGGGTTTTAGTTCTCTTAACATTGCGCAGTCAGTAATTATTATATGTTATGAGCTATTTCGTAATAAACAGCTGAGAATAAATGTTAGTAATGAACAGGACGTAGCATCAAAAGGAGAATTAGGATATTTCTTTGAACATTTGTTTACTGAATTAAACAAAAAGAATTTCTTTAAAGTGCCTGAGAAAAAATTACACATGACTCAAAATATTATGAATATTTTTACTCGTATAGATAAATTATCTAGTACAGAACTACAAACTTTAAGGGGGGTAATTACAACCCTAAGTTCATAAAAATAGCTAATCTAGTCAATGTTGTTAAAAACTCGTTGCTTTTATAAAAAAAATAGCTATAGTTCCACTTGTTGCCACTTAATAGTGAAAGTGGTGCAGTATATGGTTTTCCCTATAGCTTTAAGGGTTGATAGATAATATCAAAAGGAAAAATTTGGAGTATTGAATGCCAACAAACAATCAGTTAGTACGTTTTGGAAGACAGTCGAAGATTCGTAGGACAAAATCCCCAGCTTTGGAATCTAATCCATTTTTGAAAGGTGTTTGTGTAATAGTGAAAACTGTTACTCCTAAGAAACCTAATTCTGCTCTTCGTAAAATGGCACGTGTTCGCTTAAGTAATGGGCAGTACGTGAATGCTTACATACCTGGTGAAGGGCATAATTTACAAGAACACTCTACGGTGTTGGTAAGGGGCGGAAGGGTTCCTGATCTTCCAGGTGTTAAGTACCATATAGTACGCGGTGCTTATGATACTCAGGGTGTAAAAAATCGTAAGCAAGGACGCTCACGTTATGGTACATCAGCGAAGCAAGCTGTAAAAAAATAATTTGAAATAGAGAGATAAAATGTCACGTCGTCATGCCGCAGAGAAAAGGGTTATCTTGCCTGATATGAAATATAATAGCCCTCTGCTTGCTAGGTTTATTAATAATATCATGAAGGAAGGGAAAAAAGCTCTAGCCGAAAAGATAGTATATTCTGCTTTTAGTAAAATAGAAAAAAAACATAGGGTAGATCCTTATGAAACTTTCAATAATGCTATGAATAATGTAAAGCCATATCTTGAGGTTACCTCAGTGCGTGTGGGAGGTGCAAATTATCAGGTCCCTTCCCCTGTTGATGAAAGAAGAGGGTATGCACTTGCGTCACGTTGGATTATCAATGCAGCAAATAAACGTTCTGAAAAAATGATGATTGATAAGTTGGCGGAAGAATTATTTGAAGCATCAAATAATAGAGGAGTTGCTATTAAAAAAAGAGAGGACACTCATAAAATGGCTGAAGCTAACAAAGCTTTTGCTCATTTTAGTCCCAAAAAATCGCAACCAAGGTAATTAAATCATATGGCGATTACAGAATTTTCTCTTGCTAATACTCGTAATATAGGTATTTGTGCTCATATTGACGCTGGTAAAACTACTACAACCGAGCGTATTCTCTTTTATACAGGAAAATCACATAAAATTGGTGAAGTTCATGAAGGCGGTGCCACTATGGATTGGATGGCACAAGAACAAGAACGTGGTATCACTATTACTTCTGCTGCTACTACCTGTTACTGGAAAAATATAAGGATTAACATTATTGATACCCCAGGTCACGTGGATTTTACAATAGAAGTAGAAAGGTCTTTACGTGTTTTAGATGGAGCAGTGGCGGTATTTGATGGTGTGGCCGGTGTTGAACCTCAGTCAGAAATAGTTTGGAGACAAGCTGATAAATATAAAGTACCTAGAATGTGCTTTGTCAATAAAATGGACAGAATGGGTGCTAATTTCTACAAATGTGTAGAAATGATTAAAGATCGTCTTGGTGCAAAACCTCTAGTAATTCAGTTGCCAGTTGGTATTGAAGAGAATTTCAAAGGAGTTATTGATTTAATCAAGATGCAGGCAATAATTTGGAAGGATGAATCTCTTGGAGCTGAATATTCGTACCAAGAAATCCCTGCTGATATGTTAGAAAAGGCTGAAGAATACCGTGCTTTGCTAATTGAAATGGTTGCTGAGACTGATGATCATTTGATGGAGAAATATTTATCAGGTGAAGAATTTACTGAGGAAGAAATTCAAGTAGTGATAAGGAAAGGAACGATTGACCGAGTCTTTTTTCCTGTGTTATGTGGTAGTGCCTTTAAAAATAAAGGTGTGCAACCTTTGCTGGATGCAGTTGTTGACTACTTACCTTCACCAATCGATATTGGAATAGTCAAGGGAATAGATATTAATTTTGGAGAAGAAAAAGATTTTAAAATATCAGCATCTGAACCTTTCTCTGCTTTAGCTTTTAAGGTAATGACCGATCCATTTGTTGGATCTCTTACATTTATCAGGATTTACTCTGGTAAGATTAGTTCAGGTGCTACTGTCATTAATACGGTAAAAGACCAAAAAGAACGAGTAGGTAGGATGCTTCTGATGCATGCTAATGAAAGAGAAGATATTAAAGAAGCTTTTGCAGGAGATATTGTTGCTTTAGCTGGTCTTAAAAATACCACTACTGGTGATACTTTGTGTGATCCGGATAAGCAGGTTATTTTGGAGAGAATGGAATTTCCTGAACCGGTTATTGAATTAGCTGTAGAGCCAAAATCAACTGCTGATCAAGAAAAAATGGGAATGGCATTGTCTAGGTTAGCTGCTGAAGATCCATCTTTTAGAGTATCAACTGATCAGGAAAGCGGTCAAACTGTTATTAAAGGTATGGGTGAACTGCATCTAGAGATTATGGTTGATCGTATGAAACGTGAGTTTAAAGTTGAGGCTAACATTGGAGCACCACAAGTAGCTTATCGGGAGACAATTACCAAGCCTTGTGAAATTGATTATACTCATAAAAAGCAATCTGGTGGAGCTGGACAATTTGCACGGGTTAAAATAATATTTGAACCTCAAGAAGCTGGAACAGGATTTACTTTTGAAAGCAAAATTGTTGGAGGAGCTATACCTAAAGAATTTATTCCTGGTGTTGAAAAGGGTCTAAATAATATTAAAGATACAGGTGTAGTTGCCGGCTATCCAATGATTGATTTTAAAGCAACTTTGATAGATGGAGCATTCCACGATGTAGATTCAAGTGTACTTGCATTTGAGATTGCTGCAAAAGCTGCTTTTAGAGAAGGTATGCCAAAAGGTAATCCAAAATTACTTGAGCCAATTATGAAAGTTGAAGTAATTACTCCTAATGAGTATATGGGGGATATTATTGGTGATCTAAACAGTCGTAGAGGACAAATGCAAAGTATGGATCCAAGAGGTAATGCACAAGTTATAACTGCAAATGTGCCGTTGGCCGAGATGTTTGGGTATGTTAGTACTTTGAGATCTTTATCACAAGGTAGATCTCAATATAGTATGGTTTTCTCTCATTATGAGCAAGTACCATTACAGGTGGCCGAAACTATTAAAGCTAAGAAATAAAAAAAATTATTAAGATAGCTATTAGTGTATCATATATAATATGCTATAATGTTATTTTTTGTGAATAAATAATATAAGGCGTGAAAATGGCTAAGATGTCGTATGTTGAGGAATTTGTAGGAGACACGGAACGCAAAGCCGCAGCGTACTCAGACGTACGTGAGAATTCAAGTACCGTATCGATGTCCGAATCATCGGTAAAAGTAGAATTTTGCAAAATGTCTAATGAATTATTGCAATTAGTTAAGGGTGATATTGACTTGTATGGCAACTGGGTTTATTCAAAATTAAATTTGATGATGGAAGATATTAACGGAGATATTAATAACCGTGATGAGTTGCAAGAGCTACAAAAAGAACTCTTATATAAGGCGGCATGCCTTAGCAAAAATACTAAAATAATGGATTATTTACTAAGTAGTGTTGCCATACAGAAAGATGAGTATGATACAGTATTATTTTTGGCAGAAAGCTTTAGTAATAGTGAGATGGAAAAATGTTTACTAGACTACGCAAAGATTAGAGATAAGACATTAAAACAAGAACTAATTTCCGGTGATAGTAAAGATAGTTCTGATGAAACAATATCAGATACGTTATCTAACGTAACATTAACTGATTCAGAACAAGAACAGTTCGAGGAAGTAACTACTATAGGGGATGGGTCAGAAGCAATTACAAATATACTAAGTGTGTAAGTTTAAGTAAGTATAATAGTCCTAAAGGTTGATGTCATTCCCGCGTAGGCGGGAATCTAAAAAATACTATGGATAATGTTGTTAGATATTTTATATCCCGCACCAAAACGGGGATGACACCGAGGTTACTTAAGTTAATAAAACTTGCACACTTGGTAAATATAGAACTTTATTAAAAAAATAGTTTGATTTTTTAGTAAAAATATGATAGGAGTGTAGCTCAATTGGTAGAGCGTCGGTCTCCAAAACCGAAGGTTGCGGGTTCGATTCCTGTCGCTCCTGCCAACTATAATGAGTTCGTATAATATGTTAAAGGAAAATAGAGTCTACAAATTTTACGAGCAAGTAAAGCAAGAAGTTTATAAAATTGTTTGGCTTGGTAAGAAAGAGTTGATAACTTCAACTCTTATAGTAGTGGTGGCTGTATTTATTTTTAGTATAATTTGTTTGGTGTTAGACTACGGTATACATAGCATAATGCAGGTTTTACTTAATATTGGGAAGTAAGGAATAGGTTTAGGGAAAATTGTGGTGCAGTGGTACGTTATTCATACATTATCAGGCTCAGAAAAGCGTGTAAAGCAAATGATTCTCGATCAAATTGCTAAGCAGGGTATGTCGGAGTTTTTTGAGGATATCGTTGTTCCGGTTATTGAAGTACCTGAAGTTAAACGTGGTAAAAACGTTAAGACAGAGAAGAAATTTATGCCTGGTTATATTCTGATTAAAATGAATATGACAGATGATTCTTGGCATTTGGTAAAAAGTGTAACTAAGGTTACAGGTTTTTTAGGTGGTAAAAGTACACCACAAGCCCTTAGCGAAAAAGAAATACAAAATATTTTTAGTAAACTAGAAGCTGAAACCAAAGATGCTAGAATTTCGAAATTATATGAAATTGGTGAGGCAGTAATTGTTACTGACGGTCCGTTTGAGACTTTTACAGGGGTTATAGAAGAAATTGATTATGACAAAAATAGATTGCGTGTGTCTATATCTATTTTTGGTAAAGCAACTCCTATAGAACTAAATTTTACGCAGGTTAAGAAAAATAATTAGGGTTTGTTTAGAGTAGGGTGTGTATTCAAATGATCCTACGAATTGGATTTGAAAATGAATGGTGAGAAAGCGTAGCGTACATATAGTATAGTTACACATGTGAATCCATGATATTTTCAAAAGACAATTCGTAGGAGCAGAAGAGTATGCAGTTTATTGTCTCTACCATCCTAGCTAAAGGTGTATGATTGTCAACTTAATGTCATCCCAGCGTAATTTGGGGTCTGAAAAGAGCCTTCTAGGTTGTTTAGACTCTGCCTACGTAGGGGGTAGGGATAATACTAAGCCTAGTATTAATTTGTTACATCGATACTTGAGGTTAAGTTGAATTCGATATAATATTTGTCGTTGATGTCATCCCAACGTAAGTTGAGGTTTAATAGCCTTTGCAGGTTATTTTTTGGATTTTCGCTTTTAGCTAGGAATGACCTCGTTTTTGGTTCTGTAAGTACCATTACTTACGTTGGCTTTTTGATCCACGCGTGGGTAATGCCATAACTGTTGAAAGTTGAAAAACCGTTATTGCGAAGTGCCGTTAGGTGCTGTGCAATCTTCGTGGAGTAAGGTATCCTTCACAAGATTGCCACGTTGCCGCTTGCAGCGGCTTTTCGCAATGACGGTTTAAGCCTTACAACAGTGCTTTGCTAATAGACGATTTTTAACTTTCAACAGTTGTGGGCAATGCCTACACGGTAATGACATAGAGAGTGTATTGACAAGGCTCACGTGAATAAAGCTATTAATTAAATAAGTAAGGATAAGATTATAATGGCAAAAAAAATAACCGCTTATATTAAGTTAACTGTGCCAGCAGGTAAGGCTAATCCATCCCCACCTATTGGTCCTGCACTTGGTCAGAAGAAACTTAATATTATGGAGTTTTGTAAGGCGTTTAACGCAGCAACTAGTGCTATTGAACCAGGTACTCCTATTCCAGTCGTGATTACTGCTTATGAAGATAATAGTTTTACTTTTGTAACTAAGACTTCTCCAGCATCGTATTACTTAAAACAATTTGCTAAAATTCCTAAAGGTTCTAGTGCTACTAAAAAAGAAGCATTTGTTGGTAAGGTTACCATGTCAGATTGCATTGAAATTGCAAAAATTAAAATGGTAGATCTTAATACTGATAATTTAATAGCTGCCGCTAAAATTATTCGTGGTACTGCTGAATCTATGGGGCTTGAAGTGGTAGGAGATTAATATATGTTAGTTGATAAAAAATTAGTTGGTGGCAAAAAGATTAGAGAAGCAAGAAAAAAAGTAGCTCTAGTTGGCAACCGCACTTTAGCAGAAGGAATAGAGTTACTTAAGTCTGTGTCTTATACTAAATTTGACTCTACTTTGGAAGTGGTGATGAAATTAGGGGTAGATCCTAAGCACTCAGATCAAATGGTGCGTGGTGTTGTCGCATTACCAGCTGGTACGGGTAAAGTTAGTAGAGTTGCAGTGATTTGTAAGGATGAAAAGATAGAAGAAGCTAAAGAAGCTGGAGCAGATATTGCTGGTTCTACAGAAATTATCGATGATATTAAAGCAGGAAAAATTAATTTTGACGTTTGTATTGCAACACCAAATATGATGTCAGCAATAGGTGCAGTGGCAAGAATTTTAGGTCCAAAGGGCTTAATGCCAAATCCAAAACTTGGGACTGTAACTACCGATATTGTAACGGCAATTAAAAACGCCAAAAGTGGTCAAGTAGAGTATAGGGTTGAAAAGGCAGGTATTATTCATGCTGGAGTTGGTAAATTATCATTTTCTAAACAAGATTTGCTAGATAATGCATCAACTTTGATATCTGCTGTAGTTAAAGCAAAGCCTTCTGGTGCTAAAGGAAATTATTTAAAAGCAATATATCTATCTTCTACTATGAGTCCATCAGTAAAAATAGATTTAGCAAGTATATCGTAAAATACGACAAGGAGAGTTAAGGTGTTAAGATCAGAGAAACATGAATTTGTCGTAGAACTTGAAGAGGTGTATAAACGGTCAAATTCCGTGATAATTACTCATTATCATGGGCTTACTGTTAGTCAAGTAACTCTACTGCGTAGGTCTCTTAAAGCAAAAAATGCGGGGTTCAAAGTAGTTAAAAATACTTTGTCAAAAATAGCAGCAAATAAGGCTGGTATTGGTGATATAGTACATTTGCTTGTTGGTCCGACAGCCTTTGCATATTCTGAAGACCCTGTTGAGGCTGCGAAAGTTGTTGTAGAATTTGCTAAAACTAATGAATGTTTGAAAGTAGTTGGTGGTTTAGTAAATAATCAAATATTAGATGCGAATTCTGTACAACAACTTGCAAAATTGCCTTCATTAAATGAGCTTAGAGGTAAAATTATTGGTGTGGTGCAAGCTCCTGCAGCCAAGCTTGCTAGAGTTTTTCAAGCTTATGCAAATAAAGAATAATTTAATAAAAAAGTTTTAAGAGGAAGAAAATTATGACAGACCTAGTAAAAATCGTAGATCAATTGTCAACACTTACAGTAATTCAAGCAGCAGAGCTTGCAAAAATGCTAGAAGAAAAATGGGGTGTAACAGCCGCAGCTCCTGTAGCACAGGTGGTGGGTTCTGTAGCATCAGAAGCAGTAGCTGAAAAGACAGCATTTGAAGTTGTTTTAGTCAGTAGTGGTGATAAAAAAATAGAGGTAATTAAGGTAACTAGAGAACTTACTGGTCTTGGTTTAAAAGAGGCTAAAGAGTTAGTAGATGCTGCCCCAAAAACTATTAAATCTGGTGTAAATAAAGAAGATGCTGAAAGTTTTAAAGCAAAATTAGAAGCAGTTGGAGCAAAAATTGAATTAAAATAATTGAGTGTACCATCGGGTAGAAAAAGCCTAGAGTTTACTTTGGGGGTGTATTAAATAGCTTGTTTGTGTAAGTTCATATTAATTAGGTTCTGTGAAGGTTGTTAGGATAACTTTCTAAGTTAATTATAGAGTGTAGTGATCAAAGAATAGGGACAAAGGGGTAAAGGATTAAGCGTACATTTGTAAGTATGTGAATCCCCAGCAGTTTTTATGGGTATTAACTTAAGCACAGGGTTTTGTTATTGTTGAGCAGTATTTTAACAAAAAAGATGTCATTCCCGTGTAGGCAGGAATGACATTAACCGTCACAGGGATGATATACTCGAATGATTTGGAGAATTGGATTTAAAAATGAGGGGCGAGTGAATGGAGCGTACATAAGGTACGTGAGTACGCGAGTCCCTGATATTTTCAAATCCAATTCGGAATCACATTCGAGTATACCGCAAGATTTAGAATATACATAGATTGGTAGAAACATTTTGGGACTAAATCTAGGTTTGTATTGTTAATAATGGAAATGAACTTGTTGTGTGATATTCTATTTGGTTTACGAGTTATGTTGCTAAATATGTTATCATACCCGTATAAACTATTACATTTTGTACAAAAACTTATAAAACTTTTAAGACAAAGTTCTTTTGCTTTAAGAGGTCTTTGTATTTATTTATCCAAAATTCTGAATCAGATGAAGATAAGAAACAGATTTGTACATTTTAGTATATTTTTCTACTTTAAAGAATTGGTGTGGCAAAATTTCGGGTATTTGTGTATTTACGTACTAGATGTACGCCTAGTTCGCTTAGCCCTTGTTTATTGTCCCCATTCTTCAAATCATTTAAGTACACCCCTATTATATTTGAATAATTTAACGAATTGGTTTCGCAAAATTACAGAGTATTCGCATATTTTTATTCCTAATGTACATATGCTACGCTCCCCTCTTGTTTTATGCTCTAATTCTTTAAATCATTCAAGTATATTTTTAAATCGAGTTTTTTTAGATTTTTATCTTTATTTGGAGTTTATATAGAATACTAAAAAAGAAATTTAAGGTATACTCTTCTGCTTTGAAGAATTGCTTTCGTAAATAGTTGCGGGGATTTCGCGTACGAACAACGGTTTACTACGTTGCGTTTGTTCACCCTTTGTTTGTTGTCCCCATTCTTCAGATCATTCGAGTATAACAATTTAGTTTATGTTAAGGTAAAGAAATTGGTAATTAAAGTTTAATTTTGAATTAAATAACCTGAATTTGATGTAACAAGTTAGTAGCAAATTTAATGTTATCTTTGTTAGGGTTGATGTTATCCGAGCTATGATACACGGATAAGCAAACTCTATATTATCCCAGCGTGGGTAGTGGAATCTAAAAAAGTAGCCTTCTAGGTTTTTTCTAGACCTTGCTACTTTCGTAGGGGGACATTGAAGGGAATGACATTGAGACTATTGTAATATGTGAGATTCCAAGTTTGAAGTAGATTTTTACTTGGTTTCAAAATAAAAAATTATTAAAAGCATTAATCGGGAGATTATATGACAACGCAATCCTTATCAATTGGCAAACGCGTAAGAAAAAATTTTGGTCACATAAATTTGGTAGCGTCTATACCAAATTTGATAGAGGTTCAGAAAAATTCTTATGAAAAAGGTTTTTTACAATTAGGAGTTAAAGATTCTGAGCGAGAAAACAGAGGATTACAATCAGTATTAAGTTCAATTTTTCCGATTCACGACCCCTCTAATGTTGCATATTTAGAATTTGCTAAATATGAATTTGATAATCCTAAATATGATGTCGAAGAATGTACTCAAAGAGGTCTTAGTTATGCTGCTCCTCTTAAAGTCACATTGCGATTAAGTATTTGGGATATTGATGAAGACACTGGAGCAAAAGAAATCAAAGGTATTAAAGAACAAGAAGTTTATATGGGGGATATTCCCCTAATGACAAAGAATGGTACTTTTATTATTAATGGTACAGAAAGAGTGGTGGTATCACAGATGCATAGGTCACCTGGCGTATTTTTCTATCATGATGATGGGAAAATTCATTCTTCAGGGAAGTTTCTATATTCTGCTAGAGTTATACCTTATAGAGGATCATGGCTAGATTTTGAATTTGATGCTAAAGATATTGTTTACTTTAGAATAGATAGGAAAAGAAAGCTTTATGCTACTACTCTTCTTAGAGCCATTGGAATGTCTACCAATGAAATTATAAAATTCTATTATGATACGGTAACATGTTTTACCAAAAATGCAAGCTGGGCAACAAAGTTTATACCTGAGTCTATAACTGCTCATAGGCTAGTTAATGACTTAGTGGATGCGGATACCGGTAATGTGATACTTGCATTTGGTCAGAAGATTACTCCTCGTTTGGCTAAAAAATTTGCTAAAGATGGAGTGAAAAATATTTTGGTAGAACGTGAATATTTAGTAGGCAAATATTTAGCACAAAATCTTGTTAATCCGGATAATGGTGAGGTACTAGCCGAAATTGGTGAAATGATCACAATGGATATGCTGGACTCTATTATGACTCTTGAAATTCCGTCTGTCGATGTACTTGCTATAAATCCACAATCAAGTCCTTACATAAGGAACACCTTATTTGCTGATAAAAATCAAAATTATGAATCAGCATTGATAGACATATTTAGGGTATTAAGACCAGGAGAACCAGCTAATATTGAAGCTGCTAAAACATTATTTAACAACTTGTTCTTTGACCATGAAAGATATGATCTTTCAGAAGTTGGTCGTATTAAAATGAATGCAAGATTGGAACTTAATATACCAGAATCTACAGCTATTTTAACTATTGAAGATATTAAAAATATTCTTAAAGTTTTAGTAGAGCTAAAAGATGGTAAAGGTTCGATAGATGATATTGATCACCTTGGTAACAGAAGAGTTAGGTCAGTTGGTGAACTAATTGAGAATCAGTTCAGAATTGGTCTTGTTCGTATAGAGAAATCAGTACTTGAAAGAATGTCGGTGGTTGATCTTGATGCCGTTATGCCTCATGATTTAGTAAATTCAAAAGTTTTGGTTTCTGTAGTAAAAGAATTTTTTAGTACTTCACAACTTTCTCAATTTATGGATCAAACTAATCCATTATCAGAAATAACTCATAAAAGAAGATTATCAGCTTTAGGACCTGGTGGACTTAGCAGGGAGAGAGCAGGGTTTGAAGTGAGGGACGTCCACCCTACTCATTATGGGAGGATATGTCCAATTGAAACACCAGAAGGACAGAACATAGGTTTGATTAATTCCATGGCTACTTATGCTAGAGTTAATAAGCATGGCTTCATTGAGACACCTTATCGAAAAGTCGTGGATGGTCATGTAACTGACGAAGTTGTTTACTTGTCAGCTATTGAAGAAGGAAAATATAAAGTTGCTCAAGCTAATGCAGTTGTCGATCAAAAAGGTTTGTTACAAGAAGAATTAATTAACTGTCGAACTGAAGGTGGTAATTTTGTTATGGTTACCCCTCTAGAAGTGGATTACATTGACGTTACCCCGATGCAGGTTGTTTCCGTTGCTGCATCACTTATTCCATTTTTAGAAAATGACGATGCTAATAGAGCCTTGATGGGGTCAAACATGCAACGTCAGGCTGTGCCGCTTATTAGAAGTGATGCCCCTTTAGTTGGTACTGGTATTGAAGGAATTGTTGCACAAGATTCTGGGGTTTCAGTTGTAGCCTTGCATGATGGGATAGTAGAGCAAGTTGATTCAACTAGAATAGTTGTAAGGACTAAGGAGCAGAAAACAGATGGATCACCTAGTGTGGACATTTATAATTTATTAAAATTTCAAAGATCTAACCATAATACTTGTATTAATCAAAAGCCGTTGATTAACGTTGGTGATTATGTAAAAAAAGGTGAAGTAATTGCTGATGGACCAAGTACAGATAATGGTGAAATAGCTCTTGGTAGAAATGTGCTAGTAGCTTTTTTACCATGGAATGGTTATAATTTTGAAGATTCGATTTTAATATCAGAACGTATTGTAAAAGATGATATTTATACCTCAATTCATATTGAAGAATTTGAAATAATTGCTAGAGATACAAGACTTGGTCCCGAAGAAATTACTCGCGATATTCCAAATGTTAGTGATGAAAGTTTACGCCATCTTGACGAAGTCGGTATAGTATATGTTGGTGCAGAAATAAAACCAGGCGATATCTTGGTGGGTAAGGTTACCCCTAAAAGTGAGTCACCTATGACTCCAGAAGAGAAATTACTCAGAGCTATTTTTGGAGAAAAAGCTTCAGATGTTCGGGATTCATCTTTACGTGTTCCTACTGGGATCACTGGTACAGTGGTAGAAGTACGAGTGTTTTCTCGTAGGGGAATAGAAAAGGATGAGCGTGCTATAGCTATTGAAAAACAACAAATTGAAAAATTATCAAAAGATAGGGATGATGAACTTCGAATCATAGAGCATTTTGTTTTTATGCGTTTAGAGAAGATTTTAACAGGACAAATAATTGTTAGCGGCTCTAAATCCGTAAAATCCGGTCAATTGATTAGTGATCAAACTCTTAAGTCATTATCAAAAGGACAATTTTGGCAACTGATTGTTGAAGATGCTAATGTAATGAATGAAATTGAGCAAATTAAACGTCATTATGATGAAAAGCAAGAGAAGCTTAATAAGTGTTTTACTAGCAAAGTAGAGAAATTACAAAGTGGTGATGACTTACCACAAGGTGCTCTTAAAGTTGTAAAAGTATTCATTGCTACTAAACATAAGTTACAACCTGGAGATAAAATGGCCGGAAGACACGGGAATAAGGGTGTTATCTCTCGTATTATGCCAGAAGAAGATATGCCATTTTTAGAAGATGGCACAGTAGTTGATATAGTTCTTAACCCACTTGGCTTACCTTCACGTATGAATGTAGGGCAGATTTTAGAGACTCATCTTGGTTGGGCGGCAGTAAATCTTGGTAAAAAAATATCTTCTATGTTGGATCAAGTTCATAACAACAAAATTGATGTAGAAGAGCTTAAATCTTTTGTTTCCGAGGTATATGGGCATAACTCAACGACAAGAAATATAAAGAAAATGTCCAATCAAGAGATTATTGAGTTTTGTAATAATATCGATAAGGGGGTATATTTTTCAACCCCAGTTTTTGATGGTGCAAAGGTTGAGAATGTAAAAGAAATGCTAGTCCTTGCAGATCAAGACCCATCAGGTCAAATTAGGTTGATTGATGGTAGAACAGGAGAGTATTTTGATCGTGCCGTTACAGTTGGCTATAAATATTTCCTAAAATTACATCATTTGGCTGATGATAAAATTCATGCTCGTTCTATCGGTCCTTATAGTTTGGTAACTCAGCAACCATTAGGTGGTAAGTCGCATTTTGGAGGTCAAAGATTTGGTGAGATGGAGTGTTGGGCACTGCAAGCTTATGGTGCTGCTTATACGTTACAAGAAATGTTAACTGTAAAATCAGACGATGTGGTTGGTAGAATTAAAATTTATGAATCTATTGTCCGAGGTGATAATAATTTTGAATCGGGTATTCCTGAGTCGTTTAACGTGATGATCAAAGAATTCAGGTCCTTGTGCTTAAATGTAAAGCTTGAGGATACTACCACAGATTAAAGATATTTTTTGCAATTGCTACAGAAGGTCCAAGAGGCTTTTTACTAAACTATATCTGAAAAATTTTTTAAGGAAGAATCTTTATGACAACAGGGATGACAAATTTTTACGGACAATTAAGCAGTACTCAGCAATTTGATCAAATAAGAATTAATATTGCTAGTCCTGATCAAGTGCGTTCATGGTCTTTTGGTGAGGTAATGAAACCTGAGACAATAAATTACCGTACTTTCAAGCCAGAGAAAGAAGGACTATTTTGTGCTAGAATTTTTGGACCCGTGAAGGACTATGAGTGTCTTTGTGGTAAATATAAACGTATGAAATATCGTGGCATCACTTGTGAGAAATGTGGTGTTGAAGTTACTACATCTAGAGTCCGAAGAGAAAGAATGGGGCATATTGAACTAGCAGCACCAGTTGCCCATATATGGTTCTTGAAATCTTTACCATCAAGGATTAGTACATTGCTAGATATGACTATGAAGGATCTAGAAAAAGTTCTATATTTTGAAAGTTATGTTGTTGTTGATCCTGGGTTATCTGCTCTGCAAAAAGGTGACCTTTTATCGGAAGACGGTTTGCAAAAGGTACAAGATGAGTACGGAGAAGATAGTTTTACTGCTTCTATTGGGGCTGAAGTAATTCAGCAGATGCTTACAGAACTTGATTTACCTGAATTAAAGAAGAGTTTGCAAGAAGATTTATTAAATACATCTTCAGAAGTTAAAAAGAAGAAGATTGTTAAAAGACTTAAGTTAGTTGAAGATTTTCTTGAATCTGAGAATAAGCCAGAATGGATGATTATGACTGTTCTGCCAGTTATCCCACCTGAAATTAGACCATTAGTTATGCTTGATGGAGGAAGGTTTGCAACTTCTGATCTTAACGAACTTTATAGAAGGGTTATTAATAGAAATAATAGATTAAAAAGACTACTTGAACTAAAAGCACCGGATATTATCATTAGAAATGAAAAAAGGATGTTACAAGAATCGGTCGATGCATTATTTGATAATGGTCGTCGTGGTAAAGTAGTGAAAAATACTAATAAACGTCCATTTAAGTCACTTAGTGATATGCTAAAAGGTAAACAAGGTCGTTTTCGTCAGAATTTGCTTGGTAAACGAGTGGATTATTCTGGTCGTTCTGTTATCGTTGTGGGACCAGAGCTTAAGTTACACCAATGTGGTTTACCAAAGACGATGGCGTTGGAATTATTCAAGCCATTTATTTATTCAAAGCTTAAATTATATGGAATTGCTACCACTATAAAAGCCGCTAAGAAAATGGTTGAAGCTGAGAAATCAGAAGTATGGGATATTTTAGAAGAAGTTATACGTGAACATCCAGTATTGCTGAATAGAGCACCAACTTTGCATCGTTTAGGTATCCAAGCTTTTGAACCTTTACTGATAGAAGGGAAAGCTATCCAGCTACATCCTTTAGTCTGTGCTGCGTTCAATGCTGATTTTGATGGTGATCAGATGGCAGTGCATATCCCTCTTTCAATTGAAGCTCAGCTTGAGGCAAGAGTACTTATGATGTCAACAAACAACATATTGAGTCCGGCAAATGGTCGTCCGATTATCGTCCCTGATAAGGACATAGTACTAGGTCTTTATTATTTAACAATGGTTTTTGACAATGAACCTGGTGAAGGGATGAGTTTTGCTAGCATGTCGGAGATTGAACATGCTTTGTATAATAAGGTAATAACTATTCACTCAAAGATAAAATTTCGTCGCGATGTGCTTAATGTTGAAGGGGAGGTTGTCTCAACTATAGTGGATACTAGCTTTGGTAGGTTAATTATAGGAGAATTATTACCACGTAATCATAATGTTGGATTTAAGTTCGTAAATAAATCCATGACTAAAAAGGATATATCTGCGGTTATTGATTTGGTGTATCGCCACTGTGGACAAAAGGCTACAGTGATCTTTGCTGATCAACTAATGAAACTTGGATTTAAATATGCTTGTTCCTCAGGCATTTCTTTTGGTATGGACGACATGGTTGTACCAAAATCAAAAGATAGTCATATTAATTCAACATTGACTGAGGTAAAAGAGTTTGAACAACAATATTCTGATGGTCTAATTACTTACGGTGAAAAATACAATAAAGTGATTGATGCTTGGTCTAAATGTACGGATAAAGTAGCAAATGACATGATGAAAGAAATTGCTATGACACCTGTTAATAATAAGCCTAATCATCAGAAAGTAAATTCGATATATATGATGGCTACTTCGGGAGCAAGGGGATCAGCAGCACAGATTAAGCAATTAGCTGGTATGCGTGGTTTGATGGCTAAACCATCAAGTGAGATTATTGAAACCCCGATTATTTCTAATTTCCGAGAAGGTCTTACTGTTCTTGAATATTTTAATTCTACACATGGTGCACGTAAAGGTCTTGCAGATACAGCCTTGAAAACAGCTAATTCTGGGTATTTAACCCGTAGATTAGTTGATGTTGCTCAAGATTGTATAATTACTGATGAAGATTGTAAAACTACAAAAGGCATAGAAGTTAGAAGTATTATCGATGGTGGTGAAGTTATTGTATCGCTCGCAGAGCAAATTTTAGGTAGAACAGTTGCGATTAACGTATATCACCCAGTTACTAATGCATTATTACTATCAGCCGGTGAATTAATTAATGAAGCAAAATTAGAAGAAATCGAATCTTCTGGTTTGGATGTGGTAATGGTAAGATCTGTTCTAACATGTGAGGTTGTTGATGGAATATGTGTAAGATGTTATGGTAGAGATCTAGCCACTGGTTCTTTAGTATCAGTCGGAGAAGCAGTAGGAGTGATTGCTGCCCAGTCAATTGGTGAGCCAGGTACCCAGCTGACTATGAGAACTTTCCATATTGGAGGAGCTGCAACGAAAGGTGTTGAAATATCTTCAATAGAAGCCTCTCATGATGCAAAAGTGAAGATTTTAGGTCGTAATGTGGTTGTTGATTCTGAGGGACGTAAGATCGTAATGGGTCGTTCATGTGAGTTATTATTATTGGATGCTAATAATAATGAGAGGGCAAGACATAAAGTACCGTATGGTGCAAGATTAATAGCCGATGATTCAGATAAGGTAAAAAAAGGACAAAAATTAGTAGAGAGGGATCCGTACACTATTCCGATTATTACCGAGAAATCTGGAAAGGTTGTATTTAAGGATATGGTAGAAGGAGTGTCAATTCGTGATATCACTGATGAAACAACTGGTATTTCTAGCAAAGTTATAATTGAATCAAAACAATATTCACGCGGAGCAGAGTTACGTCCTCGTATTCAATTAGTTGATGAGAATGGAGAAACTATTATGCTGTCCAATGGTTTGGAGGCTAGATATTACATGCCAGTGAATGCTATTTTAAATGTTGAAGATGGTGCTAAGGTGTCAGTAGGTGATATTTTATCACGTATTCCAAGGGAATCAACTAAAACAAAAGATATTACTGGGGGTCTTCCACGAGTAGCTGAACTTGTTGAGGCTAGACGTCCAAAAGATCATGCTGTTATTGCAGAAGTAGATGGTAGAGTTGAATTTGGCAAAGACTATAAGTCAAAAAGGCGTATTGTTATTCAGCCAAGTGATAACACTACACCAATTGAATATATGGTACCAAAAGGCAAACATGTTGTTGTTAATGAAGGTGATTTTGTTAAAAAAGGCGATATGTTAATTGATGGCAATCCAGTTCTACAGGATATTTTAAAGGTAATGGGAGTGGAAGCTCTTACAAGCTACATGGTGGGAGAAATCCAAGCAGTTTACCGTTTACAGGGCGTAAAAATTGACGATAAGCACATTGAGGTAATAATTCGCCAAATGTTACAAAAAGTAGAGGTAACCCATTCTGGGGATACGACATTAATGGTTGATGAGAAGATAGATCATCGTGAATTTGCTGAAATTAATACAAAAGCTATAGATAACGGTTTAAGACCGGCTGAAGCCCAACCAATCCTACAAGGTATTACTAAGGCATCGTTGCAAACTAGATCATTTATTTCTGCGGCTTCTTTCCAAGAAACAACAAGAGTTCTAACGGAGTCTGCTATAGCTGGAAAAATTGATAAATTGCGTGGGTTGAAAGAAAATGTCATAGTTGGTAGATTAGTACCAGCAGGAACAGGCTTTTACATGAATAGAATGCGTAAACTTGCAGCTAAACTGGACCAGGAAGAGGTCAATTATCAGAAAACTTTAGGATAGATTCTCTTTAATAGGGAGTGTACTCTTCTGCTCCTACGAATTGTTTTTTGAGAATATCAAGGATTCGCGTCTTATCTTCGAGAGGGAGAAGTGCTTGAAGAGGCAGGAAAGTAAGGTTTACAAGAATTCTGCGATAAATTTGTAGTCATGTAAATGATATTTTTTACTTGACATGGCTAGAATAAGAAGGGTATGAATCTTATTCATGTATATTACAACTGTCCTAAATAGAAATTCTCGTCCTGCAATATTGCTTCGTACCTCTTATCGCGAAGACGGGAAAGTATTAAATAAAACCCTAGCTAACTTAACTAACTGGGATGATTTACGCATTGAGGCTTTTAAGAAATGTAATAAGCACTTACGCAATTTTTATGACCACTTAATTGCTAAACATAAAGCAGCAAAAGTTGCTCTTGTTGTTGTTATGTGCAAATTACTAGCTTTTATGCACTCTATTGTCAAAAATAATTCTTCTTACAATGAAAATTTATGTTAAGTTACTATTTTTTATTGACTTCCATTACGGATGTTTAGGTTACTTTAGCATTTTTTGGATATATATTTAGTCTGAAAGTAGAAGTTTATTCTCTCAACTTACCTTGGAATTTCTCATAAACAATTGTAACAATTTCTTGACTTAATAAATTTAGGTCTGCTTCATTTAGTGTACGATCATCTGCTTGGAATTGTACTTTAATTGCCATTGATTTCTTACCTGATGGTAGTTTATCTCCTGAATAAATATCAAATATATCAACTGATTTTATTATTTTTTTATTAGAATTCTTTATATAAGTCATCATCTCGCCAACCGGCTGTTCTAGATCAACTACAAAAGCATAATCTCTAAAAGTTGGCTGGTAGTCGGAAACAATAAACTCATCTCTTTTAGCAAACTTTGCTTTAGCAAATGGTATATTGGCAATATTTATTTCAAAGGCAAATATCTCGCAATCAATATCAAAATGCTTTAATATAGATGGATGAATTTGTCCAAAATATGCTATGGCATTTTTACCAAGTTTTATAATACTTGATTTTGTCGGATGGTAATACGGTAACTCAGTTGGACAAAATTGGCACTTATCAATCGATAAGCCAGTATAATTTAAAACATTTTCTAGGTCAGATTTAATATCAAAAACATCTACTAAGCGAGCTTCAGAATGACAATCTTTCACATGATATTGTCCACATCTTACTGCAGAAGCAAAAACTAACTCACCATCAGATTTACAAGAGTTAAAGATTGATCCTATTTCCATCAAGGCAATTTCTCTAATTGATCTTGCTAAATTTTTTTGAACTAATTTAAGTAAATTTGCAATGAGACCAGGTCGCATATAATTATTATCTACACTAATAGGATTTAGTAGAAATAATTCCTCTTTTATTGGAGCAAATAATTTTGCAACGTTACTATCCATGAATGAGTTTGTTACAACTTCATCATACCCGCAAGTGGCTAAAATTCTTTTAATATCAGAAATTCTTCTTTGCTCTTTAGGTATAATCCTTGTTAGTTGCATTTCTGGTAATTTAATCGAGTCTAACTTGTCATAACCATAAATACGAACAATTTCTTCAACAATATCTTCTTTGATTGCTATGTCATACCGCCAAGAAGGTATGCTAAGTTTTAGAGTATCACCTATATCTACTATACCACAGCCAAGTTTCTCTAAAATATTACAAATCTCTATCTTATTTAAGCTCAGACCGGTTATTTTAGCTAGACAATCTACAGGGAATTCCACGAATCTTTGAGCAAAGGAGATATCCCCATTATACACTATATCAGAAATTTCACCCCCACAAATAGATAAAATCATTTTACTTGCAATATTTAAGGCTTTTAAGGTAAATGCTTGATCAATATTACGTTCAAAACGATATCTAGAATCAGTATCAATCTGTAGAGATCTACCAGTTTTAGTAATATATTTAGCAGAAAAACACGCCGCTTCTAGCAAGATATTTTGCGTCTCAAGCTCACTTTTGCTACTATCACCTCCTATAATACCAGCAAGAGTAAGTACTTGCCTATCATCTTGAATTACCAAAGACCCTTCATCTAAATCATATTCTTTGCCATTTAAAGCTAGAAATTTAGTTTTTTCTTTAAGTAATGTAATTTGCAGCTTATCTGATAATTTACTTCTATCGTAAGCATGCATTGGTTGCCCGAAACTATACGATATATAGTTAGTGACGTCCACTAGGGCTGAAACCGGTTTTAGCCCAATATTTTGCAATAATTGCTTTAACCAATCAGGGCTTGTCTTGTTTTGTAAATTTCTTATTTCCCGAAAGCAGAATAATGGACATGCTTCTTTATTTTCTATCTCTAAAGCCAAAATAGATTTAAATTCTCCGGCAATTGATGGTACTTCTAATTCTTTAAGCGTACCAATACCCTTGCTAGCTAGGTCTCTAGCTATACCATAGACGCCAAGAGCATCACCACGATTTGGGGTAACGTTAATGTCAAAAACTGGGTCATCATACCCATAATATTGTATAAATGGCTCTCCTATTTTAGCATCGGGCATCAATTCTATTATACCATCAGAATTAGTACCCACTAATAGTTCTTCTTCAGAACATAACATTCCACAACTTTTTTCTCCTCGTATTACCGACTCTTTAATTTTAAATTTACCATTAGGGATTTCACAACCTATTTTTGCCAGTACTACTTTAATATTTTCCCTAGCATTACTTGCTCCGCAAACTATCTGTAAAATACCTTCGCTAGTTTGGACGTCACATATTTTTAGCTTGTCCGCCGATGGGTGAGGTTTAGTAGCTAGTATATGAGCTACTTCAAAATCCTTTAGTTCCGTCCTTCTGTCTATTATTTCTTCTACTTCAAGGCCAAGCATAGTTAAACATTCAGCAATTTCCTCAACAGATCTCTCGGTATCTAGGAATTTTTTTAACCAAGATAAAGTAAATTTCATCTTGTTAATCCTCCAGCTAGACTTGGCAAGTCAAAAGCAGAGAAGTTATAGTGTTTTAACCATCTTATATCTCCTTCAAAAAATTGTCTGAGATCCTTGATACCGTATTTTAACATAGCAAAACGCTCAACACCTAGACCAAAGGCAAAGCCTTGATAGAGATCACTATCTATATTAACATTTTTAAGAACATTTGGATGAACCATACCACAACCAAGCACCTCAAGCCATTTATTGCTACCCTGCATCTTAATATCCACTTCTGCCGATGGCTCAGTAAACGGGAAAAAACTTGGTCTAAAACGTATGTCAATATTTGTTTGTTCAAAGAAATCTTTGATAAATTCAGTGATAACATATTTTAAATGTCCCATATTGATATTTTCATCGATCACCAACCCTTCAATCTGATGGAACATTGGTGTATGTGTTATATCGGAATCAGACCTATAAGTTCTACCAGGAGCAATAAACCTAAAAGGCGGTTTACCATTTTGCATCGTCCTGATTTGTATCGGTGAAGTATGAGTACGTAACAATAGGGGATGTTCTGCCTCTTTTGCCTTTAGATAGAAAGTATCGTGCATCTGCCTTGCGGGGTGATCTTCATAAAAATTTAGGGCAGTAAAATTATACCAATCATTTTCAATAGTTGAACCATACTCAATTGTTAACCCAAATTTTGCAAATATTTGAATTAATTCTTCGGTAGCTTGGGTAATGGGGTGTATGCTCCCCTTCTTATACTGCCGGGTTGGAATTGTTAAATCTGTCTTCTCTTCAGCAAATCGTTTATTTAATTCAATTTCCTCCAAGGCTGCTTGTTTTGCTTCTAGCAAATTACTAATCTGTTCTTTAAGCAGATTAACTGCCTCGCCTAACTTTTTGCGATCATTTTGCTCAAGACTACCAAGCTTTCTCATTTCTTGATTAAGTAAGCTTTGTTTCCCAAGAAACTCCACCCTAATTTGTTGCAACTCTGATAGAGCTTGAGTTGATTCTATTCTGCTTTGTGCAGATTTTAATATTTGGTTTAGATGATTCATAACAAGTTAATAATAATATCGAGCCATAAATATTAGACTAAATTTTATTATATCTCTAGATTAATTAGAAGCAAATGTCAATAACATGTTATTGCAGGGCTGCCTCTTGTTTATGTTATTATATAATGCTTAGCATTTTGGTGCTACTTTTGAGAATTTTGTTATGCTCATGGCATCATAATGTCCAAAATTTAAGGTTTTACGATTCTCGCTAGACCACGATTTACAAATGTGATAAAACCCTTGATTTTTTATTAATATTCCTATATAATTCATAGAACTAACTTAATATTATATTTATGCCTGACACACAACGATTATCAGAATCTGAAAACGAAAGCTTTGTTAGCTTAATTCGTAATAAAAACTTCAATGCTCTTGAAAAATTTATTAATTCTAAAGGATCGATTGATACAAATCAATCGGTGCTTGATACGACTTACCAATCCTTTTTGCAAGTGGCTGTTATATATGGTTCATATGAGATTTTAGAGCTATTACTCCAAAAGTGTTATTATGACTTAAAGCGTCAAGATGCAAATGGTAATACTGTTTATCATTATGCGGCAGATTTAAATAAAAATAATGAATTGGCTCTACTGATCAGACACGACCAAAAATCTGCTCTTATACCTAATAAAGAAAATATTACCCCGTACGATATTACTAAAGCTCGTGGTAATGATATTGGATGCAAATTACTTTCAGATTCCGTTGCACCTTTAACAATCATAGGCAAGGTTGCTGTAATTAATTTGTATGGAAATGTTAACAGTCTGGACATTCCTAAAACAATTATCAATGATATTAATGAAGTACCGCAAGATAATAATACTTTGAAATACTCACTCAAGATTACAGGAGATGTAACATTTCCTATTCCTGAGGTTTAAATGGAGATAAAAAACTATATGACTAGTTGTAGCAGCTCGCTTTTATCGGTAACAAGTAACCCAAATTAAATGACTTTATTAAAAATACAGTCTAGCTCGATTTAATTGACTCTCAAAATTTCTTGGCTCACATTATAATTGATTCTATATTTTCCTTCGGCTCACTTTATTTGGCCCTAATTACTCCCACAATACTTACTGAATTTAACTTTAAAAAATAATAATCTTATAATTATTTCGTAGTTTATACAGCTAGATGATTAGATAAAAATGCTCGTTATTTTTATAATAGACCTCTTTCGAAACTCTACTTCTGCTGGTGATTTGTACGTCGATGCGGTACTCGAATCCTCACGTACATCTGAGTACGCTGCGGTTCTGCGTTCCGCGTCTCCTTCAAATCCCTCAGCATAAGCGAGTTTCGAAAGAGGTCTAATAAAAATCACATTGAACTTTTGTATCAAATGTAATATACTGCTAGTAAATGAAGAGTTGATAGACGATAGAATCAAAATCATCCACTACGGTCACCAATTTTTATTTTTAAATGATTAATTTTAAAACTCTTTCAATTTACTTACTCAGGCTATATTGTGGCTATTTCATCGGTATATTGCTTCTGATTATCGGGGTTTTAATTCTTTCAAATATCTTTGACCTTTTGCAAAAATTTAAAGCTGTATATATTCCAACACATTTTTTTTGGAAACTTGTATTATATAAAATACCTTATTTAGTTAATGAAGTAGCTTCTCTTCTTAGCTTCATTGCGATGTTATTTTTTCTAAAAAGACTAACTAAACATAACGAACTAATAACTATTTTATGCAATGGTATACATATTTGGAGGGTTATTGCTGTTCCAGTTTTTGCAGCGGTGATTTTTGGTATAATACTAATAACTATATGTAACCCTATTGGTACATTTGGTTTACAAAAATATGAATCTTTAGAAGCAAAATTGAGTAAAAAGACATCTAATAATTTTATAATATCAAAATCTGGTTTACTATTTTTTGAGAATTATCAAGGCAATAAAAGAATTATTCAGGCTGGGTCTATTGATGTAGTGAACAATAAGTTAAATAAGATTATTATATTATTTTTAGATGACAAAAATAATTTCTTAAAAAGAATTGATGGGGAATATGCTATTTTAGTTGATAATAATTTAAAACTAACTTCTGTAAAAATTTCGGATAACTATAATGTCAAACAATATGAGCATTTTACCGTTTCAACAAATTTATCAATAAGTAACTTACTAAATAGTTTTATAAATCCTGAGATGATTGCTATTTGGGATTTACCAGATATAATTAAACATTTAGTAGAATTTGGTTTGCCAATAACTAACTATCAAGTTTATTTCTATAAACAGTTATTTAAGCCTATAATTATGGCTACCACAGTGATTTTAGCAGCCTGCTTTTTTAGTCTCAAGCAACGTGATAATTCTCAAGAAAAAATCTTAGTAATTGGCTTATTTCTAGGTTTTATTATTTATTTCCTATTAGAGATTTTGTTTAAAATACTCGCATATAATGCAACCCCCCCTTTCTTAGCTATTTTATTGCCAAATATATGTATATTATTTTTCAGTAATTTTGTTATTATGCATTCTAAAGAAACCTGATGCGTTAAAATGATTTGATTTTGGAGAAATAAAAATGTTAACAAACTTTTTCAGGAAATTTGTATGTGATATGGCCATAGATCTTGGTACGGCTAATACTTTAGTGTATGTCAAAGGCAAAGGAATCGTACTTAACGAACCTTCTGTAGTTGCATTGATTAAAGTGGACGGAGCATTTAAGCCATACGCATTTGGTCAGGAAGCAAAAAATATGTTAGGACGTACCCCAACAGACATTGAAGCAAAAAGACCACTAAAAGATGGTGTTATAGCCGACTTTAAGGGAGCTGAAGAAATGATAAAATATTTCATCAGAACAGTACATAATCGTAGATCATTTACTGGTCCAATGATTATAATTTGTGTACCCTCAGGTTCTACACCAGTTGAGCGTAGAGCTATTCAAGAAGCAGCAGAGAGTGCAGGAGGTAGAGATGTATACCTTATAGAAGAACCTATGGCAGCAGCAATTGGTGCTGGCTTACCAGTAACAGAAGCAACTGGTTCAATGATTGTTGATGTAGGCGGAGGAACAACAGAAGTAGCAGTCCTATCATTAGGTGGTATTGTGTATGCTAGGTCAGTACGGGTAGGTGGCGATAAAATGGATGAGTCTATTATTTCTTATATTAGAAGGCATTATAATTTACTAATCGGTGAAGCTACAGCAGAAAAAATCAAAAAGCAGATTGGGGCTGCTTACGTAGATGATAGTTTAGAACCAAGAGTAATGGAAATTAAAGGACGGGATTTAATCCATGGTATCCCTAAAGAAATGCTACTAAACGAAAGACAAATTGCTGACAGTCTAATTGAACCAATTAGTCAAATTGTAGAAGCAGTAAAAGTGGCGTTGGAATGCACTCCTCCAGAGCTTTCATCCGATATTGTAGATACGGGAATTGTTATGACTGGTGGTGGGGCATTACTCCGAAACTTAGATCATGTCCTAAAAGAAGCAACTAAACTGCCGGTAATTATTGCTGATCAAGCACTATCATGCGTAGCTCTTGGTACGGGAAAAGTACTAGAAGATTTTCAAAAATTTAAGCATGTGTTATTTAAACAAGATTAACCAATGGCATTACTTGCAAACAGAATAAAGCGTTCTAGTAAAATAGTAGAGTTTGCTAGATTTATACTTGTTACTTTGAGACGTGGTTTCGTTTTATTTTTTGTTATCGCCTCACTTTACTTATTTATTGCTGCTCCAAAAAGATTTTCTTCTATTTCTCTTGAAGTCGTTGGACATGTTATTTTTGGTGGATTGCTAATTCATGAAAACATATTTAAGCAAATTAATTTAATAACCCAAAATTTTATTTATTTACGAGACTTAGCAAGAGAAAATATCGAACTACAATTAGAAGTGGCAAGACTAAGAAAGTTACATAGTAATATATATTTGATCCAATCTGAGAATAAAGAACTAAAAAAACTACTATCAGTTGTAGAAGAAGAACAATATAACTATGTCAGTGCTAAATTACTAAGTGTTTCATTAAACCCTTTCAGTAAAACTGCTTTAGTGTCAGCTGGAGTGAGACATGGTGTAGAAGTTGATCAGATAGTTACCAACAGTGAAGGATTAGTTGGGCGAGTAATACAAGTAAGCAACAATTACTCTAAAATAATTTTAGTTAATGACGTAAACTCTCGAATCCCGATCACTACCGTATCTTCAAAAGAAAAAGGCATCATGAGCGGTTATGGTAATGGTAGCAAAATACTCTATTTACCAAAAACTCATCTTGTCCAAAAAGGCGAAAAAGTTATAACATCTGGTTATGGTAATATTTATCCTTACGGCATAACGGTAGGTTACGTAAAAAAAGCAAATGCAGAAAAGGTTCTTGTAAAGCCTGTAGTTGACTTATCAAAAACTGAGTTTGTTAGTATATTGCTTCCTCAATGAATCTAATAATCGGCTTTTATACTGCTATGATTTCAAGAGTTGATAGACGAAGAGGTCAATTTCAAGAAGAGCTAGGCAGTAGCAAAGTCGAGTAGCTAGGCGTACATGAGTAACGGAGCAGCTGAAATCTTTAGACACAACGACCTTATTCTACCTGAGTATATTATGTTTGGACAAAATCCTAAAAGACCAGCCATATTTAATGATGGAACTAGTCTAGAAATTAAGAGTATTTTTAAGACTATTCAGGGAGAAGGCTCTTTTATAGGTATGCCTGCTGTTTTTATTAGGCTTGGTGGATGCAATCTTGCTTGTAATTTCTGTGATACAGACTTTGAAGATTTTAATATGTTAACCATTAACAATATTATCGAAGAAGTTGAAAAACTTACGATTAATATCAAATTAGTGGTTATAACTGGTGGTGAGCCTTTTCGTCAACCTATAGAATTATTGTGCTATAAATTAGTAGATTTGGACTATATGGTGCAAATTGAAACTAATGGCACATTATATCGTAATCTTCCAGATAAAGTCCATATAGTTTGTTCACCAAAAGCTGGGAAAAATGGTTATGCACTATTGAGAGATGACTTACTATCTCATATTAATGCCCTAAAATTTTTGGTGGCTAAAAATATCCCCAAATACTCTAACATACCAGAAGTAGGACAAAGCAAGTATAATATACCAGTATTTATTCAGCCTATGGATCAAAATAATCTGTTGCTAAATAAAGAAAATGAACGGTTAGCTATTGATTTGGCCATTAAGTATGGTCATCGCCTTTCCTTACAAACTCATAAGATTTTGGGTATTGAGTGATTATATATTAGATATCTTTGGCAAACTCGTTTATGCTGAAGAATTTAAAGAAGCCACGGAATCTTAACCCGCAGCAGACGATGATGTACGTGAGGAGCAGAGTACCGGTAGCACGAATAAATTACCAGCAGAAGTAGCAGCCAAGAATATAACAGCTGATAACCAACTAAGTAGAATAGTTAGGTTCAAACATACGGAGTTTATGGGCATAAAGTTGAGATACGCTTCCTCTTGATTAATAACATTCATATTTACTACTGCTTTTTGGTCATATCGATTTTTTGCTTGTAGGACTATTTCCTGAATTTTTTTCTCAAAGACCTTAATAGGTGGCAATTCGGTCCAGTATTCTGCTACATGTATGCCACTTGCTGATACATCCAAAAGCTCAATTTGAGCATGTGATTTTTCAGTGCAAAGAATAATACCAATTGGTGGGTTTTCTCCTTCAAAGATCTCATACTTTTTAAGCCAATTTATATAAAGCTCCATTTGCCCTTTATATTCTGCCTTAAATTTGCCAGTTTTGAGTTCAATCGCTACTAACCTTTTGAGTTTCCGATTATACATAAGTAAATCTAAGTAAAAATGCTCATTATCTATGGTCATTCGCTTTTGACGTGCAACAAATGAAAATCCTGTACCAAGCTCTAAAATAAATTGTTCAATTTGCTGCAAAATAGCACTTTCTAGATCACTTTCATAAGGTGCATCCGGCAAATTTAAAAATTCCAATATGTATGGGTCTTTTAACACTAACTCTGGAACTAATTCATTATTTGATTTTAATAACGACAAGATTTGTCCACTATGTTTTTCAGATTGCTTGGATAACTCGCTTCTTTCATAAGTCATTTTATGGATGCTAGTGCGAAGTTGCCGTACACTCCAACCATCTTGAATACACATATATGCGTAGAATTCTCTTTAGTTTTGTTCTTTCAACGGCAATAATTCTATTATATGACTCCAGCTTAATTGTTGCGACAGTGTCGAACTAATATCTATATTTGAAAAATGATCGTAAAACTGGATCATCCTTACAAGTGATACACGAGAAAAACTCTTGCCATGCTCTAGAGATAAATGTTGTGCTAAAAATTGAACAATTTGCTTTCCATACTCTGCTCTTTGATCTTTTAAGATTTCTTCCTTAATTCTCTTACCTATGTGCCAATATACCATAGTCATCTCAGAGTTTGCTACTCTTACTACTCGGCTTTTGGCTTGAATAATCAGAAATTTTATATCCTCTATCAAAGAATTATGGTCATTCGTTATTATTTGGTTCATTTGTTTTTCCTATCATTGCATATGGTTATTTTAATTATGATTTCTTATGCTCAGCTATTCTTGCTTGAATCAGCTCGTAAACTCTATGGGGATTTTTTAGACTATAAAATGTTACACCAGCTTGATTCATAGTTGCGTTACTAATCATTGAAACAGCACCCAATCCACAAATACGTTGTAAGACACCACATGTTAAACTTAGTTCTTTTATATCTTCGTACTTAATATCTACCCTTGTATAATTAATAAAACTATTAATATATGAAACTTTATCTGCCCCAATTAAAAAATCTGTACAATGATATTCTAACGCTATAGCTCCAAATAATATAAAAGGTACTAGAATTAATAAAGTGAGGATAAGTGTATTGACATCTGATATATATAAAATTTTAAGAATACACATATAAGGAATACAAATTAGTATTCCATACATACCATAATACCTAAAATCTAATATAAGCTTAATTTGTTTCATATATTATTCGCTCCCATATTGATGTTTATTTACATATTACTAACCATCATACCCTAAAACTAAACATTTAGTGAAGTTACAGGAAATAAGATATAACTTTACAATCGTAATTGGGGTAAGGCTAAAAATAGCAACCCATCCTTAGTAAGTTGTTTAAAACCTGATCCTTAGTCCTAGGCCTATATAAATCATACAGCTTAGATCCCCTTAATGATTTTTGGCCCACAAATCCATGTTATATTGTTTGCAATATTCAAACATATCAATTGTATTAGGGTGGTGTATGCCAAACTCCTTAATTTGCGGTTTACCAAAAAATTTATAATTATATATATCTTTTGATTTACAGGCAGCTTTTGCCCCTTTGTTATATAATTCACTTACTTGAGCAACATTTTTACTTCTAGTTCCATATAAATAATGATATATAACAAACGCTTTTTTATAAGATTCTATAGCTTGCTTAAGCTGATCTTGAGCAAACAAACTATCACCTTGTACTACATAACTAGCTGCTAAGCTAGGATTTTTAGAATAATTTGTTTTTTCCGGATTGTTGTTTTCATCTGCTAAAAATATGGGAATAGCTTTATTAATGTATTCAGAAGCTTTATCTATTTTACCTAAACCTAATTCACTTCTTGCCATTTCTGTATAAATATCTGCAAATATTTCATTATCTTCATTCTTTATGGGCTTATGTATATAATATAACTGTTGAGCTTGAGCATAAGCTTCTTGATATCTACCAAGGGAATTCAATATCTTTGTTCTAGGCATATAAGCTCCAGTAAAGTATGGGTCATTAATATGCGATCCATTTTTTATAAATAGTTCGATAATTTTATCTTCACCCTCTAAAGCTTCCTTATATTTGCCTTGCATATTAAATAATGCACTTTTTAAAGAATATATTATAGATAGATCAGCTTCTTGTATTGTTCTTTGTTTTACTAATTTTTCTATCTTTTTAAGAAATTCTTCAGCAAGTTTTATCTCTCCTAAAAACATATAAGATCCAGATATATGAGATATAAAATTAAATTTGAGAGAATAAGTAGATTCATCATCATCAAGTTTACCTAAAATCTTTAATGATTTAATAAGATAAGAAATCGCTGTTTCAAAATTTCTTAATATTATTGTTATTTTTATTGTCTAATAAGTTATTAGCTAAAGCTACAATAGTAGGGTGATCGAGTAGTGGCATGGCTATAATGTTATGTAACTTTTCATTATCTTGCGAGCAAAACACTACATGACCATTATGTTCCCAATCGATTAAATCTTGTACTTTTTTATTTTCATTAACTTTTAAATTATCAAACACCAATAACCATTTAGTAGTAGTAGTTAAATATGATATTATTTCTTTTTTTGTTAAAGTAACTTCTTCAGATATATTAGTTCGTTTAACCATATTGAGTTGTTTGGCTAATTTCACAAATTGTTCATCAAAATCAAGGTTACAATCAAAAAACCAAATAAGATCATAATTATTTTTATTCTCATAACCATACATCCTAATCAGTTGAGTTTTACCTATACCGCTAGTACCCACTATACTTGCTTGTCTATATTTATTTAAATATTCATCAAGAATTCTAAGTTGTTGCTCATGATTGACAAAATAACTAACTGGAGTGATTAAATTAGATACTTGTTCTTGAGCAAAAGTATTACTATAAATAATTAGTAATATGAATAATGTTAGAAATTTTTTCATATAATGAAACTGTTGAAAAAGAAATTATGCCCTAACGGTACGTATAAAACATATTATTACGAATAATTATAAAGAATAAGCAAAAATAACTCAACTTAAGTTTGAATATTAATAATAATCATCATTAAAAATATGAATAGAGAATTTTTATGAGAAAAATTTTAATAATTCTAATTTTGCAATTTATCGTAATAGAAGCATTTGCAAGTATTGAAAGAATAAAGCTACATTCTTTTGATAATTTAGTTGATCAAATTAAAAATGACACAATAAAAGGTAAAGATGCGCTAATTGTATTTGATATTGATGGAGTTATTCTTTGTCCTAAGGACAGCTATTTAAGCCATAATAATCGTGAAGTACGTCATAAATTTCTTGATGACATTGAAAAATCACAAGGTCTAGCTCAGAGAAAAAATATATATGCACTTATTGCTGCTCAGATGGAATATAAGCTAATTGAACCAAGCTTAATGAAACACTTTTTGTTTCTAAAGTTCAATGGTTACAACGTTATTGCCTTAACATCAATGGGACCAAATAATCCATATTTTGATCAGGAACAAGATCGTGTTGATATGCTTAAAGATAAAGGATTATTGTTTGATAAAAGATATCACGGTCAAATAAAAAGTGATAAACAAAAAAGACCCCAGCCAAAAGCCATTGAGGGAGTTATTTTTGCAAGAGGATATGAAAAGGGATTAGTTCTCAAGGCATACCTTGATCAACAACATACTGCCTATAGCAAGATAGTGGTGATAGACGATAAACCTCAAAATTTAGATTCTATTGAAAAACACCTAAAAAATCAGATTGGTAAAATAGTGCTAGTAGAATATAGCTATGATAAATTTGTAGAACAAAAATTTACAAACAATATTTCTACTTTGCAGCAAAATTTTCTTAAAACTCAATCTATTTGGTTAAGTGATAAACAAGCCTCAGTTTTATTACAAATGAGGAATAAATAAAGCCAAAGTTGAATAATGTAAAGAAAAATTAGGTTAAATGTGAATTGTAAAATTAGCCTTTGTGAATATTTCTAAGTAGGAGCAAAAAAGTGTAATTTTCGGACAAAAAATCACTATCAGAGGACATAAATATTGTACAAAATGCCTTGAGTAAGAGAGAGGTGGTTAACTAGAATTGAAATTTGATCCCTTTTAATCAGAATTTCGGATGGATCTCATCTTCAGTCGAGCTTGTGCCTCATCGTCACTCAGCCATATATGCTCTTGGGATAATACTTGAAACTGTTTATCTGCTATATCCTGATTTAATACCTCATTTTTATCTTTGAGTTCAGTATAATGAATACCTAGATAATTAATTTGAGGATATTTATCTTTAAGTACATTTTGCACTGAAATTAGATTTTTCAAGTGGTCATCGACAAAAATGATATTTTTGTAATTTTTATTTAATTGCTCCAAGAAACCTAAAAGCACTTTCCCTTTATCTGTTTTGTTCGTGAATATAACACGAGAGATACATTTAGGAAAGTCCTCCTTTAATAAATCACCATTATCTTTAAAATGATATCCAAGAGACTTTAAGCGTGATAAATGAAGTTGTGCTTCATTCTGAACGATACCATAGTTCCCACTGCTGTTGGCCGTAAACCCAACAATAGTCATTTTTTGAGCATCAAGTTCGTTAACAAAATTTGGCATGTCTGGAGAAAGCAATTCAACCTTAATAGAAGACAAAATCTGACTAGTTAAATACTCAGCCATCGGTACTTTACGCCCATTAAGTGCAATCTCTTTTCCTTGGAAATCTTTAAAGATGGCTTTGAGGTGTTTTGAGCGATAATTGTCTTTTTCGCCCACATATCTCAACACGCTATCCCGTGGGACAAACAGCACATAATCGAGGTCAAATAAAATAAGAGTGTTTTCGCCATCAAATTGAGAAGTATATGTTTTAATCTCGTTAACCGAAGATGCTTGTACAATTTGAGCATTTGCTTCAAAAGCGAAAAAGCCCATGAACACCATAAATGCAATCTTGATATACTCAAATAATTTGAAGAATTGGAGCGTAAAACAAGAGGCGAGCGGACTAGGCGTAGTAAACCATTGTTTGTACGCGAATTCTCCACAAGTATTTGCAAAAGCCAATTCTTTAAAGCAGAAGAGTATACCCAATTTAATTTGGTTCAAGTAATTTTTCATCGTTACACAACCTATCTTGATGATGTCTATTTTTAGTCACCATTTGGATGAATGGTATCCCAATACACTTCTACTTCTTGCTATAAAAACTTAGTTAACCTTTAAGGGAGTGCCTATGAGTTTTAAACATCTAAATTAACTACATTCAAAGCATTTGCTTGAATGAATTGTCTTCTAGGTTCAACAATATCTCCCATTAATGTTGAAAAAATCACCTCGGCACTATCTTGTTCATGTACTTTAACTTGCAGTAAAGTTCTTTTTTGTGGATCTAATGTTGTCTCTCCTAACTGATCAGAATTCATCTCTCCAAGACCTTTAAAACGTTGAATAGATATACCTTTTTTACCATGTTCTAATATATAATTCAGCAAGATACTAGGTAACGTAATCATAAATTCCTGATTTTTGATCAACAACTTTGCTTGTCCAATAAATAAATTTACAAGTGGGGTAAATGCTTTAGCTAGCTGAATAAATTCAAAAGACTCAAGCTGTTCTTTTGATAAAATTTTACTTTCTTTTACCCCCCGAACAAAACGGAAAAATTCTATATTATTTGCGTTAACTATAAACTGCCAATCTGTCTTATCAGGTGTAATATCACCAAGATTTAAAATATTTAAAGCCTGATTTATTTCATTTGTTTTATTTTCATCAAATATTTGATTACCTAATAAATCTTTTATAGCTAGACATTCTGCAATTTGCCGATTAAATTTTTTGCTTACTTGGTCAAGTAACGTAGTGAACCTAATAACCGCCTTTATTACCCCCTCAAGATCATTACCAATGATCTCTGCCCCATTATACAACATAATTGTTGCATCACTAATAGTAGATTTGATTAAATAATCTTGCAGAGCTTGTTCATTTTTTAAGTAAAGCTCGTTATTACCTTTTTTTATTTTATATAAAGGCGGCTGAGCTATATATAGATATCCTTTATCAATTAATTGACGCATATGCCGGTAAAAGAAAGTAAGTAATAAGGTTCTGATATGCGAACCATCAACATCAGCATCAGTCATAATAATTATTTTATGATATCTTAACTTCTCCAAAGAAAACTCTTCATTACCAATAGCAGTGCCAAGAGCTGTTATTAGAGTCCCTACTTGCTCAGAGTTTAACATTTTATCAAATCTAGCTCTTTCAACGTTTAAGATTTTACCTCGCAGTGGTAAAATTGCTTGAAATTTCCTATCTCTACCCTGCTTTGCTGTACCACCGGCAGAATCTCCTTCCACAATAAATAACTCTGAAAGAGCAGGGTCTTTCTCTTGACAATCAGCAAGTTTTCCAGGTAAGTTAGAAATTTCGAGAGCCGATTTCCGACGAGTTAATTCCCTTGCTCTTTTTGCTGCTTCTCTAGCAGTTGCAGCTTCAATAATTTTATTAATAATTATTTTTGCGTCACTAGGATGTTCTTCAAACCATTCCAAAATCTTAGTATATACGGCACTTTCTACGATAGGTCGAACTTCAGAACTAACTAATTTATCTTTAGTTTGTGAAGAAAACTTAGGGTCTGGTACTTTTACTGATAAAATACATGAGAGACCTTCTCTCGTATCATCACCAGTGAAATTTACTTTATTTTTTTTGTTAAGCTGAGTATTCTCAATATAAGTTGTGACAACTCTAGTAAGAGCGGCTTTAAAGGCAATAAGGTGCGTACCACCATCACGCTGCCTTATATTATTGGTAAAACATAAAATATTTTCATGATATGAATCATTCCAATTCATAGCTAGTTCGAAAGTAATCCCTGTTGCTTGGTTATTGGTATTGAGTGCTATACATTTATGTAATGAGGTTTTGGCTCTATCAACATACTTGACATAAGCTTCTACACCACCAGTGAAGCAGAATTCTACTTCCTGTTGTTCAGAAAAACGATGATCCTTTAATAATATCCTTACACCGGAATTTAAAAAGGCTAGTTCTCTAAGTCTATGCTCTACAGTAGCAAAATTAAATTCGATCGTACTAAAAGTTGTAACAGATGGAAGAAAAGTAATTTCAGTACCATTCTTCTCTGATGAATCTCCTTTCAGTAACAATGGTACTTCAGTAGCACCATCTCTGAATTTTATAAAATACTCCTTATTAGCCCGCCAAATTTTAAGTTCTAACCATTCTGACAGAGCATTTACCACAGATACACCAACACCATGTAATCCACCAGATATTTTATAAGAATTCTGATCAAACTTGCCTCCAGCATGCAGTTGAGTCATAATAACCTCAGCTGCTGATATGCCTTCTTCATGAATATCAACAGGTATCCCACGTCCATTATCACGCACTGTTACAGATCCGTTTGCATTTAGTATTATTTCAATTAAGTTACAATAACCAGCTAAAGCTTCATCGATTGCGTTATCAACAACCTCATAAATCATATGATGTAATCCTGAACCATCGTCAGTATCACCAATATACATACCGGGTCTTTTTTTTACTGCCTCAAGACCTTTTAAAACTTTGATGGAGTCAGCTCCATATTCTAATTCTGCTATTGATTGTTGTTGATTAGTTGACATATTATAACTGCTCGTAAATGAAGAGTTGGGGGTAGACGAAGGTCAACTTCAAGAAGAGCTAGGAGTGTCAAAGTCGAGCTACTAGGCGTACATTAGTACGTGAGCAGCTTCGATCTTTAGACACGACGACGCCAATTCTTGAAGTTCACCGAGTATACATAAAATGAAAGATAAAGAATAACTATACACCAAAATTACAGCAAGTGTATAGTTTTCAAGTAGTTTACCCCAATTTTGGATAAGAATTAGTTAATTCTTATCCCTAATTCGCGTGTAGTTTGTTAAAAATGTTACCTTTTTCGTACTACACCTTGGTTTTTACTACTACTATTTTCAAGGACTACTTTCATAGCATTTCCTACTTGTAATAGTTCAGACAACGATTCTAACGGGGTTCTTAACGATGTAAGGTTTTTCAAAAAATATGCTGGTAGAATATTTTTTGTCTTATCCTTAACTAAATTCGCAAAAGATGTGGTGATTTTTTCCCTGTCAGGTATTAATTTGACTGTTTCTTGTATTTTTGACTCAATAATCAATATATTTTTGGCTGCTTTTTGGCAATATCCTAACTTCTCAAGAATGCTTTTATTGGGATCTAATGCAGCAATGAGGTTTTCTTTTATGTGAGATAATTCGGTTTCAATTGATTTTTTTAGATCTTTTCCTTGATTAGGTATATTCCCAAGGATTTTAGTCATACCTTTACGTAGAAGGTCAACACCTCCCATTATATCATCCTTAGTATGAGGGATTTCTTCAGATAAGTCAATAAGTTTTTTAAAAGATTTTTTTTCTTTTGGATCTTGTACAACCAATTTATTAATTTTCTTAAAAGAGTCAATATCTAACCCTAATTCTGCTACAGCTACAGGTGACACCCCTGCTATTTCTGTGATTTCAACAATCTGCGTAGCTTTGGAATATTTTTCTTTAAGGTTTGTACTTTTTTCTATTTCGGTTCGTTTTTCTCTAACTATTTCTAGTTTTTCTTGCCAATTCTCTACTGTCTTAGTTAGATTTTCAGTACTGAGAAAAGATTTTACTGAGTCTAATAAGCCACTTCCCTTGAGTATTAAACCAACTACAGGCATTTGTACAGCTATTATACCAACTAATAAATTACCTAAATAATCAACTATATCTTTTGACGCTCCAGGATACAAGTTATCTAGTTTATTTTGAAACTCCAAAATACTTTCAAGAACTTTTATTATTAGCTCAATGAAAGCATCTTCAAAGAATAATATCTCTTCCTTTACCTGTTGCTGTTCATCAAGGTACTTTTCTAATTCATCTAAAGAATTACCTACTGTTTCTCTGAATGATTCAGCTATTTCTCGCTCCCTTTGTTGATCTTCTGAATCTAGAAATATGTTATATATATAGTCAACTCTTTTTTTAATAGCTCTTAAGTTCCTAGGAAACGTTTTGAGTGTTTTCATAGAATCAAACTTTAACTGTTCTATAGCACTAGCAATAGAAGCATTTGATAAGATAGTGGGTAAAGCGACTTTTGAAAGGAAAGAGTATATGTTAGGCATAATAGATAATTGAATTATATTAAAATTTTTAAATTATTACTCAAAATAATACAAATAAAAACTACACTTTAAAACTGTTATATTGCTCTGACAGTTAGTTTTTGATATGTTATAGCTACTTGATTTGATCTGATTAAATATTTTTTAGCTATACGTGCTAGCTTTATCACAACAAATCAAGTTTTAGATCAAGAATACCTTTAACTTCTTGCATAAGCTAGCAAAATTTTTTAACATAAACATATTTTTAGAAAACCAATTATGCATAAATTCCTATACTTCGCCGTTATCATTTTACTAAACTATTCAGTTTATGCTGTTAACTTATCTGATGCTCTAACTAGTGCGTATAATAATAATGGTGAGTTACAAATCAATAGGCAGATTTTTTTAAATGAAATTGAACAGTTCTCTGCAGCTTTCTCAGGTTTTATGCCCAGTGCGTCTTATAATATTGATTCTGCTATTAATACGAATAAACCGAATAGTCAATATGCTACTTCTACTAAAAAAGAACTAAAATCACAACAGGGAGCTTTAGTAATAGAGCAGCCTATATTTAGTGGTGGGAGTAGTGTTGCAACTTTGAAAGCCGCCCAATCAGCTTTTAGAGCATCACGTGCTAAATATTATGCAGAAGAACAAAAAATTCTTCTTAACCTAATAAAAACTTATCTCGATTGTTATGAAACAAAAGAAAAATATGAGATTTCTGAAATTAGTGTAAAAGCTAACAAACAGCAATTAGAAACCATTGAAGAAAAACTAAAATTAGGTGAGGCAACATCAATAGATTTAGCTAGTGCCAAAGCTGGTCTTGCAAAAGCTGAAACTGAGAAGTTAACAGCATATGCTAATTATCAAGCAACAAAAGCAAGCTTTATTCGAATGTTCGGTATAGAAGCAAGTGATATTGATATGCCTCCTATACCTGATAACTTACCTACTTCATTAGAGGATTTAATGCAAAGAGCGATAAATGTTAATCCTAACATAGATAGTACAAGACATAGTGTTAAAAGTTATAAAGCTAGTGAACTGGCAGCAAAAGCTGAACTTTTACCCAAGGTAAGCTTTAAAGTTCAATCTGGTAAAACCCATTACACTCCAGAAAGCCTATATAATACCAATAATAGAAGTACTACATCTACATTATCAGTTAATATACCTATTTATTCTCACGGGGGTAGCGAATATTCAAGAATTAGGAAAGCTAAAAATAGTACTAGGAGTGCAGCTATTCAACTTGATGATACAATAAAACAAATTCGGGCAAGTGCTATTGGTAGTTGGGAAGGATTTGAAGCAGCAAAGTCTAAAATTATTGCCACATCACAAGGTGTAGAAGCTGCTCAAATAGCTTACGATGGGACAATACAAGAAGAAATTGTTGGTTCTAAAACAATCTTAGACGTTTTAACTGCTGAAGAAAAATTACATAGTGCTAGGGTGTCAAAAGTTGATGCACACAGAGACTCTATTTTAGCAGCTTACCAAATGAAATCTTTAATTGGGGAATTGACAGCAAAAAGCTTAAAATTGAAAGTTAAATATTTTATTCCTGAAGATGAGTTTAAAGGACTCAAGAAGAAACTTATTATAGGTTTTTAATGAGTAAAGATCATAAAAAAAACCAAGATATGTCAGTTGAAGAGATATTGAAATCAATTAAAGGAATGATTGATAGTCGTGGTATAGTCAATTCAGCAGGATTGGGTAGCAAGAGAGATGGAGCGACGCCTATATGCAATAGGCGAGCGATCGAAGACAACGCTACCGACCTCTCCTCAATTGACTATAGTAATCAATCTAACGATGATGAAATACTAGAATTGACAAATATAGTAGGGGATGAGGCAAATAAGTTAGAAAATAATAGGCATAGTGAACTAGAAGAGGAACTATTGCAGACATCCTTGGTATCCGATAAATCTGCAGCAGAAACTACTAAGATTTTCCAGCATTTCTCTAAAACAGCTCAGGAGATTAGTACAAATGCTTCGAACCCTACGGTCAAAACATTAGAGGATATAATTATTGAAATGTTACGACCACAATTGAGTCAATGGTTAAATAAAAACTTACCTTTATTAGTAAAACAGTTGGTAGAAAAAGAAATTCAAAAATTAATACCAAATGATAAAAAATGACTTAGTGGAGGATATCATTTGTGTTAGTCTTATTTTAACAGGGTAATTTAAAAGTCGGGCTATATTTGATAAATAGGGGATAGAGTTCTTAATACACCTTCGGTGTCATTCCCGCGTAGGCATTGCCAACATAACTGTTGAAAGTTAAAAGATCGTCATTGCGAGCGAACGTACGTGAGCGTGGCAATCCATAAAGCTTGTCATATAGATTGCTTCGTCGACCTACGGTCTCCTCGCTAATAGACGATCTTTTAACTTTCAACAGTTGTGGGGATGTTACTTAGGCTATTTATCGTTTTTGATTACTTAGGTTCTTATATCATGATTTAAAGATATAAGAACCTAGTATAATAAATTTAACGTGAGAATAATTATAAATGTACTTTAACATGGAGAGTAAGGAAATTATCTTAGGTAACAAATTTTTTATAGTCCTAATAACTATCTTTTTGTTTATGGATAAGGCTGATGCTGCTCCACCACCTCTTCCCCCAGCATTGCCACAATTAGAAAGTGATAAAATGAATCAACAGAAAGAAGAGGCAGGTTCTTTGCTGGAAAAAATACAGCAATTTATGCATTCTAAGAAAATTGATAATGAAGTATCAGGATCAAGCAAACCATCATCCACACCACAAGATACTAATAATGAAGAAGGTGAAACAGATTCCTTCATTGATTTAGGGAATAATAAATTACCAACCTTAGAAAATACAAAAGAATTGGATCAATTAGATAAACATCTGTACCAAAAAATTGATTTAGATACACCTAGTAAGAATGACAGTAATACCAACAAAGATTCTCCTACTTTTCCAACAACTGAGGTTAAAGATGCTGTACCTATTAAGCCACTTGATTCATCTGCTCAGTCTAAACCTCAAATAGATATTCCGAGTAGTAATAAGTCTGAGCCACAAGCTACTGTACCTTCTGTAACTATACCTGATAAAGAGAAAGATCCAGTAATATTGCAGCAGTCAAGTAATGAAGATAATAAAGAAGTGGTTGCTCCTAATCTAGATATATTGCCTTCTTCGCAAGAAAAAAAGCCTGCTTCACCGCAAGTAACTGCTCCTATCGTACCAATAGTATCACCTAAGGAAAATACTGAATCTAAAGTGACTAAGCCTCAAACTCTTATCCCAGTATTTGTAAAAAAGGATAAGCAACTAGATGACTCTAGTAAAACTGCCCTAGAGAAAGATACCATAGAGAGAGATAGGAATGTAATCAAAGAAGTGCAAGAAGTAAATAAGTATCAACCTCATCAATCTGCAATTACAAAAGATAAAGCTAGCACCATCAAAGAAACATCGCCTAAAATAACTGAATTTGTACAAGATGAAACACAAATGTTACTTTTACCAAATGATGATGTAGTATTGGGAGAGCTTACAGAAGAGGCAAGATTAGAGCAAATGGATATGTATTCATTTATTCAAATGTTTAAGAAAATTTATGATAGTGACAATAGAAAGCAGCAAAGAAAGATGATAGATAATTTTATTGATAATTATGATAGTGATTTCCATACTACTATAGTAAGTGATGCAACGGATAGAGCATTTGAGGCAGTTAGAAAAAATAATTTATTTGTTCTTAGGGTTCTTTTGGATAATTATCCAATCATCCAAAGAAGGGGGAATGATAATTATACTCTTTTACATGAAGCTGCAGAAACTAATAATTACTATATAGCAAAACTATTAATTATGCGTGGTATAAACATTAAGGCTACTAATTATCATTGTAGAACGGCATTGGACATCTCTGATGAACAAAATAATAATGTGGGCTGTTTGATAATGAAAGCAACAGCAAATTAGTTTATTTTTGCTAATCTAGCACTATGTCTTCCACTTTCAAATTTAGTCGTTAAAAATTTATCGATCATTTTACAAGCTAGTTCCTCATTGGGTATTTTAGCTCCTAACACTATTATATTAGCATCATTATGAGCCCTTGATCTTTCTGCCATAAATAAGTCAAAACATAAAGCTGCCCTTATTTCAGACGTACGATTTGCGGCAATTGACATACCTATGCCAGTTCCACAAATTAAAATTCCTAAAGGAGCTACATTTTCTAAAATCCCATCAACAACTTTTTTAGAATAATCTGGATAATCCACTATTTCTTGATTGTAAGTACCACAATCAAGAATAGATATATTTTTATCGTGTAAATAACTGATAATTTTGCTCTTGAGTAGAAATCCGGAGTGATCACTGGCTATTATAAGATCGTAAGTTTTCATAATTACTTAATTTTGATAAAAAAATACTAGACTTGATTCTATATTAAAGTTAGTTTATTGCATAATAAAATTGCAAATTTTTTGGTAAGTTATGAAGAGTAATATAGTTTTTGTCTATTTTATAGTCTTTTTGATTTCTGGATGTAGCACACAACCTCCAGCCCCTATTGAGTATAATCATGGAAAGGATTTTACTAAAAAGTCTACAACCATCAATTCACCAACTACAGCATATTCCGAAAATAAGAACATATTAGAAAGCGATGAAGATGAAATAATAAGCAGAGAAATTGATGAGAAAGAAAAAGATTTTGACGCTCCAACTGGTTTCTTAAAAGATCGTAATGCCATAGAAACTGAAAATCGAGACGACGTAATAATAGTTCCAAAAGTGAAACCAAATGATAGTAAGCTAATCTACCATGAGGTACAACAAGGAGAAACATTAGTATCAATAGCAAATGATTATGGTCAGCAGGTTGAAGAATTAGCTGAACTAAATAACATCTCTGCACCATATCATCTTAACGAATCCCAAATTATCACAATAAGGATTAGTACTGAGTTATTAAATAAAAAAAATCAAGAAAGTCTTGTAAAAAAAACGAAAAATACTGTTCAAACTAATACAGCAAAATTTATCAAACCAATTGAAGGTAAAATTATTATCAAATTTGGTGAACAAACATCTAGAGGAAAAAGCAAAGGAATTAATATTGCTGCAGACGAAGGAACTGCTGTAGAATCTATTGCAACAGGTCAAGTAGTGTTTGCAGGTAATGATACAAAGTTTGGTAACTTATTAATAATAAAGTTAGATAATAGCGACCTTTATGTTGCTTATGCTCATTTGCAAGACCTACTTGTTCAAAAAGGAGCAAGAATTTCACAAGGCAAGATAATAGGACATGTAGGGAGTACTGGAGATGCTAAATATCCTCAGCTACATTTTGCTATTCGCGAGGGAAAGATAGCTGTTGATCCGCTAAACTATGTAGACTATAAAAAATAATGAATAGGAATACAATAACAATTGTTATGTTTTTAAGAATTGATTAATAATAAGTTTCTTAGGAACTCACACTTGATACGCTCTACGATCAAGTTCATAATGGAAGAAACAGGATTGAGTGATTTGTTTCCTAGAAGGAGCGAATTATATTAGGAACTATAGGACAAATTAAGTTGATTTATTAACTATGAGTCAAATACGTAGCTGTATTTGTTTTTTCTACTATTGATATTTTCTTCTTGCACTATCTATGTTAAGTCTATAACATAAGTAAAAAGGTTCTGATAAACAAATATAGAGAAATAATATGATTATTAACACTATGTTGATAGAACAACTTGCTGCAGAGGCTTTTTGGTTCTTTGTATATAAGTATGACATGCAAAGTACAGGTTTTCCTGACTCTATAGATGACATTCCTGACTTGATGTGGTCTAGGGAGATTGCTAGGAAAAAATTAATACAATTAGGAGAAGCAGATGAAGAAAAACTAGTAGAACGACTCTATATGTTAGTTGCAAATGTAATTGCTACTCATGGGAAAGAAGAGAAAAATATTATTGGTACAATATATGTTGAAGACTTTAAAGAGTGTAAAGAAAAAGATTTCCCTTATACACATCTTATTACACAATTAGTTAATGATTCTGATGAAAATTATGATTTAAAAATAAAAGGACAAATACCACATGTTGGTACATTACTACTAAGAACTCCTTTCCCTTCTGGGGTGTTATTGAAAGAAATTCCTGTAAAATCAAATTTATTAATTCCAAATACAAACAATGCATTAGGATTTAAAAAAACGATGGTTCTAATGCCAAAAAGTATATCAATATTACCTGATAATGCCTACGGTTATCGTGCATTTATTTCAGGTATATTTTGTATTTCTACCACAAAACCTGCAGATACTATTTGGCATAAAATTATTCCAAATAGTATTTGTTCCCTTGAAACACAAAAGTTTTACAATATATCCAAATGATTTGAGTATATACTTGTTACTCTATATTTTCATGCTTTCTTATTTTTATCATCTGGCAGAAATCCTCCAACTTGTGCATCCCACAAAGTTTTGTAGATTCCTCCTTTAGTAATTAACATAGTATGAGTGCCATCTTCTACAATTTTGCCACGTTCGAATACTAAAATACGATCCATATGCAGAAGTGTTGATAAACGGTGAGCAATGACAATAGTTGTAGCATTAGTAGTTTCCAAAACTTCATTTATAGATTTTTGAATTAAGGCTTCAGTTGGTGAGTCAAGTGCCGATGTTGCTTCATCTAAAATAAGGATGGGTGCATTTTTTAGAATAGCCCTAGCGATTGCAATACGTTGCCGTTGTCCGCCACTTACTTTTACACCTCGTTCGCCAACCACCGAATGATAACCATTAGGCATTTGTAGAATATCATCATGTATTTTAGCTTTTTTACAAGCTTCTTCAATCTCTTGTAAAGTAGCATCATATTTAGCTAGCTGCAGATTCTCTAGAATAGAACGATGAAACATCGTAATATCTTGAGGGATTACTGAAATATTGCTTCTTAGCGACTCCTCCGTTACCTGTGAAATATCATATCCATCTACAAAAATATATCCGCTTTGTAAATTGAAATATCTAAGCAAACATTTAATTAAAGTAGTTTTTCCAGCACCTGATGTGCCAACTATACCGATCCTTTCTCCAGGTTTGATGTGTAATGTAAGATTGTCAAATATAGTACTTCCACTACTATAACGGAAGGTTACGTCTTGATATTTAATATCACCTTTGACACGAGGAAGCAACTTAGCATTTTCTGCATCAGTAACATCTGAGATAGTATGAATAAAGTTAAATGAAGATTTAATGGCAGCAATCTTAGGATTTATGGAAAATATTATACTGTCTAATAACTGATCAATCGCCCACTCAATGTTAAAAGTAATAGCTATAGTAACTGCAAATTCACCAGCTGTGATTTGTTCAGTTTTGTATAAATATGCCAACAGCCATATTTGGGCTGCTGCTAGTATAGTAAGTAATATGGAATCGATCAAATCTACATAATAAGCATCATACTGCCTAGTTTTTCTATCCCAGCCTTTCCATTTATCAATGGCAGGAAGGAGTTTTAATTTCAGCTCTGTCCAAACATTGCCAATAATTTTAATACCAAAAATATTGGCAACAGAGTCATTGATAATGCCAACCGCTTCTTGTCGAGCCTTAACATATTCTTCTTGCAGCTGCTCTTGTTTTTTTAATAAAACTGATATTATTGGTACATACACAACAAGAAAAGCAATTACAACCCCTGCTATTTTATAATTCATCATGAATAAAAATATTATACCACTTACCACAGTTGTAAGCTGTACCAAAGAACGATTGAGAACAGTAATTATGGTTATAATACCATCTTGAAAATCAGTGATTTTACTGGCAATTTCTCCTGATAAATGAGAATCAAACCAATGTAAAGAGTGTCTGATAGTTTTGCCATAAGTGCTTTCGATGATTTCTGCAAGCATCGCTGGCTTGTATTTAATATCAAAAAGCCTAACGATAAAAAACGTACCGTGATTCATCATTTTATATAATACAAACAACCAAAGAAGTAGGGTAACATCTATTTTTGGATCTTTGGCAATAGTATCAATAATTTCTTTAATTTGATAATTAACGAACATATTAAACAGTGCAGCACCAATGGACATAAGCGTAAGGCTAGCTAGGTACAGCTGGTATTTGTAAGCCAAGGCGTATAAGTATGATTTTAGTTCATAGTTTTGTTGTTTAGTAGAGACCATAAAATATTTATTTCTAATTATGCAAAAATGCACTTTATCATAGCAGGTTATAATATCTCCACTAAGTACTATCTTTAATATTTTTTTTAATTAGTGGAAAAGTTATAACCTGCTATAATGAATTCTTTACATAATTAAAAGGGAATTGTAGTGCAAAAATTTCTCAAATATTCAGCTGGGTTATTTATTTTAATAATCGTTATATTGCTAATAATTCCTTTATTTATTTCCTTAGAATCATATAAAGGCCTAGCAACTGATAAAGTCAAAGAAATAACTGGTCGAGAGCTACAAGTCAATGGTAAGATCACCCTATCTTTATTACCAACTCCTACTATTACAGTTAGAGATATAAAGCTTGCTTCTCTACCTAATGCTCATTATCTTTCTCTATTGGAAGTTAAGGAAGTATCTGCTTCTCTTTCTATATTATCGCTATTTAGAGGAAATATAGAAATCTCAAAGATTGAAATTAATAAACCAGTACTTAATTTAGAACGGATGCGAGATGGTGTATCTTCTTGGGAATTTCCTAAAATACAAAGCAATGTTAGTAACAGTTCAACTGATAAAATGCATGATAAAAATGCAGAATTTTCGTTAGATATAAACTTAATTAAAATTGTTGATGCTAAGCTAAATTATGTTAATTTTAGCGGTAGTACTAGAGGTAATAGTGTTTCCCCAACAACAATAGATATCGATAGATTAGAAATTAAAAACCTGCATGGACCATCTGATTTAGCTTGCCAGTTCTATTCTTCCGGAAAGCATTATGATATCAAAGGTAATATAGAGGAGAAGCATGGTAGTATAGCTTTAACAGTGAATTTAAATGTTCTGCAAGAAAAAGTTAATCTCTCAGGTGACTTTGCTTACGACAATATGACTTTTGCTGGACAGCTCAAACTGGAAGGAGCTGCTAAGAATCTGCAAAGTATTTTTCCTGATATACCTATCCTACACGATTTAGATCACAAACTAACCTTTAACATCAATAGTGATAAGAAATCATTTAAAATAAGTAGTATTGACTTTACGGCAGGTAAGCTATCAGCTACAGGTAATGCTAATTTTTATTTTGAAGATAATAAGGGAGATTTAAACGTTAAATTATTGGATAAGCCATTCTCTTTTGCCACAGGCTTTGCATATTTAGATCAAAATTTATTGCTAAATAATATTAATCTAATTGTTGATAAAGCTAATTTAACAGGCAATATAGGTCTTAAGGATTGGGATAAAGACCTAGTTATTTCTTATAATTTAAAAATTAGTGATATACCAACCATTGCTAGTTTGTTTGGTAAAACTTTACCTGTTAATCTTGGCGATGTTTTGCTAAAGGGTGAGACTATTAAGCAACAAAATCTTTTTAAAACTAATAGCATGATAATGTTGGCAAAAACTACTAATAATGTCAAAGGAACTATCTCTTTAGATAAGGTTATTAAACCTGCTATTACTATTGAGAGTTTTGGTGATAATTTAGGTCAAACTATAGGGCAATTAACCACTAGTTCGCCTAATAAAATACTTGGTAGCTATTCTCTTTCAACACAAGTCGAAGGAGATATGACAGAAATTATAAAAATCAACATAAATAAATTTACTGTTGCATTAAAAAAGAACCCTGTAAATTTTAGTGGGGCAGTAAATATAAATTTGACATCTGCTAAACCAAAGATTCTATCAGATATAAAAATAGCTTCCTTAAATTTAGATGATTTAAGTGATGCCCCGCCTAATAGTGGATCTACTAACTCGGTGCAAAATGTAGACAACTCTATGCCTTGGTCTAAAGATACGATAGATTTGTCATTTTTAAACAAGTTTGATGGAGATTTAACCTTAACTATACAAAAAATTATTAAAGGGAGTCTGATTTTTGATAGTATAAAAACTACTATGTTATTAGCAAATGGTGTGCTGGATATAAAATCTTTAAATGGCAATTTATATGGTGGCACTTTAATCGCTACTGGCAAAATTTCTTCTCAAGTTAATCAACCTGTTAGCTTTAAAGCTAGTATTAAGGATGCCGAGTTAAAAAATATAGTACCACAAGGAGGTAAAATTAAAGTTACGCAAGGGGTTGTTAATTGTGTACTCGATCTAAAAACAAAAGGTCAGAGTCAATTGCAATATGTAAGTAACTTATTTGGTAAAACAACATTAACGGCGTCCAATGGTAAAGTTAGTCGATTTGATCTACAAAAAGTATTAGATAGCCTTAAAAACATTAAAGACCTTCAAACTATTTTAAAAATGCTCGATGGTTTCTTTGCAAGTGGTGAAACAAAATTTCAAAAACTTGCTGTAGATACCGAAATAACAGAAGGCATAGTTAATATAACACATGGTACATTAGATGCCCCCTCGTCAAAGGTAGCAGTTACCGGCAATATTAACCTTCCTGCCTATACATTTGATACGGATAGCGTTATTACTGTCGATATAAAATTAATGCCACCATTCAAAGTTCGTTTTTATGGCTATCTTAATAATCCACAACATAAACTTGATACTAAAGCACTACAGCAATATCTTGTGAAGAATTTAGTAAATAGCGTGGTTAACGATGTTAAGAAAGGTAAAAAACCTGAAGACATACTAAAAGATATTATTGGGGTAGGCAAAGATAAAAAATCCACAGGAGAAGAAGTGCAAAATGATAAAGATAGGGGATATTCTACTAATGAAGAGCAGCCTACCAACAAAGTAAAATCTACCATTGAAAAGGGATTAAAAGGATTATTTAAATAATGACATTTTTTAGACCTAGCTACTTTCCCTATTACCCTACCAAATTCGCGTAATGATGATGTGGATTTGACTGGCAACCTAGGTTAGTTCTTTTAAGTTATTCTATAAAAATTTGTTCCTATTTTCTTGGATTTAGGTCATAATCCGTCGTTGTCATTTTCTCAAGAAATCAAGAAGTAAAAATATATAATAAATGACTATTGACAAAAATATACCAAATTATCTGACGATAGCTCGTATTGTGGTTATTCCAATTATTGTAATGACTTTTTATCTAGATAACTCTAAACTAGCTCATAGAATTGCAGCGTTATTATTTATTATAGCTAGTATTACTGATTTTTTTGACGGTTATCTTGCTAGAAAATTTGATTTAGTATCAGGGTTTGGTAAAATGTTTGATCCAATAGCTGATAAATTATTAGTAGGTTGTGTAATTATAATGTTGGTAAAAAAAGGAGCAGCGGGAGAGATACCGTGCTTATTAATTTTAGCTCGTGAATTTTTAGTGGCTGGACTACGTGAATTTCTAGCTTTAATTCAAGTAAGTATTCCTGTGTCTAGATTAGCTAAGATTAAAACATTTACCCAAATGTTTGCTTTGTCAGCGTTAATTCTTGGTTCTAAAGGTTCAGGTATAATTTATATGGATTTAATAGGTCAAATAGCTTTATGGATTGCCGCACTTTTAACTGTAGTAACCGGATATTCATATTTGAAGGTCTGTAGTAAATATTTTTGAGCAAATTAGTTCCTAAGCCAAAATATCACTATTGATTTAAATTTTACCATCTAAAAGCAATTATTTATTATAATAAAAAAAATAAAATTATTGATATAATAGTAACTTAGTGTAGCATAAAAAGTATGATATATAACTAAGTGATAGGTAATTTACGCTATGCAACGTGGTTATTAACAAAGATGATAAAAATACAACATAGCCTAAAGAACCTTATGTAATCTCTAACTATTAGTTTATTGGGTTATGAAGGAGCAAAATTCACCATATTTAGATAAATTAAAGCAAAATTTATTCCAGATATTTATCTTAATTTTTATAGTTTATAGTACAATCATAGCTTCATTGTATAAATATTATAATGCTAAAGTTGAAATGGAAAAAACACAAATTCTACAAAACCAGTATAATAAAATACTAGCAGTAAGTATGAATAAAATCTCTTCTCTAGCGTATCATTTATCTAGCAATATTCAGGAAAAAAATGTTACAATCAATAGTAATGGTAGTGAACTTGAGATATGTAATGAGGCAGAAAAATGTATAAACTATAATCTTTTTAATTTTGGAGCATTATTGAATAAGCATGTTCCGGAATTCATTTATTACAAGATAGAACTTAATAAAAAATTTCTTTATTCAAATATCAAAACTCAAAATTATCAAATAGATAAAATATATCCTATCAACGCTTCTAACCAACTTAATATTAGTTTGGCAATTAATAGTACATATTGGCATAAAGTAAAAGCAGATATTAAAAGACCATTTTGGATATTAACAGCATTTATTACTGCTAATCTTCTATTGTTATATTTTCTCTTTAAAAGCTTATTTAAGAGTTTCAATAAATCGTATGCATTACATTATCAAGACAAACATGCTACAGAATTAGAACAGCTTAAGTTTAATTATCAGCAGGAATTAAAAAATTGCGAAACCTCTTTAATGAGGAAAATTTGGAATAATGATTTCAATAAACAAAAAGATTTAGAAATTAATTGTTTATTTGCTCAGGAAGCTAATCAAATATCCTTGCTTGATAAGAGTTCTAACAATCAAGAAGATATGATCAAGGATTATAGGTTAAAAAACTTTGGTGATAAAGTACCTTGCTCTATACTTCTGTATCAAGAAAATAAAATAGAAGAAATTAATGCCAGTAAATTAGTTGACTTATTTACTGATAGATTTAATCAGGAAGACGAAAATATATCGATTGAAATTTTAAGCAAAGCAAAAATATTATATTTTGCTTCTAATGCAGCGTTGTACCAAATCATTTATAGTGTTATTAACTATCTATTTTTTTTGTTAAAAAAACAATCTTCTACTACCAAACACAATATTAGGTTAACTATCGATAATATAAAACAAAAAATAGAGCTACGTTTTGAATATGACGGTTATCCTATAATGACAGCAGAAGAGCTACTCAAAACATCAAATCATTTTTTCAAAACGCATGCTAACCCTTTTTTACTTAATTTAAGTCAAATATTTAATATATTAAGAGCTGATGGATTCAACTATAAAATAAGTTATAACCAAAGCAATATTATAGAAATCTATCCAAATGATTCAAGCATAAGACAGGAAAATAAAAGTAACCAACAACCAATAAAAACAGAAAATAATGTGATTCTACTAGCTTCTTTAACGAGGAAAAAAAATGAATAAATATTTATTGCCACTTATGGTGTTATTTATAGTCAATAATTCATTTGCCCATACACAAATATCTAATTTGATCACTCCAGTTAGTTATTTTGTCAATCATGAGCAACAAATTAAAATGCTTGAGAAACATTTAGGTAAATATAGACAAGCAAGTATAGTTGGTACTAGTGGTATAGGTAAAACTCAGTTAATTAGGATGTATACTTATGAGAATAAAAATAATTATGATCTAATTTGGTTGTTTGATTGTAACCTAGACCTTAATGAACAATTTGTTAAATTAGTCCAACAACTCAATATGGTCAAACAAACTAATATATCTGAAGCAGTAACTCTAGCCAAAAAAGAAGTAATGTCATATTTAACTTCTACTAGTAAATGGTTATTGGTGTTTGATAATTTAAAAGTTAATGAAAATAAAAAAGTGCAAGACTTTATTGATTGGGAACATAATGGTAATGTGGTGTTTTGTTCTCAAAATAACGAAAGATTACCTAATGTTATATTAATGACCTTGTTTGATAAACCTACTATCGTAACTTTGGCTAATACTTTATTGGATAATAAAGATAAAAATAGTATCGAATTTTTAACGCAATCTTTTAGTGGTTATCCAATACTTATAGTTCAAGGAATCCAATTACTAAATAAAATTAAAGACCTAGATAAAGAAGAGTATAAAAAGAAAATTTATCAATCAACTGATAAAATAGCAACAAATATCAGCATGGCTATAAAGGAATTAAAGCCTAGTGCGGTAAAGTTACTTAATAAAATAGCTTTGATAAATAACCAAAGTTTCTCAAAACAATTACTTACTATAATTACTGATAACAAAGATACTCTCGATGATGATATATACCAATTATCTAAGTTTATGTTGATTAGCAATATTGATTCTAATCAGGATAATCCTATTTTTGAAATGAATGATGTAGTTAGCAACAAAATAATGGAGATGAATGGAGATAAAAACAATAGAATATGTTTAGAGGATATTATTCTAAAATTACCTAAACTCAAAGGAGTGCATTCTGCCCATGTATGGAGAGCTACTAATACTATATCCGAAAATTTAGAGATTATTTTTCAAAATGCTGAAAAATATAATATTAACATATATTTAATGCTTAACTTAAGATTGCAATTGTTTGCCTCATATATGAATGCTTGGAATCTATACAAATCAAAGCAAATGGTTAACTGGTTTGAGCAAAAAGAACAAGACGAACAGTTTAAATTTTGGCAAATGTCTACCTATCAGAAATTTTGTTACGCTAGATATTTAGTAGGAGTAGGACTTTACAATAGAGTAACATCGATAAATTATCAAAAAACTATTTCTTATTTAACTAAAGCACTTAAAGTTTTAGATACCCTAGGTGATGATTATGATTATATTTATTCTAAATTTAACTGTAGCTTAAACATTGCTCTAACTCATGTATATTTAGGTAATATAAAAACTGCTGAAGAAATTATTAACGAAATGGAGAAGCTATTTAAACATAGGATAGAGGGAGGAGATATATTTATATTATATCATGTGAAAGCTAGAATATTTTTTATTCAAGGCAAATATAATGAAGCTTTAGAATACGTCAATAAAGGCATCGAGGTATGGAAGACGTTAGATCCTAATGATCTAGGTTTTACTAGAGATTATTTACTTAGGGCAGCAATATTAAGCTCTATTGGCAAATATCAAGAAGCTTATGTTCAAACTCAACAAGTATATAATATGCATAAATCTGTAAACCAAGAGGCATTAGGTTATATTTATATACAAATGGCCAAAAGTGAACTGGGATTAAATAAAATAGATATTGCTTTAGATCATATTAATAAAGCTATAACAATATTGTTAGCAGATGAACGTAGAAATCCTAAGAATGTAGATCATTTGGAAGATCCAGATTTAGCAGCAGGTTATGTAGTACAAGGTGATATTTTACTTGCTCAAGGTAACATTAAAGAAAGTATAGAATCTTATAAAAAAGCTTATGCTATATACCACTATTTCTATGGGGACAAAAGTAAAAATGTTGTCCAAGTAAGTGAGTTATATAACAAAGGAGCAAAAGCAGCTTGTAAAAACAAAGATTTATATAATTATAAATTCTTTGGTAAACCACAAATTAAAATTTGGAATAAATCACCCTAATACTATCGCCATGTTTGAATATTGTAAACAATATGACATGGATTTATGGGTAAAGCAAGATTAAGGTTTGTGATATTTATCAATCATCCAATCTATAAATGTATTATCAACAGACTGTTTTTTCAGTGCATATTCATATACTTCTTTTATTAGAACTGTAAGATTTGTAAATGAAAAATTTAAGTTTCTTTCAATTAACATATTAATTGTTGCACTAGTGGCTTTACTAAAAATTTTCATTTGATCAATAGTTAGCACTTCATGGCTTATTTCGTTATCAACAACAAGAGCTTCTAGGCTAATATCTAAGGCTTTTGCAATTAATTGTAAATTATTAGCACTAGGGTTTTTTGAACTACCATACAAAATGCTATAAACAGTATTTCTACTTAATCCAGTTTTTTTCTCTATCTCTACAGCATTTATATTTTTTTGCACCATTAATGAGCTAAGTTTGGTTTGTAAATTTGCCATAGATAAGATTCTATATATAAAATTAATATTTCTAGATAATAAGGTATAACCATCAAAAAGTAAATAACTAAAATAATTAATTATAATTAATTTATTTAGATCATGGGAGTTTGTAACACTAATTTTTAATGATCTACTAAAAAATTTAAATTACCCTGACCCCTCTTATAAACATTTATACTTGAATTTTTTCAATCTATCTGATATGTATTACCTTGGATAGGTGTCCGAGTGGTTTAAGGATCTAGTCTTGAAAACTAGCGTGCGGGCAACCGTACCGTGGGTTCGAATCCCACCCTATCCGCCACTGTAGTACAAGTCATCGTTTTTTTTAAATATCGAAAGGGAAACGTAGAGAGGTCTCAAGTTTTTTGCCTCTTAGTTTGAGGTTATGAAATACGAAATTTATCATTTTGCGTTTTTGAGGGCTTTCAGAACCTTTGAAAGTTTCATAGACCTTGCGATGCTAGAGTTATCAGCATTGTAGCGGTATCAGTAAATTTATCATCTGCTTCATCATAAGTTTTCAGTAAACGATCAATTTCATATTGGCGATCTTTCAATTGTTGTTTTTTTGTTTGAAATTCTTTTTTGCTAAGTTCACCACTGAGTCGCAAATCTATTAATGAATTTAATCTATTTTCATTTTCGGTATGTTCTTTCTTTAATGAAGCTGTTGCTTGGTCATGCTCAGCTTTTTTTAGCTCATTAGTATTTTTTAAGTATGATAGGGTCTCTTTTGTTATAATTGCCTAGTAACCATGTGACCACATCTCTCCTTTTACTCTCATTTCACCGTAATAAAATGGTTGTTGTATTAAACGATAGACTTCTTTCGAAACTCGCTTATGCTGAGGGATTTGAAGGAGACGCGGAACCTCGACCCGCAGCGTACTCTAGTGTACGTGAGGATTCGAGTACCGCATCGACGTACAAATCACCAGCAGAAGTAGAGTTTCGAAAGAAGTCTGATGTATAACAGTTTTATTTAGGGACAATTCTTTTTACTTCTTAAGCCTAATTCTTTAGCCATGTTTACCATAGACCTAAGAGTATAGACCCACAACTGTCGAAAGTTCGAATGGGATCATATTTTCAGCTCCACCAAGTTTGGATTACCGCCATAAAAAAGTACAATATCTTTAATTGGTAACCTAGCTGACTCAAATTTCCTTCATCTAAAATCTCGGTTAATTCTTGACTATCGAGTAGAACAGCTTCAAACCTGATTGTTTCTATATACAATACTGAATTAGATGTAACAAGTTACATCTAATTCAGGTTATAACATATAAATAAGCTAGCACTAATAGTTATTATCTTAAATATCTACTAATTCTTGATAGGATACTTCTAAAACCTCATAAGATTTTGAACCTTTAGGAGTAGTTACTTCTACTATATCTCCAACCCCTTTACCGATGAGAGCCTTAGCAATTGGCGATACTATGGATACCCTCTTTTTGGTTATATCTGCTTCATACTCTCCAACAATATGATATATAACTATTTCCTCTGTTTCATCATCGATCAACTTAACTAACGCCCCAAATTTTATGGTATCACCGGAGAGTTTTGAGGTATCAATAATTTTAGCTCTTGCTATTTTATCTTCAAGATCCACAATGCGACCTTCAATAAAACTTTGTTTTTCCCGCGCTGCATGGTATTCTGCATTCTCAGATAAATCTCCAAAGTCTCTAGCCGTTGCTATAGCTTCAATTACTTTTGGTCGTTCTATATGTTTAAGATGTTTAATTTCTTTTTCTAAACTATCAAACCCTTTATGTGTAATAGGAAAATCTGCCATAATAATATGTCTTGTCTAAGTTAAGTTTTCTAGTATATTTGTTGTGTCAAACTTTGTCAAATAGGCCTTTTAGGTTATTATGCAAACTAAACTCTTTAATTTTGAAATACAACGTAAAACTTTCCATTTATACAGCTTGATTATACCACTTTTTTATTTATTTTCATCTAAATTAGTTGTTACTACGCTATTATTTCTACTTATAATATGTGTATTATATATAGATATTACAAGGCATTATAATTTATATGTTAAGAAATTTACAGATAAATTTCTTGGAAAGTTTATGAGACCTGAAGAACAGAGTGGTTTATTCAGACTAAGTGGTAGCAGTTTTATGGTGGTTGGGTTTTTCTTAACTGCTCTTTTATTTTCAAAAGGTTTAGCGATTTCATCTTGGCTTATATTGATAATAGCTGATTGTCTTGCTGCGTTAGTGGGTACAAAAATAGGTGCGCCTCTAAAAAATGGCAAATCATTGGAAGGTTCCATTGCCTTTCTAATTTCTGCAATTTTTATTAGCATATTAGTGTATTTTTTCATCGGCTATCACACTAGTTTTACTGTTATCATAATTAGTTCTATAGTTGCTACTATTAGTGAATTCTACTCAAAAGAGGTATCAATAAACGATAATTTATTAATACCTCTTAGCTACTGTTTCTCTACAATCATATTCACCTTTATTTTAAGTTTATGAGAATTCCATTAGAATTTTATGAACTTCTTAGAACTCGGATTAATTTATCAGATATTGTTAGACAAAAAGTAGTCTTAACTAAGAAATCTGTAAATTACTTGGGACTATGTCCTTTCCATGTTGAAAAATCTCCATCATTCACTGTAAACGATGCCAAGAAGTTTTATTATTGCTTTGGCTGTGCTGTTCACGGGGATGTTATAAAGTTTGTTTCCAACTTTAGCGGTTTATCTTATAAGGAAGCAGCCATTAAACTTGCTAATGATTATGGCATTGAATTGCCTAAATTAACAGCAGCACAACAGAAACTCTATGAAGAATCGGATGAACTATTTGATATCTTAGAGATGGCTGAAAGATTTTTTACATCACAATTGTCACAAGAAGTATGTAGCTACTTACATGACCGCGGTATTAGTAAAGAAGCAATTAAGGAATTCTCCATCGGTTTTGCTCCTCCAGCTAAAGCATTACAGAAATTTTTTGAAAAAAAATCAATATCTTTGAAAAAACTTCAAAAAGCAGGCTTAGTGGGCAAGCGAGATGATGGTACAATATATGAGATATTTTATAATCGGATAATCTTTCCGATTAAGAATGTTTATAATAAAGTAGTTGGTTTTGGGGGGCGAGTGCTTGGTGAGGGGTTACCTAAATATTTAAATTCTCCGGAAACCATATTATTTCAAAAAAATGAAACATTATATGGGGAGAATAATGCGATTAGTGTTGCCTATAAGAAAAATCATTCAATCTTAGTTGAAGGGTACTTGGATGTTATTGCCTTACACCAAGCTGGTTTTAAAGAAGCAATGGCAAGTCTTGGTACTTCGGTTACAGAGAATCACCTACAAAAATTATGGCGTGCCGGAGATGAAATAGTACTCTGTTTAGATGGGGATATAGCAGGAATAAAAGCCACCCATCGGGTAATTAATCTAGTACTACCTCTGATAAATGGCAATAAGAAAATTTCCTTTGTGGTGTTACCTAGCGGAAGTGACCCTGATGATATTATAAATAAAGATGGTGTAGGAAGTTTTACACAAATTTTTGATAAAAGAATTAATCTATCTGAAATGATTTGGCGTTCTGAATATGAAGGTAAGATTTTCTCAACTCCAGAAGACAAAGCTATTTTGGAAAAAAATCTTGGAGATTATTGTAAACAAATAAAGGATAAACTACTTAGCAATAATTATTATCGATATTTTAAAGATCAGATATGGCAAAATTTAATTAAACGGCAAAATAAAGTAACTATAACAAGTTCAAATATTACATCTACCACTCCTAACTATTCAGAAATCGAAATATTAGAACAAACTTTTTGTATAATATTGGTTAAATTTCCTGAAATGACCAAAAAGCAAGAAATAAAGGATTTCTTATTAACGTTAAATTTCCAAAATAAAATGCTTGAAGCTTTTCGTGATTGGTATTTTGCAGAAATTATTAGCAACGATATATTAGATCAGGAAAATATTATTGGTTTGGCAGAAAAAACTGGATTTTATGACACTTTTTCAGTATTGTCAAAATCCAATAATCTATTTCTAGATTTGTCATTTAATAAGGATGATATCGATTCTGACTTACTTTGGCAATGGTTGCATAAAAAACATCACCTAGTGCTATTAAAACAAGAATATACCTCAATTATTCAAAATGGCTCAGATGAAGAGCTAAAAAAAGCTATATTATATCGAGAAGAAATTTTGAAAATCTCTAAAGAGATTTATAATCTAAACGAATCTTTTACTAATTGACCCAAGGTTTATAAATTATGACAGAAGCAAAAGAGAAAATAGATGTGAAAGGTACTGCAGTTGGTACTGCAGTTGATAACCTAGTTAAAACAGCTAAAGAAAAAGGCACTGCAGTCACTTATTATGATCTAAATAAAGTCATTCCAATGACTAATAATATATCAGTAAACGATTTAGAAAAGGTAATATCAAAGTTTTCTGAGGCTGGAGTTGATATTATAGAAGGTGATGATGACGAGATCAAACTTGATATTAATGTAGATGATGAATTTAAACTATCTAATAATGTTGATCGTGAGCCTGAAGACGAAAGTGAAGAAGAAAATTTAGGTACGACCGATGATCCAGTAAGATTATATTTACGAGATATGGGAGGAGTTGGACTTTTTTCTCGTGAGACTGAAATAGAAGTAGCCCAAGATATTGAAGAAGGCAAAGAGATAATGGTTAAGTCACTTTGTGAAAATCCAATATCGATGAAATTCTTTATAAAATGGCATGAAGATTTAGTTAATGAAAAAATACTACTCCGAGATTTGATTGATCTAGAAGCTAATATGCTCAACGGGGATGATAGTAATTCTGAAGAGAATCAAAATAATTATATAGAATCAGATCATGAAGAACATGAAGAAGCTAGTAATTTATCAATAGCTACTATTGAGTTACAGTTATTACCTAGTGTTATCAAGCGTATGGAAAAAGTTTCTAAACTTTCTGAAGAGTTGTTAATTGAGGCAAAAAAACATTACACACGTTATCCTCAGCCTAAAGGATTGCATGATAACAAAAAATATACCAAGAATCTACAATTACTAATTATTGAAATTTCTAGTATCCATTTTCACTCTAAAAGGACAGAAGAAATTCTAAATAAAATATATAGTCTAAATAGAGAATTAGTAACTAAAGAAGGGAGCTTCCTTAAATTAGCTGAGAAATATGGCATAAGTCGTCAGAACTTCCTAAATGAATATATGGGAGCAGTAATTGATGAAAGCTGGAAAAGGCAAATGCAAAAAAATAGGCAATCTAATTGGAAAAATTTCCTTGCTAAAGAATCTGATGCTATTGATCAAATGATTAGTGAATTAAAAACCATGGAAATGACTATTGGTTTGCCAATTATTGAATTTAAAAAGTTAGTGCATACAATACAAAAGGGTGAAAGACAAGTCCTTAGGGCAAAAAAAGCTATGATAGAGGCTAATCTGCGTCTAGTTATCTCAATTGCTAAAAAATATGCAAATCGTGGATTACAGTTTTTAGATTTAATTCAGGAAGGAAATATTGGGTTAATGAAGGCTGTTGATAAATTTGACTATCGTAGGGGATATAAATTTTCCACTTATGCTACTTGGTGGATTAGGCAAGCTATTACTAGAGCTATAGCTGATCAAGCTAGAACCATACGTATTCCCGTGCATATGATTGAAACGATCAATAAAATTATTCGTACCTCTAGGCAGATGCTTAACGAGCTAGGTTATGAACCGACTCCGGCAGAAATTGCCGCTCGCCTTTCTATGCCAGTTGATAAAGTACGAAAAGTAATGAAAATAGCTAAAGAGCCAATTAGCTTAGAAAATCCAATAGGCGATGATGATGGTAGTTATCTTGGAGACTTTATTGAAGACAAAAATGCTGTATTACCGCTTGACGCAGCAATTCAATCGAATTTACGAGAGGTCACAACTAGAGTTTTAGCAACTCTTACTCCTCGTGAAGAAAGAGTTCTAAGAATGAGATTTGGTATAGGAATGAGTACTGATCATACACTAGAAGAAGTTGGACAACAATTCAACGTTACTAGGGAACGTATTAGGCAAATAGAGTCCAAAGCACTACGCAAATTGAAGCATCCGACTAGATCTAAAAAACTTAGTAGTTTCCGGGGGGGATCTAGAAAGCAAAACAATTCTTCAGATTCTGCTTTTGGAGGATGATTTTCTATAAGTTTTATTTTTACAATGTGAGTGTTGCGAATCGAATAATATATTCTATGAAATTCTCTCGTGCATGTAGTTGTTGTTGGTTGTGAAAGAAATACCGGTGAAAAAAATATGTAGTTAAATTAAAAGCTTGTTTTTTATCATTATTAGTAATTTGGCTATTAGTGGAGGTTAGGAATTGTGGTAAGATTAGAAGCCTGTCTTGATATGGTAACCCCTCTGATAAGCATACAGCTCTTCCAGATTTTGGCGAGACGTAACCTAGATTCTCCCTACTACCTGTTACCGCACATTTGTGCAGATCAAGACCATAGCCTGATTCTTGAAGTATGGCTAATTCAAATTTAATATATTCCTCAAAAATAAAACTATTTGCTAGACTACTTAAATATTTTACAAAAATTGGGAAAAATTTATTGTGTTTTTCTCTTTCATGAAATGCCATCTTAATAAGGCTAATAATTGAATTAAAAGCGTAGAGCTTAATTTTATTAGTTATTAAAAGACCAGCGTAAGATTTTATTAATTCGCATTTAGCCATTCCTAGATGCTCGTGTAATCTAGCTTGCCAAAAAAAATCAACAATATTACCTTGTTGATTTACAGAGCCAAATTTTTTAGATGTTTCTCGTATTACACCGGAATATAAGCCATGATTCTCAGTAAAAACTGTAATAATAGCCGTATTTTCTTTTAGTGGTTTTTTGGCAATTATTATACCTATATCTTTAAAATTCATATTTGAGCCTGTTGCAATCTCATATGGCTATATGAGTGTGGATCATTTTCCCAAAGCTCAAGTACTTTCACAAAAAGGAAAAGGTGAATTTTACAATCAAAAGCTAGCTGCATCTCTATTCTTGCCTTAGATCCTATTTCTTTAATTTTACAACCATTTTTTCCTAAGATAATAGTCTTATAAGAATTCTTTGAAACCACTATTACCTGATGAATTTTGATAGAGTTATCATTATTCTCCTGCCACATTTCAGTTTGAACAGTTAAATTATAAGGTAATTCTTGGTGGAGATTCAAGAATAATTGTTCCCTAGTTATCTCAGCTGCTAAAAATCGCATAGGTAGGTTAGTAACATCATCTTCTTCGTATAGCCAAGGCGACAACTCTGCTTGGCTTTGTATGTAATTTAGTAGATTATTGATATTTTCTCCGTTTAAAACGGATATTTTAAATATATTAGCATCTATGAACTGAGACCTTATAATATTTTCTATTTCTTCTAGGTATTTAGAAGGAATATCGATTTTATTTAACAAAAACATTAAATTTATTTTAAGATTTTGTAATTTTTTCAATATTTGTAAAGTAAATTGGTCTATAGGTTTCGTACTGTCTATTATCAATAAAACTAAATCTACACCATGTAAACTTGACCATGCACACCGTACCATTGCTTTTTCCAGCTGTTTCTTTGGCTCAAATATACCTGGAGTATCTAGTATTATCAGCTGCGTATCTTTTATAGTAACTATTCCAGTTATAATGGAGCGAGTCGTTTGAACTTTATTCGTTACTATGGAGATTTTTTGTCCAATAAGTTTGTTTAATAATGATGATTTACCAGCATTTGGTTTACCGATTATACATAGAGAAATTGTCTTTTGAGATATTCCCACGGATTAAACCTTACAACTTGTTGAGGTAGTTCATTAATTTACGAGCCGCAACTTTTTCTGCTTCTTTAACTGAATGACCAGTACCAGTTTGTTGGTAGGCTTCCATTTTTACTAATACAGTGAAGATAGATGCGTGTGGAGATCCTTCTCTTTTTATCACTTCATACACGGGTCTTTCAATTCCCTTTCTTTGTGCTAATTCCTGAAGAGTAGTTTTAGGGTCATAATCAGTTAAATCAGTAATAGATATAAACTCATACCACAAATCATATACTATTTTTTGGGTCGTATCAATATTACTATCAAGATAAATGGCAGCAATTAATGCTTCCATAGTATTCTCAATATTATTAGGGTTTTGTCTTCCCCCTAATACTGCTTCGCCATGGGTCATAATAATATAGTCTGACAAATTGATTTTTGCAGCTACTTTGCAAAGTGATTCTTTACAGACTAGATATGCTCTAATTTTTGCTAATTTCCCCTCATCATAAGTAGAGAAATTTTTAAATAAAATTTCAGTAATGATAAAATTAATTATTGCATCACCAAGTAATTCTAAACGTTCATAGTTTTTTTGAATTCCATGCTTTAGGGTATGTTGCTTAAGGGAAGGATGACTTAACGCTTCAAGTAAAAGATCTTTATTATTAAAATTATATCCTATATCTTGTTCAAGCTTTTCCGGAGCAGAAAGAGCTGATTCTTTACTTGTTATCATTTTATATTTTATCTGTATAAAGGGATGTAAATATTCTGTTAAATCTAATAGATGTCAGCCAAGTACCAACACGGAGTATTTGATTAATTATCCCAATATCACTTTGCCATAATTCTTCTTTTGTAGAAAAAATAATAAATTGTCCTTTGGCTATAAAATTTTTAAACGGTACAAATCCTAAATCTATCCTACTATCATTCGATTCATCTCTGTTATCTCCAAGAAAGAAATACTTACCTTCTGGTACATAAAAGCTTTCCGTATTACCATATTTATTTATTAATGAATGATTATTTTGTTTTAATTTATAAGAAAAATAACTTACACCATTAGGTAATATTTCCTTATATTTTATATAATTTTTTCCTTCTTCACTTATATATGTACCAATTTCAGTGCGTTCTATGGCTTTATCATTTATATACACTACATCATTGATTAATTGTACTTTATCTCCAGGTAGACCAATTAGTCTTTTTATAAATCGAATATCCATATTATTTGGTGGGCGAAAAACTATTATATCTCCTCTTTGTGGCTGTGACGCCCATATTCTCCCATTCAAAATATTGGGACTAAAAGGAAAAGAATAATTACTATATCCATAAGAATATTTTGTTGAAAAAATATAATCATTCTCTAGCACTGTTGCTTTCATTGAACCTGTTGGCACAAAAAAAAGTTCCATGACAAAAAATCTTATCATCAGTGCCAAAAATATTGTAAAGATAAAAGAAGTATATTCTTTAATTTGTGTTTTTTTGTTGGTAACCGCAGCTGTTGTTTGCATAATTATTATTTAATAACGAACTAAATTCAGCCTACAATACCTTATTACTATGTTTAAATCCAGCTATTATTTTTAATCTCTTTTCTCTCTCTTTTATTCTTTTATCATTATCCAAAAATTCCTCTTTCAGTTCACTAAATATTTGGTAACCTAGCTGACTTAAATTTCCTTCATCTAAAATCTCAGTTAATTTTATCACAACCTTATTGATCCCTTGAGGAATAATAAAACCAAATTCATGTAATAATCCTCTAATTTCATTCGCAAGTGCCGTACGGCTTTTTACCAATCTCTCTCTTACCAGATGAATTGACAAAATATCTTGTTGTTCTATAGTTTTAATTGGTACAAACCTCATATTAGGTCTTGTCACATATAGCTTCAGCATCAGCTTGATCGTTTTTATTAGTTTTAACATACGGTTTGACAAATTGTGGAGTCATTAGTTTTACTATATGTCCCAATTTAGTTATTTCTCTTGCCCAGTAACTAGCTCCACTGCAAGCTTCCATTCCTACCAAACATTTTGGCGTATTAGCCATAAATGTTAAAACCTGATCTCTCATCAATTTTTTCTTTAATACCGTCTTACCATTTTTATCTACACCATGAATTTGAAAAATTCTTTTTGCAATATCTATACCAATTGTGGTAACTATCCATCTTAGCCTCCTGTTTGTTGTTTTAATATATTGAATATTAACTCTAGAAGATTAGTCACTGCTTTTCATTCTGTATATCAGGAGGTCCATACCATTACCTTACGCATGGCATTTAAAAGTCATAGGGAAAATAGCCTAGAGTCTATTAGCGAGAAGCCACTTTGGGCACAACTGTTGAAAGTTTACAAATACTTATACCACAGCGTCTATTAGCGAGCGTAAGCGAAGTAATCTAAATCACTCATCTCCTATTTTAAGAGCAGCTATAAAAGCAGATTGAGGTATCTCAACATTACCAATATTACGCATACGTTTTTTGCCAGCTTTTTGTTTTTCCAGTAATTTACGCTTACGAGTTATATCACCGCCGTAGCATTTAGATAAGACATCTTTACGCATTGCTTTGACAGTTTCTCTAGCAATTATTCTACTACCAATAGCAGCTTGAATAGCAATTTGAAATAATTGCCTTGGGATTAGATCACTGAGGCGTTTACACAATTCTCGACCTCGATATTCTGACCTTGAACGATGTACTATAGTAGATAAAGCATCAACTGGCTCGCTATTAACTAAAATAGATAATTTTACCAAATCGCTCTCCTGATAAACATCTATTTCCCAATCAAAGCTAGCATAGCCTTTTGTATAACTTTTTAACTTATCATAAAAATCAAATACTATCTCATTTAACGGTAATCGATAAATTACCATAGCCCTACCGGCTACATAAGTTAATTCAATTTGCACCCCTCTTTTATCGGTACATAAAGATAACACATTACCTAAAAACTCATCTGGTACTAATATTGTTGCCTTAACCCAAGGCTCTAACATTGAGTCGATATTTTGCACAGGTGGCAAATCAGCTGGGTTATGTATTTCTAATTGATTTCCACCACGCATATTAATCTTATAAATCACACTAGGAGCGGTGGTTATCATATCAAGGTCAAATTCGCGTTCCAATCTTTCTTGTACTATTTCAAGATGTAGTAACCCTAAAAACCCACAGCGAAAGCCAAAACCTAAGGCTGTTGAACTCTCTACTTCAAATTCAAAGCTAGCATCGTTAAGTTTTAATTTAGCTAAAGAATCTTTTAAATGCTCAAATTGTGAAGCATCTGAAGGGTATAAACCACAAAACACTACCGGTAAATGCGGCTTAAAACCAGGCAGAGATTCCTGACAAGGTCTTTTCTCGTCAGTTATTGTGTCCCCAACCTTACAATCAGCAACTTGTTTTATTGAAGCAGTAAAGAAGCCTATTTCTCCTGGGTATAAAATATCTGATATATGTTTTCTAGGAGTAAAATACCCAACATTTTCAACATTATAAGTAGAATTGGTAGCCATCATTTTAATACGCATATTCTTGCGTAAAACTCCATCGATAACTCTAACTAAAATTACTACCCCTAGGTAAGAATCGTACCAGCTATCAACCAATAATGCCTTTAGAATATCTGTTTGATTAGTTTTTGGACATGGCAGCCTATTAACAATTGCTTCAAGTATCTCCTCTATTCCTATACCACTTTTTGCAGAAATCAACAATGCATCGCCTGCATCTATGCCAATTACGTCCTCTATCTGTTGCTTAACTTTATCAGGATCAGCAGCTGGTAGATCAATTTTATTTAGAACTGGAATAATTTCATGATTATTATCGATCGCTTGATAAACATTTGCTAGAGTTTGTGCTTCAACACCTTGGCTACTATCCACTACTAACAAAGAACCTTCACAAGCAGCTAACGATCTACTCACCTCATAAGAGAAATCCACATGACCAGGAGTATCCATTAGGTTTAGATAGTATGTATTACCATCTTTTGCTTTGTAAGTTAATCTAACAGTCTGTGCTTTGATAGTGATACCACGTTCTTTTTCTATGTCCATTGAGTCAAGTACTTGATGACTCATCTCCCGAGCTGCCAGCCCCCCACAATATTCAATTAATCTATCTGCTAGAGTAGACTTACCATGATCAATATGAGCGATGATTGAGAAATTTCTGATAAAGTTTTGATTATTCATGGTATATTTGGTATAATGTTAAAATTAGAAAGAAGTTTTATCTTTATATAATAAAATTCCATTTTATAGTAGGAAAATTAACAATGCGTGCTGAAATTGAACATTATGTAAAAAAAATCGAACAGTCTTTAGAACTGCTCAGGAGGTCGCTTTGATTTCGATAATGCAAGCAAAAGGCTTTTAGAGCTAGAAAATATATCAGAAGATCCGGATCTATGGAATAATCAAGAGAAGGCCTCGAGTATTCTAAAAGAAAAAAGACTTCTAGAGATCAAGCTTAACTCGTTTAAACAACTTCAGTCTAATTTTACGGAATGTTTAGAACTTGAGGATTTGGCATTTACTGAAAATGATCAACAAGTTTTGCAGCAAGTTCAAGAAGATTTAGGGAAACTATCTATTATTACCGGAAAATTTGAGACTGAATGTTTATTTTCTGGAGAATTTGACAGTAATAATTGCTTTCTAGAAATCAACGCCGGAGCTGGAGGAACAGAAAGCCACGACTGGGCATCAATTATGATGCGTATGTATTTACGCTTCGCAGAAAGGCTGGGTTTTAAAAGCGAAATTATTCATCTTATTAATGGCGAAGAAGCTGGAATAAAATCATGTACTATCAAAATTAATGGCTACCAAGCATATGGTTGGTTTAGAACGGAATCTGGTGTGCATAGGCTAGTTAGGATATCACCTTTTAATGCCGCAGGTAAAAGGATGACTAGTTTTGCTAGCAGTTGGGTATATCCAGAAATTGATGATGATATTTCCATTATAATAGATGAAAAAGATCTTAGAATTGATACTTATAGGTCTTCCGGGGCTGGGGGGCAACATGTAAACACTACCGATTCTGCAGTAAGGATTACCCACTTACCGACTAATATCGTAACCCAGTGCCAAAATGATAGATCGCAGCATAAAAATAAAGCACAAGCTATGAAAATGCTTAAAGCAAGGCTTTATGAGTCAGAGTTAAAAAAACGTACCGATGATATTAATGAACAAAATGCATCCAAGACTGAAAATGGTTGGGGACATCAAATAAGATCTTATGTATTACAGCCTTATCAGATGGTTAAGGATTTACGTACCAACCATGAAACTTCTGATACTAAGGGGATACTTGACGGAGATTTAGAGAAATTCGTTTCAGCCAGCCTATCAATGAGTGTTGGTAATATTAGTCATTAGACTATACTAGTTATATAGTTAGTTTTTTACATAAATTATCTATACTCTTCTGTTTTGAAGAATTGGATTTGAAAATGAATGATGAGCATGCTAACATTATATTTTCAAAAAACAATTCTTCAAAGCAGAAGAGTATATATTCCTAATTTGATAAAGTTTTTATTGAAAAAATACCTCAGGAAAAATAATCACATTAAGTCTTCTTTATTAATCCTTTCTAGACATATCTTTTCAGTCACTATCTTTAATTCCTCTACCCGGTTAATAAGGTAAAGTAATTGTTCTTTACTAATTGTATAATCTTGATCATATCTTGCATCAACATAAGCATTTCGCAGTAACGTAAAGCACTCTTCTTGCTCAGGAGTCTCATGTGGAAATATCTTATAGAGATCGTAATGATGACTTCTAGCCCTATCGCCAAGTCCTAGTATATCATGTGACTTGGTCTTGTAACCAGTAAAAACTAACAGGATAGCATTATAAAAGCTCTCGGTAGCTTGATGGAGTTCAAAAGCACACTTATTAAAATTATTTCTTTGTAAGATATTATGGACGTCAATTATGCATTCTATACCTTTCCTAAACCAATATTTAAAATCTTTCTCAGCTATTGGCCTGCGTTCCTGCCATGATAGTTCCTTAGCTTCAGACAGTATAAATTCACCACTATCATATAAAAGAATTCCCTCTTTCTTGATATCACTAAAGAAATATTGCCCTTTTTCCAGTTGCCTATTTACCAACCTAATAGGTTCAAGTATCAGAGTAATTGGTGGTTTTTCATCTAATGAGAATTTTTTACTTAGCCTGTTCTCTATCTTATGTTGTAGGTTGATAGCTGGATAGCCAGCATATTCTCCGTTCTTTAAAATCAACAAAAGATCAAAATCACTTTGATACTTATAATAACTAATATCCCCTACCTTCTCTATATCCTCTACCCAATCTCCTCTAGCATAAGAGCCAAATAAGATAATCATTGCTATTTTTGATTTGCCTACATATAAGATTTCTTTAATAATATTATCTAGCTTTTCTTTAATCACTAGTGAGCGGTCAGGTAAGGTAGTTTTCATAAAAATGCTTTTTTATTCCAAATCAATCATATACTAAATATAGTAAATAGTCAATAATAATTTAACCATGAATTGATTTATTTTCTCAAAGTTGCTATGAAAGTTAGCAACACTTCTTTTATTAACTTAAACCATATTTAACTCATTAATAAAGCAGTGATCTATTTTGATAGTGTTTATCCAAGTTTTTATTACTTGTTTATGAGTTACAACTATTACATATTTATAATTTAAGTACCTTCTTAATACGTTATTTGCTCTATTACTTAATAACTCTTTTGATTCCCATCTTTTACTAATACCAGCTGGATATACCCCATTATTTCTTTCATAATCCTCAATTGTACTTTTTAATTCGTATTGATTTTTTATCATAAAATTTAAATCTGGTTGCCATTCTCTTAAATCAAATTCAACAATAATATCTAGGTTAATATTTTTTGATATAATTGCAGAAGTTTGAAGGGCTCTAGTATAAGGAGAAGATAAAATTATTTCTGCTTTTTTTAATCTATGGTCTTTAGATACTTCGTTAGCTTCTCTTATGCCATTTTCTGTCAAACAAGGTAAATCTCTACTTGCACCTTTTAATTTATACCTCTCGTTTAATGCCCAATCGGTTTCACCATGCCTTATTAAGAAGAAAACTGTCATTTTTTCAATAATCCGATTAAGAATCCTCCAGCCATAAGCATAATAGATATCCAAATAAAACTCATCATTGGTTTGTAATATATTTTTGCGTGAATTACATCATCATCAATTTTACTTAGAACTGCGTAAAGATCATAAGTTAAATAAGAATATATATTACTTTCTTGCGATAGCTGCTTTTCTATTATATATAATCTATTTTCAGGCTTTAATATAGTGATATTATTCTGTTTATCCTGAATCCAAAATTCAGCAATTTGACGATAATAATTTTGAGCTGATGATACTCTAATATCTCTGAGCGTAACTTCAAAATTTCCTGATACTACCTTGTCTCCAACTTTTCCTATAAAATCTACTTCGCTCTGTAATAATGAATTAACAGTAATAGTAAAAACAAGTAATCCAAAACCTAGATGTCCTAAGATCATTGCAATAGCTTTTAGCTTTTTTCTAAAAAAATTACTTTTTGCTAGTATGTAATAACAATTTTGTATTATTAGAAAAAGAGAAAATGTCATGGTACATGCTGAAATAAAACCATACTGAATTTGATACGAGCTAGTAAAAGTTATTACTAAAGAAAAAGCTAGGATAAGTAGACTTCTTGGATAAATCAATCTAGTTGGTGATTCTTGTTCGCTCGAAACTTGCCTTGCTCCGTAACAATCGTCTATGTGTGCTGCGGTGTTTGGCTTCGTTTTTCCTAAAAACCCCGAAAGTTTTTTTGATTTATGCAAGAAGTCTAGTAGGTTTTTTGTTCTTATATTATTTGTTTGAGCAATACCAGCTAGTAAAAGCGTTGGAATAATAAAGATTATAAAATTATTGATAAAAAATCTTTCGCTAATGGTAATAGATTCTTGGTATAATAAAGAATAAACTATGGGGTAAATGGTGGCACATAGTAATACTACTAAGGCTATTAAGAAAAAGCTACTACCCCAAATAATAAGTCTAGGTTTGTCTAATTTTGTCGGAAGAAGGATACCGATATTTTGACCTTTTAGAATGAGTAAAACTAAACTTGATGTAGCGAGGATAGCAAATATTGCTAGCATGTAGATTGCTCGCTTAGGTGATGATGCAAAAGAGTGAATTGAGGTGATTACGCTTGAACGTACCAAAAACGTACCAAATACTACAAGTAAGAAAGTGATGATTGATAAGGTTATAGTCCAATTCTTCATTTGTCCAGATTTTATCGTTACCAAGACTGAATGATGTAGAGCAATAGCAGATAGCCATGGGAACAGGGAAATATTCTCTACTGGATCAAAAAACCAAAACCCTCCCCAGCCAAGTTCTCTATAAGCCCACCATGATCCTAAGGCTATTCCTAAGGTTGAAAATAGCATTCCTAAATTGGTAAATATTTTAATTGCTCTGAGATTAATAAAGTCTAAACTAGACGTAAGTAGGATTACGCAAGCAGATGTGAAAGGTACGACGTAACAGACGTAACCTAAATATAATATAGGTGGATGTATTATTAGTGCAATATCTTGCAGCATAGGGTTTAAACCAAGACCTTGGGCGGGACGGAATGATAGGCTGTCAAATGGGTTAGAGGTAAAATAAATAAAACTACCAAATAATATTTGTATTAGTGCTAGTATAATTATGTGATATACTTGAGTTGGACGGCTATTGAATAGAGCGATGTAAATAAAACCTATAATCTGCAACAAACATAGCCACAGCAGTATAGAACCTTCATGGCTTGCCCAGCTAGCAGCAATTTTAAATCCAAGAGGTTTTAATGTACTAGAATTCAGAAAGACATTCTGCACAGAAAAATCTGATATGATAAATCCATATACTAATAGTAAGAAAGATAATAATGTTGACAGGAAACTAAGGTAGAAAAAAAAAGTAGCAGAACGATATAAATATAAAGAACTAACAACTGTTAGTATGCTGAATAAGATTGCAGATATTTGTAAATAATTGCCAAGACTACTTATCACTTTCAGATTCTTTATTTGGTAGAATAATGACTTTTATGCTATCAAGTCTGTTACCTATTTTTTTGTTAATGGTGATACTTAAATTAAATATCTTGATAGATTCTCCTTGATTGGGAATACGCTCAAGTTTATGGATAATTAAGCCAGCTATGGTATTTGCGTCATCATCAGGTAGACTCCAATTTAATTCTCTATTTACATCTCTTATGGTTACAGATCCATCAATAATAAACTCCACATCAGATTTTTTTACAATTGTGTTAATAGGATAATCATGCTCATCGATAATAGGACCAACAATCTCTTCTAGAATATCTTCTAGAGTAATAATACCTTGTAGATCACCATATTCGTCAACAACACAGGCAAAATGGCTCTTTCTTTCCCTAAAAGCATGAAGTTGATGAGTTACCAAGGCATTGTCAGGTATGAACCAAGGCTGATTTACTAATTCTTTGATATTAATTTTTTTTGCATCGTTATTCTTTTCATAAAGAGCCCGGAGTAGATCTCTCATGTGCAGTACGCCAATTATATTGTCCTGAGTATCCTTCCATAATGGTATTCTTGTATGGGGGCTGGATAATAATGCTCGCTTCACTATCTCCTCTTTAGGCAAATCTACATTAATGGCTACTATGTTACTTCTATGTATCATAATTTCAGATACTGTCATTTTCCTAATATCTAATATACCCCCTAACATGTCACGGTCAGATTTATAAACATTACCTTCTTGATGATAATGTTCAATAACTCCTCTGACTTCTTCTGTTCCCGAGATATTTTGTTGTAGATTAATACGGAAAATAAAACAGAACAGCTTAACTATAACTTCAAAAATAGAATTAATTGGTTTCAAAAGCTTTAGGAAAAATATAATTGCTGGAGAAGTGAATAATGCTAACTGTTCTGCTTTTGCTACAGCAATAGCTTTAGGTATTATTTCGCCGAAAACAATTATCACGAAAGCCATAACTGCTGAAGCTGCGACAGTGCCGCCATCACCTAGCCAGTCGATAAATATACTGGTAGCAATGGTAGTGCAAACAGTATTAAGCAGAGTATTACCAATCAATAATGTGCCAATTACTTTTTCTTTATTCTTTAGAACTTGTAATACAGTGTTACGTTTAGCACCTTTTGCCTTAAATTTTTGTATTTTCCCCGGAGAAGACGCGGTGATGGCTGTTTCAGTAGCTGAAAGCAGTGCGGCACATCCTATCATTAGAACAATAATGATTGTCAAAAAAATAGTCATTGATCCTTGTATAAATTATTAGCGTAAATCTAATTATATTGGCAACTGTGCAATTCCCCTAATACTTTTTTAGTATGCTCTTGCCTCATGGTAATTTAAAAGTCGCAACTGTAAATAACCTAAATCTCGATATAAGAATTAATAATTCTTATATCGAACTGGCTTTGTTATAAGGAAAAATGCACTCTTGAAGCGGCTGACGCGAGTGCATTTTAACTTATTAGGTGTAGAAGAGGCATATATAATTAATTTCGACCAGAATACAAAAGTTAAGGAAGTTAAGGTTTGACTTCAATATTGATAAAAAATAGTATTATTAGCAAAAATTTTACTAATAATCTATTAGTGGATAATAAAACAGGTGTATAATGATATTATAGTTAGTAAAAAATAGTAAAAACAATGACAGAAAAAAAGAGCAAAAATAATATTAATTATCAACTAAGGATGTTTGTTGGTACTGATGATTTTAAGACATTACTATTAAATAGCGATGTATTTGTTGACAAAAGCCTAATGATCAAAGAATTGCTAGAGGATAATAGTGTAGTGACTCTAATTACTCGTCCAAGGCGTTGGGGCAAGAGTATTAATATGGATATGGTCAGATGCTTTCTAGAAATAGAGCTAGATAATAGGGGTAATCCTTTACCGCCAGAAGAGCGAGTAAATTATAAATTATTTGTTGGAGGAGAAGTAGATTTGGGGTTTGACGAAGTAAAAAAATTGCAACCTTTAAAGATAGCGGCTTATGAAAATATAATGAAACGCCAAGGTCAATTTCCCGTAATATTCATCACCTTTAAAAGCGTAGAAGGTTCAAGCTATCATGATATCAAACAGGGGGTAAAGAGCCAGTTACGGAAATTGTTTCAGGCACATAGCTATTTAAGTGATAGTAACAAACTTAAAATAAGTGAGATAGCTGATTTCAACCAATATTTATTTGGCGAGGTAACTCTAGACAATATCAAGAATAGTTTGGCTATTTTAAGCCGATTGCTGTACAAACATTATAATAAAAAGCCTTGGGTGTTAATTGACGAATATGATACGCCCATTAATAGTGCTTACAGATGGTTTGGTACTAATGAGGCAGAATTTCAGAAAGTGTTAGAAATTTTTCGTGGCATCATGAAATCTACCTTTAAAAAGGAAACTGGCGATCAGGAATTACCAGTTGAACGGGGAGTTATTACAGGAATTTTGCGGATTGCCAAAGCTGAGTTATTCTCCGGTTTGAATAATGTTAAAGAATATAGTTTATTAGATAAAAAATTTGCAAGTAGCTATGGATTTACTCAAACAGAAGTAGATGAGTTATTAACTAAAGTACCACTTACTACCAGTCCAGCAGAAATTAAGGATTGGTATAATGGCTATAATTTTGGGGAAGAAGTCATCTATAATCCTTGGTCAATTATGATGTGTTTATCAAGTGAAGGTAAGCTTGATCATTACTGGCTAGATAGTGGAGGAACTGGTTGGATCGACCATATCTTATTGTCAGATGAAATGCAGCAGGATATTCAGCTATTAGCTGCTGGTAAACCTATCATTTCTAGCATTACCAAGCATATCAGTTTCATGGACATTGGTCAGCCGGAAGGGTTGTTTAGTTTATTGTTATTTAGTGGCTATTTAAATCCACATGCTAAGATGCCAGAAAGGGATATTTATGAACTATCTATTCCTAATTATGAAGTAAAATATATTTACGAAAAAAGAGTACTCCAATGGGTTAGCAAACAAATAAACATTGATAGTTCTAGGTACTACTCATTTATTAGCTTGTTAATAGATGGCAGAATAGAGGAGTTTAAACACAAAATGCAGGAGTTGCTGCTTAACGCTACTAGTTTTCATCAAGTGGGAGAGAAAAAGGCCGAATTATTTTATAGCGGCTTTATGCTAGGGATTGTTAACATGTTAGCACCGAGCTATATAATATCAAGTGAGCAAGAATCAGGTGATGGACGCCCTGATGTAATCATGATCCCCAAAGCTGGTAAAGGAGATAAGGCAATTATTATTGAGTATAAGATAGCTAAAAATACAGAAGATTTAACGACTATAGCAGGGTCTGGTCTACAACAAATTATTGATAGGAAATATGATACTAAAATAAAAGAACATCAACATGTTAAACAAATACTAAAAATCTGCATGGCTTTTTATGGTAAAAATATGGATTTACAATATCAAGTAACAAATCTTTAATAATAGAGCGTTAGTGCTTGAATAACTAATAATTTTATGTCTATCGTGGTTCTGAAATTGTCCACTACGCCCCACAACTGTCGAAAGTTCAACAAACGTCATTGCAATGAGCGTTGCCAGCCCTAAACCGTCATTGCGAGCGAACGTATGTGAGTGCGGCAATCCATGAAGCTTGTCATATGGATTGCTTCGTCGACCTACGGTCTCCTCGCAATGACGTTTGTTGAACTTTCAACACTTGTGCCTTCTACCTCAATTCGGGATAAGAATTAGTTAATTCTTATCCCGAATTCGCGTCTTCTAACAAACTGGTTTAAAGAAGGATTTATTTTAGCCTATACTTAAGATTGATAGATCACCACAACAGTTTGTTTATGTTTATAGTCAATTCAGGAGGATTTGATGCTAGGAACGATGGAGCGAAGCCTATAGATAATAGGCGAGCGATCGAAGACGACGTCACCAAATTCTCATCAATTGACTATATCACAAATGCACAGCGGTTTGTTTGGTGCTTGGAAGAAAGTTTGGGAGTCAAGTAAGTCAAACTATCATGATATGACAAATTTCTATAGCTGTTTCAAATATAACACAGTTGATAGAAATTTATAAAAAAAATAGTCAAGTAGCTTGTAATTAATTATTTTTACATATATAGTAGCTGCGTGTTTAGATATTTCTAAAAAGGTTTTAAGGTATTATGATTGCGTAGGGTCATCCCTGTGCACTCGATGGTTGCCCTTGCGAAAGTATGGGGCTAGAAAAGTTTAATATAGTCTGCTAGGCTGTTTTTTTAGATTTCTCTACCTGCACGGGAATGACATCGAGCAGAAATAACTTTTGAAACTAATTGCTCCAAGAAACTGTATTTAGAAAATGAATTAACTTAAATAGGAAAAAATTATGAATAATAAAAGTAAAAAAAGCAGTTTTTTGAAAAACTTGCTAGCGACTGCTTCTATTGCTTCAGTTATAGTAGGTGGAAGTAATGTAGCATTTGGTATGGTCGGAGACGCTAGGATTACTGCCGGTAGCCCAGCTGACGTTGGTGCACCAAATGGTACAGTTGGGAAATGGTCAGGTGTTGATAATGCTGGTGCTGCTACTGCTGATGTTGACCAAGCAGGTCCAGGTGAAGGTCATGCAGCTATATTTGGTGATGATCATCATGTAATTAATATTGATATTAATCGTACGCTTCGGGCAATTAGTGCTGGTGGCAAGGATGATGTTTCTGTAAGACTTAATGCAAATCTTACTGTTGGTTCTGTCGTTGATATTCTTGGTCATGCTGCTGCTGGTAATAAAGTAGTAAATTTTACTTTTGTTGCTCCTGGTAGTACTCTTACCTTAAACGGTGCAGATGCTGCTGAGGTTCACCATGGTTTTACTACAGCTATTAACAATTATGCCGCTTTAGGTACGATTGACTTCACAGCTGTAGGTGATCATACCTTAAATATTAAACCTATTACTGCTGCTAACATCACGTTTGCTAAATTTGAAGTTGCTAACGGTGCACATGCAACATTGGATATTGACAATGTTAATAATACAATAACATTTAACAAAGCATCAGTTGCTACAGCCCAGACAATTAACATCTCTGATGGTAGCACTGTTGAATTCAAATCTACTGCTGCTGCTGCTACGTTGCACTTACAACAAAGAGCAGATAGTAGAATCAACTTTGGTGCTAATGGTGGTGGTACATTATTACTTACTTCTAAAGCAGGTCCTGATGCTTCGAACTTTACAGTTGATAATGGATCTCTTGGTGGTGATAAAGATGGACACGGTATAATCCACTTCCATACTGATGCAGCAGCTGGACTGCTTGCTAGTGCTGGAGGTCCAGCTCGTGCCGTAATTGGTATAGATAAGGAGCATAGAGCTAAGAAGTTCATAGTTACTGCTGCTAATCTTGCAACAATTACAGGAGGAGTATATGCTCAAGAGATTGAATCTAACGGTGGGGATATCATTTTCAACGGTGTGGTTGATGTAGGAAATAATGGTGCTACAAACATGAAAGCACTTACAAATCTAACTCTAAACGAAAATAGTAATCTTGGTACAACAGATTTCCGTGGTGTAGCTAATAGTACAATTACTGTGGAAGCTGGTAAAACACTTGAAGGAAACTTTCATGCTGACTTAAACGGTGGCGGTGCAGTTAAAGTTGGGACGATAATTTTTAAAGGTGAGGGTGTATTAAAAGCTGATATAATAAACAACTTAGTTGCAATTGAAAATACACAAGCTGGTACTTTGACATTGTCAGGACAGCATACTGTCACTGAACTAAGAGGAAAGGCGGCTAATACACATTTTACATTTACTGATGGTTATAAACTGATCGGTAATATTAATGAAGTTGCTGCTAATGTTGATGCTGCTGCTTCAAATTTAACGTTTGAGGGTAATGCTGAAATTACTGGTAACATTGGTGCTGCTGGTGCTGGAACAGTTGGTAATATTATCATCCCTAAGGATAAAACAGTAAAAGTTGGTGGTGCTACGATTAATGCTGCTAGTATCTTTAGTAATACTGATGGTGGAACATTGAAATTAACTAATAAAGCAGGTGATGTAACCATTACATCTACAATGAGTGCTAATGGTAACGGTACTATTGATGCAACTGAAATGAAAAAAAATGGTACTTTAAAGATTGTTGGCTCTATTGGTATGAATCCTGCTGATAATAATAATAATAAAAAGCCTCTAGATAAATTATTACTGAAAGGACAAAAACTTAACTTTGACATAGCTGCAGCCAATAAATGGGTTAATATTGCTGGAATTGATTTTGGTGGTGAAGCTTCAACAGTTAAGATGGACGTTGGTGATGCTAAATATGCCTTTGGAGCTTTGACAAATGCAGGGGAAGCTATATTTAAAGTTAGTGAGAATGTTGCCTTATATAATACAACAACTTCTAAGGATGGGGGAGTAAAGGAGATTGAGTTTACAGCAGATAATAAGACTCTTACTCTTTATAAAGGTAATGATATTACTGCTAATAGTATAACTGCTTCCAATGGAGCTGGCGGAAGTCATCTAATTTTTGCTGGGGATGCTGCTCTAAAAGGCGACATAGGAACATCAGGAAGGAATTTTAAGAGTCTCAAAGTAAATGCTGGTGTTAAGGCAATTACATCGGGTCAAGGCTTTTTCAGCGGAAATATAGAATTAGCAGATGCCGGATCTACATTAGTTGTAGATGGTAATTATACTGCTAATGCAGTTGTTGGTAATGTTCCTGGTAAGGGAATACTAAAATTTGTTAATGCTGCTGGTGTTGGTACTGGTGTAAAATTCACTACTACAGCAAATGCTAATGCTGGCAGTATATCTACCTTAGAATTGCATGGTGGTAATGTTGAATTAGTAGGTGATAACGGTCTGAAATTTAGCAATATTAAGTTTGCAACTGCTGCAAGCTTAACTTTAGCTTCAAATATGAAACTTAAAGATATAAATGTTGATAGTACTTTTAGTACTCCTGATGAGAGTCCTATAGACGCTAGACCTACAGTTATATTATCAGATATTAATCACACTATTAGTAAACCTAACCATATTGGTACTGATAAGGATCATTTGGTTAATCTACAATTTGCTGGAGATAATACCTTAGATGTTAATACTCCAACTTTCTTTGCTGGTGTAACAACTACAACTGATAATCAAGGTGCTGTTAACTTTAAGGTTGGTTCTGATAAGGTTTATGGTTTAGGTTCTGACGAATACAGCTTAAAAGATGTAACTTTTGAAGTAAATACCGAAAACTTTGGTGATACTTATGTCAATAATGGTATTATTAATGACAATGTAGTTTACAAAGCTGGTAGAATAGTAGCTGGTAGACTACAAGTTGGTAGTGATAAAGGTGGTTCTGTAGCTGAGTTTAAAGATGGTGTTTGGGTGAAGGCTGATATGACCAGTAAGGGAGAAGATAATAAGATTAACTTCACAGATTATGCTGGTATTACTGCTAAGCTTGGTACAGAGAATGCTCGTTTTAAGGCTATAACATTTAATGGCAATAAAACAGTAGGCTTGGGGAATGCTGCTATGTATGCAAAAGTAGTTAACTTCGGTACTGAAAATATCGAAATTGAGGATAGCAACATAATTAGTGGTACTTCACATGTTAATGCCAATATTAATTTGGACTCTGGTAAGTTAATCTTCCAAGATAACCAAAATGACGTAAATTCTACATGGGGTCCTAAAACTTCTATTGCAACTACCTTAACTGCAGATGGAAAACTTGGCTCTATAGAAGTTAATACTCCTATAGAGGTGGCTGCTAGTGTACCAGTTAATGTTATAGTTGTGAAGGATGAAGCTCAATTAGGGGCGGATCAAGAGTACAAGTTGATTAGCAATGGTAAAAATCTAATTCTAGGTAATGATGTACGATTTGGTTCTCTAACAGTAGCAAAATCAACAAATCAAGCATATGCAAAGTGGGTTGTTTCTACTAAAGATGATAAAGATGTTTACTTGTTGCGTTTAAATGATGCTGCAACTGTAGCTCCAGCTGATATGAAAGCTGCTGGTGGCGATGATAAAGATCAGGAAAATGCTGCTTTGCTTGGTCGTGAGGCATTAGCTGCTATGACTGATATTGGTACGTTATCACAAGACCCAAAAGTACGTGGTGAAGCACTAAAAAGAATTACAAATGCTGAGAATGCACTAGTAACTGATGCTGTCGAACATACTAATGCTGGGATTGCTAGTTTAGTGGGAGCAAGACTTGCCCAAGTTGATGATCAACAAAAACCTGTAGCTAGTGGCTCTGATGATGTAGCTGGTGAATCAATGGGTGCATGGGCTATGCCATACTATAATCAAGCTGTTCAGAAGGGTGAAGGTAGTGTTGTTGGCTATAAAGCGAAATCTGCTGGTGGAATCCTTGGTTTCGATGCTTTAGCAAACGAAAATCTAATGATCGGTGCTGCTGTTAGTATTGTTAGAACTGATATGAAATACAAAGATTATAAAATTGGAGAAAAAACAAACATTAATACTGTGATGCTCTCTATTTATGGATCACAACAACTTGATAAAAATTTCTTTGTACAAGGTTTGGTTTCTCTTGGTTCAAATAAAATTAAGAATAGCGATCCTAGAAAAGTTCCTACTTCTCGTAATGCTAGTGGTCAGCAAATTGCTAAAGCTAGTTATGATTCTCTGTCTTACGGTGGTCAAGTATTATTTGGTTACAATGCTAAAATGTCTGACTCAATGTCATTAATACCGATGGCTGGAATTCGTTATACAGGATCTAGCGATGAAGGTTATAAGGAAACTGGTACGGACAACGCAAATAAGGTCGTTGCTAAGAAGACTAACAATAAAGTTGAAGCTGTGCTTGGTACTAGATTTGCAGTTTCTGTAGATACTAGCGGTATTACAGTGATGCCTGAAGCACATGCTTTTGTTTCGCAAAAGTTATTTGGTAGTTCAGGGAAAGTTAGTGCTAAATTAGATGGTATGACTAGTTCGTTTGCTACTAGATCTGACAAAGAGGCAAAAACATTGTTTAACCTTGGTTTAGGTGTTACTGCTAAAGCTGGTAATATGGAGTATGGAGCTGGTTACGATGCATATTTAGCTAGTAAATATGTTGGTCACCAAGGTACTTTAAAAGTTCGTGTAAACTTCTAAACTAATCTTTTAAGTTTACTTATCTATTACTTCAAACAAAAGGGTTTTCTTTTAAAAAAGAAAGCCCTTTTTGTTTAATAAGAGTGCCTACGAACTGATTCTTCCTGATAAGTTTGTCGTCAGAATTTGTTTTCTCTCCTTATATAATGGGCTAAAAAATTTAGATAAAAAAGCATGTAGTTTTGTTTCGTAATAAGATAGAATAAAAAATTATACTTAGGATAAACGAATGACAAAGAAACAAAGTAGAAATTTTAGTGCAGAAGCAAAAACTAAGATATAGTCAATTCAGGAGGATTGGATAGCAGGAGCGGTGGAGTGAGTATCACAACTGTTGAAAGTTAAAAAATTGTCTATTAGCGAAGTGTTGTTGTAAGGCTTAAAGCGTCTATTAGCGAGGAGTCGCTGCAAGCGGCGACGTGGCAATCTTGTGAAGGAGGTCTTGACTATCATGAAGATTGCCACAGCGCCTAACGGCGCTTAGACGATTTTTTAACTTTCAACAGTTGTGCCGAAACATCGAGAATGTTAAATCCATGTCTCATATCGAACTCATACAATAAAAAAGCCATGATAAATATAACATGATCAGTTATATATGGTGTAGGATGGGTAAACTGTATCTCGAATTGAAGCTTTGAATTTTAAAGACTTCGTACCTCAGCAAAGACCCATCCTGTTTGGGTAAAGACTACGAACGGATGTCATAAGGTTTTTAAACCTTGCTGTAGCATATCCTATTATTAATATAAATCATGAGGCTCTATATGGCAACAACTTATATTAGTGTGGACATTAGTAAAAAAACTTTAAGTAGATTTAAAGGGTCTCATTAAGGAAAAGTATAACATAGATTTAGAAATTGTTAAACGACCAGCGTGCAGATTTTGGATACCAAAAAGTACACCATCAGAACTATTGTCAACAAGAGAAGTTGGGTTTAAAGTACAGCCAAGGCGATGGGTTGTTGAGAGAAGCTTTGCTTGGATAAATAGAAATAGAAGGCTCTCCAAGGAATATGATTTTCTTACTGATTCTAGTGAAAATATAATTTTTTTGGCTATGAGTCGATTACTTCTTCGTAGGATATTTACTTCTATTACTTAGTTTGCGGACAAGCTCTAATTTAACTGATAATGAATGGTTTGGAGGTCTGATAACTGCCTTCATTCCTTTCTTTCTCAAATGCCAATTAAGAGCTAAAACAGGCAATAATGAAGTATTGATAGTAGAAAGAAGTTGATTAAAGCCAACCCATAATGTTAGATACTGTACTACTTTATCAGGACGACCATTATATTTAAATACTTTACGAAAGAATGCTTTGACCACCGCTTTATCAAGAAACTTGGTTTTAAAAGTTTTCGTTCTGCTGCGATTACTATCACTGGTATAGAAAATATTCGTATGATTCAAAAAAGACAAATTACTGGAGCTAATAATAATTTTTCTACTTTTGAAAATTTTGTTATACTCATGGCATAATAATGTCCAAAATCCGAGGTTTTACGATTTTTGCTAGACCATGATTTATAAATGTGACAGAACCTGATAAAATGCCACCTTCTAAACAAAATGATAGGAGTTCACGTATGCACAATTTTGTATGTTCCTCGAGTAAATGTCATTTACCTGTCACACCGCAGCACGGTCGGATTATTGTGCATGGTGCACATGCACATAATTTAAAAGGTGTTTGCTTTGAGATACCAAAAACACGCTTAGTTGCGTTCACCGGTCTGTCAGGTTCAGGTAAGTCTTCCATTGCTGTTGATGTTTTAGCAAGCGAATGCGTCAGACAACTTTTGGGTGGATATGGCTTGGTTACTGATCACATTCCAAAGCCAAGAGTGTATACCATCTTGGGCTTATCTCCGGCAATAACCATTTCTCAGCGAAAAACGGATTTTAATTCCCGTTCGCTGGTGGGGACAAAAACAGGCATTTTAACACTCCTAAGAAATCTATTTGCTACTATTGGCAATCAGCAGTGTAGCAGCTGCAATGCTGAAGTTAAGCAACCATTACAAGGTAAGCATAAACTGATAACTGTTGAAACTGAAGAAAGAAATACCGATTCTTCATCGACTAAAAAAAGCAAAAAAAGTTATTTTGGTTGTCCTCATTGTAATGAGCAATTAGAAATACTGCAAATGTCACATTTTTCCCCTAATGCAGTTTCTGGAATCTGTGAGTCATGTAAAGGAATAGGTGAAACTCTCGACGTTGATATATCCGGTTTACTTGATGGAGAAAAAACTATCATTAATGGAGGGGTTAGGTATTGGGAGTCAGGTGTTGCAACTCATTATACGAAGGTAATTGAAGCTGCTAGCAAATATTATGATTTTCCTTTTGACCAAGATCTACCCATAAAGTCTTATTCTGAGGAATTGCATAATTTTTTACTGTACGGAATCACATACCCAGATTTTGTTAAGAACCATAAGGGACTCAAAGCACCTAAAAAAGTTGGTGAGGGTAAATTTGAAGGCATCGTTCCTCATTTAATGACTCAGTATAAGAAAAATCCTAGTAAGGCACCAGATAGTGTCACAAAATTTATGGTAAGAAGTGCGTGTCCATCCTGTAACAATGCCCGCTTAGGAAAACTCGGGAGGGAGGTAACCGTGGGCGGCAAAACTATTACAGAAGTCAATGGTCTCAGCCTAAGCGAACTACTTAAGTGGTTAGAGACGCTGGAAAGGATCCTTCCGAAGGATGAATTGCAAGCATATACCGCCTTTTCAAACGGATTGCAAGAGCGTGCATCAAACTTAATCGAAGTTGGTTTGCACTATCTTACTTTAGATAGGACACTTCCCTCATTGTCTGCAGGAGAGGCACAGAGACTTAAATTAGCTGATGCTCTTGGTAGTAGCTCGCTGACTGGCGTTTTATATATTCTAGATGAACCAACAACTGGCTTACATCCCCATGATACAGCTAAGCTATTAAAAACACTGCGAAGGATACAAGGAAATGACAATACTGTAGTGGTCATTGAACACGATCCCGATGTTATTAAGAGTGCAGATTATATAATAGATGTAGGTCCTGGAAGAGGAACTCAAGGTGGAGAAATTGTGGTTTCTGGCACGCCTACTGAAGTTATGGCTTGCGAAAAATCTATTACTGGTAAGCACTTAGCTAGGAAGGCAGCTATCAAACTCGATCCTTCAGCTCGGGGTGATGGGAAAGCAATTACTATTCGTGGTGCGAGTGAAAACAACCTTAAGAATATTGATGTTTCTATACCAACACAACAATTGGTTGTGCTAACGGGTGTATCCGGTTCTGGAAAATCAACCTTTTTATTTGGCATCTTAGATAAGATAACGAGGAATCACTTGAATAAAGCGAAAGAAGTACCTGGGAAATATACTTCTGTCGAGGGATTAGGAAATGTTAAGCGAGTAGTGACAGTCAATCAATCTACTATAGGCTCAAAATCATCTCGCTCCAATGTAGCAACCTACACAAATCTTTTTGATTCAATAAGGGATTTGTTTGCTTCTTTGCCAGAATCAAAGAAACGCGACTTTGGTGCCAACGCATTTTCATTCAATGCATCAGATGAGCGTTGTGAGAACTGTAATGGAGCTGGTGTAGTACAGGTTGATATGTCTTTCATGCCTAGAGTGGAGATGGATTGCCCCTCTTGTGCTGGTATGCGGTTTAATGATGATCTGCTTGCAGTGAAGTTTGCGAAATATAATATCGCTGAAATCCTAGACCTGACAGTAAGTGATGCGATCCCTGTCTTTAGTAAGCAGAAGAAAATTCTCGAAGTCCTGAAGTTAATGCAGTGGGTTGGTTTGGAGCACTTAAAGTTAGGTCAATCCACTTCAACGTTATCTGGTGGTGAAGCACAAAGAATTAAACTTGCCTCTGAATTATCGAAAGCTAGTAAGCAAAAGACTTTGTTTTTATTGGATGAACCTACAACAGGGTTACATTGTGAGGAGGTAGGACTACTGCTTAATATCTTAAGAGAGCTGGTATCTACAGGGCATACTGTAGCAGTCATTGAGCATAATCTTGATGTCATGTGTAGAGCTGATACTATAATTGATTTTGGTCCAGGAGGTGGAACTGCAGGTGGTACAGTTGTTGCTAGAGGTACGGTACAAGAAGTGTGTGAGAGTAAATCATCAATAACAGGACAGTGCTTGAAAACTCATTTGGATTCCAACTTATAATTGCTTCGTGACCTTACGGTCTTCTCGCTAATAGACGTGTAGAGAAGGTGTATTTACTAATATTAAAGCCCATTTGGGATAAGAATTAACTAATTCTTATCCCAAATGGGGGTACGACGCAATTCTTGATTTTCTGTTCTAGAGTATATCTTATCTTTAAATCAGCAGAGCATTAGTCACGAATCTAGTTAGTGTAGGTTGCAAGAATGTTTCTAATTCTTTACTGACTTCATCAATATTCTCTATTTTTTTACCGTCACGGCTTAATGTCATCTCACCAGGATTAACATGCTGCATGACAGATTCAATTATTTGCTTATTATCATGCTTACCGTCCATATATTGCAGAGCAAATTTTTCAAAAAGGTTAATAGCTACCACCTCATGCCTTTGGTTTGTCACCCACATATTGGGTGTATGAGCTACCTGATATGCAATAAGCTTTGATGTTTTAGGTTTATTAAGATCTACTTCTTTTCGAGTTACCTGTAACGTTATATTAATATATCCTTGCAATACTAATTTCATGGCATTAGCTAAGAACTCAGCCTTTATTTCATTCAATTTTGTTCCATGTAATTTTTTATTGCTACTCACGGCAATTTTATCAAAACTCATTGGGTTATTGATATTCTCAGAGAAAGTATAGAGTATTGCTTTCATATAAGGAGAAGATGTTGATAAACTACTATCCTTATTACCATTATAAAAAAACTTCTCTGTTTCAAGTGAATTAAGATCTATATCAACAAGAGGCTTTTCTGGTACTATATTAAATGTCATATTAAATTTATTAATATCCTCATTATTGATAGATCTATTTAATTTAACACTATTATGGCAAAGTAAGGTTGATCTAAATCGACGATTGGTAATGAAATCCATATATTGTTCGGTTCTAACAATATCATTTATTGCTTGTAATTTCTCCACAACTTTTGCCGGCATATTTCCTAAATACATGCTAGCTATACTACAATCAGACAGATATTGTAGATTATTTTTTTTAGCCTCATCCATAAATTCATGAAAATAATATTGTACATTATCTTCTTCTAGATGGTCATGACGCAAATAATGATCATTTTGTTTGGCAAGCAAACTGGCTTCAGATTTTAACACTTGAGCATAAGGAGAGTCGGAAGTTTCTAAGCTATCCTTAACAAATTCAAGTAACAATCTAGATTGAGCAATTTTATCTTGAATGTTATTAAATGTATTTGAGTGATAAAGCATCATATCTCTTATGGTACGAACCATATTCCAACCAGGTAGTGTATTATAACTAATATACGCGATTCCATTCTCTGATAAATTTTTACTACTTACTTCAAAAATCTTATCCTGAACAAATTTTGGTACCCAAGAGATTACTCCATGAGTAATTATGTAATCAAATTTACCAAATGATTCATCAATATCTGTAATAGAACAATGTCGGAATTCTATATTTTTAAGAGCTAATCCTTCTTTATGTTTATTAGCCTCATCTATTTGCACTTTAGATAGATCAACTCCAACAAAATGTGCTTTAGGATAATTAACAGCATGAGGTATTAAATTCCCGCCTGCAGCACATCCTAGCTCTAGAACTCGTGCAGTCTCAATTGCTGTTGGTTTCATCCCAAATAAAACAGCAAGCGTCCGTAGGTGATATGGATTGGTTAAGGCGTACGGATAACTTTCGTAAGGCACTTCATCGTATGTATTATGAGGTGCTGAGGTGAGTTCTAAATTAGTGGTCATATATTCTCCATAACGTAAAACAAAACACGGATAACACCGTATTTTGTTGTCAATTCTTTAAATTTTTACTAGTATACACTAAAAAATTCAATACACTAATAGTCTTCTTGCATTAAATTGGTAACTTATAAGTAAATCCTATACCAAATTCTCCAACCCCTATGGTTTTTTTAATAGGAGTGGCTGGTATAAATTGCTGGGTTTTCATATCCAAAGTAGCATAGTTAATCTTTATTGAATGAGCAGCTTGTAATTTTACTGCTGCATCAATGCTAAAATTGCTAGATAACTCCTTAGAAAATCCAAGACCCACTTGCTAAGCAAAACAATTACTACGAGTTGTTTTAATTCTAAAATACTCTACATTCATTAAATCCCAATGAGAAGAAGCAGAGCTAACTTTTACCCGTGCCACCCCAGCACCTAATATAACAAAAGGAGTTATTTCCTGCACTTTATCGAGATCATATACTAAATTAATCATATATATATTGGAAATTACCTTAGTGATCCCTGGAGTTTGTGGTATAATTAGAGAGGGAGCTAGTTCTTTTTGTGGTAAAACATAATGTAGTCGGTATTTTGGTTGGTGTGTTACCGAAAGCTCAATTGCCATTTGCGGATAGAAGCTATAACCAATCTTACCGCTATACATCTTAGACCTTTTTAAAGTAAAACCAGTGCCGGAATTATGGCGAAATTTTTTCACCACCGGCTCTACTATTCCAGCTTCCGTCCCAATATAAAAAAATCTCTGATCAGCATTAATCTCTTCTGCCTGAGCATTGGCAAAAAATAATGAATATATATAAATCGTAGATAATATTTTTTGTAATTTTATCATTATAATTTTATACTTATTGAAAGCGTGGATTATATAATTATCTATAGGCAGGTCAATACAAAAATTTTTATTAGTAATTTTGGGAATTGGTATAAATATTTATCTTTTTCAAAAAAATACAATAAACTCCTAGTAATATTCTAATTTTTAGTTTAACTTGTATAGTGATTTAAAATATTATGGTTTTTTATGGAAGATAGTAATTATTGGGACAACTCAAAGTATGCACCTTGTCAATATGCTACTAGGTTACTGGACAAATTACGTAAGATGAATGAGGAAGTAAATAGGCCAATAGATATTGATGAGGTTATAAAGGCTATTTATTACGCCAAGAAATATCATGGCAGCCAAATGAGGCAGTCAGGCGAGCCTTATTACTCTCACCCAATAGAGGTGGCGTATATGATCTCTGATTATCTTTTCCGCACTGACATTATTGTTACCAGCATATTACACGACACCATCGAAGACACTATACTTACCGAAAAAATGATTGCCTATATTTTTGGAGAGCAGGTTGCTAGTCAAGTAGAAGACTTAAGCAGGAACAAGCCTCACGGGAAGATTAGCTCGGCAGAAATTATGGAATCGTTATATAGACAAAAAAAATATGATGTAGCATTGATTAAATTATTTGATAGAAAGCATAACTTACAGACTCTAGGAGCTAAATCGCTAGAGAAAGCTAGGAAGATTATTGAGGAAACTCTTAAAAGATTTATAACCTTTAGTATTTATCTTGAAGATAGAATAGAGGGAGTGTTAAAAATAGAAGAAAGAATAACTGAATTATGTTATCAAAATTTACCTATCAAACAACATCTAGTACAGGATCAAGAGAGGATTTTTGAGGATAATTACCAGCTTTTTTTTCCAACTGTTCAAAATGATATAATCCATAACTATACCCAACATATACAGGAATCATAATAATCCATACTCCTAAATTACCAAAATATTTTATAAGGTAAACAATGCTGAAAGAGGTAATGATATACATAATTGCACGTGACAAGGCGTATGAAAGGTTACTATAAGTAAATCTTTTAAAGATCGGGAAATGCTTAAAAATAATTGGAAACGCTGGTGTTTTAGAGGGACTAAATGTCAAAAAAAATAGTTGGAATAACATCAAATAAAACGGTGTTGTTATTACATGATCCAATAGATATGGACAAAATGGAATAAAGATAAACGTAATGATTATTTTTATTTTTAGTATTTTTAATGGATATATTTTATAACTTAAATAAGTTATAAATAACATATAAACAATCATGTAAATTGATACTAGAAAATTGTGATGAATAACTTGTTCACCACCATAGCCAAAAGAATTTTTGAGAATATTTCCACAGTAAATAAAGGCAAAATAAAAAGTTAATGGCCAACTACAATCCATTAAAAACAAAGCTAAAATTGTTTTCTCCTTAGTTTTCTCTTGCCAAATTGGATCATCTTCTAATATTTTTTTATTTGTATCAGTATTTTCCAATATCTTCTTGACTCGTCGTTTTGCATCTGCAAATTCTGGTGTTTCTCTAAGTGCAGTTCTAGCTAGTGACCCAATCACAGCAATACATGCTCCTATCCAAAATGCTATCCGCCAATTTAACTCAAAGGAGGTAACAATAGATGCAATACCTAAAGCTGCAGCACTACCTATAGCAGCAAAAGCATCTACTAATGCTACAACTGGATATTGTTTAGGGGGTTTAGTAATTTCAGTGAGATAAAGTTGTGATCCCATTATTTCTCCCATTGAAGACATGCCTTGTGCAATGCGACATATAGTCATTATCCAAGTAGCAGTAATACCTATTTGAGCATAAGTGGGCAGATTAGCCATAATAATACAGGAAATAGCCATCATAGAAGTGGTAATAATTACTGTTGCTTTACGACCAATATTATCACCAATCCAGCCAATAATTAATGCTCCGATTGGTCTAAAAACAAAAGTAGCACAAAATGCGGTTGCAGAGTAAATTGCTGTAGTATACGGATCAGCTTTCGGAAAAAAAAGCTCATTAAGAAGTACAGCCATATGAACATAAAGCATCAGGTCAAAATACTCTAAGAACGTGCCAATTGAGAGTAATCCAATAGCTTCTTTTTGTTGTTTAGTTAGGGTGGTCTGAGTATATATAACCCTACCATCTGCTCGTACAAATTTGCTCATATATAATTATAATTTGTTTACATTAACTAATAATTCACCTTACATATAGCATTTAAAAATTGCAAGACGTCTATTAGCGAGACCACGTGAGTGTCGTGGCAATCCACATTCATTAGATTGCTTCGTCGCTGCGACGCAGCTCCTCGCTAATAGACGCTAGGCTGTTTTTCCTATGACTTTTAAATTGCCATGGGAGTTATAGGTGAGTTAATAATTCCATAATTTGTTCAAATTGCAATAGATATTCTTGTTGTTTATCAAGATCTTTTAATTTTAAATTATTACTCATTTGTTCATTATCACCAACAAAAATAGCATATTTAGCCTTTTGTAGATTAGCTCGTATTATTCTTTTAGCTATTTTGCCGTTATTATCTAAGGTAACAGAAATATTTTTTTGACGCAATTGATTTGTTAAAATTAAGCAATATTCTAAATTATTGTCGCTAATGGGAAAGACAAATACTGGTCTAGGTTTAGATATGTGGTACTCTCTCATTAGGCTAAGGCGTTCAATTCCAGCAGCAAAGCCAATGGCTTTTACTTCAGGACCTCCCATAAGTTTGCTTAAGCCATCATAACGACCACCAGCAAGAACTGTCGACTGACTACCAAGGTTGCTAGTAGTAAACTCAAAAGCTGTATGACAATAATAGTCAAGTCCCCTTACTAGTCTTGGATTAATGATATATTTTATATTGAGTAAATCTAAGTATTTTAGTAAATCGTCAAAATATTTTGTAGCATCACTGCTATAATATTGAGATATTAGTGGACTATTTGCAACTATTTTTTTATCATTCTCATCTTTCGAATCTAATATACGCATTGGATTCTTGATAAGCCGCTTTTGGCTATCTTCTGATAATTCTGACTTATAATCATTGAAATATTCTACCAACTGTTGTTGGTAAACAGCACGAGTTGCAGTACAACCCAGTGAGTTTATTTCTAAAGTTGTATCTTTATCTATCTCTAAAGTCCGAAGAATATCTAATGCAAGCTTGATAGTTTCAGCATCGGTGCTAGGTCCTTCTCCCCCAATATACTCAAAATTTATTTGATGGAACTGCCTTTGTCTTCCAGCTTGTGGTCGGTCGTAACGAAACACTGGACCGCTTGAAAAAAATTTAATAGGTAATGTTTGTTGCAAGTTATTAGAGATAAAAGCCCTGATAATGCCAGCCGTAAACTCCGGTCTAAGAGAGATATGATTACCACTTTTATCAAGAAAACTATATATTTCCTTACTTATTACATCAGAAGTCTCTCCAAGTGTACGATCAAAGACTTTAGTATATTCAATTATAGGTGTACTTATGGCTTGATAACCATAAAGCCCACCTATATGTTTGGCTGTGTTTATTATGTAATCGTGAATTAGGTAATCCTCAGGTAGTAGGTCTTTCATACCACGTAAAGATTGTAATTTATCACTCATACAAATTAGACCTCTCGTTTTAACGCGAATTCGGGATAAGAATTTGTCAATTCTTATCCCAAATTCGGTGAAATTATTGAAACAATCAGATTTGAGACGGCTCTGCATCTGATTGTTAAATTAATATTTTGCTAAAAACATGATTTTAATTTTTTAAAATCATGTTTTTAGCTTTAGAAAGATTTAAAATGCATTCGCAAAACCGTTTTAAGAATGCATTTTTCCTTATATTGAAGCCAATTCTAGATAAGAATTAACTAATTCTTATCTAGAATTGGGGTGTTTTATGAAAAATGACCTAAAAATATATAGGACAAACATTGCCACAAACCAGTATATTAGTACTTTCCCCGCAGTCATTAAATTAAACTCACCATCAACTATTTGTATAACTAGTAAGTATAGACAAGCTACTAAAACAAATGGGATAATGATAAAAGCAGCAGGACATTTAAACGGTCTTGTTGCATCCGGCATTTTTATTCTAAACAACATAACTATTATAGCAACTGCCGTGTAATCTATTAAAGCTCCCATAGATGATAGTTGTATAAGGATTTCCGTTGGACAAAATCCCCCTAATATAGCAGCAAGGGCAGAAAACAGTAAGATAGTAATATAAGGACTATCATATTTAGTATGTAGTTTGGCAAAACTTTTAGGTAGTAACCCATCTCGGGCAATTACATAAAAGATACGAGACGTACCATAAATATTCATCATTAGTACTGTAGTCATACCAGCAACAGCACCAGTAGCAACAATTGCCGAACCAACATTACTGTTATTTAGGCTTAGTGCATAAGCAAGTGGTTGATCATTATTAAGTTGATCAAAAGAGGCTATGCTAGTAGCCAATCCAGCTATTATAACATATACTATTGTTGAAATTACCAGTGACCCAATAATGCCAATCATTAAATCACGGTTGGGGTTTTTACATTCTTCAGCTGTAGCAGCTATCGTACCAAAACCTGTCATAGCAAAAAATAGAATAGATGCTCCAACTAGCATATTACTAAAGCCGAAAGGTAAAAAATTCTGCCAATTTGTAGCATTAAAATGTGGTGCAGCATATATGATAAAAGCAAAGATAGCTGCCATTTTTACAAATACCAATAGAGCATTTAGCTTTTTACTATCTTTTGTTCCTAAATATAAAATAAAAGAGATAAATACTACGATAAGAAAAGCTGGTAAATTTATTATACCACCATTGGCAGGTACAGCAGTTAGAGCCTTAGGTAAATATATTCCGCCTGCTGACAATATTGCCTGAGCATATCCGGACCAACCGGCCGCAACAGTACCAGCAGCAAAACCAAGTTCTAGTATAATAACACTACCAATTAACCAAGCAAATACTTCTCCAAAAGCTACGTAAGCATAAGTATACACACTACCAGAAGTAGGTAACATTGTAGCAAGTTCTGTATAAGCAAGAGCAACGAAAATACAGGTTACACCTGCAATAGCATATGATAACGTAACAGCCGGCCCAGAATATTTGGCAGCAACTATACCAGTAGTGACAAATACACCTGTGCCTATTATAGCACCAAGCCCTAGTAGTACTAAGTCAAATGCTCCTAAAGTTTTATTAAGACCACTAGTCTTACCTAGTTCTTTTATTGATTCAAAACTTTTTTTTGTTAAAAAGCTCATTAATTCCTCCGATTTTAATAATAGAAAACCCTAGAAGGGTGTATTAATCTAATACTATACTACTATCGTATCACTAGACTATCAGTAGTAAAAACGATGTCACCCCACAACTGTCGAAAGTTCAACAAACGTCTATTAGCGAGGAGACCGTAGGTCGACGAAGCAATCCATATGACAAGCTTCATAGATTGCCGCACTCACGTAGGTTCGCTCGCTAATAGACGGTTTAGGGCTAACAACGCTCATCGCAATGACGTTTATTGAATTTTCGACAGTTGTGGACATCACCCCTAATGGCGATGATTACTTGAGCCTACTATTAATTTATTACATCAATAGTTGAGGTTATTTTATAAAAATAGACTTTTTTGAAATTGGATCTATACAATCTCTCTAGTAATCCACCCCCCACCAAGAACTCGATCATTATCATATATGACACAAGCTTGACCAGGAGTTACAGATTTTTCTGCATACATTAACTTTACTCTAATTTCTGTATTACTTATTTTACTAATCTTGGCAAAGGTAGCAGGTCGAGTCGAACGAATCTTAACTTTTACATCAATTTCTTCTTGTTCGGTCATTTTTTTACCAAGCCAATTAACATCCTTAATAGTAAATTCGGTTGAGTCTAAAGCCGAATCTGGACCAACATATACAATCTTTGTAGTAGGATCAATTCTTACTACATAAAGTGGTGTCTGAAAGGCTATGCCAAGACCACGACGTTGACCTACAGTATAATTTATTATACCATTATGTGTCCCAAGTTCAAAGCCATCTACATGAATTATTTTACCTTGCTCATTAGCATTTTTTCGTATACCACTAATTACCTTCCTATAGTCGCCATCCGGTACAAAACAAATATCTTGACTATCAGGTTTATCGGCAACGCTTAGATTAAATTTGCTAGCAAAATCTCTTGTTTGCTCTTTGCTCAATCCTCCCAAAGGAAAAGATAGATAATTTAATTGTTCCAAAGTAGTTGCAAACAAAAAATAACTTTGGTCTTTTCCAGCATCAATACCAGTATGTAATTCTGCCCCACCTATACCTTCGATTTTTCGAACGTAATGACCAGTAGCAAGACAGTCAGCCCCTAAATCTTTTGCTACTTTTAGCAGATCTTTAAATTTAACTGACTGATTGCATTTTACGCATGGTAGCGGTGTTTCGCCTTTAATATAACTATCAGCAAAGTCATCAATTACTGATTCTTTAAATCTAGACTCATAGTCTAAGATATAATGCGGAATGTTCAACTTATCTGCTACCATTCTTGCATCGTAAATGTCCTGCCCAGCACAACAGGCATTTTTTTTCTTGGTAGCTATACCGTGATCATATAATTGTAAAGTTATACCAATGACTTTATGACCTTGTTCATGGAGCATAGCAGCCACTACTGAGCTATCAACCCCACCAGACATTGCAACTACTATCGTAGATGGATTGTTTATTCTATTATTCATTGTATTGCTAGCCTAGCTAACCTGAATTCGATGTAACTTGTTACATCGAATTCAGGGATACATATAGAAACAATCAGGTTTGAAGCGGTTCTGCACCTGATTGTTAAATATTAATTTGCTAATAATCTTAGTTTTTATACAATATAAAAATAAGATTATTAGCGGTAATAGATTAAAATGCATTCGTAAAAGCCGCTTCAAGAATGCATTTTTTCTTATAACAAGCCAATTCTATAAAGAATTAATAATCCTTATATCGAATTGAGGCTAGCTAAACGAAACATTATATTATAATCACTTTACAGCTAAATGCAATAGACTTTTTTAAGAATTTTCGGATATTCTAGATTCATAGAATTATAGCTGAAATCTTTTAATAGAATACTCATTTAACGGTTGCCAAAATAAACGATTAAACAATACCACAAATAGAGCCATAACTCCCATACCTAAGACTATTTTATTAAAGTCAGCCTTTATTGTCATTTCAGCTATATAACTTCCAATACCGCTTGCTGCTATTTTCCGATCGCCAAAATTAATAATTTCTGCCACAATACTAGCATTCCATGCCCCACCTGATGCAGTTATTGCTCCTGTTATAAAATACGGGGTAATTGCTGGTAACATGACTTTGAACCACCAATTCCAACCACTGACTTTAAAAATTCTTGTGGCATCTTTAAGATCATTGGGAATAGTAGATGCTCCTACTATAACATTAAATAATATATACCATTGAGCTCCCATAATCATCAGAGGACTAAGCCAAATATTAGGGTTTAAATCGTAACGAGTAATAATTATAAAGACAATTGGAAATAATAAGTTTGCTGGAAAAGCTGCAAAAAATTGTGCTAGTGGTTGTACAATAGCTGTTACTTTAGGATTTAGTCCAACATATATACCAATCGGTACCCATATAATTGCCGCAAGAATTATAAGTACTACCACACGTAACATAGTAATTGATGCTAAAACAAATACGTTCAATAGCTCAGACCAACCAATATCGTAATGCAAGAAATGATATATGTAATAGATCGAAAAACATGCTATGCCGCCCAGTACAGTATACCATAAATAATCGCTCCACGAAGTATTATTGGAAAAATTATTTGACGAACTTGAATTTATTTCGCTATAACGATTAAGTATGGGGAGATAAAGTATAAATTTTGCAATATAAGCAATAGGGGAGAATAATTTGTGAATAATCAAACTTCTTTGAAATAAATTGAATGCCCAAGAATGTGGCACGTTATTACCTGCATTCATTTCATAACGAAATCTATCAGACCATGCCACTAGAGGTCTAAGTAGCAATTGATCATATGATATAATCACCAGTGACATTGACATAATTGCTGAGCTAATTGCATAAAGATCTTTCTGCGTAATTGCTAAAGCAATATATGATCCTATTCCAGGCAAGGTTATATGGGTATTGCCAACTGTGATAACCTCTGAAGCTACTACGAAAAACCACCCACTAGATATTGATACTACAATATTCCAAACTAATCCTGGTACTGCATATGGAACGCTGACCTGCCAAAATTGCCTCCATTTTGACATTCTAAAAATATATGCTGCATCATGCAATTCTTGTGGGATATTCTTAAGCGAATAATAAAAACTAAATGTCATGTTCCAAACTTGCGATGTAAAAATGGCAAATATCGCTGCACATTCAGCTCCCATAATACTTGACGGGAAAAGAGCTAAAAAAACTGTAACTGTAAAAGAAATATATCCAAGAATAGGAAGAGATTGAAGAATATCTAGTAACGGAATTAATATTTGTTCACATTTCTTGCTTTTAACAGCTAGGCTGGCATAAATAAAAGTAAAAATTAATGAGACAATTACTGCAATTAGCATCCTCAAAAGCGTTCTGAGAGAATACTGAAAAAGATTACTATATTCTAGAGTTACTGGTTGCTGCTCTAATACAGTTATTGGTGCTGCCATCTGCTTTAAACCCCAAGCAATAAAGATAAGGATGCTAGCGATTATCAAAAATGTTAACAAATTGAAGATAAAATTGGACTGAGTTTTTTTTGAATATTTTATAGACTGTATCATTAAATTTAACCTTAACTTAAGCATCTTCTACGTCATTCCTGCCCCTTCGGATGAGCTGGGATGATAGCAATTCTATTACCATGGCTTAAACATTTTTGAGTTAACTATATCTAAATCAGAATTTGTTATCGCTTTTTGCTATGGTACTATACAGACCATCTTCTTTCTTAATTATATCATACTCTCTTTGAGCTATTGAATCGATGAAGTAGACATTACCTGATATACCAGTATATGGGGTTTTGCCATTAATAGCTGCTAAAAATCGTTCTTCGGTAAAGTTGGTATCTATATATTTTGATGTTATCCTTCCTAGATCATAAGCTACAGCATGCATGAAAGACAAATGATTAATACCTATATTTTTAGCCCTTTCTATTATATTACTATTGACAATATTCAATGAACCGGTGAAGATAATACTTACCGGTTCAGAATGATCGATATCAATTCTGTTATCACCTATTATAACTGCTTTCTTATCTAAATTATGCTTATGAATACTATCAAAAAGCAAATCTAAATTTTTACTATCATCTGACAGATAAATTACAGGTTTAGTTGCCGTATCCTCCATTTCATTTAAATTATCAACACTATTTGAGACAGTTAAAACCGCCTTTTCTATTGATTCCGGTATATTAGCATAAAATTCACTCCGCACTAAGGTAGAATTTTTTTGAATTAGTATATTTTGGATAAGTTGGTTTATAGTTTGTGCATGACTACCTGAAGGTAAAAGTGCAATGAAATTTTTATAATCATGATCGGCAAAGTAATTAATTATTTTTATGAGTTGCTTTGACGGAGCATGACCGAATACAAAAAGTTTTTTGTCTGCCAATACAGGATTATTAGACATGGTAATGATAATAACATCATGTGCTTTAGCTTTATTGGCAATTAGAGAAGTAAGATTTGAATATAATGGTCCGAGAATAATTTTTGTTTTACGTAGCAGTATTTTATCCATTGCAGCAAGTACCTGCTTTTCATTAGAACCATCATAAGAAGTAACATGAACATAAGTTTTTAAGCCATCTTCTAGACCCATTTTAATTAATTGGTTGTATTGCTTACCTAATGTAGAATGTTCTCCTGTTAGGGGCATTAAAATAGCCACTTCTAGAGTTTCCCGAGCAACTTCTTTTGCCCTAGGAACAACAACCTCCTTATTAGATTGGCAAGAAAATAAAGAGACAAGACATATAAATGATAAGGTAGCCTTTAAAAATTTTTGTGCATAAGTCAATCTAGTTGGTGATTTTGTCGTCGAAACTTGCCTTTGTTCCGAACAATCGTCTATGTACGCAGCTCGACTCGGCTTCGTTTCTTCTAAAAATCTCGAAAGCTTCTTTGACTTGTGCAGGAAGTCTTTTATACTGCTCATAATGCTTACTTATAGGATTAAATTATGATCTTCAAACCAGGGCTATACATTGTCTCAACACCTATTGGTAACCTAGATGATATAACACTCCGGGCTTTAGAAACGTTAAAAAATTCCACAATTATACTGTGTGAGGATACTAGAATATCAAGAAAATTACTAGCAAAACATAATATAAAGACTAAGTTACAAATATATAATGATCATAGTGATTATCAAGAAAGAGAATTTATCCGCACATTAATTGATAATGGAGCAATAGTTAGTCTAATATCTGATGCTGGAACACCGTTAATTGCTGATCCTGGTTATAAACTAGTAAGAGCTTTAAGGAAACTGAATTATCACATAGATGTAGTGCCGGGCGTTTCGGCATTAACTACCTCTATAACCATTTCTGGATTACCATCAGATCGCTTTTTATTTGCTGGATTCTTACCAAAAACTATTGAAGGTAAAAAGAAGATTTTTACAGAATTATCTAATATAAAAGCAACTTTGATTTTTTTTGAAACTGCTAGCAGAATAGAACAATCGCTACATACAGCTTTTACTGTTTTTGGTAATAGGGAGGTATGTGTAGCACGAGAACTTACTAAATTTTATCAAGAAGTAAAGTCTGGGTTAATAGAAGATGTAATAAATTTCTATAACTCGAACATTATCAAGGGGGAAATAGTACTGCTAATTTCCGGTACTTCTGAACCTCATAAAGCTCTTCTTGCAGATGACTTAAAAAGATTTATAGATTTATATTTATCTAAAGGATGGAGTGCAAAAAGTGTCACAGATATAGCTAATGAAAATTTTGGAAGAAGCTACAGCAAAAAAGAAATATATTCTATAGTTAATAAAATTAAGAACGGGAGTGATTAATAGACTTCTCCTAATTTGAGAGTTGCAAACACAAATTAAGTAGTGTATAGTATTACTTATAAATACTTAGCGAAAGTTCGATGTAACAAGTTACATCGAACTTTCGGTTACTTAATACTATAAAGGAGACTGAGTATGAAAAGAGCTGATGATAATATTGTAGTAAGCGTGAAACTTGCACCGCAAATTAAGAAGAGGTTGCAAGTGCTTGGTAAAATTAAGCGACGTTCAGCACACTGGTTGATGAAGGAAGCAATTACTAATTATCTCACATCAGAGGAACATGAAGAACAATTAAAACAAGAGACGATACAGCGTTGGCAAGAAGCAAGGGAAGGTAAATTTTTAGGAAATGATAAAATAACTGAGTGGCTTGATAGATGGGGAAGTGATAAAGAAGAGGAAAGACCTTAATGGAAAGATTAGTATGGTTGGAATCAGCAATTGCAGATTTGGTACGACTGAGAAAATTCATTGATAGAAATAATCCTAATGCTGCAAAGAGAGCAGCAAAAACAATAGACCTTTTGCATAATTCTACTTCTGCTGGTAATTTGTGCGTCGGTGCGGTACTCGAATCCTCACGTACGTTTGAGTACGCTGCGGTTCTGCGTTCCGACCCTCCTACAAATTCCCTAGCAGAAGCGAATTCTGCAAGAGGTCTAATAAAGAAAGCAGTTATCACACTTATAGAATTTCCTTTGACAGGTAAACCGGTGACTAATCTAATAGATTATAGGGATTTATATATTCGATTTGGCTTATCAGGTTATATACTACGATATCGAATATATGATGATACCATCTACGTAGTCCATATTAGACATGATAGGGAAATGGAATTTAAATGATTTGAATATACTTCTCCTACTTCGAAAGTTGCAAACCATTAGTACCTTACATTTTTCTATAATCGTCATAGCAAGGCTCTTTAGATGCCGTGGCGATCCAGGTAAACAGCGAAGCTGTTTTTTAGAGTAACGCTTCGCGTATCCTAGATTGCCGCGTCGCCGCTTGCAGCGGCTTCTCGCAATGACGTTTAGGGACGTTTATTGAACTTTCGACAGCTGTGGGTGACATCCGAAGGGGCAGGGATGACACCTAGGCTATTAACCCGATGTTTTACATCAAGCTGAGGTTAATTGCAGTCCTCGTTAAAGGGTAGATTTTCACCCGTTAAAGCACAGCTAACAACATTAGACATTTCATGTGAACTGCCAGCTGCTACATCATTAGGGGGATTGTCGTTTGTACAAGAATCATTAATTGTTAGGCTCTCTATCAGTGCTTCTAGATACTCTTTAAGTTCAGGGTTAGGTAAATCTTCATTTAGCAGGGGATTTTCATTTAAAACTTCATCTTTAGACTTTTGTGATAGTGTAGCTATAGTTTCTAAGAGTTCTTTATTATCATTACTCCAACCACCAAGAGTACTATCCTGACAACTAGCAGCACTAGATGTCTCTAGTTGTTTTATAGATATAACTTCTGTTAATGAATTTGATACTTCATCCGATTTTTTTGAATCATCCTTGGACACCTCGCAACTAACAGCACTAGACGTTGCTTCCTGTTGTTGAGAAGAGTTTTCTTGTGGTTTATTAAAAAAACCTAAGAGTACACTGCCAAATGAATCGTCGGCTATTTGCTTCTTTAATACTTTTGATGAAGTTATATCCGGTTGCATTCTCTTTAGAAAACCTCCGATTTGCTTTGGGTTGAATACAGCTCCCAATAATATTATGTCTGGAATTTGCTTAAAAACTTCATCTTCAGAAATCCCTAATCTCTGAGCTGTCTCTCGTAACTTTTTTCTATTATCTTCATTAAGATTATCTTTATTAATTTTAATTTCTCCTTAAATAATTATTACTTTTTTTTAAGTTATTATACTTAATGCAAGAAGTTTATTCAACATCAAAATCAAAATATTTATCTTTATAAGGTTCGTCTTGTAAAGTATAATGCCACCACTCAACCGAATATTCCTTAAAATTATGTTTTTTCATTTTCTCACGTAGATAATTACGATTTTGTAAGTAAAGTTCATCAATTAGTTTACTATCATGGGAGGATACTAGATCCATAAGATCTACAGAGCTATACATGTCAACCGTATTATCATCAAAATAAGGGATTAGACGACCATCTTTTAGAGTTCTTCTTATCATTTTAGGGTTTGGATTTAATTGTTTTCCAAGTTCGATAATAGTTAAATCTACAGTACTTCCACGACTATGAGGTGATAGTTTAGCAACATAACCTAATTGAAAAATTTCAGCCTTATTAATATATGGATAATGAGAGTCTTTCATTTTTTGATCAGCAACATCTTCTCCCCAGCTAACGAAATGTTGTACAGCTTTATTAGGTCTATAAGCATCATAAATTACCAAAGAGTAATTATCATTTTTTATATCTTGCTGAAGATTTTTTAAGGCAGTAGCCGCTTCTTTAGTTAGTACAGCTCTATTAGCTTTATAGCCATCAATCTGCTTTCCTACAAAATTTCTAGTATCATAATACATCATCTGTTGAATTATAGTAGGATCTATTTGATCTAAATACACAAAACCTTCCGGTAAATTGACTGTTTCATTCAACATAATATATCTCTCAATTAAACCAATATTCAATATTTAGTAACAAAATTATTGTTAATAAAAAATAATAATTTATTATACTTTTTTCTACAATACAATATCTTAATGCTAACCCGACTAACATTTATCCATTTGTTTCAACGGAAAGGATGTCATTCCCACTTCGGTCAGGAATCTATAATATTTCAGGGTTTTCTGAACACTATTTTAGATTACCGCCTACGCGGGGATGACAACATTGCTCTAGATTAACTATGGATAAATACTAATCGAGTTAGCTATATTGTATGTTATTTTAAAATTTTATAAAGAAAATTAACAGATAATTATGAATGAAATTCTAGAAGTACCAAATGGTGAAAGTAAAGTACTACTACACTCCTGCTGTGCTCCATGTTCAGGAGAGCTGATGGAAAAAATGTTAATGTCCGGTATTAATTTAACTATTTTTTTCTATAACCCTAATATTCATCCTAAAAAAGAGTATGAAATTCGTAAAAATGAAAATATCCGTTTTGCTGAAAAAATGGGTATCAGTTTCATTGACGCAGATTATGACGTGCAGAATTGGTTTGCAAGAAGCAAAGGTATGGAATATGAACCAGAAAGAGGTAAACGTTGTTCTATGTGTTTTGATATGCGTTTTGAACGGACAGCTCTTTATGCCTATGAGAATGATTTTAAAGTTATTACCAGTTCTCTTGGTCTTTCCCGCTGGAAAGATATGGATCAAATTAATGAATCAGGGATCAAGGCTGCTTCTCATTATGATGGAATAACTTACTGGACTTATAATTGGCGTAAAAATGGAGGTAGCAGTAGAATGTACGAAATAGCTAAACGTGAAAATTTTTATAAGCAAGAATATTGTGGCTGCATCTACTCACTTAGGGACACCAATAATTGGCGTAAGTTAAATAACCGTAGTGAAATTGAAATTGGAGAAGAATATTATAAGGAATAAGGATTTTTTTTACACATGAATTGTAACAATTATCTTGATTATCAATAATAGTAAAGGTACTTTGGATAGGGAAAATGATTTATTAAATTTTAAGTCTTAAGGTATTAGTGGTCAATTATTTTTAGTGTATAGTGTTATTTATGAATAATTTCAGAGTTTTATTGGTAGTTTTTTGCCTATTTTTTACTAGTAATTGCGTTTTTGCTTCACAGAAAACAGTGAGAATTGGGTCTGGTTCTATTTTGAAGGGTTATTACTCTATCGGATTGGATTTGTGTAAAACCTTTACTTTAGCTGATAAAAGTGTGAATTGTGAAGTAGTACCTACTAGTGGAGGGGTTGAAAATTTAGCTTTGCTAAAAGAAGGTAAGATAGATTTAGCTTTAGTGCAATCTAATGTAGCACTTGAGGCTTTTGAAGGTACTGGATATTACTCTAATACAGAAAAAATGCAAGAAATGCGTCAGGTACTTAATCTATATGATGAGTTTTTTACTGTTGTTGTAAAAAATCGGGATGAGATAAAGACTTTTGCAGATATTGAGGGTAAGAGAATATCAAATGGCTTGCCATTCTCTAGTAATACTATTACCTACAATGCTATAAGGAAGTTATATAATTTTACTAAAGAACCAATAGATGTTGATGAAATTAATTATGAAGAGTCAATAAAAGAATTTTGTAGCGGTAAAATTGATGTGATAATGATGACGGTAGGTCATCCTAATGCCTTGGTGGGATTTATTGCTAATAGCTGTAAAGTTGATTTTGTACCTATTGAAGATAATAAAATTGCACAATTAATCGCCACTAATAAAGCTTTTCATAAGGCATTACTGGATAAAACATTATATCCTGGGATCACTCTCGATCAGAATACAGTAGCAGTAACAGCAATTTTAGTTACTAATAGCAATATGGATGCTAAACTATTGGATAAATTTATCGGAATGTTTCACAAAAACGTAAAACATTTTAAACATTCTAATTATATGTTATATAATATAGATATTAAGCATTTTGCTGATACTAATAATTTTGTTTTGCCAAAACATTCAGTAGTAAGAAATAGATAATAATATAAATGCACCGGAGTAGTGTTAATTGTGTTTAAAAATATAATAATACCAATAGATTTGTCGGATAAACAATCAGTTAAGGTGATATTACCAAAGGCTTTAAGTTTTGCTACTATTTTTAGTGCCAAATTACATTTTCTTTATATCATCTCGGATTTCGGTATGAAAATGGTTGAGGATTATTTGCCTAAAAGTTGGGCAAAAGATCAAAAAGAAAAATATCGGGTACAAGTAACAGAATTAATTAGACAATATGTGCCGGAGGAGATCGAAGTTGAATTGCATATTGGTCGAGGGGCAGTATATGATGAAATAATACAATATGCCAATGAAGTGAAAGCTGACTTAATCATTATTTCAGCAGTAAGACCACAACTCAGAGATTATATGTTAGGTCCCAATGCGTCCAAGATTGTGCGGCACTCGGGTGTGTCTGTTTTGGTTGTCAGAGAATAAAACATTGGCTAAATATGAGAGAGGAATTTTTAGGAAGAACTATAAGTTTATGACTATTGGAGGTTATCTTGATAAAATTTCTTGAAGACTTAATTAGTTTTCAATCAGTAACTCCTGAGAGTAGTGGTTGTATTGAATATATTAATGACTTATTAGAAAAAAATGGTTTTAAGACTGAAATCAAAATATTTGGAGAGGATAATTATAAAGTAACCAATCTTTATGCTGTTTATGGTAATGCAAGACCTAATATTTGTTTTGCTGGACATGTTGATGTCGTGCCAACAGGTGATAAGGCATTATGGCTTAACGACCCTTTTATAGCAACTACCGTAGGTGATAAGATTTATGGTAGGGGAGTTGTTGACATGAAGGGAGCAATAGCATGTTTCCTAGCTGCTAGCTTAGATTTTATTAAGTTAAATCCAACTCCGCATGGTTCAATTAGTTTTCTAATTACTAGCGATGAGGAAGGAAACGCCAAATATGGCACTGTGGAAATGTTAAAATATTTGCATAAGGGTGGTAATAATTTGATCGATCTTGCTATTGTAGGTGAACCAACAAATGAGCGTCAAATAGGCGATACCATAAAAATTGGTCGGCGAGGAAGTATTAACTTTAACTTAGTTCTATATGGTACAATGGGGCATGTAGCATATCCATTACAAGCCAGTAATCCGATTACTCCTTTAGTTCAGATACTCAATGAGTTGGTTAATTATCGACTGGATGAAGGAAGTGAATTTTTTCAACAGTCGAATCTAGAAGTTACGTCTATTGATGTAGATAATGATGTTACTAATGTAATTCCTTCAAAAATTACAACAAAGTTTAATATTCGTTTTAATGATCTTCATTCATCATCGAGCATAACAGATTTGATAGATCAGATAATTAATAAATATTGTGCGAAATATAACTTTAAATATGAATTAAGTAGTGTAACTTCAGCAACTTGTTTTATCCAAAAACCAGTAGGGCTAATTGCCGATTTTGTTCGGGTAGTATCTAATACAACAGGAGTATATACAAAATTATCTACTAGTGGTGGTACTTCTGATGCGAGGTTTATCCAAAATTATTGTCCTGTTGTGGAATTTGGTTTACAATCTAATACAGCTCATAAAATTAATGAATACACAGAAATTAACGATTTACAAAGTCTGTATCATGTGTATTATAATTCTCTGATAAAACTCCTAGCTGAACCTATTTAATTAAGTTGTTAAAACAATCTATGTTAAGTAGTCAGGGGTACAGCTATGCGGGTGTGACGAAATTGGGAGACGTACTAGATTTAGGTTCTAGCGCCGCAAGGCTTGGGGGTTCAAGTCCCTCCATCCGCACCACAAAATAATAATACAAAAACTGGAGAGCTTTATTTAATTTAGTAGCTCTTCAAGTTTTCGTAAGGTTTTAATATTGCTAATGAGTTTTTTAGTATGCAAGTCACAGAACTTAAAAATGAAGGTCTAGATTTTGAAGTTAAAGTAGTCCTTCCTTCTTCTAAAATTGCCAATGAAGTACAAAAAGAATTAGCTAGTTTAGCAAAAAAAGTTAAGCTTGATGGATTTCGTGTTGGTAAAGTGCCAATCAGCATTGTTAATAAAAAATATAAGCAATCTGTTAGGTCTGATGTGGTAAACCATGAAATTAATCATGCAGTACAGCATGTTATTAAAGATCATAAACTAAAAACAGTAGGTGATCCACAGTTAGAAAATTTACGTAATGAAGAGAATGAGGATATAGAATTTACTCTAAAATTTGAGCTATTACCTGATATTGAATTGCCAGATTTTAAAAAAATAAAAATTATTCATCCAAAGTTAATAATTAAAGAAGATGATGTTAATAAGCGGATAGATAAGCTTGCATCTATATCAAAAATTTATAATAAAGAAAGTAAAGGGAAAGTAAAAAAAGGACAGGAAGTTACTATTGATGCGATTGGTTATGTCAATAATGAGGCTTTTGAAGGTGGTAAGGTTACAGATTATAAACTAGTAATTGGTAGTGGAACTTTTATTGAGGGCTTTGAAGATCAGCTTATTGGAAGTAAGACTGGGGACGAGGTAGAAGTCAACGTTAAATTTCCTGAAGATTACCATATGGAGCAAGTCGCAGGTCAACCGGCTAAGTTTACTGTACAAGTAAAGGCTGTACATTCTGCTGATGAGCTAGTTGTTGATGATGAGTTTGCTAAGAAATTTAATTGTGAAACACTAGAAGAGTTACGTGATAATATTTCTAAAAGCATAGAAAATGAATATAGTGAGCCTATACGCACTTTAATGAAAATGAGCTTATTTGATCAATTAGAAAAGCTATTAATGTTTAATGTTCCTAAATCTTTAATAGACCAAGAGATAAGTATTCTGAAATCTCAAACTAAGGAGAGCAATAGTGACTCAGATTCGATATTTAAAGATAAATCAGAAGCAGAAATTAGTGAGTATTATAATAAGCTAGTCTTACGTCGTGTTAGAATAGGTCTAATGTTATCCGAATATATGAAAATTAAGAATTTGCATATCGAACAGAAAGATCTTGTAAGTGCTATTATGGCTCAAGCAAGGAAGTTTCCAGGTCAAGAAACAGCAATATTTGATTTTTATAAAAAAAATCCTAATGCTCTTGAACGCTTAAAAGGTCCGTTATTAGAAGAAAAAACAGTACAACATATTTTTGACAATGAAGTGATTTTAGAGGAAAAAAATTATACGAAAGAAAAGCTTGAAGAATTTTTAGTACAAGAAGAAGATCGTGTGGTATAGAGTCAAGTAGCAGGGCATTATCATACCATTTCTGAAAACTAATCATCACGGTCGTACTTCATGATCTCCGCTCCTCACGTACTAGTTGTATGCGAAGGTACTCGACACTCGTACTCCGAGTAACAATTTAGTTTTGGGAAATGGTATCAGTAAGATATATTTGAGGGTTTTATGCAAAATACTAATTTGATAATCGCTGTAATAGGTCTATTTCTAGTGTTTGTTACATTCTTTATTTATAAAAAGAGCAAGAAAACACCGGTTAGAACGCTTGTTGATGATCCTAATAATGCAGAACCATTTAATAAAGAAAATAATAAAAAGAACCTCTCACTCAATGATAGAGTTGAGCTATCTTGGAAGTTTTTATATGAAATTACAGAATTAATTATTAGTAAATTCTCTAAAAAGGATGTAGAGTTAGTAAATAAACTTGGTCATATCCTGCTAGATAATGGAATGAGATATGAGCATGTAGTAGATCTTGGTATCAAACAACAGGTTATATCAAGGGTTGCAAGCATTGAACAACAAGCATATTCCCAATCTCAGAAAACTTTGAGTAAATAAGTATACTCAAGTGATCTGAAGAATTGGTTTTGATAGTTGAGAGGTATTAGCCATAGTACCCTATATTTTTTATATAACCACTATTAAAATAGCTGCTGATCGTCTATTAGTGAGGAGTCGCGAAAAAGCGGTAACGCAGTAACCTAGGATACGCGAAGCGTTACTCTAAAAAAACAGCTTCGCTGTTTACCTAGATCGCCACGGCATCTAAAGAGCCTTGCTATGACGATTATAGAAAAATGTAGGGTACTATGATATTAGAATGCTTTATTATTTCTAGCAGAACCAGCATAAGGTTTTCTATCATTGTTATTACGAGGAAAATAACTTTTTTTGCCATTATGACCATTAAATGGTTTCCTGCGATTCTTACTTTCCCTCATATCTGCTCTTGAAGTAGTTTCACCTTGATTTATTAGGCGGTCAATAGCTTTCCATCTGATATTATCTTCTGGCGAAATGAATGATAATGCACAACCTGAGAGACCAGCTCTACCAGTTCTACCTATTCTATGCAAATAATCTTCTGGAGCCATTGGTAAGTCATAATTGATAACATGCTGTGTATGAGGTATATCTAAGCCACGAGCTGCAACATCTGTTGCCACCATGATCCTATGACGAGAAGAGCGAAATGATGAAATTACACGATCACGTCTACCTTGTGTTAAATCACCATGTATAGCTTCAGCTTTGTGATCTTCAAATTTCAACATTTTTGCAAGCTGATCAGCACCACGCTTAGTTTTTACAAAAATAATTATAGAACCATCACGTTCATTTAATTGCTTTATAAGCTCAGGAAATTTCTCTTTATCAGAAACACGCAAAGTTTCTTGTTTTATTTGAGATGCAGCCTTAGTAGTTGATCCAACAGTAATACGATGAGGATTAACCACGTATTTTTGCGATAATGCAATAATATGTTTTGGCATAGTAGCTGAAAACATTAAAACTTGGCGTTTTGCAGGTATATATATATTTATTTCTTCTAATTGTTCTTTCATACCCATATCAAGCATTCTGTCCATTTCATCAAGTACTACCAGTTGGATAGTATTTAATTTTAAAGTACCACGAAGTAAATGATCTATGATACGACCTGGTGTGCCAATTATAACTTTAGGATTTACTTTTAGTTGTGTAAATTGTTTATGCATTGGTTCACCGCCTATCAAAACCGCACTAGGAAGTTTTATTTGAGTAGTTACCTTAGTTAAAGTATCACGCACTTGAGTAGCTAATTCCCGAGTTGGAACAAGTACCAAAGACATTGATTTAGTCTGTATAAAAGAATTGATTATTGGTAGCAAATAGGCAAGGGTCTTACCCGAACCAGTTTGACTAGAAGCTAGAACATCATTACCTTGCATAGCAACCGGTATGGCCTTTCTTTGAATTTCCGTTGGAGAGGTTATGTTCATGCGTTCAAGTGATATAATCACTTCATTTGGTAAATTAAAACTTTTCATTATATAAGTCCAATATTATTTATCTTAAATTAAAAATGCTCAAATGCTTTACCCCAATTCGGGATAAGAATTAACTAATTCTTATCCCGAATTGGGGTACATCGAAGGTGTAGGGATGATACCTTAGGCTATTAAACCGATGTATTACATCTAATTCAGGTTAGTCAAAGCATTTGAGTAAACATATATTCTATACTTTAAAAGAATAAGTGTATGATTAAGTTCTTACGTTATAATGTGAGTTGTCAATTAATTGTATAGTAAAAAACTGTTGTATTATGTTCCAACAAAATTATAACTTTAACTTACAGTGAAACACTGAATTACAAAAAATAATCCATGAAGTGTATAAAAAGATGATACTACCCAAAATTCACTAGTTTAATAACCACTCATAAATTTTGAGTAGTTGCTTGTAGTTTTAAATAAATATTATTTTATTTGTAGATTAACAGCAGAAATTTTCCCCTTATTATCTTCTAGATCAAAGCCAACACTTTGACCTTCATTAAGATTACGGATACCGGCACGCTCTACAGCCGAGATGTGAACAAAAACATCACTCCCCCCATCGTCTGGCTGGATGAAACCGAAACCTTTGGTTGTATTAAACCATTTAACCTTACCTACTTTAGTAGCCATAAAAACCTTTTAGTATAGAGTTACTTATTTGAACTTAATTCGCAACTCTTCCGTAGAAATTAAACCAAATAAATCGATAGATACAAGGTTTTCATGCTATTAAAGAGTTAATTATTAAACTCAACAAACATGTTACTCTTTTTCTTAATAATTGTCAACAAGGGATAAGACAATTATGTGTAGATTCTATATTTTTCTTTGAAACATAGACATTTTAGCACAGTTTATTAACTGATTTATCAATTCTGTAAGTAGAATTTGAAAAATAAAAATTGTAAAATTGCTAGATGTATAGCATAGATATATAAAGCATTATGGCTTATAATCTGCAAATTTATAGCAATTTTTTGCTCAAAATTTCTTGCAACCATAAATATATATTGCAAAACTCCAAATATAACTACTATAAGTACATAGATATACGACAAGGGAAAAACAGCAATAGTATGCAGTACAGTCAAAATCATAGATATTGCAAGGGTAAGCCTAAGATTACCTAGATCATGTTTAGCTATATAGCCAAGTAACATGATAGCTAAACCTATGGTACCATAATCAACCAAGAACCAAGTGCAGAACCAAAGAGTCCCAAGGAAGACAACATGACAATAACCCTTATAGAAAAAATTATTTAGGCTATTTTGAAAACAATAAAGATAGCACTGACCTAGAAAAATAGGAATAAGTATGTTAGTTGTGGTGAACTGCTTAAATAATATAGTAGTAAAAATATGTAGTAGAACTCCGACTACAAGAATTTTAATTTTTGGTTTTTTATGAAAATTATAGCCAACAAAAAAGCAGAAAATAGGCATACTAATACGACCAATAACCCGCATTATCTCGTATTCAGGGAAAAAGTATAACCCTAAATGATCTATTACCATGGTTATTATGGCTATAGTTTTCAAAAAATCTTGATAATTAGATTCAGTTTTCATCATTAATATACTACTATGATTTCAAGAGTTGATAGACACCCCAGTTCAGGATAAGAATTAGTTAATCTTATCCCGAATTGGCTTTAATATTAGTAAATACACCTTCTCTACACGTCTATTAGTGAGAAGACCGTAAGGTCGACGAAGCAATCCAGTAACATCATTTATCTATAGATTGTTTCCTAGATTGCTTCGCTTACGCTCGCAATGACGTTTTATTTCTGATTCAGCTAAACATCGCCAAAGTAAGGAAAAATGTATTCTTAAAGCGGTTTTGCGAATGCATTTTAAACCTTTCTATATATTATTTTGGATAAAGTCTAAAATAATAAATCATTAGAAAAAACGTCATCGTTCCAGATAAAATTGTGGCTGCCAGCATAAAAGTTTTTACTAATAACAATTCGGAATAATAATATTCAGAACAATAGTGCTTAATCACCCAAATTACTAGTACCATTATTACGCAGCTGAATAAAATCTTGCCACAAAAAAAGTATAATTTTGAATCAATGAAAGAATGACCATACTTCTTTGTATATATATATAACAACCAAACATTATACCAAGCGGTAATAGAGCAGCCAAGAGCGATACCAAGATGACCATATGGTTTCATCAGAACGATATTTAATATAGTATTCACAGTAAGAGAATATAATGTTATTTTTAAAGGAGTTTTCGTATCACTATTAGCATAAAATATAGGCATCAAAATTTTGGCAAGTATAAAAGCTGGTAAACCAAGGGCAAAACCGGAAATAGCTTCAGCAGTTTTAATTGTATCAGCATAAGTAAAAGCTCCACGCTCATATATTACATGAATGATTGATTCTGATAAAGCGATAATACCGAACGCAGCTGGCAAAGATAATAAAAGTCCAACTTTAATAGCATTATTTTGAATCCTTGCTGCTTTTTCTAAATCATTCATTTGGTATGTTTTTGATAATTCTGGTAATAATATAGTGCCAAAAGTTACCCCTATTATAGATAAAGGAAATTGGTATATTCTATCTGCATAGGATAATATTGAAATTGTTCCTTCGATGAAGCTAGCTATTGATTGCGAGATAAATAAGTTAAGTTGCTGAAATCCAGAGCTAATAGTCGCTGGACCCATACCAAACAAAAACTTTTTTACATCTTTATTACATGGGTCAAAAACTAGTGGGAATGATAAACCAACCCTAATTACACAAAAAAACATAAAGATAATTTGTAATAACCCAGCAATCAACAAAGATAAACTAATCGATATAGGAGTAGATATATGTTCTTGTAATATTACTGTTGTAATTATAACAGTAATACTTAAAATGATCGGAGAAAAAGCAAAAGCTGCAAATCTTTTTACTGAATTTAAAATTCCCCCTAGTAAAGCACTTACCGAGATAAAAATTAAATATGGCATGGTAATGCGACACAAAATAACTGTCAAATTAAACTTGTCTATATCTTCATGAAAACCAGGAGCAATAATGAACATTAATGATGGCATGAAAATCTGCATTAACACTACCACACTCACTAAAGTAATAAGTAAAATAGTAAAGATAATGCCAGTGAAATGGCGTGCTGCTTCTCGAGATTCTATGAGTTTTGTATTAAAAATAGGTACAAAAACGACTGAAAGCGCCCCTTCCCCAAAAATACGCCTAAATAGGTTGGGTAATTTAAAAGCAACATTAACACTATCAGCAATATTACCAGCACCAAATAATGAAGCAATGAATAATTCGCGAGCCAAACCAAATATACGGGAGATTAAAGTAAAGACAGATACTATAATTCCAGAACGAAATAATGTATATCCTTCGCCTTTCATTTAAGTTGCCTCGATGTTATGTAAGCACTGTTCTTCACCTTATCGTTTTCGGTCATAAAGCAAATGCCAATTATTGATTTTCTATCTTAGTAGATACCCTTAATATACCTTCATTAATCAACTCCTTAGCTTTTTGAGCATTTTCCCAGCCAGTTACCTTCACCCACTTACCTTTCTCTAGATCTTTATAATGTTCAAAAAAATGTACTATACGTTGTTTCAACATCGGGCAAAGATCATCTAAATCTTTTATTGAATCAAAAGTAATATCTAGTTTAGAGCTAGGCACAGCAATAATTTTTTCATCCAATCCAGATTCATCTTCCATCATTAAAACACCAATAGGGCGTGACCTAATCACAGAGCTAGGTATGACAGGATAATGTGATACAACCAATACATCTACTGGGTCTCCATCCTCTGATAAGGTATGCGGAATAAACCCATAATTACATGGGTAAAACATAGCAGTTTGCATAAACCTATCAACAAATATTGCTCCTGATTCCTTATCCATCTCATATTTTATAGGACTATCTTGCATTGGAATCTCGATAATCACATTTATCTCTTCATGACCGACTTTGGTCTTAATTTTATCAACTAACATCACTTTACCCAATTAATAAATAATTTCTTTTGCATTTTTGCAAGCAAACATCTACATAATGACTAATAAATGGCTTTAAAAGGTTTTCGTCGCTTATCTTACCATTTTCATTAGATGCCACTAATACTCCAGAAGCAAATTTTTCAAATATTTTTTCTTCAATCTGCTGAATAGAGTTGTGTCCATCTAATAGCTCAATAATATATTTTTCATGCAATTGCAATGGAACAACAGCATTAACTCGATTTGTCACAAACAAATTAGTTGAGTCTAATTTTTGAGCTTGATATCTTGCTAAATCACTTACTTTTGGTTTTGCCGAGATTTCATATACTGACTGAGGTTTTGTTGCAAATATTTGTACGTACCCTTGTAACATTAGTTTTATAATTACACTATCTAATTCTGCTCTAATATCTTTAAGCTGTAATTTTTCTAATTTTTTCATAGCCAATTTACAAATTTGATCCAAAGTCAAAGGATTACCAATATTATCAGCATAAACATAGAAAACTGCCTTTATTATAGGAGAAGACGTTGAAATATTAGGGGATTCTGAATTATTATTATAATGAAATCCTAAACTTTCTACTGTATTATTCATATCCACTTCATTTTCAGGTATTACTGGTATAATATTAGCAGTAGTATAAAAATCACTTAACTTACTTGGCTCAATTTTCCTATCTATAGTGACATTATTGTGGCATAACAAAGTAGTCCTAAATTTACGATTAGTGATAAAATCCATATATTGTTCGGTTCTAACAATATCATTTATCGCTTGTAATTGTTCTGCAGCCTTGGCAGGTAAATTACCGACAAACATCGCAGAAAGTGCAGAATCTCCAAGATAATTTAAATTATGTTTTCTAGCTGTATTTATGAATTCATGGAAATAAAAAGCTGTATTTTCTTCTCCAAGATATTCATGTAGTAAATATGAATCATTTGTAGTTTTAAGAAGTTTAGTTTCGTGTTGTAAGAATTTAGAATAAGAATTATCTGAACCTTCTAAAGAATCATTAACAAAATCTAATAATAATCTAGCTTGTTGTATTTTACTATGGTTGTCAGTAAAGGTGCTACTGTGAAACATCATCATATCTCTGATAGTTTTTTGCATATTCCAGCCTGGCAGAGTATTATAACTAATAAAGGCAATACCGTCGGGGTTTAATAATTTATTGCAAATTTCAAAAATCTTGTCCTTAACTATAGTAGGCACCCACGAGATTATTCCATGGCAAATTATATAATCAAACTTACCAACTGACTCATCAAGATTTAGTATAGATAAGTGTTTTAGTTCAATATTTTTAAGACCTAAACTCTTAATTATTTCCATGCCATTAACAATTTGGACATTTGACAAATCAATTCCTAAAGAATAAGATTTTGGGTAACTTTCAGCAAAGTCAATTATATTAGCACCTTCAGCACAACCAAGCTCAAGTATCCTAGCGGTCTCTATAGCAGGAGGTTTCATGTTAAATAATAGACCAATAGTTCTTAAATGTTCCGGCCTTGTATAAGTAAAAGGAAAACTTTCATAAGGAAAATCATCATAATTAATATTATTTGTTTGCTTTTCTAACAAACTATTATTAGGATTATTTTTTTGCCCCATATATTTGCTCCATGATAAAAGTAATAATTTCTAGTGGATTTAGTTATTTTAAGCAAGGATTTTCTACATTTCTGTAGGGTAATCTAATTAACCTCAAGTATCGATGTAAAAAATTAATAGTAGGCTCAAGTAATCATTGCCATTAGGGATGATGTCACCCCACAACTGTTGAAAGTTAGTAAATACAGCTTTCCTATGCGTCTATTAGCGAGGAGGCTGTAAGGCCGACGAAGCAATCCAGTAACATCATTTATCTATTAGATTGTTTCTTGGATTGCTTCGCTTACGTTCGCAATGACGCTGTGGTGTAGGTATTTGTAAACTTTCAACAGTTATGGAATGACACCCTGGGCTATTAAACCGATGTCTTACATCGAATTAAAGGTTAATTAACAGTATCTACGATTAAAATTAAATTTCTTTTTATGTTATTTCTTCTTGATCTTTTTACAGTATTTCCTTATATTCATGACTTGTTTTTATATAAGTGAGCCTTTTAAAAGCGGGTGTAGCTCAGGGGTAGAGCGCTACCTTGCCAAGGTCGAAGTCGAGGGTTCGAATCCCTTCACCCGCTCCAGTATAAAAATGGTTCTAAGATAATATACTGTTCGTAAATGAAGAGTTGGTAGACGATAGTATAACTTCAAGAAGAGCTAGGAGTGTCAAAGTCGAGCGGCGTAGCGTACATTAGTACGTGAGCAGCTTCGATCTTTGGTCGCGGGAACGCCAATTCTTGAAGTTCACCGAGTATACATATTCTCTCTACGGAGACGACCTAAATATGTCTGGAATAGAATTAAATAAAATTGCTGCTTCTATTTTGTTAGCCAGTTTAATTGCAATGATGGTAGGGTTTATAACAAATATTTTGTATAAGCCTGTTTTACATCCTGAATCTCGAGGTTATAGTGTAGAAGTAACAGAAGATTCTCATAGTGACCTTGACGCTAAGGTTGCCGTAGAAGCACCAGTGAATATAGAAGAATTGATGAAAACTGCTAATGCTGAAGCAGGAAGGGAGATAGCAAAAAAATGCCTAATGTGCCATTCTCTTGATAAGAGTAAAGCTAATAAGGTTGGACCACATCTATGGAATATCGTTGGGGCAGAAAAAGCTAAAGCAGAGAATTATAAATATTCAAGTGCTTTATCCAGTAAAGGGGGAATTTGGGATGAAGAAAGTTTATTTCATTTTTTGCATAAACCTAGTCAATATATACCTGGTACAAAGATGACTTTTGCTGGTTTAAATAAACCTCAAGATATAGCTAATGTTATAATGTTTTTAAAGACATTTGTTCATGACTAAATTCTCCTTGGAAGCTTGTTATATCGAAACAATTAGATTTGAGATAGCTCTGCATCTGATTGTTAAATCATGTCTATTAGCGAGAAGGTCGTAAGCACAACTGTCGAAAGTTCGAAGGTATAGCGGGTTTTAGGCAGGGCAGTTTAAAAGTTGTATATGGTCAACGTCATTGCGAGAAGACCGTAGGTCGACGAAGCAATCCATAAAAGTAACCAAAAATGGATTGCTTCGTCACTGCGTCGCAGCTCCTCGCAATGACGCTAGGCTGTTTTCCCTATGACTTTTAAATTGCCATGCGTAAGGTGAGTATATTAGTTGAAGGTATCCTATGATCCTATCTGAAATTTCAATAGTAGAATGGTGGTTGATCGCTGGCGTTATTTGTATAATTATAGAATTTGCTAACATTCCAAATGTTGGTTTTTTATTTTTGGGTCTAGGTGGAGTATCTACTGCAATAATATTAAACAATTACCCGGGTCTTTTAAAATACCAGTATATAATTTTTGGCTTTGCTTCTTTTATGTGGCTGATTACCTTATGGTATCCGCTAAAATTTTATGTTTACAAGAAATATGATAAGTACGAATATTCTGATATGGTTGGTAAGGAAGTAGTGGTATACAGCAATAAACTTCTAGTAGGGGAAACAGGACAGGTATTGTGGTCAGGAACTATTATGAATGCTAAACTCAGCAAAGATACTATCAAATCAGTACATAAAGGAGAACTACTCCGCATAGTACAAGTTGATGGTAATGTGCTTATATGTACTGCAAAAAATGGGAGTGTTACGAACTGATTTTTTTTGGTAATTTTGTTGTCAAAATGTGTTGTTAAAATTTGCTTTTGCTCTATAACAATCGTCTGTGTATGCGAAGCACAACTGTTGAAAGTTAAAAAATCGTCATTGCGAGGCGTCTACTTAAGAGCGTAATGATTGAATATGTATAAACAAATTAAACACAACCGTCATAGCAAGGCTCGTCAGATGCCGTGGCGATCTAGATAAACAGCGAAGCTGTTTTTTAGAGTAACGCTTCGCGTATCATGGATTGCCGCGTCGCCGCTTGCAGCGGCTTCTCGCAATGACGGTTTAGGGCTTGCAAAGCTCATCGCGATGACGATTTTTTAATTTTCAACAGTTGTGCTTTTTGCCCCAATTCGTGTAAACTAGGTTACATTAATGGGCTTGGTAAATTAGATAGATAGTTCCCCTTCCAAAGCTCCTGATAAAGAGCAGGATCAATGTTTCCACCTGATATAAGTACTAAAACTCTCTTAGGTTTTGATTGTCTCTTTAACCAATCAACTACTCCAACCATATTTAAAGCACATGATGGTTCACAAGCAATTTTTAGTAAATGCGTTAACCAAGCGGTCCAGTAATATATAGAATGTTCATCAGCAAGAAAGAAATCATCAAGTTTATTTAGATAATTAAATGTACGTGGTGAAACTGCTAAAGTACGCAAGCCATCTGCTATAGTATGTGGTGAATTAGCAAATCTGTATATTGAACCTTGCTGAATAGATAAAAAAGCATCATTCGCATTAACCGGCTCTGAACCTATAAGCAAGCTGGATGGAGACAGTAATTTTTTTGCTAAATATGATCCAGAAAGTAATCCACCTCCTCCACAAGAAGCAAAAATAGCATCTGGGCTAAACCCCAGTTGTTGCAAGGCTTCATAACACATAGTACCAGCTCCAGCTATACTCGAATCACTATCAGAAGGATGCAAATAGTAGAAATCATTTTCTATGTCACCTTTTGCCCTATCTTCTGCCACTTGCCTAGTATCGGTCAGTATAACCTCTGCTCCGTAATATCTTGCTGCTTGTTGCTTAATTGGAGAAGTATCTTTGGGCAAATAAATTCTTGCATTCAGATTAAGAATTTTTGCTACCCAAGCAAGACCAATTCCATGATTACCTGTACTATATGCAACAATTTTATCTAGTAAACGATTTCGTTCTTGTAACTCTAATAAATGGTTTAATACCCCTCTAACCTTGAATGCTCCAGTTTTTTGCAACGATTCTATTTTAAAGAAAATTTTATGCCCCAGCATTTCATTTAAAGTTTCAGACTGGACTATTGGAGTCAAATGAAGATATTGTTTTACCCTATTACTTGCTATTGATATTATATTTGGAGATTGAGGTGATAAATGCATATACAAAATAAATGTAGCTTGAAATCCAAGCACGGCAACATTATATAGTTAACAATCCCTTTAGTATATAAATTTTTCAAGGTTTTAGTATGACAAATAAAGAAAAATTACCCCTACTCGCATTAAAAGACATGGTGATATTTCCCGGCATGGTTGCTCCCATATTTGTCGGTAGGACAAAGTCTCTAAAAGCCTTACTGAATACTAAATCTACAGATACTAATAGATATATATTATTGGTGTTACAAAAACAACAAGATCAAGACACTCCAGATATTCAAGATCTTCATTCTACAGGAGTAATTGCTAAAATTATACAAACAGTAAGGTTACAAAATAATGCAAAAATTCTTGTTGAAGCAATGCAGAAGGTTAAACTTCATAACATAACTAATAAAGAAATGTTTGAAGCTGAATATAGCATACTACAAGATGAAGAGGTAATTGATGTGGAAGCTTTAAAAGTTTCTACGTCAATTGTCATTGAGTTATTTATGAAATATACCAAGAATCATAAAAAAATTAATCCAGAAATAATAGAAACAATAGCTGATGAAATAACCAAAGATCCGACAAATTTTAGTTATATTACTAATGTGCTAGCCTCTTATCTGACTGCACCATTACTAATAAAACAAACTTTATTAGAAGAAACAAAACCTCAAACACGAATTAAAACTATAATAGATACATTGACATCTAGTATGGCTCAAATGGAAGCAGAACAAGCTTTACAACTACGAGTAAAAAAACAAATTGAAAAAACTCAGCGTGATTATTACTTGCACGAACAAATGAAAGCTATACAAAAAGAACTCGAGCAGGATAAATCTTACTTCTCTGATATAGAAAAAAAGATTAAGACCTTAAAACTTTCAAAAGAAGCAAAAGAAAAAGCCGAATCAGAACTGAAAAAGCTAAAGCTTATGAATCAAATGTCAGGTGAATCCTCAGTTGTTCGTAACTATCTTGATACAATATTAGCTATGCCATGGGGAAAATTTGATAATAGTAAAACTGATATAAATAAAACTAGAGAAATTTTGGATCGGGATCATTTTGGTCTTGAGAAAGTCAAGGATCGCATCATTGAATATTTAGCAGTATTACAACGCTCTAAAAAAATTAAAGGACCTATACTATGTTTAATTGGTCCTCCAGGAGTGGGAAAAACATCACTGGTCAAGTCAATTGCTGAAGCAATGGGTAGGAAATATACTAAATTTGCTCTTGGCGGCATTAGAGATGAATCGGAAATTAGAGGTCATAGAAAAACATATCTTGGTTCTATGCCAGGAAAAATCATAAACTTAATTAAAAAAGTTAAAACTAATAACCCTGTTATGTTATTAGATGAAATTGATAAAATGGGTTCTGATTTCCGAGGTGATCCAGCATCTGCTTTACTTGAAGTTTTGGATCCTGAACAAAACAGCCATTTCGTTGATCATTATTTAGAAGTAGAATATGATTTATCAGAAGTAATGTTTATTGCAACAGCCAATTCTTATAATTTGCCAAGAGCTTTACTAGATCGTATGGAGATCATTAATGTTTCTGGTTATGTTGAAGAAGAAAAATCACAAATTGCTAAAAATTATTTAATACCAAAGCAATTGAAACTACATCAAATGAAGAAAAATGAGCTAACTATTGATGATGGAGCAATTTTAGAGTTAATCAGATATTATACCAAAGAATCAGGGGTAAGATCGCTTGAAAGAGAAATTAGCTCTGTTACAAGAAAAATATTGCAAAGGATTCTGAGTAACAAAGAAGTAAAAAGCATATCAATATCATCTGAAAATCTTGAAGAATATTTAGGTGCTAGAAAACATAATTTTGGTTTAGCTGAGAAAGAAGACCAAATAGGCAGTACCACGGGGCTTGCTTATACAGAAGTTGGCGGAGAACTATTAACCATTGAAGCATTGTCATTCCCTGGAAAGGGAGATATTAAAACTACAGGCAAGCTTGGGGATGTAATGAAAGAATCCGCTCAAGCAGCTTATAGTTGTTTCCGCTCTAGAGCTAATAATTTTGGACTGAAGTACGAAGATTACAAAGACCTTGATATCCATTTACATGTACCGGCTGGTGCAATTCCAAAAGATGGACCATCTGCTGGATGTGCAATATTTACCACTATTGTTTCACTTATGACCAAAATACCAGTCAAAAGAACTGTGGCAATGACTGGAGAAATTACCCTAAGGGGTACAGTGTTACCAATTGGAGGACTAAAAGAAAAATTATTGGCTGCTAGCCGAGGTGGTATACAAACAGTATTAATACCTGAAGAGAACATCAAGGACTTAAAAGATATTCCACCGAATATAAAGAATAGCTTGGAAATTTTATCAGTGTCAAATATAGATGAAGTACTAAAATTAGCTTTAGTGAATAATAATTTTACAGTTGCTAACTAAAAAAATATTAACATTAAGATAGAAACTTGAATATACTTAAAATTATTTATCTATGTTGTAGGTTTGAATATGACTATTAAAAACACTGAAGATTCCTATGGTTTAGTTACACAACTTCTACATTGGATAGTTGGAGTTATGATAGTGTCAATGATTATAGTTGGTTTTTCTATGCAAAACATAGAAGATCCTGTTGTAAAACAGCAAATTTACGCCTCCCACAAGGCTATAGGCGTGATGGTATTATTACTAGTATCCATAAGATTACTATGGCGTTTAATTAATATCAGAGTAATCTTACCAAGTGATTTACCAAAATGGCAAAAAAATGCCGCTACCTTAAATATCAATATACTCTATCTTTTAATGTTTATAATGCCAATCAGTGGTGTGTTAATGACCATTCTATCAGGTCGTAACATTGACATATATGGACTGTTTACTATCACTTCATTCATTCAGAATGCATTATTTGCCAAAATATTTTACAAAATGCATGAATTTTCAGCATTTATTCTCTGTGCTTTAATTGCTCTGCATACTTTAGCTGCCTTTTATCACCATTTTGTAAGAAAAGATGATGTATTGAAGAGAATGTGGTTTAACAACAGAAATAATTGAAAATATAAAGAATTAGGCAACTTTTGGAATTGCTGCATATAACTATATATAGTCTTCTATAATATAAAAGTATTGTGGATAAGTTTGTGAATAAAAAATGAATTATCATTTTTTAAAATCCATGTTTAACTTAATTTTACGTCTTATTAATAAACAAATATATTACCATAATTGCTTAAAGTATTGATTAAATCTTATTAATATCTTAATTGTAAATAGAAAAAATATTGATGCCATTGACTAATTTTTACTTAGTGCATAACTTTTATCGTGTATAATCAAATTAATTAATTAATGATAAAATTCAGACTATATCATAAATTTTTCAAATAAGGTTATTATGTTACCAATTCGTATAATCCTCCTACCAGTTGTTTTTATGTTATTATCAGCATTTTCGAATCTAGACTTTAACAAAAATAATAAGGAATTTATTAGCTTATTGAAAGATACAAAAATTGCTGTTGTTGCTCCTGCCTCAGGGGCAAGCAGTGAATTATTATCTAATTTAAAAAATATTACTTCATTAAAACTAGATATTCCAAATAGTTGCTTTGGAGGAAAAAGCTTATTCCATTCTGCCGATGATAAAACAAGGTTATCGTGTTTAGAAAACGCATTACTGGATCAATCAAATGACGTAGTATGGACACTTCGCGGGGGATATGGTTCAGCAAAATTGATTCCTGACTTACAACGCATGAAAAAACCTATAAAGGAAAAGTTTTTTATAGGATTTAGTGATATGACGGCTTTACATATTTTCTTTTCTCAAGAATGGGGATGGAAGACAATTCATGGTAACGGAATCATTGAAATATTTAATCCAACAAGAGATCATCAGAATTTTATAAAAATAGCAAAAATAATTTCTGGTAAAGAAACTCTAGCTAAAATTAAAGGGTTATTAGCAATCAACCCTGCCGCAAAATCTAGCAAAATTGTTACAGGTAATCTTACTGGTGGTAATTTAACCATTGTACAAACATCTATCGGTACATCATGGCAAATAAAAACAGCAGATAAGATTCTTTTTTTGGAAGATGTTGACATAAAACCATATCAGCTAGATCGTATTTTATATCATTTAAAACAAGCAAGGCTGCTAGATCGTGTAAATGCTATAATATTTGGGACTTGTGGAGGTGATGGTAAGAATATCATTACTGTTCTTACTGATTTTGCAGCAACCTTAAAAATTCCAGTATTTAAGACTAATAGGTTTGGTCACGAGCAAATTAATGATCCAATTATTTACAATACTAGTACAAAAATTATTCCTTCTAATGATAACCAGTTCGAATTAATAATGAAATGCTATTAAGAATAATTCTAAGTTAACTCAAGAAGGTTTTAGCCTATAGTCAATTGAAGAGAATTGAGTAGCAGGAGCGATGGAGCGACACCTATATATACTCGATGAAAATCAAGAATTGCGTTGTCGTCTTCAGGGATCGTAGGTAGCCACGTACTAATGTAGTACGCCTAGCACCTCGACCCTTTGACTCCTGCTACTATCATGATTTTGATCTTCGTCTATCAACTATTCATTTACGAGCAGTATATAATAGGCGAGGGATCGAAGACGATGTTACCAAATTCTCCTCAATTCACTATAGCTAACATCAAAGTTTTTGCAGCCTGTATGCCAGAATTTTTGCAATCTTTTGGATTAGAAATGTCACTATGAAAAACTATTTTACTACCGTCAAAATCAGAAAGCATAAACTCTGTAAGAATATCATTACCTATATACGTTGAATAAGCAGCTATAGGAGTTTTACAATTTGCATCTAAATATTCCAAAAATGCTCTTCCAGCTTGCATTAGTTCCCATGTTTCAAAATGGTTAATTTTATTACATATTTCTTGCATTTTATTATCATTTTTTCTTATCTCTATCGCTATAACACCCTGTCCTACAGGTGGTAACATTTCCTTTGTCTCTATTAAGTGGCAATATTGTGTATCAAATAGTCCTAATCTTTTTAAACCACTATAAGCTAAAATAGTTGCATCAACATCACCTTGCATTAATTTTTTTATTCTTGAATCAACATTTCCTCTAAAAGTAACAATTTTTAAATCAGGTCTTTTTCTTTGTATTAGGATTTTTCTACGCATTGAAGATGTACCTACCTTACTAGCAAAAGGCAGTTCTTCTATTGATTTATAATCTAAGCAGACAAATACATCCCGTGCATCTTCTCTCTCAAGTACAGCAGATATCATCAATTCTGACGGTAGTTTGCAAGGTACGTCTTTTAAGGAATGTACAGCTAAGTCAATTTCGTCATTTATAAGAGCATTTTCTATTTCTTTTAAAAATAAAGCTTTGCCACCTATATCATACAGATTTTTATCCTTAATCAAATCACCAGAGGTAATTATTGGGACTATTTCACAATTTATGTTTGGGTAATGAATTTTAATTTGGTCGACTACTAAATTTGTCTGTACTAAAGCCAAAGGACTTCTTCTTGTACCTATTTTTATTACTTTCTTCATAGAAGCTAGCTATTTTCTCAAATGCAGATCCTTAAATGCAGATATTTAAATTGCCCTGCTTATTCATTACTTCCGTGACAATATTTATATTTCTTGCTAGAACCACAGGGACATAACTCATTTCTAGCCACTTTTCCCCAACTTGATGGGTCTGATTGTACTCTATCCTGTGGATTGACTTGAGTTTTGATGGTTTTAAGTTGAGTTTCAATACTAACACCAGCATTATATTTATTAAAAGCTGGGTCCTCCCTAGTTTCTCGCATTGTCTTTTGAAGTTTTTTATTTTCCAAAGACATTGACTCTTTTTTAATATGGCTAGTATCCATATGGAGATGACAAACTCTTTGGATAAATAATTCCTTCAAATTATCGAGCATTTGTTCAAATAAATTGAAAGCTTCTCTTTTATACTCGTTAAGAGGATCTTTTTGGGCATAAGCTCTTAGTGATATACCTTGTCGTAAATGATCTAAATTATGTAGGTGATCTTTCCATACTTGATCTAAAGTTGTTAGTAAAATATACTTAATTGCGTCATTCATTAAGTTAACGCTATATGCTTCATATTTTGCTTGGTACAAGTCATTTACCATTTGTACAACGTTAGATACCACCTGTACTTCGGTAACATCAGCTTTTGTTATAGATTCATGCTGTAGTTTTATAGCAAAAATACGCTGCAACTCTCCTATTAGAGCATTTATATCCCAGTCTTCTCTATAAGAACTAGGCGGAATAAAAGTTAATACCACTTTTTCCACTAGTTCTTTTGTCATGTTGGTTAAAAAATCATGTGCATCTTTTGACTTAATGATGTCACTGCGCTGTTCATAAACTATCTTACGTTGATCATTCATAACATCATCAAAACGTAATAAATTTTTACGTATTTCGTAATTATGTCCTTCAACTTTCTGTTGAGCTTTTTCAAGTGAACGACTAATCATAGGGTGATGGATTGCTTCACCATCTTTTAAACCTAACGTTCTTAAAACTCCAGAAATACGGTCTGAGGCAAAAATACGCATCAGATCATCTTCTAAAGACAAGAAAAATTTTGTATTGCCTGGATCACCTTGTCTACCAGCTCTTCCTCGTAACTGGTTATCTATCCTACGACTCTCATGCCTTTCAGTACCTATAACAAATAATCCTCCAGCCTCTATTACACGCTGCTTCTCTTCAGCTATCTGCTCTTTTATTTTTACTATTTCTAATTCATATTGCTCTTTTGCTAGGTTCTTTAGAGATAGTTGTTCTATTAGCATTTCTGGGTTACCGCCAATCATAATATCTGTACCACGACCTGCCATATTTGTGGCAATAGTCACAGCCTTAAATCGTCCAGCTTGAGCTATAATAAATGCTTCCTGCTGATGAAATTTTGCATTTAAAACATTATGATTTATTTTATTTTTGGTAAGTAAGTTAGAAATTTCTTCAGATTTCTCTATACTAACCGTTCCAACCAAGACAGGTTGACCACGATCATAACATTCTTTTATTAATTTTAGGATAGCTTCATATTTATCTTGTTTACTGCCATAAATCTCGTCATCATAATCAACTCTAGTAATTGGATTATGGGTAGGAACAGCAAGAACATCAAGATTGTATATGTCTTTTAGCTCTGCAGCTTCGGTCATTGCTGTACCAGTCATACCTGATAATTTGGGATAATTCCTAAAATAGTTTTGGAAAGTAATAGAAGCTAAAGTTTGATTCTCATTTTGAATTTGTACATGCTCTTTTGCCTCTAGTGATTGGTGTAACCCTTCGGAATACCGTCTACCTTCCATAACGCGTCCAGTAAATTCATCAATAATCATAACTTTTCCATCGCGTACTAAATAATCAACATCACGATTGAAGAGGATATGAGCTCTTAATGATTGATTGATATAATGAACCAAACTTAAATTTTCAAAATCATAAAGGCTTGAATCTTTTTCAATAAGACTATTAGCTACAAGCATTGATTCTACATGAGTTATACCATTCTCAGTAAGATTAACTGTCCGTAATTTCTCATCTTTTTCGTAATCTTCATCTTTAAACTGACGAACTAATTTATCAATTGTGCTGTATAAATCCGAGCGATCGTCTACTGGACCTGATATAATTAGCGGAGTTCTTGCTTCATCAATTAAAATTGAGTCAACTTCATCAATAATAGCGAATTTAAAAGGACGAAGTACCTTAGAATCTTCACTATATTTCATGTTATCTCTGAGGAAATCAAATCCAAGCTCGTTATTAGTTGCATAAGTAATATCTGCTCTATAAGCGTTACGTCTATCATCATCACTGATACCAGCAGTGATACAACCAACAGATAACCCTAGAAAATTATGAATTCTTCCCATCCACTCAGAATCACGTTTTACTAAATAATCATTTACCGTAACAACATGTACCCCTTCACCAGTAAGAGCATTCAAATATGCGGGTAATGTGGCAACTAAAGTTTTTCCTTCTCCTGTACGCATTTCAGTAATCATACCACGGTGCAATATCAATCCACCAATTAACTGAACATCAAAATGCCTCATCCCATAGAGTCTTTTTGAAGCTTCCCGTACAACAGCAAAAGCTTCATAAGTTAAGTCATCTAATGACTCACCATCTTTTAATCTTTGCCTAAATTGCTCTGTTTTATTTCTCAAATCATCATCAGAAAGTTTTTGTATTGAAGGCTCGAGCAAATTAATTTTTTCAATTTCTAAAGATAGTTTTTTTATACTTCTATCATTTGCTGTGCCGAATAATTTTTTAAGTAAAGAAAGCATTTATATCCTAGATTTAAATAGTAAATATCCTGTAAAATAACCTAAATTCACGCGAATTCGGGATAAGAATTTGTCAATTCTTATCCCGAATTGGCTTTAATATTAGTAAATACAGCTTCTCTACACGTCATTGCGAGCGAACGTATGTGAGCGTGGCAATCCATGAAGCTTGTCATATGGATTGCTTCGTCAACCTACGGTCTCCTCGCAATGACATGATTTAACAATCAGATGCAGAGCCGTCTCCAATCTGATTGTTTCTATAATTTCACCGAATTCAATATAAGAATTAACAATTCTTATATCTAATTGAGGTTAGTAAATATCCTGTAAAATATGATATTTTATGATATTTATCAAACAAATTGTAAATAGCTGTTGACGTAGAAGGGTTATCCTTATAAAATCCAGCTATCATAAACAATATATAATAATGGATAACAAATGAAAAGAACAACTATAATTTTTTTAGCTGCTAGTTTACTTGCGAGTAGTGCTTTTGCTGATGAAGATAAAATTGTTGCTACCTACAAAGGTGGTGAAGTAAAAGAATCACAGGTTATGCAACAATTCCAACCTTCTTTAGATACCCAACCAAGTGCTAAAGGAAAAAAGTTTACTGATTTCGATGCGAATATACAGGAAATGTTAGTAAAGGGCTATATCGATGCAAAATTGCTTGAGCAAGAGGCCAAGAATTCTAATATTGAATCTTCAAAAGAATTCCAATCTAAGTTGAATGTCGTAAAAAACCAATTGGTTCAGCAAGAATTGATGGAGTGTTATGTAAAATCTCATGTTGATGAGAAAATGATTAATGCTGAATATGATAAATTAGTTGCTAGCCTAAAAGGAAAAGAGGAAGTAAAAGTAAGTCATATTTTGGTTGCAACTGAAAAAGAAGCAATAAATGTACAAAATAGACTTAAAAAAGGGGAAAAATTTGCTAAGCTTGCTAAGGATTTCTCAAAAGATGAAGGGTCTAAAGCAAATGGTGGAGAAATAGGCTATATTACTTCTGGACAGCTAGTACCTGAATTTGAAGATAAAGCATTATCAATGAAAGTAAATGAAATCTCTTCTCCAGTTAAAACCCAATTTGGTTGGCATATAATTACTGTACTTGATAAAAGACCTGCACAAATACCTTCTAAGGAGGAAGCTACTGCTAGTATAACCAATCAACTTAGTAGAGATGCTATATTAAAGTATGTTGCTGATCTTGAAAGTAAAGCTGATATCAAAATAATGTTACCAAAGTCACAAATAACAAATGAGACTAAAAAATAATCTAACACCTTAATTTGATGTAAGATATTGGTTTAGTAGCCTATTGTGTCATCCCTGCTAGGGTTAATGTCATTCCCGCGAAGGCGGGAATCTAGACCCCGCACTGAAGCAGGGGTGACAGCACTTCTATTATTATAGCTAGAATCTCCTTGGGTTAACTATAAAGATAGCTCCGGACACTAATGAACCCACGCAGGAATCAATCCGCCTTGGTAATATTTTACTCCTCAACGTGTCTTTGACGGTCCCTCGAATGCTTTGCTAATTGCTTTACCTAGAGCTTCTACTGATTTGCTAAAGTTATCATATGCTTTTCCACGTTCTTTTGCAGATTTACCAATAGATCCTATTAAAGCAATAGTAGATTTTAAAAAATCGCCGAATTGAGTGATCACTTTTGGGGTTTTCATGTCTTTCATAAAATTATCTTTGAGATTATGTAAGTCATCAACTATTTCAGCAAGATTTTGTGGACTTGGCTTAACCCCTATTTTTCCTTCTATCTTCCGCAAAGTTTTTGCACTTTCTGGGCTTACTTGAGCAACTTTAGAGTTAATTTTTTTAAATCCATCTCGGAGTTTGTCCATTATCTCATCATCAGTTGGTACAGCATCAACAAATTGTTCTACCTTTTGCTCTACCTTATCTGCTAATTTTGCTGCCCCTTTTTTTACTTTTTCTACAAAGCTTTTTGACATTGTATCCTCCATTTATTGGTTATTATTAAAAATTTTCATGATGTTCTATTATAATAATATAATTAAACTTCTTGAATAGTTATCTTTTTTAAACATATATCTAATAAATTAAAATTACTTAACTACTACCAAATAATTGCTGTAAATTTTTCCATTCTAAGTAAGTTGTAGGATCGCTAGGACATATGCCAAAACCACATTCAAAATAAGTTGCAAACACATTAACAAGAGTGATAATTATCAAACTAATCTCAATTAATGTAGGTACAAAACTAGGATAAAATTGTAGTATACTAAATTTACTTAGAATAAGGCTAATTATAGGAATTATAGACATTAATAGGATTAAAGAAAAAGAAATTATTGCTGACCATGTATAAAAATGTAACCCAAGGAAAGTATTACCATATCCTAAATCATGGGGTAAAATATGCAGCAAAACCTGCCTAAGCCCTACCATCAGCGTGTAAATACTAGAGATGAATATAATCATATCATATTTCCAAGAAGGATTATATATTATGCTAAGTAGTGCTCCAAGTCCGATAGCAATAAAACCGAATCTTTGTAATAAACATAAAGGGCAGGGTAGTTCATAATAAAAAAATTGGAAAATAAAGGCTACGACATTTGTTACTATACATAAAATAGCAATAGCAATATATATAATTATTGTAGGTTGGCTTGAAACTGGGTTCATAACAAATTAAAAAGAGATATTTAAGTGGTCAGTAGCATGTAAGTAAAAATAGATATTAGCTATTAAAAGATTAATATAAAATAATGGTATGATAAAATTATAGCTCTTTTGGCTATCTCTATGCCTATTAATTGTAAAAACATAAAACATTAAAATAAATATCAAGATCATAATTACCGTTACTTCCGCTTGTTAGAGCTTAGTTTGCCTCTAGGCAAAGAAAATGTCAAGATATAATTGCGTATATGCTTAGTGCTAATATTATTTATGATATAATTAAAGTGATGGACTCTACTTTTTTAGTTGCTTTAAATAAGAATATTATTTAGCATCAATATAATTAGAATTTAAGAATAGGGTGGTAAAAATGAGTAAGAGTGAAGAGAAAAATCCTAGAGAGTATTTTGATTATTATACAGACTTGATGATTGAAATAGATAAAGCTGGAGAAAAAGTAGATATTCAGGCAAAAAATGATCTAGTTGAACATGAGGTCGTTGATCCTCTATTTAACCACCTACTTGAAATTCCAAATAGAGTTTTGGAAAATCATTATATTTCAAAAGAACTCAAGGTTGTTGTAGTAAATGATGTATTAGACGGTTTGGCTGAAGCAATCAAGACTAATGCTGATGAATGTAAAAAGATAGGGGAAAAGACTAAAGATGAGTTAACTGAACAAGATAAGTTAACATTTAATAAATTTATAGTGTTTGATATATTAGCTGACAAACTGCAACAATCCATGCAGAGTAAAAAAACTCTTGGTGGTTTAGAAAAATATGAAGATAAGTTGCAGGCAATCATTACTTCTACTAAAGAAGAACCTGCTCAAGAAGAACTCGCTCAGGACGTTTTTGTATTGCAAGGTTCTGCTGAGGAAAATCTTAGAGAATTAGAAGAGCATTCTGAAGGTCCTTCTTTTGACTCTATCCGGTCCTCTTCTTTTTCTGCTGCCGATCTAGATGTTGACCCTATAACCCAAGCAATTAGGAATCAAATCTTAACCAAGCAGAGGGAGCTAATAGTTGAAGCTCTAGTAAAGAATAATATAGCGAAACTAGAAGAAATTGGAGATATAACTAAATTTCGTGCGTACTGTGAGAATGAAGAAAACAAAGAGAAAATCAGTGAAGTTCTGAGAGGAGTTGAGTTAAAAAGAGCTTTGGAACAAGTCGAAATTGCCGGCTACAAGAATGTTCATACTCAGTTTGCAGATAGATTTAGTACTATGGAATGGAAGGATGGAGTTGGAGGAAGTGCTAATGGTATTACTACTAAAACGCAGATAGTACGAGATGCAAATGATCGTGAGATTGCTACATTAACAGAAGCAACACATCAAATAAATCCTCCTCAAACAGTGCAAAAAAGTGATGGTACTCCAGTAGAAATTAAAAATTATAGGACGATAGATTTTCCGATAGAACTTAATGATGGTGGTCCAATGCATTTATCGCTAGCGGTAAAGGATCAGCATGGCAGAAATATTGCTGCAAGTAAGGCTGTATATTTTACGGCTCACTATGATGATGATGGTAGGCTAATCGAGGTCAGCTCACCACGTCCAGTTAAGTTTAATGGAACTGGCTCTGATGCAGTTGGCTATATAGAACATGGTGGACAAATCTATACCTTGCCAGTAACGCAAGAAAAATATAAAGCAATGATGCAAGAAGTAGCCAAAAACAAGGGACATGGCGTGGATATTTCACAATCTATCGATACACTATCTGTGGACCGTATTATAACTTCCCCTCAGAAGACTGAGGAGTTGGGTAGAACAAAAGAGGCTGTGGTTTCTCTTGCTGACACGACCCAAAAGGAAGGAGTAAATGCAAGTGTTAATATTCTAGATAAGCCTCTTGATGCCCTAGATCCCACACCTGTTCTAAAACCAGAAAAAGTAAATCCAAGGGGTAATATTATAGATGAACCTAAGCCCACTCTTCAGAATGCCCCCGTTCTAACACCAAAAGTAGTTGATAATGTTCGTACAGCTAGCAGATTAGTTGGGTCAAAGTCTGTTAAGGAAAGTGCAAAAGAGCTAGCCCAATCCCTTAGGAACAACTTTACAACACAGGTAATTCCATCTCGAAAAACCAATGTTGAGATTACTGCACAAGCAGAAGAGATATATAAAAATTTGCAAAAAAATGCACTTGAAAAGCAGAAACAATATATCAATGAAGAATTAAAAAAATTATCAACTCCTCAAGAACAGATAAAACTATTAATGGAATTAGCAAAGGTTGAAGCGGATGGAAGGGGAGAAAGAGTTAAAGAAATTGGTTCTGGAGGAGAGAGAGAAGCGAATGTAGGGCAGGTTAGATTAAGAACAGAAGAGAGGATAACAAGTATAAATGGATCTCCTAAAATGGGATACCAACGGCAAGGAGAACATGTTAATGTTAAAGATGATGTAAATTTACAAAAATTCCTAAATGATAGAATTGTTGAAATTAAGCAAGAATCCAAAACGCCAGCTACTACTTTTAAAACTCGGAAGGTAGGAGGTCATGGTTTATCCTAATTTACTTTAACTTAAGTTTTATGTAAGCAGCAAACAAAATGCTACGCATTTTGTAAAAACACAAACTATTAGAACAGTTTGTTAGAAGACATCGGTTTAATAGCCTATTGTGTCCCGATAGCGAACATTCTTTCTGTAGATTTAACGTAAGTAAGCGGGTTAACATGCAATTTACAGAAAAAATGTTACGCTATCAAACTATATAATTATTAACATTAACAAGGAGATAAATATGCAGCGATTTTCTTTTTTTATACCTTTTATATTGTGTACCACTTTATCTGCATTTGCTAGCAATCCAGCAATGGAAAAAATAAAAAACGATCCAGTGAATGTTAACAAATTAGATAATTCTTCTAGTCAAATAAAAAGTCAAAAATCTTCATTAGTTAAATCAGATATACAAGATGACCAATGCCATAGTATGGGCGATGCTGGTTGGTATTTTGCTCTTGGTGATACATGCAGTTTTAAGTGGAAGAATCGCATAAGTTATACAGGTCAAGTGTGGAGATGCACAAGCTTTGGAGATAATCACACCAATATAATTCTTGCTAACTTTGACATAACTTATGAGATTGGTACTAAACCCCCACAAATTACAGGAACAGGATGTAATGTAACTGAAGTATCTTCAGGTCATATTCAAGTTAGGAATTGTCAAGATATGACTTTCATAGCATGTGGCTCTAGTATGAACGCAACTATAACTAATAATACTAATGGAGTTATTATTGGAGTTTGTAAAGCTGATATCTGTCCGAACTAGTAGGTGTGAAGGTTTCTATCTAATGGTCTTATCGATCGTTATTTTCGTTCTAGAATCCGTAACACGCGAATTTGGGATAAGAATTTGTCAATTCTTATCCCAAATTCGGTGAAATTATAGATTACTTCGTCGACCTACGGTCTCCTCGCTAATAGACGTTTTATAGACGTATATGTCTATTAGCGAGCGAACGTACGTGAGCGTGGCAATCCATTTTGCTAAAAACATGATTTTAAAAGATTAAAATCATGTTTTTAGCTTTAGAAAGGTTTAAAATGCATTCGCGTTAGCCGCTTTAAGAATGCATCTTTCCTTATATTAAAGCCAATTCTAGAAATGAAAATTTATGTTAAGTTATTATTTTCTTATTGACTTCCATTACGGATGCTGGGGTTAATAGCCTTTCAGGCTATTTTTTTAGATCAACACAAAAATCAACTTAATCTTTTTATAATTTCCTCTCTGCGAAGTAAGGGTAATATTACTGACATTTCCGGTCCGGATGCCATTCCCGTTATGCTAAGCCTTAGAGGTAAGAATACATCCTTGCCCTTTTTACCAGTAACGACCATAATTTTTTTAGTCCATATGCTCCAGCTGTCGAGGGTGATTGGGTCGTCTGGTAATAATATAGCTGTCTGTTTTAAAAAATCTTTATCTAAGCCTTCAACTTTAGATGGGGAGTAACAAATATTCCACCAATCTTTTATTTCATATAATTTTTGCAAATTAGCTCTCACTGCCAACCAAAACTGTTCAGTTACTTGCTCAGCCTTAATCTCTCTTAAACGATCTTTTACTTCATCAAAACTAAGGCTAATTAGTAATTTATGATTCAGACGTTCTAATTCCTCCGGCAAATAAGTTGTGGGACTTTTAGAAAAATTATTAATGTCAAATTCTTTTATTAGCTGATCTAAATTCTTAAACGATGCAATACTTGATGACGAACCAATTAAACTAAAAAAACTATTAATTGCCATTGGTTCTAATCCAATTTCATCCCTTAGAGCAGCGATCTCAAACCCTCCGATTCTTTTAGATATTTTTTCATCTCGGCTAATAACTAGACCAAGATGAGCAAAATTCGGTATACTCTTCTGCTTTGAAGAATTGGCTTCGGAAAACTGCAGGGTATTCGCGTACTCACGTACCTTATGTACGCTCCGTTCGCTCTCCCCTTGTTTTCCGTTCCAATTCTCCAAATCATTTGAGTATATACTCTTTTGATGTGAGTATAGCACTCCCTGTAGGGCTTCAAACATTTGTAGCTGAATCGCCGTATTAGTTACATGATCTTCGCCCCTAATAATATGGGTAATCGAATAATCAATATCATCAATAACTGAACAAAGCATATAAGTCATACTATTATCTTCTCTGATAACTATCGGATCACCAAGATTTTTCCCATCATATTTAACTTCACCCTTAATCATATCTTGCCATATAATTGGAGTATGCGATACCAAGAATCGATAATGTGGCTTTCTTCCTTGACTAATATAATCATTTATTTGTTGTTGAGTTAAATTCAAAGCTGCCCGGTCATAGATGGGGGGGAGTCCTCTTGATAATTGTAATTTACGTTTCAGTTCCAGCTCTTCTTGAGTCTCAAAACAAGGATATAATCTATTTTTTTGCAATAATAATGTCTTTACAGCCTCATATTTAGCAAGTCTATTAGATTGGCAAAAAGTTTGATCCCAGTTAAGCCCTAGAAATTTCAAATCCTGTTCAATAGCATTTTTATATTGCTGTTTGCTACGCTCAAAATCAGTATCATCAAACCTTAAAATGAATAGGCCATTATGCTTTCTAGCATATAACCAATTTATCAGAGCTGTTCTACTATTACCTATATGTAGCATACCTGTTGGTGATGGTGCGAATCTTGTGATAACCCTTCCCATAATTTTATCTTAACCGCTTATTATACTTTTTTCTTTTTTGTTGTTTTTTTTGCTGTAGCATTCTTTTTAGAAGTTTTTTTTGCAACTATTACCTGCTTGCCATTATCTTTCTCTTGTTTATTCTTTAACTTATTGTTACTAGTTTCAATTATTTCTACAGCGATCTCTGTTGTTATGGTAAAAGGATCATATCTTTTTGGTATTGAAATAAACCTATCAAGATATTTAAGATACGGACCATATCTACCTATACCAAGTATAATTTCTTGTTGAGATTCAGGATGCAAACATAATTTAACCGGTAACTCAAGCAACCTCATAGCTAAAGCAAGAGTAACATCATTTTGGGCAATAGAAGGTGGCAATGATGCACGCTTTGGTTTTTCACCCTTGGCAACTTGCTCACTAGTCTGTACATATAAACCATAAGGACCTTTCTTTAGAAAAACATCAAAACCATCCTTATTTACTCCTAATAGTTTGTTCTCTTCCATAGTAGCAACATCATCACTATTTTTAGGGGTAATTTGTTTTTTGAAAGTACATTCTGGGTAATTACTACAAGCTAAGAATGCTCCAAACTTACCAAGCTTCAGACCTAATTGACCTGTAGAGCAGGATGGGCAAATTCTTGAATTGTTACTTTCTGACTTTTCTCCAAATAAGTGATAATCTAAGGCTTCTTCAACATAAGTAATTATATCAGATATTTTTTTTCCACTAACTACTTCTACATTATTATTAAACCCATCCCAAAATTTTTTTAGTAAAGACTTCCATTCTATTTTACCTTCTGCCACCTCATCTAAATCATTTTCAAGATCAGCTGTGAAATCATATTCCACATATTTCTTAAAAAAACCTGTCAAAAATGTTGTAACTAAACGCCCTAATTCTTCTGGAAAGAATCGTTTTTTCTCAACAACTACATATTTTCTATCTTGCAACACTGATATAATCGAAGCATAAGTAGACGGGCGACCAATACCAAGTTCCTCAAGCCTCTTTACTAAACTAGCTTCAGAATATCTTGGTGGCGGATCAGTGAAATGTTGTGCTGGATTTACTGAATCTGTAATTAATTTCTCTCCTTCTTTTAGCGGTGGTAGAAGTCTATTTTCTTCTTCTGTTTCATCATCTAGACCTTCTCGATAAATTTTATAAAAACCATCAAACGCAATAATTGAGCCATTTGCTCTGCATGTAAATTCTTTATCTTCTGTACAGTCAATTGATGAGAATTTGGTGACGTCGTCACTCGTCGCTCGCCTATTATCTATAGGCTTCGCTCCATCGTTCCTAGCATCAAATCCTCCTGAATTGACTGTATCAAGCTGAGCTACTACCAAATCAATAATAACATTTTCCATTTGGCAAGCTACCGTTCTCTTCCAAATTAGGTCATAAAGTTTGTAAAAGTCTTTATCTAGTTTATCCTTTAACTTTTCTGGTAGCAGGGTAATATCAGTTGGTCTAATCGCTTCGTGAGCTTCTTGGGCATTTTTAGCTTTAGATTTATAAGTTCGCTGGCTAGCTGGCAGATATTTATCCCCAAAATTCTTATCTATCAACTGACGTATTTGCTCAACAGCTTCACTAGCAAGAGTTGTCCCGTCCGTTCTCATATAAGTGATTAAACCTATAGTTTCATTACCTATATCCATACCTTCGTAAAGTTTTTGGGCAATTTGCATAGTCTTCTTAGCAGTAAACCCTAATTTTCTTGCAGCTTCTTGCTGCAGCGAAGAGGTAATAAAAGGCGGTTGCGGTTGACGTTTTTGCTGTTTTTTTTCTATAGAGGCAACATGAAAATTCTTTAGTTTTATTTTCTTGACTAGATCATTGGCAGCTAGTTCATTAGTAATTGAGAATTTCTCTAATTTTTTACCATTAACATGAGTTAATCTCGCTAAAAACGGTTCATTATTACTATTAAGAACATTAAGACTAATATCCCAATATTCTTGCGATTTAAAACGTTCAATTTCATCTTCTCGTTCGCAAATAAGTCTCAGTGCTACAGACTGCACTCTTCCGGCTGATCTACATCCTGGCAATTTACGCCATAATATCGGCGATAAAGTAAATCCTACTAAATAGTCTAATGCCCTCCTTGCTTGCTGAGCATTAACCAAATCAATATCAATTTTTCTTGGGTTTTCAATTGCATGTAAAATAGCTTTTTTTGTAACTTCATCAAATGCTACTCTTTTAAAGAAATCACTAGATTTAACCAAGTTTTTTTCTTTTATTATTTCTGCAACATGCCAAGCAATTGATTCTCCTTCTCGGTCTCGATCTGTTGCTAGATAAACCATTTCAGCCTTGGCAGCATCTTTAGTTATTGCTTCAACATATTTTTCTGCTTTATCTGATATAATATATTTCATAGCAAAATCTTCATCTGGCAGAACTGAACCATTTTTAGATGGTAAATCTCTAATATGCCCAAACGAAGCAATAACTTTAAAACCATTATCTAGATATTTATTTATCGTTTTCGCCTTTGCTGGCGATTCTACTATTACTAATTTCATATTTATTTATAAATTAAAGATATCTTGTTGCCAGGATATCTAGTTATTTTTCCAGCCAGTTCTAGCTCCAGTATTATCATATATATAACCTGCAAAGGTAGCTGCGTTTGATGCAAACAATCAAAATCTATAGGAGTTGAAGATAAAAGCTCCTTAACTTTCATACGCATATCGTTGGTAATTGGATTAGCATATTTTATATCTAACGCTTTAAACTGGTTATTCTCAGCTGAATCATTTGCCACATCCTTAGATTTGCTGACAACCTTAGAAAAATGTGGTAGATTAGTTACTATATCTTGGGTAGATTCCACCATGTATGCTCCTTCCTTGATGAGTTTATTAGTACCCTGACACCTAGGATCTAACGGAAATCCCGGCACTGCAAATACTTCTCTATTCTGTTCTAAAGCAAACCTTGCTGTTATTAATGATCCAGATTTTAGGCTTGCCTCAATTACTACCGTTCCAAGAGATATACCAGAAATCAATCGATTACGTTGTGGGAAATGTTGTCCAAGAGGTTTTGAACCTATTGGTAATTCAGCAATTATTAACCCCTCTTGTTGAATTTGTTCGAATAATTTAACATTTTCTATGGGGTAAACATGATCAATTCCTCCAGCTATAACTCCTATTGTTTTAGAGATATTAACTTGATGCACTGCCGTATCAATACCTCTTGCAAGTCCAGAAACCATTATATAATTTGCGTCTGTCAATTCCTTAGCGATTTTAGCTGCAAAAGCACGACCATTTACTGAAGCATTTCTTGCTCCAACAATTGCTAAACATCTTTCGTGTGATAATAACCCGATATTGCCCTTATAACTTAGTATAGGTGGGCAATCAAAAATCTCTAACAATAACCTTGAATATTCTAGAGACTTATAGGTAATAATTTTGGCATTATTCTTTTCCAAAAGCTCAAGTTCTTTACTTGCCTCACTTTGTGAAAATACCTTTACTGGTTTAGAACGTCCACCTCGCAGCGAAAATTCTTGGATGTTTTCAATAGCAGCACTACTACTACCAAATAGCTTTATTAAACTCCAAAAAGTCCTTGGACCAACATTTTCACTCCTAATTAGTCTTAGAATATCAATTGTTTCTTTTGTATAAGATACTCGGTTAGTATCCAAAAATAGCTCCTTAAGCATCAAATCTCTTTCTTTGGCTTTAAGCTTACTTTGACATAAATTATCCCTTGGATGATATTTGCAGTATATAGCAAAATTTTTTCCCACTAAGTAAAAAAATAAAAAAACAATTAATTTCTAACTAGGGAAGTTTAAAAATGACAACTGGTTGTGGAAACCTGCGTAAACCTATGTGTGTCAACTTAAGAAATCTCGATGTCATCTCTAGCTACGGTATATTGGTGTTAGTAGCTAGCAATGACATCCTACTGATCCGGCAAAACCTACGCTATATACTATAATTTTTCTGCATTAGAAGCTAAGTAATCTGCCACTCCTTTATGTGATGGGGTAATACCTTCATCACCTTTATGCCACCCAGCTGGACATACTTCACCATGCTTTGCATTATAGTCTAGGGCATCTATCAGTCTTATTACTTCATCAATATTTCTACCAATTGGCAAATCATTAACTGACAAATGGCGTACTATGAATTCTTCATCAATAACAAAAGTACCACGCAGTGATATTCCATCATCATGAAGTACATTATAACTATGTGAGGCATTTTTATTAAGATCTGCCACCATAGGAATTTGGATATTGCCAACACCACCTTTATTGTAAGGAGTATTCTTCCAAGCCAAATGAGAAAAATGCGAGTCAACGCTTATTGCTATTAACTTTGTATTTCTCTCAGTAAATTCTCCTAATCTATTATTAAAAGCTATAATTTCTGATGGACAAACAAAAGTAAAATCTAGGGGATAAAAAAACAATACAACTTTATGACCCGTAGCATAATTTTTAAGATTAAATTCAGATTCTATACTATTATCAGGCATAATAGCTTTAGCTGTAAAATCCGGTGCAGCTTTTCCAACGAATACTTGCATTTTAAATTCCTTCAGTTTCAAGTGATTAAAAATATTTCTTATGGTAACCTTAAGTATCGATGTAGCAAATTAATACTAGGCTCAAGTAATTATCCTCATTAGGGGTGATGTCACCTCACAACTGTCGAAAGTTAAAAAACCGTCATTGCGAAATGCTGTTGTAAGGCTTAAACCGTCATTGCGAGGAGCCCATAAGGTCGACGAAGCAATCTATATGACAGCTTCATGGACTGCCACGCTCACGTACGTTCGCAATGACATATACGTCTATAAACCGTCATTGCGAGAAGCCGCTGCAAGCGGCGACGTGGCAATCTTGTGAAGGAGGTCTTGACTATCATGAAGATTGCCACAGTGCCTAACGGCACTTCGCAATGACGATTTTTTAACTTTCAACAGTTATGGGATAACACCCTAGGCTATTAAACCGATGTCTTACATCGAACTCAAGTTATGATACACAAAATAATAATGTATTACAATACCAAATCTTAAATGAATTAGCAGAGTAATTTAAAAATTGCAATCAATAGTTGAGCGCATGCCATAATCGGAAATGGTACGAGAACTATAAGTCATGTAATAAATAATCACTCACCTTACGCATAACTCCCATGGCAATTTAAAAGTCATAGGAAAAACAGCCTAGCGTCATTACGAGAAGCCACTTTGTGGCGATGAAGCAATCTAATGAATGTGGATTACCACTACACTCACGTGGTCTCGCTAATAGACGTCTTGTACTTTTCTGCAATTTTTAAATGCTATACGTAAGGTGAAATAATCAGCAATTTCTTTAAATTATTAAGCCTTTTACTTGTGATTTCCATAGTTTTTTGTACAATTTACTGTTTTTTAGTAATTCCTCATGTTGTCCATCTTCAACTATGCTACCTTCATTAAAAACTAAAATTCTATCCATATTCAACAAAGTTGATAATCTATGAGCTATAACTAATACAGTTTTATTTTGCATTAAGTAATAATATAGAGAATCTTGTATCAACTCCTCAGTCTTACTATCTAGACTACTTGTTGCTTCATCAAGAATTAATATTGGAGCATTCTTTAATATTGCCCGTGCTATTATTATTCTCTGCCTCTGACCACCTGACAAGTTATTACCCCTTTCACCACATAAGCTTTGGTATCCTTCTGTTAGGCTCTCAATAAATTCATGTATATGAGCTAGTTTTGCTGCCTCTATTATCTCTTCTAAGCTAGCATCTTTTTTTCCATATCTAATATTATCAATGACTGTCCTATGAAATAGGATTGGTTCTTGCGGTATTATACTAATATTTTCTCGTAAAGAGTCTTGAGTTACATATCTAATATTTTGCCCATCAATTAGAATTTCTCCTTGGTCTATATCGTGCAACCGTGTAATAAGATTAATAAAAGTTGTTTTTCCTGAACCAGAAAACCCTACTAATCCGACCCTTTGTTGACTCAAAATTGTAACGGATTTATTCTCAAATAAATTATTATTATGATAATATTTAAAACTAACATTTTTAAATATTATCTCACCTTTTGTAACCTTTAGAAGATGGGCATTCTCAATATCTTCTATAATATGAGGTTTCATTAATGATACACTTTGATTAAAAGAACCAAACTCTTCGAACATATCTCCTACTTCCTGCGTTAGATCCCAAATTTCACTACTAACCGTTATAGATAAAGTAAGTATCAACACGCAATCTCCTATAGTTATTTGCATTTGACTACGAAGTTGAGCTAGATAATAAACCATTATAAAAATCATTATAGAACAAGCTATGCCTAGTACAATACGTAGCTTAAACATAAAGAGTTGCATAATTTGTTCATTAACTACAGCATCATCTATCCTTACTTCTAGATTCTGACGTTCAAATTTATGAGAAGTAAACATTCGTATTGCACCAATATTTGCAATTGCATCAACAATACTGCCAGCAACTATTGATTTGCTTCGTGCATAATTTACTGAATATTTGTTTATTGTACTTGAACAGATAACGCTAGTCCCTACAAAAACACAAATATGTATAAGGAATATAGTAGCAAATATTTGATGTACCCAGTACATTGTTCCAAGAGCAAAAACAATTATAGCTAGTTTGTATAGAATTTTCTCTCCAAATAAAGACAAAACCATTTCAAAAGATCTAGCCCCTTCAGTAATACGATTGGTAATATGACCAGCAAGGTTTTCTTGAAAAAATCTATGATTATGATACTGAGTGTAATTATACATTTCGTCTAATATCTGAGCTTTGATATATGGCATGGTTTTTAGATAAATATAATCATAAATTCGCCACATAGTATTTACACATACCCACCAAAATGCATATATTATTGCCCAAAACAACATGGAGGAAGGTAGGTCTTTAACTGTTTCATTAGAAAAAGACTCAATCAAATTTATAATTCTTTGTAGCAACACACTATCAATAGCTGGTATCATTCCCCGTATTATGCATAACAACCCTAAAATAGTTAGTTTAATTCTTCTTTTCTTTAAAAAATAGAAAAATAACCTTATTGCAGACTTTGAAAAATCAAAACCTTCTAACACAGCACACACCTCATTACAAAAAAAACTAATTAGACTAAATAACCTAAACTAATCTAACAACAAACTCTTGCCACCTTATTACTAAACTGTTATAAAAACGTACAGAATATCTGAAGTTGTTTAGAATGAAAGAAAAAAACGCACCTATTTTGAATACCCCAACTAAGAACACTACAAGCTCATTAGATACTGATAATAATCCCTTTTTTAATGTTAGGTATATTTGTCAATCAGCGACTCTAATTACCGAATCTATACAAAAAGGCTTTGATGTTGCCCAGTTACCTAATGGAGATATTACAGTTACAGAAATTAAAACAGTAAATGTTCACTATCATTGGGATTCTTTTAAACAAAGATTTGTTAAAGTAAGCCAAAGTTAGCATTATACACTATAAATATATTATTTTTTTGCAAAATATACTTAGTGTATGTATAATATGTTATATAATTAAGTGAATCGATTGTGTAATTAATTTAATTTATGGTAATAATATGCTACTTAAGAACATAGTAACCTTCATTGCTGTTACTTTATATTTTAGTCTATCAATATGTTTTGCAACTACCACACCAAGTAATAACAATCCAGCAGCATCATTAGAAGCATCAGCTCCTACTGCATCAACTGAATCTATTAAAATATTAAATGCTTGGGCAAGACCTTCTGCCACTGCTAGCAAAAATAATAATTCTGCAATATATTTTGAGATTTTTAATGACTCTGACCTCGATTACAATTTGGTAAATGTTTCTTCAGATATAGCTAACAAGGTTGAATTACATAAAAGTTTTGTTGATGAAAAAGGGGTTAGTAAAATGGTAAAACTCGATAAGCTAGTCATCCCAGCTAAAAGTAGTGCTATTTTACAACCGGGTGGTATGCATATTATGCTCTTGGATCTAAAAACTATACTAAAAGTTGGTGATAACTTTGATTTATTCTTATATTTCGATAATGGGCTTCAGAAAGTTGTTCAAGTAGAAGTAAAAACAAAGTAGTTAGTCGTTCTTATAATGTAATGGATATTTGCCTTATATGCCAGCTATCTTAACTCTAGTATCGGTAATAGTCTAGATGTCATCCTACGCTGGCAAAGCCTTCCTTGTTTGTTGTCCCCATTCTTTAGATCATCCGAGTATACTCTTCTGCTCCTACGAATTGTTTTTTGAAAATGTCATGGATTCGCATGCTCACCATTCATTTTCAAATTCAATTCTTCAAATCATTTGAGTATATACGCGAATCTCCTACAGTTTTGCGAAACTAATTATTTAAAGCAGAAGAATATATAAATATTTTAATGAGGCTGCCCTGCTAATTAAAGTTTTAGTACTTTTAATTTTTAACTATATCATTTATATTCGGTAATTTAAACATAGTATGTGTAATTATATATGACCATTATGTCTGATAATTGGATAAGAAAAATGTGTATAGAACACGATATGATTGCACCTTTTACTGATACGCAGGTTAGATTGAATAATTCAGAGAGAATTATTTCTTATGGTTTATCTTCATACGGTTATGATGCAAGAGTCTCGAAGGAATTTAAAATATTTACTAATATTAATTCGGCAATAGTTGATCCAAAAAATTTTGATGAATATAGTTTAGTAGACAGAGAGGTTGATGTTTGTATTATTCCGCCAAACAGTTTTGCCTTAGCAAGAACAATTGAGTATTTTAAAATTCCAAGAGATGTGCTAGTTATCTGTGTTGGCAAATCAACCTATGCAAGATGTGGTATAATTGTTAACGTAACGCCGTTAGAACCGGAATGGGAAGGGCATGTAACATTAGAGTTTTCCAATACTACCCCTCTGCCAGCAAGAATTTATGCTAATGAAGGAGCATGTCAATTTTTGTTTTTAAAAGGTGATCAAACTTGTAATATATCTTATGCCGATCGTTATGGGAAATATATGAAACAAAAAGGTGTTACCCTTCCAATAACTTAAAATTTAAAATGTAAAAAAGGACTATATTATTATGAAAGATACTAACCAAAAAGAAATGCCTCATATCGCTGTTAATGCACAATACATAAAGGATTTGTCTTTTGAAAATCCAGACGCTCCGAGATCTTTAGTATCTTTGGAACGTAATCCACAAATTGACTTATTCCTAGACCTCAATATTTCTAATTTACCTGAAGAGAATTTTTATGAGGTAGAATTAAGTATAGAAGCTAAAGCAATGAGTGAAAAGCATAGACTATTTATAGTGGACTTAAAATATGCAGGGGTTTTTAATTTAATTAATATAGAGGAAGAACAACACCAAATAATACTAGCAATTCATTGTCCAGCAATGATTTTCCCATTTGCTAGAAAAATTATTGCTGATGTCACTCAGGATGGTGGTTTCCAACCATTGATGATTGACCCGATTGATTTTGGTGCTTTATATCATAAAAAAATGCAAGAAAATGATAATTAACCATTCACCTTACGTATAGCATTTAAAAATTGTAGAAAAGTACAAGATGTCTATTAGCGAGACCACGTGAGTGTGGTGGCAATCCACATTCATTAGATACTTTTAACTTACAATTGCTTCGTCGTCGCAAAGCAGCTCTTCGCTAATAGGTGCTAGGCTGTTTTTCCTATGACTTTTAAATTGCCATGGGGGTTATGTGTAAGGTAAGTTAACCATAAAATTATCGAAACAATCAGATGCAGAGCCGTCTCAAATCTGATTGTTTCGATAATTTCACCGAATTTGGGATAAGAATTGACAGATTCTTATCCCAAATTCGCGTTACTTGGATATTATTTTGATAAAATTACTTGCTCTTATAGAGATAAAATGAGAACATAGATGTGTAATAAAGAATAATAAATTAATAATTATAGAAAAGTTAATGGGAGAAATATCATGAGGGTACTGTTAGTAGAAGATAATAGTGATATAGCTAGTTCTATTGAATTAACGTTAGCTTCAGAAGGAATTATTTGTGAGGTGGTGGAGTTTGGTACAGAAGGAATAGAAATAGCTAAAATTTATAATTATGATTTAATTATTTTAGACCTGATGCTGCCAGATATTAGTGGGTTTGAAGTCCTACTGAGATTACGTTCTGCTAAAGTAAAAACACCTATACTGATTTTATCAGGTATTACTACAGTTGATCAAAAAATTAAAGGACTTACGTGTGGGGCAGATGATTATATCACAAAACCATTTAACCGCGAAGAGTTAATTGCTCGTATTTATGCAATTGTTCGTCGTTCTAAAGGACATTCTGAGTCAGTGGTTAGGTTTGACAAGGTAAGTATTCATCTTGATACTAGAATTGTAGAAGTTGATGGAACAAGGGTTCATTTAACGAATAAGGAATATGCTATTTTAGAATTATTAGTCTTACGTAGGGGAACAGTACTGAATAAGGAGATGTTCTTAGACCATCTTTATAGTAGTGTTGATGAGCCGGAGATTAAAATTATAGACGTATTTGTATGCAAATTACGTAAGAAATTAGCTGATGCTGCTGGTGGTACAAACTACATTGATACAGTATGGGGACGTGGTTATATGTTGAAAGAATATGATGAACAAGAAACACTATTGCATCATTTTCAGGGAGAAGTTATTGAACCATCAGAATCAGAGATGGAAGATAACAAAGAGTCGTGATATAAAAGGATCATGATTTTGATATTCGTCTATCAACTCTCCATTTACGAGCAGTATAACAGAAGCTTAATTTAATAAGATAGAGCATTATGATACCTAGCAAGATAGAATTAACTGGTAAAGTCTATATTAAATATGTTGATCCTATACCAGCCCCAAATGTTGGGGATGTTAAGCTTTTATTAAATGATGATGCATTGAGTCTTAACAAAGGAGATTATGATAACTTAAAGTCAAGTGGTTATATTAAAGCAAAAATTTTTGATGGACTTGTTTGGCAAAATATTAATATAAGTGAGTTATGTCTTGAAAAAGAACATAAATTTACTAAAAAACAAAAATCTATTGACTCAGTCTTACTGTGCCGAAGTATAATTGAAAGACATCGGGGAGTCACGTTGCACCGAACTTATAGAGGACATTTTACTACTCAAGAATAGACTTCATAAACAGGGGACTAATAAATGGAAACAAATGATAAAAAACCAAAGGACTCTAGAAAATTGGCAGACCAAATTAAGGATGCATTAGTAGGCATCACTGATGATGAACTTGGATCTGATGAGGCGATGGAAATTTTCAATGAGTTAAGTAACAACGATGCTTTCGAACAGGAAATAGAACAAATATTGGCTTGTCTTAACGAGCAAACAATGGATCTAACAAAATTACAGACACAGATCATCCTATTAATAAAAAAATATTTAGGTAAACTTGCACACAAGAAATTAGGAAAATTAGGTGTTAAAATTGATGAGAACCTTGTTAGTAAGAATGTTGCTGAAGTAAGTAGTTACTTAATGCAACAACATTCACAATTGGTAAAAGAAGATAACCGAGGTTTGATAAAATCAAAAGATAAGCTACAAGGCATAAGTAATCAATCTAGATTGGAAGCAAAACGTTTAGTGAAAAATTTTGCTTTATACCAAGTTTATAAGTTCATGAACCCTAAAAGAATAGCTGGAGAAACAAAGGAAGAAAATTTTGCTTATAATATGATTAGAGGGGGAATAGATCTAGCTAAAAAATATGAAGGTGGATCGAAAAGTGATCTTAAATCTTATTCTCCAGAATTTATCAAAAAATTAGATAAGGCTCATCAGAATTTTAAAGGTAGTGGCAGGACAATTTATTGATTAATGCGAGTTACCTATTATGGATTGTTTTACGCTCCAATTGAAGTAGGATTATTTGTATAACCCCAGTTGTCAATTCAATAGAAGTGATGAAGTAGAACCACTATGAAAGCAACATTATATATCTTAAGTTCATTTGGACTTGGAGCAATGAAAGCTAGTATAGTAAAATCTCTTAATAGTAGTATACCTATTTCTCTAGTTGTATTTTTACAATTCTTTCTTTGTGCTATCTTTTTTTTACCAAAAGTTATTAGGTCTCGTGGTCAATTAATAGTATCACAGCGATATTGTGCATTAATTACAAGGGGATTATTGGGGACAGCATATTGGTATTGCATGTTTTCAGCAGTAAATTACTTGTCTCTTTTCAATGTTAGTACACTTACAAATCTGTCTCCCATTTGGGTACTACTAATAACGGGTATTTTTATTGATAAATCTATCAAAAATGATCTATTATTTTTAGCAATAATTGGCTTTATTGGCTGTTTATTAATACTGAAGCCATCAGTAGAAATTATAAATTCAGGAGCCATTTTTGGATTACTTAGCGGAATATTTATGGCATTAACTATTATATCATTACACAACTTACTAAAAACAGAGACATCAGATAGAGTATTAGTGTATTATTTTTGGATTTCCTCTCTTATTATGTTACCATTTTTAGTGGATTTTAATATAACACAAGTTTCTTCAAAGGATTGGATATTGCTATTAATCAACGCTCTGTTGATGCTGTTACACCAAATATTATTAAATAAGGGATTAGAAATTGGTTTAGCTACTGAAATGAGTATACTAGCTTATAGCAGCGTTGTATTTTCTTTAATTTTAAGTGTAGTTATATGGCGGGAAATACCAGATAGTTTTTCAATTATTGGAGCAATAATAATAATCTCAAGTGGAGCATATATATCTAGGAGACAAAAATCGTAAGCAAAAAGTAGAGTAAGATGAATATATCTTATGCTTTTGCAGTGATAACATTGGTGAATTTTAGATATCCCCAAGACTATTAACGTCTAACAAGTAGTAAATGAAGCTTTACAAATTGGCAACATTTGTAGTATAAGAGCCTAGGATTAAATTATTTAAAGAATTATAAAAATGAATATTCATGAATACCAAGCAAAGATGATTTTGAGGCAATATGGTATACCTACTTCTACAGGAGTTGTAATATTGCAAAAAGAAGATATCGATAGGCTAATTGATGGTTTAGAAGCAGAAATATATGTGGTTAAAGCCCAAATCCACGCAGGTGGTAGGGGAAAAGCTGGGGGTGTAAAAGTTGTAAGAACTAAAGAAGAGGCAAAGAAAGCAGCACACGCAATGTTTGGCATTAACTTAGTAACTCATCAGACGTCAGCTATTGGGCAAAAGGTTCGCTATCTCTATGTTGAATCTGGGTGTGATATTTTAAAAGAATATTATTTTAGTGCCGTTTTTGATCGTAGTAATAGCAAGGTAACTTTTATAGCTTCTACTGAAGGTGGGGTAGATATAGAAGAAGTTGCTCATAATACTCCAGAGAAAATTATTAAAGTATCAGTTGATCCTGCAACAGGCATACAGCCATTTCATTGTCGTAGAATGGCATACAAGCTTGGTTTTAAGAATGAGCAGGCAAAACAAATGATGAAAATTGTTGAATCAACCTATCAAGCTTTTATAGCAACTGATGCTAACCAAATTGAAATTAATCCATTAATAACAAAAGCTGATGGTAGTTTATTGGCACTTGATGCCAAGATTAACTTTGATGATAATGGACTATTTAAACATCCTGATATTTTAAATATGCGGGATGATGATGAAGAAGATGCTCTTGAAATAAAAGCAGCTAGCCTTGGTCTTAGTTATGTTAAGATGGATGGTACTATTGGTTGTATGGTGAATGGGGCTGGGCTAGCTATGGCTACAATGGATATTATCAAACTTTATGGTGCTGAACCGGCAAACTTTTTAGATGTTGGTGGTGGGGCTGATCGTGAGAAAGTAACGGAAGCACTAAAAATAATTTTATCAGATTCACATGTACAAGGGGTTTTAGTTAATATTTTTGGTGGTATAATGCGTTGTGATATAATAGCCGAAGGCATTATTGCTGCAGTGAAAGAGATTGGCATTACAGTTCCACTGGTTGTACGTTTAGCTGGTACCAATTTTGAATTAGGTAAAAATATTTTAGCAAATTCTGGTTTAAAAATAATTGCTGCAAATGATTTAGGTGATGCTGCTGTTAAGATCGTCGATGCAGTAAAATAATTCATATAAAAATACGGAAAATGCATATATGTCAATATTAGTTGATAAAAATACAAAAGTAATTTGCCAAGGTTTTACTGGCTCTCAAGGGACTTTTCATTCTGAGCAGGCAATCAGTTATGGTACTAAAGTGGTAGGAGGGGTAACTCCTGGAAAAGGTGGAAATACTCATCTAGATCTACCTGTATATAATACAGTACATGAGGCAGTTGCAAAAACTAAGGCTACTGCTAGCGTTATTTATGTTCCACCACCTTTTGCTGCTGATTCAATTTTGGAAGCTATAGATGCAGGAATTAGTTTGGTAGTGTGTATTACAGAGGGAATACCGATACTTGATATGATAAAGGTCAAAAGGGCATTAATCGGATCAAAAACTAGATTAATTGGACCAAATTGTCCTGGCATTATTACTCCTGATGAATGTAAAATCGGCATAATGCCTGGTTATATTCATAAGAGAGGCAGGGTAGGAATTATATCCCGGTCCGGTACTTTGACTTATGAAGCAGTAGCACAGACTACAGCTGTTGGTCTTGGTCAATCTACCTGTATTGGTATTGGTGGAGATCCAGTTAATGGCACCGATTTTGTTGATTGTATTGAAATGTTTTTGCAAGATGATGAAACAGAATCAATTATTATGATTGGTGAAATAGGAGGGGATGCTGAGGAAAAGGCTGCTGAATTAATAAAAAGCTCAAAGATTAAAAAACCAATAGTTACTTTCATTGCTGGTGTTACTGCTCCTGAAGGTAAAAGAATGGGGCATGCTGGTGCAATTATTTCTAATGGACAGGGTTCAGCTGAAGATAAGTTGGAGGCGTTGCAAAGTGCAGGTGTTACTATCACTAGATCGCCAGCTGATATTGGTAAAACTATGTTTGAATTATTAAAAAAGCTTTAAACCTTAGAGGTAATGACTGCAAAAGCTACAGAAATTGGGTAATCGTCTGAAATGGACAAGTGGATTTTGATTTGTCCAAATTTGTTTGGATTTTCAGGGTGACAAATTTGGACAAAGGGCTTTCCTAAGGCATCATTTAGTACAGATATGTCTTTAAATCGTAAACCACGCCCCATTCCGATACCAAGGGCTTTGCTAACTGCCTCTTTCGCAGCAAACCTTTTTGCCAAAAAGCAACCATATTGGTCTTTGCTTAGAGAATTTAGCTTTTGTATTTCCGTTTTAGAAAGAATTATGTTTACAAAACGCTGGTCATATAGCTTTAAGATACGTTCTATTCTTGGAATTTGTACTATATCTGTACCAACACCAATAATCATTTTTGTTCATCATTACTAACATTATCATCAAATATTTGATCATCTAAGTCAGAGTAGTCTTCAGTAACACAAAGATCTGAGCCGCTTGGTAAATAATCAAACTCTTCTACAGCAGTATCAAGGGAAGCATCAGTATTTTCTTCATCAATAGGATCGATTCTGCTTTTTGTTCGAAGACGTTTTAATAATTGTGCCTTTAGGGCTGGAATCGTTATATGACCAGCAGCTATTTCACGTAATGCCAGTACAGTTGCCTTATCGCCTTTCACGTTATTAATAGTCATTTTACTACCAGAATTTATATCATTTGCTCTTTGAGCAGCTAAAGCTACAAGCTTAAATCTATCGTGAATTTTTCCAACACAATCTTCAATCGTTATCCTAGCCATAATACTCTCTTTTTAATTTTATAAGATATATATACAATAACGGATCAGTATAAAGTATAATTAGTAGATTTCAAGAATAGAATTTTCATTGCTTCTCTATGGTAGTTTAAAAATCATAGATGCAGGTGGAAAGATGTAAGGACACTACAAAGAACTGGGGAAAATATTATGTTTTTTTGAGCATTTTTTTATATATATCTAAGGTTTTACTAAGCATTAAATCAAGGGAAAAATTATCGATTACTGCTTTTCTTGCTGCTTGTTGTATTTTTTTACCTTCATTGGTTTTAAGTATAGATAAGCAATGTTCGATTTTTTCTGCTAAATCAACAGCATCGTTTGGTTTGACATGAAATCCAGTTTTTTTATCTAATATTGTTTCAATAGCTCCACCTATATTTGTAGCAATTACTAGCTTTTCCATTGATTGTCCTTCAGTTATAGTTCGACCAAATGCTTCTGGTTCAATTGAAGTAGATATTACTATATCTGAAACACCGTAAAGGCTGAGCATATCAGATTCATTACCAAAAATTTGAATTTTACTTTGTAGCTTCAACAAGTTTATAAGAGATTTTACTCGATTGGTAAAATTGGGATGTTTGGATAAATCTCCAACCATTAGACAGTAGAAATCTAGATGTTTTAATTTGCCAAGTGCTTCAACAAGGGTAAGATGCCCCTTCCAACTGGTCATTCTTGATGGTAACAATATTATAGGAGTATTGTTAGATATACCATATTTCTTTTTATGTTTTAGTAACTTTTCTTCTGTAACATTCTTTGGATCAAAATAATTATAATCTACCCCTCGATATATTACAACAATTTGATCTTCTAGGATTTGATAATTAATTAATATATGATGTTTTACAAAATTAGACACAGCTATGATCTTTTCGCCTTTGACCATGACGCTATTATAAAAATGTTTGAAAGGATTCGAGATGTTGTAGACTCCGTGGAATGTTGTTAAGAATTTAGCGCCTGTAGCCTTTGCGGCCATATAACAACTCCAAGCTGGAGCTCTAGATCTTGCATGCACTATATCTACGTTATATTCCTTAATTATTTCTGACAGAATTCTTGCGTTTTTCCATATTGTTAAAGGATTTTTAGTAGCACTATTCATAAAAATATGTGGCACTTCTGCCGCTACTAATTCTTCAACTAATGAACCACCAGATGAAACTACAATAACATTATAATTAACTTTTTTTAACATTTTAGCCACTTCAATTGTTCCTCGCTCTACTCCACCAGAGAATAAAGCTGGAACTACTTGCAAAATGGTAGGTTTATGATATCGTTTGGGTGAATCTGATGAAATCATTAATCTTTTACATAATTAATTTAAATGCATAAAATATATAATACAGAAAAGAAAAGATTTATCACTTACAATCATCATAAAAGTAGCAAAAAAAATATGCCATTGGTAATTTTTTTACATGGCTTGATGTCGGGTATGAATGGTAAGAAGGCTATATTTCTTGAGAATTACTGTAAAAAACGTGATTATAATTTTATCACATTTGATAATTTTGGTCATGGAGAATCATCAGGTAGATTTCTAGATGAAACGATTGGATCTTGGCTTACAGGGGTTGAACTAGTTTTAAATAAACTTGTAGTGCAACCAGCTATTATCATAGGCTCTAGCATTGGTGGTTGGTTAGCCATTCTTGCTGCTATAAAATTTCCTAGTAAAGTTTGTGGTCTTGTTTGTATTGCTCCTGCCCTAGATTTTACAGAAACTATTTGGCAAAACTTAACTGAAATGCAAAAAACACAAATGCAACAACAAAAATACCTTGAGGTTGGTGGGCGTAATTGCAACGATAAATATCCAATAAGTTATCAATTAATACTCGAAGCTAGAAATCACTTGTTACTAAATGCAAATAGTATTAAACTTAAGGGGGCTATTCATTTAATTCACGGGATGCTAGATGAGGACGTACCTTATACCATCTCAAATAACCTTGTAGAAAAGATTACTAGTGATATGGTAGTGGTGAAATTAATAAAAGACGGAGTTCATACTCTTGTACGAGAATCAGATTTAGCTATAATAGCTAATTCTTTGGAAGAAATAATAAACTTATCATTAGAACTATGAATAAACATATATTTGCTAAAACAACTAAAGTTTCCGATTTTTTGAAAATATCGGAAGTAATAGATAAGTTAGATCAAGATAGCTTGGTGCTTTTTGATGTAGATGACGTACTTATCATGGATCAAGATGAATATCGCTTAACTCATCCTTATAGACGGCAGTGGCGTGCTGAAAGCAAAAACCGTCTTACGAGAGAAGAAAGGCATCTTTTTTACAGTATTATTTTAAAAAATCGTACTATTCGCTTAGTGGACTATAATATAACTGATATACTAGGTAGATTATGGAAGATGCAAATCCCAACTGCTGCTCTGACCAAATTATATACAGGGAAATTTGGTGTTATTGAGGATTTTACCAATTGGCGTCTTACAGAGCTTAAAGGGATAAATATAGATTTTATGAAATCTACTCCGATAAAAGAGGAAATATTAATTGATGAATTACATATGGGGGGTGGTGTACCAATGATGAAAGAAGGGGTGATTCTGACAGCCGATGTTGATAAAGGTGCAGTATTAGAGAATATTTTACATAAAAAAAACTACTATCCTAAAACAATAATATTTGTGGACGATATTTTAGAAAATATTGAGTCAGTGGCAAAAATATGTAGCAAATTACAGATTAATTTTTATGGTTTTGAATTTGATGGAGCTTCTTTGATCCCGGAAACAGAACTAGATGAAAAAAGTGAAAAAATTCGTTTTGAGATTTTAGAGAAGGAACATCGTTGGATAACAGATTTAAAACTATAATTATTTTTTTATGTATATGCATTACTTCTTGCTATGCTATAGCTGAAGAACAAGAAACTATTGGGGTAAAAGCTACTAAAGTACAAATGGCTGATTTATATAATGTTTTCAGCGTTATAGGACAATGTAAGAGTGGTATGAGCCGTGATTATTATGCAAATGTTTCTGGTAGACTTGATTTAGTATCTACTTCCCAAGGAGGTAAGATCCATCAAGGTGATGTTTTGCTTATTATTGACCAAGATTTAGCTATGTCAATTAAGTCACAAGCGGAAGTCTCTTTAAGAAAAGCCATGGCTTCTTATAGCCGTAACAAGGAATTACTTGCCAAAAAATATATTAGTAGTGATGTGCTAGAAAAATCTAGCAGCGAGTTAGAAGAAGCTAGGCTTGCTTTTGCTAAAGCAATGAATAGTTACAACGATATGGTTCTTATAGCTCCATTTGATGGATATATTGGTATAATAAAATCCAAAATAGGGGATAAGATAAAACAAGGAGATTATCTTTTTAGCATTATTGCTCAAAATTCTACTACTAATAATATTTTAATAGAGCTACCTGAGGGGCTTTATAATCAGGTATCAGAATCTACTAATTTAGTGATAACCGATAATAAGGGTGGATTAATTAATGGAAAAATTGCTGAAATCTCACAATATGTTTCAGATAATGGTACTATAAGTGCTAAAATTATCGTTGATTCTAATAGTAATATTGTGCATGGAAGCTATGTAAATATAGATCTAATTCTTAACAAACATAGGAATTTAGCTGTGCCTAATCAATCGGTACAGAGTAATAATAAAGGTGAGTATTTTGTATATAAAGTCAATGACAATAAGGTACAACAACTTTATGTTAAACTTGGTACTAGTTTAAATGGTTTTACAGAGATTATCTCAAACGAAATTAAGGAGGGAGATATGGTGGTATTGGAAGGGATTACTAAGATTTATGATGGTAACGTCGTCAAATTGTTAGATTAACCTGAATTCATGTAACAAGTTATATTGTTAAGCATCAACTGCGAACGATGTCACCGAACTAAGATTAAATTAACAGAGGATTAAAATGGAATATATATTATTAGTTTGTAGTATCGTGGCAATTCTTATTATTGTACAGATGGTTAAGGTTGTACCACAACAACAAGCATGGGTTGTAGAAAAGTTTGGAAAATTTGATAGGGTTTTGCAGCCCGGATTGAATATTTTGATACCAGTGATTCAGAGAGTAGCCTATAAACACACCCTGAAGGAAGAAGCTATTGATGTTACTGCTCAAACAGCCATTTCAAATGATAATGTTACGTTATTAATAGATGGTGTTTTATATGTAAAAATTGTTGATCCAGTCGCTGCATCTTATGGTGTTAATAGTCCATATTATGCTATCACACAGCTTGCACAGACCACCATGCGTTCAGAAATAGGTAAATTACCATTAGATAGGACTTTTGAAGAACGAGAAACGTTAAACATCGCTATTGTATCTGCTATTAACCAAGCTGCAATGAATTGGGGGATACAATGTATGCGTTATGAAATTAAAGATATTCAGCCACCACAAACAATACTTAAAGCGATGGAATTACAAGTTGCAGCAGAACGTCAGAAACGAGCTCAAATTTTGGATTCAGAAGGCAATAGACAAGCAAAAATAAACCATGCAGAAGGTGAGAAGGCTCAAGTGGTATTAAATTCTGAAGCTTCCTATACTGACCAAGTAAATAGAGCTAAAGGTGAAGCTGAGGCAATAGGATTAGTAGCAATGGCTACTGCTAAAAGTATTGAAGTTATTGCCGCATCTATTCAAAAGTCTGGGGGTAATGATGCAGTATCTTTAAAAATTGCTGAACAATATATAAATGCTTTTGGTGAGTTAGCCAAAGATAGTAATACAGTAATTCTTCCGGCAAATCTTTCTGAACCAGGAAGTTTTATAACTCAAGCTTTAAGCATTTTTGATCAGCTAAAATCAGTGAGCAATAAAAAATTATCTAAGGAATCTTCTATGAAGAAACAAACGAGTGCTAGTGAGTAATTACTTATTTAACTTGAATTCGACATAAAAATAATTATTATTCTAAGCACCTTCGGATGTCAACTACAACTGTTGAAAGTTAAAAAATCGTCTATTAGCGAGCGAACGCATAGGCTTTAGAAATATTTAAAATGCATTCGCAAAACCGCTTTAAGAATGCATTTTTCCTTATATTAAAGCCAATTCGGGATAAGAATTAACTAATTCTTATCCCGAATTGGGGTAGGTTACAATAAATTTAGGAGAAAATTTAATGACGTACGTGCCTATAGTAATTGAACAAACCCCTAGAGGGGAAAGAGCCTATGATATCTATTCTAGGTTATTAAAGGAACGCATCGTTTTTGTTTGTGGTCAAATTGAAGATTATATGGCCAATGTGGTGGTTGCACAATTACTATTCTTAGAGGCAGAAAATCCAGAAAAAGATATTTTTATGTATATTAACTCTCCTGGTGGTGTTGTGACTTCTGGCTTGGCAATTTATGATACTATGCAATATATTAAACCTAAAATTTCTACTCTTTGTATAGGGCAGGCTTGTTCCGCGGGTTCTTTGTTGCTTACTGCTGGTGAGAAAGGTATGCGTTATTCCTTGCCACATAGTCGTATAATGATCCATCAACCGTCAGGTGGTTACCAAGGGCAAGCTACAGATATAGAAATTCATGCTAAAGAAACCATGAAATTAAAAAGAATGCTCAATAACTTATATGTCAAGCATACAGGGCAAGAACTAGATTCTATTGAAAAAAGTATGGAACGTGATAATTTCATGGATCCTGAAGTAGCTAAATCTTTTGGACTTGTTGATGAAATCATCACCGATAGAGCAAAAATCTTAGTAAGAAAATAGTTTAAAGGCTGTTAGATGTTATGGATTCCGCACCGAAATGCAGGGGCAGGGGGCAGGATTATTTTTGTTTCTTGGTTTGTGACGTAGTATTATATCTAGCAAATACTTTAAACTCATCAAGTAGTATTTTAAGATGCAGATTTATATCTTCTAACTGAAAGGTAGCATACAATATGTGATGTTCTTTCTTAACTGTACTGTTAGCTAGCTCTGTGGTCTTTTGATATAGAGCTGCTATTTCATTTTGTGCTTTGATGTAGATGTTAGAGAAATCCTTGCAAATAACCTCGATCTCGCTATAGGTTAATCTGATGTTATTAAGCAATTTGATTGAGAGGAGGATTAAGAGTATCTGTCCGATGATTATGCTGAATGCTAAAATAGCCAAGGTCAATATTTGGTAATTCATATGTTACTTCCTTTGTTGCCTAGGATTGTGCTTGTTTGCTATAGCCTTTCGTTAGATAAGCTTGGCTGATTGATTGCTGCTATAGGACTGTAAAAATAAAGGGGGTTGATTTGGCTAAGAAATTTGTATATAATCATAGTGTACTTCAATAAAAGGGTTGTTATTTAAATAGCATTTGATGCTATTTGATTAATTCTACTAGTAAGTACTTTTGAGCCTGTGAAACTTTTCAGTACTTACCAGTTAGCTATAATATTCAATATAATACTTGAGCTTTATTTAAGAGTGGAGCTTAAGTGTTATACTGGCTTTTTTAGTTTGAGATTTATAGCTAATCTGATTAGCATTACTCCGTCATTGCGAGGAGTGCGTAAGCACGACGAAGCAATCCAAATTTAATTTTTCTAGATTGCTTCGTCGCTACTAAAGTAGCTTCTCGCAATGACGCCAATTTATATGGCTAAATACTAATCGGATAGCTAAACCAAAATGTGTATTTTGGTTTTAAAAAAATAGTCAGTAGTTACTGACCTCTTTTTTTTGGTCTCATCCTATTTTTGAGAGTTTATTATAGTTATTTGGGGTTGTCAAGAAAAAATGTGTCAACAGTTGATATATTTTTTATTTTTACTTAATCCATGAATTCTTAGATATGACTCTTGTTAAAGAAATACAAAAATTTTTAGGATTAAAATTTGAAATACTCAAATTAAAAAGAAGAGATTTCTCTGAGGGTAGTGGGATTCCTTATAATAATATTACTAGTATTATGAATGGATTAAGGTCTAATCCCCAAATGCATACTATACTGAAAATAGCTAACTACTTTGACTGTTCTATAGATGAAGTTGTTGGCAGAAGTGAATATATTCCATTATTACAAGTAAAAGGAAGATTTAAGGATTTATCACTAGATGATATTAATAATAACTTAAAAAAATTCTTAAAAGATAAAGTTGTTAAGCAAGATATAAATTTTTATATTTTAGGAAAAGAAATTGGATTTAATTATTCAATTCATAATTTTATTAACGGAAGCCGAGAACAAAAAAATTTAAATAGTCAAATTATAGTAGCCCTAGCGGATCATTTTCAAATGTCATTAGATGAAATGGTTGGTAGAATTTCTCCTGCTAAAGATACTGACAATGCTAAATTTCCTGAACAAAACTTTAATAGTGATCCTGATCTGAATAATTTATAGCTAACCTGTGATTTTTTAAATTACCCTGTCATTTTTGGCAACAAAACCTAATTCAATTTGGGTAACTATATATAAAATCCCTAATTATCGGTACAATAAACTGTTTAAATTTGCTACCACTAAATAAGCCGTAATGCCCAACTCCCTTTTGTAAATGATATTTTTTCATTGTCATAGGAATACCGGAACACAAATCTAATGCAGTTTTAGTTTGTCCAACTGCAGCTATATCGTCATTTTCGCCTTCGATACCTAGTAAAGCACAATTTGTTATATTTTTTAAATGAACTTTACGATTTTTTGAGACAAATTCATCTTTGGCAAGAGCAAAATTTTTAAATACTTCTTGTATTGTTTGGAGATAGAATTCCGATGTTATATCCATAGTGGCTAAATATTCATCATAAAATTTTATGGTATGATTAGCTTTTTCAAGGTTGCCATCTAGCAAATTTTGTAGTAAATCCAAATGCGAATTAATATGCCGAGGAATATTTAAACTGATAAAACCCATAAGTTGTAAAAACCCTAGATAGAAATTTCTTCCGTAACCAGGATAGTTAAAGGGGACGGATGTAATCATCATTTGGCAAAACCATTGCATGCTTTTATGGATTGCAAACAAGTCAACATCTGTAGGATTAAGCCTTGCATCAATAGGTCCACCTATCAGAATCATTGACCTTGGCACATTTACATCATTATTGGCAGACATTATACTAATGGCAGCTAGAAGGGGGACTGTTGGTTGGCATACTGCCATAGTGTGCAGATTTGGTCCTAGAAGCGTCATAAACTCAATTAAGTAGTCTATAAAATCATCTAAGTTAAATTTACCAAGTTGATTAGGTATAGTGCTTGCATCAAGCCAATCTGTAATATATACATCTGCGTAGGGGAGCATTTCAGTTACAGTGTCCCTAAGTAAGGTAGCATGGTGTCCTGACAGTGGAGCGATTATTAATAACTTTGGCATTTCTTGCTTAATACCAATTTTGCTAAAATGCTTTAATTGACAAAATGTTTTAGTAGCAACTGTTTTTTCTTTAACAACATAAGACGTACCATCAATAATACATTCATTAATGTTAAATTTTGGTTTCTTGTATGTTCTAGTCATCCTTTCAGCAAGCGTCAAATATGCTAACATAACGTGAGTGTAGCCGCTATCTTTTATAGGATTATTACTATTTTTAAACCACTGTTCTAAAATTTCTATGTTTGCTCGCATTGGAATAAGCATAGTTTTAAAGCCTTCTAGTGCATAATAAAGATTATTAGAACTGCCATTATGCATAATATTTGTCCTTTAGAAGTCTATTTATACTTTAATTTTATATAATTAAGTGTTAATAATATACTCAAATAGTGCAATATTCAAATGATTTACCCCAATTAGGGATAAGAATTAGTTAATTCTTATCCCTAATTGGCTTTAATATAAGGAAAAATGCATTCTTAAAGCGGTTTTGCGAATGCATTTTAAACCTTTCTAAAGCTAAAAACATGATTTTAAAAGATTAAAATCATGTTTTTAGCAAAATATTAATTTAACAATCAGATGCAGAGCCGTCTCAAATCTGATTGTTTCTATAATTTTACCGAATTTGGGATAAGAATTGACAAATTCTTATCCCGAATTCGCGTATTTGGGTATTAGTGCTAATGAATTATTATGATAATATAAAGGTGATGCATAAAAAAATTGTGGCGATTATTGGTAGACCCAATGTAGGGAAGTCTACGCTCTTTAATCGTTTGGCTATCAGGAAAAAGGCTATCGTGCATGACCGCCCTGGGGTAACACGTGATCGAAAATACGCTGATGCCCAAATTGGTCCATTTGATTTTACGGTAATTGATACTCCTGGTTTAGAAGAAGCAGAATGTGCGAAATTAGAATATAGAATGATGCAACAGACTGTAGAAGCCATTCTAGAAGCAGACTTGCTATGCCTTATGGTGGATGGTAAGGATGGCGTATTACCGGAAGATAAGTTTTTTGCTAATTTTATCAGAAAATATGATAAAAAATCTGTGTTGATTGTCAATAAATGTGAAAGACGGTTTGATTTTGCTAAAGAATACTACAAGCTTGGTTTTGATAATGTAGTGCCAATTTCTGCAGAACATGGTGTTGGTATGGCAGATTTACACGATGCAATAACTGAGAAATTAGGGGATGAGGCACTAGAGGAAGAATTAATCGACCCAATAAAGGCTGACTATATACAAATAGTGGTGAGTGGTAGACCAAATGCAGGAAAATCTACGTTTATTAATAGTATTATTAATAATGAAAGATTGTTAACAGGGCCTGAAGCAGGTATAACAAGGGAATCTATAGAAATTGATTGGCTATATAATGATAATAAATTTAAATTAATTGATACGGCTGGTCTAAGAAAAAAGGGAGCTATTAACAAGTCCTTAGAAAAATTATCAGCTTCTGATACTATTAATAGTATTAAGTTTGCTAATACTGTTATTCTGATGGTTGATGCACGAACGAATTTGGAGCAACAAGATTTGAATATTGCCAGTTATGTTATAGATCAAGGCAGAAGCCTGCTCATAGTAGTTAATAAGTGGGATTTAATTGAAGGGAAAAATAAAGATAAATTTAAGGAAGAATTTCTTTATAAGATGGAAACCAATCTACCGCAAGTTAAAGGAGTACCGATAATATTCATATCAGCCTTAAAAAAGCAGAATATTAATATGGTACTAGATGAGGCTATAAAAATTTATACTTTATGGAATAAAAAAATTGCTACCAGTAAACTGAATAATTGGTTGGGTTTTGCACTCGAGCAACATCCACTGCCCTTACAAAAAGGTGGTAGACGTGTTAGAATTAAATATATGACCCAAACAAAAACTCGCCCACCAACTTTTAAACTATTCTCTAATAATCCTGAGAAAATCACGGATAGTTATACTAGATACCTTGTAAATAACTTGCGGGAAGCTTTTAATTTACCCGGTGTGCCAATAAGATTTACTTATACTAAAACTGAGAATCCATATGTAAAGTCATAGGTCTAATGTGAGTAGAGTCAATTAAATTTTATTCAGAAGATAACCAATTATTTTGAAAAAGAGTTTATCGTGAATAAGGGATAGTACTACTTCTATGGTAATTAATATTATAATGATCCATTCAAGTCTAGTTGAGTGTTTATAGTTTAAGTCATTTGACAAAATATTGTAGAGTTCATGGATCATGTTCAGTCGATGGTTAAGAATATCCTGACGAATTTGAATATCTTGAAACTCTGCAGTCATTAAGTATAAAGGTTCATAACTAGGACGACGCCAAAAAAATTCAGGAGTATCTAGTATATCGCTGTGTAAATTAATAGAATATCGTTCGTTAAATAATATGCCAATTTGTTGAGATATTTCCTTTTTTGAAAGTGATACACTGCCAGTGCTGGCTAGTTCTTGTTGAATTGGCGTTGTTTTTACAATTAAATTACTTACTGATTTTTCTAGTACACTAAGCTTAACTGACTGAGCTAAAGCATGCGATATAGATAATTTTATAAAAGTTGATTTATCTGCTAGAATGATTTGGTTTTTTTCTTCATCTATAAAGGTTTTACCAGTAGTTTTATCATAATCAAAATAGATAAAGTCAGACATTATCTCGTCAGTTTGATTAGCTTGCAGAGCTGCTATGTCTTCTAGAATCATTTTTTCTTGGCTTTCTTCAGCTCCCCATATAGTAACACAGCCAAATGGGAAAAAGAAAACATCTATAGGGTTTAAGTTTTTTACTTGTTCTTTTTGAATATATAGTACATCATCGAAGTGTTTAGGTTCAAGACCAATCTTATTGAGATTTATTACTAAGTCATTCATCTTATATTCAGAAGTCGTACAGTAGGAAGCACATCTCATATAATAAATAATTTATAGCAAACAACTGTTGCATCAGTATAATATAGTAGTTATAAAAGTTATAAAGTCAATTAAAATATCATAGTTGGTAATTATGCATGAAATATTAACAAATAGAGCAATTATTGAAGTTGCTGGTGATGATGCAATGAATTTTTTGCATAATTTGACAACTAATGATATAAAAAATAATAATTATTGTTATAGTTATGCTCTAAGTAATCAAGGAAGGTATTTATTTGATTTTTTTGTATTAAAACTATCAGCAACAAGGCTTTTTATTGATATAAATGTTAATCAGTCTGATTTATTTAAAAATCACTTAGTGCGGTATAAATTACGTGCTAAAATTGAAGTGAATGACTTAACTAACATCTATCAGGTTATTTACTCAAAACAACAGCTGGAATTTAATGGATACAAAGACCCTCGTTATGATCAACTCGGTTTCCGTTCCATTGTTAGTAAAGATGTACCAATAACTGCAGGAACAGCAGGACTATACCTGCAAGATAAATATAATTTTGCCATAGTTGATGGGTATGAGGATCTAATTTTCAACAGATCCATTCCGGTCGAATATGGCTGTGAGGAATTAAACGCTGTAAGTTATACCAAAGGTTGCTATATTGGACAGGAAGTTATTTCAAGAACAAAATACCAAGGAGTAGTAAGGAAAAAAATATTTAAATTATCCGTTAACATAGATTCCATTAATACAGGCAGTTCAGATATAGCAAAAGATGATGAGATTATTGCCAATAATATAAAAATTGGTACAATATGTTCGATTTATCAGAACATGGCAATAGCTTTAATTAGAGAGGATGATTATTATTCATTACAAAATACAGCTATTACTGTAAAAAACTTACCTGTTTCTTTGGTTGTTCCACCTTGGAGGAGCTGTACATATGAGTAAAATTATATTTTTAAATGGATGTGGTTCTGCTGGTAAAACATCTATCGCAAAAGCAATACAGTATTTAAGTAAGGATTCTTGGCTTACTTTTGGTATAGATACTTTTATTAGTATGTTGCCACATTCACCTGATGATAAACCTGATGCTAGATATTTTACCTTTGTTCCGGGGATAAATGATCGTGGTCCAACCATGCGTGTTGAAACTAAGCCAAAGGGTGAGCAGCTCTTTGGTCTCATGCCGGATTTTGCCAATCTACTTGCAAGTCGTAATAATAACCTTATCATTGATGAAGTCTTATTTGAAGATGCTTGCCTCAAATCTTATATAAAAGTTTTGAAAGAGTATATTGTCTATTTTGTCGGAGTTTTTTGTGATCTTTCAGTGATGCAGGAGCGAGAAATTTTACGCTGTGATCGTGCTATAGGTTTATCGAATGACCAAATAGATAGAGTCCACGCAGGTAGCCTGCGAGAATATGATTTAACAGTTGATACCACGAGCAAGTCACCTTTTGAGATTGCCAAGCAAATTCTAGCTTTTGTAGAGGAGAATCCTATGCCACAAGGTTTTATGACTATGCATGAGAGATTACAGTTATGACGCTTCCCTTAAAACCTTTTTATTTTTTACGTCATGGTGAAACAGATTGGAATAGACAGCATGTTTACATGGGTTCACAGGATATTCCTCTCAATCAAACTGGAGAAAACCAAGCACGGGAAGCTTCTCATATTCTTGGAAAAAAGGATATAAAGCATATTGTCACAAGCCCGCTTATAAGAGCATACAGGACTGCTGAGATCGTCAATGAAAAGCTAAAGGTTGATATTACAATTGTCCCGGAGTTAGCAGAATGTTGCTGGGGTGAATATGAAGGTCAATCCGTTGATGATAATATTTGGAAAAGATGGCGAGATGGCAATACTCACCAAGGAGCAGAATATGTAAATGATTTTGACAAGAGAGTTTTGTGTGCTTTAAATAGTACGCTCAGCTTTCAAGAGCCAGTTTTAATTGTTGCACATGGTGGAGTTTATTATGCTATCCAAAGACTTTTAGGATGGCCAATTATACATCTTAAAAATTGTTCTGCTATTTTTCACAGTCCACCAATCGGACAGAGTCAATCATGGTCTATATGTGAACTAAGTTAACCTCAGGTTAGTTGTGAGGAGGAGATTTATAAGTAATATCAAAATTCGTTACTGTGCAATGGAGGACATCTCTTGCATGTTACCTCTCATGGAACAACTTGGGTATACTCTTCTGCTTTGAAGAATTGTTTTTTGAAAATATCATGGATTCGCATGCGTAACTATACTATATGTACGCTACGCCTGCTCACTATTCATTTTCAAATCCAATTCGTAGGATCATTTGAGTATATAAGGTATCAGAGGAGGAATTAAAAGCAAGATTTCAAAGATTCACAAAAAAGATGGTTATGGCGTTGCTGTAGCATGTTTAGAATCCCAAATTGTGGGGTGGGTTGCATGGTCTAAATCTCAACTTTTTATATCAGATAAAACAAGATTTCATATTGAAGGAGTTGTGGTTGATGAATGTTACCGAGGTCAAGCTATTGGAAAAAGATTGATGGATTTTGTAGAGAATGTTGCACAACAGTCTAGTCCAAGCATCGTTGATTTAACCTCTGGTCTTAGGCGTGCCAAGGATGGAAGTCATGAGTTTTATAAAAGCCTTGGTGATCAGAATGATGGTCTGATGGCAAAACTATATTTAAGGAAAGAAATTGAATGAGTGAATCAAAATCTCTTTTAAAGCCAAATGCATGGGAGGCTTATTACAAAGAAAAATTTCATAAACCAGCAAGAGAGTTTGTTGTTGAATTCTTTAAAAAAGTTGAATTAGTAGATAATCAAAAAATGCGAGGTACAGCCATTGATTTAGGGGCAGGAGTAGGACATGAAACATTTTTGTTATTAGAAAAAGGCTTCAATGTTATTGCAATAGACAAGCAAAAAATGGCTTTTGATTTTATGCTTATTAAATATCCAGAAATTGTTAAATATAAAGATCATTTTAAAACTTTAATATCTTCTTTTGAAGAGTTAGATTCTCAAGAATTACCAAATGTAGACATCATAGTTGCTAGCTTTTCTGTACCGTTTTGTAAACCTGAATATTTTAAAAAATTTTGGAGTAATATTGTAAATAAGATTGATTCAGGTGGTTATTTTGTTGGGAACACTTTTGATCCCGAAATTGTAGCTTTTTGGAAGGAGGATAAGAAAAATATGACTTTTCATACAAAAGAGCAAACAATTGATCTTTTTAAAGAGTTTAACATTATTAGTTTTAAAGAAGTGAAGATTACACCAAAAGAGGATAGGAAAATTGATCATTATTATGAAGTTATAGCCAAGAAAAAATAAGATAAACCTTGTTACAGGACATGTTATGAATATTCATTTTGAAAAAGCTAACTTAAGTCATAAAGACACTATTTTTAACTGGTTAAAAGAACCCCATGTTCAGGAGTTTTGGGATAATAGCCAAGAACATAAAGATGATATTTTAAATTTCATCAACGGTCGTATAAAGCCTTCAAGCTACGCAGATGGTCTATACACATATTGGATTGGGTGTATCTATAACGAACCTTATTGCTTGGTCATGACACTACAAGAAAAGCAGGAATATTCTATACCACTACTGAAAAAAGCTTATCTTTCAAAACATGGTCACACCTATAGCATGGATTATACCATTGGTAATATAGCTTATTTTGGCAAAGGATTAGGGGCAAAGACTTTAGAAGTATTTATTGATTTTATTAGAAGTAGTTATGATAGCCAAGCTGATACTTTTTTTATCGATCCAGATGTTACAAATCCAAGGGCTAGACATGTTTATGAAAAGGTGGGATTTAAATATATCGATGATTTTATTATGGAAGGAGAGGGGGTATTTGCTGGACGCAAAACACATTTTTTAGTAAAGCGATTGTAATCAATGGTACAAATTAATACCAAAATAAAGAATACAGTAAAGTTTCAGGAAAATATTTTAATCCGGCTTGCTGAAACTACTGACATTTCATCATTTGTCGCTCTGTCATATAAAAAGCGTCGTGCTTATGAAAAAGCTCAACCACAGTTCTGGAAATATGCTGGTCCTGAATCCGAGGAATCTCAAAAGCAATGGTTCAAAGAATTATTGAGGTTAGACGATCACATTATGTTGGCTGCAGTTTACAAAGAAAAAGTATTAGGTTTCATCATCGGTAGATTAATGTTAGCACCAAAAGTCTATAACCCGGGTGGACTAACGCTTATGATCGATGATTTTTGTGTGGAAAGTAAACACGATTGGAATTCTATTGGTCAGAAATTGATTAAGGAAATCAAGGAACTCGCAAAAACTAAAAATGCTGCTCAGTTTCTTGTCGTTTGTGGTGTATATGACGAACCCAAACGTAATTTCCTTAAAAGCATGGGCTTAACTGTAGCTTCTGAATGGTATGTGGGAAGAATTATGTGATTACAGGAATGAATCATGTTACTTTAGCTGTAGTTTGATCAGTCTTGTGAGTTTTTTCGTAATACTCTGCTGCTTTAAATAATTATTTTTTTAATATCATGGATTCACGTATTAAATGGTAATACTTGCGTTCGCCCGCCTCTTGTTTGTTGTTTCCATTCTTCAAATCATTATGGGTATACTCCCCAAATCTAACTTAAAACAATGGAAATCAGTTGTGTTTATTATGAATTTTATTATAATGAACTATTTAAAGCCTTTATTTTAACTCAAGGTTATCTTAAGGCACGAATATTACTGACTTTAATATAAGGAAAAATGCATTCTTAAAGCGGTTTTGCGAGTGCATTTTAAACCTTTCTAAAGCTAAAAACATGATTTTAAAAGATTAAAATCATGTTTTTAGCAAAATATTAATTTAACAATCAGATGCAGAGCCGTCTCAAATCTGATTGTTTCGATAAATTCACGTAACTACGTGGGAATGACACCACAACTGTTGAAAATTAAAAAAAACCGTCATTGCGAGGAGGCTGTAAGGTCGACGAAGCAATCCAGTAACATCATTTATCTATAGATTGTTTCCTAGATTGCTTCGCTTACGCTCGCTAATAGACGCTGTGGTATAGGTGTTTGTAAACTTTCAACAGTTATGGGAATGACACAATAGGCTATTAAACCGATGTCTTACATCGATATTTGAGGTTAAATTAGTAGATTTAAGGAGGGTTATGTATAGAATTAACTTTATTATTATAATCTTATCTTTCATGCTTACAGGTTGTCTGCCAGCTGTTTTTACTGCAGCAACTACCTCTACTCTTGCAGTTGCAAAAGATCAATCAATTGCGGAGACAATTGATGACGTAAAAATAGCTACAAAAATCAAAGCTTCTTTTATAAAAAATAATTTCAGGGAATTATATACTAAGATTAAGGTTGAGGTAAATCAGGGTAGGGTACTACTGACTGGAATCATAGACAAAAAAGAAGATGCATTAAAAGCTGTAGAAATTGTGTGGGGTGAAAAAGGAGTTCGTGAAGTTATTAACGAACTAATAATAGATAAAAAAAGTGATCATTTTGACTTAGTGCAATATACTAAAGATGCTATGATTACTAGTCAGATCAAGGCTAGAACTTTTGTTAACCGAGATATAAAATGGGTAAATTATACCATTGTTACAGTGAATGATATAGTATATATATTTGGTATAGCAAGGTCTGAGGAAGAATTAGAAAAAGTTACTTCTATTGCTTCCCAGATTAATGGTGTGGCAAGGGTTGTCTGTCATGTTAAAATAAAAGAAACTGAAGAAAATGATAATAAATAATCTCAATTCGATATAACTTGTCATATCGAATTCAGGTTAAATATGATAAAAATGAAAGTGAAACTTAGATATATTCTTTTGTTGCTAGTTTATTGTATAGGGCTTAGCTCTTGTTCTACTAAGCCTAGTCTATATCGTAAATTATCGCAGGAAGATCCTAAAAATGTTCATTATAAGGGGCATTATAAGATAGGTAAAAAATATACTATCAAAGGTAAGACTTATAAACCTAAGGAAGATATTAATTGCAACCAAGTAGGTATAGCATCTTGGTATGGTTCTAAGCATAAATTTCATGGAAAAAAAACAGCAAATGGTGATACATATAATAAACATATGCTAAGTGCAGCCCATCCTAGTTTGCCATTACCTAGTTTGGTTAAAGTGACTAACTTAAGTAATAATAGATCTCTTATTCTTATGGTTAATGATCGCGGTCCTTTTAAAAAGAACCGTATTATAGATGTTTCGGAAAAATCTGCTGAAATTTTAGGATTTAAAAAACAAGGTATAGCAAAGGTTAGAGTACAATATATGCATAAGGAGAGTAAAGAATTTTTGAATAATATTGCTTTAAAGCCTAAGGAAAATTGTATTGCAAAAAAGAAAGTAGCCAATCCTAAATGTAGCGTTAATTGTCATATTAAATTAGTAAATCTAAAACATAAATTAGCAGTTAACCCTTGATGATTTTTGTATTATAGTGTATGCCCAAATTGGAAAACCAATTCTTAAACCTTTTTAAAGCTAAAAACATGATTTTAATCTTTTAAAATCATGTTTTTAGCAAAATATTAATTTAACAATCAGATGCAGAGCCGTCTCAAATCTGATTGTTTCGATAATTCCACCGAATTTGAGATAAGAATTGACAAATTCTTATCCCAAATTCGCGTTTATAGGAGTATACATGATTGTTTTTGGGAAATATAAATTAAATAGTCCTCAGTATCTTGAGTCTTACAGGAAGATGTTGTTGCTTAGAAGATTCGAAGAAAAATGTGGGCAGTTTTATGGTATGGGTCTAATAGGTGGGTTTTGTCACTTATATATTGGACAAGAAGCAATAATTGCTGGTGTGGATTTAGTAAAACAGGCTGGTGATAGTACTATTACCAGTTACAGGGATCATGCTCATATTATTTCAGCAGGGACTGAAGCAAAATACGTATTAGCAGAGCTGATGGGTAAAGAGACTGGTTGCTCGAAAGGCAAGGGTGGTTCAATGCATCTGTTTGACGTAGAAAACAAATTTTACGGTGGACATGGTATTGTAGGGGCTCAAGTGCCTATAGGTACTGGTCTAGCTTTTGCTGAGAAATATCGAAATACTAATAATGTATGTTTTACTTTCTTGGGAGATGGGGCAGTTAATCAAGGTCAAGTATATGAAGCTTTTAATTTAGCGGCGTTATGGCACTTACCTGTAGTTTATATTATTGAAAATAATCAATATTCAATGGGTACTTCAGTAGCTCGTTCTACCTTTATGACTGACCTGTACAAGAAAGGGGAGTCATGTGGTATTACGGGATTTAGACTAAATGGTATGTCGTTAGAGTCAGTTTATGATTATGTTCGGCAGGCTGCGGAGTTTGTTAGAAATGATGGTGGACCAATAATATTAGAAATGGATGCTTATCGTTACAGAGGACATTCAATGTCTGATCCAGGTAAATACCGTAGTAAGGAAGAAGTGGAAAACTATAAAGAACAAGACCCATTATCACAAGTGAAAAATATAATTTTGGCTAAAAAATATGCTAGTGAAGAGCAGTTAAAAGAAATTGAGAAAGAGGTTAAAGAGGTCATTGCAGAAGCAGTTGAGTTCTCAGAAAGATCAGCCTTACCGGATGAAAAAGAGCTATATACGAATATTTACGTTGAATGAGTAGAAACATGTTACAAACGACGGTACGGGAAGCCTTACTCGCAGCAATGCAAGAAGAAATGTTAAGAGATGATAGTATCTTTATTATGGGAGAAGAAGTTGCTCAGTACCAAGGAGCGTATAAGATAACCCAAGGGTTATTAGAGCAGTTTGGTTCAAAAAGGGTAATTGATACGCCAATAACAGAACATGGTTTTACTGGCGTGGCTATTGGAGCGGCATTTGCTGGGCTTCGTCCCATTGTTGAATTCATGACATTTAATTTTGCCATGCAAGCAATGGATCAAATAGTTAACTCTGCAGCTAAAACTCATTATATGTCTGGTGGAACTATTAAATGTCCAATAGTATTTCGTGGACCAAATGGGGCAGCAAGTCGAGTCGCTGCCCAACATAGTCACAATTATACAGCTTGTTATAGTCATATTCCGGGGCTTAAGGTAGTAGCTCCCTATAGTGCAGAAGATCACAAAGGGCTTCTAATGACTGCTATTCGTGACGATAACCCGGTTATTTTCCTAGAAAATGAAATTCTCTATGGTCATAGTTTTGAAGTCCCAGAAATAATAGAACCAATTCCATTTGGTCAGGCTAAGAAACTTATTGAAGGTGATGATGTCACAATAGTAACATTTTCTTTGCAGGTTAAGTTGGCCTTAGATGCAGCAAATAGCTTGTATGATAGTGGTATTAACTGTGAGGTAATCGACCTAAGAACTATCAAGCCCTTAGATATAGAAACTATATTAGAGTCGGTTAAAAAAACTAATCGGTTGGTTGTTATAGAAGAAGGCTGGTTTTTTGCAGGTGTTGGTGCAACTATAGCTAGTATGGTAATGAACCAAGCATTTGATTATCTAGATGCTCCTATAGAGATTATCTCAGGTAAGGATGTTCCTCTACCATATGCTATTAATCTAGAGAAATTAGCACTGCCAACTATAGAAGATGTTATTAGTGCTGTGAAGAAAGTGTGTTATACTAGGTAAACTTCAAGAATTAAGGTCGTCAGTTTAACCACTACCGATGTTATTCCCGCGTAGGTATTACCCGCGTGGATTAAAAAGCCAACGTAAGTAATGGTACTTACAAGGTCAAAAACGATGTCATCCCTAGCTAAAAGCGGGAATCCAAAAAATAGTCTGTAAAGGCTATTAGATATTATGGATTCCTACCTACGCGGGAATGACATCTTTTTGCCATGTACGCACTATTTCTCACCGTATTGTTTCTGATTACAAAATAAATACCAACTATTGATTACGATTTTTAAATCTCCCTGCATATTTACCAAACTAAATTTAATAGTTTGGTGATGTATTTAGTAATATACTAATAATTTGGTCGATAAGATCAGAGTTAGCATTAATGTAATCTTCAGTTGACTTTAATAACGCAAGCAGATTGGCTTTAGAAGCATTATCCATAGCACTTGTCTTTTTATCAAGCTCAAATTGTAGGCGGCAGGAATTCCCATAAAATTCCCCTAATTCAGCATTATACAAACCTTGAGCTTTCATCATTCCGCTAATCAAATTAGCTTTTAGTACCCAACCAATAACCCCTGATTTACATAAATTTTTCGACTCTATGCCTAGTTTTGTCCATCCTGTACCAAGTGATATAAGTACGATATCTTTTTGAGTTAGTGTATCATCTAGCTCATAAGCTAAATTAACACCTGTCAACTCAGGATTACTGGCAAACATACCCCCATCTACTTGATAACTGCTGTTATTATACGCATTAGTTAGAAGCTTTGGTGCAAAGAATATAGGGGCAGCACTGCTAGCTACTGCAATATCACTTATCAGAAAATCATTATTAGGGTCTTTAAGTGCCTGCTTTCTAGTCCACACCTGTGGTAAATCAGTATCCAAATTATAGGAAGTAACAGCCGTAGGGTTTATTAGTTGGCTCATCCTAGTATTACCAAAAAGCCCTATTAATATCTTGTCATATTGACTCCGATCGTATTTTGGTCCCCAAAGACCAAAACCAGTATATATTTTTCTAAACATGGAAGCGTAAAAAATATCTTTAGACTTTTGCATATATAGATCTAAAATGTCAGAAGCTTTATATTTTGGCTGTCCTGATTCATTAGGTGTAGCGAGAGCTAACACCACAAGTCCACCTGTAGAAGTACCTACCATAAGGTCGAATAACTCACTGGCAGGTTTACCACTTCGATTTTCAAACTCTGCAACAATACGTGCTGGTATAATACCCTTAACCCCACCGCCATCTATTGATAGTATTCTAACAGCTTTCTTCTTATTTTTAAGAATAGATATATTTTTTGTTACTAAAGGACATAAGTTGGCAGAAATTAAAGGAGAGCCTTTTTTGCTATATTGTATCTGTTTTCTAGGAGTACAAGCAGTAAATACTACTAATATAAGTAAAAATACTATGACATTTTTCATAATAACCTAAAAATATTTAATTGATTTACCCCAATTTGTGATAAGAATTAGTTAATTCTTATCACAAATTAGCTTTAATATAAGGAAAAATGCATTCTTAAAGCGGCTAACGCGAATGCATTTTAAACCTTTCTAAAGCTAAAAACATGATTTTAAAAGATTAAAATCATGTTTTTAGCAAAATATTAATTTAACAATCAGATGCAGAGCCGTCTCAAATCTGATTGTTTCGATAATTTCACCGAATTTAGGATAAGAATTGACAAATTCTTATCCTAAATTCGCGTAGGTTATATTATTCTATATTTTTACTGCCCTGACCATCAAGGCCTTTAGTTCCATCCAGCTTTGCATTAACTAAAGATATTTTACTAACAAAGGCTTTAATGAAATTAACATTTGTTAAATCAGTATCATTAAAATTTGTATTATAAAGTTTGGCAGATTCTAATTTGCTACCGATAAGCGATGATTTACTAAAATCTGTGTTATTTAGATTTGCCATAGTTAAGTCAGTATTTTGTAATATACAACTCTGAAGCTTAGAATTAGATAAATCTACCCTTTTAAGAACAGAACCTGAAAAAATAGTTTGATTAAATACAAGATCTAGTAAATTTAAATCTTGTAAATTCATATTTGATAAGTCTTTTACCTGCTCTAAATCTTTTACAGAATATATAATATTTGCTGACTTAAGCTTATCAAAGTCTGGACTATTTAATACAATATTTCTATTAAAATCTGAATTAACAAAATTATCATCTTTATAGCTCACATTATTTAGTTGAGAATTTATAATTGATGAATTATCAAAGGTCACTTTTGACAAATCTGAATTTATGATAGCCATTTGATAAAGATGACTATCAACAAATTTGGTACTATTTAAAACAGTATTCTGCATAAGCACTTTAGTAAAATTCACCTTATTAAATTGAGTACTAGAGAAATTAGAGTTTATTAACTCACTATTAGTCAAATCAGAATTAATAACAGTTGCTTGTTTGACATAGCTATTATTCAGTAATATACCAGTAAGATTACTATTCTCAATATCGCTATTAACAATATTAATTTTATTTAACTTAAGCAAAATGCTACTGCAATTCTTTATTGATAGGTCCTTTATGCTAGTGTTATTAAAGTGAGTATTATCCATAATACTCTTTTGAATTTGCACTTGCTGCAATTGTGCATTATTAAAATTGGTATTTTCAAAATTACAACTTTCAATAATTGCATTGGTAAAATTCGCAGACTGAAAAGAAGAAAAAGAGAATAACGAGTTAGTAAGCTTTATATTTTTTAATTGAGCCTGATTAATAATACCATGAGTAAAATCTGAATTATTAATAATCGCTCCAGTAAAATCCACCCCTGTTAGATCTACAGATTCACAATAACAATCAGTGATACTAGCGTAATTAGCTAATATTTGCCGCAAATCTGTACCATAAAAAATAGAGTTTGATATAACTGCCTTTTTAAAACTACTTTTTCCTAAATTGCTTTTCTGAAAATTAGATTTACTTATAATACTATCATCAAATACAACTTTAATAAGATTGGCATTTTCAAAATTAACATTTTCTAAATTAGCTTTGATAAAATCAGTGTCCTCAAAATTTGATTGAATAAAATTATTATTTTCCAAATGGGCATTTTCAAATATAGATGCTTGAAAATCTGAGCCATAAGCTGATATATTTTTTAATCTAGTATTAGAGAGATCACTTTCTTGAATTACAGATTTCGTTAGAACTGCATTCTCAAAATTTGCTCCTGAGAAGTCCACACGTGATATTTCACAGAAACTTAAATCAACACTAGAAAGATCTTCATCTATCAGTTTAACACCTAATAATTTTAATCCCCTTAAATTTGAACCAAATTTACTTTTAATATTTACTCGTACCTTATTTTTATTCTGCTCTATTATATAATTCCTAATAACAAGACTTTGACTATTAGATAACAAACCATCTGCATCTCTCGGAGAATCCGAACATCCGGTAAGGAATAAAAGTAAAGCTAGAATAAAGAATTTTAGTTTAAAATACTCGCCAACAAAAGAGATGTTACTCTTGCTTCCTTTAACGTCATTCCCGCCGTAGCTCGAATGACACCGAGGCTGCTTAAAGATATTACAGAGCATTCTTTCTGTTTACACCTGTTATATAATGATATAAAGAAGAAAATATTAATATCTTCACTAAACCAGTTGGTATAAATACTATAAACCCACTATAAATAGCTTGTTTAATTCCTATAATTGTTGCCAACCAGCTAACTCCCAAAAAGTAAATTATAACGTGACCAATAAGACAGCTAAAAAACCCTGCTAAAAATCTCTTAGTAAATTTTTCAGACAACCTACTATTAAGTATACCCATAACAGGAGCTGCCAGTAACATTCCTATAAGATAACCTCCTGTTGTACCAAGAAGAAAATATAAACCACAGGATAATTTTGTAAACATTGGCAGCCCTACTATTCCGGCTGTAAGATAAGTTAAAACTGTAGCAAAACTCAGTTGCGGGCTATAAGTAAAAGCAATAATACTAACCACCACAGTTTGCATAGATACTGGTACTGGCTGGGTAGGAATAATAATCTGAGCTCCAGCAAAGAGAGCTATTACCCCCATCATCACTTTAATAACAACTACAGCATGCTTATTAGCTATAAAATTTGCTAGAGTTTTCTTATTCGTAACTGTCATAAATTTCCTCCTCGTTAAATTTATTATTAGGAATATGTAAATTGAGCAATTTCAATTTACGATGTAAAGCCGAACGTTCCATACCTACAAAGGATGAGGTCTTAGAAATATTATTATTAAACCTATACATTTGAGCAGCTAAATATTGCCTTTCAAAAATCTCTCTTGCCTCTCGAAGTGGCATGGTCATCATATCAACATTATCTTCCTGCTTTGCAGAACTAGCACTATTAACTAGAATTTCTGGTGGTATCATAGATGGTTTTATTACTTCATTATTATTTGAAGATAGTGGATTCATAATTAAAGTCCATTCTATCACATTGCGTAATTGCCTTATATTACTTGGCCAATTATAAACTTGCAGAGCTGCAATAGTTTCATCAGAAAATTCACGTGCTTTTAAACCAGAAAACTTAGCAAGTTGCTTAACAAAATATTTGACTAATACAGACATGTCATCTTTTCTATCATATAAAGATGGTACTTTTAAGGAAATAACATTTAGGCGATGATATAAATCTTCCAATAGTTCACCTTTACTTATTTCTTCTTGTATAACCTTAGAAGTTGCAGCAATAATCCTTATATCTAATTTTATTGCTTTGCTTCCCCCTACCTTATGAAACATTTGATCTTGCACAAATTTAAGCAATTTTACTTGTACCGAAACTGGCAAACCACTAATTTCATCTATGTATAAAGTACCATTATTTACTATTTCTAATATCGAAGGACGTATAACGCCTTGGTTCTCTATTCCTTCAAATAATTCTTGATGAATCCGGTCAGGATTCATGCATACTGGACTAAAGATTACGAAAGGAGCATTAGCCCTTTTTGATTTTTTATGAATTAACCGAGCAGCTAGTTCTTTACCACTACCAATTTTACCTTGAATCAATACTCTACTAGTAGCTAAAGCAGCTTTTTCAATATCAGACTTAAGCTTAGTTGTAATGTGAGAGTTACCTATAAGCTCAGTTTTATCAATAACCTTTGATTTCAGATCAAGATTTTCACGCTTTAACTTAGCTGCTTCACAGGCTCTTTTTAATAAAATTACTAACTTATCATGACTAAATGGCTTTTCTAGATAGTCATATGCACCCATTTTGATAGCGTTTACGGCAGTTTCAATAGTACCATGTCCACTAATAACTATCACAGGCATTAGTGGATAGCGTTTTTTTACTATTTCCAAAATCCCAAGCCCATCAAGTTCGCTACCCTGAAGCCAAATATCTAGGATAATTGCCGAGGGGGTTCTTTCTTGGAGTATTTTAAAAGTTTGAATACTATTAGCAGCAGTCTTGGTAGTAAATCCTTCTTCTTTTAAAATATCTGAGACTAAATCTCTAATATCTGCTTCATCATCAACAACAAGAACATCTATAGACATTGATTTTTCCTAAAACTAATTATTGAAATTATACGTTAATAGCTTACATAAAAGAAATCAACTAATTTTTATAACATTTTTACCACATAATCAAAATTATATATATTAAGTCCACACTAAGGCGATACTATTTCAGAACTTGTTTTATAAGAGGAACAGTAATAGCTCGATTATGAACTAATGCAAAATGCGTTATTACCCCTAATAATTTTATCATTTGATCAAATTGCCTCGGCAAATTAATTAATAAATATTCAATTACACAGTCAGATACCTTAAGCGATTGATCAGAAAAATACTTAAAGATTAACTTGGTCATTAATTCATCATCAGGCTGGTTTATTTCTAATCTTACAACAGCATTAATTCTTGAGGATAAATCCTGTAACACAAAATTACTAGCTAAACTTCCTGTAGTCATCAACAAATATTTACGACACTCACTTATTAAATTAAAACAATGGAGAACTTTCCTTTCATTCCAAAATTCTATATCTTCCATAATAAAAGCATTATACTGCATTATATCTTCTGCACTAAGTATATCTAAATCTTTTTTTATAAAAAATGCATTCGACAAATTTTGCCATATTTTACTAAGATATGTCTTACCAGAGGATGGTGGTCCGTAAATCAAAACTGTAAACTCATACGGTTTACTTCCCCAAGATACAGACCAGTTTTTGATTGAATTGTATGCAACTTGATTAGAAAGTGAATTAATAAAATTATCTAGAGCATATAGATCATTACTAAATAATGGTAATATATATTGTTGGGAGTTTGGCATAATTAATGTTTAAGTTTTATAAAACTTACTGGATTTATAAAAATCGATAGCGGCTAAAAACAAAACTTTTATTATACTAGCAATTGGCACAGCAAAAAATATACCAATAAAGCCAAATAGGTTACCCAGTGCTAGAACCGCAAATATTATCCAAAGAGGATGTAATCCTATCTTATCACCTATGATTTTCGGTGATAAAATATACCCCTCAACTATTAGACCAATCAAATAGATAATTATTATATAAAATAATTTATTGACCATACCAAAAGCAAAATAACTAATAATCATGGTAAGAGAAAAGGATATAAAAACTCCAACGAATGGTATAATTATTGAGAAACCAGATAAAATCCCTAATAATACCCCTAGATCTACGCCAAGAATCGATAAAGAGATTCCATAATAAACTGATAATAATAAACAAACATTTAGTTGTCCTCTTATATAAGCAGATAAGGAACAATTAATTGCTGATAATATTTCTTGAATTCTCTTTTTACCTTTTAAAGGTAGCAAGAGGTCTATATTCTTTGCCATTATTAGCCAATCCCGTAAAAAATAAAACAATATAAGCGGTATTAATAAAATTAACATAAATAAATTGATTGTTATCTTTGTCACATGCCAAATATTATTAGCAAGACCTGTGATAAGCAAAAATATGCCATTAACAAAATTACTAATAGAATCTTTTATCTTATCGGCAATATTTGGATCTATTGAGTAAACTTTTGCCGTAATAACCGGTATTAATTCAGTTTGTAAGTAATCTTTATAAGCAGGAATCTTACTAATAAGTAGAGTTGTTTGTTGATATATGATAGGCAACACTACCACAACCACTATAGTAAAAATACTGAAAAACAGCAAAGAAATTACCGAAACTATTATAGTTCTAGATAGTTTATATCGTAATGAGAAATTATCAATTATAGGATGTAATATATATGATATTACCCCAGCTATAAGAAATGGCGTCAATATATCAGAGATCAAAGTCAAAGTTACTATAACAGTTCCAATAACAATAACCCAAAAAATAACTTTATCCAAGATTATGCCTTTTCTTTATTCATGTTTTTTTCGACACTTGTACTATAGCAGGTCTAATTAACCTATCTTTTATCTTGTAGCCTGATTGCATAATACCTATAATACTATCTTGATCATATTCATCTGATACTACTTGTGAAATCGCATGATGTATATTGTAATCAAACTTTTCTCCTAATAATGGTTCTATTGATTCTAAACCGTGCTTTTTTAGTATGCTAGTCAACTCATTTTTAGTCATTTCTACCCCGGTAATAATACTAGCTAGATCACCTTCCGTATTTTGTGGTTTATGCTCCAAAGCTCTAGAAAGATTATCATTAACACTGAGCAGATCTTTAGCAAAAGAGAAAATTGCATAGTCTTTTGCTTCTTCAATTAATTTTTCTAAACGTTTCCTAGTATTGTCAGATTCAGCTATTGTCCTTAACAGTTTATCCTGTAAAATTTCAATTTGACTTTTCAAGCTAGCAATCTCTTGCAAACTATTTTGCAAAATCAGGGTATCTGTAGTATCTTCCTCTATTTCATTTACTAGCTGAGCATCATTATCAACTTTAATTTCTTGGTTATCATTATTCTTCTCCTGTTGTTTTTCCATATTTACAGCCTTTTTTCTTGCAAAAATCTATTTTCTTAACATATAGTGTAAATCTTTGTATTTTCAAGTCAATTTTAATTAAGTAATAATCCATGAGAGCTTTTAATAGAAAGAATAATCAATTACGCAATATTTCAATTGAACCATCAGTTCTACTTAATGCTTGTGGTTCGTGCCTTATTAAGTGTGGCAATACCCATGTAATATGTAGTGCAACCTATGAGGCAAGTTTACCGCCATTTTTACGTGGGCAAAATCAGGGCTGGATAACTGCCGAATATGGTATGTTACCAAATTCAACCCACCAGCGTATAAAGCGTGAATCGACGCAAGGAAAGCAGTCAGGTAGGACGCAAGAAATTCAAAGATTAATTGGTAGATCGATGCGTGCCGCAATTGATCTAAAAGCCTTAGGAGAAAAACAAATTATTATTGATTGTGATGTAATTAATGCCGATGGTGGAACTAGAACAGCGGCAATTACTGGTAGCTATATTGCACTTCATTTAGCGATTAGATCGTTAATTGCTAGAAAAATACTTAAAACTAATCCTTTAATTAGCCAAGTAGCCGCTATTTCATGCGGTATATATAAAGGGCAGCCCATAGTCGATCTTGATTATTTAGAGGATAGTAACGCGGAAGTAGATGCCAATTTTGTTTTCTCAGGCAATGGAAATATAATAGAAATTCAAAGCACAGCAGAAAAAAACCCCTTTTCCGAAGAGCAATTTTATGATATGCTAAAATTGGCGAGGTCTGCCGCCTCTGATCTATTCAAGTTACAAAACCAAATATTATTAAATAGCTCAATTTAATATTTTTACATGGAATGTTTATGACTATATTTACTGCATATTCAGAATTAAGTATTGAAGATTTAACAAGTCTTTTAGTTGATCGTGTTTTGGGTCTTGATATAGATCCAGCAGACAGTAAAGAAAAACTTATAGATAATATAATCAAAACACCTGAAGATTCTATAGATCCAAAGGGTAGCCTTGAAAAAGCTGGTGTAATAATAGATATAATGGAAAAAGTTGTATTGCAGCATGCGGGTGATTTTCTAAAAGGAGCTCATGTAATGGTTGAAGACAATGGAGATATGTATGATACCTTAAAAGATTTGGGATTAGTTAGAGAACGAATCTCTTCACATCATAGAGGTAACAAAGCTGAGTCAGATGCATCAGTACAAGCTGGAGAAATATTTAGGGAATTTCTAGTTGGAAAAACGAAAGACGGAAAAACATGGTTTCAATTAGAAGCTCATTCTATAGGGGGGCTTAGCAATTTTGTAAAACATATGATAGATTATGTGACTTATGTATTAACTGGCAAGAATGTTGGACAATACGGCCTTTCAGAACATGTAGACAGCAAACCTATTACACTTAATACTAAAGAAGTTAAGGAAAAAACACAAAAGAAAACTCCTACTGCAACTGCCAAATTTGTACAAAGAATAGAAGATACAAAGAAAACAACTCAACATCTTGGACGTTAATATCATCGTTCGTAGTTAATACTATAGTACCCTACATTTTTTGTATAACCTAGTGAAAAGTGAGGCGTAATACTGCATAAAGATTGCCACGTCGCTGCTGTTGCAGCTCCTCGCAATGACGATTGTGGTGTCTATAGGTGCATCGCGATGACGATTACACAAAAAATGTAGGGTACTATGTTTAGCCTTGCTTAGCTTTAAATCTTTTTATTTTCTTGTTTATTACAAGGATTTTACCTTTTCTTTTTACAACCTGACAATCTTTATCTCTTTTCTTTAAAGATTTTAACGAGCTTACAACTTTCATATAAAACTATCCTTGGTATTACTTGCAAAAACCTAAAAAGTGATAAATCAACCTTAAAACTTTCGCTAGCTTAAGTTTAAAAAAGTAATAATAATATTTTTTATCAATTCAGTCAACCTAAAAACTTCTTTAGGGTAATTTAAAAGTCGCATCCTAAAATTGTAAAAAACTCAAATAATTCTTGAGTAAGTATAAATTCAACATCACAAACGTCATTGCGAGCATAGCGAAGCAATCTAGAAAAATAATCTATAAACAAACCATGTTATGGATTGCTTCGTCGGCTTTAGGAAGCCTTCTCGCAATGACATCTGCAGTTGTGTTTACATGATTTTCAACCTTAAAGTGTGATTTTTAAACTGCCTTAGCATAGATGTAGAGAAATCTAGCTTGTATAAAAAAAATTATTACTATATTCTAACTTTTTTCCAATATTAATTTTATGTTAACTCCTTTAAAATTATTCGTTATTTGGTTGTTTGGTCTAACTAGCGGATTTACCTTAATGATTACATGTAATACCTTAAACTATTGGCTTGCCAAAGAAAATATTGACTTACAATCTATTGGTATGTTTGCTATTATCTCAATACCTTATTCTATCAGTTTTTTATGGGCTCCTATTTTTGATACGATACAGTTAGGTTGGTTAAGTAAACTACTTGGTCACAGATTATCTTGGATTTGTCTGATCCAGATTTTGTTGGCATTTGCTATTTTTCTTTTAAGTACCATGAATCCTCACCACAGTCTAATATTGTTTGCATTAGTAGGTTTGATAATATCATTTTTAAGTTCAGCTAAAGATAGTATACTAGGGGCTTTCAGAACCGAAATTATTGCAAAAGAATCTCAAGGAGCAGCTTCTGGAATTTATATTTTTGGTTGGCGTATCGGTATGCTAATTTCAAGTTCCGGAGCTATCTATCTATCAAGCTATTTAGGATGGAATAATATATATAAAATTTTTGCCATTTCTGTACTTGTTTGTTCTGCTATTTTAGTTGTGAGCATCTTGCGGTTAAAACACGACTTAGCCTCAAAAACTTATCCAAATCATAAAATAAATATTTCAAACTTTGTACAAAATATCTTAAGACCTGTAGGGTCTTTCTCCTTAGTCTTTTTAATAATAATTTTCCTTATTTTATATAGATTACCAGATGATTTTATTACTATGATGATGAACCCCTTCTTAATACATCTTGGTTATAACGAATTTGAAATAGCTAGTGCAGGGAAATTTTTTGGCATAATATCTACAATAATTGGCGGACTAATAGCCAGCTTAGTGATGAAAAAAAAGAATATCTTAGATAGCCTGCTGATATTTGGCGTAATTCATGCAATTGCACACACCTTATTAATTGTGCATGAGATTTATGGCAAGAATTTACCATTATTCTTTATTACCGCAGCCTGTGAAGGTATAACTTGTGGGATGGCTATGACAGCTTACATTGCTTTTATAGCTTCAATATGCACAGGCAAATTTCGTGCCACTCAATATTCATTTTTCTCTTCTATGATGGGATTTTCAAGATCGATTTTTCCAGCTCTTTCAGGATATATTGTCGTACAATTCGGATGGAAAAGCTTTTTTACATTTATTATTATAATCACAATTCCTTCTCTACTTCTGCTACTAAAAATCAGTTCATTACTAAAAGCAAAAATGAAGTATTAAATGTAACCATGAGTTCTATCACGTTGTTGGTGTCGGGATAATGTCTTTTGTGTTTTTGATACTACTGTTTCTGTTTCAGGTGGAGTGTTGTTCACATGACGTTTTAAGCTACTCTGAATCTGCGTTAATTCACCTATAGAGTCGCTTGCCTCAGGGAGAATAATAGCTTGTGACATATTGATATTATATTCTTTATTTTTTGCTACTTCTTGTACCATTGCTTCATATTGACATTTGGTTACAGGGATAGTGTAGATATTATTCCCTCTTTGTATATATCCTATAGCATCTTTACCATCCCCAGCAAACTTTAGTGATAATGGGTTGGTTATTTCCACTAGTTTTCCTTGCTCGTTATAGTGAGTAGTAAAATAAAGTGCTTTCGAGCTTGCAATATTTTCACCTTTCTCGTTTTGTACCGGAAACGAAAGATGGACAGTTGTATTAGATGGCTTGATTGTTAATGGTAGATTAATATTTCGATAATTACTAATCTCTCTCTCTGTTACGCCATCTTCTAACATTACTTTCGTAGAGGTCTTTATATTATTTTCTATTAATTTAAATAATTCTTCATCTTTGACTTTAATAACCCTTGACCTAGTAGAGGTTGTGTTTGTTACTGTTTCTTGTTCGTTCCAAGTTAAAGGTTCAAAATGATTAGCCTGCAGGACTTTAGCATAACTTTGTACTTCATCATGCATGGCTTGTGCTATATTTGCTTTTACACTAGGGGCAGCCCAAGCCTTTTTTATTAATTCGTTGTTATTTTCTACAAACTCTTTAAACTCCTGAGAATTAGTAGCAAGCCCTGCAGCTGCAACTCCTTTATCTGTCTTAATATTTGCTTCAGCAAGGACGTGTTGTAATATTGCCTGTTGTTTGGCAATAATTTCTTGTCTAAAGGCTAATGTTATAGAATCCACTTTGGAGGTTGAGGATTGAACATTAGTGGTTGTTGTTTTGCTAGTATGCATAACGTCTAGTGCTTTTCTAGAACTTTGCATAGATGGTTCAAGATCGCTTATTTTTTTGGTCAGTAGCTGTTTTTCTTCTTGTAATATTTTTGCTATTTCTTTAATTAATAATATTTCTCGGGCTTTATAGCCTAAAATATACTCTATTTTAGTTTCTTTTCTTAATTTTAATTTTTTGGTTTGGTTGATTATATTGTTAAAATAATCGGGATGTTCTTGGACTAATTCTCGTAATTTTGGTGTGTTAATTTTTCCTTTTGTTACTAAAAGACCCAATTTAATTTGCAATCCATACTCTTTTAATGATTGTTGTCTTTTTTGCATAGTTTCCTTAAAGGCATCTTTAATATCGGCAACCTTTATGTTTTCTAGGGGGATATTCTTAAATTTTTGACTCATTGCCATTTTTGCCCAATTTGCTAGTGCTTTGTCACTATAATATTTTGATAATTCTGCAAAACTGTCATCGATAGTCTTATTTAAATCGACTTGTGCAGTATCAAGTAAACCTTTTACAAATGAATCATTGTGACTTAATTTACTTGGGAATTCCCTAAAATGGTTAGTTGGGCCTAGTAATGGTAGATGTCTAGACCAAGAATATGGATGTATGTTATCCTCTAATTTGTCAAGACTTCCAGCAAAATCTATACGAACTAGTTTGGGAGGAATGGTAGAATCTTCTGGGTCTCTTATAACTCCTATGTTACCTGTATGAATATCAAAGTCACCTATTAATAAGCTAGTTGGAGCTATTTTATCAAAAGAACTATAATGAAGTTCTTCAAAAGCTTTGCTTAAAGTATTAGATAATAATTCTCTTGTCCCCATGAAAATCGGTCTTCCCCCATCTTTTCGAAGCCAACCACTTGGTTTAGTTTTTGTAGACATGTGTTCATCCATATCTACATACATGTCACCACTATAATTCTTAAAAAATTCAGACCGTACATATACCTCAGTGCCATCACTTTGAAGCCCTCCTTCCTGATGTACTTTTTCGGTAAGATGATCAGGCACAGTGAGAGAGACTTTAGCTCCATGATTTGGATTTGTTGCTTGAAAAATTTGCGAGCCCAAAAACTCTGATATATTTTTTCGAGAATCCCCTTCGCTTTTAATCATGGATAGAAGGTCATCGGAACTTTTGTATATTCCTCCTAATTCTCCACCATCATTAGCTCCAAGTGACTTCTTTGCCAAATATTTCCAACCGACAAATTGTGATATCAATGGTACTATTGCCATATTATCCTCTTGGATTTTTTTTACCGTTAGTTCGATATAAAAATATTTATTTTGATATCGAACTAATGGTTATATTGATTATACACTCAAATAATTTCAAGAAAGTTTAAAAAATTTCGTAATTCTTGTCGAGCAGCTACGTGAGATATACTAAGTGTTTTGCCATGATTAGCTGTTGTTAAGTCGAGTAATGTTAACCCTTGTAAAAATAATTCCCGAAAAATTACTCTTTCACTAAAGCCTGGGGCAATTTTAAAGCTAATTCTTTTTGCTAATTGTTCAAGAGAAGTAGCAACATTCCTTTTGTTTACTGCATCCAAGTTGCTTAATCTATTACGCATTACAATCCAATTAATTGTTTTGCCATTACGGTTAGCCTTCTGCATTTTTTGTTCCCAAACCATTTGGCTATAGATTGACGGAGTAATAATTGACAAATTGTTAGCATTAACTTTACCTAGTACATCAAAATCAAGGAAACTATCATTAATTGGCGTAATTATAGTATCAGCATAAGAGTGAGCTAGCCTTGATAAGAAAGAGTAGCTTCCTGGTGTATCGATTACTACATAATCTGCTTTTTTTGCCTGTTCAAATATTTGTTCAAACCTAGTTTTTTCGTCCTCTTCTTTAAGGTTAATGACTTGTTCTTGACTTTCAGTTAAATGAACATGCTGAGGAATAGCAACCGTTTTATCCGGATTTTTTAGATTATAGTCAGCCCTATTCTTTAAATAATTTGTTAAAGAACCCTGACGTGCATCAGTATCAATACTAGCTACCGTATGACCATTATAAAGTAAGGCAGTAATAAGATGCATGGAGCAGGTAGTTTTACCAGCTCCACCTTTTTCATTACCAACTACAAATATGCGATTTGGTTGATTATTTTTCATAACTGTCTTGGATAAATTGGTTAAGAAGCCTTACGCCGTAACCTACTGCTCCTTTAGGACCAAGAGGATTACCTGTTTTATTATAGGCAACACCAGCAATATCAAGATGAGCCCAAGCTACATTTTCCTTAATAAAATGTCCGATGAACTGAGCTGCTGTAGAGCTGCCAGCTGCTCCAGGGACGTTACCAATATTTGCAAGATCAGCAATGTCAGATTTAATCATTTCATCAAAATCTTTATGTAGAGGCATACGCCATAATTTCTCATTAACTTTATTACCAACCTCTATTAGTTTATTAGCTAGCTCATCATTATTGGAAAAACATCCACCGTAAGTTTTGCCAAGAGCTACAACAATAGCCCCGGTAAGGGTAGCAAGATCAATTACACATTGAGGTTTGAACTTTTCTTGAGTATACCAAATTGCATCAGCCAAGACTAACCTGCCTTCTGCATCAGTATTATCCACCACTACTGTTTGTTTGGACATAGTGGTTACCACATCTCCTGGTCTTTGAGCGTTACCTGAAGGCATGTTTTCTACAAGACCGACTACGCCAACAACGTTAACTTTTGCTGTGCGGCTAGCCAAAGCCATGATTGCTCCAACTACTGCTGCTGAGCCAGCCATATCATATTTCATGTCTCCCATATTTGCTGCTGGTTTAAGTGAAATACCACCACTATCAAAAGTAACTCCTTTACCAACAAAAGCTACGGGAGGCGTATCATCATCCAAACCATTATACTGCATTACTACCAGTTTAGATTCATTCTGTGAACCTTGTCCAACACCAAGCAAAGCCCCCATACCAAGGTTTTTCATTTCTCTTTCACCGATAATGGTAATTTCAACTCCTAATGGTTCAAGATGCTCTAATATCTTTTCCGAGTAAGATAAAGGAGTTTTGATATTGGCTGGTTCATTAACTATATCTCTAGCAAAAAATACCGCTTTGGCTAATAATCTCTTATCATTAAATAATTCTTCTGCCTTAGAGTTGTTGTTTGTAGAAATTTCAAGAGATTCTACGACGAATTTTTCTATTTCGCTTTGTTTAGTTTTGTATTTATCAAATTTATATGAAGTAAGCAAACAGCCGCTAGCTATAAGCATCGCCACAACAGCTGGCTCATATTGTCCAATATGATGAGAGATTTTTATACCAATAGTTCTAATTTTACAGCAAGTACTACTGGATAAAATTTTTCCCCCGATCTCCTCAATACAAGAGGGCTTTAGTTTTGTTTCATCACCAATACCAACTATAATTAAATATCTTATCTCTCCATCCTTACCGATAGAATTAACAATTTTAATTTGTCCAAATTTTCCAGCAAATACTAATTTATTCTGAATAGTTTTAGAAATTAAACCATGATGTTGTTGGTCAAGTAGCAATAACTCATTGTCTAATTTCAGTTGTTCGTTAATAAAAACTACAGTTGCTTGATTATTTGATAATTCTTTACTTATAAAGTTAATGTTATTGAGCATAAATTCCTATTTTTGAGAGGCTAATTTTATATATTCTTTTTGTAAGCGTAATAATCTGAATAATGGAAGTATATAAAAAACCCACTAATTAATAAAGTAATTCTTTAAGTCTTTAAATATTATATTCTAAAATTATCTTCCACTAAGTAGAAAAGTGATTAATTTCAATTATTTTTTTGTGCTAGAGTATATAGAAATAAATATTATAATTTATTTCTAGTTAATAAATTAATGTATAAGTTGCAACGTATTTTTATCAATAAACCCCGCAACTGTTGAAAGTTAAAAAATCGTCATCGTGCATAGGAGTCATTGCGAGGAGCTGTGCAAAGCACAGCGACGCGGCAATCTAGAATACGCGAAGCGTTACTCTAAAAAACAGCTTCGCTGTTTACCTAGATCGCTACGGCGTCTGTCGACGCCTCGCGATGACGGTTTAGGGCTTACAAAGCTCATCGCGATGACGATTTTAACTTTCGACAGTTGTGGTTGATGACACCTATGCTATTAAACCGATGTCTTACATCAAACTAATGAGGTTAATTAGTTTTTTTTAAATTAGTATTTAATTTTGTCTGAATATAATTTTACCTATAACCCTTAAGCTAAAAATTTCTTTCTTGCTTTTCTACTTGGAAATAGTGTTTTCAGGAAAATAGTGTTATCATCTTCTTTTATATAAGGTACAGCATATATTTCAGTTAGTATCCTTACATATAGAATTTGCTGATCAGGATATTGTTCTTGATTATGATGTTTAGTTATATCTAATAGATTCCCATCTGCTATAGCTTGAATTATTTCTTCAAAACCTATTCCCCTTTCAAGCAACAATTTTGAATTCTTTTCATAATTATATCTGAATTTAATCAACTTAAACTACCTAATAACTACAATTTTGTGGCTTCTTTATGAATTAACATATTAATATATGTTTGATATGCTAACCCAAGTTTTGAAGCCTTAATTTTTATAGCTTCAATATCCTGCTCAGCTACTCTTATAGTAATAGGATACTTTCTCTTTAGGTGTGTTTTAGCTGCATTTTGAAATAGTTTAATATCATTTTGATTTTTAATACTGGGTTGTTTTTCAAAATTAATCTCTATCTCCTGCTCATATTTATCTAATTTGTAGCTCATAGTTTCATATATTTTATTTAATATAATAATAAATAGTACATACTATGTCAATACATTATACGCGAATTCGATAAGCGAACAATAGTGTACTGCTCGTAAATGAAGAGTTGGTAGACGATAGTATACTTCAAGAAGAGCTAGGCAGTAGCAAAGTCGAGCTGCTAGGCGTACATGAGTAACGGAGCAGCTTCGATCTTTGGTCGCGGGAACGCCAATTCTTGAAGTTCTACCTGAGTATGCATAGTAAGTGGGCTAGGCAATTTTCTTATACTCAAAGTATATTTTTCTTACCGAGTGAATCCATATAATACAAACAATGGTAAATACCACCATTAAAAATGGTGATATAGAGCTAAAAGTGGCTGTTGGTATTAATGTGAAAATAATTGACTGTATTAAACCGCTCGAAGATTTACCAACCTTCGAGCTAATGACGTCTACAGCTGCCTTACCTTTTGTCTTTAGCTCTTGGTCAAGAGGAATATATAACATTTCTCTTGAGGTATCCCAAATTGAATATTTACTACCTTTCACTAGAATGTTTTGTAAAGCACCAATTGACACCGCAAGAGCTAAGGGTGTCATGAGAATGCTACTATCAAATATCGATAATACTTGGTGGTCAAATACGATTAAGATAAAAAACAATATACCAGTAATCATCATGACAATTGGTGGAATTACTGCAGCAACAAACCAGCCATGGCTACGCATTATATTATTGCCTATTATAGTCATTACCATAATAGCAACTCCAGTCCAAAGAATGTAAAGACTATTGAATTCTGCATAACTATTAACAGTGGGATATAATTCCTTAATTTTTGCTTTCCATACTGCTTCTACCAAATTCATTGATAAACCAAAGGCAGCAGAGCAAATTAGCATTAACCATAAATATTTTGATCTTGTTATATATTTAAAACTTTCAATTAAACCCATTCCTTCTTTAGTGGATCTACCACTTTTAGCATTTGCATAAAATGTTGGATTTGTAAAAACATTTTTAGTAATAAATTTTACAAGTAAACATGATATAACAGCAGAAACTACCACGAGACTTGTTGATATTTTTATAAGTGTAGTTTTGTTGTCCGATACGGTTAAGAAATATTTAGCAATACTGTTCTCAGATGATAAGTTCATCATCAAAAAGCCCACAAATATTAAAGAAGAATTGCCAAATAATGAAAAAAGCGTGTAAAACCTTTTTGCTTCTTCTGTTGTAGTAAGTTCATTAGCAAACTGCCAAAAAAGTAAAACATAAAAGATATTTGGCCAAAGTTCAGATAATGTATAGAAAACCATATAACTCCAATTACCAATTAAAGCTATATACCATTTAAGATGAGGATAAGCCCCCATAACTTGTTCTAGCGAATGTGGATTAATATGGAAAATATCGACATTTGGATAAATAATGAAAGCAAAAAGAATGAAGAATCCAACAAAGAAAGTGATTAAATAGCAAAAAATCTTTTCAAAACTAAAATGATTAAGCATCTTAGCATAGATTATAACGAATAAAGTTGCTGCAGGTGTTACACAATAAACTTTAGTAAAACTTACTACTTCAGCACTAATCTCTGAAATTAAAATACTATCTTTTAAAATTCTTAATATGTTTTGATTGAATAGGACACAAAACATCAGACCGCACATAGGTATGAATTTTCCAAGTTCATGATTATGGATAGGCCAAAATATAGTTCTGAATTTGCTTTTAAATAAGTTTGACTGTATACTAGTCATAATAAGGATTCCCTAAGACAAAAAAAAAACTTGAGGACATGTTCAAGAATTTCTCTATAATGGCTTAAGGCTATTATGAAAACCAAAGAAAGTTAGGAACTTATATATTATTAGCCTCCCTATGTCAAGATATTTAATATTGGTCTTTAAATTGGTTCTTCCTAGTAATTATTAGTGTATAAAAAAATATGTTGGACAATGACAAATATCAAAAATATTTTGATCAATATAGTGATTATTCATCAAAATATTTATTGGGTAATAAGTATTGTTCCTTGGGTAAAAAAATAACTAAAACAAAATATTATCAAATTTTATATTATAAAACACTGGCATCGCAAGATTGCATTATTAGTAATAAAAGAATATTTTTAGTTATTCCTTCGATCTTTAACTCCCCGGAAATTCTTTTCTTAGCTAAATCAAAAAGCTTTGTTGGTAACTTAAGACATTGTGGTGAGGTGTTTCTAGTTGATTGGTTTGAAGTTGATGAAGCTGATTATTTGTTAGAAGACTACGTAAAGAGGGTAGTTGAAATTATTAGCAATTTAAGACAAAAAAATTATCAAATAGACTTAGTGGGACACTGCATCGGTGGTATTATAGGAATGGCAGCCACTATAATAGTACCAAACATGATAAGAACATTAACATTACTTTCAACCCCTTGGGATTTCTCCCATTTTGCTACAGCAAGGAATATATACCAATATCTTGGTCTAGATTATTATGTACGAAATTTGCCAATGATTCCCAAACTACATATTCAGATTCTTTTTTTCCTATTAATGCCAAATTATTTCAGTACAAAACTTGATAAATTTTTTACCATAACTGTACCAAAAATAAGAGATTTATCTTTTAGAGTAGAAAATTGGTTGATGTCTGGAACTGCTTTGTCTAGAAATACATATATACAAATTATGGATGATGTAGTAGGCAATAATATGCTTGCAAAACTTCAATGGAAAGTCAATAATATCATCATTGATCCGACATTAATAAATAAACCAGTATATCAAATAATTGCAAGTAATGACAAAATAGTACCAAAATCATCTATGTTATCCTTACACAAATTATTTAGAGAATCTATGATCTTCGAAGTACCAAGTGGTCATATTAGCTATTTGATTAATAATAATTTAGATACCTTATTTAAGGAGTATATTCGATGAGTAAAAAGACAGTTTATATAACTCATGCAAACAGAACAGCAGTAGGATCTCTGCTAGGAAGCCTAGGATCAATCCCGGCAACCAAACTTGCAGCTATCATTATAGAATCAATTTTAAAAGATAGTAAACTAGATCCAGCTATTATTAATGAAGTAATAATGGGACAGGTAATCACTGGTGGCGTAGGACAAAATCCTGCTAGGCAAGCTCTAATCCAAGCTGGATTACCTAAAGAAGTTACAGGTTTCACAGTTAATAAAGTATGTGGATCAGGGTTAAAAACGGTATGTTTAGCAGCAAGTAGCATTATTGCAGGTGATAATGAGATTGTGATAGCTGGCGGGCAAGAAAATATGTCTTTGGGTTTACATGGATCGTATATTCGTGCTGGCCATAAGTTAGGTAGCACACAAATGGTAGATTTGATGCAGTATGACGGTTTGACCGATGTATTTTCTAATAATTTAATGGGAATTACCGCTGAAAATATATCTAAAAGATTTAATATTACTAGAGAAATGCAAGATGAGTTTGCACTAAAATCACACCAAAAAGCACGTGAAGCACAAGCAGAAGGTCGTTTTAAAGACGAGATCTTACCAGTAGAAGTTAAGATGCAAAAAGCGACATTAGTGTTTGATCAAGATGAGGGAATTAGAGCTGATATTAAATTAGAAGTTCTAGCTAAACTACGTCCAGCTTTTGACAAAGAAGGTACTGTAACAGCTGGTAATGCTTCTTCTATTAATGATGGTGCAGCTTGTTTAATGGTAGTATCTGAAGAAGCATTAAAGAGATATAATCTAAAACCTCTTGTGAGAATTGTATCATATGCTGAAGTAGGGGTAGATCCAAATATTATGGGAACAGGTCCAATACCAGCATCGAAGAAGGCTTTGGATAAAGCTGGTTGGAAAGTAGAAGATTTGGACATAATAGAAGCTAATGAAGCTTTTGCCGCTCAAGCTATTTATGTAAATCAACAGATGAATTGGGATATTAATAAAGTCAATATGAACGGAGGGGCTATTGCTCTTGGTCATCCAATAGGAGCAAGTGGGGCAAGAATCTTGGTAACATTAATTAATCAAATGCAAAAAATTAACGCGAAAAAAGGGCTAGCAACACTTTGTATAGGTGGAGGGATGGGGATAGCTATGTGTATTGAAAAGGTAAATTAATAATGCAAAAATTTTCATTTGACTTAAAATTTCAACATAAAAAAGCAAGAACTGGTGTTATTACTACTAGGCACGGTCAGATACGTACCCCAGCTTTTATGCCAGTCGGTACGAAAGGTACGGTAAAAGCCATGTTACCCGAAGCAGTGGAGTCTACCGGAGCTGATATAGTACTTGGTAATACTTATCACTTAATGCTGCAACCAACTGCTGAAAGAATTGCTCAGCTTGGGGGCTTGCGTAAATTTATGAACTGGTCAAAGCCTGTACTTACTGACTCAGGTGGTTTTCAGGTCATGTCCCTATCGAAATTACGTAAAATTACCGAAGAAGGTGTAATTTTTAACTCTCATATTGATGGTAGTAAGCATATGTTAACTCCCGAACGTGCAACTGAGATACAATATCTTCTTGATAGCACTATTACTATGGCGTTTGATGAATGTACCCCATATCCTGCAACATTTGAGCAAGCAAAATCATCTATGGAATTGACATCTAGATGGGGAGAGAGGTCAAGAAAAGCCTTCGTTCAAAGAGAAGGTTATGGTCAATTTGGTATTGTACAGGGGAGTATATATCAGGAGTTACGTGTTCAGTCAGCACAGAATTTGGTAGAATTAGATTTTGAAGGGTATGCTATTGGAGGTCTAGCAGTAGGTGAGGGGCAAGAACTGATGTTCAATGTGTTAGACTATGCTCCGGATTTGTTACCTAAATATAAGCCAAGATATCTTATGGGGGTTGGTAAACCAGCTGATATTATTGGTGCGGTTGCAAGGGGAATAGATATGTTTGATTGTGTTATTCCAACCCGCTCGGGTCGGAATGGTCAAGCTTTTACTAAATATGGTATAGTGAATATTCGCAATAGTAAGTATAGTAGTGATCATGAACCGCTAGAATATGATTGTCCATGCCCAGCATGTAAAAATTATAATAAAGCTTACTTACATCATTTGGTAAAGGTAAAAGAGATTCTAGGGGCGGTACTTATGACGTGGCATAATTTGGTGTATTTCCAAGAATTAATGTCAAGAATAAGGCAATATATTCAACAAGGGAAAGACTTTGATTTTGAAAATTAGTTATAAAAGACAATTTCAAGTATATCTTTATAAGAAAATATCAATTAGCAGCTGTAAATAAATAATAAATAGTATAAAATAGCCAAATAGTTTGAAAGACAATAGATTGATTACAGAATGTTAATATATAAACGTTATATAATAAGAAATATTGTACCATCCTTGGTGATAATTATTTTCTCGATCACTAGCCTTGTATGGATTACTCAGATATTAAAGTTTTTATACTTAATTGATAAAGGAATAAAAGCTCAGGATTTCTTAAATTTAATTATTTTAGTTATTCCATCTTTGTTATTTATTTTGCTACCTTTTGCAACTATTATCACTATTATTTATACTTATAATGCTTTAAGTGAGAGGCGTCAAATAATTATTCTACAAAATTTGGGATTAAGTAATATACAACTAGCTAGTCCAGCATTGATTGTAGCCTTGACAGTTACGTTATTTGCTTATTATATTTCGACTAGTTTATTGCCATTATCTTATGCAAAGCTTAAATCAGATCTTAACTTCCTGAGAAATAATTATGCATCCACTCTACTAGATGAGAAGACATTTAATACAATTTCTAAAGATATCACAGTTTATTTTGATAAAAGATTGGCTGATGGTACTATGAAAGATTTAATCCTTTTTGATAATCGTAAACATGATAATCATGCAATTTTATTTTCTAGATCGGGGATATTTAAAATATATAATAACTCTTCGTTTGTTCAGCTAAAAGATGGGGTTAGGCAGGTATATGACTATAATGGTAATTTAACTAATTTATCATTTGATGTTCTAACAGTAGAATTAGTCAGTAATGATGCTAAAAGATTGGTAAAGGAAGAGTATAGTCGAGAAATCAATGAATATTATATTCATGAATTATTAAAACCCAGCAATAATCTATCGAAGCAGAGGAAGATTAAATTAGTTGCTGAGGGACACCAAAGGTTGATTTGGCCAATGTATAATTTTGTACTTGTTTTTCTAACATTGTCGGTTTTTTTAAGACAGTCTTATAATAAAAAATCTAGTCTAAGGCAGATTTTAATTACGGCACTTTCTGCAATAATTATCACATATTTACACTTTGTATTACAAAATCTTGCTTCTAAAGATTTAAATTTTATCTTTGCTTGTTATGCTAACATTATTATCGCTATTATTTTAAGCCTGTATTTATATTTTCGTAAAATTATATGAGTTTTCAAGATTTACCACAATTCCTAAAAATTTTAGAGCAAAATGGTCTCTTAAATCGTATATCTTATCCTGTATCATCTAACCTTGAAATAACAGAAATCAGTAGAAGAGTTTTAATAAAAGATGGTCCGGCTCTTTTGTTTGAAAATGTTATTAGAGATGATGGGACTAAGTCTGATATGCCAGTTTTAACCAATTTATATGCCAGCACGCGGCGGATTGCCTTAGGACTTGGTTTAAAAAATACAGAAGAGTTGAGGAAATTTGGTGAATTGCTAGCTTTTCTTAAAGCACCAGAACTACCTTCTTCCTTTAAAGAAACCTTTGCTATGTGGCCACTCGCCAAAAGAATATTGGCTATGTCACCCAAGATTTTGTCAAAAGCTCCTTGTCAAGAAGTGATAATTAATGATCCTGATGTTAATATATTGCCGATACAAACCTGCTGGCCTCTTGATATTTCACCGCTACTTACTTGGTCAATAGTTGTTACAAAAGGACCTAGCTTAGAAAAAATAGATAATTTTAACCTTGGTATATACCGAATGCAAGTAGTAGAGCGTAACAAACTTATTATGCGCTGGCTTAAAATGCGAGGTGGAGCACAACAACATAAGCGTTGGCAATCAGCAAAGATTGAACCTTTTCCTGCTGCAGTGGTTATTGGGACAAGCCCTGCTGTAACTATGGCTGCTGTTATGCCGCTGCCCGATAATATGTCTGAGTATAATTTTGCTGGATTATTAAGAGGTAAGTCAATTGAACTGGTAAATTGCGTCAGTATAGATATGAAAGTGCCAGCTCATAGTGAAATTGTGATTGAAGGGCATGTAAGTTTTGAGGAATATCTACTAGAAGGACCATTTGGCGATCATACAGGTTACTATAATGACGTTGAATATTTTCCAGTATTTAATGTTAAGACTATTACTATGAAAAAGCAACCTATATATTTAAGTACTTATACTGGTAAACCCCCAGATGAGCCATCTATACTTGGTGAAGCATTAAATGCAATGTTTATTCCGATAATTCAACAGCAATTTCCAGAGATTGTTGATTTTTGGTTGCCACCTGAAGGTTGTTCTTACAGAGTTGCTGTGGTATCTATTCGTAAGGCTTATGCAGGTCATGCAAAAAGAATAATGATGGGGATTTGGTCATTTTTAAGACAATTCATGTATACAAAATTTATTATTGTGGTAGATGATGATATAGATATTCGTGACTGGAAGGAAGTGGTTTGGGCAATATCGACTAGGGTAGATCCTTCTAGGGATACTACTTTTATCGATAATTCACCAATAGATTATCTTGACTTTGCCTCACCTGTGTCTAGCCTTGGTAGTAAAATGGGAATAGATGCAACTAATAAAATAGCCCCAGAAACTAATAGAGTTTGGGGTAAGAAAATAGAAATGACTAGCGAAGTTGTGGAAAAGATTGATAAAATTTGGGATATGCTTGGTATGTCTACTTGAAACTCGATAATCAAGTTTTTTAGAATTATTAAAAAATACGTCTATTAGCGAGGAGACCGTAGCACAACTGTTGAAAGTTAAAAATCGTCATCGCGAGGCTTTGACAGACGCCGTGGCGATCCAGGTAAACAGCGAAGCTGTTTTTTTAGAGTAACGCTTCGCGTATCTTGGATTGCCGCGTCGCTGTGCTTTGCACAGCTCCTCGCAATGACGATTTTTTAACTTTCAACAGTTGTGCTCCACACCCTTGCACATAAGCGAGTTTCGAAAGAAGTCTATTGACTTATTAAATAATTTTTTCTTAAAACACTTAGTGTTAGAAATTTATAGTATATATTATATACTCAAATGACTTGAAGAATTGGAATTGGGTATAATTGATAATATTTCTAGTGATGAAATAATCAAAAATATAAAAAAAGTTAGTGATAAATACCAAGAGATAATACTTTGTCTTATGCAGGGTAGGGGGAATATGATCCCTGAATCTCTTATTGATATGGATAAAAATAAAGTTATATTATCAAGCTTAAGTGAACAATTTATAAAAAATCCTGAAAAATTTTGGCAGCTAAATATTCAGTACGTTGAGAAATTTCAGAATCTTGTCATAAATTCAGTAGAGAAATTTGTAGGGAAATCAACCACTCCTCTTTTTTCACCAAATAGTAAAGATAGAAGGTTTAAGGATTTAGCTTGGCATGATAATGCGTATTTTGATTTTGTTAAGCAATTCTATTTAATGTCTTCAGAATGGTTACAGGATAATATCGAACAATATGAACTAGCACCTGACCTTAAACAACATTTGGCATTTATGACGCATCAATTTATTAATGCCTTCTCTCCGTCAAATTTTGCTTTTGGCAACCCGATAGTTCTTAGTAAAATTTTGGAAACAGGTGGTCAAAATCTTGTTCAAGGCTTAGAAAACTTTCTTGCAGATATAAGAAATTCTAGTGATATATTCAATATAAAAACTACCGATAATAATGCTTTTTTACTTGGCAAAAATATAGCTACTACTAAAGGAAAAATTGTTTTTCAGAATCAATTAATACAGTTAATATGTTATGAACCTAAGCAAAAAACACGGGCAATACCATTACTTATAATTCCACCCTGTATTAATAAATACTATATACTTGATCTATCTGAACATAATTCAATGGTAGCGTTTCTTGTCGAACATAATTTTCAAGTATATATGGTTTCTTGGGTTAATCCCGATGAAACTCTAGCTGATAAAAGTTTTGAGGACTATGTAAAAGAAGGAGTTTTAGAAGCTTGTGAATATATAATGCAGTTTGGATATAACCATATTAATGCTATTGGTTATTGTATTGGTGGAACTTTTCTTGCGACTGCCATTGCTTATCTGAAGGCAAATAATTTAAATTATATTAATAGTGTCAGCTTTATTACTGCCCTTTTAGACTTTAAAAATCCTGGGGAAGTAAGTATTTTTGTCAATGAGTCATCGATTGCCATGATCGAACAAGAAATGAATTCTAAAGGATATTTTGATGGTCGTTATTTGTCGAATAGCTTTAGTTTGCTAAGAGCTAATGATTTAGTATGGTCGTTTTTTGTTAATAACTATCTGCTTGGTCAAACTCCAATAGCATTTGACTTATTATATTGGAATGCTGATCCAACGAATTTACCAACTAATATGTATAGCTATTACTTACGTAATATGTATCTAAATAATTTATTGAAAGAACCGAGTAACTTATCATTATTTGGTACGCCAGTTGATTTGAGCAAGATTGACTGTAATTCTTTTTTCCTTGCTGCAAATGACGATCATATAGCTCCGTGGCGATCGGTGTATGAAGGATTAAAACTATTAAAAGGTAACAAAACCTTTTGTCTTACAAGTTCTGGACATGTTGCAGGTGTGGTTAATCCTCCTGCAACGTCTAAATATAATTATAAAACTAATAAAGACATAGCCTCTACTAGTGAATCATGGTTTATTAATGCTGACGAGCATCAAGGATCATGGTGGTCTTACTGGCTTACTTGGTTAGAAGATAATAGTGGTGAGTTAATAAAATCAATAGATTATGGTAGTTTAAAATCCATCGAACTTGCCCCCGGCAAATATGTTCATAAAAGAATATAACCTCTAACTTTTTTACCTAATCTCAACTTGATAGAGCTAAATAAAGTGAGCCGATGAAAATATAGAATCAATTAATGTGAGCCAAGAAATTTTGAGAGTCAATTAAATCAAGCTAGACTGTATTTTTAAAGTCAGTTAATTTAAGCCGCTTGTTGCTGATGAAAGCAAGCCAGTGTCATTTCAAAATCAGGTCGTCATAATTAAGGAAGCTGCTTTAAGTATTTATTTTTAATAGCTCTCTAATTTTGGTAATAGATAATTTTGTCATTCTAGAGATTTCTTCAATAGAACTACCACTTTTTATCATCGTTTTTACTAATCTAGCTTTACCTCTAGCTTCACCTCTAGCTTCACCTATTTGTTCCCAATGTTGTGCCAAACTACCCATAAGCTTTGTACCTGTTTCCTGATTTAACTTACTTGTTAATAATTTTTCTAACTCTATTCTATCCGATTGATCTATTTTTGTCAAAGTGTAAGAAAGAATCATTTCAATATAGTTATAGCCGATAGTCACTTTGGTCAATTCAGGTAAAATATTGGCTATTTCCTGCCATTTCTTTAATAGATTACGTTTTTTTATATGTTTCATAAAAAATTCAAGAATACCTGACCACACTCTTTTTTTCAGTTCCTCATCAGCAATATCATGCACATTTACTAGTTGATAATCATTTGCCCAAATATCCCTAACTAATTTACTATTGTCAAATAAACTCCACAAATTACGAGACACATTATATTTTCTTGTGCCGTTAAAAAATATTAACGGATAGACTAACGGTAAAGTTTTGGTTTTAGGATTCTCAGTTAAATATCTGTCACAAATATTCATCATATATTTGAAGAGACGGAAAGCCATGAAATGATCAGGGCTGCTTTGATGCTCGACGAGCAGGTACAGATAACCATCTTGCTTACCAAATTTAGTATAAAACAACACGTCTGAGATAGTATCTCTTAAATTTGGTTCAACAAAAGTTGTATTGTCCATTTCTAGGCTAGTGAAATCTACTAAATCCTTAATATGTTTAGGTAAATGGGCATCAAAAAATTCATGTGCTACTAGTGGATTTTCCATAGCTTTACGAAAGATTTGATCATGCTTTAAGCGTTCAGCCATTTTCCTTACCTATTTTAACAAATCTTACAAGTTTTATATAGTTCATTGATGAGAATTTAGTGACGTCGTCTTCGATCACTCTCCTATTATCTATAGGCTTCGCTCCATCGTTCTTGCTATCCAATTCTCCTGAATTGACTATATTTGAGGTTACTTAGAAACTCTTGCTACCCTTATAGTTATTATGTCTGAATTTAATTCAACATTAGTCATATATTCTAGCGTGAAATCGCTAGCAAATTCACTTAAGGTTTGCTCAAGAATGAATGTACTATGTTGCTCAACTATTTGCATAACATCCGGTTTGCCTATGACTTCTAGGAAGATTCTATCATTCATGGCAAAATTGGCATCTTTTCTCGTTTGTTGAATAAAGCGTACTAAATCTCTTGCAATACCTTCTTCGTATAGTTCTTTTGTTATTTCTAAATCCAGTAATATTAGTCCATGATTATTAGCTAAAGACTTTGTACCTTTAACATTTTTAGGTTCTAAAACTAGAGAGAACTCACCTTGATTTAATGTTTCTCCCGCTATTACTAGATGCTCATTCATCAGTTGCCACTGATGGTTTTTAGAAGCTATTATGATATCCTTGACTTTATGAGGTAGACGTTTTCCTAAATTAGGGAAGTTAATAGATAATTTGTAATCAGCATGATTTTCTACATCATCTTTATAAATTACCTTTTTAACATTAATCTCATCTTTAATTAATTCTTCAAATTTTACTAGTAATTCATTATTTTTACTAATGATCGTTAAACTGCTAAGTGGTTGCCGAACCCGGATATTTTCGTTACTTCTAATGAATAAAGCATTACTACAAATATCTAATACTTGATCCATGATGCTGACTAAATCATAATCGACTTCTATCATATCAAGTTTAGGAAAATCCGCTAAATGAACACTGCCTCCTTGCTTTTCTAGCCTTGTAAGTCCTAAATAAATTTCCTCAGAAATTAATGGTAGTAAACTAGATTGAGCAATAGACATTATTTCAAGACAACTATATAAGGTATTATAAGCATTTTCTTTATCTTGATCTTTTTCAATTTTCCAAAAACGATTCCTACTTCTTCTAATATACCAATTATTTAATACTTCAAAAAAATTGCCGACATTATTATAAGCTATTTGAGTATCAAAATTATCTAGCCCATACTGGATTTTTTCTACTGATATTTTTAGTTTTGATAAGATATAACGATCTAGCACATTTTGAGAATTAAAGTTGCTTTCCGCTTTTATCTGATCGCTATTAGCATACAGAGTAAAGAAATGGTAAGCATTCCAAATGGGCTTGATAAATAAACGTAAGCTCTCATAAACCATTTTACCGTCTTTGTCGATCAGCAGTTCCTGACCTTTGACTACATTGGAAGAGAGCATGGTAACTCTTAGAGCATCAGAACCATATTTATCAAATAATTCTAGCGGATCAGCATAATTATTAAGACGCTTTGATAATTTTTGCCCGGTGCTGTCTAATATAACCCCATGGCAAATACAATTTAAAAAAGGTGGTTGGTCAAAAAGGGCTGTTGACAGTACCATTAAAGTATAGAACCAACCGCGTGTTTGTGCTGAATATTCTACTATAAAATCGGCAGGAAAATGCTTTTCAAACCACTCTTTATTTTCAAATGGATAATGTACTTGCCCATAAGGCATAGAGCCGCTTTCAAACCAGCAATCAAAGACATCTTCTACTCTAACCATCATTGATTTACCGGTTGGATCATCCGGATTTTTTCTAGTTAGTTGATCAATAAAAGGCCTATGTAAATCGGTAACTGTAATCCCAAAATCTTTTTCTAACTCCTCTATTGATCCATACACATCAATCCTAGGATAAGCCGGATTATCTGATTTCCATACAGGTAGCGGTGTACCCCAAAATCTATTGCGGCTAATTGACCAATCCCTAGCATTTTCTAGCCATTTGCCAAATAAATTATCCTTGACATGCAAGGGTATCCAGTTAATTTGTTGATTTAATAGGACCATTCTGTCTTTAAATTCGGTAACTTTTACATACCAAGAAGGAACGGCTTTGTATATAAGAGGGGTGTCAGTACGCCAACAATGGGGATAATTATGAATATATTGCTCGGTTTTAAGCCAATTACCCTGATTTTTTAGCTTAATAATAATTTGATCATTAGCATCAAATACTTGCATACCAGCCAAGTCAAAAATTTCTTTGGTGTATTTCCCGCTACTATCTACCGGACAAACTAGTTCTATACCATGGGCTGCACAAAGAATTTGGTCTTCCTCACCGAAACCTGGAGCCATATGAACGATACCAGTGCCGTCTCCCTCAACAACAAAATCTCCGGAAAGTACTTTAAAGCTACTTGGATGATTGGCAAAATAATTGAATAATGGCTTGTAAGTGAGATTTAATAGGTACTTACCTTCAATTATATCATAATTTTTTTCATCACTAAGTCCTAACTCTTTTTTATATTTAGCCAAAGCAAATTTAGCCAAAATATAACAAACCTGACCATTTGGTACTAAAGCATATTCAATATCAGGTCCAATAGCTAATGCTAAATTAGCTGGCAAAGTCCATGGCGTCGTAGTCCATGCCAGCATTCTGTACTCGTTATATTGTACAGAATTTGGTAATTTATCCTCAAGTACAAAACTTACCGTAACTGCCTTATCAGTTCGTTCTCTATATGCATTATCTAGCCTTGTTTCAAAATTAGATAAAGGCGTTTCACATGCCCAAGAATAAGGCATTACTCTCATTGATTCATATAGCAGTCCTTTGTTATATAATTCTTTGAAAGCCCACAGCACAGATTCCATAAAAGCTTTATCCATGGTTTTATAGGAATTGGTAAAATCCACCCATCGTGCTTGTCGATTAACATATTCCTGCCACTGATTAGCATATTTCATGACCGATGATCTACAATGCTCGTTAAATTTATCAATACCAAAATTGATAATGGTCGTTCTACCAGAAATACTTAATTCCTTCTCTGCTTGCATTTCGGCAGGGAGTCCATGACAATCCCACCCAAAGCGTCGCTCGACTCTTTTGCCTTTACTAGTTTGATAGCGTGCATAAACATCTTTGATAAAGCCAGTTAGCAGATGACCATAATGTGGTAGACCATTAGCAAAGGGTGGACCATCATAAAAGATGAATTCGTTATTTTGTCCATTATTTATTGATGGTCTAGCATCTATCGTTTTTTGGAAAATATTATTCTTCTGCCAATAAGCTAAAATCTTTTTTTCAATCGTTGGAAAATCGGCATTAGATTGGATATCTGGGTAGTATTTATTAGTCATGTTGTAATCTTGATTATTATAAAAATAGTCGAATAATTGGTATATCGACGGGATTTGGTAATTTAAAAATATTCTTACATTTAGAGAACATAGTTATGATACTAGATAAAGACTTGGTAATATATTTATCGGTATCTATATTATTTTCTGACTCGTCTTGAATGTAATAGAGTATCGAACTTATATAAACGCTAAATAACAAACTTCTCTTAGTATAATAATTATGATCTATAGATGTATCTCCTGCATAACGCCAAATTAAATCGCAGGTACGAAAGGCTATTTTTGTAGCAAATAGAGTGTTTGATGGTGTGGTAAAATAAGTACGATTCTTCAAATGTATACTCTTCTGCTTTGAAGAATTGGTTTTTGCAAATACTTGCGGGGTATTCGCGTACTCACGTACTTCATGTACGCCTAGTCCGTTCACCCCTTGTTTATTGTCCCCATTCTCCAAATCATTTGAGTATACAAGTTTAGGTGTACAATTTTTTATTCTAACTTTTAAGGCTAAATCAATTTTATCCCTTATTTTAGCTGGGGTTTCTTGCTGAGATAATAACTCAAGCATTTTTTGGTCTTGCCAGCTTTCAAAAAAATCAACTATTTCCCTTAGACCATTTGGAAAAATTATATGACAATACCCCTTAACAAAACCACATTCCTTTTCCGCATCTGCCAATAATTTATTATTCCACTCATCAAAGATTAGCAGTTTTGCTAGAACTTGTACAAATTGTACTTTCAAACTATGATATTTTTCGTAAGTAGTCATAAAAAATAGTCGTTAAATGCATCTTTTAATCTTGACATATAAGCTTAGTATATAGATAATGTTACTATCATTCAATAGTCTAATTTATGCTAAATAGGGGGTAATTAAAAGTGATACTAGTAAACGTTCATGCTGGGAATGGTGAGCAAGCAATTAAAAATTTGAAAAGAAAAATGCAAAGAGAGCTTGTGTTCCGTTCAATGAAAATGTCGCGTTTCTATGAACCTCCTTCAGTAAAACGTGTTCGTAAAGATCAAGAAACAGAAAGAAGAAAAAGAAAAGTTGCTCGTAAACAACTAATGGAAGGTTAATCGAGCTTAAAACTATTATATCTGCGAAGTAGGGCAGTTTAACTCGATAATCAAGTTTCTCCTTAACCGTCATTGCGAGGAGACCTAAGGTCGACGAAGCAATCCAATATATTGGCTTACCTATGCCTAATCTCTTGGATTGTTTCGTTGCTACTAAAGTAGCTCCTTGTTAATAGATAATGGTTGATCAACTCCTCAGCAATAACATTTGGGTGATGACACAATTCTAAATTTGAGATATTATGATTATTAGACCATATTTTTGCTACATTTTTTTTATAGTTTTAATAATATCATCTTTTATGATGCACACTCACGCAGCTGAAACAAAGAGTGCTAATTTGTATATCATAAGCGATAAAGCTTTTGTTGGGGATCGTAGTCAATTGCTAGGAGTAGCAAGAGAAAGCGAGAAATACTTTAAAAGCAAGTCTGTTACGCTGAATGTTGAGGAATACGATAAATCTCAATTAGAAACCGTTAAGGATCAAATTAAGGGTCAAATTAGCAGTAACAAAAATCTTGCCATTATAGTTTCAGTTGGTTATTACGGCATAGAATCAATAACTAAATTAAAGTCAGATCCTGAACTGGCAAAAAATATTATCGCAGTACATCTTTCTCACCAACTATTAGATAATGGCACTTTATCACACAAGCAACTTGTCCAAGAAAAACGTGATAATTTTTTGGGTGCAGACATAATGGCATTGCCTAGTCATGCATTAGATAAGCAGAATACTAAACTTACTGGTAAGCTTACTGGTGTGAACACTATACTACTTACTACTAATGGGGTGGCTCATAATATGCAGGTCTCTGATATTGAATCAGAATATGCTGCATTTAAATCAATGTTTTCTTCCTTTGATAAATATTTAGCAGTGATTTTAGCAGGGGATGTACCGGAAAATGGTACATATCATTGCTACACAAATAAAGAAGCAGAGAAGTTAGCCAATTATGTTAGTAATCTTGCATTAAAAAATAATTATTTCGTATTAGTATCCAATGGTCCACGTACAGGAAAATATGATTGCCAAAACAATAAAGAACTTAGTGTACATGAAAAAGATAGTATAATGGATACGGTGACCTCAAGTTTCCAAAGGGTTTTACAAGAAAATCGAGTACCCTTTAAATTATTTGACTTTAAGAAAGGACAACCAAGTATGTATAAGGCTATTCTTGGAGCTGTTTTATATAACAAGCATAGTTTGATTATAGTACCAGGTGAGTCTACTTCTATGGTCTCGGAAACCGTAGATATGTTACCTGCTAAAACTGTTACGGTGTATTATAACTCCACAATGAACGAAACCCATAAAAGACATATAAAAAACGAGTTTAATGAAGGAAGAGTGTCAATTATTGATGAGAATATGCATCTTCATTTACCTAATATACCTAATAATATGCGAGTTAAGTATTATTCTGCTAGTGAGAATATAGCTAAGGGCATATATACTTTGTGGCATACTCGTACAGTTAGTATACCAAAGGTTATTAAACTGCCCTGATGTTACCCCTACAACTGTTGAAAGTTAGTAAATACAGCTTCTTTATACGTCATTGCGAGGAGACCGTAGGTCGACGAAGCAATCCAGTAACATCATTTATCTATAGATTGTTTCCTAGATTGCTTCATTTAAGCTCGCAATGACGTTGTGGTATAGGTATTTGTAAACTTTCAACAGTTGAGGGGTTCTTGCTTTAGCAATAATTCTTATAAATCCACGAAATTAACATAAAGAATTTCCAATAATCTAGAGATTTTACTTCTAAAAGTTGTTTTTAACAACTTTTGAAGTTATAGTTATACTCTAATTTTTATAATATTAATTTAGATAATTTAAACTATGGGTAAATAAAATGTCATTACCAGAATCAGAAGAAGCTTTATCCGCAATAAAACAACTTCAAGAAAAGATGAAAACTGAGCAGGGTATATTTGAAGAAGCTAATAAAGACCTCAAAGTGCTACAAAGAGATATCCGAGAGAAGCAAACAGCATTAGATACTCTAAGAGAGAATTTGCAGGAACAAGATAAGGATGCATCAGAATTGTTGGGAGAACTTTGGAAACAGCAGGAAAAAATAAAAGGACACCTAGCTGCTCAATCAGCAGACGAAATAAAAAAAGCAGTTCAAGAACAAAATGAATTTATAGATTTAGAGTTAGAACTGATCAAGCAGCAATATGAATTGTATTAAATCTTGAGCTATGTCGAGAGTTTGAGCAGTTTTTACATGGAGATGGAAAAGATACTTCTCATAGGAGCATTGAACACAAAGAGGCATTTGATAAATTTCTTGCAGGAAATGAATTACTTAGCGAAGATAACAAAGAACAATTACTTGAGAAAAATTTGCAGCTTATGGTCGAGCTTAATGCCAGTATGCAGAATTTAGAAGAAAGAGATAGAAATTTAATAGAGCTAAAAAAGGAGTTACAAAAGAAAGATTTAGCTGATAATTTGACAGTTGATGCTCAGCCAATACTACAAGAATTGTTTAAGGAACGTCAAGCGGAGATAGAAAAAGATATAAAAGCTATTTCAGAACAAGAGCCTATACTAGCAAAACAATATGAAAATATAATACTCCAGGAAAAAGAAATAAAGACAATCCAAGACGAAATAGATGCAAAGACTAAAATCATTAAGCAAAGCAAGCAAAAAGAAGAGCAGTTGTTTGAAGAATTAAAGCAATTGGAACAAAAATCTTACCCCCCTCTATCCAGTGCAAAACAACAAGAAGGTTCAGTTAGCCAGTATTCTATATTACAAGAAAGAGCTAATGATGCTGAGGCGTCAGTGAAACGTCAAATTGAGATTAATAAGTTGAATGAACAGCTTAAGATTGCACAGGGTAAAATAGATGATCAAGATCATCAATTACAGCAATTAAAATCATTGATAGATACGGAAAAATTATCTGCAGAACAAGAAAGCAAAAAAAATCTAGAACGAATAAGTGAACTCCAAGAACGGATTAGGGAACTGGAGGGAGAAAAGGAAGAGCAACAACAATCTACGATATCTCACGGACGTAGTTGGGCAGATGAACTACAGGAGCTAGGTGAATCAGATGGATCTTTGTCAGATCAGATAGATAAGTTAACCAGTGAAAATGATAAATTAAGAGCTAAGTTAGAAGCTACAGAGAAAAATGCAAAAGAACAGCTAGAGGTACTTAGTGTGGAGAAAGAATTAGAGTATAAAGCAAAAGAAAATTATGCAGCAAAATTGCAAGAGGCAACTGAGAAATTATCGGAACTACAATCTCAACTACAATTAGAATTGCAACAAACAAGGAATGAGTTAGAGAAAAAACAAGAAGAGTTAAATTTAGAAAAACTTACTTTTAGAGAGAAAGATGGGCAAAATACAAAATTAGAAGCTAAGCTAGCTGATTTAAACAAGGTTTATGGTGAGTTGCAAAATGAATTAAATGCAGCACAGGAAAGTCATGCAAAGGAATTTAATAGACAATCGGAACTAGCTAAAGAAGAATTACAAAAAAGTCGGAATGAGTTAGATGCGAAACAACAATTATTAGAAAAATCTCAAGAGGAGTTATTATTAGCACAGAATCAATCCAAAGAAAAAAGTGAGCTAACTAAAAAATTACAAGATCAGCTAGCAACAGAAAGTGAGCAGGCTAAAAAACTACAAACTCAAGTAACAGAACTCACTAATAAGGAAAATGAGTTAATGACTAAGTTAGCAGTGGCAGAACAAAATACAGAAAATCAGAAAGGTCAGATAGATAAGCTTACTAAAGAAATAGGATTAGAGAAGAATGAAGCTCAAGCAATACAAAAAAAGGCAGAAGGGTTTGAGGAACAATTGGAGAGAGCCAAAGTAGAACAAGTAGCAGTAGTGCGAGAGCTAAATGAAAAATTATCAGTAGAACAAAAAAAATTTGGAGAAGAAAGTAATAGGTATAAAGAGCTGCAAATTCAGCTAGAAGCAAAAAGTGATCAAGCTGACAAATTACAAGCTAAGCTAGATGGGTTAACCAATGAGAATGCTAATTTAAATACTCAGTTACAAGCAGAAAAAAATGAAAAAAAAGAGCTAGTAGAACTTAGTGAAGCAAAAAATTTAGAGTATAGTAAAGCAAAAGAAAATTATGCAGCGAAATTGCAAGAGGTAGATGAGGAATTATCACAACTAAAATTAGAACAGCAAAAAAGTTGGAGTGAGCTAGAAAAGAAGCAACAAGAATTAATAATCGTTCAAGAAAGCCTAAAGGCAGCTGAGCAAGAATATGGTGTAGAAAGTAAGCAAGCTAAAGAATTACAAGCTCAGCTAGGTGGATTAACCAATGAGAATAATAGTTTAAAAACTCAGTTAGAAGAAATAGAAAATGAAAGAAAACAGTTAGAGGTACTTAGTGGGAAGAAAGATTTAAAGTATAATTATTTAGAGGCAGAATACGAAAAACAACAGGCAGAGCTAAAGAAAATTCAACAAGAATTAACCGAAGCCCAAGAAAAACTAACGTTGGAAAAACTTATTTCTGATGAGCAATATGACCAAAATAAAAACTTTAAAACTCAGCTAAATAAAGTAACCGACGAGAATGCGGGTTTAAAATCTCAGTTAGAAAAAATAAAAGAAGATACAAAAAATCAGCTAGAAACACTTAGTGCAAGAAAAGATTTAGAGTATAATGCCTTAAAAGAAAAACAAAAAGGGGATATAGATGAACTTTGGGGGAGGTTGGAGGTTGCTCAGGAACATGCCCAAAGAATCCAAAAAGATCAACAGGCTAGAATAGCGGAACTTGAAGCTAAAAACGCTAAACTTCTAAGTCAGTTGGAAAAATTACAAATTAAGCCGGAAGTACAAGAAGCTGGGATGGAAACGGATGAGATAGCTAGTAAGTCAATAGGTACGGAAACAGAGACTATTACTAAAGAGTTTAGAGCAGTTGATAGCCAAACAGATAATAGGCAAAAGTTGTATCAATCAGTAGGTACAGAGTATAGCCCTAGGATGGATAGTGGCATGTCTGTAGATAAAGTATTAGTTCAGGATAAGACTAAGGGTAATGTTTATGACGATGATAAAATATTGCAAGCTTTTAAGGAATTGTCAAGAGAGCAAGTCCGACCAATTGTTAATAAATTTTCTTTGGAATCTACAAGCAGTTTTGCTCAATTTGCCCAAAAAAATGTTGGCGGATTATCCGAAGTATTGCGGGACTCAGAAGTACTACGAGAGATAGAAAATATTGAACAAAGAGGCTATACAGATATTCATAAAAAATTTGCAGCTGAGTATAAAGATATTGAATGGCAAGATAAAGGAGCAGATAAGAGCTTTAGTTTGCAGCAAAACGGTAAGGATGTTGTGACAATAAATGAAACAATATTGAGTCATGATGACAAAAATGCTAAATATAAAACTAGTGAGGGAGAAGAAATTAAAAATGCTCGTATGGTAAATATACCGTTATCTATAGATATGCAGGGGGCGTGCCATATGTCTTTTGCAGTACAAGATACAAATGGACGTAATATTAGTAAAGAAGATGCTGTGTATTTGACTGCTCACTATAAGAATGGCAAGTTGGTGCATCTGACCAAACCTACAGAAATATTTTCTTGTTCTGAGGACAATAAGTCACCTTTATATTTGAAACGTAAGGGTAAAACTTATACTTTACCAGTAGATAAAAGTACTCTTGAGAAACTTGAGCAAGAAGTTCTTAAAAACAAAGGAGAATATGTAGGAATAGTTAAAAATGCCCAAGGTAATATTAGGGTAAATTCAGCTGCTGTTCCCGGGTTGCAACCTGATCGTGTAACAGCTGACCCTCTTTTTAAGGATGCGTCTCAGCTATTACATGATGCTAATGCTACCCCTGCTCTAGATGGTTCTCTAGATAAGAAAGGACTTGCTAATAAACAACCTAACCGAAATGTAGGTGGTGGTAGAGATTGTTAACGAGAGTTGCTAATTATTACATAATTAGCAACTTATATTAAAATTTCACTGATCCATTAACATAGAAAGAGTGGGTAGTAAAACTTTTCTTTAAACTATAATCATAACCAGCACCTAATTCAAGTGCTGATACAGATTGCATGTTTATACAACCTCCTAAAGTGTACATAACATTTTTTGGAGATGGTCTTAGAGATTTTGTGATAGCTACTGTTTGAGTATGCTGTTCTATGCTAGTAAAATTAATAATGTCGGTTGAATTATTTAGTAAAATAGTCTGATCTAGTTTAAAGTGTACCTTAGGAATAATTGAAATATTTTTTACCAAAATGCGTTTACTGAAATCAATGCCAGTTTCAAATGATACTCTTTTTCCTTTCCTAGTTGGTACATTAATATTAAAATCTTTCCTATATTCTGTAAAATTTTTGATTAGAAAACGATCAAATATTATTCCTACCATTGGTTTGAACAAAAATTTATCTAAATCAACTTTATAGTGAGTTTCAAGCTTCGCACGTCCTACATAACCGTTAGTCTTGCTATTAATGGATATAGTGTCTCTTTTCCCTAGATTTTTAATAAAGGCTTTACCATATTTAAGATAAGAACTCAGATACATATTTGGTGATAATGTATATTTGCTGTAAACTGCAGCTACATGTAAAATAATATTTTGCTTGTCATTAAAGATGTTTTGAAATTTAGTATATGAATTTGCATTAGCATATGCGATTCCTATAATAAGTTCATCAAGAGGCTGTGCATCAAAACCTAGAACGAAGCCTTGCTGATTATTTTTAAAGGGTAAAGTATTTCCTTTTTGTTTGCTAGTAGACCTCATAACTTGAATCCACCCTCCTTTTTTAATATAATAATCATTATCCCCTGCCGCTTTTACCGTAGGATTATCTGTTAATAGATTATTTTGATTTCGAGTACTTAAAGCATTTGAAATTAAATCCAAGTAATCAAATTCTATATATGTAGTATATTTTGCTATATTTTGTTCGATATCAAAATTAATAGGTGGGATATAAGATTTTTTTTCAACTAATGCTATAGTTTCTAGAGGAGTTTGAGGTGCAGCTGAAAGAGGCTGCTCATTAGTTACAAAATGTTCATCCTTCTGATGTTCATCTGCATGTTGTCCATCTGCATGTTGTCCATCTGCATGATGTTCAGCCTCAGGAGGTTGATCATTAGCTGCAAGATGTTCATCTGCGTGTTGTTGTTCATCTACATGTTGTCCATCTGCATCATGTTCAGCCTCCTGAGGTTGATCATTAGCTACTATTGGTACAGCATCTTCTTTAAACAATTCTTCTAACCCAAGATTATCTTCATCAAATATATCATGTTCAGCCTTAAGAGGTTGAACTGCAGGAGGATTATTTTCTACGTGGACTACATCTGCAGGAGGTTGAGGTACAGCCTCAAGAGGTTGAATTGCATGATGTTCTTCCTCGGGAAGTTGCTCATTAGCTACTATTGGCACAGCTTCTTCTTTAAACAATTCTTCTAACCCAAGATTATCTTCATCAAATACTTCATTTTGAACAACAACTACATTATCATGTACAGCTATACTCCTTTTCTGCCTTTTAGTTTTGTAAAGTTTCGATGGATTCTCATATTCATGTAGTTCTATGTTGTTTTCGCTTACCCCTTGTTTATTGTCCACATTGTATACTACAACTTGGTCAACTACTGTGTGCGTTGTTGAAGATTGTTCTTGAGTTATTGGTAGGGGGGGAAACGTTACTACTGCTACTTCATCACTAGAATCAAGATTTGAAGCATCTGATGATCTTCTTGAATAATATTGTGGATCGAGTGGTGCTAATGAAGATGACCGTGAAAACCTTTTGGGAGTATCTATGAGTGGTTCATCTTCAGAGTCGCTCCACTCTTCCTCTTCAGATTCTGGTGTGCTGCTGTGATAAGAGAAAAATTCTTCGTCTAGTGATTGGGGTCGGGGGAGTTCGAGGCTAAACGTACGAGTAATAGTTTTATTATCTTGATAATGTTTAGGTTGTTCTGTTTCGATGCTATGCCTGCGAGTAATAATCTCCTTACGTTGATTATTACCGTCATTTTCTGTTGAAAACTCTTGCAATTCATCGTGTAAACTTTTAGTGTTTACTTGTGGTATAGCCTTATTGGTTAGCGTTTCATTATTAGGTTGAGTGGTATCTAATATTAGAGGCGTAACAACAGAAGGATCTATTTGGTATGGTAATATCTCTGTTTGCATATTTAAGCTTGGAGCTGGAGGTTGGTCGTCAAGAGATATATAAGGTGATTTTACTGACACCAAACTATTAGAAGTTTGAGGTTGTGCTTTGATAATAGAAATAATGTGTGCTGCCACATTCCTAAACTGTAGTTTCTTCTTTGGTAAAGCAGGTAAATTAGCCTCTTTACAATCTAACTTAGATTCAAAGTATTTTTTTGTTTCTTCTAACTTGCAGATTTTATCTTTTTTTATATCAATAGAACTTGATAGTTTGTCGTAATTATCTTTTTCTTGGTTGAGTATTGACTCTTGCTGTTCTATCTTACTCATATCCTGTGCCAAATTTTCTAACTTTTGATTTACTTTATTAAGTTTAGTATGGAGAGTTTCTTTTGTGTTATCATCGTACCTTAGGTCTTGTGGAGATATGTCTATTTCTTTTAAAATTTCAACTATACTTGAATGATCTGAAAAATTGTCTTTGTAAATTTCGGGGTCTGTGTTTACTACGTTGTATTCGTTCCCTCTTTGTTTGTTGTTCTCATTCTTCAAGTATACAGCATTTGGATGTGAGATTTCCTCTAATTCTTCTTTTATTTTTAATAAGAATTCGTCCTTTTCCACCAAAGGCTTTCGTTCAGCATCTGATTGAGCTTTATAATATTCTTCATCATTTTTCTTTATTAGTTCCTTTATTTCGGCTAAACCTTTCTCCTTTATACCTTTCCGTGTTTCGTTATCTGATATTTTTTCTTCGATCATTTCTTTCTCTAAACTATAATCTCTGTGTAAATCAAGTAATGTTAAATAATCTGCTTCTAGTAACTCAAGTGTTCCTGGATAATAATTGTTTTGTGAACCAAATTCTTTTTTCAACTCATTGTCATAATCCCCAAATCTGTCTATTATTTGTGAATTACGTGTTCGTTCTAGTATTTTCAACTCACCATGAGCTTCATTAATAAGTTGCCAAGTTGCCTCTATTTCATTTTCAAAGTATTCTCTATTAGTAGTTGGGTCTGGATTAGGTAGATTTATTTTCTCATTTCTTACTCCTGCTGCCAAAACATTAGATGTACCAAACCCTTGTAATAAAAAAAATAGAATAAACAAAAAAAGAAAAATTATGCACCTTGTTACTAAATATCTATTAGATATATTAATAAGAAAATTATTTTGTAACTTGTTAAATAAAACCATTTTATTACCTATCAGTTAATTTATTTATTAAAGATTAATTAATGTTAATGCAATTGTCATAGAGAGGGAAAGTAGAAACTGTATTTATAATTTTATTTTTAAAGAAAGATTTACTAATATGTGATAAAAATCACGATTACAGATTAAGTATATTGTTATAAAGCATGACTTTAAATATGAGAGAGCTGTCAAGAAAGAGGTAAAGTAAGGAAAGAATATTAAGTAAAAATGTGATTTATTGACTTCGAATTATTGATCTTTAATTTTAATTCATCAAGGTTGAATGTTATGTTGACAATCGCTCCCCCCTCGTACTTGTTTGCTAACTCTAGTGTTGCACAATGATCTTGTGCTATTTTTTTGATAATGGCTAGCCCTAAACCAGTTCCTTTAGATCTAGTTGTTATATAGGCTTCTGTAGCCCTATCAATTAAATTTGCTTGGAATCCTACTCCATTGTCATTTACTGTAATAGTAATCTGATGGTTAGACTTGGTTATAGAAACAGCAATAACACCTTGTTGAAATCTAGTAAGTCCTATAGATTCTTCGGCATTTTTTAATAAATTAACCATAATCTGATTAATTTGAGTTGTATCACAGATAAAATCTATGTGTTGATCAGTTGTGATGAATTTATATAATATTTTATCATTAATTAATTTTCGTGATTCAACCATATTCTTTATAAGAATTACTAGATCACAATCCATAAATATTGGGGCTGGTAGTCTTGCAAAATTAACAAATTCAGAGACAATTTTCTTAATATCGTCAGTATGACGTACAATCATCTGTATGTATTTGTTGAACTCTGTCTTATCTTCAACTTGATTACTAAATTTCCTAAGTAATCTTTCGGAGGCAAGATGAATAGGCGTCAAAGGATTCTTAATCTCGTGAGCTACTTTCCTTGCTACGTCAGACCAAGCAAGTGCACGCTGAGCTATAACTAGATCTCTTTGTTGATGATCAATTTGTTTAATCATCCTATTAAAAGCTGAGGATAAAACGCTTATTTCATCTTTATTAACAAGGTCTTCTGGTACTTGAATAGTTAAGTCACCATTTTTAACCTTTTCAGTAGCAATCACTAATTTCCGAATAGGCTTTACTATCTTTGTAGCAAAAATCATCCCCCAGCTTATTGCAGCTAATAGCAGTAATAAAGCAATAAAAATAAATACTATAGAAAATTTGATCTGCATACTGGATATATGTTTTTTAAGACGATAATATTCTTCAGCTGCACCGTTAGTTTTATCAATATGATCAATAATTTTAGCATCAATCAATCTACCTACCAACAAATATATATCATTATGATCTTTAAGTTTTGTAAGCATTCGAATCTTTTTAGGATCAGATTTTATCTCAACAATTTCTCCTAGCTCAGCTCTTTTCATTAAATGAGCTGGAATAGTAGCAAATGAAATTGCAAAACTTAAGAATGTATTAGCAATAACAGTATTAGTAGGTCTATGTAAAACCATAGCTTCGTCAAGAGAGCGCATCTCAACTTCAGTATTTAATGCTTCATTAAATGAAAGGGGATTATGTATTAAATTATAATACATTTCAGTTAAATCATCAGCGACGGATAATGCTGTTTCGCGTAACTGTAGTTTATGTTCGTCTATATAAGATTCTGCTACTATTATCGACTGATCAAGCACAGCAGAAATCTTTTTATCGAACCAAGATTGAATACCAAAGTTAAAAAAATATGCTGAAAACACTGAAACAATAATAGTTGGGATTGTAGCAATCAAACTAAAGGTAATAATGATACGATTTTGTAATTTCGAAGACGTCTCTCTTTCACCTTTATCAATAAAATCTCGTAAAAATTTACGAGCTAATAAAATGCCTAAAAGTAAGAATACAGCAAGATCTACTAATATAAGCCCTATAACTCTACTTGGGTCTGGACCAAGAGATTTCGACTCAATTGAAATCACATAATAAGTCGAGCAAGCCAATATAATGGCTACAATTATTAGAACAAATATTAATTTACCGCTACTACAATATTTTTTAATATCTCGATAAAAGTAATTCAACATTTTTATTATTCAAAATCATTTGAGTATATTTGAAGTTCTACCCCTACCTAATTTAAACCTAAGCAAATTCAAGTAACACCTGTCCACTAATCACCTGATCTTTCTCATTAACTAGGATTTTAGCAATTTTCCCATTACGCTCAGCAACAAGTATATTCTCCATTTTCATGGCAGTTAAAACCATAATCTCTTGACCAATAACTACCTTACTACCTTCTTGAACCTTAATTGCAATAATTTGTCCTGCAAGCGGGGCGTGCAGTTCTGTTTGCTCTTCTTGGATATTTTTTGTAATCATCAACGCTTCTAGTTCAGACATCCGTGGGGAACGGACGTAAGCTTTAACAGTAATGCCTGAATGTGATAACATATAACCTGTTAAGATATTGCCAATTTTTACATTGGCTTTTCTACCATTTACAATACAGGAAAAGAGTCTACTACCTAAGTTCCAGTTACTACGTATATAAATTCTATCATTTTCTTGTCTTATATTATAACCATAATCTACTGATTTAATTAAAACTGGAAATAGTTTGTCATCAATTGATACAACCCATCTAGTACCGATTTTGTGAGTTTGATCGACTATTTGACCAGAGATTAACGAAGCACGTTTTTGCTCGGCAATATAAACAAAAATGGCTGTAGCTAGGAATATTTTAGTGATTTCAGAAGTTAAGCTTGCTCCAGAAAAACCATCTGGATATTCTTCTTCTATAAATGCAGTATTTATATCACCTGCTATAAAACGAGGATGTGATATTACTGCTTCTAAGAAACTAATATTATGAGAAATACCTTGTATTATGTAAGCACTTAAAGCAGAACGCATAACCTCAATAGCTTGTTCTCTAGTCTCTCCGTAAGTACAAAGTTTTGCAATCATTGAATCATAAAACATACTGACTTCTCCACCAAGTCCAAGACCTGTATCCACACGTATGTTAGCATTTTTTGGTGGTTCTGCATATTCAGTAATTCTGCCACTAGACGACAGAAATCCACGCATTGGATTTTCTGCACAAATTCTAGATTCAAACGCATGCCCCTTTAATTTTATATCTTCTTGAGAAAATGATAATTTTTCACCAGCAGCAATTTTTATCATCTCTTCTACTATGTCAATACCAGTGATTAGTTCAGTTACTGGATGCTCAACTTGTAGCCTAGTATTCATCTCAAGGAAATAAAAGTTCTTATCTAAATCAACTATAAATTCAACTGTACCGGCTGAGTAATAACCGACCTTGCTAGATAAAGCTAAGGTCTCTTTATACATTTTTTGCCGTATTTCCTCGGTAATAAAGGAGCTTGGGGCTTCTTCAATCACTTTTTGATGATAACGTTGAATTGAACATTCTCGCTCACCAAGACAAACACTGTTACCATACTGATCAGCTAATAATTGTATTTCAATATGCCTTGGGGACTGAATTAATTTTTCAATGAATAATCTACCATCGCTAAAATTATTTACTGCCTCAAGCTTAGCTGATTCAAAGGCATTAGCCATTTCTTCAGAGTTTTTTACCACTCTCATTCCACGACCACCACCACCAGCTGTTGCCTTAACTATAACAGGGAAACCTATTTTTTCTGCAATTTCTATGGCCTGATTTATATTGCTGATAGTACCAATATAGCCAGGGACTAGGCTGATTCCTGCTTCCATAGCGATTTTTTTTGCTTCAATTTTATCACCCATTTTCTTAATAGCAGAAGCATTGGGACCTATTAAGGCAACTCCTTCCCTTTTTAAGATATTTGCAAAATTTGAATTTTCTGATAAAAATCCATATCCTGGATGCACCGCCGAAGCACCACTTGCTCTAATAGCATTTACAATATTTTTAATTGACAAATAGCTCTCAGTGGCAGGAGAATTGCCGATATAATAAGCTTCATCAGCATATTGTACATGCATTGAATGTGTATCTGCTTCAGAATATACGGCAACTGATGTAATACCCATCTTCTTTAGGGTTCGCATTATTCTCAAAGCTATTTCACCACGATTGGCGATTAAAATTTTATCAAATAATGGTTTAGTCATAAAATCTCGTGCTTAAGTATACTAAAGTGGTAAGTTATCATGCTTCTTCCATGGTAATTGTATTTTTTTGTTTTGAAGAAAGTTTAGTGCTTTACATATGCGCCATCTAGTATTTTGAGGCTTTATAATATCGTCTAGGTATCCTCTAGATGCTGCAGCGAAAGGAGAAGTAACAGTATCTTTATACTCTTGGATTTTTTGTTTTTTTGATTCTGGATCTTTGCATTCTTCTTTAAATATTATTTCAGCAGCTCCTTCAGCTCCAAGTACTGCAATTTCTGAGTTGAACCACGCGTAATTTACATCCCCACGAAGATGTTTTGAGTTCATCACTATATAAGCTCCACCATAAGCTTTCCTAGTAATTATGGTAATTTTTGGTACAGTCGCTTCAGCATACGCATATAACAATTTTGCTCCATGTTTAATAATTCCGTTATGCTCTTGATCAGTGCCAGGTAAAAAACCTGGTACATCAACTAGAGTTACTATTGGGATATTAAACGCATCACAAAAACGAACAAACCTTGCTGCCTTTCTTGATGCATTAATATCCAAACAGCCAGCTAAATGTAATGGTTGATTCGCAACAAATCCTATAGGTCTTCCTTCCATATAACCAAAGCCGATTATAATGTTTCTAGCAAAATCTGGTTGCAGCTCAAAAAATTCTCCTTCATCAACAATACGCTCAATTAATTCTTTCATGTCATAAGCTTTGTTTGGAATGCTTGGGACTAAGGTGTTTAGGGACATATCAACCCGATCAGCTGGGTCTTCGGTACGACGATGTGGTAGAGGACTACTATTTGATAGAGGTAAAAAATTAAAAAACCTTCTAGTTTCTAGAAGTAGTTCTATATCATTTTTAAAAGCAAGGTCAGCAACACCACTCTTTGTAGTATGCATTTTTGCCCCGCCAAGTTGTTCTTGGCTTACTTCTTCACCTGTAACAGTTTTAACTACGTCTGGTCCTGTTACAAACATATAAGAAGTATTTTTAACCATGAATATGAAATCTGTTAAGGCAGGAGAATAAACAGCCCCACCAGAACAAGGTCCCATAATTAAGGTGATTTGTGGAATAATACCGGAAGCAATTACATTGCGTTGAAATAATTCTCCATAACCACCAAGGGCGTCAACCCCTTCCTGAATTCTTGCACCCCCCGAATCATTTATGCCAATAACTGGTGCTCCTACTGCTAAAGCAGAATCGAGTATAGTGCAAATTTTTTTAGCGTGATATTCTCCAAGAGATCCACCTAACACCGTAAAATCTTGGCTATACACAAAAACCAACCTACCATTTATGGTGCCATGTCCAGTTATTATACCGTCCCCTAGGAATTTTTTGTCGTTCATGCCAAAATTACTGCATCTATGTTCAACAAACATTCCTGTTTCTTCAAAACTCTCAGGATCTAATAATACTTCTATCCTTTCTCTTGCAGTAAGTTTACCTTTTTTATGTTGTAAGGCGATCCTCTCTCCCCCTCCACCTTGACGGGCATTATTACGCTTTTCATCAAGTGATTCAGGAGAATTTACAATATGTTGATTCATTATGGCTATACTAGTTCATTATAAAATCATAACCTGTAGTATAATAATAAAATGTCGAAAAGATAGTAGAAATTTATTTGAATAGTTATAGAATGTAAGTAGTAAAACTTAAAAAAGTTTATAGGAAGGTTTTTATAACAAAGGAAAAGCAGCAGAAATTGCAAAATAATGGGAGTAAATTTAGTGAGAGTAAATTTCAAAAACTGTCTAGTGCTTTAAAACAGAATATAGCAAGAAGAAAAAATAGTCAAAAAGTTCATATTGAGGATAAAAACAAAAGTGAAAATAATTAAGATCGCACCTTCGTTACTATCAGCAGATTTTGCTAATTTGCAAAAAGAAATCAGTTCTTTGGAAGAAGCTGGTGCTGATATGATCCATATAGACGTTATGGATGGACATTTTGTACCTAACTTAACATTTGGGTCTCCTATAATAAAAGCTTTAAGACCTCACACTACATTACCATTTGACGTACATTTAATGATTAATAACCCAGAATATTCGATTAAAGACTATGCTAGTAGCGGAGCAGATATTATCACTATCCATCCTGAAACCACTATTCATCTTGACAGAACTTTAAGTATTATTCAAAATTTAGGGCTAAAAGCTGGGGTGGCACTACTTCCCTCTACAAGTCCAAATTCTATAGATTATATTATTGATAAAGTAGATCTAATTCTAGCAATGACCGTAAACCCCGGTTTTTCTAGCCAAAAGTTTATAGAGAATCAGTTAGAGAAAGTCAAAATTATTTCAGAAAAAATCAAAAATTTTGGTAAACCTATAATGCTTTCTGTAGATGGAGGAATAAATGATGTTACCGGTAAGAACTGTATAAAAGTTGGAGCTGATATTTTAGTATCAGGTAATTTTATTTTCCAGTCAAAAGATTATCAAAAACAAATAGACTTACTAAAACATTAAACTATTTATACCACAAGGTCATTTATTAATATGTATTAACATATTAAATATATTGATCAATAATATAGTTATGTTTTATAATCAACTCTTGATATCTACAAACAGTTCTAGGAGATAATATAATGGAAAATAATAAATTAATTGCGTTAATTGCAATATATAAAGCTAGAGCTTATCAACATGCATTATGTAATGAGCAAAATAAGATTCTAGCTGAAAATAAAATATTATGGGACAAACAAAAACAGACTATTACTGACAGTACTTTAATTAAGAGTGTAAAGGATAAATTAGCAAATGATTTAGAGAATATTGTAAGTATTAATACTCTTATTGTAAACAATGATAATTTACCACCGGGAATTCAATATAATAAAATGCAAGAAGTGCTAAGTGGGGTTAATCAGTTATTTATCAATGATGAAGCCAATATCATAAAAATAGCAAATGGTGTATTGCCAAATGATTATAATAATAATATTGGAGATAATTTACCTATTTTAAGAAGCCAAGGGTATTATGGTACTTCTAAAACTACTTTTAGCTCTTGTGCAATATGGTATGTATATTTTGCTTTAAATAATAGTTCTCTTTCGAAACTTGCTTATGCTGAGGAATTTAAAGAAGCCACGGAACGCAGAACCGCAGCGTACTTAGATGTACGTGAGGATTCGAGTACCGGAGCGACGAATAAATTACCAGCAGAAGTAGAGTTTCGAAAGAGAACTAATATTAATGCAATTGATATATTTAATTCCGCGATTACTCATGTAATTGCTATACCATCTAGTGTTGTTATACCACCAAACTATAGTTGGCATTATACTAAAAACGGTATTAATGGTTTTGGTTTTGTGCATAGTGGTTATTCATTTGGTGGCTCACTAGATGAAGAGAGTTTGTATCCTAAAGGCAAAACATTTGAGCCGCAAGATTGTTCGTCTTTCGTTGATTTAGTGACGTTAGTACCTGTAGCATTAGATACCTCTGATGAGCTATGTATATATAGATCCTATATGGGTGGGTTTATTCCTCAACCTTGGAAAGATTCTAAGCAGGCTAGTTTGATACCGTTATATAGACCAGTACAACCTGCAGATGTACAAATAGGTGATATTTATTTTTTTAGAGAGTTTAATTCAGATCACTTACCAGCAACTAGCGTGGGAGTAAGTGGGCATACAACTATTGTAATTGATAAAACAAAAGAACAAGTGATAACAGTAGGTGATGATCGTGATATGCCAACTTTAGAAGGCATAGGTATAGCAAATTTTCATTTTACTGGCGACTCCAATAGACAGGTGTTTTTTCTAAGGTTAAGTGAGGAATATATCGATCACCTACCTGATCCTAACAATTTTAAAAATCTTAACTATAATGGTGTACAGGATTTAGCACAAATTATTAAATATTTTGATCAATTAATAAGTAAATAATGAAAATTCTAACTAAAAAGCCGTAAGTTACGGATTATTGCAAATATTGATGGAGATTATTGCCATTTTCCTTAAGCCATAATTTAGCCAACTTATAGTCTGGATAAAGTTTTGCTACTAAATTCCAAAAATGAGGACTGTGATTCATTTCAATTATATGACATATTTCATGGACCACTAAGTATTTTAATATTTTTTTTGGAGCAAAAATAAGACGCCAATTAAAAGCAAGTACAGCCTTACTAGAGCAACTTCCCCATTTGCTCTTATTATTCATAATTTTAATTTTAGTAAAGTTTATATTATGTTCTTTCGCTAGAAGAGTAGCAAGTTTTGCGATTTCTAATAACAACATATCTTTCAAAAACCTTACTAAAGTACTTTTGTGTTGTGAGGGTAAAGAATATATTTGAATAACATCATCTGTGATTTGTACTTTTTCATAATCTGCATCAATATTTAATAACGAATATACTTCGTCAAAGATTGTTATTGTGTTATAATCAAAGGGAGGCTTGTTTAAAAATTTTTGCAGTTTTTGCCTAACCCAAGATTCTTTTTCTAATAAAAACTTATATCCTGTATTAAAATTTTTATTAGGTAAAACTAATTCAGCTCCTTTGTGGTTTATTCTAATGCTAATTCGTTTGGCTTTATTACTATATCTTACTGGAATGTCAATATCAGCCCCTAGTTTATCTAAAGTAATCTGCTGATGTTTCATGTTTAAAATCTAATTTAAAAATTATTATTAATATAGTATATTGATAATAATAGTTAATTAAATTTATTAAGAGTAACTTAATTATGCATACTTTATCTTTTAACGTAGATGATCAGTTAAATAAACAAATTGAAACTTTTGCTAAAGTGCATGACCGTAGTAAAGCCTATATACTAAGAAAAGCTGTAGAGTTATATTTAGTCGATCAAAAGGATCTTACAATTGGCAGGCAAGCTTTAGATGAGTTTTATAACGATGGTTTTAAAACTTATTCATTAAATCAAATTAAAAAGGAAAATGGCTTATAGTATTCTGTTTACGGATCGTAGTAGAAAACAATTTTCAAAATTAAATAAAGATATACAACAACGTATAATTCACTATTTGGAAAGCAGAATCTCTATTAATCCTCATGATTTTGGCAAAAGTCTTGTTGGAGAGAAGAAAGGTCTTTGGCGTTACAGAGTTGATGATTATAGAATTATTTGCAATATTAGTAATAACGAATCGCTGATTTTGGTTATTAATGTAGGACATAGACGTGAAATATATGATTAAAACCGATATTAGCACATCTAAATACTAGAAATTACGGAGGCTAGAGGACTCTCGCTTATCATCCCAACGCCGTTATTAAGCCTATATAGCTGCAAAGTTCAAATTACTCTGTATTTAAAATCTAATATTATTTTATAGCCAATGATAGTATCATATGATACTATCATGTTAATATATGTAGTATCTCAAGTCAAAAATCCTAAGTCTAGGTTAGAATTTGCTAAAATAAAATTACCAAATAGTTGGTTTTCAAGGAAAGATTATATTCTATTACATAAGGATATTTCTTCTGCGTCGGCCAGTCGTGATCTAATCTTTGGAGTTATAAGGAAGGTATCCTAACTCATAAAGGTATACTCTTCTGCTTTGAAGAATTGTTTTTTGAAAATATCATGGATTCGCATGCTCACGTACTATATGTACGTTCCGCTTGCTCACCATTCATTTTCAAATCCAATTCTTCAAATCATTTGAGTATATAAAAAATCAAACTTGTTATAAATTTCAATAATAGACTCTTCCGTTAAATTAAGTTATAAAAGAAATCTAGAAAGAATGAGTGGATATATTAATGGAAAATTACGATCTAGCGATTATTGGTGGTGGACCAGGTGGTTACGTGGCTGCAATTAGGGCCGCACAACTAAATAAAAAAGTTGTGTTGATTGAGAAGGAGCATTTAGGGGGAGTTTGCTTAAATTGGGGTTGTATCCCAACAAAAGCACTGCTTAAATCAGCTGAATTATTTCAAAAAATTAGACATGCTAAAGATTATGGTATTATAGTAGGTGAAGCAAGTTTTGACCTAAAAAAAATAGTACAGCGTTCTAGAGATATATCGACACAGTTAACATCGGGTATTAAATCTCTGCTAAAAAAAAATAAGGTTATGATAATTGATGGCACGGCTAGGCTAGGAACAGGCAAGGTAGTAGATATCAATAATAATGGTCAAAAGATTTCGATTAAAGCCAAGGATATAATAATTGCAACAGGTGCAAGATCTAGAATCTTAGATGGATTTGAGCCGGATGGCAAGCAAGTTATTACCTCCAAAGAGGCTATGGTTCTTGATAAATTACCAAAATCTATGATTATTGTTGGATCAGGAGCGATTGGTATAGAATTTGCTTCATTTTATAATGATTTAGGAACAAGTGTCACTGTAATTGAAGCACGAAATAGGATTTTACCTAGTGAAGATGAGGAAATTTCTTTAATGGCACGAAAAACCTTTGAAAAGAAAGGTATAAAAATTCATACTAATAGCAAATTGTTAAATCATAGCAAAACTCAAGACCATGTTGTAGTTGAAGTTGAGATAGATGGAAAAAATTACAAGATACAAGCTGAAATCTTGCTTATAGCCGTTGGTATAGTTGGTAACACGGAAAACCTTAATTTAGAAAAAACTAATATCAAAATAGATAGAGGTCATATTATTACCAATCAGTTTATGCAAACTTCGGAAGAAGGCATTTATGCAATAGGTGATGTAACATCAGCACCATGGCTTGCCCACAAGGCAAGTCATGAAGGTGTTATTGCTGCGGAAACTATAGCGGGTCTTAAGGCTCATCCTATAGAGAAACGTAATATTCCAGGCTGTACTTATTCCTCACCACAGATTGCTAGTGTAGGACTTACTGAAGAACAAGCGAAAAAAGCTGGTTACCAAGTAAAAATTGGCAGATTCCCATCTATCGCTAACGGTAAAGCCTTGGTTGATGGTTATAATGAAGGGATGATAAAAACGATTTTTGATATAAAGACTGGAGAATTGTTAGGAGCTCATTTGATAGGTGAAGAGGTTACCGAACTAATTCAAGGTTATGTAATCACTAGAACTATGGAGGGTACGGAACTTGATTTAATGAATAGCATTTTTCCACATCCAACTTTATCTGAAATGATGGGAGAAGCGGTATTACAGGCTTATGGTAAGGCTATTCATATATAAAAAAATTTCTTTTTGCTACTTAGTGGTAAGCATAAATTATGTTATAAATTGTTCTAGAATTATATGAGGAAAAAAATGAGTAAAATGAACCGTGAAGATTATGGAATTTATCCACCAAGGAGGAGAATAAACATTGTTATGCAGCATGGCGTGTCATTTGGTGCGGCACTTGCTATGGCTATTTCATTTAATATAAACCACTCTGTATTATGGGCAGTCGTACATGGCGTGTTTTCTTGGCTGTATGTGGTTTATTATTGTTTGATTTAGTTTTATAGTCAATTGATGAGAAGTTGGTGACGTCGTCACTCGTCGCTCGCCTATTACATATAGGCGTCGCTCCATCGCTCCTAGCACCAAATCCTCCTGAATTGACTATAGTATAGCTAACTCGAAAAGGTTTAACTCGATAATCAAGTTTTTTAGAATTATTAAAAGATACGTCTATTAGCGAAGAGGCGATGGAAGCGGCAACGCGGCAATCTTGTGAAGTAGGGACAAGTATTACTTCAAAAGATTGCTACGACGCCACTTTTCGTGGCTTCTCGCTAATAGACAGTTAAGGAAAAACTTGATTATCGAGAATCAGATGCAGAGCCGTCTCAAATATGATTGTTTCGATAATTTACTTAATTAACCTCAGTTCGATATAAGAATTAATAATTCTTATATCGATACTTGCTTTGTTATAAGGAAAAATGCACTCTTGAAGCGGCTGACGCGAGTGCATTTTAACTTTTTTCATCATTCAATATGTGATTTTAATAATTAAAATCACATATTGAATGGAGTATTATATTTTAACAATCAGGTGGGCAGCCGCTTCAAACCTGATTGTTTCTATATATAATACTGAATTCGATGTAACAAGTTACATCGAATTCAGGTTAATTACCATCGGTTTATTTACCATCACTATCTGTAGAGTCGTTAGGAGAATCATAAGGATTGCGATATGGAAGCATTTCCGGTACTGTCTTATCTTTAGGCAATAACTTATTTAATCCATCCTCTAAAACTTTTTCCCCTGTTTCTTCTTCTCTAATTTCGTATTTTGGTGGGTCTCCTAAACATTTCCAAAAATTGGTTAAGCTCTCAAAGTTGGGACCTAATTTTGTAGTACAATTTTGAGCAATTGATTTAGATGTATCAAGAATTTCAATTGTAGCATCGGTCATATATTTTATAAATCCAATTTGTTCAAGACCCTTGGCTACCCAAAATAATACTATCAAAGAGGCAACTGCTATCATAAAGTACCATTTAGCTATGATACTCCATAAAAACATCCCCATAGGGTTAGCTGCTATTAGTCTTCTTAAAGCTTGCCACATATATAAACTACCGAAAAATGGTTAAAAAACTACGATTAAATTACATGAATAATAAAAAAATAACAATTTTTTTATTAGTGCAGGGGTCAGTATGGTGTATAATATAAATTAAATGTTGTAAATATTCTTAATTAGATATGATGAGAGATAAAATATGGTTGGTAAAAGAAGCATATTGATACCAATCATAACAAAAATTAGACTTATATTCTCAAGATTTTGTAAAACAAGACCGGTAAGTATTATGTTGGGTATTAATAGTGGCATGATTAATATTGCTAGTAGGTTAGTATTTGACCTAAAATAGCTTTGAATAGATCCAATTAAAACTAGTAGGCTACTGGACAAAGTTAATAGCAAAGTTAGAGTGATAAAAAGATAGGTTACTGTTATTAGATCAAGATCGAAAATAATATAAATTATTGGGATATTTAATAAAGAGCTAGTAAGTGAACTAAAAAATATAGCAAATAATTTAGATATAACAATTTCACTCTCACTGAAACTGGATAATAGTAGCTCTAAACTTCCATCCTCCACATCTTGCTTTAATATTAGACTAGAGAAGCCAATTAGGGCTATTGGTAAAAAAATTACTGAAAAAATAATCCCAAATTTCTTAATATCTACTTGGTCATTGATTAAAGCAGTGCTGAAAATACAAAATAAAAAAAATATAAATAGATATTTGCTAAGATTATTAATACGATTTTGAATTAAGTATTCCCATTTTATTAGCTGTATTAGTTTATGCATATCTCATTATACTCGATAATCAAGTTTTTCCTTAACTGTCTATTAGCGAGAAGCCGCGAAAAGCGTCGTCGTAGCAATCTTTTGAAGTAATACTTGTCCCTACTTCACAACAAGATTGCCGCGTTGGCGATTCCATTGCCTCCTCGCTAATAGACGTATAGGGAACCTCAGTTCGATATAAGAATTATTAATTCTTATATCGATACTTGCTTTGTTATAAGGAAAAATGCACTCTTGAAGCGGCTGACGCGGGTGCATTTTAACTTTTTTCATCATTCAATATGTAATTTTAATTATTAAAATCACATATTGAATGGAGTATTATATTTTAACAATCAGGTGGGCAGCCGCTTCAAACCTGATTGTTTCTATATATAATACTGAATTCGATGTAACTTGTTACATCGAATTCAGGTTAGGGAAGCTATATTTACTAACTTTCGACAGTTATGGATGTTACCCCTAATGGCGATGACTACTTGAGCCTATTATTAACTTATTACATCAATATTTGAGGTTAACTTTACATTAAATAGTTCATTATTAAAAAATATCAATATTACTATACCAATTTCTAATTATACCAAATATGTTTTTAAACAAATGATAGATGGTGGTAAAAGTTTACAGGAAATCTTTGATTTAATCAGAGGAGATTTACAACAAGAAATTAGTAATGAATCCTCATTATTGGAAGTAAAGAGTATATTTGTCCCATTTTTTTTCTACGGGAATCATGTTACTTTATGACAAATTAGTAAAACCTTTTTAATTACATTGCAACTAACTTCAAGAGCTGTTTTTACAGCTCTTGAAGTGGTAGTATTTGTAGTTATTCTGTAGGATGTTCGGCTTCTCCTGCTAGTGGTAGTGTGGCATCAGATGTATTAAGACTAGCTACCTCTGTAGTAATAAAGTTGCCAACATTTTGGTTGTTAACATTTAAATCATTATCCTCTACCCTGTTGTTAGCATTAAAATTATTATCACCGTTGTTTCTGAAATAATTTATAAGAGCGGCTTTTAAAGCTGCTACATGCTCAGGATGTAAACAATTCCGGTTAATTATTCTTTGAATCATTATTGCATCATTATCATTATTTATCATATATAATCCTCTGTTAATTTGAAATATAAAGAAAATTGTAACTATTTGCAAAAAGAATGTCAACTATTAATTAAGAAATGAATTAATAAATTCTTTATTCTATACCGCCATACGCTTTTTAGTAGCTTTTCCGTAGTTTCTTGGTGTAACTATGGGGGTAGCTTTGCCATCTATAACATCTTTTGAAATATGTACATGCATTTTTTTCAGATTGGTAACATTATACATGCTGTCAAGTAGCAGTGTCTCAATTATCGATCTAAGGCCTCTAGCTCCGGTTTTTCGTGCCAGTGCTTTCTCGGCTATTCCTTCTAAAGCATCATTATCAATTGATAGTTCAACATCATCTAACTCAAATAATTTATGATATTGCTTGATAACAGCATTTTTGGGTTGAGTTAAAATTGCCACCAAAGATGCTTTGTCTAGGTCATCTAAAGTTGCTACTACTGGAAGCCTACCGATGAATTCTGGAATTAACCCAAACTTTACTAGATCTTCAATTTCTAATGATTTGAGTATTTCACTGTGTTTTTTTTCTTGTTTTGATTGGACATTTGCCGCAAAACCAATCGAACTTTGAGCAGTACGGGCATTAATGATATTATCTATCCCCATGAAAGCTCCACCGCATATGAACAAAATATTGGAAGTATCTACTTGAACAAAATCTTGCTGTGGGTGTTTTCTGCCACCTTGAGGGGGAACAGAAGCAATAGTTCCTTCCATGATTTTAAGTAATGCTTGTTGGACTCCTTCTCCCGATACATCTCTTGTTATGGAAGGGTTTTCAGATTTTCTAGCGATTTTATCTACTTCATCTATATAAACAATGCCTCGTTGGGCTTTGGCTATATTAAAGTCTGCTGCTTGTAATAATCTTAGCAAGATATTTTCAACATCTTCACCAACATAGCCAGCTTCGGTTAAAGAAGTGGCATCTGCCATAGTGAAAGGTACATCAAGAATTTTTGCTAAGGTTTGTGCCAAAAGGGTTTTACCAGAGCCAGTAGAGCCAATAATTAGGATATTTGATTTATTTAATTCGACATCATTATTACCTGACTCGATATATTCTAATCGTTTATAGTGATTATATACCGCAACTGATAAGACTTTTTTTGCTTGATCTTGACCAATTACGTAATCATTAAGAGTAGAAAAAATTCTTTGTGGTGTTGGAATTAAAGATGCAACTTGTTTAAGAGTTACTTTAGTCTCTTCTTTTATAATATCACGGCAAAGTTCAATACATTCATTACAAATAAATACTGTTGGTCCAGCAATTAATTTTATTACTTCATATTGATTTTTACCACAAAAAGAACAGTTTAATTCTTTTTTTCCAACTTCCCCTGACATGATTCCGCTTTTTTAATTTATGAGTTTAATATAGCTTATATACCTCTAATATAGATAAGTTATTTAGGTAAGTCTAATATATTTTCAAGATACGCGAATTTGGGATAAGACAATATTTCTATTATGGGAAACGTGCTTTTCTTTAAATTCATAGTAATCTAGTTTTGCAGTATCTTCATTAACAGACTAAGTTCCTCTCGAAATTCTGCATCAATTTCACATAATTCTTCTACTTTTTTGATGGCATGCATTATTGTAGTATGATCTTTCTTACCAAATTTCTTACCGATATCAGTAAGACTTTTTGGGGTTAATGTTTTACTTAAATACATAGCTACTTGCCTTGGTCTAGCTATTGAGCGAATACGTCTAGGAGAAGACATATCAGAAAATTTAATATTATAACGATCAGCTACTTTTCTTTGAATATCTTCAATCGTTATAATTCTTTCATTGGAACGTAGTAAGTCACGTAAAATATTTTGGGTATTTTCTAAAGTTATCTCCCTACCAACTAAAGTTGAATGAGCAATAACTTTATTAAGAGCCCCCTCTAACTCTCTAACATTTGACGTTATTTTTGATGCCAAGAATTCTACAACATTTTTAGGTATGTGAATATTCATCTGTTCAAGCTTAGATTCTAATATTCCCAATCTTAGCTCATAAGTAGTACTGTGAACATCTGCAACCAATCCCCAACCAAGCCTAGACTTAATCCGCTCTTCAATATTATCTAAATCTGACGGTGAACGGTCACATGATATAACCATTTGACGATTATTATCAATCAAAGCATTGAAAGTATGAAAAAACTCTTCTTGAGTACTATCTTTACCAGATATAAATTGAATATCATCGATCATTAGCACGTCAACTGAACGAAATTCTTCTTTAAAGGACATAACATCTTTATTACGAAGTGCTTTGATGAATTGATACATAAACTTTTCTGCCGACATGTAAATTACTTTGCGAGTCGGGTTATTATGTCTTATATACCAAGCAATAGCATGCATTAAGTGTGTCTTACCAAGGCCAACACCCCCATACAAAAATAAGGGGTTAGATTCAGCTACGGCACTCTCTGATTCAGCAACTGCTCTAGAGGCTTCATATGCTAACTCATTTGGTCCACCAACTACAAAATTTTCAAAAGTAAATCGTAAGTCTAATGCTGAAAAAATGCCTTCGGAATTGATATCCATTCCTTCTTTTATTGATGGAATTTTTGCTAAATATTCAGGTATATTTGGATTTTGTTCTAGTAATTCTTTAGTAACTATCTCAATTGATTTAATATCTTTGTCGTAGGACTGCCAAGATTGCAATATATCACGTGCATATCTTGATTTTATCCAATCTCGAATAAAATTTGTTGGTGTAGAAAGTATAACAGTAGTAGTAGAAGCTTCTAGAAAGTTAATCTTACTGAACCAACTTTTATACAAAGACTCACCATAATGTTTATTAAGATCAGAACAAACATGCTGCCAAATATCTCTATAATGAGCTACTTCCTTTTCTACAGTCAATTGATTTTGGTTAGTATTCACAGAACTTGCCATGGTAAATTATTTTGTTTCCAACCAGCTCCATTATCTCCTCCTTCAAAACCATCAATGATGTTGTAGCAGTTTGGATAACCTAAACCACCAGCACACGATGCCGCTTCATGAGATCGTACACCTGAACGGCAAAGGAATAATACATTATTTTTATTCCTGACTTTCGATATGAACTGGTTGTTAAATTCATGATTTAAGGACATATCAGGCAATAAACGCCAGCTAAGAAAAAGTACTTGATCTTTATCAAGCTTTGGAATACCTATTTTTTGCCATTCTTCAGTAGTTCTAACATCAACAACAATGGTACACTCATCCATTCCTAGCAACTTATAAGCTTCTAAGGAAGATATATTTTTGATACTTATAGGCATCTGCATTTTTTTGAATATATTAAAATTTATTGAATAAGAACAAGATTTAGACTAATTAAATTTGAGTATATACTACATATACAATTTATATTTTATATTTGGTAATTGTCAAACTATCTGAATCATATTATGATATTTTTTTGTAAGATTATCAATATGGACTATTTAAAAAAGGCATTCCTAACTAAAAAATTACTATACCAAAGCAAAAATCGTGGTTGCAAAGAAACCGGGTTAATATTAGGTAAATTTGCTGAACAATTTCTTGCTAATATGGACATAGATAGTTTAACAGATTTTGCTTTAATACTTAATCAAAATGATATAGATATTTATGATTGGATTACCAATAAAACAACTCCTCCTGTTCACTTAAAGTCAAAAGTGATGTTACAAATACTTAATTTTGATATTAACCGCCTATAAGCTTAATAAACAATGATACAACAACCTCTACCGCTCAGTGCAAAAAGTTTTTTTGCTAATGAGTATTTCTCAAATAAACCAACCAAGAATATTTTACTTATTTTTGCTAGTGAAGATGATGCAATTAATAGCCATAAACAGTTATTATTTTTTGCACAAAGCATTAAGACTAGTAATATATTATATTTTCCTAGTTTTGATACTATACCATATGATCGCATTTCACCCCAGTCTAACATTTTATCAGAAAGAGCTAATACACTAAGTTATTTAGCAACTAATAATGAAAAAAAATTGGTAGTTACTAATGCGGTGAATTTACTGAGCAAATTACCGCCTTCGGAATTCCTAGTTAAGTCTTTTCTGAAATTACATAATAAAATGAAGTTTTCAGCGGGTAAGCTCGCTGAGTTCCTAGTACATAATGGTTTTACAAGGAGTAGTAGTAGCATTGATAGTGGCGAATTTTCAGTAAGAGGAGAGATAGTAGATATAATTTTACCAGGGTATAAGGGCTATCGTATTAATTTTAGTTGGGATCACATAGAGTCAATAAGAGAATTTGATATTGATAGTCAAATTTCTACTAATAGCTGCACGGAGCTAATAATTAATTCTGCCAGTGAGGTAATATTAAATCTAGAAACAATAAAGAATTTTAGAGATAATTATCTAAAAGCTTTTGGTGTTAATTACGTGAATAGCCCTTTATATGAATTAATAACTGAAGGAAAAAAATTTCAAGGATATGAACATTTATCTCCTTTATTCTATAATTCTTTCAGTAGTTTAATTAATTATTTAGATGATCCTATTATTATTTATGATAATTTGTCGTTACAATCAATTCTTGAGCAGGAGAATAATTATACAGATCTTTACAGATCCCGCATTGAGTCTAATAAAATAAAATTAAACACATTCTATCCTGCGTTGCCTCCTGAGCAGATTTACTTTACCAGTCAGGAAATACAAACTTTACTAGAACAGGATAAGAATATTTTAATTACTCCTGAAGATTCATCTTATGCATATTCATTAGAAAAAATTATTGCAACTAGTTTTATTGAGGATAAGACAGTTTTTGATAAGCTATTTGAGATTATAGAGAACAATAATACTAAAATACCAATTATTTTTTGTCAGTCTAAAAGTAATTTGGAAAGACTGAAGAGCTTGATAAATAGCTACTCACGAGAATATATCGAGATAGACAATCTACAACAGGCAAAAATTGGTATGATAAATCTTGCATATGTCCAACTGAGTCAAGGATTTTATAGTGATAGATATTTGTTTATTGCAGCTCACGATATTTTAGGAAAAAGTGCGGCAAACGTTCGCCAGCAAGGTGCTAAACGTAAGCTTAAAAACATTCTAATGGAATTAGATAATTTAGGTGAAGGAGAGTTAGTTGTTCATAAGGATCATGGTATTGGTCAATTTCTTAATGTTGAAACACTAGATGTTAAAGGCAAAGCTCATGATTTCCTAAAAATTTTATATGAGAATAATGATAAATTATATATTCCTGTTGAGAATATAGAGCTAATTAAGAAATATGGTAGCAGTGAAGCACAGCTGGCCAAGTTAGGTAGCAGTAGCTGGCAAAGAAGTAAGGCTAAACTCAAGAATCGTATTACAGAAATTGCCGAACAATTATTAGCAATAGCCGCTAAGAGGAAATTAACTGTAACTAATCCAATAGAGTTTGATCATGAAGAATATGACAAATTCTGTCAGAGATTTAAATATACCGAAACTGAAGATCAATTAAATGCCATAAATGATATTAGAAAAGATTTTGACTCAGGTCTTTTAATGGATAGATTAATTTGTGGTGATGTTGGTTTTGGAAAAACTGAAGTGGCCATAAGGGCAACTTTTATGGTAGCTAAATCAAACTGTGACGTCCCCCCTCAAGTAGCCATTGTCGTACCAACTACTATTCTAGGTAAGCAGCATTATTTAAGATTTCGCAAAAGATTTAAGGATTTAGGGCTGAATATAGTACAATTATCTAGTCTAGTTACCAATAGCGAGGCTAAAATTGTTAAAGAACAAATCAAAAATGGTACAGCTAATATAATAATTGGTACACATGCCTTGCTGAGTAAGAATATAGAATTTAGTAACCTAAGATTATTAATAATTGATGAAGAACAACATTTTGGTGTTGCTCAAAAGGAACATTTAAAGAAACTAAGAACTACAATGCATGTTCTATCTCTTTCGGCGACCCCAATTCCTCGTACAATGCAGATGTCTATGGTAGGGCTGAAAGACCTTAGTATCATTGCCACACCACCGATTGATAGGCTAGAAGTTCGGACAACAGTTATGCCGTTTGATCCGGTTATTATTAGAGATGCTTTACTTAAAGAACGTTTCCGTGGTGGTAGAAGCTTCTATGTAGTGCCTAGAATTAAGGACATTCCGGATATAGAGAGATACTTACAGGAAGGTGTACCTGAACTAAAGTACAAAGTTGCTCATGGCCAAATGCCAGCTGCCAAAGTAGATGAGATTATGAGTGAATTTTGTGATGGTAAGTTTGATATACTCGTTTCTACCACAATAATTGAGTCAGGTATAGATATTGCCGAAGCTAATACAATGATTATTCATAAATCTGATATGCTTGGTTTGAGTCAGTTATATCAGCTCAGAGGTAGGATAGGACGAAGTAAAGTCAGAGGTTATGCCTATTTAACCTTAGCTAATTATAAGAAAATGACCGCACATTCAATAAAACGTCTAGAAATAATGCAGAGTAGTTGTACTCTTGGTTCTGGTTTTACCATTGCCAGCCATGATATGGATTTACGTGGTTTTGGTAACTTGGTAGGAGAAGAGCAGTCTGGACAGATTAAAGAAGTAGGAGTGGAGCTTTATCAGGAGATGTTAGATGAACAAATAGCAATTCTTAAGGATGAAGTTATTGAGCAGCCAAAAGCTTTTGTTCCAATAATTAATTTGGGATTACCTGTTTTCATTTCCGATAATTATATTGCAGATTCTGCTCTTAAACTAAGTTTGTACAGAAGAGTTGGAAATTTAATTGATGATATAGATATTGAAAATTTTAAGGACGAAATGGTTGACCGTTTTGGTCCTATCCCATCAGAGTTTAATAATCTACTTAATATATTAAAAATAAAGCATAAATGCAGTAAGCTTAATATTGAAAATTTAGACTCTGGTGATCGAGGATTTGTTTTAAAATTTTATAAAGAATCAGATATAGCTGATAAGATTAGAAATTTTGTTATAAAATATCCTCAGCAAACCAAAATAAAACCGGATACTAAGTTAGTATTTACCAAAACATTGGTAGGAAAAGATATTATAGAGGAAGCGAATAGTCTGTTGGAGCAATTATTGGCGGCATAATACCATATAACTCGATAATCAAGTTTTTCCTTAACCGTCATTGCGAGGAGTCGCGAAAAGCGGCGTCGTAGCAATCTAGTATACGCGAAGCGTTACTCTAAAAAAACAGCTTCGCTGTTTACCTAGATCGCCACGGCATCTAAAGATGCCTCGCGATGACGATTATAGAAAAATGGGTACTATGCATAATACCATATAATGCGAATTCGGGATAAGAATTGACAAATTCTTATCCCGAATTCGCGTAATAGGCTATTAAACCGATGTCTTACATTGAATCTAGGTTAACTAGGAATTAAAATTAGGAAAGTGAGTAAAATTAAAAAGCAATATATATGTACAAATTGTGGTAATAGTACATCAAAATGGGCAGGACAATGTTTTGATTGTGGCTTATGGGGAGCAATTGAGGAAGAGGTAATTAGTCAAGTACAAGTTAGGTTAGGCAATAAACAACAAATACAAAAGCTTGATGGTGTTGTTGTGGAATCATTACGTACTCCTACACCTATAAATGAATTAAATAGGGTGTTAGGTGGCGGGTTGGTTTCCTCTTCGGCAATTTTAATTGGTGGTGATCCTGGCATTGGTAAATCAACTTTATTATTACACTTAGTGGCAAGTTCTTTTTGTGATAAAATTAGAATGAATTGCTTATATATAACTGGTGAGGAATCCATTGACCAAATAAAGCTAAGAGCCTTAAGATTAGGTCTTAATAATGAGACAACATCTATCTTAGCTGCCACTAATATCGAAGATATTATCTCAACTATTGATTCTGATAAAAATAATATTGATTTGGTAGTAATCGATTCAATTCAGACAATGGTAACTCGCACACTATCATCACCACCTGGCACTATTTCGCAGATTCGAGCCTGTGCTAATGAACTGGTTAGCTATGCTAAGCAAAATAATATTATTATTTTACTTAGCTGTCATGTGACAAAAGATGGGCAATTAGCTGGTCCTAAGTTACTCGAACATCTTGTTGATACCGTACTATATTTTGAAGGTGATCCTAATAGTCATTTTCGTATTTTGCGTTCTATTAAAAATAGATTTGGTGGAATAGGAGAAATCGGTGTTTTTGAGATGACTGCTAATGGTCTTATGGAATTCTCTAGCCCTTCCGAGCTATTTTTGATGAAAAGGGATAAAAATGTTAGCGGGACAACGGTATTTGCTGGAATTGAAGGATCTAGACCATTACTAATTGAGATTCAGGCATTAATTGCTCCTTCCAATATGCCAATGCCAAGACGTTCGGTTGTAGGATGGGATTTAAATAGATTATCAATGATAATAGCTGTACTTAATGTACGGTTTGGTCTTAACTTAACTTCTAAGGAAGTATATTTAACTGTTGCTGGTGGGCTTAAAATTTCAGAACCAGCTTCAGACTTAGCTGTTGCAGCTGCTTTAATTTCTGCAGCAAATAATAAAGCTGTGCCAGAACATAGTGTTTTTTTTGGAGAAATTGGTTTATCTGGTGAAATAAGAAAAGTCAATGCAGCAGAAATGAGAATAAAAGAAACAACGAAATTAGGATTCAATAAATTAATTTGCTCCAAACTTGAAAAGTTAAGTAATAACCTAATTTGTCCAATTAGTAATATAAAAGAATTGAAAGAGTTGATATAGTTAAAATTCACACTTATGAAATTCTAATAGTATTATTAGAATCTTATTTGACTATTTTACCTTAGTTCGATGGGAGACATCAGTTTAATAGTTCCGATTATCTGTTTCTTGAAATGTCTTAATTGTTTTTTTAATTGTAGCACTTATGAAACACTTATTTTAAGATAAGTGTTATAAATTAAGGATTCCATCTTTGACAAAGTAGCGTAAAAGTGTTACGCTACTTTTAACCACAAAAAAGCATAGAATCCCAAATTCGCGTATAGAAAAATACCAAATTTATTATATAGGAGCAATTTAATTACTAATACTTCAAAAATACTTATTATTGATAATCAGAAAGCATTAAATGAATTCTGTCGACAGTTATTAGATTGTAAGACTATAAGTGTTGATACTGAGTTCTTGCGTAAAAATACCTATTTTGCTCAGCTTAGCATAATTCAAATTATGGCCAGTAGTTATAAAGTGATAATTGACACTTTGAGCAATTTGGATCTTTCTCCTATTAACGAAATATTTCTGAACGATAAAATTCTTAAAATAGTTCACGCCCCTAGAGAGGATTTTGAGATATTTTATCGTTTATTTAAGAAACTGCCTAAAAATGTTTTTGACATACAAATTGCAGCTGGTATTTGTGATTTTGGTAAATATTTGAGTTATTCGGATATATGTAGCAAAATTTGCTTAGTTCACATTGATAAAACTTACCAAAGGTCTAATTGGTTAAAGCGTCCAATTAATGCTAATATGTTAAATTATGCTATTAAAGATGTTGAATATTTAGAACCGATTTACAAGGTATTGCAACAAATAATTCAAGATAATAACTTACAAAACGAATATGACGAGCAAATAAAATCTTTGCTTAATGTTGAAAATTATATTATTAATGTACAAAAAGCTTGGCAAAAAGTTAGATTCAATAATCATTCAGAGTCTTTTATTCATAAAATGAAAATTATGGCAGCTTATCGGGAAGAACAAGCCAGTACAATAGATTTACCAAGGAGACATTTTATTTCTGATGAGGAATTAGTACAGATTTGTCAATATTTACCTACCAGTAATAAAGATTTTGAAAATCTTAAATTAAATAGTCGCTATCTTAGTAAACAAAAATATAGAACTCAATTAGCAGATTTGTGTCTTGCTATACAAGAATTAGGTGAATAAAGGTACTTTATTTATGTTAATTGTGGAATAAATTTGCTATTGTCTAAAAGGTTAAGTAAAACAGCATCTGATATCTTTTGGCTTTTATTACATGGCAATTTTTACTATAGTTTTTTTTAAAACCATTTCTGTATTACTGAGTGTAGTAATTGGTTTTTTAGCAGGAAGATATTCTAAAGTTGAGAGAGATAGTATAGCTTCTTTGTTATTCTATTTTATATCTCCTATTGTTTTTTTTGCTATTCCTGCCAGTACTACTTTGACTTTATCGGCATTAAGCGTTACTGTAGTTGTTTTTTTCATTGCCACTTCGTTATCAATATTTTCCTACTATTTTTTTGGGCGATATTGGCTTGATCATACACGAAACATTATAGCATTATCTGCAGGTACCGCTAATGGTGGTTATTTTATGCTGCCAATAGCCGCTACTCTCTTTGATGATTATGTTTTAAGCATCTATATGATGGCAGTTATAGGAATAAATATTTTCGAATCATCAGTAGGCTTTTATATTTGTGCTAGGAGCTTTGCTAATAGTAGTGAAAGTATCTTGAAGGTTGTAAAGTTACCAATTTTAAACGGTTTTTTACTTGGTTGTTTATTTAGTTTTGCTGGTTTTACTTTACCTGATTTCCTAGATGATTTTATATATAACATGCGGGGGGCATTTTCTATACTTGGTATGGTTATGGTTGGTTTAGCTCTTTCAGCTTTGCAAAAGTTTGAAATAGACATAAAGTTTACTTTAGCTACTTTCATGGCAAAATTTTTATTCTATCCACTAGGGGTTAACATATTTATTCTTTTGGATAAGTTTGTTTTAGGATGGTATGATGAGAATTATTACAATGCTTTAAGGCTTCTTTCAACTGCTCCTATGGCAGCAAACGTAATTGTCATAGCCAGTTTACAAAAATTTTATCCAGAAAAAGTTGCTACCACAGTATTTCTTTCCCTGCTTTTTGGTGTAGTATATATACCAGTTATGGTAACTATATTTTTAAGCGATTTGAATTAATTATTATAACTAACCTGATTAACGCGAAATTACAATTGCTTCGTCGCTACTAAAGTAGCTCCTTGCTAATAGCGTCTGTGAATTTGGTGTAATGCTAGTCAGGTTAGCTATAGCACCAATGATATAAAAAAATGATACAAAAATTTATCCAAGTTGGACCTTATATTAATTGGTTAGGCTCACAATATATTCCAGCTCATAAAATAGCTTATCTTGAGTTTGGTGACCCTAATAATGAAAATGTAATAATTTGTACCCATGGTTTAACTAGGAATGCTCATGATTTTGATAAAATCGCTATGGCATTAAGTGATAATTTTCGAGTAATTGCTATAGATTATCCAGGACGTGGGAATAGTGATGTTTTTAAAACGAAAAAGCATTATAATTATCAAGTATATGTAAAAGATACGGTGCTTTTTTTTAGAAAATTAGGTATTAACAACTGTATTTGGCTTGGTACTTCCATGGGTGGAATAATTGGTTATGTGCTAGCTAGTAAATATAAGGAACTTATCAAAGCAATGATTATAAATGATGTAGGACCTTTTATTCCAGCATCTTCTCTAGTTAAAATCGGTCAATATGCAGGTCAAACTCCCTCATTTGTTGATTTAGTTAGTGCCAAGCAACATTTAAAGCTAATATATAGCCAATTCGGTATTAGTAGTGAGGAAGATTGGGATCATCTTACCAAATATAGTTTTATAAAAATCCAAGATGGAAAATATAAAATGAATTATGATCCTGCCATAGTACAAGGTATGAATGCTAATGCAAATAAGCCCAAAAATGTTGATATATGGACTATATGGAATAAGATTGTTTGTAAATTGTTGGTTATTCACGGGGCTAAATCAGAAATTTTACAACAATCTACTATTGAGAAGATGAAAGAAACCAAAGATTTTGATCTTTTCGTTGTTGATTATGCTGGTCATGTACCTTCATTAATGACTGATGATCAGATTAGTTATATAAAATCTTGGGTAAATGCTTTGAAAATATAAAAATTTAGGTTGCTATGAATCGTTCTACTAAAGTACTTATTATAGGTTCAGGTCCTGCTGGACTGAGTGCAGCAATCTATACAGCTAGGGCAGCACTAAAACCGATATTATTGCATGGTATGCAGCCAGGTGGGCAGCTAACTATTACTACAGATGTTGAAAATTATCCAGGTTTTGCAGAACCTGTTCAAGGTCCATGGTTAATGGAACAAATGATGCAACAGGCAAAAAATGTTGGTGCAGAAATTATCTGTGATTATGTAGAAAAAGTTGATTTTTCAAAAAAACCCTTAGTGGTGACCACCTCGTCTGGTATAATTAGGGCGGACGGCGTTATAATATGTACCGGTGCAGAAGCAAGGTGGCTTAATATTCCTTCCGAAGCACAATTCAAAGGGTATGGTGTTTCAGCTTGTGCTACTTGTGATGGTTTTTTTTTCAAGAATCAGGATGTATTAGTTATTGGTGGGGGGAATAGTGCTGTTGAAGAGGCATTATATTTAACTAATCATGCACGTCAGGTGACTATTGTTCATCGCCGGGATAGTTTTAGAGCCGAGAAGATTTTACAAGAGAGATTATTTAGAAATCCCAAAATATCAGTCATTTGGAATCATAGACTGGTTGAAGTCATTGGTACTGATAATCCTAAATCGGTTAATTCAGCCAAGCTTGAAAACACTCAAACAGGCGAGCTTAGTTTAATTAATTGTACTGGTATATTCGTAGCAATTGGTCATATGCCGAATACTGCTTTGTTCAAAGGACAACTAGATATAGATAGTGATAATTATATTATTACTAAACCAAATTCAACGGAAACCAGTGTTAAAGGTGTTTTCGCTGCTGGAGATGTACAAGATAAAATTTTTAGACAAGCAGTTACCGCTGCTGGTACAGGATGTATGGCGGCTTTAGAAGTAGAAAAGTTTTTAAATCATTAAATAAAAAATTATGCCTCGTAGTAAAAAAGTGAGTGATAAAGCAGATAAGTTAAGTGGATCAAATGAGACAAGTATAGTTTTACCTGTTGCTCGAACTTTACCAGCAAATATTCAGGCCGAGCAAATGTTAATAGGGGCAATTTTAGTCAACCATGATTACTTAAATACTGTCTCAGAATTCCTAAGATCAGATCATTTTTTTGAGCCAATACATCAAAAGATCTATAATGCTATTGAGGTTATTACCGAAAAAGGCTTAATTGCTACTCCGGTAACGCTTAGAAGTATGTTAGAACGAGATGAATTATTTCAGCAATTAGGTGGCAGCGAATACCTAAATAAGCTGGTTACTTTATCGATGATGGTAATTAATCCTCTTGATTATGGAAGAATAATCTATGATTTGGCAGTAAGGCGTAGTTTAATTCAGATAGGAGAGGAGGTAGTTAATAATGCTTATGATTCCTCTTTAGAATATGATGCAAGTCAACAAATAGAGCATGCAGAGGGTAAACTCTATAACCTTGCTAGTGAAGGAGTTAATGACAAGAGTTTTGTTAAAATTGCTGTGTCTCTCTCGGAGTCCCTTGCCAATATTGACAGAGCTATGAAGAATTCTAATCACGTAATAGGTATTTCTACAGGATTAATTGATTTAGATAGGGAGTTATCAGGTTTTCATAATTCAGATTTAGTTGTCATTGCTGCACGCCCATCAATGGGGAAAACAGCTTTTGCCATAAATCTTGCGATAAATGCTTGTAATTCTATGAAGTTAAAAAATAAGGAACAAGAAAAAGATCAGTCAGTAGGTTTTTTCTCTCTTGAAATGTCATCTGAGCAGCTTGCTACTCGTATTCTTTCCATGCATACTAACATTGACTCTTCAGCCTTACGGTCTGGTCATGTGACAGAAGAGAATTATAATCGATTACGTAGAGAAATTATAGCTCTTGACATACCATTTTTTATTGATGATACGCCAGCTTTATCCATTGCGGCTATTCGTACTAGGGCAAGAAAAATGAAGCGTAAACATAATCTTGGTATATTATTTATAGATTATCTGCAGTTGATTAGAGGAATAAATAAATCTGATAATAGAGTAAATGAAATTTCAGAAATTACTCAAGGATTAAAAGCTATAGCAAAAGAATTAAATATCCCAGTAATTGCTTTATCACAATTATCTAGAGCTGTAGAACTTAGAGAAGATAAGAGACCAATGTTATCTGACTTGCGAGAATCTGGGTCTATTGAACAAGATGCGGATATAGTGATGTTTATTTATCGAGAAGAATATTATCTAACTCGTAAAGAGCCTCCTTCGAGTGATGCAAAATACGCAGAAAAACACGCAGAATGGTTGAGTAATTTAAATCAAGTATATAATATTGCCGATATTATAATAGCAAAACATCGTAATGGTCGTGTTGGTAGCGTGAAACTTCACTATGATGGTCAGTATTCAAAATTTAGTAATTTACAGAAAACACTATAGGGATAATAAATGCTCAAGAAACCTTTAATATTTGGTATTGCTGGTACTAGTTTGACTGCACAAGAAAGGGAATTATTTTTAAAAAATCCAATATATGGCTTTATTCTCTTTAAGAGAAATATTGTGGATCGAGAACAGTTACTAAAGTTAGTACAAGATTTAAGAGGCTTATATGACTATAATATATTGATTTTTGTCGATCAGGAGGGTGGCAGGGTTGCAAGGTTGAAGCCACCTATCATAGATATAGAATATCCCCCTGCTGGTGATTTCGGTAAAATATATGATCAAGAAGGTGCAGAGAATGCGTACTTAAAAGTTTTTGAAAATTATTCAAGCCTGATGAAGAGTTTAAAAGAATATGGAATAGACTCACCATGTTGTCCAGTTGCTGATTTGCGTTACCCTTATACTGATAATGCTATTGGAGATCGTAGCTTTGGAGATTCTGTAGTAAAAGTAGTTGATTTATGTACAAAAACAATAGAGGCGATAGAAGGGCAGGGAGGCATTGCCATTATTAAGCATATACCAGGGCATGGCAGAGCTACGTGTGATAGTCATTATAAGTTGCCGCGTGTTACCAGTTCACTTGCTGAATTAAATAATACAGATTTTGAAGTGTTTAGACAACTATCTAAAAATGCTAAGGCAGGATGGGCTATGACAGCTCACATTGTATTTGAGGCTTTAGATACCAAACTACCAGTAACTTTATCGCCCACTGCTATAAAGTTCATTAGAAATGACGTTGGTTTTAAAGGTATGTTAGTTTCAGATGATATTTGTATGCTTGCCCTGCATGGTGAAATTGGAGCTAAATACTCAATAGTTAAAAAACCTCTGACGATTTTTGAAAAGCAGGATTCTACGACTACGATAAGTGATCAAGATTTAGAAAAACTTATTGAATACGGAATTATTAAAGACAAATCCGACCAGACCGGACTAAAAAAATATTTAGTAGAAGAATTCCCAAAACTGAAGGCAGAATTTGTTGCAAGTATAGCTGAAGTTGCTAGGCAAACTATTGTAGCTGGTTGCGACTTAGTGCTACATTGTAGTAGTGATATAGAAGAAATGACTGCTGTTTGTCAGGTGGTTTAAAATTCTGCTTTTAGATAAGATGTGGGAGGTAGTTATATGACAAAAACGATGTCATTCTTAGCAATGGCGGGAATCCAAAAAACACCCTAAAAAAGGCTAATTGAGGGTAGATACGATCCTACGATGTCACCACAACTGTCGAAAGTTCAACAAACGTCATTGCGATGAGCGTTGTCAGCCCTAAACCGTCATTGCGAGCGAACGTACGTGAGCGCGCAATCCATGAAGCTTGTCATATGGATTGCTTCGTCGACCTACGGTCTCCTCGCTAATAGACGTTTGTTGAACTTTCGACAGTTGTGACGATGTCACCCCTGCCTACGCAGGGGTGACATCGAAGGGGAATAATAATTATTTTTATGTCGAATTCAGGTTACTTACGACAATTTACGCTAACTACTTTATTTTATAACAGTTACAGCTCTACGGTTCTGTGCCCAAGCTGCTTCGTCACAACCCATAACAGCTGGTTTCTCTTTACCGTAAGAGATAGTATCAAGTCTGTTATTATCGATTCCTAGACCAACTAGGTATTTTCGTACAGCTTCTGCTCTTCTTTCACCAAGTGCTAAGTTATACTCTCTTGTGCCTCTTTCATCACAATGTCCTTCAATAGTAGCTTTAGTATGACAATGTTTTTTTAACCAAACGGCTTGTTTATTTAGCTGTTCTTTTGATTTACTTGAAATATCTGATTTATTGAAAGCAAAAAACACCCTATCACCAACATTTCTTTCGAAATCAGCAGCTAAAGAACATTCTTCAACAGCAGGAGTTAACTCCGCTTCTTTAGGTTTCTTTTTACTACCACATCCAGAAAGCACAAATAGTGCTAAAAAAGCTATTGCAGTTTTTTGTATTAGCATAACAAACTCCTTAATTTAAATAAAGCTATTGATTATATTTGCTTAACAGAAAGAATTGTTAAACATCTTATCTGTGTATTATATATTATCATACTGTCACTTAAAAGCCTAAAATAGTTTTAGCATTAAACTCTTGGATGGATGTGGTAAAAATATCGTATAACCTCAATTTCGGATTAATGAAATTAATCCGAAATTGGAATGAGAGTGTAAACAATCAGGCTTAAAGCGGTTTGACGCCTGATTGTTAAATATTTCATTTGCTAATAATCTTATTTTTATACCAATAAAAATAAGATTATTAGCGATAATAGATTAAAATGCATTCGTAGAACCGTTTCAAGAATGCATTTTTCTGATATTCTAGCCAGTTATGGATTAAAATTAAAAATTTTAATCCATAACTGAAGTGTATATAGCCGACGTTTAATAATTCAGAACTTAGATAACAACTCCCTTATCATATCTTGTAACTTTCCTACTTTACTTACATCCGTGCCACCAGCTTGGGCTATATTCGCCTGACCACCACCGCCGCTACCGCCAAGGAATACAGACACTTCTTTAGCTAAGTTACCTGCATGTACCTTATTGCTAATTTCTTTACTAACCGCAATAGTAATAGATAATTTACCCTGCAAATCAGGCATACCTATATATATAATCACTAGATTATCCGACTTATCAGCTATTTGCTGGGCAGATAAGCGTAATATTTTAGTATCCAAGTTTTGTACTAGTTTATAGACAAAATTTATACCTGATACACGGATTGATTCTTTGGCAATTTGTTCAATATTCAAATCAAGCATAGAGACCTGAGTAGCTACTAACTTATCTTCTAATTGTTTTTTACTGGCAATCAGGTTATTTACTTTATCAGTAATTTCATTCTTACCTATTTTTAAGGTTGAAGACAAGTCATCAATTATAGTATCGTTTTGTCTAATTAATTTTATGGCAAATTCACCACAAACAGCTTCTATCCTTCGAACGCCAGCTGCAACGCTACTTTCGCTAATAATTTTAAATATTCCAATATCCCCAGTTCTATTAACATGCGTGCCACCACATAACTCAAGCGAGTTGCCCATTGCTACCACTCTTACTTCAGAATCGTATTTCTCTCCAAATAAAGCCATAGCACCTGCCTTAATAGCTTCATCTGTTGACATTAATGTTGTAGTAACCTTAAAATTATCAGTGATAATTTGATTTACCTTATCTTCTATCAATATAACTTCTTGTTTTGTTAGTGGTGTCATATGGCTAATATCAAAACGCAGACGATCATGTGCTACCAGCGATCCTTTCTGTGTTACATGTTTCCCCAGCACTTGATGTAATACTGTATGTAGTATATGAGTTGCAGAATGATGAATTCTTAAATTTTTACGGTACTTGACATCAATAGCAAAATCAGCATTATCTCCCACTTGGATAGCTGTTCCTTCTTGTAAGATACATATATGAGCAATTATTGAACCAAGATATTTTAAAGTATTTACTACCTTAATTTTATTGCCGGCAGATTTAATAAATCCTATATCTCCCATCTGTCCACCAGATTCTCCATAAAAAGGAGTTTGATTACTAATTAGAATAAATTGCTCTTCGCTAGTTTCTATATTGTTGACTAATTTATTATCTTGAATTAGAGCTAATATCTTACCTTCTGCCTTATCCAAAGAGTAACCCAAAAATTCAGTACTACCAAATTCGCCTTTAATATCAAACCATATTTGATCAATTTGTGACTCATTTGAACCTAACCAAGCTTTTCTTGCCCTTTCTTTTTGCTCTTGCATCTTATTATTAAAGCTATCAAGATCAACTGATATCTGTTTACCTTTTAATATGTCTTCAGTTAAATCGAGAGGAAAACCATATGTATCATATAATTTAAAGGCTATCTCTCCTGAAAGTTCTGAATTTTTATTAAGATGCTGTGTTTCATCGTCAAGCAGCTTAAGACCTCGTTCAAGAGTTGCTTTAAATCTTAATTCTTCTTGTTCCAAGATACTACGGGTAAAAGCCTCAGCCCTCTTCAGTTCAGGATAAGTTGCACCCATAAGATCTACTAGTTTTGGTAGCAATCGGTGCATTAAAGGTTCACTGCTACCAAGTATATGTGCATGCCTCATACTTCGACGCATAATACGCCTAAGTACATATCCTCTGCCTTCATTTGATGGCATGACACCATCACTAATTAGAAAGGCACAAGCTCGTAAATGATCAGCAATAACCCGGTAAGAAAATTTTGCTTCCCCTTCTACTTTAACTTTTACTATACTTTCCGTATAAGCAATTATTTCCTTAAATAAATCTATGTCATAATTATCATATACATTTTGCAATACAGCACTAATACGTTCTAGTCCCATGCCGGTATCAACGGATTGTTTAGGTAAGGCAATCCTAGTATTGCTATCCAATTGTTCAAATTGCATAAAGACCATATTCCAAATCTCAATATAGCGATCGCCATCTTGATCTTTTGTACCAGGTAAGCCTCCTAGTATCTTATCTCCATGATCATAGAAAATTTCTGAACATGGTCCACAAGGTCCGGTATCTCCCATTGACCAAAAATTATCATTGGTTGCTATTTTAATAATTCGGTCATCACTTAAATTAGCAATCTTTTTCCAATAGCTTGCTGCTTCTTCATCAGTATGATAAACAGTTACATATAATTTTTCTTTGGCGATAGCAAATTCCTTGGTTAAAAGATTCCAAGCATAATATATTGCTTGTTCTTTAAAATAATCACCAAAAGAAAAATTTCCTAACATTTCAAAGAAGGTATGATGTCTTGCAGTATAACCAACATTCTCAAGATCATTATGCTTACCACCAGCACGTAGTGATTTCTGACTAGTAGTGGCTCTTTGATAGTTTCTAGTTTCCTGACCGGTAAGAACATTTTTAAATTGTACCATCCCGGAATTAACAAACATTAAACTAGGATCATTATGAGGAATTAGGGAGCTAGCTGGAACGTGCATGTGATTATTTGCAACAAAATAACTTATAAATTTACTTCTAATTTCTTCAGTGGTAAGTTTAGTCATTAGTAAATCCTGATAGCGTAACATTCTTGAAGATAGCAGTATTATAGAGAATTTGGGGTGTAGTGTCTACTGCAAATAACAACTTATTTTAGTATATAACCACCATGGTAGTTTAAAAATTATGAAGATAATTCGAAAAGATGTCATCTTAGCTACGGCATTACCCGCGTGGATCACTAGTATGTCATTCTCACGTAAGCGGGAATCCATAATATCTAAAGCCTTTGCAAGTTATTTTTTGGATTCCCGCTTTTAATTAAGAATGACATTGATTCTATTCCATTACTGTAACTAACCTTTTCGTGCTAGCTATAGTTTAATGCGTATCATGATGTTCTCCTACTGCGTTAACTTCATCAATATGATTATCTGTAGGTGCAGCGTTGGGATTTTGTATCTTTTGATGAAGTTCCTTTATTACTAGCTCTGATAGCTGTGGTCCGCTTTGATAAGTATTAGTTGTTAGAGACTTCACTGTGCATTTGCTTGATCTGAAAACAGCATCGCTAGACGCATTATCAGTTTCACTAGTTGATCTACTAAGAAGTTCATCGCCAGATGCATAATCAGAATCATTTTCTAGTGATGGAGCATCAAATTCAGACAATAAGCCATTCAATTCATTTACAACTTCAGATATAGTTGTATACTTTCTGTCTAAATTCAGTTTCTCTATTACACGACAAGATACGTCGCTCATAGTAAGTATTTGTTTAATAGGTACACTTGTATCATTAATGGCATGAGTCAAATTTAGACATTTTTGTACTTGTTCTAACTCTTGTTTTTCCGTATCTAATTTTTCGCATAATGTGCCTAGCTTTGGATCCTTTGGCTTTGTGCTGTTTATTTCTTTTTGGTATTTATCACAACTCTTTTGTAAGTTTGGGAGTTGTTTAGTCAATATCTTTGCAGCGTCTATACTAGTTTTACCAGTAAGTTTCTCTTGTATTGCACTAGGTAAACCTACTATTGTGTATATATCTTGAATGTTTTTTGCTTGCACAGCTGTAAGTATTTTCTGAGCTTTCACTACATCCTGTTTTTTAAACAAATAATTTTGTTGTTTAGACATAATAATATAATCCTCAATTAGTTTAACATATTACTAATAATTGATTTTGTAATACTACAAAATATACTATTCTTACCTAATTAAGGTGTATCTATATTTTGTATGCTCACTTTTCAATTATTAAAACCATTAAAATTTTATTAGGTTATCGTCCTTTATAATTCGTTATAATAACCTAAGTCAAGGAGAGTATATTTATTATTTAAGAATGTCCAACAAAATATTACAAAAATAAAAATTTATTTTAAAATAATAGTAATTTAAGATTTTGCACCTAATATCATTCACATAGCTATTATCCGTTTGAAACGGATAATATTATAATTATTCAATAATGTTTAGTATTTTTTTATAGATAAATCATAAAAAAATACTAAATCACTTAGTGGAAAGATAATTGCTGTTATAATAGTCTATGTTTAAATATTTAAGTCTAAGTATTAGTTACATGATTAACATATCCAAACTACCCAAACTACAAGTTTTACTAAAAAAACTACATAAATTGGTGGTATATTTTTTATATAAAAGAAATATTATTATTTTAATAGGCGATAAAGGTACATTTCTTTGTGCTTTAATACACGATAAAGTTGTGGATACTTTATTTGTTCCTGCTGAAAACCAAGATAATTTAGACTCCTATAAAGAATTTTTTGGTAAATTCAAAAACTATTACGTTTTCTTCTTATTAAACGGTTCTGCATGTGAAGTACGCCATGATATAGTACCTGTACTACATTCAATAGTAAAAACCAATCCTGTAGAAAAGTTTATAGAGGAGTATTTTTCTATAGATGATATAGTTGCTTACAATGTCTATAACATCAATACCAAATATAGTGAGGTGTGGAATACCTTGCTGGTATCTACTCCTTATACCCCACCTTTAAGTAAGTTACTTGAGAATCTTTTGGCAAGTAAGAGACAAAAGTTTGGTGGGATTTATTTTTTAGCTTTGGAATGGAAAACAATTATAGATAAAATTGTAAAAAATGTTGAAAATAATAAGTATAGTGAATATTTACAAATTTTTGTATGTATTTTAAGTACAAACGGTATTAAACTTGTTGTTAAACATCAAGGTAATATAATCTCAATTCAAACATTTGATTATCCAGCTGATAAGTCAGACTTATATATTCAAGGTATAATTGAACAAGAAGTGGAAGATTGTTTGATATCTTGTAAAAGCTATATTGATAGTTTAACCCTTAAAGTTTGTATAATTTTTATAGTAGACCAAAGTCTAAAGTTGTTATTAGAACAATCCAGTTTTGGTGAACATCCAGTAATATGTAAGTCTAGCAGTGTATTAGGTGATAATAGCAAATTTTCAGATGCAATGGTTGTCGAGTTATTTAATGAACAAAAAAGCTTTCTAGCCTCTAACAAATATTTAGAATCCATAGCTAAACTCAATATTATCAGTGCTTTAATTTTCAAACCATTTATCACTATAATAATAGTATTGATATTTGCTGCATGTGCTATCAAAATTAAAACCGTAGCAAATTACAGAAAATTAGATCTTTTAAATTCACACTATTTTAGTGCTGAACAAGATTATTATAATGTTAAGCAAACCTATCCATATATTCAAAATACCACTAATTTAGCTGATTTATACGTATTTGAAGCATTATTGCAAATCCCCGTACCAACGCCATTTGACTCGTTAGAAAAGTTTTTAACAAATTTACCACCTAATCTGCACCTAGAGGAGATTAAATGGCAAAGGTCGGATATAGATAATACGTTATTATCATCTAATCAGTATATAAAAATCGAGATATTATTAAAATTTATCGTTAGTGATATGCTAGTTGAAGATGCTACTCATCTCTTAAAACAAAAAATTGCAAATTTTAGTAAAATATTTAGCAATATGGATATTAATTTTACAATATTTACTGATCAAATATTAGAGTTACCTAATAGAGTAGTAATACCTACTGAGGTCATTATTACTAAGAAAAAAGGATAAGAGATGCTTAAAAATTTTATTGTTCATCTAAAAAATGTTATATTCTTTAAGTTTATTATGTGTTGTTTGTGTATTTCTACTATTTTATGGTTGCTGCAAAGTATTAATAAAGATTATATGGAATCAATTGCCAAGAATCAAAATATAGAAGAATCTCTAGCTCAAGAAACGTTAAAGTTGTATTCTATAATAAATTCCAAATATAAAATACTAGAAACTTATGCAAGATATTCGAAATTATTATCTATTTCTGCTAGACAAAGTTGTTTAGAACGAGCAAGGTTAATAACAACAATTGATAGTTTTTCAAAAAAATACAACTTAAATGAGCCTATTACTATATCAATTAAACAAGAATTCTTAAGTGGAATTAACCCAATGGTGGGAACAAAGCAGGATACTATAAGGATAAAGAATTATGATGTTTACATAAGATTTGCCACTAAAGATTTTGCAACTTTCTTGACAATTATAAAAGAAATCTACTCTTGTATGCCGGAGAATACTATTGTACTATCTATAGACGTAAAGAAAGAAGATGTATTAGAACCTAAGGTTGTGTATAAACTATCAACAGAAAGAATACCTGATATGATATTTACAAAACTTAACATGCGTATAAGAGAAATAACGGCAAATAAGTAATTGTAATCTTAAGTAGTTAGTATATTTTTATAACAAAATTATTAATAAGTCTTAGAGGAATATATGAATATTGTTGTAAAAAAGTTAGTAAGAGTTATCATTATTTTAAATATTATTTTTATTGCAGAAGTGACGATGGCTAGTGACTCCTCACCAAAAGAAACAAAAGATTATATCGCTACTAGTAAATATTACCATAATTTAATATCCAGTAACGATATGGCAGAGCTTAATATGTTTTTAAGTTTGTTACCCAAAGGAGGGGAGCTTCATCATCATTTTAGTGGAGCTATATATGCCGAAAATTATTTAGATCTTATTAATAAGGCTGGTTTTTGTATAGATAAAAATAGCTATCACGCGCAAAAAAATAAACCAAATAAACTAAATAAAACATGCCTTAGTGTTACTGCTCTGCAAGATAATTATGATCTATATACCACTATTTTAAGTCACTGGTCATATGGTAAATTCTTTTACGATCATAACTGTGTTCAAGAAGATGGATTAAAACATTTTTTTAATGTTTTTGGATATGTAGGTCCAATAGAAGCAGTTGATGTCAAAAGTAGTTTGACCTTATTAAAGGTAAGAGCTAAATCAGAAAATATCCAATATATTGAAACTATATTGTTCCTAGCCCCAATTAGTGATAATCCTGCACTGGATAAGGTTAATCAACTAACAAGTAATACAGATGATGCCACTATCAATAGTGTTTTAAGTCAGGCTGTTGATGTTTTAGATAAAGATAGCATTATACAAAATGAAATCGCTCAAAATTTACGTGAAATCGTATCTAACTCCAAAGATATTGATGATGATGATTTTAGTATGAGATTTCAACCATATGTAGTACGTTTTAACAAACCATCGCTGATATTTTCTGGATTATATTCAGCGTTTTTAATGGTAAAAAATAATACCAAATTTGTTGGAGTTAACATTGTTGGTAATGAGGCTCATCCTATTGCTTTACGTGATTATAAGTTGCATATGAAAATGTTTCGTTTCTTAAAACAAAGATTTCCTAATGTAAAATTGTCGCTGCACGCGGGAGAGCTTACTTTTAATGATGCGGTTAATGTGGCAGAGGCAAACCGTATAGGACATGGTGTTGATATTATGCACGAATCTAACCCCTACCAATTAATAAATACATTATTAAACAAAAATATACTTGTAGAAATTAATTTGACTAGTAATGAAGCGTTACTAGGAGTACAAGGTAACGATCATCCAGTGAGACTTTATATGCAGTATGGAGTACCAATTGCAATTTCTACTGATGATCTAGGGGTGTCACGTAATAATTTAACTGATGAATATTTAAAATTTGTCACTCGCTATAAACCATCTTATGATAAGCTAAAAGAAATAGTGTCTAATAGTATTAAATATTCTTTCTTAACAGAAGATGAAAAAACTAAGCAAATTGACTTACTAAATAAAAAATTTATTTCTTTTGAGGATACGATAGCTTCATTTGTAGAAAAACACTCTCATGTTAAAAAATAAAGAGCCAAAGACTAATGAACATCTTTAGCAGTATAAACATTTCTGTATGTAAAAAAAGAATAAGTGAAGAGTTATTTAATAATATAACAAAACATGCGTGTTTAACACTTGCTAATATAATAGCTATTGATTACGAAATTAGACTTAAATCAACACCTGAGATTGATGTCCATATAAGTAATTGTATTGGTAAATTAAGAGTTTTTCTCGGTCAGAAAGTTATTACGGATGATAGTTTTTCAACAGTTTTAATGTTATTTTCGGTAGCAATCTCTCCTGATGCAGTAGAATATCAAGATAGAGATAATATTCTAAACAAATCAGAAGATATAATAATTGATACACTAATAAGTACAAATTTTGGTAAGGCAAATTCTGAAGAGAGAAAAGTAATAAAACAAGTGTTAAAAGATTTACTGGCAGCAAGGAATAGTTATGAATTAACAAATTTTATACAGCTTGAACCAGAAGTATTTTGTACAACGGTAATGCATGCGGTAAAAAAATATCAAAACCCAAAGGAAGTCAGCACTAATGCTAGATTAGAAATTAATAGAATAGTAAATGTTGCAGTAAAACATAATAAGAAAATTGAAATATTTAAACAAGCAACTAGTAAAATTATAACTGCTATTTCTGTTCTAGCAGTTGGGGCTATCAGTGTTGCAACAGCTGGTGCTACATTTGCTTTTATGGTAGTACCAGCTTCTATTCTAGCAATAGAATATGCTCCCAAAATCGGCGAGAAAATTGGCGGGGTAATTCTCAGTCAGGATAAATCCATGAGTATGCAAGAAGAAAAAATTACCGCTCTAAAAAGTAATTTATGGAAAAATAATAAGGAATTCTTGTCTCAACAGCGAGCAGTAGAGCATAATGTATCCATGCAAAAATTAGATAGTCAAATAAAGTCGGTAGTCAATCTAAAATCTAACAAATTAGATATAATAAAAGATCAGCTATCGGTTAACTTACCTAGTAAAAAGTCTTTACAAAATAATAAAAATAGCAAATCTTCAGGACAAATTAAACAAAGGTAACAATATGCTAGTAACTTGGGTTCTCCTTATATTTGCAGGATTATTTGAGGTAGGTTTCTCTATATCGCTGAAATTGTCAGAGGGTTTTACCAAAGTAAAACCCATTATAGCTTTTATTATTTTTTCTATATTGAGTTTTGTTTGTCTAAGTAAAACTCTAGATAAACTTCCTCTTGGTACTGCTTATCTTATATGGACTGGTATCGGAGCTGTAGGAACAGTAATAGTAGGGATGGTGTGTTTTAACGAGCCATACTCTGCCATGCGAGTTTTCTTTATTACGACTATGATAATTTCTATGATAGGGCTTAAGTTGTCTTAAATTTATGATCAGGCTTATTTATCCTAAATTTTGGCACACCAAAACTATTATATCATATTTATTGTTACCACTAAGTTGGTTATATCTTTTTTTTAGTTATTTAAGAAAAATAATTGCACGCCCTATAATATTTCCTTGTAAAGTAATTTGTGTTGGTAATATAAGCATTGGAGGTACTGGTAAAACTCAAATAGTGATCTTCCTTGCGAAAGTGTTGAAGGCTATTAATATTGATTTTATAATTATTACTAAAGGTTATGGCAGTAAACTGCAAACGGCGTTGTTAGTTGAACCACATCATACAGTACTAGATGTCGGGGATGAAGCAGTAATGCTACTAAAATATGGTAAAGTCATAGCTAGCAAGAAAATTCAATATATACTACCTTTTATAAAAAGGATTAAACCAAAGGTGATTATAGTAGATGATGCAATGCAGAATCCTAATTTTTATAAGGATATTGTTATTCTGTCAGTTGATGCTGACAGGTTACTTGGCAACGAATTGTTAATTCCAGCCGGTCCTTTGCGTGAGTATCCTAAACAAGCTATTGAAAAAGCTGATATAGTTATTCTCGTTGGTTCGAGTAATGTTGTTCCTTTTTCCTTACATAAGGATCTTCCCTTTTTTCAAGCCCAAATAGTTCCAACTATAGACATAGATAAAACAAAGAGCTATTTTGCCTTTAGTGGTATAGGTAATCCTGAACGGTTTTTTTCTACATTAGAAAATTATGGATTGCAGTTAGTAGGTAATAAAATTTTTCCGGACCATCATCAATATCGTAAAGAAGATTTAGACTATTTAAAAGAACAATCAGAAAAATCTAATTCTCTTCTAATAACAACTAGAAAAGATTACGTAAAAATATGTGATACTGACTTGTCAGTAATATGTTGTGATGTACATTTATTACTAAATAATCAAAAATTATTAGCAGATTTAATATATGAAAAAATTCTTTAAAAATATTAAGAAAAATATTAAATATTTGCTTGAGTATTTTTTCGTTTTAATAGTACTAAAGATATTAGGAATATTTGGTATCGACAAATCTGTACAAATTTGTCGGTGTATAGCAAGGAAAATAGGACCTCTATTGCCAGTCAATAAAATTGCAAAAGAAAATATTCAAAATATTTCTGGCAAGAATCAGACAAATGGTCTAAGCATGGAGACTCAAGCAACCATTAATCAAGTATGGGATAATTTTGGTAGTTTTATAGGAGAATTTCCATATGTTAATAAGATGTCAGAGGAAGAGTTATCCAAAAGGGTAGAGATAAGTGGGCTTGATAATATAATAGAATTTCAGAAATCACATCAACCGTTTTTATTATTTACAGGGCATTTTGCTAATTGGGATTTTGCACTTAAAATTATAAATAAATTTTATCCTAAATTTGCTGTTATCTATCGTAAATTAAATAATCCTTATATTGATAAGCTAATTAATGATACGCGTAAAACTAGTGATATAAAGCTAATTCCAAAAGGAGAAAAGGGTGCAAGAGATCTCATATCTGCAATCAAATCAGGATATGCAATTGGCATGCTTGTAGATCAAAAAATGAATAATGGCATTGAAGTACCATTTTTAGACCAACCGGCCATGACTGCTCATGCAATTGCTAAAATTGCCTTACAATTCGGCTACCCGATTATACCATTACAAGTGGTTCGCACTAGTAATAATAGTTATTTTAAAGCTATTATCCATCCACCAATACAATTACAAAAAACTAATAATAGTAAAACAGATTGTTATAATATAATGTTTACCATTAATCAAATTTTAGGTAATTGGGTTAAAGAAAATCCAGGTCAATGGTTTTGGTTTCATAATAGATGGAAGAAGAATAACTATGCCCCAAATGACAAAATCTGCAAATAATAACATGTAGCCAGTAACGAAAATGTAAATTTTCATCCAACACGCCGTATGATAATCCAGTTCTATAGCATAATTTTTTCTCATATTTATCTCGAAGATAAGACGTGTCAAACGGTGAATGTAACATAAAGTCTAGCTTTCCTTCTTCCAATTTTAAGTTTATAAATTTAATAAGTACTGGCTAAAAGTTTTTTTGCAAAAAAAGTATGGCTAAAAACCATATAGTAATCAAACATATCCAAAGCCCACCTCTAATGTCATATGTACGCTTGATTAGGATTTTTAGAGCATCTTCAGTTTTTTTAGCTTCTCTTATACACTCTGATCTCATGGCAACTATGTAACCTGATATAGTCATAATCTTGCTATATAGTTGTTTTATATCTTTATCATTAAAATCATTTTGCATAAAACCCTCTTACTATGATTGTAGGTAAAATATTCCTATTCATTATTAGATAGGGTAGTTGAGGTTGCATTTTTAAAAAGAAAGTTGCTAAATAAGCAAGAATAAATTTGATTACTGAGTAAATATTGTATATATTCATAAGGCATTTCCTTTTATGATTGAGGTTTTGTGCTTAACTAACTATTTAGTATTATTTCGTTTTTGTTCAACTTACCTATATTTGTAGTAGTTGAATTTATGTACTGAATAGTTTTAGTTTTTAAAGTTTATCTTACTAAATAATTCCTTGGTTCATTTAGTAAGATAAACAACTTTACTGTGACAATTTTTTGTTGTCAAGAAAAAACCGTTTTTCACGGATCAATTTTATAAAAAAATATTTACAATGGGCTGGATTGAAAATATACAAGAATTCCTTGGGAATAAAATGGAAGAAAAACAACTAAAGGCAAGTGATCTTGCTGAACTTGCAGGCATTCCTACGACTACTATGAGGGGGATGTTGGGTAATCGACGTCCTGAAATAAAAAACATAATCAAACTTGCAAATTATTTTGACTGCTCTATTGATGAAGTGCTAGGTAGAAAGGAGTTTGAGCCTCAAGAAAAACAAGAATATATGCAACTATCTCCAGAAGCATTAAGTGCTAATTTGAAGAGCTTTATCACCGAGAAGATGAACAAAAACCAAATGACTCAATACGAATTAGGATCAAAAATTGGTCGTAGTGAAGACAGCGTTCGTCCTTTTTTAAGAGAAGATGATAATAACCAAAAAATGCTAAGTACCGAAGCGGTTATAGCTATTGCTGATTATTTTAAAGCTCCTATTGATGGAATGTTAGGTAGAACTTCGCAGCTTGGAAGAGAGAAGCAGGTAGACAGATCTTTAGGTAACTTAAAAACATTGAATCCTGAAGTTCTAAAAGCCGCTCAACTGATTGGGAAATCCATTGCAGGTGATATATCACCTAAGGCCCTGACTACAGATAATGTTACTCCCAGCCATGTGGGTTCTTTAATTAAGAAATCGCCTAATAGCAGCAGAGGAAGATAAATCTTTTCTATCGATGATAATTTAATGCAAGAACGTATTAGCAATATTAGGGGTCTTTTCGCTAAGTATAAAATAGATGCCTATATAGTACCGTCTAATGATCAATATTTTAGCGAGTATGTTCATGAAAGTGCTAAACGACTGCAATATATGACTAACTTTAGTGGGTCAAATGGTATTGTGGTGATCTGTAAAAATAATGTTATATTTTTTACAGATGGTCGTTATCTAGAACAAAGTAAGCGTGAACTAGATCCAAAAATTTTTGAGATTTTCGATATTAAAGATTTACCCTATTTTCCTTGGGATGATTATTTAGGTAATGATGGTATATTAGGATATGATGCGAAACTCTTCACTAATGTTAAGTTAAAAATATTTGCTAAAATAAAGACTCGTTTACATAAAGTATCTAATAATTTAGTAGATCAAATTTGGCGTAATAGGCCAGTTGAACCATCATCAAAAATATATATTTATGATGATAAGTTTGCTGGTCAATCGTATAGTGATAAAATTACCATGTGCCGTAATCTACTCACTAAATATTCTGCAGATACCATGATTGTTACTGCAGCAGATTCAATATGCTGGTTATTAAATCTCAGAGCAAGTGACATTCCATATTCACCATTGATGCTTGGTATAGTCCTAATCACTAAGAACCAACTATATTTATTTATTAATCCAAATAGGGTAGACCAAGATATTATACTTGCTCGTCCTCATATAACTATCTTACCTTCAGCACAATTTGCTGATATATTGAGTCAAGCTAATAAAGTCCTAATTGACGAAAACTTCACTTCCAATTATATCATAGATTTGCTAAGCACTAAGATAATAGAAAAAATTAATGATCCTTGTCAATTAGCTAAAGCCCGTAAAAACGATATTGAAATTAACCATGCAATTAATTCCCATATTAAGGATGCGGTGGCACTATGCGAATTCTTTGCATATTTATTCGAACTACCAAATTTACAAGATCAAACTGAATATGATTTAGGAACAATATTAACAGGGTTTAGATTTAAGCAAGATCAATATGTTATGGATAGCTTCCCGACTATATGTGGCTTTAAGGAAAATAGTGCTATAATTCATTACCGAGCAACAAGCACGGGGGCAAAGAAAATCTTAGGTAAAGGCATATTATTAATTGATTCTGGTGGTCAATATAACGGTTGTACTACTGATGTAACTAGGACTCTTGCTATAGGTGGGTATCCTACCAAAGAACAAAAATTACGTTACACTCAAGTTCTTAAGGGGCATATTGCTTTGTCGATGATTAAGTTTCCAGTTAATCTTATTACTGGAGCTAATTTAGATGTTCTAGCTCGGCAGTTTTTATGGAGAGATGGACAAGATTATCCACATAGTACAGGTCATGGTGTTGGTAGCTTCTTAAGTGTTCATGAAGGACCACAAAATATTAGTTTACGCAGTAATGTTATTCTAGAACCTAGTATGATTGTATCCAATGAGCCAGGTTATTATAAAACGAATGAATTTGGCATTAGAATAGAAAATCTGATGTATGTCAAAAATACTTTACAGGATAAAAATTTTCTAGAGTTTGACACTCTCACCCTTGTTCCTTATGCAAAAGATTTAATAGATCGTAGAATGCTAAACGCAGATGAGATAAATTATATAGAACAATACTATCAAAAAATTAAACAACAAGTTTATCCCCTGCTTTCAATTAGAGGACAGAAATGGTTGAGTGGAGTAGTTGAGATTTAATCTTATGTCAGAACTAATGGTGGTTTTATGTATTTAGCTGCTATTATAGATTGGCATAGTAAAGCCATATTGAGTTATAAATTATCAAATTCAATGGATGTGACTTTGGTAACTGATGTATTAGACTTCTTTCGAAACTCGCTTATGCTGAGGGATTTGAAGGAGACGCGGAACCTCGACCCGCAGCGTACTCTAATTCCGTTACGGATTCGAGTACCGCATCATTGTCCAAATCACCAGCAGAAGTAGAGTTTCGAAAGAAGTCTATTAAAAGATGCCCTTAATAAATACAAAGCTCCAAAAATATTTAATAGTGACCAAGGCACTTATCATTACTAACTATGAATAAGCTGATTTGTGGGATTCACAGACATCATTTCAACATTTTTGTTGCTAAATTCTTATTGTACCCATGGATTAAAATCTCCTCTTTAGAATGATCATATTTTTCACTAACTTCTTCATAGAGTGGAGTTTGATAAATCAATTCTATATATTTTCCATTTGGAGTTTTACCGCCTAAAGAGCTATGTGGTCTGTTCCAATTGTAATAATGTTCCCAATATCCTAATTCCTCAATAAGATCAGGGCTTTTAAGATCAATACTCGAATAGAACTCATCTAAGTCTGTTCGTTGAGTGCGTTCTACTTTGCCGTTTAAATGAGGAAAAGCTGGTTTAATAGGACGAAATTTAATAGCATATTCTTTTAAACGTTCCTAGACTTTATAAGCAAAAAATTCTTGTCCTCTATCAGTTTGAATACGTTGTATGGGAAATGGCATACGCTCCATAACTTGTTCTAAAAAATCTAAAGTATTTGTTGCAGTACGTCTTTTATATAAAGCCAAAACCTTATATCTAGTACAATCAATCTATAGCGGTATATTGGTATAAATTGTTAGCGATTTTGCACACGTCCATCTGTACCCTTTTTCCAGGAAGATTACAATTGTATCTTTTAGCTTGTTTACGCGCTTCTCATTCTGTATATAGGGTAGGTTCATACCATTATTTTAGCACATCCTAAAATTGAAACAATCTCTATGAATCATACATATTAATGGAGAGGATTATCTAGAACTAATCCTTGCAAAGTCACTAGTGTTGTGTCTTCTTGGTAACGTTCTATATCTTGTACTTGTTCTAGATATGTCTCTTCAACTAAACGATCCTCCTGTGCTTTTCTAGCTTGTTCAGCAGCAATCTTCTCCTCATCCTTACTATGCTGAACAATCAGATATTGCTGCAATGATATTTCCTCACCTTTCAGTAGTTTAATTACCGTTGCAATATCCTGATGTTCTAATATCATTGCTTTAAAGACTTGATCAACTTTAGAACCAAGCTGAGCTATTTCTATTTGCAGATTGGCATGCTGGGCTACCATTTTGATAATCTCATCATTACCGCTTCTTACAGCAATTTTCAGAGCAGATTCACCGTTATTAGTTAAAACTTCTGCACTGCTACTACCTAGTTGTAAAATCTTCTGCACTATTTCTGTTTTCTGAGCAGATATGGCAATTTGTAGCAGTGTATAACCAGCAAATTTTTGTGATAGAAGGCTACTATCATAAGATGATAATTTACTTATGGTAACAACATCATTTTGACCTATTGCCTCCACTACCGTACTAGCTAAATCCTGTCCTGTTGCTAGAACCTTTTTAATAAAGCTTTCATTACCATTATGTACTAATTGTTGTAATAAGGTTTTGCCTTCAACCGAGTAATTACAACAATTAGCCCCATAATATAGAGCTAATTCAAATAACTCATTATGTGTTTTCTTAATGGCATAATATGCTAACTCATCAGCATCAACTCCTAGAGATTTTATTATACTAATCATCGTCATTGATTCACTATCAGACTTACCAAATAGTTCAGATAAGAAAAATGCTCGCTGTTTGCTATTAAGTGATTGAAACATATCAAAATTAGCTTTTTGCTGCTTGCTAATATTAGCACTTATTACATCATTGCCATGTTTTACTGCATCTAATCTTGCTTGTTCAGCAGCTATTTTTTGCTGTTTCTCCTGCTCAATAGCCTCTAATCTTGCCTTTTCTTCAGCAATTGCTCGTTGTCTTGCCTGTTCCTTAGCAGCTTCCTGTTGTCTTAAACTATTAATTTCTATTTCTAAGTCATTAATTCTAGCATTCGTTGCCGCCATATCTTGATCATATTTTCCTTGGTTAAACCTTGTCACTGTATGATTTGTTGATATTGTTTCAGTATAATAATATGATTCCTTATTAACACTGTGCCGAGCTTCCTCCTGTTGATGTAGAAGCTCTTGTATACGTTGTTTTGTCAAAATAGCCTCATCTTTAAATATAAAATTATTCCCGTACCTTTCCAGCCTAGATTAGAAATTCCTTATATGTACGCCTAGCACGCTCGCTTACCACTTACACTTCTAGCCAACTCTTGAAATTCAACTGGTATACACGAAAGTAGCGAACTAATATTATTTTATATAGAATAATATAATTATTTTAATATGTAAAGTATTTTTAATAAAAAATAATGACCTGTTAATTATAATCTTAGATTTTAGACGGGATTAGGCTATCTAACAAAGGAAAATTTTCAAAAATAGAAACATTATTATTAGCATCCTATATATTTTCTATAACTATAGATAGTAACTTTTTGGAAGAAATATGAAACGACCTGTCTATACTTTTTTGTGCTATTATAGCCTATTCTTATGCGATCTACAATAAATGTAACAGAATAGTAAGAGTATTATTAATAACATTTTCTCCTTTTTTTATCAAAAATACTTTACATATAAGATATACTTTGTATTATATAAAGTATATTATCTTAGAGATAGTTATACTGATTATCTTTCAAAATAGAATTAACATGGTATCATGGTATAATTTAGTATTAGGTTTATCATTAGTTGGAATTAAATTATTAATTCTATTTTGAAAGATAATCAGTATAAGAGCTTGTCCGCAAACTAAGTAATAGAAGTAATCCTACGAAGAAGTAATCGACTCATAGCCAAAAAAATTATATTTTCACTAGAATCAGTAAGAAAATCATATTCCTTGGAGAGCCTTCTATTTCTATTTATCCAAGCAAAGGTTCTCTCAACAACCCATCGCCTTGGCTGTACTTTAAACCCAACTTCCCTTGTTGGCAATAGTTCTAGTGGTGTATTTTTTGGTATCCAAAATCTGCACACTGGGCGTTTAACAATTTCTAAATCTATGTTATACTTTTCCTTAATGAGACCCTTTAAATCTTTAGACTGATACCCCATATCAGCCCACATTTGTTTAATAGTAGTGTACTCTTTTTGCATGTTACTGAGTAGCACTGTAGCTCCGTATCGATCATTCTCATTCGCAGAACCGACATAACAACCTAATACAAAGCCTTGTGTATCGGTAATAATATGCCTCTTTCTGCCCTTAATTTTCTTAGCTCCATCATAACCTTTAGCTCCCCTTTTTCTGTTGTCTTGACAGACTGACTATCTATTATGCAAGCACTAGGATACTCATTTCTACCTAATTTTCGTCTAACATCCTTGATAAGTTCATGGTTCATACGTTCAAATACACCTTGCTTCTTCCATCTTCTAAATTGTTCATATACTGTCTTCCAAATTGGAAAGTCATGCGGCATATATCTCCACTGACACCCAGTACGTAATACATAAAAAATTGCATTCAAAATCTCTCTTTTGCTATGTTTTAAAGGTCTACCTCCCTTTACATACGATACTTGAAACAAACCCTCTATCCTTAACCATTCTTCATCTGTTAAATCTGTTGGATAATTTTTTCTGCTCATTCTTTTATACTTCTTACTAATAATACTTTGTTCACTTCATCATACCTTAATTTTAGTTTGCGGACAAGCTCTAACACAACAAGTCAATTTAAATGATCAACTGCAAAAAACAACAAGCAATTTTCAAGCCTTGATGTATCTATTTGATTCATATCGAAAATCAAAGGGCATAACCTTAAACCCCAGTATAGTAATAACTAAACCAATTCCCGCTGAGGAATTAGTTCATACTGACATACTTAAAGAAGCATGTAAATCAAAGTACCAAGAAGGTTTTGATCTAGCCCTTGCCAAGATTACAGATTTAGATTTTCAGGATAGTGATGGCAAAAAAATAGATGACATGCAAACCATTCTAGCCCGCATATTGCATGCAGGGTGTATGAATATGAGTTGAGTTGTAAATTAGTATATAAATCTTACATACTGGTTAATTTTCTTACAAAATATATCTAAAATCATGATTTTTTCTGATTTTAGATAAAATTCCCCCTTACCCCATTTTTTATATGTGCCGGGAACAGCACTATAGTTAGCTCATTCTAGAGCTAACGCCTTCAGGACACTATTCCATATATGCTGATAAGGATATGATGAAGCTAACAAGAATTTGATACTTCTAGTATTACGAATAATTATAGCTCCAATTTTAAATAGTTTTAAACGTATAGTACCAACTTGTGCTTTGGCTAGTTCCGTGCCTTGCAATAGTTTATCACGAATATATTCTATCAAAGTGTATGCTAACCCGGATAAAAGCAATCTCAACTGGTTAGCCCACCATTTATGACAAGAAGTACGATCAGCAAACAACTGTAACTGCTGCTCCTTAATACGATTCTCCATATCGCCACGTGTGCAATAAATTTTGTCGTATAAATCTTCAGGCTTACCTGCTAAATTAGTTACTACATATCTTGGATTCTCACCAAGGCTACCTACTTCAGCTTTACCTATTATCTTGCGTTGACGACTCCAGCTGCCAGCTTGATATTGAAATTCGCTAAAAAGACGTTGCTTTTCTTTTGTTGTAGCAAATTGCTTACTAGCCTGTTGCATAATGGATGCAAGCAGTTTATTAAGATTATTATTTTTTGCCATGCCAACTATATACTTTACATTATTACTATCGCACCAATCTAACATTTTATGACGGCAGAATCCACCGTCACCACGAAAAATAATCTCAACCTCAGGCCATGCTTTACGTAGATACTTTACTAATAACGATAATATTGCCCATGCATGCTTAGCTTGATCTTGATCTGATGGACGTAAATAGTTAACTAATAACTTTTTTCCACAAAATACGTATAAAGGTAAAAAACAATTATGACGATAATAACCGTGATAAAACTTACCTTCCTGATTACCGTGAATCTCATCATCTATGGCATCAAAATCAAGTATCAGTGACGAAGGAGCTGTTTTATATGATGCAATAAATTTATCCAGCATCAACTTATGTACCTCTATGGCAAACTGACGATCAGCTTTATTCTCAAAACGGCATAAAGTAGAGCTGCTAGCCATATCTTCGAGTGTACCGACAGTTGTTTGTAAAGCTGGACATTTTCTTAAATGATCATGATCATTTAAGTCTTCATAACCAAGAGCAATCGAGTAAATACGCTGCTTGAGTATTGAAACTAAGCTGTGAGTAATTTTACTAGGATTACGTTTATCAGGAAATAATTTTGCCAAATCATTAGTGATATACTGCTCATAAATGAAGAGTTGGTATACTCGGTGAACTTCAAGAAGAGCTAGGAGTGTCAAAGTCGAGCAGCGGAGCGTATATTAGTACGTGAGCAGCTTTGATCTTTAGACACGACGACGCCAATTCTTGAAGTTCACCGAGTATACCAACTCTTCTATCTGCTTCTCCTAGCAACAACGCACCTCCATCGCTACTAATATCACCACCAGTGAAATTTATTGCTAATTGACGATTTTTTACTTTGGTAAATTGGTAATTTGATGCTATACAATTTCATGGCAAAATTCCTTGCTTTAATGCTTTGTAACACTAGTATTATATATCACTACAGGGGGGTTCTCTCCTCCTATCTCATGCAATATCCGGGCTAGGTATAGGTAAACTTACAGCTGTTGCTATATTGGCAGAATCTCCAGATTTAGATTTTTTTAATAGCACTAGGGAGTTTGCTACTTATGCAGGACTTACACCTAAACATAGAGTATTTGGAAAAGTGCTATATCAAAGATTGGTTCAGCTAAACTACGTAAAGCACTATACTTTCCTGCTATAGTAGCTAAAAATCATAACCCTATATTTAAACAATTTACCCAAAAGCTATCTAGTAAGGGTAAACCTACTAAGGTTATTATTGTTGCTATTATGCGTAAATTATTACATATTGTCTTTGGAGTAATTAAAAATAATTCTATCTTTAATCCTATTTTAGTCCTTGGCTCTTAGGACAGTATCAGAACCCTAGTATACACATGTGCATCAACTATTGATTGTGACTTTTAAATTACCCTATTGAACTTATATAAAATAATTATAGAAATATAAACGATTCAATGCTATAAGTGACTCATAATATAATCATGTTATGATTTGGAGAGGTGGCCGAGAGGCTGAAGGCGACGGTTTGCTAAACCGTTATACGGGTTAACCGTATCGAGGGTTCGAATCCCTCTCTCTCCGCCATTCGGTACAAGTTGTCGTTTTTTCAAAAATATCGAACGGGAAACGTAGGGAGGTCTCAAGTTTTTTGCCCCTTAGTTTGAGGTTCTGAAATACGAAATTTATCATTTTGCGTTTTTGAGGGCTTTCAGAACCTTTAAAAGTTTCATAGGCTTCAGATGCTAGAGTTATTAGCGTTGTAGCGGTATCAGTAAATTTATCGTCTGCTTCCTCATAAACTTTAATTAAACGAGCAATTTCATATTGGCGATCTTTTAATTGTTGTTTTTTTCTTTGAAATTCTTCTGTACTAAGTTCTCCATTGAGTCGCAAATCTATTAATGAATTTAATCTATTCTCATTTTCGGTATGTTCTTTCTTTAAAGCAGCTGTTGCTTGCCCATGCTCATCTTTCTTTAGCTCATTTGTGTTTTTTAAATAGGCTAGAGTCTCTTTTAGCATTTCTGGGTCTCTTATACCTATTCTTTTAAAAACCTCTTCTACCTGCTTTAAAACCTCATCTTCTCTTACATAAATCTTTTTGTTTGGATTCTTTGGATCCCATGTACCTAAATAAGTCCATTCGTCCACTTTGCCATCTGAATATGTTTTGCTGTGAGTTTCAGCTGTTACAACTTTACCAGTTACTGCACAGGTTATTAATCCTCTAAAAAGAAAATCCTTACCACCATATTTAAAAGGCTTCTTCTTCCACCCTAAACGTACATCTTTACATGCCATAAAAGTCTCTTTTGTTATAATTGCTTGGTAACCATGTGACCACATCTCTCCTTTTACTCTCATTTCACCGTAATAAAATGGTTGTTGGATCATTCGATGCACTACTGTTTTATTGACGTAGCAATTGTTTTTGCTTCTAAGACCAAGCTCCTTAGCTTTTTCAGTCAAATAATTAAGAGTATACATTCCTGTTGCATATTCTTCAAAGAGTTTTTTTATGATAGAACCTCTTACAGGATCGAGAATTACTATACTGTTTCCTCTTTCATCTCGACTATTTAGGTAACCAAGAGGGGCTGGCCCTATCCACTCTCCTTTACGCAATTTATGATCTAGGCTTCTTTTAACGTTATCACTTAAACTATCAACGTAAGATTGTGCTATCAATACGTTCATTCCCCACATTAGCTTTGCATGAGACTGAGAATCTTTATCTATTATGTAACCTTCTGTTCTAAAATGTAATTCTATCTTACCAGCTTTTATTGGTTCTTCTAGTAATGAAATTTCTGAGATTCTTCTTTGTACTCGATCTACTTTATCAGCAACTATAGCAATTGTTTCTCTATGGCTTTTAGCAAATTTGATCATCTCTTTAAATTGTTTGCGATCACCTCTGCTGGAAGATTCGATAATTTCAAAAGTTTCGATAACTTCAAGATTTTTACGTTGGCAATATTCTACTAATCTATATTTTTGAGCTTCAATTGAATACCCTTCTTCTTGCTCCCTTGTTGAAACACGAACTAAAATTATTGATTTTGTTGCTTTGTCTGTCATATTTTCTCCTTAGATAATAAATTTTGCTTTAATTAGAAAGTAGTATGTACTCAAAGAGCAGAGATATATCAAGCACCGCACAAGTCAAGTTGAATTATTATTAAATTACCCCATCTCCTTCAGTATTAGAGCCAAGTGTAACATTTATTTAGCATTAATAATTTTTGGTTATTGTAAAAATAATTGTTTTAACTCGTAGCAGGAGTAACTTTATGAAGTGGTTTATCATAGATACCCCTATTTAACTATTTTAAGGCTATTACACGGCTTTTTAGTATCATTATGATAGGGAGACCTAGTTTTTGAATTATTACGCTCTAAGTCTAAATATGGGTCTTTTTGATTTATTATGAGTTTGCTTTAAAATAGATAAGTTAAAAACTTAACCAAATGCCACTGTTTACATCGATCACCTTATTGATATTCTGTATCAGATATGATACAGATGAATATTTTTAAAATTATACCCCCAGTTTTTTGTTGTGGCTTTCTAGAGTTTCAATTAACAGCTCTTCTACTTGATAATTAATATTTTCATTGTCAAAATTTGTGAACTCTATTATTATTTTGCTTGTAATTTTATTATTAGACTCTAGAAGTCCCACTAGTGTTATTGCTCCATTATCAGTAATATTGTTATAGCTAAGGTCTATTTGGCTGATGGTTCTATTAGCTTCCAAAGCTTTAACAAGCTGGACAATCCCAACATCACCAATAATATTATTATTGAGACATATTTTCTTTATAGTGTTATTATTTGTTAGAAGTCTTGCTAGTATAATTGCTCCTTTATCACTAATATTATTGCTACCAATATCCACTTGCTTTATAATTTCATTATTTGTTAGAACTCCTGCCAGTATATCCGCTCCCTCATCGCCAATATCATTGCCTCTAAGACTTATTTGCTTTATGGTTTTATCATTTTCTAGAAATTCAGCTAGTATAATTAGCCCCTGAACACCTATATTATTATATTCAATATCTATATTAATCAAACTATGATTATGCTCTAACAGTTCGATAAGCAGACTTAGTTCCTTAAATCCAATATCGTTATCGCAAAGACGTATTGCAGTTATAAGCTTATTATGTTCTAACACTTTGCCAACTATTTCAATTCCTTCTAAACCTATACGAACTTCGATAAATTCTATATAAGTTATATTATTGCTCTGCAAAACTTCTCTAAGTATTTGTGCCGCAATGTTAGTGATATTATTTATTTTTTCATTTGTTAAATTATTTTGTTGTTGATCTTTAACGTCGTTAGTCATAAAATTAACTCCTGTTTTTTGTGTTTGAAAAATAGACACTGAGGTTAGATTTAAAAATTTGATGATTGTTGCTTCTAACCTCGGTGCTTAACACCACGTAGTATCATCTTCACACATATCTTTATTAATCCGAGAAGTACAGCGGTTTTTCTCACTATTAGTGATTTTTTATAAAATTTATTATTAGTAGTGTTGAACTGGAGACAGTGGCTAAAATTATTATTAAGTCAGTGCCTAATTTAGCTATTAAAATCAAGGAAGTATTGAAAGAACGGAATGTACTCTCTGTATTTACCAACATATTCCTCTGATCTCAATTCAATTTAGCATTGCTGGACTAACTAAGAATTACTTATAAAAAATGATTAAAAATCTTGATGAAATAAGAGATACTATCACAGAAGCCTAAAACTTCCCTAGGTTATTTATAAAATCTTAATTCATCAATGAGGAAATTACATATGAACTCAAGGATAATATCATTATTAAATATTTTATTAGCACAATTAATATTAATTAATACCTGTAAAGCTGAGGGTAGTAACCTATCGAGTGCCAAAACTGGTAAATCTATATTACTACCAAAAGTGATAAGTCCTAATACAAGTACTAATATAACTATTATTTTAAATATAAATCAATCTAGCAATGATTCATACTTTACAATTGAGTTAGGGGCATATGAGAATAAAAGCCCATCATTAAAACTCACTATGGGATCAATGCTAGAGTTATATTCTCCAATCCAGGATTCAGCAAATGTTCATCAAAAATTACACATAGTAATGCGTCCATTTCAAGAATTGAATCAATCATTAAATGAGTATCCTAATACCAAAGAACAAAGTCTTGGATTAAAAAAGGAGTTGTTAAGAGAGAAAGTATTCAGAAAAACTTATCCTCAAGAAATAAAGCTTCAAAATGAGGAAGTATACTCAGGTTATCGGGCAAATAGCAAACCAATTCACCCGCGTTACTATTCCACCTTATTGCCAGAGCGTAGATTTAATAAAAGTATCGTTGATTTGTTAGGCAGCAGTAAACTAGATGTCTGGCGGGCAGCTTGCCGACAAGCTTATGCAGATAGTTCAAGTCTATGGCGAGCTTTTAACCCAAAACATATTATTGAACCTGAGTTACGGGATATTGCTAAATATTTCGAAACTTACAATAACAAATTAACCAAGGAAGAGTTTGAGCAAAAATATGGTGAATCAGGTTTAAAGTATGACCATAATTTTACCGTTCAATTAGTAGAGGATATTTTAGAGAGGAAAAAGCAGCGAGAAATTAATGAATATATAATTGCTGCAGGTAAAGGCGGATTAATTGAAGTTATTGTAAAATTTGGACTCGAGGTGATATTTGGTAATCTGTTCTTATTAACATTGCTGCTAGCTTCGTCCCTATTGTGGTGGGCAAGTAAGATGGGTGGCAATGGCTTTAAAAAATGATAAACTAGCTAACTCCCAAAAGTATAGAGGTTTTCCTCTATCAATGATTTTTTGGTAAAATTTGTTATAATAATGCTAAACTGGAGACAATAGAATTATTATTAAATTAAACACCTAATTTAGCTAATTAAGATTTAATGTGTGGCGACATTAATCAGAAATATTAAGTCGCTACACATTCAAATTTTTTATTTCATTACCTCAAATAGCTACAATCTTTAAAAAATAAGGGTAAATGATTTTATTAAAATTTACCACTTAAAGCATCAAGTATCACTTTATTATTGGCAATAACGGCATCTAAATATTTTATGACTTGTTGTAAATACCATATAATGATTGTAGCACTATCACCTGAATAGTCGTATACTGTCTGCATTAGCTGATCATTAGAACAAAGCGTTTTTAATACCTTTGTTAATGTTAACCTTGCTTCAACCAATTCTGGCTGAAGCTCGTGCAAGTTAATAATTTCTTTTTGTTGATTTTGGTCGTTATTAGTCATATGATTTTCCTACCGTTTTTTAGGTTACAAAAAAATGGGGTACTAGAGGTTAGATTGGTAAAATTTGCGTTTTATTCTAACCTCTGTACTTGTTAGTTAACTAGATGGCACTTACTAACTTAACAGCAAACTTAAACATATTAAGTTAAGTGCTATCAACACCACACCTATTCCATATTAGAAGAGGAGTAAAGCGAATTGGAAAGTAAAATCAAATATTTTTCTTAAAAAAACAAAGAAGCTGCAAATAAGAGACAGTGGAAAAATAACCACTGTAACCTACAGCCAAATCAGTTAAATTAAATGTTACTTACCGTTAATCTAATTTTTGATTTGGCAGTACTTTTTATAATTCATCCCAACAAATAAACCAAAATATTCCCTATAAAACTTACTATAGCAATTTCTTCCTTAGTAAAAACTGGCTTGTTAATTGATAATTTCTGAAAAACTAATTCTATATCTTCTCTAATCTTTGTAGCATTTTCTTTGAGTATTTGCACATTTGTTAATTTTAGCTTCGAGTCTTTTATATACCATGTTGTTCCTTCATGGATAGTCGGTATTAAATCAATTCCTCTTGCTTTATGCGATAAATGTGATACCTTAGCTAAATGACCATATTTTTCTAAATATTGGTTGATGAAATAGGCTACATTTTCTCGATAATAATATAAAAAATTTCTTCTTCCCCAATCACGTCCTTTTTCACCAAAAATTACTTCGCCATTTTCTAAACGTAGTAGTCTTCTAGTAGTCATCTGAATGTGGACATGAGGATTATTTGGATTGTCATAATGAATGTTTATATCTGCTATCATGCCATGACTAACTAGGCACTCAGAAGCAAAGTGTTCGGTAAGTTCAGTATTCTGTTGTTGAGTTAATTCTTTTGGTAAGGCTATGGTCAGCTTTCTAGCAGTCTCAGCATTTTTTCTTGTTTCACTACTTTCTGCTCTATTCCATAATTCTTGTCTATCATATACCCAACTAGGAGCATCATCCGGGGCTAGAATTACGCTATGAACAAGTCCTTTCTTGCTGCTAAAATTATAGGTAACAGTACGTTTTTCTCCTGTTTTACGGTCAGTTGTAAAAAACTGCAATTTACTTCTTGAAATATAGCTACTTGCTGCAACTGCATTTTGTCCTTTGCTTCTTCGTACTTCTGATTTATTACAGTGATATATTGCCATTGCTATTACCGCTATAAGCTGTAAGTTTTTGGGTAATAGCAATCACCAATAAAAAAACTGAATCTTTGAGCGCAGGCAAACTAGGTTTACCTAGTTTGCCCAAGTGCGGGGTAGAGGGATTGCAAAAGTAAATGCTAAAACCTAACTTGTAACTACATAGTTTATTTTATTGGCAAGCTTTATATAGGCAGCAGAATGCTCCTTAAGTGGGTTGTTTAGGTAGGATAGGTGGGTGAAGAAAAGAGAGGTAAAAAAAAAAGAAATGGTTTATCTAAAAAATAGTTATAGGTAGAAAAATTAATTGATTGTAAAATAAACGAACGGTATAAATATAAGCAAAAGTAGCTATAATTTTATTGAACTGCTAGTAAGTTAAACGTACTACAAATTACTTTATTAAAAGTAAGCTTTTTGTAAAAATAACTCAAACGTGAAAATTGGTTAGGAAATTTAAGAAGAATACTTCTTTGTTTAAAAAGGCAAAAAATTACAGATATATTGGGAATATTTAATATTTTTGTAATAATATAAAACTGCTTGACATAGGTAGATTGAACTAGTAAAAGGCTACTTTGGGTGGGTTATTTTAGATTTTGTACCTGAAATTTGGTAAAGTAACGCGAGTTGCCAATTAATTATACAGGTAAACCCTTATTTAAGGCGGTTTACAAGTAGGAGTTGTAGTTAAAATGTTTGTTAAAATTAGCTATATTTTAAAATATAGCTAATTTTGAGCCTTTTTATGCTATAAGTTACCTTCAAAGGCTTGATAAAATTCAGCTTTGTGGTTAGCAATTAATTGGCAACTCGCGTTAAAGTAAATAGTCAATCCTTCAAAAGTCTAAAAACACAACATCTACTATATTTAAACGCAAAAGGTGTCATTCCCGCGAAGGCAGGAATCTATAATAGACTTCTTTCGAAACTAGACAATGATGTAGAATGGTGTTATAAATATCTAATGTGAAGTAATAATGAAATTCGATCAGCTTAAAGAGTTAGAGGATGAAAAATTTCGTCGATTAACAGGAGTAAGGAAGGGAACATTCTCAAAGATGGTGGATATTTTGAGGCAAGCTGATGGTCTTAGAATACCTTAGAGAATACCGTACTTATTTCCATATAGGTCAGAACTATGGGATTAGTGAAAGTTCAGCATATAAAGCTGTTAAATGGGTAGAAGACACCCTAGTTAAACACCCAAACTTTGCTCTTCCAGGTCGTAAAGCTCTAATGAAGAGTGATATGAATTATGAAGTAGTCTTGATTGATGCTACTGAGAGTCCTATAGAAAGACCTAAAAAAACAAAAATTCTATTATTCAGGAAAGAAGAAAAGGCATACACTAAAAACTCAAATAGTGGTAGACAAGAAAACACACCAAGTAATATGTACAGATTTTTCTAACGGTAAAAAACATGACTTTTAGATTATTTAAGGAATCCAAAATTCTTATCCATCCTAAGGTTAAAACGATTACTGATACAGGATATCAAGGTATACAAAAAATTCACAATAATTCTGAATTACCAAAGAAAAAAAGCAAGAAAAATCCTTTAACTAAAAATGATAAAAAGAATAATCGTAGATTAGCAGGAGAAAGAGTTGTGAATGAAAAGGTTATTGGTATGCTAAAACGGTTTAAAATTATTGCTGACAAATATCGAAATAGACGTAAAAGATTTGGTCTTAGATTTAATTTGATTTCTGGCATTTATAATTTTGAACTACGTTAACCACTTTCGAAAGAGGTCTATTGAAAAAAGTAGATGTATGGTTGCGATGATATAGAAATCCATCGAGAAGCGTAATGGTCAAGATCAAGAAATATCATATTAGAGAAGAGTTATTAACCTAGCATTTAAAAACTAACACAATATACAAATTTAAAAGTTTGTTTTTTCTTTTTGCTGGTTCATCTGCTCAAAATTCAGTGGATGATTTTTACATTGCATAGTAATGTTGGATTGAGAATTATTAGAATTGGTAAATTATGGCGATACAGTTTGCTAGGATAGAAATAGTAGGGAGAAGCTCAGGAGGAAATAGCTGTTGTAAAGCGGCTTATAATGCTAGGATGATTATCAAAGATGAGCAAACTAACATTATTTATAATTTTGCTCATAAGGGAGATAATGTTTACCATACTGTTTTATTACCTGATTATGTCGATACAAAATTTAAAGACCCCAAAATCTTGATGAATGAGGTAGAGCGTCTAGAGAGAAGAAAGAACAGCCAGTTATTAAAAGATATTGTTGTTGCCCTGCCTGATGATAAAGAGCTAGGTCTATCATAAAATCAGGTCAGCAATATGAAGATTTCATGAACAATATTATCCAGCTTTAATTGCTTTTGCTCGTAACAAGGAAGCCAATATTACTGGTGGACAATCAATCTATTTAAACAAGGAAACTGGTACTAAAGCTGGGATTTTAGTTAACAAGCGATCTTTTGGCAAGATTAGTGGTTCATTTGTGAAGATTCAACGAGAAGACAAAAATAATGTGACGATTATCGCAGAAGGGATAGAAACTGCTTTGAGTGTGCAAGAAGCTGGCATCAAGGGTAAAATTCTCTGTAGTTTAGGTATTAGTAATATCAAGAATTATTAACCTACCACAGGAGAGAAAATCATTATTGCTGCCGATAATGATGGACAAAATGCACCATCTCTTCATGTCATAGTCAAGGCTCAAGAAGAATTGGTAAGTAAAGGGGCAGTAGTATCTGTATTAATGCCGCCAGAAAAAGGTGATTTTAACGATATGCTTAAAACTCAAGGAGCAGAATCAGTTAGAAAATTTCTAGAACCTGAAATAGTAAAATTAACAACAGAATTAGGGTTTTTGAAGTCATACTGATTATCTTTCAAAATAGAATTAACATGGTATCATGGTATAATTTAGTATTAGGTCTATCATTAGTTGGAATTAAATTATTAATTCTATTTTGAAAGATAATCAGTATCAGAAGATAACAATATGTTGCGTAAGTTTCAACAGCAAATAAAATCACTGAAGAAATTTACTACACAAGAAAACATAAAGGCTACTTTGCAAATATATAAAGAAAAAGATATGACAGCTTTTATTGCTTATAGTAACAAGATTTGCTCTATGGCAATTGAGCAAAAAATAGCAGCAGATTTACAAATAATGAAGAATAAGTTTGATCCGAAACATGATTTTGGTAATGTCAAATTTAGTAACATCACAGTAGATGATTTTAATGGTAAAAAGCATCTGGTTCCTGAAGATTACTTAAGCACTATAGGAAGAGACAAGCAAGTGATGCAATATATTAATCCAAAATCAATAATTGGTAAAATTATACAGATTGAATCAAAAAACACAACTAAAACTCAAGCAATACAAGTCAAGTTATAATATAGTTATAATATTATGAATGTATTTAAATTATATAGTATATGCTAACTATACATATTTAATTTGTACTTGGATAAAAAAGAAAATTATTTTATTGCAATTTATATTTATAAAGACTAACTTATTATTTAATATTTGCGTAATTAAAATAAAGTTATGTGAGTATTTTAATCTTAATAAGGAGTAGCATATGAAAAATCATGAAAAAGCTAGGGAATTCTGTGAGAGAGAAATTTATATTGAAGAAGGAGCTGAAGAAAATTTTTTTGGAATGATAAGTAATGAAGTGCGTAGAGCACCTGGTAACTACACATTAATTGAATTAATGAAAGATTTTGGTACAAAATTTGCATATGGTCAGCCAAAAGATGCTATTGGCGTATTAGAAGCTATATATGAAGTTTTGAATCATGAGAAAGAATTCATTAATAGAGGAGGACTAAATTTAAAAGATGATAATAGACCTCCAGATGAAGATAATAAGCTAAGTAATGATGAGTTGTTTGATGAAGCTTTTAATAGTATGCTTCAAAAGGTAGAACAGCTTGGTAATGGAGATTTATTAAAAGTTTTAAAAGAATTATATTTAGAAACAGAACAAGAATCTAGTGAAGTTAGTCCTATAGGGGAATCTACAGGCATTGGTGATTTTTAAGTTTTTTTATTAATATATTTTTAAAATATAAATTTAAGGAGAATAATTATGAGAACAATTGGTTATGCAGGTGATAGCACAGATGGAGAAGATTATGAAGAAGATCCAGCAGAATTACCTCCAAAAGGATTGAAATCTAGAAGAAAAGATCTAATTGAGAAACTCAATAAATATAGAGACTTTGAGTATCAATATAATAGTTCTAAGTATCAAGACTTCAATTATGGTAATTCTTGTGTGTTAAAAGAGATGGGTCAACAAATTCTTCAAAGTCAAAAAGTTAGGGGTGAATATAAAGTAATTAAACAGAAATTATTTATTTCACAATTAACACAACAAGAAAAGGATAGTCTTGAAAAACTAGGTAAACTTATCGGGTCTTCTTATAACATAATTGTTAGTGATTATGAAGCTCATGGCGAAATATTATCAAGAAAAGCTAGTGATTTTTTTAAAATTAATCAACAAAAAATAGAAGAAAGTTGTGGTCAAGATCCACATTATAAAAATTTAAATAAAAGTGGAAATAAGGCAAATTTTTATATAAAACATGAAGTAAAGGATAAAATTAACGACATATATAAACTAAATAAAAAAATAGAGTTATATGCGCAAAACCAAAGACAAACCATAGAGCCTACGTTCACAGAAACACAAAAAAATGATGCTGGTTTATTTCTAGCACAAATAAAAGCTATTAAAAAACTAGACAAACTTTTAGGAATAAACTGTGTATATGATTATAAATTTGGTACAAAAAAGCACATTACTGGTAGTTCTATTAGCAAGAAAACCACGCAAAAAGATGAAACCTTAGAAATTCATACATTGGGTGCTTTCTCAGATTATATGACAGACGAGGGTGCTTATGATGCTATTCAAAAAAGATTACAAAGATTTATCGATGAAAGATACATAGATAAAAGCAAGTTATCGAAATTTTTTAAATCATCTCTAAGAGGGAAAGAATATGGGGATGTTATACTTAATAACGAGTTAAGAGATGAATTAACAAATCAACTCCAAACATTAGTCAAGTTAATGTTTGGAGTTGAAGTAAAAAGAAATGCTGCTACGCTTTTAACTAATGCTATGTTTTTTGATTTGGTAGATGCAAATATGTATAAGATAGGAGACATTTTAGACAAAATGCCTATGGTTATGCAAGGTGCTGTATCAGCTTCAACTACAATTGATAAAGAGATGAGAGATAAAACAGAAGTAAAAAAAACATCAGAATATGATTGCAGAGCAAAATTTGAACCATCTAAAGCAAGAGATTTAGCAAATAGAGATGGTAAAATCCTGCAAGATTGGTTAAAATGGAAGCTACAAAGTGACATAGACGCAGCAGTTGAGGATTTAGGAGGCAATGACAGTATAGGAACTTTGAGTAACCGTTTTAAAGATCTTAATATAAGTATTGGTAGAGGAAGAGGTAAAATTATGGATAAGCTACCAATTCCAATAAGATCAGGAAATAATGAATTTGAAGAAGGCAAGATTCAATGGAATCAAAATGAATCAAAGATCAAATCTGAAGTCAGCAAAGTACAAAAAGTTAAGGCTAAAGTTTTCCATGATCTAATAAATGATTGGTATGGAATAAAGCTACCTCATTTAGATAAACTAGACTTAATAATAGAACTTAAAGCATCAGCAGAACCAAGAGATTTTTATGAAGATCAGGACTATAGTGATCTAAAGGCATCAAGTGCAGATACAGAAAAGGTAGGGCCTGAATTAGATTCATATGAACAAAAACACATAGAATCTAATCTCATAGATATGTTTGTACAACTTTTGGGTGTAGAAGAAATAGGTGTAATGTCTTAGATCATTTTAATGCACGGGGATTAAAGTCTGATTATGTGAACTAGTTGAGATTTAATCTTGCAAGAGGTATGATTGAGAAGAGATGAGCTTGCGAGTGAGTGCGTGTAAATAGTGCTAGCGAGCAAGCAATCTAATCTCGAGGAAAAATCACTAATTAATGATATTAATTGTATCAAGGAGAGTAAGAATGAATTTACAACAAAAAATAATAAAGCCGAAATTAGGCTTGTTAGTGCTTGCGAAACAAATAGGAAGTATATCTGCGGCGTGCAAAGCGATGGGATATAGCAGAGATAGCTATTATCGATTTAAAGAATTATATGAGAAAGGAGGAGGAGAAGCATTACAAGAAATTAGTCGAAAGAAGCCAATATTAGCGAATAGAGTAGAAGCATATATTGAACAAGCAGTGATAGATAATGCAGTACAAGAGCCAGCTTGGGGATAATTAAGAGTTTTCAATGAGCTTAAAAAACAAGGGATTGTTGTGTTTCGCCTAGAGGAGTGAGATCGATTTGCTAAGGAATGATTAAAAAGAGGCTAGAAGCTTTAGGAAAGATAACTACAGAACATCTAGGGTATCATATTGCCCAAGATACATAATATGTATCTTGGGCAATATGTAGGGACTATTAAGGGAGTTGGCAAGATGTATCAACAAACAGTTATTGATATATATTCACGTGTGGCAGAGGCTAAGCTTTACACTGATAAAACCCCTATTACTAGTGCGGAAATATTGAACGATCTGTTATACCTTTCTTTGCAGAACATAATGAAGCACTGAATATTGTGGAATCATGCCTATGAATTATATCTCAGTGTAGAAGGAATCGAGCATACCAAAACTAAAGCAAACTCACCTCAAACTAATGGCATTTGCGAGAGGTTTCATAAAACTATGAAAACAGAATTTATGATACTGCTTTTAGGAAAAAGATTTATAACTCTACAGGCGAATTACAAAGAGATGTAGATGAATGGTTATTTCAGTACAACAGATATAGATCACATTCAGGTAAGTATTGCTATGGGAAAACTCCTATGCAAACTTTTTTAGATTCTAAACACATTGTTCTTGAAAAATCTAATCAATTCATGTGCCATAAAAAATTATCTGACAATCAGAGTATGTCCTGAAGAGTGTGTAAGCTTTTAAAAAAAGAAGTTGCAAAATTATTAATTTGCAACTTATCTAAAATTTAAAAAACTTACATAAGGCAAAGAAATGACAAGGAAATTAAACTTAAAAAAAGAGACATTAACAGATATAATGCAGCATTACGAATCACCTGAACAATTTGCGGAGTTTTTGCAGATCTCAGGAAAGCAGTGATAGAGCAAGCATTAGAAGGAGAGCTAGAGAATCATTTAGGCTATAGGAAACATCAAAAGACAATAAACGTCAATAGCTGGAATGGAGTAAGCAGCAGGTAGTTACGATGGATAACGGTCAAGTTGTAATGAATACACCAAGAGATCGTGAATCAAGTTTTTCCCCGCAGATAATAAAGAAAGGTCAGACAAGGTTACAGGGCTTTGATGATAAAATAATAGCGATGTATGTACGAGGGATGAGTATGCATCAAATACAGGAGCATATAGAAGAGATATATGGTATTGAAGTATCGCCTGAGTTTATCTCAAATGTAACGGATAAGGTAATAGAAGAAGTAACAATATGGCAGAATAGAGCATTAGATAAAGTATATCCGATATTATATTTAGATTGTTTGATTGTAAAAGTTAAGGAAAACAACCAAATCATCAACAAGTCACTATATTTAGTTATAGGAGTTAATATGGATGGGATAAAGGAAGTGTTAGGGATATGGGTAGCCAAGAATGAGGGAGCTAAGCTTTGGTTATCGGTTGTAACGGAGTTGAAAAATAGAGGTATTGAGTCTATTTATATAGCATGTGTTGATGGATTAAAAGGCTTTCCTGAAGCGATTAATTCAGTGTTTCCAAAGACTATAGTACAGTTATGCATAGTACATACGGTAAGAAATAGTTTAAATTATGTATCATGGAAAGATCGTAAATTGGTTGCAGCAGATTTAAAAGCGATTTATATTAGTAGTAATGATAAAACAGCAGAATTGGCTTTAGCGTCTTTTAAAGAAAAATGGGATCATAAATATCCAACAATTGCTGGTTCTTGGGCAAGAAATTGGCAGCAGATTATTCCATTTTTAGCCTTCCCTGACTATATTAGAAAGGCTATCTATACGACGAATACCATTGAATCCATAAATCGTCAAATTAGGGGAATTATTAAAACTAAAGGGGCTTTCCCTAATGACGAAGCTGTTTTTAAGCTAGTTTTTTTAGCTCTACAAAATGCCGCAAAAAAATGGTCCATGCCATCAGAGATTGGAAATTAGCACTCAATCAGCTCGCTATTTTATTCAATGATTGATAACTTACTTACACACTTCGGACATACCCAGTTTAGGTGATTTTTGCAAATATTTTGAAAATACTTATATATCGTCACGGCATCGTCAAGTTAAAGGGAATTAAATTAAGGATTGCAAAAAGAGAGATAGAGATTTATAAAATAGCTTTACAAAATTAAACTATAGTGCAGTTTTATGTATATAGACAAAGCTCCCAAGAGGCATCGTTTTCCAGTCAGTATTATCAGTCATGCAGTATGGCTATATCATAGATTTAACAATAGTTACCGTGATATTCAAGAACAAATGGCTTATCGAGGCATTATTCTAAACCATAAGACAGTAAGATTTTGGTGTTATAAGTTTGCATCAAACTTTCAAAATATAATCAGAAAGAGAGAATGTAAGCCTGATGATAAATGGCATTTAGATGAAATGAATGTTAAGATTAATGGAGAGGTGTTTATATTATGGAGAGCTATCGATTTTGAAAGTCACGAGTTGGAAGTATTATTACAAAGGCGTTGTGATAAGAAATCGGCTATTCGTTTTCTAACAAGATTGTTAGGCAATTATCCTATTCCAAGAGTTATTATAACTGATAAGCTAAAAAGCTATATTAAGCCAATTAAACATATGTGTCCTAAGACAGATCATCGTTCTCACAAGGGATTAAATAATCGAGTTGAAAACGCTCATCAACCAACGCGTCGAAAGGAAAAGATATTGATTAAATTTAAACATCCGAACTCAGTACAAAGCACCTTATCATTAATGGGTAAAGTCAGAAATATATTTGCTGTAGATGTAGGAAGATATACTAAAAATGCTAGTCACAAGAGAAACTCATTTGCAGTTGCTAAATCAATCTGGGATGAAGCTACTCAAACCATTCTTGCTGCCTAAAATTCAAAAAAAATAGAACTTTTAAAACCTACTTTACTTAACTTGACGGTGCCGATAACTATAGTACAGATGAAACCTTTGAACCATCTCTATTAGGTGCAGAAGGACATATAAATTAATTTTGACTAGAGTGCAAAAGTTAAGGCTTGATTTTCAATATTAAGAAAAAATAGTATAATTAGCAAAAATTTTGCTAATTGCTATTAGTGCACAATAAAAAAGGTGTATAATGCTACTCTAATGCCAATTAAGAGCAAAAACAGGCAATAATGAAGTAGTGATAGTAGAAAGAAATTGATTAAAGCCAATCTATAATATATAGATACTGTATTTTTGGAAAATAAGAGTATAAATTATGGATTGGCAAGAAGAATTAATATCAACTTTATATGGAAATTAGCAAAATATATCAGCAAAAATTAACAGGATATTGTTGTAGAATGTCAAATTATGCAAATTTAGCATTTTCAGATGAAGAAATTATAACAATTTATATGTTTGGAATTATGAGCAAAAATTATAAAATTAAGGATATATATGATTATACTAATCGTCATTTGCAGAACTGGTTTCCCAAGTTACCAAGCTATACAGCCTTTGTTCAAAGGTTGAATAAATTGGCAGATAGCTTTATTGCAATTACTGAGATTTTGCATGAACAAATTCCAGTACATGAAAGTCAAAAAACATGGCAATTGATCGATTCTATGCCGGTAATTTTAGCACATCGTGGGAGAAGATTTAATGCAAAAGTAGCTCTAGAAATTGCCACGGCTAATGGTTATTGTGTAACTAAAAAACTACATTATTATGGTGTTAAGTTGCATATTTTAGCTGGCTATAAGCAAGGATCTCTACCTGTTCCAAGTTATGTTGGATTAACAGAAGCGGGTATGGCTGACTTAAAAGCATATGAATATATATTACCAGTCAATAGAGTCGCTTTTTAACTGGCTTGAAGAAAAAACGAAAATCCAAATCGCCAGTAAAGTTAGGTCGTATAATGGACTAATGGTTCATGTATTTGGAAAATTATCCTCGGCTTTTTTTTTTGCTATCTCAAAAATTTAGCTCTTAATTGGCATTCTAGTTATAGTGAAACACATTGAATTAGGTGAGTTTATATGATATAAATAAGAGAAAAAATGTCAACAAGCCCATATAGTTAAGATTTAAGAGAAAAAGTAATAAATTATATAGAAAAAGGTAATAGTCAAATATCTGCTGCTAATACTGATTATCTTTCAAAATAGAATTAACATGGTATCATGGTATAATTTAGTATTAGGTCTATCATTAGTTGGAATTAAATTATTAATTCTATTTTGAAAGATAATCAGTATAAGATATTTGATATACACAAGAATACAATTAGTCGTTGGAAGGTAAGGAAGAAAAAAGAAGGAACAATATTAGCAAAAGCGAGATTAGGATTTAAAAGTAAAGTTGACAAGCAACAATTAGAAGATTTTGTCAAAAATAATTCAAATATTACGCTAAAAGATATTGGTAAGAAATTTGGGATTACAGGCACTCAAGTTGGAAGAATATTAAAGAAGTTAGGCTATAGTTATAAAAAAAAACCTTCAGCTATTTGGAAGCAAGTGCAGAAAAACGATCTGAATATTTAGAAAAGGTCAGTAAATATGACAAAGAGCAAATGGTATATCTTGATGAGAGTGGTATAGATAGGACTATTTGCCAAGATAGAGGTTGGGGTAAGATAGGAGAATTGTTGGTTGGACAAAAAAGTGGCAAACATTATCAAAGAACTAATATCATAGCTGGTTTGGTAAATAATAAGCCGATAGCACCTTTTGTGTTTAATGGAACTTGTAATACAGAACTATTTAATAATTGGGTTGAAAAGTTTTTAATTAAAGAGTTGAAAGCAGGACAGGTTGTAGTAGTGGATAATGCTAGTTTCCATAAATCAAAGAAGACGAAAGAATTAATAGAATCAGTAGGTTGTAAGATTATTTTTTTGCCACCATATTCACCAGACTTAAATCCAATAGAAAAATTTTGGGCTAATATGAAAAAATGGATTAAAAATAAGATAACAGAAACTAGTAAATTATTCGAAGCTATTTCTATGTTCCTTGCCACCTAATTCAATGTATTTTACTATAATAACGGCTTGCCATACTAAGGTAGCAGAAAATCTTGAGTGCCAAGTTAGTAGGTTGCATGTTGATGAGGATAAACCTGACCAAGTTTATTATCATAAAGCTATAAAGTATCTAGAAAATTATCCGGACTCTCCTGCCTGCAAGAATCTTAAGGCTATAGCCTATAGTTGCTTAGCTAGTCTCGCTGAGCAGAATAGTGAAAATGGAGCATTGGCTTACTATGTAAAAGCTATAGAGGTGAATAGTCATCTACCAAAAATATATGAGAAACTTGGTCAGCTATTTTTTAACAAAGGTGAATATGCTAAAGCAATTGATTGCTATAAAGTAGTTAATAATGAATTTAGGATAGAAACATGTTTTAAAGCATGGCTAAAACAAGATCAAGACAATCCCGATATAAAGCTAAAGCAAGCTGAGTATTTTGAGTCTGTAGGGTTATTTGAGCAAGCTAAAAAATATTATCACCATGCATTTAGCCTAAGTTCGGATGAAGATTTTAAGGCTGCAGCTCTTAAGAAAATTGGTAATATTATGGCTAATGTTGCTGCTCAGGGGCAGGATTTTATCACTAGAGCAGATGAGCATGATTTTTACAATTATGACCTAGTAGATGCAGCATTTACCAGCAAATTACTTGGCGACTCAGGTTCAGAATATGATTTGTATTGCTAAAAGATTGCAAAGCAGTTTTGCTGCAAATATACATTTTACCAAGTTTGTTGGGGTTTTTAATTAATATTTGTTAAAACCCTAGTTTAGAAAAAGACCTTAATTAGTTATCCAATATTTTTTTAAATGGACACAATTATGATAATTAGGCGATGTTGTCACGAGATGTAATTCTATATTGAATCAAACTTATCTATACTATATCATATTTTTATCGAAACAGCATATTACCACATTTTATTAAAACTTAATCGGTAAAATAATTTATTAAAATTTAACTAAAAACTTTGGTATCAGAATATAAATATAATTGAATAATATGATAGTTGAACTTTCAAACACTAACACACATCTCAAGGAGGCTGACACTGTTAAGGAGAGTAATAAGCTGCCTAAAATGCTAGTAGGTACGGATGAATTCTATGACTTAGTAGTTAATAGTGATGTATTTGTTGATAAAAGTCTAATGATCAAAGAATTATTAGAAGATAGCGGTAAGGTTATCCTAATCACTCGACCAAGACGTTGGGGTAAAAGTCTTAATATGGATATGATGAGGAGGTTCTTAGAAATCGAAGTAGGTGAGAGAGGTAAGCCTTTAGCTCAAGAAAAGAGAGTAAATTATAAACTCTTTACTGGAGGCATAGTAGATTTGGGCTTTGATGAAACCAAAGAGCTACAGCCTTTAAAAATATCCATTCATAAAAATATAATAAAGCGTCAAGGCCAATTTCCAGTAATATATATAAATTTTAAAGAAGTGAAGGGGAGTAATTATAAGGAAATTATTAGTAGCATTATAGATCAAATAATAGAATTATACGAAAGATTTAATTATTTAGAACAATATATTCAAGAAGATAATAAATTTTTCAGTATTTCGCAAAAAGTAAAGTTAAAAAATTATCTAAGTGGTGATATTAATATAAGCTATTTAAAAAATAGCCTGAAGTTTTTAAGTCAAATATTGTATAAACATTTTAAACAAAGAGTATACATATTAATAGATGAATATGATACACCAATTAATAATGCATATTTAGAACTTGGACATAAAACAAAAGAGTTTGACCAAATTCTTAAGCTATTTAGAGGAATACTTGGTAGCAGTTTAAAAACGAATCCCTACTTAGAGAAAGGAGTAATTACTGGCATATTACGGGTTGCTAAAGCTAACTTGTTCTCAGACTTGAATAATGTTACTGAATATACTTTACTTGATGATGATTTCTCTAAGTTCTATGGCTTCACTCAAGCAGAGGTAGATGATTTGCTTACAAAAGTACCGCTCGACACTAATACTGAACAAATTAAGGATTGGTATAATGGTTATACATTTGGTGGAGAGGTCATTTACAATCCGTGGTCACTAATGCAATGTTTAGCACACAAAGGTAAGCTTGATTATTATTGGCTAGATAGTGGAGGCACAGGTCTTGTTGATAAAGCATTATTGTCAGACGAAATGCAAGAAGATTTACAGAGCTTAGCTGCTGGAAAAAGTATTATCTCACCTATTACCAAACAAATAAGTTTTGCTGATATCAATAAACCAGTAGGATTGCTCAGTTTATTACTGTTCAGCGGTTATTTAAATCCTACTGCCAAAATATCAGAAAAAAATATCTATGAGCTATCTATCCCTAATTATGAACTAAAATATATCTATGAAACAAGAGTGCTGCAATGGGTTACTGATCAATTAAAAATTGATAGCTCTAGATATTATTTGTTTATTAGTTTATTGCCAACAGGTAAAGTAGAGGAATTTAAAGAGCGTTTACAAGAATTGTTGCTAAATTCTACTAGTTTTCATCAAACAGGAGAGAAAAAGGCAGAATTATTTTATAGCGGCTTTATGCTTGGTTTAATTAATATGTTAGCACCTAGTTACATAATAGCAAGTGAACAGGAGTCAGGAAGTGGCAGAGCTGATGTGATCATGATCCCAAAAGCTGGTAAAGGAGATAAAGCAATTATTATTGAGTATAAGATAGCTAAAAATACAGAAGATTTAGCCTCAGTAGCTAAAATAGGATTGAACCAGATTATAGATAAACAATATGATGTAAAAATAAGGCAGTATCAATATGTTAAGCAAATACTCAAAATTTCTATAGCTTTTTGTGGTAAGAATATGGAGTTACAATACCAAGTTACAGAGCTTTAGTAATAGACTGTAAGCGTTTGAATAACTAATAATTTTACGTCTATCGTGGTTCTGAAATTGTCCACTACGCCCCGCCATTCGGTACAAGTTGTCGTTTTTTCAAAAATATCGAACGGGAAACGTAGGGAGGTCTCAAGTTTTTTGCCCCTTAGTTTGAGGTTCTGAAATACGAAATTTATCATTTTGCGTTTTTGAGGGCTTTCAGAACCTTTAAAAGTTTCATAGGCTTCAGATGCTAGAGTTATTAGCGTTGTAGCGGTATCAGTAAATTTATCGTCTGCTTCCTCATAAACTTTAATTAAACGAGCAATTTCATATTGGCGATCTTTTAATTGTTGTTTTTTTCTTTGAAATTCTTCTGTACTAAGTTCTCCATTGAGTCGCAAATCTATTAATGAATTTAATCTATTCTCATTTTCGGTATGTTCTTTCTTTAAAGCAGCTGTTGCTTGCCCATGCTCATCTTTCTTTAGCTCATTTGTGTTTTTTAAATAGGCTAGAGTCTCTTTTAGCATTTCTGGGTCTCTTATACCTATTCTTTTAAAAACCTCTTCTACCTGCTTTAAAACCTCATCTTCTCTTACATAAATCTTTTTGTTTGGATTCTTTGGATCCCATGTACCTAAATAAGTCCATTCGTCCACTTTGCCATCTGAATATGTTTTGCTGTGAGTTTCAGCTGTTACAACTTTACCAGTTACTGCACAGGTTATTAATCCTCTAAAAAGAAAATCCTTACCACCATATTTAAAAGGCTTCTTCTTCCACCCTAAACGTACATCTTTACATGCCATAAAAGTCTCTTTTGTTATAATTGCTTGGTAACCATGTGACCACATCTCTCCTTTTACTCTCATTTCACCGTAATAAAATGGTTGTTGGATCATTCGATGCACTACTGTTTTATTGACGTAGCAATTGTTTTTGCTTCTAAGACCAAGCTCCTTAGCTTTTTCAGTCAAATAATTAAGAGTATACATTCCTGTTGCATATTCTTCAAAGAGTTTTTTTATGATAGAACCTCTTACAGGATCGAGAATTACTATACTGTTTCCTCTTTCATCTCGACTATTTAGGTAACCAAGAGGGGCTGGCCCTATCCACTCTCCTTTACGCAATTTATGATCTAGGCTTCTTTTAACGTTATCACTTAAACTATCAACGTAAGATTGTGCTATCAATACGTTCATTCCCCACATTAGCTTTGCATGAGACTGAGAATCTTTATCTATTATGTAACCTTCTGTTCTAAAATGTAATTCTATCTTACCAGCTTTTATTGGTTCTTCTAGTAATGAAATTTCTGAGATTCTTCTTTGTACTCGATCTACTTTATCAGCAACTATAGCAATTGTTTCTCTATGGCTTTTAGCAAATTTGATCATCTCTTTAAATTGTTTGCGATCACCTCTGCTGGAAGATTCGATAATTTCAAAAGTTTCGATAACTTCAAGATTTTTACGTTGGCAATATTCTACTAATCTATATTTTTGAGCTTCAATTGAATACCCTTCTTCTTGCTCCCTTGTTGAAACACGAACTAAAATTATTGATTTTGTTGCTTTGTCTGTCATATTTTCTCCTTAGATAATAAATTTTGCTTTAATTAGAAAGTAGTATGTACTCAAAGAGCAGAGATATATCAAGCACCGCACAAGTCAAGTTGAATTATTATTAAATTACCCCATCTCCTTCAGTATTAGAGCCAAGTGTAACATTTATTTAGCATTAATAATTTTTGGTTATTGTAAAAATAATTGTTTTAACTCGTAGCAGGAGTAACTTTATGAAGTGGTTTATCATAGATACCCCTATTTAACTATTTTAAGGCTATTACACGGCTTTTTAGTATCATTATGATAGGGAGACCTAGTTTTTGAATTATTACGCTCTAAGTCTAAATATGGGTCTTTTTGATTTATTATGAGTTTGCTTTAAAATAGATAAGTTAAAAACTTAACCAAATGCCACTGTTTACATCGATCACCTTATTGATATTCTGTATCAGATATGATACAGATGAATATTTTTAAAATTATACCCCCAGTTTTTTGTTGTGGCTTTCTAGAGTTTCAATTAACAGCTCTTCTACTTGATAATTAATATTTTCATTGTCAAAATTTGTGAACTCTATTATTATTTTGCTTGTAATTTTATTATTAGACTCTAGAAGTCCCACTAGTGTTATTGCTCCATTATCAGTAATATTGTTATAGCTAAGGTCTATTTGGCTGATGGTTCTATTAGCTTCCAAAGCTTTAACAAGCTGGACAATCCCAACATCACCAATAATATTATTATTGAGACATATTTTCTTTATAGTGTTATTATTTGTTAGAAGTCTTGCTAGTATAATTGCTCCTTTATCACTAATATTATTGCTACCAATATCCACTTGCTTTATAATTTCATTATTTGTTAGAACTCCTGCCAGTATATCCGCTCCCTCATCGCCAATATCATTGCCTCTAAGACTTATTTGCTTTATGGTTTTATCATTTTCTAGAAATTCAGCTAGTATAATTAGCCCCTGAACACCTATATTATTATATTCAATATCTATATTAATCAAACTATGATTATGCTCTAACAGTTCGATAAGCAGACTTAGTTCCTTAAATCCAATATCGTTATCGCAAAGACGTATTGCAGTTATAAGCTTATTATGTTCTAACACTTTGCCAACTATTTCAATTCCTTCTAAACCTATACGAACTTCGATAAATTCTATATAAGTTATATTATTGCTCTGCAAAACTTCTCTAAGTATTTGTGCCGCAATGTTAGTGATATTATTTATTTTTTCATTTGTTAAATTATTTTGTTGTTGATCTTTAACGTCGTTAGTCATAAAATTAACTCCTGTTTTTTGTGTTTGAAAAATAGACACTGAGGTTAGATTTAAAAATTTGATGATTGTTGCTTCTAACCTCGGTGCTTAACACCACGTAGTATCATCTTCACACATATCTTTATTAATCCGAGAAGTACAGCGGTTTTTCTCACTATTAGTGATTTTTTATAAAATTTATTATTAGTAGTGTTGAACTGGAGACAGTGGCTAAAATTATTATTAAGTCAGTGCCTAATTTAGCTATTAAAATCAAGGAAGTATTGAAAGAACGGATCTGTTAATTGCTGCATTTATTTTTTCTTCTGCCTTTTGATAATTACCCATTTTACAAAAATATGCTGAGTATAAATATAAGATTTTACATTTTAACATTTCTAAACCGTCAGTTTTCTGCAAATATCTATTGACCTCATCAAGAATCTTTAGAAATTCTTGATATTTCTCTTGATGAAAATAGACAGAAGAAGTTATTAAATCCATTGACGCAAGATTTTTATTATAATTATCCTTAAATTTAATTTTAAATTGTTGGTTAGTTTCAATAAGTTGTTGGAAGGAATTAGTAAGTTTAAATTCATGTTCATTATCTATAAAAAACTGCAATAATGATTCAAACCATCTTAAATTTAATGTAGAACAAATATTATTCTTACTGTCTAGGGTTTGCTGGAGTTGGTGACGTAACACTGTTTGCACTAAGCGATGAATAGCAATATGATCATTACCATTATAATTGATCATGGAATATTGCCACAATAGAGCAATGTGCTTGTTTAACGTTAATTGTGGCGATGATAAATTAGGATAAGCTGATTGAAGCCATGCGAGTAATAGTTTACGAGAGATTTTATCAGGTGCTAGGTAAGCACAAACTGTTAAAAGTTCAATAGCTATTGGTGGTTCATTATTAATCTTAGTCTCTCTAACAATTGCTTCTAAACTAATATTCCATGTTATTGCTACTGGATAATTATAGGTGGTTGTTTCATCTAAAAAAGTATTATCTACTAATAACTCCGTTTCATGACTTTTGTACAGTTCTAGATATTGGTGGATAGTTATATTGTTTTGTTTAATATAAGCCCCTGCTTGTACCAAAGCTAAAGGTAAGTATCCTAACATTTCTACTAATTTTTTTACGCTACTTTCTTCTTTTGTTATATCTCGTTGTATTAAGGTCTTTAAAGTTTTTATCGATTCTTCTTCGGTCATGACATCAATGGGTAATATGGAAAGATTTGTTGGCCAATGACGTTGACGAGTTGTTAAAATAACATATCCACCAAATTTTGGTAGAAATGCTTCAATTTCACGGTAGTTGTTGACATTATCATAAACTAAAAGCCATCCAGGATTGTCAACTAGCCATTGTTTAACATAAGCAATGATACCTGCTCTTGTGTAATTAGTTTCTGCATATCCTAATAATTTAGCAAACTCGACATACTTGTTATATAAATGATCAATATTTTCAGCAGGAAACCAAACTTTAAGCGTATAAGGATATTTTGTATGAGTGATATATTGCAAGGCTAATTGTGTTTTGCCGATTCCCCCAAGCCCAGCACAAGCACTAATTGCTAAACTACTGATTGTTTGTGGTGTATGATGGTGATGTAATTTACTATATAAATCATCCAATAAATTTTTTCTGCCGATAAAAATATGATCTTGTCTAGGTATATTCCAAGTTGTCAGGTTTTTTGTAGATATTATTGGCTTCTGTGCTGTAAGCGATAGTGATTCTTCTCCTTGACTACTAATAATTTTATTAATATTTGGTCTAAATATAAAGAAACAACTACCAGAAATTATAAAAACAAATATAATAACTACTAATATATAAATATTTTTTGTTTTATCTTGTATATCTTTATTTACCGGAGGAGTTATAGGGTAAATTGAACTAGAGTTTTCTATTATACTACTATACCTTTCCTTAAACTTATGGATAATATTTTCGATATTTGTATTAGGGAAAAGTCTTGTGATGATTTCAAGAAACAGAAAATGATATTGTTTGTATTGTGAGGGATTAATATATTCAAAATTAGTTTGATTCGTTTGTTGAGATAATATTTTTATACACTGTTCTTCTTTTGCTAAAAGGAAGAACACTTTAGATATCTCTTTATCATCATCTACAATGATAGAATTATGTCCCTCTTGGTCAGGTACATTAGCTTCATTTGCAGTTAGAACATAGATTGTGCATTGTTTTAATTGTATGCCTGTAGCACTGTTATCCTTATGTTTTAAGCATACTACTATAGGAGTAGCATTATGATTCTCTTGAAACTCTGTAGAAACTGTTATACCTATAAGTCGTAAATCAATACATAATTTATTGACCAGCAAGTTTAAGTTATCCTTTCCTAACCTTGGTAAAACAATGAGAAAGGACAACTTATCAGACTTTGTTAATGTTAAAATTTCCTGTAGAATTTTATTGAATTCTTGTTGAATTAATAAACTCGAATAATAACTGTGTATTAGTTTGTATTTATCAGATTTCTCTATAAAACTTATAATTCCTTCTCGGGAATTTGCTGCTATTTTTCGTTTAATATTAAGAATATGACTTTCGATAGTCTTGGTTTCAAGCGATTTATCTTTAGTTGATAGAAAATTAGCTATTCCTTTTGCATTTTTCCCATGCATAATGCATGCTATTATATCTATTTCCCTTGGTGTGAATCTTATACCGTTAATAATCATCAGATGTTTTTTATAAATCTCTTGTGGACACAGTATCTCTTTGTCTTCCATAAAATCTAATTTATTTTAACTATTATTATCCTACAAGGTTAAAAATTTCTAATTTAAGATTATAGGTATCTGTTTTAAATGCAAAGATAAATAGAAAGATTTTTAAAATTATTTCTAAGTATTTTTTACTTACGTACAGTACCTACTGATTTTCTGAGCATTGATAATAATAATTTTCTAATTTAATGTTTTGAAATACTGCACTATTAAGAAGGTTGGCTATATCTCTTACTAACTCGGCTAACTTAAACACAGGATAGTTGTAAACACTATACTTTGATAGTTCAGCACCAACAGTTTGTTTATGTTATTACATAAATGCTTAACACTTTGTTTGGTGCTTTGTAGTGATTGAGCATGCTCCTATTGTCATAAGAATACAATAAGATTAAAAAATATTTATTTTTTAAGATCATTTAAGATTTTAATTGACCCTATAAACTAGGATTTAAAAATATTGTTGGATTTTTATTGATGAGCCAAAAGGAGCGTGTAAGGAATAATTGATAAGAATAATAACATAGAACCAAAATTTATATAGAAGTAATGACTATTGAAAAACTTAAATGAGATCCAATAAAATGAGCAATTACAATGAAAAGGTCTATACTGAGTCTCTAAAAATAAATGAAGTGCATATTTGGAGTACTTGTCTACTAGAAAATCCACAAGATTTAGATTTACAATATTCTTACCTGTCAACAGATGAGAAAGAACGGGCAGAAAAATTTTATTTTGCAAGAGATAAAATAAAGTTTATTCAGAGACGATGTTTATTGAGGTTCATAATAGCTGGTTATACCGGAATATCAGTGAACGATATACAATTTAAATATAATGAATATGGCAAACCTAAGTTAAAAAACAACATAATAGGATTATCATTTAATGTTTCGCATTCTCATGATTTTATAGTTCTAGCATTTACTAGGTATAATGAAGTGGGTATCGACATAGAATTAACTAAAGAAGACAATGTTAACTGGCTAATAACTTCAGACATATTTACCAATAATGAAATTAATTTATTTCATGACTTAGCTAGTTTCAATACAAGAGAAATTTTTTATAAACTATGGTCAGGTAAAGAAGCCTATCTAAAAGCTTTAGGGGTAGGACTCTCTATACCTTTAAATAGTGTAGAAATAACTTTTGTTGGGGATAAAAAGATAAAGTTGGTAAACAATCAGTGTACATCTTATGAGCCTTATTATTTGATAGACTTACAACATATTCCTAAGCAATATATTGGGACTTTAGCACTACTAGAACAATCTAATCACATAAAATACTTTAATAATTGAAAAACATATAAGTTTAAATAATATAAATGTTACTACGTTTGAACTAAGAAACTGAAGAGGATAAAAAATGGATGATTTAGTAGAACGACTTTTAAACAAACAGCCTATAGATTTTGAATCAAGAACTGACTCTATGGAAGAGCTGAAGGAAAGGTTGATAGAAATGAAATTTGTTTTTGTAACTTTTACTGAGACAAGTGGAGGCACAGAATTGGGAATTGATGTTGATTTAGATTTAACTGACATTGAAAATGCAGATTTTGATAAAGGAGCAGGAATCATCCGTGTAATTGGAACATGTAAACTTAATTACCAAAAGGTTCGTTGTATTGCCGAGGTTGATTTATCTACAAAAAAAGGTACTGGGTACTTAGATCCTTTAGATGAAGATGGTAATTCCATGTCAACAACAGTGAATTAATTTTACCACAGGAGGAAGAAAGGATGTCTAAAACAAAAGAAATAACAACTGTCGCCAATGAGATACAGACGGCGGATGAGTATCAAGAAATGTATTTAGTATTAATAAACCATGAAGAGCAGTATTCATTATGGCCCAGTTATAAGGCAATTCCAGCTGGCTGGAAGGCTATCGGAGAGGAGCGTACAAAAAATGAGTGTTTAGCTTATATAGATGAGGTTTGGACAGACATGAGACCCCTGAGCCTCAGAAAACAAATGGGAAAACTTCGGAAATAATATAGGAAATGGCAGTGTTACAAAACTTGGTTAAACCTAGACCAATTATTGCACTTATTGGAGGTGCTGGACCAGATGCAGCTATAGATTTACAAATGAAGTTATCGCGTGCAATGAAAAAGAAATTGAATATTAGTTTTGACCAAGATCATTATCGAGTAATTGTTGATAATAATACTGATATACCTAATCGGGATGAGGCGTTGTTGTCAAATGGCTCTAGTCCGCTTTTAACTTATATTAATAGTGCTAAAAAACTAGAAGAAATGGGTGGAGATATATTAATTATTTCCTGTAATACAGCTCATGCTTACTTTAATGATATACAGAAAATTACTAGTATGAAAGTTATTAATATGATTGAGGAAACTGCAAGTTTTTTCTACAATCATTATACTAAGATCAAAAAAATTGGTCTTTTGTCTACCTCTGCCACCATCCAAGCAAATCTTTATTACAATGCCTTTGATAGATATAAAATTGAAGTTGTTACTCTAGATTTAATTCATCAAAATAATATAGTGCAAGCTATTTATGGTATTAAGGCCGGATTTATTGATAACAAAGAACTTTTGAATGATTTTAGTAAAGCCAAATTGCATGATATTTATCAGCGTGTATCAAAAATAAAATCAACAGTAGCTGTGCAGTTGCCAAAGGACTTACTGTTAAGTGCTATTAAATATTTCGAGCAACAAGGTATTGAAGCAGTGATTTTGGGTTGTACTGAAATACCTTTAGCTTTAAATAGGAAGAAATATACTGGCAATTGTATTTTGGTTGACCCAACGGAAATTTTGGCAAATTCCACAGTTGATTATGCTATTAGCTTTGATAAGAAAATGGTTTGATCAGTTAAGAGACGCCACGTAGTTTAAAAGAAGCCACTGATAAAAATGATTAATGAGCTTCTTTAAGTAATAATGACACAAAAGGAGTTAAGTTATGACCCTACACTACCTAAAATCTACCATCAAAGCTGAACCTCTAATTTGGCGATGGTATGCCAGGTCTCATCTAATTCCCCCTATTAATGCTGGATGCAATATTGTTGAGCGTCATTTGAGAATAATGCAATCTTATGTTCAAAACCCTCAAATTCATTCCAAGGCTGTTAAATATCCTAAGTTATTAGGTGGACTATTTATTGATTTAGATGGTCAAAAAGTAGACGAAATAAAAGAGCTAATCAATCAAACTAAAAAAGATTGTGAGCAACTCATACTTCTAAATGATACTTTTAAAGAATTGGATAGAGTTCTGCAATCAGAAGCTCAAAGGGACTCTCTATATCCTTATTATGACCGCATACCTACTCCTTTAAAAGGATTGATTGAATTTGTATATGATTTGAATAACCACCCTTCCATTCGCTTAATTGAGCCTTTTATCTATAAAAACTATTATTCCACTCAAAGCCAACGAATAGCTATTTCAGAGACAAATAGTGATTTTAGAAAATTTGTTTTAAGCACGCCTCGCCTCGATCAAAAAGATGAAGTATATTTGAATATACCTTTCTCTGATACTAAATTTGATAGACTTTTTAAAATGAAAGAAGAGCCACAGAACTTGGATAAAATTCAGCCTTTGTTTGAGATTTCAGAGTCAAAACAACAGTTGTTTCAATCCTTTTTTACCACGACTCCGCCCTTAATAGCTGATGACCGTAATTACCAAGGTGAAGGAATACGCCTTAGATATTTTGGTCATGCTTGTGTTTTAGTACAAACAAAATCTATATCTGTCCTTTTTGATCCAGTTATAACCTATCCTATCCAAACAAATGAAGTACCAAGATATACTCTCTCTGATCTTCCAAATCATATTGATTACGTAGTGATTATCCATAATCGTCAAGACCACATAATGTTTGAGACACTCTTGCAATTAAGACATAAAATAGGAAACATCGTCTTTCCAGCAAATCATGCAGGTGTTTTAGAAGATACTTCCATAAAATTAATCTTAAAACATACTGGTTTTGCATCTCTTCTTGAATTAAAAGAAATAGAGATAATTACTCTCGAAGACGCAGAAATAATGGCTCTTCCGTTCTTAGGAGAACACTCCGACCTTAATATCCAATCAAAATTATCATATTGTGTAAAACTTAAAGACAAACAATTTCTATTTGCCGCAGATTCCAACAACTTAGATGCATCACTTTATGATCATATATTTAATTATATAGAACCAATTGACATGTTATTTTTAGGTATGGAATGTGACGGGGCTCCTTTAACTTGGCTATATGACCCACTCCTTAACACTCCTCTAAAAAGAACCTACAACAGAAATAGAACATTATCTGGGTCGAACTTCGAGAAAGCATGGAAAATTGCAGAAAAATCAAACTGCAAAGCAGCCTATGTTTATGCAATGGGACAAGAAGCGTGGCTCAGTTATATGATGGCCTTAAAGTTCTCGCCGGACTCTCCTCAGATTGTAGAATCAGACAAATTCATTCAAGTATGTAAAGAGAATGGCATTGAGTCAGAAAGGTTGTTTGGTAGAAAGGAGTGGGTTATTAAATGAAAAAATCGTTTAGCTGCTATATTATTAGCGAAACAAGTCTTGGTCTTCAATGTGCTATAGAGCTCATCAAGGATGTTTATCAACTTTTAGGGATTATTTCTACTCACCACGAGACATGTCGATGGGCAAAGCAGAATAATATTCCTATTCTTGGCTCTCTTTTAGAATTTCGAGAACTGGATCCATATAAGGAATTTGATTATCTATTTAGCATTGTAAATAGTCAAATTCTTCCAAATTCTATCCTACAGTTTCCTAGGTTCTCTGCAATTAATTACCATAGTGCACCCTTACCAAGATATGCGGGAGTGAATGCAATATCCTGGGCTATTTTAAATCAAGAAAAAACTCATGGAGTAACTTGGCATGAAATGACGCACCAAGTTGATGCTGGAGATATTATCAGGCAAGGCATATTTTATATTAATGAAGATGACACAGCTTTAACCCTAACCTTACGATGCTATGAGTATGCTACTAGGGAATTTAAAAGTCTTTTATATGATATAAAGCATAATAAAATAGATAAAATTCAACAAGATTTATCCAAAAGAAGTTTTTTTGCATCTAACAAGAAGCCTTTTGGAGGAGGGGTTATAGACTGGAAGCAAGATATATCTTATTTAGAAAGATTATCAAGAGCATTAGATTTTGGAGGTCATCCTAATCTTTTAAGTAAGCTGAAGATATTGCTGCCCGATAACGAGGTTTTATATCCAGTATCTCTGAATTGTTTAATGCAGAATGATGAGAAACATGAAAATCAAATAGGAGAAATAATCAATCTAAACTCTAATGGCCTAGTAATATCTTGTGCGAATGGTCTGATAAGAATTAAAGATTTATATTCAAGAGATGGCAGAAAAATTTTATTAGAAGATTTAAACATTTTATATGGTATTAAACAAGGAGATTGTTTGCCAGTATTTGATAAAGAAAGTCTACAGTATTTTACTGATTATCTTGCATTAAGTGATAGAGATAGAAAGTATTGGCAAGATAGACTGCAAGGGGTTGGAGCATTAGAGCTTCCATGGAGCGGGGGTAGTAAAAGTGTCGTAAAAAGAATTGAATTTATACAAGAAAGAAAAGAAGAGGAATTGATAGGATATATATTAATTTATTTATGTAAGTTAGCACAAGCGAATGAGATAATCTTCAAGTACATAGACTCAGATACAACACAACAAATAATTAAAAGCAAAGGTTTGTGTGTTGGAAAAATAATAAATACCCCCATAAATCCACAAAATACAATCAAAGATATAATAGCTAGTGTGGCAAAGCAGCTAGTTATCGCAAAAAATGACAGTAGGCAACTTAGTGTTGATGTAGGATATGAGTTATCCTACAGTGGCAATATAGAAATAATTTCGGATATCGATAATGCTTATAATAAAAGCAAATATAAAAAATTAAACCCTAAAGAGATTCGTTTTGTATTAGATAAGAAGCGTAAATATATAGATGTTATAGCAACGACGAAGCAAGACAACAAAATTCTAAATAACATAACTAATTATATAGTAAAATTAGCAAATGCATACACAGAAAATAATTTAATAGGCAATATTACATTAAATACAAAGCAAGAACTAACAAAGCTTCAGACTTGGAACGAAACAAAGTATGAATATCCAAAAGACAAGACGATTCATCAATTGTTTGAAGAATCAGTGAGGAGAAGTCTAGATAGGATAGCAATCACTTACGAAGACCAACAAATCAGTTATAGAGTGCTAAATCAAAGGGTTAATCAATTAGCTCATTATTTAGTCAAGCAAGGAGTCGGCTTAGAGACACCGATAGCGATATCTATTCCAAGAAGCCCAGAGATGATAATTGGTTTACTAGCAATACTTAAATCAGGCGGGAGCTATGTACCTATTGACCCTGAATATCCAACTGAGCGAATTCATTATATGCTTGAGGACAGTAAGACCTCTATATTGTTAACAACAAAAGAGATAAGAGATAGTCTTGATTTAAGTAAAATCTACTTAAACAATGAGGGTAAATCTAATGTAGCTTCAATATCCAGCAATCCGTATCTCAAGAATATCAAGATTATCTGTCTTGATGGAGAATCACTCAACAAGAGTCTTCAATTGGAGAAAGATACAAATCCAAACATCCAAATACCAGCTGATAGTCTGTGTTATATCATCTATACCTCAGGAAGTACAGGTAGACCTAAGGGTATTAAACTGAGCGAATTCATTATATGCTTGAGGACAGTAAGACCTCTATATTGTTAACAACAAAAGAGATAAGAGATAGTCTTGATTTAAGTAAAATCCACTTAAACAATGAGGGTAAATCTAATGTAGCTTCAATATCCAGCAATCCGTATCTCAAGAATATCAAGATTATCTGTCTTGATGGAGAATCACTCAACAAGAGTCTTCAATTGGAGAAAGATACAAATCCAAACATCCAAATACCAGCTGATAGTCTGTGTTATATCATCTATACCTCAGGAAGTACAGGTAGACCTAAGGGTATTACTTGCATTCATAGAGGAATGGTAAATAGATTATTTTATCCAAACTCTTTAGTTGTCGCATGGGATAATACTATAGGATGTGTACAATCTAACTCGGTCTTTGTAGATGCAACATGGGATATCTTTAGTATTTTAACAAGCAATTCTAAATTAGTTCTTTACAAAGAAGTAGTAAGTAAAAATATTGAGGAAGCAACAAATATATGGAGTTTACATGGAGTAGAGAGGGCAACCATAACTCCATCAATACTTAGCAATCTAATAGATATAACAAAAGAAGATATTCAATACGCACAAGGTATAAAAACAAAAACTCTAAAGATTAAAAGCCTTAAGGTAACAGGAGAATACTTTAATGTTAGTTTAAGTAAAGAGCTGTTTGAGACAAACACATCAATTATCAATCTGTTAGACTGTTATGGAGCTACGGAAGCAACGTCTGTTATATATAGAGACTTTGATAAGAACAATACAGAAGAATATAGCACCCATATATTATCTAACACCCAAATCCACATATTAGACAGCAATCTAAACCAAGTACCAATAGGAACAACAGGAGAGATATGTATAGGAGGAGCAGGTCTTGCTAGGGGCTATGTAGGTAAGCCCGGCTTAACATCAGAAAAGTTCATAGCAAATCCTTATGGAAACAAAGAAGAGACGGGTAGTCGGCTATATAGAACAGGAGACTTAGGAAGATACTTAGCAGATGGCAACATAGAGTTTATAGGAAGAATAGACCATCAGGCTAAAATAAGGGGCTTTAGGATAGAGCTAGGGGAGATAGAGAGCATACTGTCTCAAAGTAACCGAGTTAAGCAAGCAGTAGTTTTAGCTAGGGAAGATATTGTAGGTCAAAAGAGATTAGCTGGTTATGTGGTACTCAAAGAAGTTTCAACTAAAGATGAAGCAGAACAAGAATTAATCGAGAGCTTACGAGAGCTAACAGCTAAGTCTCTCCCAGATTACATGCAATTATCTCAAATAGTGATATTAGATGAGTTTCCTTTAACACAGAATGGGAAGTTAGATAGAAAAGTACTTCCAGCTCCAGAGGGAAGAGAGGGTGTTGGTCTATATCAAGTGCCAGAGGGTTTATTAGAGCAAAGACTTGCTGTAATTTGGCAAGAACTACTAAAGATTGAGAAGGTTGGCAGAAATGATAACTTCTTTAATCTTGGTGGACATTCATTAAATGTTCTACTAATGATAGCAAGGCTTAGAAGTGAAGAAGATATAGAAGTACCTATTGATAATATATTCCAGCATCCAACATTACAAGAGTTTGCAAGAAGCCTAACAGATAAATATCTATCTCAAGATTCATTACCACCAATCGAGAGAGTAAGTAGAGATCAGCTTATACCATTATCCTTTGCTCAGCAAAGACTGTGGTTTATTGATCAATTGGTAACAGGCAATGGACTCTATCATATTCCAAGAGCAGTAAGACTAGCTGGAGAATTAGATGTCTCAGCCTTAAGAAAAGCTTTAAATCATATGGTCAGACGCCATGAGATATTAAGGACATTGATAATCAGCAAAGAGGGTCTTGGGACTCAACTTATCTTAAATGAAGATACACCATTTAATCTAATAGAGCTAAGTCTAGACACAAAGGAAGAATTGGATGATTATTTAACTCAAGAATCAACAAGTCCCTTTGATTTTGAGAAGACACCATTATGCAAGGGAAGTTTAATCAAGTTCAATGGAGAATATATTCTCTTAATAATCTTCCATCACATAATAAGTGACGGTTGGTCAGCAGGTATTTGGAATAGAGAACTCAGTGAGTTATATCTTGCTTACAAACAAGGTATTGAGGCAAATTTACTGCCCCTACCTATTCAATATGCTGATTTTAGCATCTGGCAAAGAAGTTGGTTAACCGGTGATGTTTTAAAGAAACAGCTTGGGTATTGGCAAGAACAACTAGCTGATATATCAATGCTAGAATTACCCACAGACTACCAAAGACCAAAACAACAAAGTTACAAAGGAAGTAGTTATAGTTTCCAGTTAAACAAAGAAGTCGTTGATTCTCTTAATGCAATATCCAAGGATAATGGTGCGACCTTGTTCATGACTATATTGTCAGCCTTTCAAGGAACATTGAGCAAGTATAGTAATCAAACAGATATAGTGATAGGCACACCAATAGCTGGTAGGAGAATGCAGGATACGGAAGGTTTAATAGGATTCTTTGTAAATACATTAGTTCTTAGGGCTAGTACAGAACATAACCCAACTTTCAAAGAATTATTATCGCAAGTAAAACAAACAACTTTAGGAGCTTATTCAAATCAAGATATTCCATTTGAGCAATTAGTTGAGTACCTAAACGCACCAAGAGACCTAAGTAGACATCCGATCTTCCAGGTAATGTTTATTCTGCAGAACAATAAGCAGGAAGAATTAAGATTCGGTGATATCAAAGCAAAGGGGATAGGAACAAATAATAGACAAGCTAAGTTTGATTTAACTTTAAACATAACAGAAACACAGGAAGGATTAAACTTAAGATTTGAATATGCTAGTGATCTATTTAAACAAGAGACTATCGAGAGGTTATGCAATTACTATACAAGCTTCATTGATGAAATTATCCAAAACCAAGATAAGAGATTATCTGACATATTGATTTTAGATGAGATAGAACTAACAAAGCTTCAGACCTGGAACGAAACAAAGTATGAATATACAAAAGACAAGACAATCCATCAATTGTTTGAAGAATCAGTGAGGAGAAGTCCAGATAGGATAGCAATCACTTACGAAGACCAACAAATCAGTTATAGAGTGCTAAATCAAAGGGTTAATCAATTAGCTCATTATTTAGTCAAGCAAGGAGTCGGCTTAGAGACACCGATAGCGATATCTATTCCAAGAAGCCCAGAGATGATAATTGGTTTACTAGCAATACTTAAATCAGGCGGGAGCTATGTACCTATTGACCCTGAATATCCAACTGAGCGAATTCATTATATGCTTGAGGACAGTAAGACCTCTATATTGTTAACAACAAAAGAGATAAGAGATAGTCTTGATTTAAGTAAAATCCACTTAAACAATGAGGGTAAATCTAATGTAGCTTCAATATCCAGCAATCCGTATCTCAAGAATATCAAGATTATCTGTCTTGATGGAGAATCATTCAACAAGAGTCTTCAATTGGAGAAAGATACAAATCCAAACATCCAAATACCAGCTGATAGTCTGTGTTATATCATCTATACCTCAGGAAGTACAGGTAGACCTAAGGGGGTTAGAGTTAGGCATGAGGGACTATCTAATTTAGTAATGGCTCAAATTGATATATTCACCATTAAAGAAAAAACTCGAGTAGTCCAATTTGCATCTACAAGTTTTGATGCACATGTATCAGAAATTTTTACAACTATTATCAAAGGAGCTTCTTTACATTTAGTATCAAAAGAAACTTTGATCGATAGAAATCTTTTTATTAATTTTGTGAATAGTCAAAAGATTAACCTAACTACTTTTCCTCCAAACTTTTTAAATAGTCTCAGTCCTCAAGATGTGATAAGCATTGAAACAATTGTGGCAGCAGGAGAAGCATTATCTAAAGATTTGGTAGATAAATGGCATCAATATAAGTTTTTAATTAATGCTTATGGTCCTACAGAATCTACAGTATGTGCCTCCTCATTCCTCTATACTACTCAAGCATACTCTCCAAATACTATAGGCCGACCAATCCACAACACCCAAATCCACATATTAGACAGCAATCTAAATCAAGTACCAATAGGAACAACAGGAGAGATATGTATAGGAGGAGTAGGTCTTGCTAGGGGCTATGTAGGTAAGCCCGGCTTAACATCAGAAAAGTTCATAGCAAATCCTTATGGAAACAAAGAAGAGACGGGTAGTCGGCTATATAGAACAGGAGACTTAGGGAGATACTTAGCAGATGGCAACATAGAGTTTATAGGAAGAATAGACCATCAGGTTAAAATAAGAGGCTTTAGGATAGAGCTAGGGGAGATAGAGAGCATACTGTCTCAAAGTAACCGAATCAAGCAAGCAGTAGTTTTAGCTAGGGAAGATATTGCATGTCAAAAGAGATTAGTTGGTTATGTGGTACTCAAAGAAGTTTCAACTAAAGATAAAGCAGAAGAATCAGAACAAGAATTAATCGAGAGTTTACGAGAGCTAACAGCTAAGTCTCTCCCAGATTACATGCAATTATCTCAAATAGTGATATTAGATGAGTTTCCTTTAACACAGAATGGGAAGTTAGATAGAAAAGCACTTCCAGCTCTAGAGGGAAGAGAGGGTGTTGGTTTATATCAAGCACCAGAGGGCTTATTAGAGCAAAGACTTGCTGTAATTTGGCAAGAACTACTAAAGATTGAGAAGGTTGGCAGAAATGATAATTTCTTTAATCTTGGTGGACATTCATTAGTAGCTACGCAATTAATTGCCAAGATAAGAAATGAACAAAAGATAGAAATTCCATTACAGGCAATATTCCAGCATCCAACATTACAAGAGTTTGCAAGAAGCCTAACAGATAAATATCTATCTCAAGATTCATTACCACCAATCGAGAGAGTAAGTAGAGATCAGCTTATACCATTATCCTTTGCTCAGCAAAGACTGTGGTTTATTGATCAATTGGTAACAGGCAATGGACTCTATCATATTCCAAGAGCAGTAAGACTAGCTGGAGAATTAGATGTCTCAGCCTTAAGAAAAGCTTTAAATCATATGGTCAGACGCCATGAGATATTAAGGACATTGATAATCAGCAAAGAGGGTCTTGGGACTCAACTTATCTTAAATGAAGATACACCATTTAATCTAATAGAGCTAAGTCTAGACACAAAGGAAGAATTGGATGATTATTTAACTCAAGAATCAACAAGTCCCTTTGATTTTGAGAAGACACCATTATGCAAGGGAAGTTTAATCAAGTTCAATGGAGAATATATTCTCTTAATAATCTTCCATCACATAATAAGTGACGGTTGGTCAGCAAGTATTTGGAATAGAGAGCTCAGTGAGTTATATCTTGCTTACAAACAAGGTATTGAGGCAAATTTACTGCCCCTACCTATTCAATATGCTGATTTTAGCATCTGGCAAAGAAGTTGGTTAACCGGTGATGTTTTAAAGAAGCAGCTTGGGTATTGGCAAGAACAACTAGCTGATATATCAATGCTAGAATTACCCACAGACTATCAAAGACCAAAACAACAAAGTTACAAAGGAAGTAGTTATAGTTTCCAGTTAAACAAAGAAGTCGTTGATTCTCTTAATGCAATATCCAAGGATAATGGTACAACCTTGTTCATGACTATATTGTCAGCCTTTCAAGGAACATTGAGCAAGTATAGTAATCAAACAGATATAGTGATAGGCACACCAATAGCTGGTAGGAGAATGCAGGATACGGAAGGTTTAATAGGATTCTTTGTAAATACATTAGTTCTCAGGGCTAGTACAGAGCATAACCCAACTTTCAAAGAGTTATTATCGCAAGTAAAACAAACAACTTTAGGAGCTTATTCAAATCAAGATATTCCATTTGAGCAATTAGTTGAGTACCTAAACGCACCAAGAGACCTAAGTAGACATCCGATCTTCCAGGTAATGTTTATTCTGCAGAACAATAAGCAGGGAGAATTAAGATTCGGTGATATCAAAGCAAAGGGGATAGGAACAAATAATAGACAAGCTAAGTTTGATTTAACTTTAAACATAACAGAAACACAGGAAGGATTAAACTTAAGATTTGAATATGCTAGTGATCTATTTAAACAAGAGACTATCGAGAGGTTATGCAATTACTATACAAGCTTCATTGATGAAATTATCCAGAACCAAGATAAGAGATTATCTGATATATTGATTTTAGATGAGATAGAACTAACAAAGCTTCAGACCTGGAACGAAACAAAGTATGAATATCCAAAAGACAAGACGATTCATCAATTGTTTGAAGAATCAGTGAGGAGAAGTCCAGATAGGATAGCAATCACTTACAAAGATCAACAAATCAGTTATAGAGTGCTAAATCAAAGGGTTAATCAATTAGCTCATTATTTAGTCAAGCAAGGAGTCGGCTTAGAGACAGCGATAGCGATATCTACTCCAAGAAGCCCAAAGATGATAATTGGTTTACTAGCAATACTTAAATCAGGCGGAATCTATGTACCTATTGACCCTGAATATCCAACTGAGCGAATTCATTATATGCTTGAGGACGGTAAGACCTCTATATTGTTAACAACAAAAGAGATAAGAGATAGTCTTGATTTAAGTAAAATCCACTTAAACAATGAGGGTAAATCTGTAGCTTCAATATCCAGCAATCCGTATCTCAAGAATATCAAGATTATCTGTCTTGATGGAGAATCACTCAACAAAAGTCTTCAATCAGAGATTGATACAAATCCAAACATCCAAATACCAGCTGATAGTTTGTGTTATATCATCTATACCTCAGGAAGTACAGGTAAGCCTAAGGGGGTTGGAGTTAGGCATGATGGACTATCTAATTTAGTAAGGACTCAAATTAACATATTTACCATTAAAGAAAAAACTCGAGTACTCCAATTTGCATCTCCAAGTTTTGATGTACATGTATCAGAAATTTTTACAACTATTATCAAAGGAGCTTCTTTACATTTAGTATCAAAAGAAACTTTGATCGATAGAAATCTTTTTATCAATTTTGTGAATAGTCAAAAGATTAACCTGACTACTTTTCCTCCAAGCTTTTTAAATAATCTCAGTCCTCAAGATATGATAAACATTGAAACAATTGTGGTAGCAGGAGAAGCATTATCTAAAGATTTGGTAGATAAATGGCATCAATATAAGTTTTTAATTAATGCTTATGGTCCTACAGAATCTACAGTATATGCCTCCTCATTCCTCTATACTACTCAAGCATACTCTCCAAATACTATAGGTCGACCAATCCACAACACCCAAATCCACATATTAGACAGCAATCTAAACCAAGTACCAATAGGAACAACAGGAGAGATATGTATAGGAGGAGTAGGTCTTGCTAGGGGCTATGTAGGTAAGCCCGGCTTAACATCAGAAAAGTTCATAGCAAATCCTTATGGAAACAAAGAAGAGATGGGTAGTCGGCTATATAGAACAGGAGACTTAGGGAGATACTTAGCAGATGGCAACATAGAGTTTATAGGAAGAATAGACCATCAGGTTAAAATAAGGGGCTTTAGGATAGAGCTAGGGGAGATAGAGAGCATACTTTCTCAAAGTAACCGAATCAAGCAAGCAGTAGTTTTGGCTAGGGAAGATATTGTAGGTCAAAAGAGATTAGTTGGTTATGTGGTACTCAAAGAAGTTTCAACTAAAGATGAAGCAGAACAAGAATTAATCGAGAGCTTACGAGAGCTAACAGCTAAGTCTCTCCCAGATTACATGCAATTATCTCAAATAGTGATATTAGATGAGTTTCCTTTAACACAGAATGGGAAGTTAGATAGAAAAGCACTTCCAGTTCCAAGAAGAGAGGGTGTTGGTTTATATCAAGCACCAGAGGGTTTATTAGAGCAAAAACTTGCTGTAATCTGGCAAGAGCTACTAAAGATTGAGAAGGTTGGCAGAAATGATAACTTCTTTAATCTTGGTGGACATTCATTAGTAGCCATCTTGCTTATTTCAAAAATAAGAAGAGATGAAAAAATAGAAGTTCCATTGGAAGATATATTTGAACATTCAACATTAAAATCATTCTCTAAAAACTTAGAAAAACTTTCTAAATATTCAAAATTATTAATAAATAGCAAAAGTGAAGGAATTATATTTAAAATTACAGATGAGATAGATGAAGCTTATAATTCTCCTTTATACCTCATACACGAAGGAATAGGCATAATACACCCATACATTAATTTAAAAAATATACTCGCGAATCCTCTATATGCGATTGAAGACCCCTACATAGGGGAAGAACACTCAGGGTTTGCAAACATAAATGAAATGATAAATTACTATGCAGAATCTATAAAAAGACATCATCAAAAATACCACTCGTATAAACCAATAAGCATTGGGGGGTGGTCATTTGGTGGTATTGTTGCTTATGAAATAGCGATATTACTTAATGAATTACTCCAAGTAGATAATTTAATTATAATAGATAGACACGCACAAGTTAAAAAAGATAGAACAAAAAATTTAATTTTAAATAAAAAACAAGGTAATAAACCTAATATAAATCGCAATTCTAAATTGCTGATTGATTATAAAATAACACAAAACTACAATTCCAAACTAACTTTAGTAAAAGCTAAAATAAATTCCCATATGGATATACAAAGTGATAATGATTTAATTGATCATTACTATGGATGGGGAAAATTTGCCAAAGAAGTTGTTGTGTATGAAGCTGAAGGTAACCACTATACTTTATTTCATGAAGATAACATTATTAGTATTGGTAAAATATTAAACAACCTCTCCATCAAAATGTCGGAGGCATAATACATAACAAGGTTTCGAACCAATAAAAACAAACAGTCATATATTAATATTAAGGAGGTAAAATGAATAATCCTTTAACTGATAAAGAAATAAAAATCGTTAATTTTATTCAAACAAATCAAACAGAAAAGTTTATAGATTTCGTTAATAATATTCTTACAAACAATAGTGACTCTCTTGTTGATGATTTTTATTGCAAAGGAGGCTCATTGTTCAGAGGTCTAAATATTAACTCAATAAAAAAATTTGAGAATCTTTGTGTAAACTTTGAGAATAATATTGTTGATTATAAAGATGGTAACTCACCTCGTACAAAAATTAGTAGTTCTGTATATACGTCAACTGAATATCCGAGTGAAGTATTCATATCTCAACATAATGAATTATCATATTCAAATCATCGACCTAGGTATCTTATATTTTGTTGTATAAAACCATCACTCACCGGTGGAGAAACTCCTTTGGCTGACTGTAGAAAAATACTGACACAAATACCAGAAAAAATAAAAGATGAATTTTCAAAAAAAGGACTAAAGTATATCCGCAATCTTCAAAATGGTAATAAAATTGGCAAATCATGGCAGGATACATTTGAAACATCCGATAAAGATAAAATAAATGAGTTTTGTAAAAAAAATGATATAAATTATACATGGTTCAAAAACGATGTATTACGCCTTGTTCAGATTGGACCTGTTACGCTGAAGCATCCTATAACAAAAGAAGAGGTTTGGTTCAATCAAGCAACACAATTTCATCCTCACTACCTACCAAGGGATCTTGCTAGTTATATGAAAATGCTTTATGGGGATAATCCCTTGGATTACCCACAACATGTGCTGTTTGGGGATGATACTGATATTCCGATAGATTACTTAGATACAATTATATCAGTTGTTGCCGATAATACGGAATCTTTCTCCTGGGTAGAGGGAGACGTTTTGTTAATTGATAATACTCTTTTGAGCCATGGTAGAATGCCTTATACTGGTGAGAGAAAAATTTTAGTCTCGTGTTTAAAATAAGGACAATGTGTTCAGGGGATCAATGGTATTCAGAGTTAGCAATTTGAAATATGCCATGTAAGTTTATGCTATCGTGCAATAGAAAATATGCATTTCGTAGAGATATGTTGTAGATTTGGTCGTAGAAATCCGACTTGAAAGCAAGTAACAATGCAATTTGGCAGTATAGAAAAGGATAATTTAGAATAAATTAATGTTTACACAAAAAAATACCAAAGCCTTCATTTTGCTTTTTATTATAGATGCTATCAAGCCCTTCAGGTGCTTTATAGCTGGTCAGTTTCTAGTAGCTATCATTTGGGCAATTGATATGTCATTACGCCCCTCTTTAATTAAAGTTATGCTCAACAAAATTCCTACAGTTTTACCATCACAAGCATTTGACTTTCTTCTACCACAGGCAATTTTTTATATTGTAATGTCAGTTATTATTGTTGCCACATTTCGTTTTTACGAGTGGCTTCTTTTGTGTTTTCAGCCCAATTTGAAAAAACATATTGGGGTTATACTCATGGGTCGTATAATGAATCATTCACAGAACTTTTATCAAAATCATTTCTCCGGAAGCATTGCTAATAAAATTAATGATGTAACAAATGGCATTCCAAATATCTTAGATACACTTATTGACCAATTTTTCAGTCATGTTTTGGCACTCTCAATTGCTATCTACACAGTTTGGTTGGTTGATTTAAAGTTTGCTATTAGTCTCACTCTCTGGATTATGATATTTTTAACTGTCTCAATAAAACTATCTGGAAAAGCCAAAGCATTAGCACACGTAGCTGCAGAAGTTCATTCAACTGTTATTGGTAATATTGTAGATATTCTTGGCAACATAGGAAGTGTTCGTATTTTTGGAGGCAAAAGACTTGAGACAAACTATTTGAATGAAGCCTATCAACATTCAGTTAGAGCAGAACAAGTGCGTGATTGGTTCTTTATGAAAATGCACACATTTCAAAAAAGTTCCTTCATTGTTTTCCAATCTATCTGCTTTTGGTGGTTGATTACCGGTATTCAAAACCAAACTATTACTTCTGGTGATTTTGCACTTATACTGATCTTGAATATTTCTATTGTTAATTGTTTAAATAACCTATCGCGCAATATAAGAGAGTTCGCTAAATCTTTTGGAAAAGTAACACAGGGTCTCCATATTATCAACTCAATCTTGGAGATTCAAGATAAAGAAGATGCTAAAGATATTGTTATTACAAAGGGAGATATCCTTTTTGAAAAGGTTCAGTTTTACTACAATGTATCCAAACCGATATTTGAGAACAAATCTGTCAAGATTCACTCTAGACAAAAACTAGGATTAGTTGGGTATTCAGGGAGTGGTAAGTCAACTTTTGTGAATCTGATCTTGAGATTATTCGATGTCACCCAAGGTCAAATCCTAATTGACAATCAAGATATTCGAGATATCTCTCAAGAATCACTACGTCAAGCTATCGGTATAATTCCTCAAGATCTATCACTGTTTAATCGCACATTAATAGAAAATATTCGCTATGGTAGGATGAATGCTTCTGATAGTGAGGTCATTGAAGCTGCAAAACGTGCTCATGCCCATGAATTTATTTGTGATCTTCCAGAAGGTTATCAAGCTTTAGTAGGAGAAAGAGGTATTAAACTCTCCGGGGGAGAGCACCAGCGTATTGCTATTGCTAGAGCTATTTTAAAAAACGCCCCGATTTTGATTTTGGATGAAGCAACAAGCCAACTTGATTCTATGACAGAGTGCAAAATTCAAGAAAGTTTACTAGGTCTCATGCAAGAAAAGACCACTATTGTAATCGCCCATCGTCTGTCCACCCTCTTGCATATGGATCGTATTCTTGTTTTCGATAAAGGAAAAATCGTACAAGATGGAAAACATGCGGATTTAATGCTTGTAGAAGGTTTATACAAAACATTATGGGATGCACAAATAAGTGGCTTTTTGCCAAAGATGTGTGGCAACAACTATAATTACCGAAAAATTGGTATAGATTAACCTCAGCATCCGTAATGGAAGTCAATAAAAAAATAATAACTTAACATAAATTTTCATTGCAAGAAGAATTATTTTTTACAATAGAGTGCATAAAAGCTAGTAATTTACGCATAACAGTGTAAATTGTAATGAACTATTGACCCACTATTGTAACGAACTATTGACCCACCAAACCATACTAAAAAATAAAATGAAATATAGTTTTTTGATCAGATTTTAACCATTATTAAAATTCAGATTCAGATAATATTTAACTATACTCAGTTGATAATTTTTTTATTACAATATTGCTCTTTACTAATTTACATCTTTTCCTCCTCTAAAACTTTTATTACCAGTTTCTATGATTTGACAATGATGTGTTAATCTATCGATAATTACTTTTGTTGCCTTAGCATTACCAAACATATCACCCCATTCTTCAAATCTCAAATGGGTAGTAATGATCACTGAAGTCTGCTCATATAATTTAGCAAATAGCTCAAATAACAGGAATCTAGCCTCAGCTTTTATTGGTACATAGCCTAATTCATCTACTACAATCAAATGGAATCTCTTAATTGAATCGATGAATTTGCTTTCATAATTATGCGTTCTAGCATTAAGCAATTGGCTAGCTAATTCATTTAAAGTGTAAAATATTACCCTGTAACTTTTTTCAATGGCAGTGAATGCCAAGCCAATTGCTAGATGAGTTTTTGCAGAACCAGAACCACCTATGAGCATGATATTTTGATGATTATCAATCACTTTTTGTATATCAATATTCTCAACCAATTTAGCTTGGCATGTATCTGATAGTAACTTTATGGTTGGAAACTTAGCTAACTGCAACCTATAATGCAGAGAACGTGACTTTTTATATTCACACTCTGCTTCAAGAAGTTTCTTTAACACATCATACACACTAGTAGTAGGGACATCATTTGTTAAATTACTTGACTCAGCTAACTGCATCTTCATACCAACTAAACCTAATTTATCTAATAACAATATTAAGTCTTTCATTTAATTTACCTCCGTTGTTAAATGCAACTTGCTATAGATACTACAATCAGCATCAGGAGGATTTTTTAGCTGAATAAACTCACTCTCTTGGATATCTAGTTTCATTGCTGGTTGCAACAAATATTGCTCAACTAATTTAGAGCTACAGCCACCAGCAGCAATTGTTAGGTTACAAGCATTTGTTACCTTTTCTAATCCATACTTATTAACAAGTAGCAGGATATCTATAAATTGTTTATCACCATCTTTGTAACTCTCTAACTTATTTCGTAGTTTGCCAAATATCTCAGGTAACAAACTCATTAACTCTTTGAACGGTTTACCATTACGTAAAGCACCGGGTTTACGTTCTAGAGCTGCTATATAGTGCCATGGATTATAATTCTTCTGATAGCGTTTAAAACTACGAACATGCTCTGCAATAATCTTGCTTTCATGTAAAATTACTATCTGCCAAGCATAGGATTTAATCTGTACACTAAGTCCCACATATTCACACGGAACACTATACATATTGCTGTCGTATTGTATTAAACTCAAAGGTGATACGGTCGTTGGATGTAATCTATAACCCCTAAACTGCCCTCTATATCCTATTAAATATCCCTTCTCTTCCTCATATATTTCTAAAATTGTTCTTTCTGTAAACTCAGGATGTCTTTTAGTTTTAGCCCACTCTATAGACATCTCTCTTAGCTGAATGTTAATAGCTTCATAACTATCTCCTTTCAATATTGGAGTAAAAAAGTTACGTCTAGTGTCTCCCACTTCTTTCTCAACTTGCCCTTTCTTCCATCCCGATGCTGGAGTACAGGCAAGTGGTTCAAATAAATGGTGAGAGACCATTTGGGCAAACTTCTCGTTAAAAATGCGATCTTTTCCGATAAGTATTTTCTTAACAGCCGTCTTCATATTGTCATAAATACCATTCTTACAACAACCAGCAAAAAACTTGAAGGCTTGATCATGGCCATCCATAACCATTTCCAGCTGCTCATTAGGATAAACCACTACCAAAGAATAACGACTATAGCATAGCTTTATTCTTGCTGCTTTAACTTTAGTAACTTCCCCATTTAAACATATTTCTTCCTCTCCCCAATCAAATTGAAACGCTTCTCCAGCTTCAAAATTTAGTGGAATAAATACTTGCTTCCATTTTGCTTCATTCTCTCTACGAAATTTCCTTACTACTAAATTCACAGATTCATAACTACCATGATAACCTGATATTTTCAGCTGCTTATATAGTTTCTTAGCAGTCATTCTACGCCTAGCTGGTTCTTTTATATTCTCTGCTAATAGCTGATGCAATATCGCAAGATATTCACCCAAAACTGGCTTAACTTTAGTATATTTTGCTAATTCAAACTTAGTCGCATCACTGCGTATAACTTTTTTAACAGTATTTTTTGATATATTAAGCTCTTTGGCAATTGCTCTAATTGCCTTGCCATCAACATGATACATTTTTCGTATCTTTGCTATTGTTTCCACGATAAACACTCCCTAAACACTCCTACATATTATTAACAAATTATTAATTTATGTAGGAGCTACTATTTCTTTTTAGGTGGGTCAATTCTCTTTACAATTCTTGCTCTAAATGGGTCAATAGTTCATTACAATTTACAAGCTTCCAAATTGGTGATACTGTTAAGGCGTTAAATGCTAAACAAAAAGCTCATACTCTGCAAAAGATTTGGGGTAGTAATGATGCAGATTCTGCTACCGTAATTAATGCTATCAAACAATATGGCTTTGATCCGCATTACATCCATAAAAATGGTCAATCATTAGTGCAACTAGCTATCAGTAGGAATGATATGGCTTTATTTGACTTGTTGATAGCTAATAAAATTGACTTTAATGATTGTATAGCTGATTTACCTAATTTTCAGTTGGTTTTAACTTCAGGTAATAATAATTTTATCAGTAGAATGCTTGCGACCGGGCAAGATTTTAGTAAATCAGTACTAAATGCGGTACTTCGCGACGATGCAACCATGCTTGCCAAAATATTTAGCTATAAAGCCAACCTAAGTCAAATCAGTTATTCAGGTTACAGCCTATTACAACTGGCTTTAAAGCACGGTAGCTATAAAGCTGCAGAACAAATATTAAAGTCTAATCCTAAGACTATTGAGCAACTAGGAGCTAGTGGGATATCGGCATTGCAACTAGCTTTGCTAATGGATAATAAGCTAGGAGTAGAATTACTGAAAAAGTTTGGAGCAAATTTTGAGCTTGAGTTAAAAAATGCTATTAGCAAAAATCATGGCAAGATAGGCAATAAAATCTTAGAAGCAAATCCGGATCTACTAAATAAATTAGATGATCAAGATAGCAGTCCTTTATACCATGCTTTACTACAAAATAAGCTGCCAATAGCCGACTCTTTATTGAATCAAGGAGCTGATAGCAAAATAGTTATGCAAAGAGCTTTAACAGAAAATAATGCATCAATGATCAAGGATTTAGTTGCCCTGAAGCCTGAGAGCAGCAAAGTAGTACTGGATGATAATAAAACCCCTCTATATCTCGCATTAGAGCAAGATAAAATAGAGATTGCTAAATTATTGTTAGAAACAAGTGATTTAATGTCAGTGGTAAAATTATCAGCAGATAAGACACAAGCCAATATTACTGTAAAGCTAATTAAGTTACAACCTGATTTATTGACTAAATTAGCTCAAGTGGAAAATAGTGGGGTGGCAGAGAAATTGCTTGAAGATCCGGGATTTATGTCACTTGCAGAGTTGTTAACAGACTCTAATGGTAATAATTTACTGCACCTTGCTTGCCAAAATAATAGCTATCAATTAGCAACACGGATTTTAGAAAAAGCTCATATTAACGTTAATCAACAGAATAGTGAAGGTAAAACAGCTTTCCATATATTGTTAGAAAATTCATTAGGATTTGAGGAAAAATCACAACTCGCTGAAGCTCTGCTAAAATACCATCCTGATATCCGTCTATCAGATGACAGTGGACATACATCAATTGACTTAGCTGTAAATGATCCGGCTATATTGACTCTGTTCTTTCAACAGAATTTGATGGGGGATAGTTCGCATACCGATAGTTAATTATCAGATTTATTATTTATTAATGTAATAGATAATTCAAGGTTGTAAAAATAATTTCTGAGATAGTATTAGGAAGATGTTTGATTTTTATGTAAGTAGCGATCAGGCTGTATTAGAATTAGATGATGATCCGTTAATTGGTTATCTACGTATCCATAATAATCCTACTGACGTTATTTATTGTGTATTACCTTTATCCCAAAAAGATGTACATTTTTCTTGGCACAGTACTACTGCACTTACAGGTCCTACGGCAGATTTAGTAATTCTTACCCAAAATCTTAATCAAAAAGATATATCTATTGAGGATGTAGATTTTAGGCAATTTCGTAGTGTTACAGTTAGTGATAATAAGTTTTATCGAGATGGCAATAGGTTTTTAGTAATTCAAGAAGATGAACATAAAAGTCATTCTATTACTTTTAAAAATTGTCAGGCTTTAAGTGCTGATTTTTTCTGTAATAAACTTACATGGATAGGCGGTAGGGTAAAAAATAATTTATCCGTTGAATTACATGGTTTAAATACCGAACTAATAATAAAAGGTAATGATGATATAATACACGGTACTGATAATACAAGAGCGGTAATCGACACTTTAATTATAGCAGAAAATATTAAGCCACTAAGAGTTTGTTTAGAAAATGTTGCTATTATTACTAACTTCTCTTGCGAAGGTGTAAAGTCCTTATCGCTTAAGAACGTTAAATCTGGTAGCGGGATTTGCAAATTAATTGCTGAAGAAATAGAAGAATTATCTAATTTTCAGAATCTGAGTACTGAATTTATTGTTAAATCAGAAATAGCTAATATTGGATCATTTATCTCACCAATATGCAAGGTTTATATTGATGTTTGTTCGTTCATTGAATTTACTACTGATGGTGACGGTAGATTTCAAGGTTTAGACCTAAACATTGATGTAAGCCGAGCAATCGAGAAAAAGATTCAAATGCCATATGGGATCGTTAAATTTGATAAGATCAGTATTAAAGGAGCAAGCAGTATAGATATTCCAGGCAGTTTAATAGCGGAGCAAGTGGAAATCATTAATTGCCTGCAATTGAACCTTGATGAATCAAGAATAGGACATTTAAAATATCAAACAGCTAAAGGGGAGGTATTTTTTGGTAAACATTCAGCTAAACCCACCAAAATTGATAGTCTGTGGCTAATAGGTAATATAAAAGCTAATTTCCAAGGACCTACGGATTTATTTGATCTAGATAGTGAAGGTAGATGCCATATAACTATTTTTGATAATTATCAAGGAAAAATTATCAAACTAAATCTTAACCTTGATGCTCAGCGAGATAATATTAATGCTGAGAGAGACGGCTATTTTGGTTTGCATATTCAGAATGCTGGTAATAAAAAAGTTGAGATAGAAGCTATTTTAGCTAAGTTAAACAGCTTTAATGTCAGCGGTAGTGTGAAACTTGGTCAGGTTATTTGCCAGCCCATTGATCGGCGATACAATTTGATTCAGATTAATGTTAAGTACTTAAGTAATATTGATTATCTTTCAAAATAGAATTAACATGGTATCATGGTATAATTTAGTATTAGGTCTATCATTAGTTAGAATTAAATTATTAATTCTATTTTGAAAGATAATCAGTATAACATTAGCATTGCTGGTTTTGACCATAATATAGTCATTGAAAAAGCTACTGGAGAAATTAGTTTGGTTCAATCAATGGATAGAGCTTTAACTACTAGTCAAATTTTTGCTAGTGTTAATTGTGCTATGCAAGATTTTTTAACCATCCGAGCTGGTCAAGGTTTAAGCTTTCACGGCAATATTAAAATTGTTGATGGTAGCATTGAATTATATACCCTATTTGGTGTGTTATCAGCTAGAGGCTCGCTAACAGCTAAACAAATTAAACTTTTAGCTATTGAAGGAAGTCTTGACATTAGTGCTACTCTTGATGCTTATAGTCTTGTTACTTATGCTAAGACAGAATCTTATATACATGATACTATCATTAATGCTATTCAATTTTTAGCCCAAACAGTAGGTCATTACATTCAAGCTAGGAGTAATGTTAATACATCTAAAACTGTGATCATCAGCGAAAGTAGTGATGTTATGCTAATAGCTTCACGGATGCAATCAACAATATTAGAGGTTACTAGCGGCAGAACTATTAGAGTAGATGAATCTAGTATGCGGGCAACTGATCAAGCTTATAGAGGTGATAATGTTCATGTAACTGATAGTAATATTTCCGGACAAAGTAGCAGTTTCCAATCTCAGCAAGATATTGGCATTGTTAAATCTAATATTAGCGTAGAGCAAGTCACCAACATTGCTGGCGAAGATTTAAGAGTAATAGGATCTAACGTTGCCAGCCGTAAGATGAAGAATGTTGCGGGTAGAGATATTAGAGTAGATGAATCTAGCATGCGGGCAACTGATCAAGCCTATAGAGGCGATAATATTCATGTAACCGATAGTAATATTTCCGGACAAAGTAGCAGTTTCCAATCTCAGCAAGATATTGGCATTGATAGATCCAATATTATTGGCAAGCAAGCTACCCATCAAGCCGGCAAAGATATTAGAGTAGATGAGTCTAACATACAAGTAACTGATCAAGCCTATAGAGGTGATAATGTTTATGTAACCGATAGTAATATTTCCGGACAGAGTAGCAGTTTTCAATCTCAGCAAGATATTGGTATTGTTAGATCCAGTATTATTGACGAGCAAATTACTAATCAAGCTGGTAGAGATTTAAGAGTAACAGACTTATATCTTTATATAATCCTTCTACACTTATATCGAATTCATACAATAAAAAAGCCATGATAAATATAACATGATCAGTTATATATAGTGGTAGGATGGGTAAACTGTATCTCGAATTGAAGCTTTGAATTTTAAAGACTTCATACCTCAGCAAAGACCCATCCTGTTTGGATAAAGACTACGAACGGATGTCATAAGGTTTAAACCTTGCGTATGAGTATGTAGCATATCCTATTATTAAGCCCTACCAGCATCTATATTTAGTACACCAGCATTGATTTCTGATACTACGTGCTTTATAGCATACTCCTTACTGGTCATTTTTTCCCCGTGGTAGGAGTAGCTGGTCATTAAGGCAATAGGTAGTAATTTAATATCATTGTGACTGACTATCTGAAAATGGTCTTTTATTACCATTAGGCTGCCGATAACTTCAATGTTATTGGCCATCATATAAGCATTTTCTGCTTTAAGAATCGATTGTTTAACTGTACTACCAAAATTATGCTTGTCAGCTAATAGCTTAATGTCGCTGCCGCTTTTCAGCCCTAACGCACCACTTGCCTGAATTTCACCATGCACCTCAATATCACCCGAAGCTCCAAAAAACAAATTTTGCCCAGTAACATGCACATGTTCAGTGGTGTGATGTTGCAAATGTATTTGCCCCTTATTTCCAAACCATCCACCAAAAAGGTTTATAATAAAATGCTCTACTTTAGGAATGCCAAAGAATATTCTCCCTGAATCTACATGTACCGCCATTACTTCATAAGGAAAATGTACGTCACGGTCTATGTTTAGGTCACCTTCTCTTTGTCTTAAATGTACTTGCTTGCTACTATAAGGGTAAAATAAGTTAATCTTACCTTTACCAAGATCAATTTTAGTGATTTCTGAGAATTCTAACCTAGTAGGAACTACTTGATCATTTACCACCATGTCATATAGTTTTGGTGAACTAAGCCATGGTTCTAATGCTTGTAAACTATCATGCCGAACTCTATATTCATTAATAAACGACTGATCCATTATGTAATCTGCCTTCAGACTACCGACACTTGCTCTTAATAATGCTCCAACGCTTTTGAGATAGCTCCCTGCATCAATAGTTATTGCTCCAGCTTCAATTTTGCTAATTACTGATCTAATGCCAGTATCATTAAATCCACCGCCAAACATAGTAGCGTTGTATAATGTTAGCGGTAGTAACTCTAAACCATTTTTTGTTCGAATAATTACCTGATGATCTTTAGCACTTAACCTGCTACCGATAATTACTCCAGTATGAGCATCAATAATAATGCTGTGAGGATTCTGCTCAGCTATTGCCTGAAAAATGCTAAGATCAATTTTACTACTATTAACTAAATGATATTGCAGCTCGCTAAAAGACTTATCAACATGACCTCTAGAATCTAATATACCAAGTGCTTCTATTTCTTTAAATTGGAAACCACATCTTACAAGGGGATTGCCATTAATATCCCTAGCATTAGAATTATATAAGAATAAATTAGTTGGAAACTGGCTTAATGCTATATCACTACTAATTGCTAAATAATTAGCTACACTTCTAAAAAATAAATTATTATCAGATAAAATTTGGCTACCATCGATAGTAATATTTTTCTGAGAATCAGTAAACATTTGAGAGGCAAAGATTCTTGAGCTGCTAATGTTTACATTGCCTTCAGCTTGATTTACTAATAATCTACTGGCTATGCGTGAATCACTAACCGAAATATCCCCACCAACCACATTCCCTATTTTACGTCCCGCAAGATTAGAGCAATTATCTTTTTAAAAAAATTAAATATTTTTTATCTGTATTTTATATAAATAAAAAATATTATTGATTAACAACAAATACACGTTTTTGTTGAATAAGCTTATGGCAAACTTCCAGTAATTTACGCATACAAGCTACTGTCGCAACTTTTTTAGGTTTAAAATTATTAATAAGTCTGTCATATAAAGCTTTTAAATATTGAAAGCCATTTTTACCTGTTAGTACTGCCATATATAGTGCATCTCGTGGTATACTCAATTAACCTGAAGAGTTGCAGAAATGGTTAACGGTAATAGTTTGGAAATTATCGTTTATTAAGGTACGTAACCTATCTTTATAATCGGCGATGTTGCTGAAAAATTTGTTTATTGCTTCCGAAAATTGTTCAAAATTATGATAAAATTTATTATTAGTTGTAATACTGTGCATAAACTTCCATAATCTCTCAATTGGGTTAAGATTTGGACTATATGGTGGCAAAAATACTAGCTCTATTTTACTATTTACTAGGTATTCTTTAACTTTCTTGGATTTGTGGTAACTAGCATTGTCACAGATTAAATATATTCTTTCCTTGTCACTATTCTCCTCTTCCAATCTCTGTAGAAAATTAACTATCTGCTCCCCATTTATTTTGGGGTTCTCTGTCCTTACTAACTGTAAATCAGCTAGATTAATAGCACCAATCATGTGCTTTCTTCTCCAGCCACTGAATGTTGGTAAGGTCTTATCTTGCTTCTTTCTTATCCAACCGCACCTTGCCCTTGCTTGATACTGAGGATGAACACCATCCATAAAATATATGGCTTCCTTATCTCTGAGATTCCCTTTTAGTAAACTGTAGTTTAACTTAAATAATTCTTGCTTGTCAAAATCCAGCTTAGCCGGTACTATTTTCGGCTTCTTGTAAACAAAACCCAATTTGTATAGTAATTTTGTTACTCCCGTTATCGTATATGTTACCCCATATTTGTTCTAAATGTGATGCATGATATCTTTAGCATAAACATAATTATTTGCTTCTAGGTGACTCGCTAATTCTTCCCTCTCACCATCACTTAATTTGCTTGTGCTACCTCCATTGTTGGTATCAAGCTTATTGGCTTTTTGATAATCAACAATATGTTTTCTTATCGATTCGTGGCTCAAGAGTAGTACCTTAGCAATCTCTACATTACTATACCCATCGTCATACATCAAAACTGCCTTAATACGATCACGTATGCGTCCGTCTCGTTCTGTCTTATGACGTTCCTTCAACTTTTCTCTTTGTTCTTCTGTCAATACATTCTTACTCATAATCTCCTAAACTCTACAATATCTCTCCTATCTTTGCAACCCTTCATTTACGAGCAGTATACCAGCCGCTTCAAGAATGCATTTTTCTGATATTCTAGCCAGTTTTGGATTAAAATTTTTAATTTTAATCCAAAACTGAGGTTAGCAGCTCAGTACACGACATAAAGATTAACAAAAAATTAATAGCCAAGAAAAAGTGTATAATAGTAGAAAGTGCGTAGTATAAAACATATCATTAATTGAACTATCGCAACTTAATAGTTAAATATTACTCAGTTATTTTCTATTTTTGTATTATAATTATTACGTTTTGTAAGACATTAATTTTTTGTTAACCTTTATGTCGTGTACTGAGGGTTAGCAGGGTTTTTTACAAAAATACAACAACGCCAACTCTGAAATGCGTTAAGTATATTTGTTCTATATCAAAATGCTTGCAAGAATCATCAATTCAATAGAGACTCTTTTGCAATAGGGATTAGACTTCCTGCAGAATTCGCTTTTGCTGAGGAATTTGTAGGAGACACGGAACGCAGAACCGCAGCGTACTCAAATGTACGTGAGGATTCGAGTACCGGATCGACGTACAAATTACCAGCAAAAGTAGAATTATGCAGGAAGTCTATTATATGTCTTCCAATTTTGTGGTTAAGTTGATAGACGATAGAATCAAAATCAACAAGTGCTAGGAGTGTCCAAGCCGAGGAGCACAGCGTACATTAGTACGTGAGCACCGCAGGTCTTGGACAATGACAACGCAATTGTTGATTTTCATCGAGTATATAATGAAAGGTTTTTATGTCAGACGATAGAGCAACTATAGAATCCAGTAATTTAAATATATCTAATTTTGAGAGTGATAAGGAGTCTATTCATTCTGAATATAGTACGAATCAAGATGATAATATATCGGTAAGATCTGTTGATTCTGGGTACGAAAGTGATATCAGTTTAGCAGACAAAAAAGATGATATTATTAGAGTTAATACTAAAAACGAGATTGAAAATATAAATAAATTAATAGGAAGGGCATACACATATAAACTTAAATTTCTAAAACAACCAACTCCACAATTATCAAAAGAATTTATAGCTAATGGAGTACTCATTGGTACTAACGAATCATTTATGAGTGCAATGACTGGATTAGCAACAGAAAGTTTTTACTGTAATTTATCTGATAAAAAGACAGAAGAACTTCTTGATAATTTTAGTTTAAATATAGAACGTTCTAAAAGGCTTATGAACGACAATGACAAGGCAAAAGCAGATAGGCAATTTGCAAACTTAGAAGCTAGTTTAAAGGGATTTGTATTAAATGATATTAAAAGTAACAATGATGAAGATAAGATCGCTCTTGAAGCTGTTAAAAAAGTAATATTAGAGTTAAAAGGTCAAGCAATTCCTAAATCAGATTATGCCAGTACAGTAATTAACAAAACTATGGAAAGTTTACAAGCAGATACAAGACATTTTAGTACCGAGCAACTTAATATTTTTAATAAAACTATTAGCCAAGGAAATAAAACTGTTAAATTTGCTAAAGAATTCACAAAACTTAATAAGACAGAACGTACAGCTCTTTCTAATGCAGTTAATGAATCTGCTAATTCTTTTATAAAAGAATTAGTAGATAGTAGGAATAATGGGTTAAGTCCAGAGTTTGTTAATTATAGAGCAAATGAAACCAAAAGGCTTTTATTGACTCTTAGTATAAAGATACAGGATACTGGTTCTATGGAAGAACAAAAGAGTAGACAAGAGGCTTTTTGTAAACAGCTGCTACCTTATGTCCATATGCCGAGTGAATTAGCAACTGAGTTATTTGAAGAGTGGAAACCAACAGAATTACATAGCTTAATTGGCAAGGAAGCTCAGAAATTTTTTAGTGTAGATAATGCTCAAAAAAATTCTTCGTTTCTAACCTTAGATGAGACAAAGATTACAGAAGAAAATATCAAACGATTTGCCGATTCTATTAATCCAATTATTAAAGATAAAGATGCAGAATTAGTCTCAAAACCAATCATTAAAGAATCTATTAACAGAATTCAAAATAAAACAGATATAAAGATTACAGAACAACAAAATAACAAAATCTCGGAACAATTATCTCCAACTTTAATAGAACTTGGTTCTGAGCAACTAAGAAATCATAAAGACGAGATAATATCTGACATAACAAATAAAATTGCAGCAGATAAATCTTGGTATTCTTCTGTGATTCAAAAATTACCTATTTCTACAAATAATTTACAGGATATTGCTACACACCTTACAGACAAATATAGCAATCAAACTGCACCAACCATGTCAACTTCAGTGTCCACACCACCACCTCCTCTTACTCAACATTCTAGCATAGAAACAAAACAAATACCCGAACCTAGTAGTTCTAATTTTGTGGTATCAACACCAACAGAAGCTAAGTTAGAAAATATACAAGCTCACAGATTAAATGAGTTAACTACGGACCAACTAGATAACAGAGTCTTGGTGGATAAGTTACAGAGCAATTCGATAGCTCAGATGGACAAATCTATATCTCAAGAGCTAGCAGATACTGCTGGTCTGCCCAACCCAAAGGTAGAAGAAATGCCTACAAAAGCCCTCATAGTTCAGGAAACTCAAACAGATAAATTATCATCAATGAAGCCACAAAATAATCCAAGCATGCCTAGTATTATTAGTACTAATGTTAAAATAGAAATTCAACAAGTAAAAAAAACGTTAAGGCATGTAGAAACAATTAAAAGAGAACTAACAACATCTACTAAACCTACTAAACCTGCTCTTAAAGCAGTAAATAAAGGAAGGTTATGGTAAATTGGTCAATTTTGTCGTATAGAAGCTAGTATAGCACCCTTCCTGTCTATTTTTTTCGATACCAGCTTTCGCTGGGATGACATCGTAAAATTGTATTTAGATTTCGCTACCTACGCGAGACATCAAGGCTTCACCATTACTATACCTAAAACCTTTTCGGGTTAGTTATAAATTACCCTACCATGTGTAATTTGTTTGACAACCGCAAAATAATTTGATAAATATAAATAATTAAGTTAGTATTAATACCAATTCCCAAATTAAGTTAGTTACTCGGAAATACGAATGCTCTCTAGGTCCACATAGTCTAGCTGAGCTGTCAAAATTTTGTGATGCTAATTTCAATAAATTTCTTGCAGAGTTCGCTTATGTGCAAGGATTTAAGGAAGCCACGAAATCTCGACTTGCAGCACACTCAAATTCCGTTACGGATTTGAGCCTAGGCACGACGAATAAATTACCAACAAAAGTAGAATTATGCAAGAAGTCTAATCATTTGAGTAGTAGTCTAACCTTAATCTTTAAGTAACTTGACTTTCGTAGGTTTCGTGATTCTCCCAGTTTTTAAAGCAATAGACCTATTTCAAAACTAGCTATGAAAGGAATTTTTACTAAAAAATTAATCAAAAAATCGTAAGTAGTACTAGTGTACATGAGAATTCCTTCGATTGATTCTAACAACAAAATGACCTAGAAAGAATAAAGTTTCTAGAAAAGTCTGATCTTAACTAATCTAAAAAAAATAGGTATGACCCAAAATACAGTTACTAACAATAAGGAATCACCTGATATTTATTATAATAATAGTACCAAGTATGATAATCCTAATAAAGATGGTATTGTTATCATCAATCTTAAACAATTAAAACGTAAGTCACCTGAAGAATTGCAAATACAGGCAGAAAATCTTAATATTGAAAATTCTAGTGCTTTGCTAAAACAAGAGCTAGTCTTTGCTATACTCAAGAAATCTGTTGAGCAGGGTGATTTGATTTCAGGAGAAGGCGTACTTGAAATTTTACCTGATGGGTTTGGCTTCCTTAGATCTCCAGAAGTAAATTACTTAGCCGGTCCTGATGATATTTATATTTCCCCAAGTCAGATTCGTCGTTTTGGACTACGTACAGGGGACACGGTAGAAGGGCAAATTAGAGCTCCAAAACCAGGAGAACGTTATTTTGCCTTGTTAAAAGTAAACAAAGTTAATTTTGAAGACCCTTCTAAGGCCTATCATAGAGTACATTTCGATAATTTAACGCCACTTTATCCTGAAGAAAAATTATCCCTAGAGCTAGAAGATAATAGTAAGGATTTTAGTACAAGAATAATTGAATTGGTTGCTCCTATGGGTAAAGGACAACGTGCGTTGATTGTTGCTCCACCAAGAACGGGAAAAACTGTTCTATTGCAAAATATAGCTCATGCTATTACCACCAATAACCCCGAAGTATTTTTAATTGTTTTGTTAATTGATGAACGCCCAGAAGAAGTTACTGATATGCAACGTTCAGTGCGTGGTGAAGTAGTTAGCTCAACTTTTGATGAACCCGCTATTAGACACGTTCAACTTGCTGAAATGGTTATTGAGAAAGCCAAAAGGTTGGTCGAGCATAAAAGAGATGTAGTAATATTGGTTGACGCAATAACAAGACTTGCAAGAGCTTATAACACTGTTGTACCCTCGTCTGGTAAGGTTCTTACTGGGGGAGTTGATGCAAATGCCCTGCAACGTCCAAAAAGATTCTTTGGAGCGGCAAGAAATATTGAGAGTGGTGGTTCATTGACTATAATAGGAACTGCTTTAATTGAAACCGGTTCTCGTATGGACGAGGTAATCTTTGAAGAATTTAAAGGTACTGGTAATTCTGAAATAGTCCTCGATCGCAAAATAGCTGATAAGCGCGTTTACCCTGCGATTGATATTACTAAATCTGGTACACGTAAAGAGGAGCTATTGGTTGATAAAGCCATTTTAACCAAAATGTGGATTCTTCGTAGAATCATTAACCCAATGGGAACTATCGATGCAGCAGAATTTTTAATTGATAAACTTAAAAACACTAAAACTAACACAGAATTTTTTGATTCAATGAATTCATAAAATGTTTTTCAGGAGGAAGTATGGCTAAAAGAACAAAAATTGCTTTAATTGGTGGAGGAAAGATTGGCGGAACACTTGCACATTTGATAGCCTTTAAAGAACTTGCTGATATAGTTATGTTTGATTTATCTGAAGGCCCTTCGCAGGGTAAGACTTTAGATATATCACAAGCTGGAACAATTACCGGATCAGATATAATTGCCAAAGGTACTAACGATTATAAAGACATAGAAGGTTCAGATGCTATAATTGTCACAGCTGGAGTACCACGCTCACCCGGAATGAGTCGGGATGATTTAATTAATGTTAATACTACTGTTATAAAAACTGTGGCTAGCAACATTAAGCAATATGCACCGAACGCTTTTGTCATTGTTATAACCAATCCACTTGACGCTATGGTTTACGTAATGTTAAAGGAAAGTGGACTAGCTAGCAATATGGTGGTTGGTATGGCTGGGGTACTTGACTCATCAAGATTTAACTTTTTCTTAGCCAATGAATTTAATGTTTCCGTAGAAAATGTTAGTAGTTTTGTACTTGGAGGTCATGGTGACTCAATGGTTCCTTTGGTTAGATATTCGACAATTAACGGCATACCAGTTTTAGATTTAGTAGAAATGGGGTGGTCAACGAAAGAACGTATTAATGCGATAATAGATCGCACAAAAAATGGTGGTGGAGAAATTGTTTCACTACTTAAAAATGGTTCTGCCTATTACGCTCCAGCAACTTCTGCTATTGAAATGTTAGAGAGTTATCTAAAAGATAAACGTAAAATATTAAGTTGTGCTGCTTATCTTCAAGGGGAATATGGAGTAAAAGATATGTATGTCGGAGTGCCAGTTATTATTGGTAAAAATGGTGTAGAAAAAATAGTGGAAATAAAATTAAATGATGAAGAACAATATCTATTTAATAAATCAGTAGATGGAGTTAGAAAATTAATTGAATCAGTTAAGTTGTAAATTTCTTATTAGATTACAGATATGCTAAGTATAATTTCACCAGCTAAGACTCAGGATTTCATCTCGGAAATACCGGATTTACCATGTACGCAGCCACATTTCCTTACTAAAATGCAGTGTCTCTTACAGATATGTAAAAGCCTATCACAAAATCAGATCAAGCAGGTAATGAATGTAAGTAGCAAACTGGCTGAGCTTAATTATTATAGATTTCAAGATTTCGATAACTATCCCCAAAAGCAAGCGATATTTGCCTATGATGGGGATGTTTATGATAATATTGATAGACGAAGTTTCTCTAAAGAGCAATGGGATTTCTTGCAGGGACACACGTTAATTATATCAGGTTTATATGGACCACTAAGAGTTTTAGATAAAATAAAACCCTATAGGCTAGAAATGTCAACAAAATTGCCAAATTTAGAAAAATTATCCAATTTTTGGCAAATTGATATTACCAATTATCTAAATCAAATATTAGCAACTCATCAAAATAAATATCTAATCAACCTAGCCTCTAATGAATATTCCTCTGCCATAAATCAAAATGATCTTAAATATCCAATAATTAATATATATTTTAAAGAAAAAAGAAATAATAAATTACAAATAATAGCTATAAACGCCAAGAAAGCTAGGGGCAGCATGCTTAACTTTATTGCAGAAAATCTTATAGACGTACCTGAAAAATTAAAACAGTTCTCTAAACAAAACTATTACTATAGTGAAACTGAGTCTTCCAACAAAGATTGGGTATTTGTTAAAAATGAATAAGTTGTAATATTACAACTACATTTAAATTTAAAGATAATAACTTGGAATTATATATTAGTGTTCTTTAAATTCTTTACTATTCTGATTATTATTTATTAGTAGTTTATAAAATAGTAGTATCTATGCAATTTAACCGTAACAGAGCAATTATTAGTTTCCTTAAAGCCAATGAAGGTCAGAAATTTACTTCTAGAGAAATAGCTGCATGGCTAGTAAAAACTTATCCTGAGGAAGTCAAGAGAAAAGCGGAGAACAGTAAATGCAAATCAATACTCAATGTAACTGATCCAGCAAAAATAGCTCAAATTATTATAGTACTCTTTAGTGGAGAAATGACTAAAGAACGTAATGAAGCTATACAAAAACAAGAACCTGGTATTAAAATAACACAAGAGTGTCCACGTAAATACTATTTTACTAAAAAAACTGATCAAGCGGAGATAGAAGAAGCTGAAAAATTGTCAAACATAAAAGAAAAAGAGGTGTATCTAAAGCTTTCAGAATTTCTTTGGGATGAGCTTAGTATTTATAACATGACTATTAATGATAAACGTTCTTCAAATCGTAGTGGTACTAATGCTAATAAATGGTTATATCCCGACCTAGTGGGAATGGAGGCTATGACGAAAGGTTGGGCAGAGCCGATCAAAGATTGCGTCAAACAATATGCGGATATAAAAGCTAAACTTTGGTCTTTTGAGGTGAAAGTAAAAATTAATCACTCCAATGTACGAGAATCTTTTTTTCAAGCACTATCAAATTCTTCATGGGCTCACTATGGATATTTAGTAGCTTTCTCTCTAGTAGAAAGCAAGGATAGTAACACTTCTCGTGAACTGGAAATTCTTTCTGCTAGGCACGGTATAGGATTTATTTTATTAAACATAAACGAATCCGAAAAAGGTCGAATACTAATTCCTGCTAAAGAAAGATTAGAGATTGATTGGAATATGGCTAATAGGCTAGTTAAAGAAAATTCAGATTTTGAACATTTTATCAAAGAAGTAACTTCTTTTTATAAAACCGGAGAAACTAAACGCTCCGACTGGAAAAATGTGAATTATTAAGGCTCTAGGCTCTGTCCAACTGATTGTGTGTGCGTCAAGATAAGGTGCATTAATCTTACGGGTGAAAGTCCTGTTATGGAAGGAGTAGCTAGCTCCACCATATAGCGAGTCTTGTGCAGCTGAAGGTAACGACACAGTAGTAAAGCATAGACAGCGAAACATCCGAGCCGAAACCAAATCTAACAGTTAGCCTTAAGTTTTAATTGCAAGGATTAAAAAGAAATAAGATAATATTAAATTTTATTTTTTAAGATTTGAGGTAAGCAATTGGGTAGTTTGGGACTAGGAGAAGGAAGTAATAAGTTATTTTTTGAATCAGAATTTGAAAGTTTAGTTTTAAAAGATCAACGTCTTAAATCAAAAGCTTTAAAGATTTTTACAGCCCTAATGGCAAAATTTACAATCTGTATTAAGAATCTTTTTGATAATCCACAAGATCAAAGACAAGCTTATGATTTTTTTGTTAATAGCAAAGTTAACAATGATCATTTAATAGAGTCGCATTTTAGGCAAACTACTGATAGAATTAATAACAATAATGATAATTTATTGCTAGTGATACAAGACAGTACTTATCTTAACTTTACTAACCACAAAGCCAAGATTGACATTGGTATACTGCTCGTAAATGAAGGGTTGCAAAGATAGGAGAGATATTGTAGAGTTTAGGAGATTATGAGTAAGAATGTATTGACAGAAGAACAAAGAGAAAAGTTGAAGGAACGTCATAAGACAGAACGAGACGGACGCATACGTGATCGTATTAAGGCAGTTTTGATGTATGACGATGGGTATAGTAATGTAGAGATTGCTAAGGTACTACTCTTGAGCCACGAATCGATAAGAAAACATATTGTTGATTATCAAAAAGCCAATAAGCTTGATACCAACAATGGAGGTAGCACAAGCAAATTAAGTGATGGTGAGAGGGAAGAATTAGCGAGTCACCTAGAAGCAAATAATTATGTTTATGCTAAAGATATCATGCATCACATTTAGAACAAATATGGGGTAACATATACGATAACGGGAGTAACAAAATTACTATACAAATTGGGTTTTGTTTACAAGAAGCCGAAAATAGTACCGGCTAAGCTGGATTTTGACAAGCAAGAATTATTTAAGTTAAACTACAGTTTACTAAAAGGGAATCTCAGAGATAAGGAAGCCATATATTTTATGGATGGTGTTCATCCTCAGTATCAAGCAAGGGCAAGGTGCGGTTGGATAAGAAAGAAGCAAGATAAGACCTTACCAACATTCAGTGGCTGGAGAAGAAAGCACATGATTGGTGCTATTAATCTAGCTGATTTACAGTTAGTAAGGACAGAGAACCCCAAAATAAATGGGGAGCAGATAGTTAATTTTCTACAGAGATTGGAAGAGGAGAATAGTGACAAGGAAAGAATATATTTAATCTGTGACAATGCTAGTTACCACAAATCCAAGAAAGTTAAAGAATACCTAGTAAATAGTAAAATAGAGCTAGTATTTTTGCCACCATATAGTCCAAATCTTAACCCAATTGAGAGATTATGGAAGTTTATGCACAGTATTACAACTAATAATAAATTTTATCATAATTTTGAACAATTTTCGGAAGCAATAAACAAATTTTTCAGCAACATCGCCGATTATAAAGATAGGTTACGTACCTTAATAAACGATAATTTCCAAACTATTACCGTTAACCATTTCTGCAACTCTTCAGGTTAATTGAGTATACGAATGCATTTTAATCTATTATCGCTAATAATCTTATTTTTATTGGTACAAAAATAAGATTATTAGCAAATGAAATATTTAACAATCAGGCGTCAAACCGCTTTAAGCCTGATTGTTTACATTCTCATTCCAATTTCGGATTAATGAAATTAATCCGAAATTGAGGTTGCTAATATTTATTCTTCACAATTGTTTGCCTTCAGCTATAATATCATGTGTAGATATTCTAAGAGTTAATTATGTTACAAATTAGCGATAAAATTTTTTCTAATCTTAGTGGGCAGGAAAAATATGATATAATAAGTAGTAAGCAACGTGGAGATTGGGATAATACAAAAGATTTTATTATTAAAGGTAGAGAATGGATAATTGATGAAGTAAAAAAATCAGGTCTGCGAGGACGGGGTGGTGCTGGATTTTCGACTGGCACCAAATGGTCGTTCATGCCTAAAGATCATCCAAAGCCTAGTTACCTAGTGGTTAATGCTGATGAATCAGAACCTGGTACGTGCAAGGATCGTGATATTTTGAGGTATGAGCCACATAAATTAATTGAAGGTTGTTTGCTCGCCAGCTTTGCTATTAACGCACATACTTGTTACATATATATTCGTGGTGAATTTTATAACGAATCCTCCAATGTACAGCGTGCTATAGATGAGGCTTATGATGCCGGTTTTATAGGCAGTAATGCTTGTGGTACAGGGTATCATCTTGACATTCATTTGCATAGAGGGGCTGGGGCGTATATTTGCGGTGAGGAAACAGCTCTGCTCGAGAGCTTAGAGGGCAACAAGGGCTTCCCTAGATTAAAGCCACCATTCCCGGCTAATTTCGGCTTATATGGTTGTCCAACAACTATTAATAATGTTGAATCAATTGCCGTTGTGCCTACTATACTTCGGCGTGGAGCTGATTGGTTTGCTGGAATCGGTAAGCCTAATAATACCGGAACAAAGATTTTCTGTATTTCTGGCCATGTAAATAAGCCATGTAATGTTGAAGAAGCCATGGGCGTACCTTTAAAGGAGTTGATTGAGAGATATGCCGTGGGTGTACGGGGTGGATGGAGTAATCTGAAAGCTATTATCCCAGGTGGTTCATCAGTACCGTTGCTACCAAAGTCATTATGTCAGGATGTTGCAATGGATTTTGATAGTTTAAGAGCAGCTGGTTCGGCACTCGGGACTGGTGGAATTATTGTTATGGATAATTCTACGGATATTATTTACGCTATTGCTAGGCTTAGTAAATTCTACATGCATGAGTCTTGTGGTCAGTGTAGCCCCTGTCGAGAAGGTACAGGATGGATGTGGCGAGTTATGATGCGACTGGTACGCGGTCAGGCAAAAATAGATGAAATAGATCAATTATTGGACGTTACAAAAATGATCGAAGGACGTACTATTTGTGCCCTTGGAGACGCTGCTGCTTGGCCTATTCAAGGGTTAATTCGTCATTTCCGTCATGAGATTGAAGAAAGGCTAGCTAGGCAAGGGGTTTAGTTTAGATTGCTCTGTTATTGTTAGCAAATTAGTATCATATAAATGAAGAAAATAATAAGTTTGAACATAAGTAGAAAATCTCAATTTATTATTGCATTTGCTATAATGGGGTTATTATTGCTTATATCATACCGTAGTCGTTCATCTTGTATTACTTACATGTTACCATCAGAATATTTAAATAATGGGAATTTAGCATATTTCCAATTTAATAATCATAATAAACTACAAGAATTACTTCCTAAAAATATTAGATATATTGAACAATATAATATAATTGCCAGTGGACAATTTAGTGTCAACCAATTTAAAAATGCTATTGGATCTAAAACAGATATTATTGATGTTGATTTAAGGCAGGAGTATCATGGATTTAATTACCTAAACCCAGTGTCCTTTATCAGTTTACCATATAATGACGTTAACTCTAATAAATCTCAAGAGGAAATTATAGTACAGGAGCAATATCTTTTTGATTCAATATTACCAACTTACAAGCAACTTAGTATATATGTAAATAATTTGAAGACTACGCCAATAAAGAAGGATATAGCAATCTGTATACCTATTTCTACTAAGACTGAAGCTGATATAATGGCAGGTTTGAATATTGATTATTATAGAATTACCACATTAGATCATCGAGAGCCCAATCGTGATAATTTAGATAGAATGGTAGCACTTTTTGATCAAAAATTAAAATTAAATCCAAGTCGATGGGTTTATTTACATTGCTTAGGTGGAAGAGGTCGTACCATGGCAGCTATAGCTGAGCTTATGATGTTAAAGCAACAAGAAGCTGGCAAGTTACAACCATTTGATGATTTGGTAACATATGTAGAATCAGTTAGTAATGGTTATAAGTTAATACCAAGTTGTAAGCCTAGTGTTCAAAATTATCGCTGTCAATGGAAGTTGGATCGTTATAATACCTTAAAAATATTCTATAATTTTGTGCGAACAAGAACTGAGAATCAAACTTTTAGTGATTGGCATAATGTAATGTTCCAAAAGAAAAAGACATTGTAATTAACTTGATTATATTAATAATTTATGTTTTAATTAATCATATTAATTAAAATAATTATTATCATGGAAGAATTAAATGCAACTGAAGCAAAACGTGAGTTTGGTGAATTACTTATCAAAGTGCAAACAGAACCTATCAGCATTAGTAGAAATGGCAAGCCTATAGCTGTAATAGTTTCTGATAAAGAGTTTCATGAATTAGAATCTTTTAAAGAACAAGTATTAAAACTTGCAATTTCTGAAGGATTAGATGACTTAGCAAAAAATAAAATACACTCTCATAAGGTTGTTTTTGATAACTTAAAAATAAAGCTTAATGGTTCAGTGTAAATTTACAAATAGTGCGAAACGTGATCTTGAAGATATTACAGATTACACACTAAAACATTGGGGAAGGCAGCAAACTATAAAATATTTAGATGAGATACATAACAAAGCTATTGCTTTAAGTCTTAATCCTAATATAGGTACTTTACGACATGATATATATCCTACCTTATTGAGCTTCCCTACAAAAAAACATATATTAGACTTCTTTCGAAACTCTACTTCTGCTGGTGATTTGTACGTCGATGCGGTACTCGAATCCTCACGTACATTAGAGTACGCTGCGATTCTGCGTTCCGCGTTTCCTTCAAATCCCTCAGCATAAGCGAGTTTTGAAAGAAGTCTATTGTATTATCTAAAACAAGAGTATGGTATTATCATAGTTAGAGTATTACACAAACATATGTGCTATAAGCTTCATAACTTTCCAAACCTCAATAACCTCAAATAAAATCATTCAAAAAAAATATGTCATATTTTTTACAGTATTATATATAATGCAACCTAATTTATTTTTGTTAAGTAAAAAACGTGAAAAAAAAGCTTTTTATTAAAACTTATGGATGTCAAATGAATGTATATGACTCCATCAAAATGCAGGATTTGCTAGAGCCATTTGGTTATCAGCCAACTGATTCTATGCACCAAGCTGATATGATTATTTTAAATACTTGTCATATTAGGGAGAAAGCTGCAGAAAGAATGTATTCCGAGCTTGGTCGTATCAAACAAATTAAAGATGATAGAAAGTCAAAGGGAGAAGGTAATGTAATTGTTACTGTTGCTGGATGTGTTGCACAAGCTGAAGGTGATGAAATTTTTAGAAGAGCTAGTTATGTAGATATAGTAGTAGGCTCACAATCTTACTACGATTTACCGGAACTGATAGCAAAGATTGCTAGACATGAAAAACATGTAATTAAATTAGATTTTGTTGAAGAAGCTAAATTTGATAAGTTACCTGAACAATCTAATATACAAGGAGTAAGTAGCCTTATTTCAGTTCAGGAAGGTTGTGACAAATTTTGTACTTTCTGTGTTGTCCCTTATACTCGGGGTGCAGAATTCTCAAGAAATCTAGAACAAATATACAGAGAAATTATAAAATCCGTTTCAAACGGAGCAAAAGAAGTAATCTTGCTAGGTCAGAATGTTAATGCTTATCATGGAAAAACTATTGAAGGCAAAGAATGTAGTTTAGCAGATCTAATCAACTACATAGCAGAAATAGCAAATCTTGAGCGTATTAGATACGTTACTTCTCATCCTATTGATATGACAGAAGATTTAATTTTGTTACATGGGTCTGAACCAAAATTAATGCCGTTTTTACACTTGCCAGTACAGTCAGGTTCTAACAAAATTTTAAAATCAATGAATCGTAAACATAACAGAGATTATTATTTTGATATTATTAATCGTTTAAGAAATGCGAGAAGAGATATAGTCTTTTCATCTGACTTTATTGTAGGATTCCCCGGAGAAACGGATGAAGACTTTGCTGACACTTTAGATTTAGTAAAGAAGGTTGGTTATGGTCAGTGTTATTCTTTTAAATATAGTCCAAGACCTGGTACACCTGCTGCGGTTAAAGAGCAAGTGCCTGAACATATCAAATCTAGGCGTTTAGCAATTTTACAGCAAGAAATATCTCGCCAACAATTATTGTTTAATGAAAGTTGTATTGGCAAAATAATGCCAGTATTGTTTGATCGTGACGGTAAATTGGACAATCAACTGATAGGAAAAACATGTTATATGCAGTCGGTGCATGTAATAAACCCTGCAAAAGATTTGTTCGGTCAGATTATCGATGTAAAAATTACCGAGGCTGGGGCAAGTAGTTTGAGCGGAGAAATGGTGCTGTGACCTGATAATCAGGTTTTTATTGAGTTATATAATTCAGGACAGTTTAAAAGTCATGAAAAGAAGCTGAGAAGATGTCATTCCCGTGTAGGCGGGAATCTATAATATCTAATAGCCTTTGCAGGTTATTTTTTTGGATTCCCGCCGTTGCTAAGAATGACATAAACTGCCATGAATTGTAGCATTCAGAAAAAAACTTGATTATCGAGTATTACGTTAGACAAAAAGCTGGTAGCAGAAATATTAGACTTCTTTCGAAACTCTACTTCTGCTGGTGATTTGTACGTCGATGCGGTACTCGAATCCTCACGTACATTAGAGTACGCTGCGGGTCGAGGTTCCGCGTCTCCTTCAAATCCCTCAGCATAAGCGAGTTTCGAAAGAAGTCTATTATCTAAGATAAAACTTTTACTTGAATAAATGTGAGAAATACTTTGTCAAAAATGCTCAAATTTTTTTATATATTTTTTAAATTATTTATAATATCAGGCATAATAGCTCTTAGTGCTTGTATATATTTGTTGTATCATTACTCTAAAGATCTACCTGACTATTCTCAACTTGCCGATTATCATCCACCATCGGTAACAAGAGTTTATGCACAAAATGGAAAATTAATGGAGGAATATGCTTTGGAACGTAGAGTTTTTGTACCTATTAGTAGTGTACCACGTTCTCTTATAGAAGCGTTTATTTCAGCAGAAGATAAGAATTTTTTTGAACATCCAGGAGTTGATGTTATAAGTATAATCAGAGCAGCCATATTCAATATCTCTAATATTTTGCATCATCGTAGAGTAGAAGGAGGGTCAACTATTACTCAACAAGTAGTTAAGAATTTTTTATTAACCTCTGAAGTATCAATAGAACGTAAGATCAAAGAAGCAATTTTATCCTATAGGGTCTCAAAAACCTTTACTAAAGATCAAATTTTGGAGTTATATCTTAATCAAACATTTTTTGGTAGGGGAGCTTATGGAGTTGCCATGGCTGCTCAGAATTATTTTAATAAGTCTATTGAAGATTTAACTGTTGCCGAATCAGCTTTTATCGCTGGTTTACCAAAAGCACCATCAAATTTTAATCCGGAGAGAAATTATGCTAGGGTGAAAGATCGTAGAGATTATGTTATTATGAGAATGTTGGAAGATGGTTATATAACGCAAGAGACAGCAAAAGAAGCAGTAGATACCCCTATTACTTTGCAAAAGCGGGATCGTAACGAAACCGTTACAGCCGGTTATTATGTTGAGCAAGTACGGGAAGAAGTCATTAGTAAAATTGGCAGTAAAGAATATTTCTATACTGGAGGGTTAACGGTCATTACTTCACTTGATGCTGGTTATCAGCAAGCTGCAGAAAATGCTCTTAGGCAAGGCATAAGAGCATATGATAGGAAGCATGGTTTTAGAGGAGTTATAACTAATATTGATTTAAATAACTGGCAAGATAATTTAAATAAAGTAGTAAAACCTCCAGCTATTTTAGAATATCAATTAGCTGTTGTGTTAAATGTTTCGGATAATCAAGCAGAAATTGGTCTTTGTGACTTGAGTAAGTCAAAAATAGTTTTATCAGAAATGAAGTGGGCAAAAAATGATCTTAAATCAGTAAAAACTCTTTTACAAAAGGGTGATGTTATAGTAGTCGAAAAAGTAAATGCTAATTACGGATTAAGGCAAATTCCTACCGTTAATGGTGCGATTATAGTGATGAATCCTACAACAGGTCAGGTACTTGCCAGCGTTGGTGGATATGATTTCACAGTTAGTAAATTTGATCGTGCTACTCAGGCGTTGCGACAACCAGGATCACTCAGTAAAACTTTTGTTTATCTTGCTGCTTTAGAAAACGCAATCCAGCCAAATAGAATTTTTGAAGATGGTTCAGTAGAGATTCCGCAAGGTCCTGGCATGCCAGTTTGGCGACCAAAAAATTATAAAGGAAATTTTCTAGGTTCAATTACTATGCGTATAGGGCTTGAGAAATCACGAAACCTTGTTACTGTTAGGGTAGCACAAGCTATAGGACTAAGCAAAGTTGCTGAGATAATCAAGCGATTTGGTATTAATAATGAGCCGAAGAGATTTTATTCTATGGTGCTTGGTTCGCTCGAAACTACACTAGAAAAAATGACCAATGCTTATGCAATAATTGCTAATTCAGGGAAAAAAGTTACACCGCATTTCGTAGAACTAATTAAAGATCGTAATGGTAAAATAATTTATCGTAGAGATAATAGAGAATGTAAAAATTGTAATGTATCTGACTCCCAGCTTACTGATAACGTATCACTCCCTATCCTACCTCAACCCGACTATCGGATGATTACCGATGAAGCAAGTGATTATCAGATTATCTCATTTCTCACTGGAGCAGTTGAAAGAGGTACGGCAACCGCTGCAAAAAAACTTGGTAAAGTTATAGCTGGCAAAAGTGGTACTACCAACGATAGTATGGATACTTGGTTTATTGGTTTTACTCCAAAAATAGTTGTCGGAACATATATTGGTTATGATACGCCAAAAACACTAGGAAGAACTGCAACAGGCTCAAGTGTTGTCTTACCTATATTTATTGATTTTATGGAGAAGGCTTATTCTGATATTCCATCACTGGCATTTAAAGTACCAGAATCAATTAAATTGTTACCAATAGATCCAACAACTGGTAAAGTTACTTCTGCTAGTAGTATTATGGAAGCATTCAAAATTCATGATATACCAGTATTAGATTATCAGAACCAAGGTCAAGATAATGATGCTTTCCATAATATTCCTCCCGAAAAAGATCCTTCTCAGGAGATATATTAAGCTCAAATATCATGAAAAGCTAATAGTTCAGGTTCATTTTTAAGATTTTTAATCTTTTCCGGTAAGCCTAAATAAGCGGCTATAGCTAAAAATAGCCCTAAATATTGTTTAGGGTTTACTAACATTACTAGATCTTCATAAATTCTTAAAGGGGGTACAGAAGAAAATTGCTTATATAATTCTACAATTTCAAAAGAAGGGTTATTTGCGAAGGCAGCTTTTAATATTTCAATGTTTTTATTATTCCAGCTAGAAGAATTTAGAGGTAGATAGAGATTTAATGCGGAGATATGTGAAGGTATAAGTTTAATAGCTGATTCTAAATAATGGATAGCATCTTTTGTCTCATTAGCTTCTAGCATATTTTTGGCAGCGTCAACATAATAATCAGCTATTTTGTTCTTTATAGACTCTAGTTTTTGTGCGTCAACTCTGTTAAGTTTGGATACCACAAAGATAAATTTTGTCCACAGAGAAAGTTTAGCATAACAATCAAGTAAAATTTCTAAAGTTTCACTATCAAATTCATTTAGGTTAAATGATCTAACAGCATAATTCTGAGCTGTTTCATACATATTATTTTGATAAAATATTTGTGCAAGTCTTTTGGTAACAAAGGCACTATAATGTTTAGATTGCTCTAATTCCTGAAAATATTTTATTCTTATTGAAGTATCTAATTCTGCTTCTGCTAAAAGTAAAGTATGAAATACCTTGTTTTCTTTAGTTAAACGATGAGCTATTTTTTGACTAGTTGCTACTGACTTTGATTTTTCACCAGCAATATATTCTGCCATAGCCTTCATCAGTAGGTAATTATCAGTAGTAGCTCTTTTGGAAAAGAAAATATCTTTTAAATTAGCAGGTAGGTCAATAATTAGAAATATTATTTTTAAAAAAATAGCACTAAAAAGTGTGAATAATATATATAAAATAATGAAAGTAAAAAAGGAGGTTTCTATATAATAATCATATAAATTTAAGGTTAATGTTGAGTCAAGCTGATTTAAGACAGAAAAGCCTAAATATAATAACAAAAATGTAATACAAATTATTAATAATCTTATCATTATTTTACTCTACAAATTCTTGTTGTAATTCTTCTGAATAAAAGAAATTAATAAAAAAATCTAGATTGCCTATTATTCTCAACTTTAGTTTTTCTTTATCTTTGGTAAAACTAGATTTTCTTTCAATCTTAATAAATTTCTCGATCCAACAATTTGCTTTTGGAAAGATCTTGATTAAACCTAAACTATTATTAAGTAAATAATTTTCATTATAATTATGTAGGTCTAGCAAAGTATTTTTTATTTTTGTAGGTAACTCTACAGTTTCAATTTGACGAATTTGCTGTGTATAATCTTTATCTTGTAAAAAATTCATCACTAAAAGATTAACGCTAAGTAAATAAATGCTATAATTAAGGGGGGTCTTAGATGGTTCGGGTTGGTGGTTTAATGAAACTTCTTCTTGTTTTGGACTATTATCCTCTTGAATTACATCATGTTCTGACATAGAGTCTGTTTTAGAAATAGTTGTATTATTGGGTAATTCAGAATCGACCTTTTTATTATTGAAAAAAGTCATGTAACCTATTGATATGGCAAATAACACAATTAGAATAATTGTGAGAATAATAGGATTATTACTACGAACTTTTATTATATTAGTTTCTGATTTTTGCATTATAAATTAATAACTCTAACATTTGTTGCGGCTGTCCATTATCACAATAAACCACATTTTTGGCAAAATATCTAATAATATTTGCCACTTTTTCACTTATAGTAATTACTAAACTATTATCTAGTAGTTTTAGCAAATTATTTTTTATTAATAATTCAATGAAAGTCTTAGTGCTGTTCTTTGAATATAGTAAAATAAAATTGATGCCCTTTTCAATCTCTGCTATTTGGTATAGCTGGGTCGCGTATTTTACCCGATAAATAATGTGTCTTTTTATTTTTTGGGGCAAATCTTGAGTAATTTCATTTGACGATAAATATATGGTTTGGTCATATATTTCTTGAGGGATGTTTTCTAGTAGGTCTTGAATATTTGTAGCAACATATCGTACTACAAAATTTTTTTGTTCTAGAATTAACTTTGATGAATTGCCAACTATCCATAAATTCTTTTGTTCTAGCTCTTGATGTCCAGCAAGGATTCTAGCAGCAAATTTACTGGTGACAATTATATTAACATAATTATGCAAAATAGTGCTATTTAATGGCAAAGCTTGATATTCCACTAAAGGAGAACAGATATATTTAAAACTACAATTTTTCTCCAATTCTCTAATGATTTCATTATTATCTTCTAAACTTCTAGTTAATAGCACCGATTTCATAGAGCTAGCTTATGGCATAATTCTTGATAATCTATGGCAAGTGGTTTAGGACCAATAATAGATAAAGTAGGTTTTGTAACAAATATTTTGTTAGCAATATTTATTATATCTTGTTTTGTTATATTCATAATATATTCAATAGTTTGTTCAGTAGGTATATATTTGCCAAAAACAGCAAAATTCTTACCAATTTCTTCTGATTTATAAGAAGATTCTTCTTGAGCTATATAGATACTAGTTTTTAGTTGTACTTTAGCCCTATCAATTTCTGAGTCTTTGATGTCTGTAGAAATTTTTTTTATTTCATTAACTAATTGTTCTGCAAGGAATGGTAGTTTATCATGATTAGTGGAGGCATATATGCCAAAAATCCCACTATCATAGTAGGAGTTATTATAGCTACCAATTGAATAAACCAGTCCAAGTTTTTCCCTGATTTGTTGAAATAATCTTGATGACATACCACTGCCAAGTATTAGTGAAAGAACTTGCGTATGATATAATTGTTGTATGTTAAAATACGGCACACTTTCGAAACCTAGAACTAGGGTAGTTTGCTCAAGGTCTTTGGTGATAAAGCTATGTCCCCCTGTATATCTAACTTTCTCAAAATGACTATTTTGTTTATTTTTTAATGAACAAAATAATTTTTTGGCAAATTCTACAACTTGCTCATGGGAAATATTTCCTGCTACTGATAAGTAAATATTTTCGGCATTATAATGTTTGTCAACGTAATTACTAAAATGTTCTCTGTCAAATTTAGCTAAACTGTCGTGAGTTCCTAGAATTGACCTGCCAAGTGCTTGATTCTCATAAGCACTACTGTAAAATTTTTCGTGGATAAGTTCATCAGGGTTATCTTGAACATGAGCAATTTCTTGTAGAATCACCTGATATTCTTTGGCTATTTCTTCCTTTGAAAAAACTGAATTTTGTATGATATCTGCCAGTATTTCTAAAGCTTTATAGCAGTTTTCATTCAATATTTTTGAATAATAAACAGTTTGTTCATGCGAGGTATATGCATTAAAATGTCCTCCTATAGAGTCAAATTCTTCAGCAATTTGTTTAGCAGACCTAGTTGTTGTGCCTTTAAATGCCATATGTTCAAGAAAATGGGATATGCCTATTTCTGAAGATTGTTCATAGCGACTACCTACATTGACAATGACATTAATAGCTACAGAATTTACATTAGACATATTATAGGTAAGAATAGTTAGACCATTTTTAAGTTTGCTTGAGTTAAAAGTCATTTTATCACTTATTTAGATTCCAATGACCTTAAAATAACTCTTTGCAACTAGTTATGCAAGGAGTCATTTCCTATCAAAACAAAGTATACTCGGTGAACTTCAAGAATTAAGGTCGTCGTGTCTAAAGCACAACTCTTGAAATCATAGAAGTATATATGACCTTAATTTAATATTATAACTATTTATTTGAGTTGCTGATAACCATTGATTATACTTAACTTCTTTTTTATGCCAGTATATTCAAGTGCAATATGGTAATTATCAACTTCAGTAATTCTAATGCATTCATCTATATCATAGATATTGTCAGTATGTAACATTTCTGTACCCTTAGACACTTCTCTTCTTGCTTGTTCAATGGCTTGGCTTCTCGATTGTGCAACAACAAAAGTGATAAAATGATTTTCTCCAAATAAGTTTTTCTTATAAGAACCAAGGTTAACAAAATATAAATGATTGGTACTAGATTGAGGTTTTATTTCCGTAATTTTAACATCAAAACCGTTAAGACTAGCTAGTATGAACCAAGAATCAACATGTAAAGATGTTTTTATACCACACCATTTGCTTTTAATTTTTTGAGAAATTTCAATATCAGATTTCCCGACTGCAAATACAACATCATGCATTTCTATATTGCAACCTTCAACTTTTCCTCCTAAATAGAAAACACATAACATAGGTGAGTCAAATACAAATTTTTGCAAATAAGGCATATAAAGCTCTTTTAATTTTTGGCTAACTCAATAAATATCTTAGGAAACATTACCCATGTAGTGGTTTTCATACTTTTGGTTTCGATCACTATTAAATAACTTTACTTCATAGATGATTATCATGTTATACTACTAAGAAAATATTTCACGCATTTATTATGTCAATGGTGCTTGGTAATTTTTGTCATTTTATCTCTATAAAAGTAGGTTTACTAGATATATTTTTAATAGTTATTAGTTAGTTGTTAATATCATTAGACTTCTTGCATAATTCTACTTCTGCTGGTAATTTGGGCGTCGATCCGGTGCTCAAATCCTCACGTACACTAGAGTACGCTGCGGTTTTCCGTTCCGTGTCTCCTATAAATGCCTCAATAGCAGCGAATTCTGCAAGAAGTCTAGATACTAACAAGGAGTCTATTATTTTCTACATAAATTTCATATATTTGGTATAATAACCTCAAACAACTAAAGATATTTCTGTGTCCCAAAAAATCAATTTCGCTAAAATGCATGGATTAGGTAACGATTTTGTGATTATCAACCAGCGTGATTTACCTAAAAATTGTGATTTGCAACAATTATCTCTAAAGATTGCCAATCGCCATACTGGTATTGGTTGTGATCAGTTTATTATTTATGATAAAAAACCAAATTACTATGAGATGATTATATATAACCAAGATGGATCAAGTGCCAAATTATGTGGTAATGCTTCAAGATGTCTTGCCAAGTTGGTATATCTTGATTTAGGGATAAAGGAAATCACTTTGAGGATAGACCCCTTACATAATTCTACTTCTGCTGGTAATTTGTGTGTCGATCCGGTACTCGAATCCTCACGTACACTAGAGTACGCTCCGGTTCTCCGTTCCGTGTCTCCTACAAATTTCTCAGCAGAAGCGAATCCTGCAAGAGGTCTAATATATGGAAAAGAATTATCTTGTAAGATACTGAATGAGAACGAGATTGAAGTAGATAGTGGGATAGTTAGTTTCGAGGAAGATTGGATGCCTTCATCCGAAAAAATTTGGCCGGTTGTAGAGCGTTATATGATCGACATCAAGGAAGTTATCTGTGCCGATATTGGTAATCCACATTTTGTTATTTTTAGTGATCTCGCTATTGAAGATAAAGAAATAATAGGAGAGAAATTACAGGAAAAAGAATTATTTGCTGATGGTGTTAACGTTAATTTTGCTTCAATCAAGGATAATAAAATTTATTTATCGGTTTGGGAAAGAGGTACAGGCTTAACTCTTGCTTGTGGTAGTGGAGCATGTGCTAGTTTTGCTTCTGCGGTCAAGCTAGGATTTATTAGCTCTCCTTGTCAAGTAGTATTTCAATTGGGTAGTCTACAAATGTCAAAGCAAGGTGAGAATATAATAATGACTGGTCCTGCTACTTTAGTTTCACGAGGGGAGTTTTTTTATGACTAAATCACAAGAAGTTGTAACTTTTGGCTGCAGATTAAATATTTATGAAAGTGAAGTGATCAAAAATAATCTAGCTCTTTCTGGTCTTGAGAATGTCATAGTATTTAATACTTGTGCGGTCACTAAGGAAGCTGAAAAACAATCACGTCAAGCAATTCGTAAGGCTAAAAGAAATAATCCTGATGTAAGAATTATTGTTACTGGTTGTGCTGCTCAGAATAACCCAGCTATTTTTGCTAATATGGTTGAGGTTGATAAAGTACTTGGTAATGAAGAAAAATTGATAGCTGCCCATTATCAATTTACCGAAGAAAAAGTGGTGGTAAATGATATAATGTCGGTTACTGAAACTGCTAATCATATGGTGAGTAGTTTTGATGGTAGGTCTCGTGCCTTCATTCAGGTGCAAAATGGTTGTAATCATCGTTGTACATTCTGTATGATACCTTATGGTAGAGGTAATAGTAGGTCAGTACCGATGGGTGTTATAGTACGACAGTTAAGGGCATTAGTAGAAAATGGTTACAATGAAGTAGTATTTACAGGTGTTGATGTGACGGCTTATGGATCAGATTTGCCAGGAGCTCCAACTTTTGCTCAGATGATTAGACGAATTATTGGCTTGGTTCCAGAACTAAAGAGGCTTAGATTATCTTCAATTGATGTAGCTGAGATCGATGACGATTTGTTCGATCTTATGGCTTATATACCAAAGATTATGCCGCATTTTCATATTAGTTTACAAGCTGGTGATGATATGATACTTAAGCGTATGAAACGTCGCCATAATCGTCAAAATATTATTGATTTTTGTCATAAGTTGCGTAATTTAAGACCAAATGTATCATTTGGTGCAGACATTATAGCTGGTTTTCCGACGGAAACTGATGCAATGTTTGATAATACAAAAAGACTGATCTCTGAGGCAGATTTACAATATTTACACGTTTTCCCATATTCTGAACGTGATGAAACTCCGGCTGCAAGAATGCCGCAAATAGCAAAATCGATTAGAAAAGTAAGAGCAGAAATTCTAAGAACTGCCGGGGAACAACAATTACAAAAATTTTTCCAAAGGAATATAGGGCAGGAAGTAGAGCTACTTGTAGAACAAAATAACATAGCTCATACAGAAAATTTTATTCCGGTAAAGCTTGAAGGTAATTTTGATGTAGGACAAATTGTTAAGGCTCGGCTAGTTGCTATAGAAGATAATCATATGATTTCAGAAATTTTGGTATGAAAAAATTTAAAAATATTGCTGTTTATGGTGGCGGTAGTTGGGGAACTGCACTAGCCTGTCAGGTGGCAAGGTGCTATGATGCTGCTCCCATATTTTTACGTGATAATAATATTGTTGAAGAAATAAAAAATAGTAAAACCAATAGCAAATATTTGGGTAGTGATGTTACATTACCAAGTAATATAGTGCCTTGTAGTGAGTTGGCAGCTATTTTAGATCAAGAAGTAATAATTATTGCTGTACCATCTTTTGCTTTTCATGATACTCTGAATATATTAAAAGATACTGGGATATCTAAGGATGTGGCGTTATTAGTTGCAACTAAGGGCTTTTCTAGAGATCCTACAGAACTACTATCCGATAAAGTAAAAAAGATATTACCAAATAATCCGTTGGCGTTTATCGCTGGACCTAACCTAGCTAAAGAAGTTGCCCAAAATTTATTAAGTTCGGTAACTATTGCTTCTGTAGACATTGACCTTGCAAGAAGATTGGCAATTAGTTTAATATCACAACAATTTAAGGTTACTATAACTGACTATGTGGTAGCAATGCAAGTGGCATCTGCTGTTAAAAATATTGTAGCGATAAAAAGTGGGTGGTATGAGGCAAAAGGTTATGGACAGAATGCTAAAGCAGGTCTGATAACGGGGGGGCTTCAAGAAATAAAAATTTTATCTGAGGCCATTGACGGAGAATTAGAGGATAGCTCTATTTTATATGCTCCAGGTGTATTAGGGGATTTGGTGCTAACTTGTTACTCTAAAGAATCACGAAATAGTAGATTTGGTTATGAATTAGGGAAGCATTCAGATGTTAATAAATTTTTAAATGAAAATTTATACTTAGTGGAGGGTCGAGAATCTGCTAAACTGGTATTGGATCTCATAAGAAAATATGATCTAACATTACCGATTATTTCATCAGTAATTAAAGAACTAAAATTAGTATGAAGTTTTTTGGCAATTTATCACAAATATTTGGTAAAATAATATTATTAGAATTATGTTTGTTATTATTAATTTTTCCGTTAGAAAATTTTAGAATTAATGGAGAATCTATTATTTTCCCAGCTTTTGAAGTTAGTTTACTCTACTATTTTTCCACATTCTATCATATTGGTTTTTGGCTAATATTTTTAGCAGGAATAATTTTTGACCAGTTATATTCCATGCCAATTGGTACAAATTCTTTGGTTCTGATAATTGCTCACATAATTTTAGAATTCACAGGAAAATTTTTTGTACTTAGAAGTTATTTAACAAATTTTATCGTCTTTTGTTTCTATTATTTCTTTATATTACATTTTAGATATTTGCTAATTTTAAGCAAAGGCTTATCTTCGGAGGGGTATTTTATGATGTTAATGCAGTATCTAACTACTATATTCTCATATAATTTGCTACGAATTCCACTTGATAAAGCATTAGAATATTTTAGAAAACATGCTAAATAGTAAAATATTATATAGCCAGTTAATATCAAGAAGGGCTTTTCTCATAGGTTCAGGAAAACTGACATTACTTTCGTTATTGGCTGGAAGAATGTTTTTTATGGAGTTGCTTGAAAATGATAAATATCGTACTTTATCTGATAAAAATCGTATAAGTTTTATTCTAATTCCACCTTTTAGAGGGCAAATTTATGATATCAACGGTAACATTATGGCTACAAACCAAACTTGTTTTAGGTTGTTACTTGACATACATAATGGCAATGATTACAAAAACGAATTAGCTCTAGTTGCCAATATCCTAGAATTATCCGAAGAAGAACAAAATTACATTAAGCAAAAAATAAAAAAAGCCAATAAACATATTCCTTTGGTTATACTAGATAATCTTAGCTGGCAACAAATGTCACTTATTGAAGAACAAAAGTTAAATTTAAGTTCTATTTTTGTAGATGCTAGTTATGCAAGATTTTACCATTTTTCAGAAGCGACTTGTCATGTGATAGGGTACACTGGACAGATTAATGAGCAAGAAAAACAAGATTTACAAATTAACAATTTAGGGGATTTTAATATTGGAAAATTTGGTGTAGAAAAATATTATGAAGACAAGTTACGTGGGAAATTTGGTTATAAGCAGATAGAAGTAAATGCTTTGGGCAAACAAGTAAGAGAAATCACCAATATTCAAAGCCAGCAAGGTGAGGACTTACATCTAAATATTGACGTGGAACTACAACAAAGAGTGCAGCCATACTTAAATAAACAAGGTTGCTCTGCAATAGTTATCGATACCACTAATGGTAATGTGCTAGTGCTGGCTATGTCACCAGTATTTGAGGCTAATAATTTTATAAAATTATCCCAAGATTACTGGCAAAGTTTAGTCAATGATCCCTATAAGCCGTTGATTAATAAGACTATACAAAGTACTTACCCACCTGGATCTATTTTTAAAATTATTACAATTTTAGCTGGATTAGAGAATGGCATTAAACCGACTAAAACTGTTAATTGTACTGGGGCTTCAGTATTAGGTAATAATAGCGCTAGGTGCTGGAATCGTCATGGTCATGGTATCGTTGATATGTATAATGCTATCAAATATTCTTGTAATTCTTATATGTATGAAATAGCTCGCTTAATAGGTCATAAAAGAATATTAGATATGGCAAGAAATTTTGGTTTTGGTACAAAAACTGGCATTGATTTAACCGGAGAAGCATCAGGTTTTGTTCCTTCAGAAGAGTGGAAAATGAAAAAATTTAACTCTAAATGGACGATTGGTGATACTCTTAATTTATCGATAGGGCAGGGGTTCTTATCAGCTACTCCAATCCAGTTAGCTAGATTTGTAACGGCAATTGCCAATAATGGGAAATTGTATAATCCTAAAATTGCTAAAGATATATCAGTAAAAGATGGGTCAGTATTTGATCAGGTTAATATAAATCAACAATATCTAGATATTTTAAAAGAAGGCATGTATAGAGCAGTTAATACGCAAGGTGGGACTGCCTATTATAGTAGAATTTTGACAGAAGGGCATCAATTAGCTGGTAAAACAGGTACGGCACAAGTGCAATCAAAGGCTAATATCAATGATGATTTAAATAGAGAGTCAATTGCTTGGGAAAGGCGTAACCACGCTATATTCGCTGGGTTTGCTCCTTACCTACAACCTCGTTACTCTATTTTAGTTTTTGTAGATCATGGTGGAGGCGGAGGCAGGGCAGCAGCCCCTATAGCTAGTAAGATTATGGCTATGGTACTTGATAAATATAGCTAACCCGTTAAGGTTCTAGATAGCCCCTCCGTCATTGCGAGGAGCTACTTTAGTAGCGACGAAGCAATCCAAATTTAACCATTTTTATGGATTGCTTCGTCGGCCTTACAGCCTCCTCGCAATGACATTTAGGAACTAGTTAATATCAGGAACTTACTCGGGAGCTATATAATTGAATATTTTTTACTATTCGTACTTAGTGCTAGCGATTTTATAGTATATATTAGCATTTATATAAAAACTTAGAAACTTGCAATATGACAGACCCAATTTTTAAACAATTTGTAATTATTTTACCTGAGATAATGCTGACCTTACTAGCTTTGTTTACTCAAACATGTGCAGTGTTATTTAGTACAAAAACTAAAACCATTAGCAATACTCAGATATTACTATCGGCAATATTACTTATTGTTGCTTTTCAACAGTTGCAGTACCTTGCTTTACAAGGTTCAGATAATGATGTAATAGCTTTTCATAATTCTTTTGTTGTTAATCATTTTACTGTTGCTTTTAAATTCTTTGTTTTATTATTTTCAATAATGACTATGATGATTTATCAGGCATATTGTAAAATCACTAAGGAGGAGTTTAAAACAGAATTTATAACCTTAGTGCTGCTTTCTACTGTTGGTGTTTTTATTACTATATCAGCCCGTAATTTTTTACTTTTATTTGTTGCTATGGAGTTACAGGCACTGGTAGCCTATGTATTAGCTGGCTTTAATCTGAATAATATTAAAGCATCAGAAGGAGCGTTAAAATATTTTATCCTTGGGTCTTTGATTAGCTGCCTAACGTTATTTGGCATTTCCTTTATTTATGGATTTGGTGGTAGTTTAGATTATAGTAATATTTTTGAGAAATTGAATCATTCACTGCAGCCAAATATTGGTTTAATAGTGGGTTTAGTGCTTTTTTTAAGTGGTATCTTATTTAAATTATCAGCTGCTCCTTTGCATAGTTGGACACTAGATGTATATGAAGGGTCTCCCATTCCTTCAATTACCTATTTCTCTGCTGCCACAAAAATTGGTAATGTGGTGGTATTATTAAATATAATGACTATGGTAATTGGAGATTATAAGCAAATTTCAGTTGATCTAATAAAAATCACTGCGATTTTGTCTATGCTTATTGGGGCAGCTGGTGCTATTAGACAAACCTCCCTCAAAAGGCTAATGGGTTACAGCACTATTCTAAATATTGGCTATGTGTTAATGGCTATTTCTTTTCATACTCCTTACGGTGATAGAGTAGCCTTACTATATATGGTTATTTATGCTGCTTCTGTCACTGGCTTTTTTGCTTGCCTAATTAATCTGCTAGGTAAAAAATCAGATTCGGCAACTTTTGATGATATTAAAGGTCTTGCTTCTACCCGTAAGGCGTTAGCTGCTGGGATTGCGATTATCATGTTCTCTATGATAGGCATTCCACCACTGGCAGGATTTCTTGCGAAATACAGCGTTTTCTATCAGGCTATTATAGAGAAACAATTTACTCTAGCATTTATAGCTATTGGCACAAGTGTTGTAGCGGCTTATTATTACCTGAAAATAGTTAAGTTTATGTATTTTTTTGAGGCGGATAAAAGTTTGAAACGAGTTTTAGTACCAACACCTAAGAGCTTAAAATTTATATGCTATTTGATTATTGGAGTTTTATTGCTACTGTGTGTTTTTATCCAGCCATTTGCTGATATACTCAAATGATTTGAAGAATTGGATTTGAAAATGAATGGTGAGCAAGCGGAGCGTACATTAGTACGTGAGCATGCGAATCCATGATATTTTCAAAAAACAATTCTTCAAAGCAGAAGAGTATACTATGGATGGTTTATAGCTATGTCGTGGCAGGAAAAATATAATCTACTAATTTTTGATGAGATAGATAGTACCAGTTCTGAAGCTATTAGGATGGCTAAGGATTGTCCTGATAAAAATTATGTAATATTGGCAAAAAATCAGACAAAATCGCGTGGAAGAAATAGTAGAATTTGGCATTCTAGTCTAGGGAATTTGCATGTTAGTATATTATTAAATCATAAGATTAATCTTAGCTATATTCCGCAATTATCTTTTGTTATGGCTATTGTTGTTTATAAAACTATCAATTCTTTGACCACTAGATCAGAAAATTCTATTAAATTAAAATGGCCCAATGATGTTTTGATAAATGACAAGAAAGTATCGGGTATATTGCTTGAGTCTATTAGTATAAATGATAATAATTATCTCATTATAGGTGTTGGCATAAACGTTAAGAGAAGTCCTTTAAATATTGATCAATTGGCAACCAATTTATCCGATGAGAATATAGAAGTAAAAGATCTAGAATATTTATTAGAGCTTCTCATGATTAACTTTGAAAAATATTTTAATAGATGGAAACAAGAAGGGTTTAGTAAAATAAGACAATATTGGCTTAAAAGAGCTTATAAGTTAGGTAAGATGGTTACTGTAAATGATGGAAACACAAAAATTTCAGGAATTTTTAAAGACATAGATGAGAATGGGAGCATAAGGATTCAGCTTGCTTCAGGGCAGGTTTGTTGCATTAATTATGCTACGGAAATAATTTATTAACCCCTAATTCGCGTTGATAGACGAAGATTAAAATTATGAAGTGCTAGGAGTCGAAGGGTCGAGGTGCTAGGCGTACATTTAGTACGTGGCTACCTACGATCCCTGAAGACGACAACGCAATTCTTGATTTTAATCGAGTATATTAACTGATATTTTTTTGATAAAACTCTATAGCCTTGTTTAAATCCTCTATTGTATCAACAGAGATAGGAATATTGTTAACATAACATACCCCTATGGACATGTTATTTTGTAATGCTCTTAGTTGTTCAAGTTTTTCGCTTAATTCTAAAGTTGAAACAGGTAAGTTTATGAATTTAGTTAATGCTTCTTTGCGAAACCCATACATTCCTACATGATATAGAAATTCTTCTGCACCGTGTGGAATGAGATTACGAGAAAAATACAAAGCCTTATCATTATGGTCAGTAATAACTTTGACATTACTATGACCATTTACGGCATCTATACCAACTTTTACTACTGGGGTCATAATATCATGGCTACTGGACTTGAGGCTTTCAATAACTTTGATAATTGATTCCGGTTCAACAAAAGGCATATCACCCTGTACATTCAGGATATAATTAATATGGTGATTGTTAGGGATTAGCTGAAATGCTTCGTATACACGTTCGGTACCAGTTTGACATTCTTGGTTTGTCATAATAAATTGTCCACCGCAATCAGTAACTTTTTTAGCTATAGTTTCTGAATCAGTTGCCACATAAATATTTTTTAGTTTGGTTAAATATACTTGCCTAAGAACACGCTCAATTATTGAGGTTCCTCCTACAAGTTGTAGAGGTTTTTTGGGAAGTCTTACTGAATCAAGTCTTGAAGGGATAATAATTGCAACATCAGAATGCATAAGTTACCATATGACTATATTTACTAAAATTTAAGTGTTGACAACACAAAATAATTGTTGACAACATAACCTTTTTAAACGATAAAGTAAAGCTTATTATATATGGCTCTTAAGCATGGACTCCCGCTTTTTGCTAGGAATAACATTGAGAGCGTATTTAGGGCTCGTAGCTCAGTTGGTAGAGCACTTGACTTTTAATCAAGTTGTCCCGGGTTCGAATCCCGGCGAGCCCACCACTTTAGGGTACTTAAAACCATAAACATATTCGCGTATGTTGGGTTTATAATCCCAAGTGAAGCCAGCTAAAAAAATATATCTGATGCATGACACTGCTAACACTTGAAATGCTAAGGGTATTAATGGGTTTGTAGCTCAGCTGGTTAGAGCACACGCCTGATAAGCGTGAGGTCGGAAGTTCAAGTCTTCTCAAACCCACCATTCGTAAGTATTCTTTATGAATCTTGAGAATATAATTCCACAATTAAGCCGTAATAAGTTAGCTATTTACTGGCTTGGAAATGGTATATTTTCGCTTGCTCTTGCTGGGGTGTATTCAATAATATTGGTAATGCTCCGCACTCCAATGTGCGTTAACTTGTTTCCAAATACAGAAATTTTTCGTTCAGCTTTGGTTATTCATGTTAATTTATCAATCCTAGTTTGGTTGATGTCAGTTACAGCATGTGTTTGGAGCTATAATTTAGAGTCGACTACTTTCAGCATAGCATGTGTAATAATAGCATTTATTTCTACTGCACTAATAGCTTTATCACCATTTTGTGGTCAAAATTTTCCTGTAATGAACAATTACATACCAATGTTGGAGAATATAATATTTATTCTCGGAATTAGTTTGTTTGGTGTATCTGTATTGTTATTTGCCTTATATACATTATGGAACTGTTGCAAAATATCTTATTTTAACTCCCTCATTAATTTTACTATCCTTTCTACCGTAATAATGTGGGTGTTAGTATGGGTATGTTTTATTTGGTCTTATTGCCAATTACAAGAAATTATTAAACTTGTACTAGAATTTTACTATGAATTGCTTTTTTGGAGTGGTGGGCATTTATTACAATTTATTTACACGCAAATTTTGATATTAGTAATGACAGTGTTATTCCATGCTTGGATAGGTAAGGAATTAAGATTTAAAAAACTGTACCTTGCACTATTATATTTAAATTTTATTATAAGTATTGCAGCTATTAGTGGACACTTATTATATGATATTATAGATGCTGAATTCAAAGAATATTACACTAAACAAATGAAATATGGAGGAGGAATAGCACCGGTTTTGTCTTTGATAGTAATGTTTTATGAGCTAAAATGGTTTCATTCCCACGAAAGCGGAAATTACATAAAGGGAAGCAAAGACATCAGGGAAGTGCAAATGAGTTTGGTGAAGACAACCATAATTTGCACCAGTATATTATTTCTGTCCGGGGGATTTATTGGTATATTAATTATAGGTATGAATGTTACTATTCCTGCACACTATCACGGTTCAATTGTTGGGATTAGTGTAGCTTTTATGGGTTTCTGCTTTCTTCTATGTGACGATAAACAGCAGAAGAACTCATATTTCACAATAGCAATTATAACGATAACTATAGGGCAGATGTTACATATTATAGCTCTGCTCTTTGCTGGTGGGTATGGAGTACTACGAAAAACACCTTGGGTAGAAATGCCGGTTACCAATAAGTTGCTGATGGGCATCATGGGTGGTGGAGGCGGGATTGCTATTGTTGGTGGCTTGATGTTTGTTATTATTTGTGGTAGAAGGATGTTATTTAAATAATTAGTATAATAAAAATAATGGACTTGCAAAAACCTACTGTAGAAGAAGCCAAAGAGGCAGTTAAAACTTTATTACGATTTATTGGTGAAGATCCAAATAGGGAAGGGCTACTAAAAACTCCTGATAGAGTAATAAAAACTTACCAAGAAGTGTTTTCTGGGTATGATAGAGATGTGGAAGAAATATTAACGACTAAATTTTACGATACTTGTAACTTTCAGGATTTCATAGTGCTAAAAGACATACATTTTAATTCATTTTGTGAACATCATATGTTACCGATAACTGGTACGGTAAATATAGCTTATATACCTGATAATTGTATAATAGGTATCAGCAAGCTCGCTAGGATAGTTGATGTTTTTGCTAGGAGACTACAGATTCAAGAAAAGATGACTGTACAAATTGCTGAAACATTACAGAAATATATTAAGCCCCTAGGTGTTGCGGTTAAGATTTCTGCATTACATAGCTGTATGACCCTTAGAGGAGTTATGCAAAATGATAGTATTATGAATACTATGCATTATACAGGTATATATATAGAGCAGCAGAAATATCGCCACGAATTCCTAAATATTATTTCCAAAAAATAATCCAAGGTAAACTTTATGTTACTATCAAAATATTTTTTACCTGTGCTGAAGGAAGAACCAGTGGAGGCACAAGTAGTTTCTCATCGGTTGATGCTTAGAAGCGGTATGATAAGACAGCAATCTGCTGGGATTTATAGCTGGTTGCCGATAGGCTTAAAAGCCCTTAAAAATGTTGAAAATATCGTTCGACTTAATATGAACAAGGTAGGGGCTATTGAAATATTAATGCCTTGTATTCAACCAGCATCTTTATGGGTGGAATCTGGAAGATTTGAGAATTATGGCAAAGAAATGCTAAAATTCCAAGATCGCCATGATAATACGTTATTGTTTGGGCCTACTAATGAAGACATGGTTACTGATATTTTTAGAAATAATATTCAGTCCTATAAGGATTTGCCAAAAAACTTATATCATATTCAATGGAAATTTAGGGATGAAATTAGACCTCGCTTTGGGGTTATGCGTGGTAGAGAATTCTTAATGAAAGATGCATATACTTTTGATATAGATCAAATAAGTGCTGTAAAAACCTATAATCAGATGTATCTAGCCTATATGCAAACGTTTCGTGATATGGGTTTAACTGTAATCCCAGTACTTGCTGATAATGGTCCAATTGGTGGCAATTTAAGCCACGAGTTCCATATTCTTGCTGATAATGGTGAGAGTACAATTTTTTATGATAAAAAATTCCTATCTTTAACAGATCAGGAAAGTTTAGATATTGAAAAATTACAAACCTTATATGCGGCAGCAGAAGAAAAACATGATCCTGATAAATGCCTGTTATCAGAATATGATCTTGCCAGTAGTAAGGGTATTGAAGTTGGGCATATTTTTTATATTGGCACAAAATATGCCAAAGCCATGAATGCTTTAGTAAATAGTAATAATGGTAATCTTGTGCCAGTGGAAATGAGTTCTTACGGTATTGGTATTTCAAGACTTTTAGCCGCCATAATCGAATCAAGTCACGATGATAAAGGGATTATATGGCCTACAAATATTGCTCCTTTTCTAGTATCACTAATAAATTTGAACATAAATGATAATTACTGTAATAGCTTATCTAGAAGCATATATGATAAACTAACAGCAAATAATATAGAAGTGTTATACGACGATACTAGTGAACGAGCTGGTAGCAAATTTGCCACTCATGATCTTATAGGATCACCATACCAAATAATCATTGGTCCTAAAAAAGCTGAAAATAATGTGGCTGAACTGAAAAGTCGTAAAACTGGGAAAATAGAAGATTTGTTTATAGATGCAATTTGTGATAAAATAATATCGCCTAATTAAAAATAGGAATTAGTTATGGATAAAATTTTTTAAAAAATAATGAGTATCAGTATTAGTGGGCTAAAAAAATCTGCTATACTAATAAATTATTATTAATTTAATAAGGTACAATATGACAGTCCAAAATTCATCCAATAATCTAATGAATTTTACAAAAGAACATCAGGTTAAAGATTTTACTCTAGAACAATATACATTCCGTTTTACAAACAAATTTGAATCCTATGTTATTTATTGGTATGGTATTCCAGTAGGGAATGCAAAAAATGGCTTATGTGGTGGTATGTCTTTAGCATCAATCTTATACTATAAGTATAAAATTGTAACACCTAAAAACAACATTACTCCAAGTATAAAAACTGATCCTCAACTATTTACCTTTGTAAAAAATTGTCAGGTGGCTAGTCTCACCGTAAAAGCTTTGTTTAATCATTTTAGATTTATGTTTACTGCCAAAAGTACTGATGCAAAAGAATTAAGTAATCAGTATCCTATTATTATGCAAACAATTGATACAGATACTCCTGTCTTAGTTGGATTAATTAGAGCAAAAGCAAGTTTTTTTAATCCTAAAACATGGTTAAATATAATCCAACACCATCAAGTAGTAGCATATAAATATATATTACAAGAAAAAACGATAACTTTTCATATATATGACCCAGATAGTCCTGGATCTGATATGACAATTACCATAGATAGAGATAACTTAGACATCACAGCTATTGGTTGGCTTAACCCAATTTACACCTTATTTGCGATTAGTTTTAATTATAATAAAAAACCGCCTGTTGTATAATAGTCTTCAAAATTATACAGAGCATTGAGTTTATGTTTTATGTCACAAATACTAGTAAAGCGTTGGTTGGTGGTATGCTGCTGCATGGTAATATTTATGATTTTTTTAGGAGGTCTCACTAGGCTTACTGATGCTGGTTTATCAATTGTTGAATGGAACCCGGTTTCAGGTGTCGTTCCCCCGCTGGGTAATGCTGACTGGCAGGATGAGTTTGCTAAATATCAACAATCTGTCGAATATAAGCAAAAAAATACTAATATGACTCTTTCAGAGTTTAAATTTATTTTTTGGCTTGAATTTATTCACCGTTTTGCTGGCAGAGTAGCAGGTTTGTTGTATCTAGTACCATTACTGTATTTTTTTGTACGTGGACGGATTGATACAAGGTTACTGCCTGTATATTTGGCGATATTGTTATTATTTGCAGTCCAAGGATTTATGGGATGGTATATGGTGAAAAGTGGTCTAATTTTGCAGCCATATGTAAGTCATTTCCGTTTAGCTTGTCATTTGGTTATTGCAGTTATTATCTATAATTTACTGTTCTATCAGTTGATGAAAAATAGCTTTGATATTTTACTAGTTGAACGGACAATAAGTTTAAATTTAGCAAAATTCTTTTGTATATTAACTATTATTATAGTTTATATACAGATTTTTCTAGGTGGTCTAGTTGCAGGTCTTGATGCAGGGCTTGTATATAATAGCTTTCCGTTAATGGGGAATAGTTTTATACCTCAAGAAATAGCTTTTAAACTACTGAGTAGAGATAGTTTAAGTGATGCTGTTTTTGTTCAGTTTATCCATAGAATTGGAGCGTATATTGTTTGTACTAGTGTTGGTTTGTTAGTGTTGAGTCTAATAAAAACCAAGCATCCTAAATTAAACAAAGTTGCTTATTATATTGTTGGTGTACTGATATTACAAATGTTAGCTGGCATAATTACCATTTTATATTCAGTACCTATATTAATGGCCTTAGTGCATCAGATTTTTGCTATTATACTATTATCATGTATATTATGGGGGTATTTTTTGTTAAAGAGTAGCTAGTGGCAATATTAAATGTAGATATAGAACTGCCTTGTAGGTTGGATCGTTACTTGAAAAAATTATATCCTAGCCTTACCCAAGGGATGGTTGAGCGTGCCTTAAGGTTTAAACAGATAATGGTTAATTCTTGTAAGGTAGCGGCAAATTTGCGAATAAATGCCGGTGATCAAATTTTTATAGAGGATAGTTTAAATTTAGAACCTCAAAAAGCTTCTGATAGGGTTTTTTCGAGTTCGGCAGTTATACTAGCCGGTAAGTTAATGAAGGATTACCTAGTTTATCAGGATGAGTGGCTTATAGCAATTAATAAGCCAGTAGGTCTTGCAACCCAAGGCGGTAGCAAAATAAGCCTATCTATAGATGATGCACTACAATATTTAAATAGCCAAGGGGCAGATTTAAAACTAGTACATAGGTTAGATAAAGATACTTCAGGTATATTACTAATCGCTAAAAATTATGCGAGTAGTATAAAATTAGTGAAAGGCTTTAAGGAAAAGAATATTCAGAAAACCTATATTGCTGTAGTTTTAGGTAACCTTCCGCAACATGAAGGAGAAATTAGTGGTATGATAGGGAAGAATAGGGGAGGGGTGTATGAGACTGTGCAAAATGATGAGGAACATGGCAAATTAGCCGTAACTCGCTATAAGGTGCTTAAGAATTTAAATATAGCTAACCCGACTAATATTACTCCCAATTCACAGACGTCATTGCGAGAAGCTCCTTTAGTAGCGACGAAGCAATCTAGGAAAGTGATTAGAAATGGATTGCTTCGTCGACTTATGTCTCCTCGCAATGACGCCAGTTTATTATGGCTAAATGCTAATCGGGTTAGCTGTAATGGTTTGACCAATAAGGATTTAACGCTGGTTGAGTTCACTCCTCTTACTGGCAGAATGCATCAACTTCGATTTCATGCGAAAATGCTGGGTTGTCCCATAATAGGTGATACAAAATATGGCACTCAAGAAGCAATAGCTTTATCCAAGGAAATGCTACTACATGCCAAAAGAATAATCTTACCGGAGAAAATATTTGGTAAAGAAATAATAATTAATATAGATTTACCTGGATATTTTTACCCACATCTCTTTATTTCCGCTTGAGCTGCAGCAATCCTTGCGATAGGAATACGGTATGGTGAACATGATATATAATGCAAACCAATTTTATGAAAAAACTCTATAGAATCAGGATTGCCCGCATGTTCTCCACATACGCCAAGTTTTAATGTAGGGTTGTTTTTTAGCCCACGTTGTATAGCAATTTCTATTAACTCACCAACCCCTTCCTCATCCAATTTACTAAAAGGATCAAATGCAAAGATTTTTTTTTCCAAATAGTCTGGAAAAAATGACGCTACATCATCTCTAGAAATGCCGTAAGTTGTTTGGGTTAAATCGTTGGTACCAAAGCTAAAGTAATCTACCTGCTTGGCAATTTCTCCAGCTTTTAAAGCAGCTCTTGGTAGCTCGATCATAGTACCAAGAGTAAAATCAAACTTATATTGGTTAGTATTCTCCATGTCAATGATCACATCTTGTATATGTATCTTTAAAGCTTTTAGCTCATTAACATCACTGATTAAAGGAATCATTAACTCTAGAACAATATTTATATTTTCTTCAATTTGCAATTCTCTGATAGCAGTAAAAATTGCCATTATTTGCATTTGATAAATCTCAGGATAAGAAATACCTAGGCGACATCCTCTATGTCCAAGCATGGGGTTCACTTCATATAATGCATGCAAACGTTGTTCCACAACAGATAAAGGTAGATTCATAATATCTGCTAAGTTTCTTTTATCAATCTCTGTTGTTGGCAAAAATTCATGTAAAGGAGGGTCAAGCAGTCTTATATTTACGGCTTTACCATGCATAATTCGAAATAATGCCTTAAAATCTCGAATTTGCAAGGGCAATAATTTATTTATCGCATGTTTTCTCCGTTCTATATCAGGAGCAATTATCATTTCTCGTACTAATGGAATTTTATCAGGGTCAAAAAACATATGTTCTGTTCTGCATAGTCCAATTCCACATGCTCCAAATTTCATGGAAACACCAGCGTCTAAAATAGTTTCAGCATTGGCTCTAACTTTTAAAGTAGCAAATTCATCTGCCCAATCTAGAATTGTTTGAAATTCCTTAGTAAAACTAGGCTGAATAAGTGGGACTTCCCCTAAAAAGATTTTTCCTGTTCCACCATCTACAGTTATTAAGTCACCATAATTAATAATAGTTTCCCCTATTTTAAAGAGCTGTTTTTTTTCATCTATTACCACATCACTTGCCCCGCAAACACATGGTTTTCCTAATCCTCTAGCGACTACAGCCGCATGTGATGTCATCCCACCTCTAGCTGTAAGAATACCGGCTGAAACATACATACCATTTATATCTTCAGGACTAGTATCATGGCGTACCAAAATCACTTTATGGTGATGCGACATTTTTTCTGCATCATATGGAGAAAAAACTACTATACCAGTAGCAGCCCCAGGAGATGCTGGTAGTCCCTTAGCAATGGGGCTTAGAGTATTGCTATAATCAATAGCCGTGTGCAAAAGCTGAGTTAGCGATTCCGGATCTACACGCATTATTGCTTGTTGTTTAGTAATCAGTCCTTCTTGTACCATATCCGTGGCAATTTTAATACTGGCTAAAGCTGTTCTTTTAGCAGTACGTGTTTGCAAGATATAGAATTTACCGTCTTCTACGGTGAATTCTATATCTTGTATATCTAAGTAATGTAGTTCTAACTTCTTACAAATTCCCTGTAATTGCTCAAATATTTGTGGCATAACTGTTTGCATTGAGCAGTCAAGATTATGATCGTTTGACATAATAGGGCTCGGGGTTCTTGTCCCTGACACTACATCTTCACCTTGGGCGTTTACTAGATATTCGCCAAAAAGCTTATTTTCACCAGTTGCAGGGCAACGTGAAAATACTACACCTGTTGCAGAATTATTGTTTTGATTACCAAAAACCATTGACTGTACATTAATCGCTGTACCCCAATCATTGGGTATATTATGTAGCTTTCTATAAGTTATTGCTCTATCACTTGTCCAAGATTTTAATACGGCTTTTATTGATTCTTCTAGTTGTGTATATGGATCAAAAAACGATTCACCACAATGATTAAAGATTATCTTTTTAAATTCTTCAACTATTATTCTTAGGAAATCCCCAGTAATTTCATTTTCTTGATAAATATTAAATTTGCTCTTATGCATTTCAAATGCATTCTTAAATAATCCGTTTGAAACGGATAATACTGTTGATCCGTACATTTCTAAGAATCTTCGGTAGCTGTCAAGAGCAAAAATTTCATTTCCAGTACTGGATAGCACATCGCAAACTTGATCATTATACCCAAGATTAAGTATAGTATCCATCATGCCGGGCATAGAAGCTCTTGAGCCTGAACGGACGGATAGTAGTAGTGGATTTTTATGATTTCCAAAAATCTTACCAGTAGTATTTTCTAAATTTTTAACAGCTACCGCTAAATCCTTATTAAAATTTTCAGGCAAATTGTAATTATTTTTATAAAAATAATTACAAAGTTCTGTGGTAATAGTAAAACCATCGGGAATAGGTAAATTTAAGTTAGACATCTCAGCAAGACCAGCTCCTTTACTACCAAGTATGTCTTTCATTTGGGCATTGCCTTCCCCGCCGTTAGTACCAAAATAATAGATCCATTTGTTCATAAATACCGAAACAATTTCTAATATATACTCAAATGATTTGGAGAATTGGATTTGAAAATGAATGGTGAGCAAGCGGAACGTACATAATAGTATAGTTACGCATGCGAATCCATGATATTTTCAAAAAACAATTCTTCAAAGCAGATAGAGTATAGCTATTATATAATATGGCTAGATAAGCTGCAATGTTTAAATGCCCTGTACTAGAAGATATCTCATCACTCAAGTCTTTTCCCTCACTCTCTTGATTTCTAGTTGATCAAATTTTGTACCACTCAATAATAATTCATTAAAATCAAGTTTCTGTTTTTTAGCTTTTGGTAATCCTGCCTACTTATAAATACTGGTATATTCAGGAATTTTTATTAATTTCTTTTTAGCATAATATTTTATTAATCTTCCATTAATTAGTTCAATGGTTATTTCCGCTATAGCTTCTTGATTTTCTTGTGAAATATGAATTTTCTTGAATTTATCATTATTACGTAGCCCAGCTTTATATGCTGCACTATCCTTTTTTAAGTTGCTAACTATCTTCTGAAAATTTGTAATATCAAACCCATAATCATTTATGGCAATTTTTTTATAATGTAATTTTGAGTTATTTAAGAAATTACTTAAATCAAAATTACCATATTTTACAAATTTATTAACTGTACGTTTCAAGTCATTTTTGGTAATATTGTTAATATATTGCATCATAATTGAGGTAGTGAATTTCTCTTTTTTATTATGAGTATGATTTGCCACTATTGTTTTTATAAGATTATCTAAACTAAACTGAGTATTAGTTAGATTTTGTATTTTTATATCTAGTACAGATGCTATTATATAGCCTCTGTCATATGCTAACTCGCTAGCTAGAGCATTATCCCAATATAATTTTGATATAGTTTCATTATCAAATAATAAGTAAGGAGAGGTATAATATTTTTGTAAAATCTTGTTATAGTTTTCTAAATATTCTTCAAATGTTACAATTCCATTAGTTAAATTAATCTTGTCAGTAAAATATTGTGTAAATCCTTCTGTAAACCACTTATATAGTGTTTCCTCTTTTTCCTTTATCAGAGTATTGCCTATCCACTTATGCAAATTTTCATGTGCCAGTAGGTGCTTAATATTAAAATCATTTACATTAAACTTCTCAGGTAATAGATACAGAACAGTATTACTGCCAATTAAAGTACCATAGAAACTATTATGTTTTCTATGGTTATTTATGAATACAAACAAATTATCATTATTCTTTGTTTCAAAGAATCTCTCTTGAGCATTTATTATTTCATACAAAAGTTTTGTTAGGCTTTCCTGTGATTTGGTATCTATACTAAAAAATATTATGTTGTTACCCTTATAATTTACATTTTGTAAGATACTATGGTTTCCAGATATAGCAAATCCCTTTGAAATTAAGCTATCTGCAGTAAGATTAAGCTTTTGTATTTTATTAGCAGCAATATTGCCAAAATTAGTAAATACATCATTATGACTAGCAAATTTAATATCTACATCTATACTTTCGCCATTTGTATATAATTTGGGGCATATTAAGGCAAACTTATATAAAAAATAAAATCCTTGGTCGATTATGTAAGTATAGTAGTTTGATCCAAGTTTTGCTTGAGTATTCAATATATCATACCATACAACAATCTTTTGATTGGGTTTATGCGTTATTTTATTAGTATTTTTTATAAAAACACCATTTTCTACATGAATATTTTTTATTTGATTAGACAAATCATGTCCCCAAACTTGATGAGGAATATATAATTCTGTTTGATTTGAATTAGGAGAAGTAAATTCCAACTTAATTCTAAGCTTCTTATCCTTAGGAAAATGATAAACCTCATATGATAAGCTACCAAAAGCTTTGCTAATAAAAAAAACAAAGATGCATATTGCAAGTATCTTTAAGTTTACGTTTAATATATAGTTAGCCTATCATTTCTATTTTATCATAACATTCTATATATACAATATATATTTTGATATACAAAGTGCTTTTTTGTAAGAAAAATAGTGTTTTTTTCATAGGATAGGATTATTCTAAGATTTAAATTACTCTTATGCTAACAATATTCGTAAATAACCGAACAAATGACGTTTCACCTTAATAATTGCTGGCTTAATATTTATAAACCTAAAGGTATAAGCTCAGCAAAGCTTGTTTCTATCATTAAGAAAAACCTTTTAGGGGCTAAAGTTGGTCATTGTGGGACTTTGGATGTTGAAGCTGAAGGTGTATTACCTTTGGCAATTGGTGAAGCAACAAAATTAGTGCGAGTTCTAGTAGATGCAAAGAAAACTTACATTTTCACGGTGCAGTTTGGTAGGCAAACTGATACAGCAGATGCTGCAGGTAAAATAATAAAGGTTACTGATAATATTCCCACTTCAATTGATTGCCATAATATATGTAAAAAATTCATAGGTACAATAAAACAACGTCCTCCTGCCTTTTCTGCTATAAAAGTTAACGGTATTAGATCTTATAAATTAGCACGAGAAGATTTGGCAGTAGAATTAACTCCTCGAAATATTGAAATATATAATTTAAAATGTCTTAATTTCAACCACCAAAATAATCAAGCTAGCTATAAGGTTGAATGCTCTAAAGGGACTTATGTAAGGACTCTAGCAGAAGATATTGCTTTATCCTTGCAAAGTTTAGGATTTGTGGTAGAATTACAGCGTACTAAAGTTGGAATATTTACAGCATGCAATGCTATTAAATTAACAGAACTTGATATACAAAAGCAAGAAATGCAACAGTTTCTTGCAGAAAAAGCTATAAAGATTGAAGCAGTACTGGACGACATCCTGGTGCTTGATGCTACTATTGAGCAAGCTAAGAAAATCATTCATGGTCAGAAATGCTATTTTGATTATCCTGAAAATATTGAATTAATTTGGATTCGATATCATGACTCTCTCTTAGCAATTGGTAGCTTGAGTGAAAATTGCTTTAATTCTTTTCGAGTATTTAACCTAACATCAGTTCGATATAAGAATTATTAATTCTTATATCGATACTTGCTTTGTTATAAGGAAAAATGCACTCTTGAAGCGGTTCTGCAAGTGCATTTTAACTTTTTTCATCATTCAATATGTGATTTTAATAATTAAAATCACATATTGAATGGAGTGTTATATTTTAACAATCAGGTGGGCAGCCGCTTCAAACCTTATTGTTTCTATATATAATACTGAATTCGATGTAACTTGTTACATCGAATTCAGGTTAACCTAATAAAAATAAACATGGAGATTAATGATGTCGATTACAGCACAGCGTAAGCAGCAATTAATTACAGAATATGCTACTAAAGAAAACGATACTGGTTCTAGTGAAGTGCAATGTGCAATTCTAACCGAAAGAATCAATAACTTAACAGGGCATTTTAAAACTAATCACAAAGATTTTTCTTCGAGAAGAGGATTATTGATGTTAGTTGGTCGTAGGCGTCGATTGTTGGATTATATCAAGAAGCAAAGTCTAAGCAGATATTTGTCGTTGATTAATAAACTAGGAATAAGAAAGTAAAATAAAGCCCGGTTAAAAAATCAAAAATTTTAGCCGGGTTTTTTGTTCATTAAATAAGGAATAAAAATGTTTGAAGAAATAACTAAAACGATAGAATTAGGTGGAAAACTACTAGAATTAACTACTGGTAAAATTGCTCGTCAAGCTGATGGAGCAGTTATGGTAAAAATGGGAGGAAGTGTCTTATTATGTACTGCCGTGAGTAGCAAAGAAGTAAAAGAAGGGATAGGATTCTTTCCTCTTACTGTACACTACAAAGAAATGGCATTTGCTGCTGGTAAAATACCTGGAGGATTTTTTAAAAGAGAAGGTAAAGGGTCAGAAAAAGAAGTATTAGTCTCACGCTTGATCGACAGACCGATTAGGCCATTATTCCACCCAGCCTTTCTTAATGAAACGCAAGTAATCTGTACTGTTCTTTCATACGATCCTGAATGTAATACGGATATATTGGCAATTATCGGAGCATCGGCTGCATTGGCTTTGTCTAGTGCCCCCTATCAAGATATAGTAGCAGCTAGCAGAGTTGGCTTGATAAATGATCAATTCATATTAAACCCTTCATTTAGCCAATTAAAGACTAGTAAATTAGACTTAGTAGTGGCAGGCACTAAGACGTCAGTTATGATGGTTGAATCTGAAGCCGATCTATTGTCCGAAGAAAAAATGTTGGAAGCTATTGAGTTTGGTCACAAGGCATTACAGCCTGTAATTGAATTGATTAATGATTTAGTAAAAAGTGCTGGGAAACCTAAATTACAGCTTGCCGATTTATTCCCTACTAGCTTAAAGGAACAAATTAGAAGCATCGCATCAGAAGATATTCAGCATGCTTTTTCTATCAAATCAAAACAAGAAAGGGTCTTAGCGGTAAAGCATGTTTCTGATATAATTAAGCGACATTTTGCCGAAGATATTGCTAATAATAATCTTACTAATTCTCAGATTGAGTTCGCTCTTAAAGAAGTAGAATCAGAAATATTACGGCAAAACGTATTAAAGAGCAATATTCGTATCGATGGTAGAAAACCGGAAGATATAAGAAACATAGCTTGTGAAGTGGCTTTGTTGCCAAAAACACATGGTTCAAGCTTGTTTACTAGAGGGGAAACACAAAGTTTAGTAGTTGCAACACTAGGTACTGGTCAAGATGAACAAATTGTTGATAGTTTAGACGAGGAATATAAAGAGCGTTTTATGCTTAACTATATTTTCCCTCCTTATTCAGTAGGCGAAGCAACCCCAGTAAGAGCTCCTGGACGTAGAGAAATAGGGCATGGTAAACTAGCATGGAGAGCCATTAACCGCATGCTGCCAACTAAAGAACAATTCCCTTATTCTATTAGAGTAGTGTCAGAAATTACCTCCTGTAATGGTTCGTCATCTATGGCTACTATTTGTGGTAGTTCAATGGCTCTAATGGATGCTGGAGTACCCATCACAACTCCTATAGCAGGTATTGCTATGGGTTTGATAAAAGAAGGTGATAAGTTTGTAGTATTATCCGATATTATGGGGGATGAAGATCATCTTGGAGATATGGATTTTAAAGTAGCTGGTGGTAAACACGGCATAACCGCATTACAAATGGATATAAAAATATCTGGAGTAACGTTTGAAATAATGAAGCATGTTTTAGTTCAAGCAAAGCTTGGTCTTGTTCATATTTTACAAGAAATGGATAAGACTATTAATAAAACCAATAACCATATTAGCCAGTATGCACCTTGTATTCAAAGTTTTAAAATTGATAAAGATAAAATTAGAGACGTCATAGGACCGGGTGGCAAAGTAATACGCGAAATTTGTGATATGACATCGGCTAAAATTGACATAAGCGACGATGGCAATGTAACTGTTTCGACTATAGGCAAAGAGAAGCTAGATATGGCTGTCGAAAAAATTAAGTCAATTGCTTTTGACCCTGAAATTGGTGGCATATTCAATGGAACTGTTGTTAAAATATTAGACTCTGGAGCGTTTATCAATTATTTAGGTAATCGTGATGGATTCATACATATTAGTGAGATTTCAAAAGAACGTATTGAATCTGTATCTAGTGTTTTAAAACATGGAGATATAGTAAAAGTTAAACTTATTGGTTTTGACAATAAAGGCAAAGCAAAATTAACCATAAAAAATATCGATGCTAAAGTTACTCAGGACGTTATAACTAATCAAAAATCTGAGTCTTATAAAGATAACAGCGATAATAATGGTAATAAACGCGAATCTGCAAAGAAATGGCAAAATAACAAAACAGCCTCCTCTAATGAAGATGAAGTTGTAACTGAGCGTAAGTATTTTAATTAAAACCAAACTAACTCAACTAGCCTCTGTGATATTTATAGAGGCTAGTTGTTTTGTGTGGTTTATTACAAAAATTTGCAGAGATCAACTTTCCGAGTACTGATCTAACACATCTCCAAGTATCATTGAGTCATTTTCGTCCCATATACCACCAAGAGCCTCTTTATTTTCTTTGGTATTATTATGCCACAAGTTTTCCCACAAACTCTTTTGATTTGGATCATTTACAATATCCTGTCCTCGATAATGCAGTTTCATCGATAACATAGCAGAAATAGTTTGATCATCTAGCTTTCCTAGATTCGTACCTTCATTATTTAGTACTTTATATCCTAACTCCTCAAGTTGCTTTTGTATATCTTCAATTGTATCTTTATCTTGCTTACTCTTGTCTTTATAAGAAACTACTACCTCCGGATTTTCTTTCCTTTCCTTAAAGCAATATACACCAAAATTATGAGAGAACCCTTCTTCTTTTGCCTTGGCGAATGTTTGCCATGGAAAATACGGTCCAGGTCCTATTTTTCTTCCAGGAGTCCAATCACTATGACCCAATAACATTTTTGAATCAGAATGTGTATGAGTTGTTAACCATTCTTGCAACTGCATCCCAGCCTTTATCTGTGGCTCGGGATAAGCTTCTAATCCAGTATTTACATAATTAATTCCTACCGAAAAACTATTCATATCATTCTTTAAAATGTTCTCCGGTAAGTGAGGATTCCACTTACTTTGATAGTGTAACCCACCAGGTCCTGCATGGTAAGCCCTACAGGTCACAGGCACAAATTTAAATATTGCCCCATCTTTATCTATAAGAAAATGAGTAGAGGTTCCATTTTTCTCATAAGCATTAAAAGCTGCCTCAACAGTTGGTGATACTGTGTAATTATGAACAGTATAGGGAATAGACTGATCTTTTTTAAATGTTGCATCTGGTATTTCTGGATTTCTTACATTATTACGTAAATTGTAATTATTACATTTCCCTTCTTCAGGAGATTGTTCTGGGTACTGAGTATCCTGATTCTCACGTAGATATCTAAGATTGAATGTTAATTTTTCTTTCATGATATACCTATTTTTAATGATTTTGATACTATTAAACTGCCATGATTAAATAGTACTATTTAATTCTATCCAAGACATTAATATTTGTCTAGATTAAATTTATTGCTTCACAAAGCTTGTTCAAATAATATTTGCTTTTCGGTATTGATTACCTGTTCTATCTTGCTTGTCAATTCTCGAACATCAGATTGTTCTATTTCCTCTACAGGAATAACATTAATAATCTTTACTTGGATTACCCCTGGTTTCTTAATCCAAAAACCTTTTGGCCAGTATACCCCTGCGTTGTGAGCCATCATCACGATCGGTACTTTTGCTAGTGATGCTAATTTTACTGCACTAGGTTTAAATTTAGCATTTTGTTCTGGTCTAAATCTAGTAGATTCAGGAAAAATAACCAACCATAAACCATCTTTTATCTTTTCCTGTCCTTCTCTTAAAATTTGACTAACCGAGATATTAACATTACGGTCTACGGCAATTGGCTTAACCATTTGCAGACCCCAACCGAATAAGGGGATATTAAATAACTCTTTTTTTAATACCCAAGAATGTTCAGGTATAATTAATTGTATAAATACTTGTTCCCAACATGATTGGTGATTAGACAATACTAAAGAAGGAACAGAAGGTAATTTATCTAGACCAGAAACTTGGTATTTTAAACCACAAAAGATTCTAGCCAACCAAATAAATACATAGGAAAAAATAACTCCAATCCTATAACGTATATAATAGTTGACATTAAAAAATGTTACGGGTATGTAACATATAAGGAAGAATGTAATGGTAAATATAGCAAGTAATGCATAAAATGTTAATACTCTTAAACGCCAAAACATGGTTGGTTAATCTTAGTTGTTGATAATTAACGGGTATACTCTTCTGCTTTGAAGAATTGTTTTTTGAAAATATCATGGATTCGCATGCTCACGTACTATATGTACGCTCCGCTTGCTCACCATTCATTTTCAAATCCAATTCTTCAAATCATTTGAGTATACAATAGCATAAAATTACGTCTACATATAGATATAATTAGTAATTATTTGGGGAAATTAAATGAAAAAAACAGCTCTATCTGGAGTTCAAGTGACAGGGGCTTTGCATTTAGGAAACTATCTTGGTTCAATATCTAATTGGCTTAAGATTCAAGATGAGTACAATTGCTTATTCTTTTTAGCTGATTTGCATTCTATTACTATAGATCGCTTACCTCTTGAGCTAAACTCATCCATATTGCAAACTGTTGCTATGTATATAGCAACAGGACTTTTGCCGGAGAAAACCACTATATTTGCACAAAGTATGGTGAAGGAACATACTGAACTTGCTTGGATATTAAATTGCGTTACCCCACTTGGTTGGCTTAAACGCATGACTCAGTTTAAAGACAAAGCTGGAAAAGACCAAGAAAGTGCTGGTTTAGGATTATTGTCTTATCCAGTATTAATGGCAGCTGATATATTATTATATAATGCTGATTGCGTCCCTGTTGGTGATGATCAAAAACAGCATTTAGAACTTACCAGAGATATTGCGGCTATTATTAATAGAAAGTTTAATCAAGAAGTTCTAAAATTACCTGAGCCATTAATTCAAAGCTCAGGAGCAAGAATAATGAGTTTAAAAGATGGTCGTAAAAAAATGAGTAAATCTGATCCATCTGATTTATCTCGTATTAATTTAAATGATAGCCGGGATCAAATTTACCAAAAAATTAAAAAAGCTAAAACAGATCATTTAGCTGAAATCAGTTATGATCGTCAAAATAGACCAGAAATCAGCAATTTAATTGACATTTATTGCAGTTTATCTGGTATTAATGTTGAGACAATAGTTGAACAATACCAAAATACTGGTTTTGCTAAATTTAAGGATGATCTAGCTGATATTATCATCACAACTCTGACTCCCATTAATATTCAATATATAGAGCTAATGAAAAACCAAGATTATCTAGTAACTACACTACATGAAGGAGCGGATAAAGCTAGAATTATTGCTTCTAAAACTCTTACTGAAATCAAAAAATTATTTGGTTTTGTTGTGTAAAAACCAATTTACCCCACAATTGTTGAAAGTTAAAAAATCGTCTATTAGCGAGAAGACCGTAGGTCGACGAAGCAATTGTATGACAAGCTTCATGGATTGGCCACGCTCACGTACGTTCGCTCGCTAATAGACGCTTTAAGCCTTACAACAGTACTTCGCTAATAGACGATTTTTTAACTTTCAACAGTTATGGGGTAACATTGAAGGCGTAAGGGCAACATCTTTTTTACCATGTAAACTAAAGTAAAAATCCTAAAAATTAATAGCCCTCTTATCTACAGCTAGAGCCGCCTCTTTTATAGCTTCGCTTAGGGTAGGATGGGCATGGCAAGTTCTCGCTATATCTTCTGAAGAAGCACCAAATTCCATAAATGCTACAAGTTCTGCAATCATAGTTCCAGCACAAGGTCCTATTATATGTGCTCCAAGTACTTTATCAGTTATGCTATCAGCTAATATCTTCACCATCCCATCAGTAGAACCTGTGCTTCTCGCCCGACTATTTGCCAAAAATGGAAATTTACCAACTTTGTAATCAATCTTGGCTTCTTTTAGTTGTTCTTCAGTTAAACCAACACTTGCTACTTCCGGCCAAGTATAAATTACACTTGGAATAAGATTATAATTAACATGACCAGCTAGACCCGCCATAATTTCGACGGCAGCAACAGCTTCTTCTTCTGCTTTATGAGCAAGCATAGGTCCTGCAATTACATCACCAACGGCATAAATATTAGGGATTATTGTTTGGAATTGGCTATTCACCGTAATTCTGTTTTGTTTGTCCGTTTGAATTGCTAATTTATCTAGACCTAAATTTGTTGTATAAGCTTTTCTGCCGACAGCTAATAAAACTATATCAGTAGTAATTTGCTCTACTAAGGAAGCAGATGTTTGTTGTATATTTAAAGTAACTTTTCCTGCTTTTTTTTCAGCAGATAGTACTTTGCTATTCAGTCGCAATTCAATGGATTGTTTTTGTAGGATTTTAGTAAATTGATTAATAATTTCTTTATCTAAAGCTGGGACAATGCTATCAGCATATTCAATAACCGTTACTTTAGAACCAAGCCTATTCCATACCGAACCAAGCTCTAAACCTATATAACCACCGCCAATTACTACCATAGTTTCTGGAACTTTAGGAAGGCTCAAAGCTCCCGTTGATGAAACTATATATTCCTCATCTACAACAATATTGGGTATTTCAATAATATCAGAGCCAGTAGCAATTAAAATATTCTTAGCCGAAATCGACTCAACTGTTTTACCGTTAGTAATTTCCACAAGATTGGCTGAAATAAACTTGGCACTTCCACTAAATTTAGTAATTTTATTTTTTACAAACAAACTTTCTATACCCTTGCATAAGTCTGACACTACTTGACTTTTTTTAGTCATCATTTTTTGTAAATCAAGTTTGGTTGAGGTCATAATACCAATATCAGCACAATGGTTTGATACCTCATTAAATTTTTCAGAAAAATTTAGTAATAGTTTTGAAGGAATACATCCAACATTTAGGCAAGTACCACCAAGCGTTGCCCTTTTTTCTATGCATGCAACTTTCATACCCAGCTGTGCTGCTCTTATTGCCCCTGTATAACCAGCTGGACCACTACCAATTACTATTAAATCAAATTCTTGCATATATTTTCCCTTACTTATAATAATTAATGGTATTATAAACCATAAATATACGAACACTAATAGCTAATTTGAATTTAATTTGATTATTTTACTCACCTTACGCATGGCATTTAAAAGCCATAGGGAGAATAGAGTCATTGCGAGGAGACACTTTGGTGGCGAGGAAGCAATCCAATAAATTAGTATCAATTCCGATCATATCCACTCTTAATGGCTTCATTCATATCTTCGATACTTAATGGTGTTTTTGGTTTGGGTAGTATTCCTTTTAAATTTTTAACTGGCTTATTAATTGGCACTACTATAAAAGAGTCATCTTGCATAATGAACTATAATTTACTACCAGAAGATAAGTGTAGCTTGTTTCTAATATATGATGGGATAGTAACTTGTCCCTTACTTGTAATTGTTGAACAGTGTGCTTTCATAAGATACCATAATTATGTATATTAGTTGTGATTATTATAATAATGTAAGGAGAAAGTAAGAGCAAGCTATAAATACTTATTTTTCCTACTGTTTTAAATTACGAGTTATTTTTATACTATTCTTACTCGGAGAGGCAATGAAGCTGATTATATTAATTTGTTCGGTAAAAGTGTTAGTATCATTGCTTAGAATAGAAAGCATTTGCTTCGATATTATGTTATGAGAGTTTTTTAATAATGCTCCAGATTCTCCAATATTCTTTAGTTCTCTAATGAAATCTAAAGGGCTTTTATAGCTCAGCTGAATATTTTCATAATCAACGATAATTTCTGTGAATCCTGCCTGTCCTAGTAAAGGTGTTACGTGATCAAAATGGATGAAAGGGGAAACATATTGGAAGTGAGGGCGACTTAATGCTATTTCAGCTTCAATGAATTTCATTCGTAGTTCTTTTAGGCTGTTACCACCGATAAAATTACCAATAAATAGACCATTTGGTTTTAAAATACGTTTTATCTGTAACAGAAAATTTTGTACATCATTGATCCAGTGTAGACCTAAGGAAAAAGTTATTAGGTCAAAACTAGCTGCCTTAAATGGTAAGTTTTCTTCATCAATTAGTAATTTGGGAGTATGGTCAAACGATTGTAACATAGCATTTGATGTACTAGCCGCTACAATTATAGCATAGTTATAGTTCTGCACTAATAGTTTAGTTAGTATACCAGTACGACATTCTAAATCTAAAATATCAGGAAATTCTTTATCAATAATATTTAGACGCTCAATAATATCGAATGCTGCATATTTAAAAAACGCACACTCAGCGATATTATCCACCACTTTGTCACGATTAGATTTTAACTTCTCACGATCAAATATAATTGTTACCTCTAGCTAGCTCTTGGTAATACTACCATAATATTACTCTTATATTTCCTAATATTACTTTCAAATGAAGCTCTCTGTTTATTCCTCAAAAGCATGTTTGTTGGCAGAGTAGGTGTATTATTATAATAATTGTACCCACTATACATGTTAATAGAGTTTTTATACAAATCCATATTGTTAGCAATTTTGATAACATCTTGTTTATATCTATAGCCAAACTCATGGGTGGCTGAATGGTAATGAGCAATTGCTTTGTGCCAACTACCTAACTGATCATATTTAGCTTTTAGGAATTTAGCAGCATAGGCGACATTTTTCTTAGGATCGAAAGCTTGATTTAAAGAGTTAAATGCATTTAAATGATGTTTTAAGTTGATTTGCATACATCCTACATCAATATTTTCTTTGCCTTGAATAATTTGTTTTTTTACAAATGATATTGCCTCTTTTTTAGTATTAAAATAATAGCCTTTACCTTCAATATTGACAGTCCAAGGCCAAACTACTTTAATTTTATATTCAGTATGTTTTTTGCCCGATTCTTTTAAAGCTATCGAGTGTAACGTATTAGGAGGAATTTTATGTATCTTTTCAAAGTAAGGAAACATCCTTGAGCATTTACGTGATTCAGCAATTTCTACGTCTATATTAGCATATGCCACATTAACATATAAATATAACGGAAAGAGAAACAATAAATATATGGCTAATATTAGACCTCTTTCGAAACTCGCTTGTGCTGAGGAATTTGAAGGAGTCACGGAACGTAGAACCGCAGCGTACTTAAGCGTACGTGAGGATTTGAGTACCGGAACGACGTACAAATTACCAGCAGAAGTAGAGTTTCGAAAGAGGTCTATTGACCTAATGGACATAATTATTATCATCTTACTTTATCTTTTGTAGCATATTAAAAATTTTCCTACAAGGCAAGTTATGTCTCGTTGTCCTATAATTTTGTCACATAAATATTTTGTTAATAGAAAAATATGTTTATTTTCATTGACTTTATTCGCATAGAGCTTTAAAAGATTTAGTTCGACTTCCATTACATTATCTATGTTAAATAGATAGAGTTAGTCTTTAGGTAATTTTTTGTATAAAATAATGTTACCATTCAAAAGTATTTTTACTAAAATTCAGGAAATCATTTGGCCTATAGAAAGAGAGGAATTGAAACTTTTTTTGCCTATGGCATTAATGATGCTGTGTATTCTTTTTAATTTTGGAACACTTAGATCCGTTAAAGACGGATTGGTCATACCATCAATAGGAGCAGAAGTCATTAGTTTTCTAAAACTTTGGTTTGTTCTTCCTTCCTCTATATTATTTACTATAATATATGTAAAACTTAGTAATCACGTACGTTTTGAATATATTTTTTATATAGTAATTTCGAGTTTTTTGCTTTTTTTCCTGATATTTGCTTATATCATTTACCCTAATCAGGACTTTTATCATCCAAATGCTGAGCAGGTAGAACATTTAGTATCATTGTATCCTAATTTTCGATGGTTTATCAAGATAATGGGTAAGTGGAGTTATGCTCTCATGTATATCTGTTCAGAATTATGGAGTGCAGTAATTATTAATCTAATGTTTTGGCAATTTGCTAATAATATTTTTGATACCAGTAAAGCGAAACGTTTCTATCCAATTTTAGGAATGGTAGGTAATGTTGGTTTGATTTTAGCTGGCAATGTATTAGTAGCTTTCTCAAATGTACGAGGGGTAGTCGATGCTCAAGTTATAATAAATGAAGATTTGCAATATAAGTCAGAACTAATGCTACAACCTGTTATTTCTATAATAGTGTTTGCCGGTATAATTTCCATGGTATTATTTAGGTTAATTAATTATTTTATTTTGAATGACAAGGTGCTAAAGGCTGATTTCCAAATAGTTCAAATACAGGCAAAAACTTCCTTATCACTTATGGATAGTATAAGGTTGGTTATTAACTCAAAATATATTGGACGCATTGCTTTATTGATAATTTGTTATGCACTACTAATTAATATAGTAGAAGGTCCGTGGAAAGCTAAGGTAAGGGAGCTTAATCCCAATACGTTAGATTATATACATTTTATGGGTAGGTTTAATATTTGGATGGGAATTTCTAGCGTTACTTTTATGATAGTTGGTAGTAATGTGATTAGGAAATTTACTTGGTTAATTTCAGCATTATTAACACCCTTAATGCTTTTTATAACTGGCTTAATGTTTTTTATCTTTGTTATTTTCTCAGAATATATAAGTTTTGGTATAAAGGACTTTAATCCAATTTATGCGGCTGTAATTATCGGAGGAGTACAAAATATTCTAAGTAAATCAACTAAATATTCGTTATTTGATTCAACAAAGGAAATGGCATATATTCCTTTATCATTAGAACTTCGAACAAAAGGTAAAGCTGCTGTTGAGGTTATAGGTATTAAATTTGGTAAGTCTTTAGGAGCTTTTATCCAGTCTTTTATATTTATTATAGTGCCTACTGCCACATGTGATTCAATAGTAGTTTATTTACTAACAATTTTTATTATTATAGTTATTTTGTGGTTTTGGAATATAGTACAACTAAATCGTGAATATGTGAAGTTATGTAATTAGCATGCGAAAAACGTTAATATATATATCAGTTATAATTGCTGTAATCCTATTGATTTATACCATCTCATGGTTGGTAATTGTTACTTCTTTAGCTAATAAGATTAATGGGCAATATAGTAACCGTTATATCGCTGTTAATTCAATAGATAGTGAACAAAGATATTTCATTAAGTTTAATAAAGTTGCTCTCTATGGTTTTCCGTTTAAAATTGCCTTGCAAGTAATTGGTTGGCATGAAGAGGGAGAAAATAGTATAATTGAATTTAATTCCCCGATTTATATAGGTTATGATTTACTGAAACAGGCTTGCTTTGTTAGTTATTTTGGTAACGCAACAGGTCGCTATAAACCTATTGATTTGGGATTTGGTACAAGATTCGAAAGTGGTAATTATTCTTTTATAGCAAAAATTCCTTTAAGCTTTAAGTTACTTAAGGTTTTTATACAAAAAAAAGATCCGTTTGAAATTATAAATTTTATAAAAGAATTGGAATTAACATCTGACAAGACAAAAATTTTTGATTTAGTTGACGGGCAAAAACTATATGATGAAGATCATACAATTATTTCATTTTCACTAGAAAAGAATAAATACTATACTGATATAGAAGATTTTAAAAATAATGTGCCACAAAAATTAAATATCGCTTATTCAACAAAAATATTAGAAAGTAATATTATAAACAGAAGAATACCAGCTGGTCTTTTATTATATAGATTTGCTTGGCCGATGCCTTTTAGTTTTGAAGGTAAGTTTTATATAAAAACTAATAAATCTTTATATAGTGAGTTTGCTAAAGATTTAGAAATAAAAATGATATCAAGCAAGTTCTCAAGTAGTATCCAAGAATCCTTGACTACTTTATTGTATCAAAGTAAAGTAGAAGAAAGTAGCAATGATAGTCATCTTAAGGTTGAATCAAAAATTGATTTGAAGCCAGGATTTTCCGATAATATATTGAATTCTGTACAGTACTTATTGTCATATATATCGCTACTCCCTAATAGTTCATCTTTAATAGAAGAATTACAATATATTAACAGTAATAAAGATAAATTCAACTTGACTGAATTAGAGAACCATCAATATATTTTTGATTTAGATATAGATTTTCTTGCTAGAAAACAAGATATAATGAGAGCTCAAATAAATAATCTTAGTTTGTTTTCTAATAATACCGGATTTCGATTATCAAGCGAATGCAGGCTAGATGCATTTAGAAAATTTGATATTAAGGGACTTGTTGTCTTTAATAATTATTTAAAGGCAACGGATATTATAACCAATTATTTCTTTAACTTGGGTAGGTTTAAAACATTCTCAGAAGATAGTCGTATTGTATACAAAGAAGGTACGAAGTATTTTTTAAAAACCATATCAGATCATCCTGATTCTAACTCAGGTGACATAAGTTTTGAGTATAAATTAGATTCAAGTAATATAGAAAAAGGCAAAATAGGTTCCGTAGACTTTAATAAATTTTTGCCATTATATTATCTAGCATTATACAAAAAAGCCTCGGAAAAAATACATATTGGTGATAATGTAACAAAAAGGATACAAGAACTAGTACCTGATTTTAATGAGCATCATTCATTGTTAAAACAATTAATGATCCAGCCTTTTTTGGAGGTTGATAGTGATGTTTGGCAGGAAATCATAAAATAACCTCAGTTCTATATAAGAATTAATAATTCTTATATAGAACTGGCTTTGTTATAAGGAAAAATGCATTCTTGAAGCAGCTGACGCGGGTGCATTTTAACTTTTTTCATCATTCAATATGTGATTTTAATTATTAAAATCACATATTGAATGGAGTATTATATTTTAACAATCAGGTGTAGAACCGCTTCAAACCTGATTGTTTCTATATATAATACTGAATTCGATGTAACTTGTTACATCGAATTCAGGTTAAAATAGCATTAGAGATGTAAATTGGATACTATAAAAATAATACATAAAGATTTAGCAGTAGAACTGTCTAGCTTAAATAAACTTATTCTGACCCACTTAGCTGCCAAAGAACCACTAGTTGGCGTAGTAGGTAAATATTTATTGGAATTTGGTGGAAAGAGAATACGGCCATTACTAACAATTTTAACTAGTAAAATGTTTGGTTATGTCGGTGAAGATAATATAAAACTTGCTGGGGCTGTAGAATTTATTCATGCAGCAACTTTACTTCATGACGATGTAGTAGATGAAAGTACAATGAGAAGATCCAAACCTACTGCTAACGTTGTTTGGGGGAGTAAGGCTAGTATTCTAGTTGGAGATTTTTTATTTAGTCAATCATTTCAGCTAATGGTAGATACCAAATCTGTTAAAGCTATGAAATCTTTATCAAGAGCTTCGGCAATTATATCAGAAGGTGAAGTTTCTCAGCTTGTGAAATTGAATCAGCGGAGAATTATTGACGAAACGGAATATAATGAAATAATTATGGCTAAAACGGCAGAGTTATTTGGAGTATCTTGTGAAGTAGGAGCAATTATTTCTAGTCAATCTAACGAGATTTGTGAAAGTTTACAAAAATTTGGTAGATATTTAGGAAATATTTTCCAAATTATTGATGATTTATTTGATTATTTAGGAAATAGTCATGATATGGGCAAGAATATAGGTGATGATTTTTTAGAAGGAAAAATAACTCTACCCCTAATCTTTTTATATAAGAAGCTTGATGATACCGGGCAATTAACAGTTCAGAAAATGATTAAGGCGGATAATAGATCTGAGAGTGAATTTGAGATAATACGGAATTTGATGATACAACATGGTATTAAGCAACAAATTATCGACCATCTAGCAAACATTAAGAATGAGGCTAGTAATTTATTGGAGCAAATCCCTATACAGAATATTTATAAAGATCATTTAGCTTCTTTACTTGAGTTTACGTTAAATAGATCTTATTAGCTTATGTTGCCAAAGAGATATAATGTCTTATACTCAAATGATTTGAAGAATTGGATTTGAAAATGAATGATGATCATGCATAACTGTTGAAAGTTAAAAAACCGTCTATTAGCGAGCGAACGTACGTGAGCGTGGCAATCCATGAAGCTTGTCATATAGATTGCTTCGTCGACCTACGGTCTCCACAACTGTCAAAAGTTTACAAACACCTATACCACAGCGTCATTGCGAGCGTAAGCGAAACAATCTATAGATAAATGATGTTACTGGATTGCTTCGTCGGTCTTACAGCCTCCTCGCAATGACGTCTGATCTTTAAACTTTTACGATTAATATGCAAAATATTCCAACCAATATTGAACATCTTTCTGAATCAGAGGTAGAAAACTTACTAAAACAACTGGCAAGTGAGATAGAAAAATATAATAAAGCATATCACCAAGAAGATACTCCTCTGATTTCTGATGCTGAATATGATCAATTATTTAATTTAAATCTTGAACTTGAAAAAAAATTTCCTCATCTTGTGCTGGCAAATAGTCCAACTAAACAAATCGGTAGCCTAGCTGCAGAGAAATTTTCTAAAGTAAAACATATAAATCCAATGTTTTCTCTTAGTAATGCATTTGATAATGAGGATGTATCAGAATTTATAAATAGAATAAAGAATTTCTTACGTCTTGATAGTTTTCAACCTATCTTTTGCGAACCTAAAATAGACGGTCTATCTTTTTCTGCTACCTATAAGAATGGCATACTCACCACTGCTGCGACAAGAGGGGATGGTTTTATTGGAGAAGATATAACTGAAAATATTAAGACTATCAAGAATTTCCCTCATTCAATAGTATCAAGCCCCGAAATTTTGGAAGTACGAGGTGAGGTCTATATTAATAAAAATGATTTCCTATTATTAAATCAAGTACAGGAATTATATGGGAAAGATAAGTTTGCAAATCCACGTAATGCTGCTGCCGGATCATTAAGGCAGTTAGATCCAAACATTACAGCAAGTAGATCACTACAATATTTTGTTTATGCTGTGGGAAGTAGTAGTAGCAAAATAGCTGATTCTCAAGATGCTTTATTACATAAACTGAAAGAGCTAGGATTTATTGTTAATAATATAGGAAAATTAGCGTATTCTGAAGATGATCTGAAATTTTTCTACGAATATTTGAATTCATCTAGAGATCAATTGCCTTATGAAATTGATGGTGTTGTGTATAAGTTAAATGATTTTGCTTTGCAGCAAAGAATGGGGTTTATTGCAAGAAGTCCAAGATTTGCTATTGCTCATAAATTCCCTGCAATAGTTGGTCAAACTAAACTAATTAATATTACTCTACAAGTAGGTAGGACAGGTGTATTAACGCCTGTTGCTGAGTTAGAGCCGCTTTCTATTGGGGGAGTTAGGGTATCAAGAGCTACATTACATAATTATCAGGAAATCATAAGGAAAGATATAAGGATCAATGATTATGTATTTTTGCAGAGGGCAGGTGATGTCATACCGCAAATTACTGCCGTAGATTTTACTCGACGTTCTAGTGAATCACAAAAAATCGATATGCCAAAACTTTGCCCATCTTGTGGTTCTCATTTACATTATAATCAAGAGACAATAATAATTCGTTGTGATAATGGGTTAAATTGCCCTGCTCAGAATTACGAACGAATTTGTCATTTTAGCTCTAAAAATGCTTTAGATATAGACGGTTTAGGAAAAAAGCAAATAGAATTTCTACTGAAAGAGTCTTTAATAAAAAATCCAGTGGATATTTTTTATTTACAAAATAATAATGAAAAAAGCTTAGTCAAGCTTGAAAATATGATAGGATGGGGGCGAAGATCTGTAGAAAACTTATTCGCAAACATCGACAAAGCTAAAAATGTTTCCTTAAACAGATTCATTTATTCCTTAGGAATTAGGCATATTGGCGAACAAAATGCCAAATTACTTGCTCGAGAATTTCAGAATTATGGTAATTTTATAGAAGCTATGGAATCTTTATTAAAAGGTGATCAGCCTATGTACCAAAGGTTAAATGATCTAGAAGGAATAGGAGATAAAATTTTGGTGGATATTATCGACTTCTTTGATATTAAAGAAAATCTACAAATTATTCATCAGCTAAGTAAAATTTTAGAAATTCAAGACTATAGTGGTCAAACCACCAAAACCGCATTAACTGGCAAAGTTGTGGTATTTACCGGTTCTCTACTCACTCTTTCAAGAGCAGAAGCAAAATCTCAGGCAGAGAAGTTAGGAGCTAAAGTAAGTAGTAGTGTTTCGTCTGCTACTGCTTTAGTGGTAGCGGGTAGCGATGCCGGTAGTAAACTCAGAAAAGCTAAGGAGCTTGGAATTAAAATTATTGATGAAGACGAGTGGTTGGAGTTAGTATATACTAATTCTCCCACATCAATCCAATAAAGTACCTAGGGGGATTTGTACCCCACGTATAAATTCTTCAACGTTTAAAGCTTTTCTTCCTTCTTGCTGTAATTTTTTGATAATCAAAGTACCCTTACCACAAGCTATCTCCAAGACACTATTATTAACCACAGTACCAGGAGGTAATTTAACATCCAAATCATTATAATACGCTTCTAGGATCTTTATAACTTTACCTCTATATTCAAAATATATTCCAGGCCATGGATTCATACCGCGAATTCTACAATCTATTTTGTAAGCAGTCTCATACCAATCGATCTTTCCTTCTTCTTTCTTGAGTTTATGAGCATAAGTTACTCCATCTTTATCTTGGACAATCCTTGGTAAGTTATCAATATTATCTAAAGTTTTAACCAATAAATCAGCCCCTATTTCTGCACATTGGTCATGCAAAATTGGTAAAGTTATTCTAGGAGAGAGTGAAAACGAATGCTGCAATATAATATCACCAGTATCCCACCCCTCATCCATCTGCATTATGCATACAGAAGTTTCAGGGTCTCCCTCTATAATAGTACGCTGCAATGGGGCCGCTCCCCTATGACGTGGTAAACTTGAGGGATGGATATTAAGACATCCATATTTTTTGGCTTGTAGGATAGCTTGTGGTATCAAAAACCCATAAGCAACTACTACTATTATATCTGCATCAATTGAATTAATTAAATTGGTTATTTCTTCGGTTCTCAAGGTTTTAGGGGTATAAGTTGGAATATCATATTTTGATGCCAAACTATGGATAGGTGATGCTACCTCATTTAGTCCCCTTCCTTTAGATTTTGCAGCTTGAGTGAATACGGCAACCACTTGGTGATCTTTGCTGTTAATTAAACTTTTAAGAGTAGGTACAGCAAATTCTGGCGTACCCATAAAAATTACTTTCACAAAATATTATTTTTTAGCTTTTTTAATTTACGTAATGCTACGTCCTTTTTCATATCACTTAAATAATCAATTAGTAGCCTACCATCTAAATGATCCATTTCATGTTGAATAACCCTAGCAAGCCAACCATCAGCTTTTAATTCTTGCTGGATATTATTATAATCTAAGAATCTTATAGTTATAGACTCAGACCTTGCTACCTCGACCTGTTGCTCCGGTAAAGATAAACACCCTTCTACTGCCACAACTAATTCTTTAGATTTGTCTATTATCTTCGGGTCAGCGATAAATAATGGATAAAAACCAACAGGTCTTTCTGTATCATCATTATTCTGCAAATCAACTACCAATATACGTTTAGTTATTCCAATCTGAATGGCAGCTAACCCCACACCACGATCATGATACATAGTTTCAACCATGTCATCCATCAACTTTCTTATAGTATCATCGATTATACTTACTGGCAAAGATTTTTGTTTTAATCTTGAATCTGGAGCAGTAACAATAGGTAACACAGACATAGTACTTTAAAACCATAAATTATTTATAATTTTCTGCTTTGAAGAATTGTTTTTTGAAAATATCAGGAACTCGCGTGATAAATGTATACCTAGTTCCATAGTACCCTACATTTTTTATATAACCACTATTAAAATGGCTGCTGATCGTCTATTAGCGAGGAGTCGCGAAAAAGCGGCGACGCGGCAATCCAGGATACGCGAAGCGTTACTCTAAAAAAACAGCTTCGCTGTTTACCTAGATCGCCACGACATCTAAAGAGCCTTGCTATGACGATTATAGAAAAATGTAGGGTACTATGACCTAGTTCGCTTGTCCCTCATTTTCAAATCCAATTCGTAGGATCATTCGAATATACCAAAACATTTATATTGTACCACAAAATAACCAATGAGTCTAGTGTGAGCCATTTGCTAGCGAACGAAAAAAAGATGTGGGTAATAGTAAGCTACGCAGGGCTGATATCCACAACTGTTGAAAGTTAGTAAATACAGCTTCCTATACGTCACGAGTTACGGAGGCTGTAAGGCCGACGAAGCAATCCAGTAACATCATTTATCTATAGATTGTTTCCTAGATTGCTTCGCTTACGCTCGCTAATAGACGCTGTGGTATAGGTATTTGTAAACTTTCAACAGTTGTGGGCTGATATCCTCCTAATGGGGATGATTACTTGAGCCTAGTATTAACTTGTTACATCGAATACAGGTTAAATTATTAAGAAAGTTTAAAATATTTACACTTTTTTACCCTGAAACTATTAGTACACGCATAAAAATCATTATACTTCTTAGGTTCTGCACGCAGAACTTAATTAAAATCAATATATGGTAATAAATTTATGGTTAACAAAGTAAATATATATAATGTTATTAAATTCCAATCCCCATTTGAACGTCTTAAATCATACACTAATTCACCTGATGTCATCTTACGTAAAGCTATTATTACTCAGGCAATTATTGATGCAACCAATATATCAAAATTCCGCACAGCAAAAAAGCTAGAACAAGAAGCAAAATTATGGATTTTTGGTGGTAGTGAATCTTTTAAAGAAACTTGTCTAGAAGGTGGGATTGAGCCATCTTTTGTAGTAAGAGTAACTAAAGCAATTATAAAGCTACATAAGAATAAATCTAGGCTTAGAAAGTCATCACAACAAAACAGATAGTAAAAACAAAAAAAACATTATTTAGAACAAAATTATAACCTTATTTAAGTTAGCTATAAAATGTTACAATTTAGGTAAAATTACGGTCAAAGAATCGCTTTTTAACTGAAAAATACTTTAAAAGAACAATTTGAAGTAAGCGTTATAAGCTTATATTTTATCTAAAGCAATTATCAAGTCATTATAAAAATTTCAAAATAATGGCTTGAAATTCACATGATTATACATTAGTTTTATAGATAGGTAGTTATACGAATTAGGGATAAGAATTTGTTAATTCTTATATACTCTTCTGCTCCTACGAATTGTTTTTTGAAAATATCATGGATTCGCATGCGTAACTATACTATATGTACGCTACGCCTGCTCACTATTCATTTTCAAATCCAATTCGTAGGATCATTTGAGTATCCCAAATTCGGTGAAATTATCGAAACAATCAGATTTGAGACGACTCTGCATCTGATTATTACATATAATATTTGACTTAACTAAATATAAAGGGGATTTTATGCAAATATCAGTATCAGGTCAACATATTTCTATTGGGAATTCTTTGCAAGACTACGTAAAAAATCGTACTATGCAGGTGTCAGAAAAGTATTTTTGTGATGTAATAATTAGTGCAAATGTGCATTTTTCTAAACAAGGATTCCAATTGGTTTGTGATATTGTCGTGAATGATGGTACAGGCAGACATATGATATTGAAAGGTAACGCTGCTTCAGATGACATATATTCAGCGTTTGATATTGCTCTTGCTAGACTTGAAAAGCAGCTTAGAAAGTATAAATCTAAGCTCAAGGATCGTCATGATAGAGTTAAAATATCCGAAGTAACATCTAAAGCAGTTAAATATACTATAACACCCCATCAATATGAACATGAAGACGAAGATAATGTGGCAGCATATGATAATCCTGTAATTATAGCAGAAAAATCTGTAGAAATATTAACTCTATCAGTAAGTGGAGCAGTGATGAAAATGGATATGGAGAACCTTCCTGCTTTAATGTTTCAAAATAGTCATACTAATCGCATGAATGTAGTTTATTATCGTCGGGATGGGAATATATCTTGGATAGATTCCAAATAAATTTTTGCTGCTTATATACTCTAGAATAGAAAAGCAAGAATTGTGTTGACGCCTATGTGCAATGACGATCAGCAGCCATTTTAATAGTGGTTATATAAAAAAGGGTACTATAAGCAGCTATTCACTTGAATATATAACTCTCAACTTCATCAATAATTCCGTGAATTTCAGCTGTTAGGCGAAATAATCTCATGGAGATAATTCTAATCTGATATTGATAATTCCGATAATATAATATGATAAAATCCCCCGGTTGATATTTAATAAAATTTGCTGGCATGATAAATCTTAAAATTTTAGTTTCAGTAGCGGCATTTTTTAGGATTAACCGTCCTAATCTTTCAGCTTCAAGATAAGATAGTATAATAGGTAGTTTTAAGTTAGGAATAGCTCTATGTGAAAGATTCTCACTATTTATTTGGCAAAAGCTATTATTATAATCATCATACCGGTCGATAAAGTTTAGTGCTAGTTTACTAATAATGCTAGTTTTAGAAATTTCTATTTGTTCTAAATAACTATTGCTTGATAGTTTAACCAATATTTTGGGACTAATATGACTAGGGGTAGAATATCCACGTTTGGTGAACTTAATTTGTTCCTGATAAGCTATGATATCAAAGAAATATATAATCCGCAAAAGGTTAATAACATCAATACAAGACAAAGCTTTATTTAATACCAACCCTTCTACAGCTTCATCGAGAGTTGATATATCGATGTTCTTTAATGGAATACCGCATTTATAAGACAATTCGAGAATTATTGCCGCTAAACTACAAGCCCCAAATTTATTATTAACCCAATGCCCTTTTGCCCATAAGTTACCATCTCGCCAAATATTACTATGTGACCAAGCTGGGTAAGGTCTGGCATCCCAAGTCCATAAAAACATTTGTTCGATATATTCTTGCGTTTGCCAATATTCAATAAAACTTCGGATAGCTTTACGCTGAATAGAAAAATCAACTTCGCCAGTAGAATATCTCGGTACTCCACCATCACTACATAAAGGATCAAAGAATATATTAGGTTGATTAGTTGCTTTATCAATGGAAGGAAAGCCAAATTCCGTAAACCAAATTTTTTTCATTCTTGGTTGCCATTCTGTTGTAACACCATCAGGATTACGATGATAATTCTCCCACCAATATCTTAAATTCTTCCAAGCATAATCGGCAGCTAACTGATGCTTGCCACCATTTTTATCTATAAAGTAATCATATCCTTCACCTGATTGCCAGCCTTTCATGATTTCTTCTGGTAAAATTCCTGAATTTATGCTTCTCGTTACAGGAAAGTAGGCATCAATACCTACAAAATCTATATATTCTGAGGCAAATAATTTGTCTAAATTATACCATCCATCTTGTGTGTGATGATACTATGACCAATCTGCTGCATAAGTAACAAGTACATTATTACCCACGATTTCTTTGACTAATTTTGCTAATTTTATCAATTGGGTAACAGCGGGAAAATTATTATGTTGATCCTTGACGCTAGTTAAACCTATTAGTTCAGAACCGATTACGAAACCATCAATATGATCTTTAACCAATTTAGCATAATGTAGGATAAAATTATTATAACCCTCATCTTTATTAAAAAAATCTACTATTGAATTTACGCAGCCTGTTAAATGACCACGCCATGGCTTTTGCCAAACATCCAAAAAAAACATTGGATAAAACATAACTTTAAAGTTTCTACGTTTTAATTCCTATAAGTAACGGATTAAGCTAGCATCATTGACGCTGCCGCCATATTTAGGGAAATCATCTGCATCTCGTGATACTAGCCTTGCCGTATCACGTAAATATTTCCCAACTTGCCATTGTTCTGAATATTCTGTATTTGGGTCATTAAATTCCACAGCAGGTTTAATAGTACAACTTGCAATATCCAAACTATCGCCAAACCAACATACAACTGGTGCAACCCATTTGATGTTAGGGCATATAATTTTCATTTGATTTAGACTATAAAGACTATTAGCAATATTACGGTAATTATTTGAATTTATTGGTTTTTTACTAATGATACCGCCTAAAGAGTTTAGTATAGTTTTGTATTGTACTATAGTGTCGTAAACAAATTCTCCAGATCCTGGAATTATGTCAACAGCCTCAACTAAATCTTCTACACTCCGAAACTGTATCTGAGAGGTAATTTTGTTGTCAGAATCAAGCTCAAAATCCTCACATACGCTAAAGTATGTTCCGGTTTTTTGCTTGATTTTTCCTAGAAATTCCTCTCTCATATACAGTTTCGCAATAGAGCTATTATCGTCTTCAATGTCACCGGGAATATTAGCCTTCCTAGTTACTTCAAAGGAGAAGTTAGGCACTGAATTATTAAAATCAGCTAAGGGTAGGTCTTCAAATACAGCATAACTTAATCCACGAAATGCTGGTGCTTGACCTTGAGCTTCAGTTGCAGCAATTAAAGGATCGGGTAATTGCTCTTCTGACCCTAAATAAAGCCTGAATTTATATTGTTCAAGATTGAGTAACTGATCATTAACCCATACTCTACCAATTTCAGCTATTTCGCCTTCACATAAGCTAACTGCAAAGGATAAATAATATTCACATTCCGTTACATTATGGATAGAAGCAGTTTCGGTAGTAGCTGATAAACCTCGTTGTGTAACACTGGTAACTTGTACTTCCTTAATTTGACTTGCCCAAATTATTTTACCATTGACCCTTGCCGTACCAAAAACTAAGGTTATTGGATGTCCATATACAGCTTTTGATAAGGAAAAACTTTCTCTAATATTTTTAAAATGGTAATACTCCTCAGGTTCATAATTTAAATGTTCTAAGTAATCACCGAGTGTCCTACTGGCAAATCGCCCAATAGTGGATAATATACCGCCACCAAAAACACCACCAATGCTACTTCCTATGTTACCTAAAATCTGACCAAACATATTAATGCCTTATATTTATAGTTAATATAAGGCATTATATCATATAATATAGCTGCACTAAGTGTGGGTGGATATTTTTTTTAGCAATAGTCATATTTGTTTTCATAATGGGTTTCTATAATTTTATATTCCCTAATTGTGGTCGTTATTGTGGTCGTTCGTGTGTCCCTGTACATTGACAAGGGAAGTGTAAAACGTTGAGTTAGCAACACTATAAGGCAAGGAGAAGGATGGGGGAGAAACTGAATCATCAGAAACTGCATCAAGATTAACAGCAGGATTAACAGCAAGATTATCATCCTCTACTTTTGGTGATTTACTAAAGTAGCTATTAGATGGAAGACTATCAGTCATAAATTTATGCTCATTATTATTAATTAAAGATATAATCTAATAAATGTTAATTAATACAAACTAAATATTACAGAATTATTAAATTATAGTAATTAACTCTTACTAGACGAACATATATACGCATACTTGACCTTTTTGTAAAGCACCGGGTAATTGAATCATCATGTAGAGTTGTCAACTTCTTATTACTCTTATCACGGAAGTTCAATGTAACTTGTTACATCGAATTCAGGTTAATTAGAAAGATTATTACTTTATTAATTGTAAAAATTTATCTAATGTACTTAGTGTTTAATTATTTTATGTTATTATAATAAAATAATATAAATAGGGAGGTATAACTATGAGTAAATATGTAATGTTTTGTGGTATGAGTTTTGCTGGAAAAAACGAATATAGACAAATGTCTGTAGATTATCTTATGCAAGAAAGAAAGGTTGCACCAGAACTTATCTCGATTGTAGATGATCCAAAAAGTACTGAGTTTGGAGAGAAAATTGTTCAATTTGATAGAGTAGAAGATAAAATTAACAATACAGTAAGTGGAGCATTATATATAACTGCAAGCTGTAATATCTATGATAATCTAATTAGTAGTGCTTTAGAAAATCATCAGTACATATTTTGTAAAGGAGGGTTTCCAGAAGTAATTGGATACCAAGGTGCTGTTTGTGGAGATCAAGGATTTAGTTGGGAGATGCTAAAAAGACATTATACAGATCAGGTACAAACTACTCATAAGACCGTACAATTTCCTGATATAATATTTATTTGTGTTAATTCTTTTACTAGATCACAAATAATAGCTAAATGTAGTAATAGTAAAAGTTGGGAGGCAAAAATGACTGTAGATGAGTACGATCATTATTCTAATAAAATGAGAGCGACTTATGAAATTATGGCAGCAGATCACGAATTTACAGCAACAACAAAAATATTGCTTATTGATCCTACGGATTGCACACTTGCTAAAACTTGGGAATCACAAATAAAACCTGAAATAGATCAGCTAATGGGTTAGGTCACAGAGGTCTGTGATTATTGTTAGTGAGTATACTCAAATCAATCGAAATATTTTTTCTTAAAAGCTTGACCTTTGGTTAAAAACTGATTATGCAAGAGATAAACAACTATAACTATTATTATATAAAATGTTTTTATTAGAATTAAAAAAAATAAACGGAACTCTTGATACGATGCATTTTATAGGTATCGGAGGAATCGGTATGAGTGGCATTGCCGAAATACTCCATAATCTTGGATATAAAGTACAAGGTTCTGATATAGTAGAAGATTATAATACCAAAAGACTAGAAACTAATGGTATTAAGGTTTTCCTTGGTCATCAAGGACAAAATGTCACTAATGTTTCATATGTAGTAGTATCATCAGCTATAAATAAAGATAACCCTGAAATTCAGGAAGCCTTACATAGAAAGATACCAATAATTAGGCGGGCTGAAATGCTGGCTGAATTAATGAGGCTAAAATGCTCTGTAGCAATTTCTGGCTCACATGGCAAGACTACTACAACATCACTCGTTGCTTGTTTATTTGAAGCTGCCGGGCTTTGTCCGACTTTAATTAATGGTGGTATTGTTAATAGTAAATCTACTAACGCCTATCTTGGGTCTGGGAATTATCTGATAGCCGAAGCCGATGAGTCTGATGCAACTTTTATTCGTGTGCCATCAACAATTGCGGTAATAACTAATATTGATCCTGAGCATCTAGATTTTTACCATGATTTTGATAGTTTAATTCAAGCTTTTAGGAGCTTTATAACTAATTTACCATTTTATGGCTTTGCAGTTGCTTGTATTGATCATAAAGTTGTTAGAAATTTAGTAAGTAGCATCTTTGAGCGTAAAATTATAACTTATGGCATAGACTCAAATGATGCTCACATACAAGCCTTTAATTTGAATTTCGATATTACATCATCAACTTTTGATGTGCGAATTAACCTACCTAACGTAAATGGTGTAACAATTATAGAGCAAATTACCTTACCTACCCCAGGGAGACACAATATCCTTAATGCTCTTGCTGCTATAGCGATAGCTGTGGAACTTGATTTTGGTATTAAAATCATTAAAAATGGATTTAATAGTTTCAAAGGGATCAAACGGAGATTTACTAAGGTAGCCGAATATAACAGTGCTACCATAATTGATGATTATGCTCACCATCCAGAGGAAGTAAAAGCTACACTTGCTACAGCAAGAAACATTGCTAACAAGCAAAATAGTAAGATTATAGCAATCTTCCAACCACATAGGTACACAAGGGTTAAATATTTGTTTGATGATTTTTTGACTTGTTTTGTTGATGCTGACCAGGTGTATATCACGGATATATATGCTGGCGGGGAACAGCCAATAGATGGTATAACAGGAAAAAGTATAGTGGATGAAATCAACAATACTAAATCTCATCCAATGGCAGCCTTTATCGAGGATCACAAAGATATAGCTAAAATTATTATTAGTGAAGCTATGCCAAATGATATAATAGTAATGATGGGTGCTGGGAGCATTTCTGCTTGGGCCAATGATTTGCATCAGCAATTTACGCGAGAACGTCATTGCGAGGAGCCGCGAAGCTCGAACGAAGCAATACATAAAAGTGATTAAAAATGGATTGCCACGACCACTACGTGATCTCGCAATGACGTATAGGCGTCAACTTAGGAGCGTAATGATTGAACATGTATAAACAAATTAAACACAGCCGTCATCGCGAGGCATCGTTAGATGCCGTGGCGATCCAGATAAACAGCGAAGCTGTTTTTTAGAGTAACGCTTCGCGTATCTTAGATTGCCGCGTCGCCGCTTGCAGCGGCTTCTCGCAATGACGTTTAGGTTTAATTTACTTATACATGCTCAATCATTACGCTCTTAAGTTGACACCTATGCGCAATGACGTATAGGGAAACTATATTCACTAACTTTCAACAGTTGCGGCATCTAAAGAGCCTTGCTATGATGATTATAGAAAAATGTAGGGTATTATGGTATTAAGGGAGATATTTTATAATTATGAAATTACCTAAGACTGTTGGTGAATATAGAAATAATTACAATTTAAGTCATCTAACTTGGTTTAAAGTTGGTGGACCAGCTGAAGTCTTGTTTAAACCATTAGATGTACAAGATTTAGCAAATTTTGTATCACAAAACCAACAACAGAGGCCAATAACTGTTTTAGGGGCTGGATCAAATATTATCATTAGAGATGGTGGTATAGATGGAGTTGTAGTAAAACTTGGTCAAAATTTTACTAATATAGGATTTCAAGGCGATAACAAATTGTCAGTGGGAGCTGGTTGCCTGAACTATAATTTGGCAAAATTCTGTCAAAGTCAAGCAATTACCGGGTTTGAGTTTTTGGTTGGTATACCGGGTACTATAGGTGGTGGAGTGGTTATGAACGCTGGGGCGTATGGTTCAGAGTTTAAAGATATCATAATAGCAATTGAAGCAATAGACTCTAGAGGAAATTTTATCCTAATCCCTAACGAAAAGATAGGTTTTAAGTATCGTGGTAATAATTTACCAAAAGATTTGATTATAACTAGGGCTATCTTTAAGGCAACTATTGGGGAGCGAGAGATGATCCTAGCAAAAATGGATGAAATAAATAAAAATAGGCTAGCAACCCAGCCGATTAAAGAACGGACGAGCGGCAGTACATTTGCTAATCCAGAAAATCATAAAGCATGGCAACTAATTGACAAGGCTGGTATGAGAGGATACAGAATTGGTGGGGCTTCTATGTCGCAACTACATTGTAATTTTATGATAAACCATGGTAATAGCTCTGCTCGTGATTTAGAAGATCTAGGTGATCTCGTTAAAAAGAATGTATTTGAAGATAGTGGAATTAGTCTAGAATGGGAGATTAAACGAATAGGAAAATATGCATAAATATCATACTAGCTTTATTGCGAATTCTAAGGTTACCATATTGAGTAATAAAGGGAAAAAGCACGTGGCGCTAATAGGTGGCGGTATGTCGGCTGAACGAGAAATTTCTTTAGTATCATCTTCTGCAGTTAATAAAGCTTTGGTAGATAGTGGATATAAAGTTACTTTTATCGATATGGGAGTAGATATTGCATCAGTACTTTTGCAGGTAAAACCTGATGTAGTTTTTAATTGTTTACATGGCACTTATGGTGAAGATGGTTGTCTTCCTGGCTTACTAAATATCCTACGGATTCCTTATACTCACAGTGGCGTTCTTGCTTCTTCTTTAGCATTTAGTAAAACACATACAAAAGTATGGTTTGTTACCAATGATATTAAGATAGCCAAGAATATTGTAGTTAATAAATCTGATAATATTACCAACGACCCTATGCCAAGACCGTATGTTATAAAACCTATTACACAGGGATCAAGTATTGGTGTTGAGGTGATATTTGTTGAGGATGATTTTAACTTTGCTGATTATGATTTTCCTTATGGTGAAGTAATGATTGAGGAATATATTAAGGGGAGAGAAATGCAGGTCGCCGTTTTAAACGGTGAAGCCTTAGGGGTATTGGAAATAAAACTCCTAAAACGGCGGTTTTATGATTATGATACTAAGTACACAGAAGGGTTAGCACAGCATTTATGCCCAGCTCCATTACCACAGAATATGTATAATAAGTTACTAGAAGAGTCTGAAAGAATATATAAAATCATGCATTGCCGAGGTGCAATTAGAGCAGAGTTTATTTTGGATGAAAGCACAAATGAATTTTTTGCTCTAGAAATTAACACTCATCCTGGTATGACTCCCTTATCGATTATACCAGAAATAGCTGCTTCACAGGGAATAGATTTTTGCTCGCTAATTGAAAAAATTTTAGAAACAGCAAGCATTGACCCATGAAAAAGAATAAGATGTTTAATAAGAAAAAAAAAGCTAATATACCGCTGCGACGAAAGATTGGAGTGGTGTATGTTAGGGTGGTATTGTTTATTAAAATTATCCTAGTAGTTTTTCTTTCTTTATTTTTCTTCACCAACTATTTTACTTCTGTAAAACAAGAAATTGCCCAATATATTTACGAGTTCACTTCTGATCTTGGTTTTAGGCTTGAAAATGTTTTAATAGAAGGGCAATATAATATTCAGGAAGAAGATATATTGGCTACTTTAAATGCCGATAAGGGTACAGCTATTTTTTCTTTAGATTTGGATTCAATAAAAAGTAATTTAAGACGCAATCCTTGGATTAAAAATGTCTCAATTATTGAGAGAAGATTACCTAATACTCTTTACATAAGACTAATTGAGAGAATACCCATTGCTATTTGGCAGATTAACGGGCAAGTTTTTCTTATTGATCAAGAAGGATATAAAATTACCAATAATATAGGTAGTTTCTCTAATCTTTTGCATGTTGTGGGATCGGATGCTAATATTTATACTAGCAAATTAATTCAGGATTTAGCTAAACACCCTGAATTAGCTAAAAAAATTATCTCTTCTGTACGTTATGGAGGAAGACGTTGGGATTTAAATCTAGAGCAAGGTATTACTGTTAAAATGCCGGACTTAGGGTTTGAACATGCTTTAGATTATCTTGCAGGATTGGATATGAAAAATATATTATTTAATCAGAACTATAAAATTATAGATTTACGAGATTCGACTAAAGTTTATATGGAAAAATATTAAAAATTATGAAAGCCAAATTGTCTAACTTTGTTACTCTTGACCTTGGCAGTAGTAAAATAGCTTGCATTGCGGCATATATTGACAAAAGAGAGGAAGCAAAAATAATAAGCCAAAATCTGTATTACTCAAAAGGCATTAAATCAGGAGTTATATTAGATTTAAAAGAGGCAGAAAATAGCATAGTCGGGGCGATTTATGCATTAGAAAAAGATTGCGGTAAAAACATAAAAAAAATAACTATATCACTAACAGGCTATGGCACTAAGTCTTATTACATAAATAATAAAATAAAACTTTCTAATCAGCCAATCTCACAGCAAGATATCAAAAAACTTATCAAAAAAGCCCTATTGGAGTTCAAGCTTAAAGACCAAGAAATTATTCATTATTTTCCTATAGAATTTATTCTTGACGATAATAATGCTATTGAAGATCCAGTTGGGATGTTTGGCAAAGAATTAGGGTGTGAATTACATATTATTACAGCAAATTCTAATATGCTGATGAATATTACCAATTGTTTTGCAAAATGTCATGTTGAAATAAATAATATTATATTAGCAATTTACGCTTCGGGAATTGCTTGTCTTTCAAAAGATGAAAAAACTCTTGGCTCTATTATAATTGATATGGGTGCTAGAACTACCTCATTTGGTGTATTCGTCTCAGGTAAATTACTATATACAAGCTACATAGATATAGGTAGCTTTCATATTACATCTGACATAGCAAAAGTCTTTTCAGTAAGCCTTGATATTGCAGAAAAACTTAAAATTCTTCATGGTAATGCTATGCCATCTTCTTTTGATAAAGATAGTATTATTAGTTTAGAAGATTCTGAAATGGAGATTCCTGATAGCGGCAGACCAACAATTACTTCAAAATATCTTGCATCTGTTATTAATCCAAGAGTAGAAGAAATATTATTGATGGTTCAAGCAGAATATGACAGAGTTGTTGCAGGCAATATGATCGCTTATCGCATTGTTATTACCGGCGGCGGGGCAATGCTCCGAGGAGTAAAAGAACTGGCAAGCAAAATTTTTGAAAAACAAGTACGAATTGGTAAACCAGAGGTATTACCAGGTTTTGCTGAAGATTATAATCCCCATATATACTCCACTTCTATAGGTATGGTAAAAAATCAATCTTTAAAAATACAAAAAAATAATTTTAATATTAATGATAATAACGATACTAGTTGGTTTAAAAAATTTCTAATTTGGTTGAAGGAGAATATTTGAAAAGAAAATGCCTAATACTCGATAATCAAGTTTTTTAGAATTATTAAAAGATACGTCTATTAGCGAGGAGGCATGAGCCGACGAAGCAATCCACAAAAAATATAATAAGTAATTTGGATTGCAGTGTCGCCACTAAAGTGGCTTCTCGCAATGACGTTTAACTAAAAGTTGTATACATCTTACTAATTTTGTGTGCATCGTCTAGGTTAACGGGGTGTTACCCCTGTGGAAACTTTTTAAGAGCTTAAAAAATGATTAAAAATGAAATATTATCTTACCCAGAAGTAAAAAGTTTGAATGGTCAATGTAAAAAGCTTGTTGTATTGTTACATGGGCTTGGTTCAGATGGGCATGACTTAATAAGCTTAGTTCCCTTTATATCTAAGGAATTGCTAGATTGTCATTTTATTTCGCCGCATGGAGTTGAAAAATTTGATAATGCACCGTATGGTAGACAATGGTTTAGTCTAAATGATCGTACTCCTTATGTAATAGGGGAATTAGTTGCTAAAAATAGTGGTTTAGTTACAAAGATAATTCAAAAAAAACAAGCTGAACTAAATTTAACTAATAAAGATACTATCATAATTGGTTTTTCACAAGGCACTATGATGGGACTGTATTTAAATTTGGTACAAAAAGAGCCTTTTGCTTGTGTGGTAGGATTTTCTGGTAAATTAATCGCCCCATTAGAATGTATCAATAAAACTACGCCAGTTTGCGTAATACATGGCGAATTAGACGATGTGGTTGATGTAAGTAGCATGGACGAGATAATAGAATATTTACAGAAATATAATATTGATCATAGTAATTACAAGATACCAAATCTTATGCATTCTATTGATGATAGGGGACTACAATTTGCCGTCAAGTTTATAAATACTAAAGCACAGTAAATTGTAATACAACGTTTTTTTAAGTACTTAATCCCAAGGAATTTAGCGGATGTTTTACTGCTTAGGCAAGTAGCTTAAAACTTCAAATCATTTGAGTATATATGATTAGCTTATTATTGAATTTTTTATATATATTAAGAGTGGTAAGCAAGCAGCAAATACTGACTTATCCTGGTATAATAAGATTACCATCTAGGTTAAAAATTCTTGGCTGGGTGATAACCATAGTAGTTTATCCAATTGGTCTATTTAAAACACCAAAAGATGATTTTGCTATAAGGTTAACTGATTGTTTTAAAAAATTAGGTCCTGTTTATATAAAATTTGGCCAAACTCTTTCCACAAGACCGGATCTTATAGGAGTTAAGATTGCCAGTTATTTGCAGTCTCTTCAAGATAAGTTGCCACCTTTTAGTAGTAGTATAGCACGAAAGATTATTGATGAGTCTTTTGGTCAAAGTACCGATGAGTTATTCTCCGTCTTTGAGGATATACCAATTGCAGCAGCTTCGATTTCTCAAGTACACAGAGCTAAGTTGAAGTCTGGTGAATTCGTTGCAGTAAAAATATTACGCCCGAGAATTCATCATACATATAATAAGGATATTAAACTTTTATATATTCTTGCTAAACTAGTAGCAAGAATATTTATAAAATTTAAAAGACTGCAACCAGTAGCGGTAATAGATGTATTTAATACTACTATGAAATTTGAGCTTGACTTACGTTTAGAAGCGGCGGCAGCTTCAGAACTCTCTGATAATCTGCAAAATGATGTTGATATATATATTCCTAAAGTTTATTGGCAACTGACTCATGAATATATAATAACCACAGAATGGTTAGATGGAATATCAATTTATGCTCGAGATAAGCTTATAGAGCAGGGCTTAGATCTAACTAAAGTAGCCCAAAGATTTGCTACAATATTTTTTAACCAAGTATATAGAGATGGCTTCTTTCATGCAGATTTACACCCCGGCAATATTTTAGTTAGGTCGGATGGTAGCATAGTGTTACTAGATTTTGGTATTATGGGTAGGTTATCTGATAAAGATAGAATGGCAATTGCTGAAAGCCTATTTGGTTTTTTAAGTAGAAACTATAAGTTAGTAGCACTTGTCCATCTTAGGGCTGGTTATATTCCTCAGAATACCGATCTTGATCTTTTTGCTCAAGCGTGTAGAGCGGTGAGTGAACCGATTATGGGATATGTCGTCAAAGATATTTCTATAGGTAGGTTACTTGCACAATTATTTAAAATCACCGAAGATTTTGGCATGGAGGTACAACCACAATTGCTATTATTACAGAAAACTATAGTAGTAGTAGAAGGGGTAGGGCAGCAGCTTGATCCAGAAATTAACGTATGGCAGCTTATAGAACCATGGATCAAGAAATGGGCAGCTAAGAATCTTAGCCCAGAGGCGAAAATTCTAAGAATTTTAAAGCATGTTGTAGTGGAAATATTGGAGAGGTTTAATAAATGAAAATAGTAACCTGGAATATTAATTCGGTACGTTTGCGACTTAGTTTGCTCAAAAAGCTAATTGATGAACATCAGCCTGATATTATATCACTGCAGGAGATTAAAACAATTAATGAACTATTCCCTTACCAAGCTATTAATGATATGGGCTACCAGCATATATATTGTTCAGGAGAGAAGTCTTATAATGGAGTAGCAATTTTATCAAAATTTCCTTTTACCAATAAATTCATTCTTGAATTGTATAATAGCAATAAAAGGCATGTAGCAGTAGAAGTTTTAGGTATTGAGATACATAATTTTTATGTACCGGCTGGTGGTGATATAGCTGATGTAAATGTTAATGAAAAATTTAAACATAAATTGGCATACGTAAAATTAATACAAGAATGGTTAACCAATAATCGGAGTAAAGATAGTAAGATTATTATAACGGGAGACCTAAATATTGCCCCTCATGAGCATGATGTATGGTCTAGCCGTCAATTACGTAATGTTGTTAGCCATACAGACATAGAGCGTTCAACTCTGTTGGAATTACAGGCTTCCTTAGGTTTTATCGATAGTAGCCGCTATTTCATACCGTATAATGAAAAATGTTATACTTGGTGGAGTTATAGAAATATAGACTGGCAAAAATCTAATCGGGGACGTAGATTAGATCATATTTGGACTAGTTCTAACTTACAAGATAAGATGCTATCTGTCAGCTCCTTATCAGAAGCTAGGAATTGGCTTATGCCCTCTGATCATGTACCTTATTTTTTAACATTGGGGAGTGTTGGGTAAAAGGTAAATATGATATATAATAAAAAAACAAAAAGTATGGAATTAATAAATGAAAGTTCAGGATTATAAATTTTATAATGATTTAATATCACAGATTGTGGTTGAGGAAGTTTGGTTATTTGGTTCTAGGGCAAGGAACGATAATCAGGATAGAGCAGATATTGATTTAGCTATAGTATGTCATAATGCTACTACTAAGGATTGGTTGAAATTACAAGAAATTGTTGATAATGCTGATACACTCTTAAAAATAGATTGTATAAGGCTTGACGAATTAGAGGATTCATCAGACTTAAAATTATCTATAATACGAGAAGGGGTGAAATTATATGAAAGATCCTAAAATAGAGTTAGGTTTTTCAAAGCTAAGTAGAGCTTTAATATCTTTAGAAGATATTGTATTTAAGCCCGTGCTAGAAGATCGAAGTAATATAGATGCTACCATTCAAAGATTTGAGTTTACAATAGAACTATTTTGGAAATTATTAAGGGTAATTCTTGAAAGCAAAGGAGTAGAAGTGCAATATCCTAAAGATGTTTTAAGAGAAGCATTTAAAGGACATCTGATTGATCATGAACAAGAGTGGTTAAAAATGCTGCTAGATAGAAATATTACCTCTCATACTTATGATGAGCAGCTAGCGGATAAAATTTATAATAATATTAGAACTTACATTCCCACATTAAGAAGTACATTTGATAAGTTGAACTTTCTTAATCACTCACCTTACGCATAATCCCCATGGCAATTTAAAAGTTATAGGAAAAACAGCCTAGCGTCATTGCGAGGAAGCATAAGCCGACGAAGCAACCCATTTTGGTTACTTTTTGGATTGCTTCGTCGACCTACGGTCTTTTCGATAATAGACGTTGACCACATACAACTTTTAAACTGCCCTGCCTAAAACCGCTTCCTCTTCGAACTTTCGACAGTTGTGGATCGTAGGTAACCTCAGTTCGATATAAGAATTAATTAATTCTTATATCGATACTTGCTTTGTTATAAGGAAAAATGCACTCTTGAAACGGCTGACGCGAGTGCATTTTAACTTTTTTCATCATTCAATATGTGATTTTAATTATTAAAATCACATATTGAATGGAGTATTATATTTTAACAATCAGGTGGGCAGCCGCTTCAAACCTGATTGTTTCTATCTTGTGAAGTGGGGACAAGTATTACTTCAAAAGATTGCCACGACGCCGCTTCTTGCTAATAGACAGTTAAGGAAAAACTTGATTATCGAATTATAAGTATAATATAGTAGGAAAAAGAGTCAAGTAATTTAAATATAAAGAATTTAAAATACGGTAGCACTTCACAAGCTTCTATAGTAGAGTGAGCAAATCTACTCTGTATAAAAAGGTTATTAGTATGTTAAAAAATTATTCGTGTTTAAAGGGAATCGTATCACAGGATTTAGAAGATCATATAAAACACACAATGACTCATCATAATCTTATAGTACAAGCTAATGGATTAGACTATCAAGTAAATATAGATACTCAGTCCGATTCGATATCTAATGTTAAGGTGTACTATACCGATCAGTTTAGTAATGAACTATTAACTAATTTAAATAAACTAGGAAATGAAGGATTGTTTAGTTTGGATAAGTTACCTAGCACTTCTAGGCTTGATTATCTTCGTAGTGGAATTTTAAAAGTAGCTGATTTAAAGAATATACTACCAAAATCATGGCAAGAAATATCAGCTTTGTTAGACCAATATCTTATATGTGGTGCAAAAGTGTGTATTTTAGGTGAATCGTATTATAATAGTGAAACAATACAAGAGATACCTTATGGCTTACATCTAAGACAAACATATAATCATCTACCTCCTAGAGGTATACATGATATACATATGAACCAAGGTACTTCTTTAATGATGTCGCAAAGTAAAAATAATGGTATTTATCAAGATGGAGCTATATTTGTAGAAACGCCTGATAACACAACTATGGCTTTTTTCTTTAAGTTTGCTGAGCAATCTTTAGTTACTGATGATGCAGGCAATCCTTTGAATGAAGAAGGTAAGTCAAAAACTTGGGCAGATGAATAACGCGAATTCGGGATAACAGGTTATCCCAAATTCGGCTGTATATATAGAAACAATCAGGTTTGAAGCGGCTGCCCACCTGATTGTTAAAATATCATTTGCGTTCAATAGATGATTTTAATTATTAAAATCATCTATTGAACGGTAAAAAAGTTAAAATGTACTCGCGTCAGCCGCTTCAAGAGTACATTTTTCTTTATATCACAGCTAATTCGGGATAAGAATTATAATTCTTATCCCGAATTAGGGTGAATAGACTCTTAATACAGATAGGTAGGAAAAGGAAAAGATTGTTATGAAAAATTATAGAATTGAAACTGATTCATTTGGAGAAATTAAAGTAGATGATCAATTTTACTGGGGTGCGGGAACTCAAAGGTCTCTTGAAAATTTTAAGATAGGTAATCAAAAAATGCCTATCCAATTGATTAAGGCACTGGCAATTTTAAAAAAATGTGCAGCAAAGGTCAATAAGGAATTAGGTGATCTTAAGCCTGAAATAGCAGAATCAATAGATCAAGCTACCACTAGAATATTAGATGGGGAATTTGATGTTCAATTTCCTTTAGTAGTATGGCAGACCGGGTCTGGTACACAGACTAATATGAATATGAATGAAGTAATCGCCTCTATTGGTAATGAACAGCTAGTAGGTAAAAAGGGTGGTAAATCACCAATTCACCCCAATGATCACGTGAATATGGCACAATCATCCAACGACTCCTTCCCAACTGCTATGCATATAGCAACCGTACTTGCTAGTAAGCAACAATTGATTCCAGCCTTAACAAGTCTGCATTCGGCGTTAAATACCAAAGCTCAAGCTTGGAATAAAATAGTTAAGATAGGGCGTACTCATCTGCAGGATGCTACACCTATAACTCTTGGACAAGAATTTTCTGGATATGTAGCACAAGTGGCATATGCTATAGAACGGGTTGAAGAATCACTAAAAAGAGTATATTTCTTGGCACAAGGTGGCACTGCAGTAGGTACTGGTATTAATTGCCGTAAAGAATTTGCGATAAAATTTTCTGATAAAGTTGCCTCATATACTAACTATCCTTTCAAAAGTGCTGCTAATAAATTTGAAGCACTAGCTACTCATGACGCATTAGTAGAATTCTCTAGTACCCTAAATACTATAGCGGTAAGTTTAATGAAAATTGCTAATGATATTAGACTGCTCGGATCAGGGCCAAGATGTGGTTTTGGTGAATTACATCTACCAGAAAATGAACCTGGTTCGTCAATTATGCCAGGTAAGGTCAACCCAACACAAATTGAAGCATTAACTATGGTTTGTGTTCAGGTCATGGGAAATAATCTTGCAGTAACTGTAGCCGGATCAAACGGTTGCCTCGAGCTAAATACTTTTAAGCCTGTTATAATATATAATATTTTGCAGTCAATAGACTTAATGTCTTCTAGCATCAATAGTTTTGTTACACACTGTATTGATGGGCTAGTACCCAATATAGAACGTATTAATAAGCTCAGAGAACAATCGCTAATGTTAATAACAGCATTAAATCCACATATAGGCTATGATAATGCAGCAAAGATTGCAAAAAAAGCCTATCAAGAAGGCATAACTTTAAGAGAAGCGGCTATAAAATTAAATTTTTTATCAGGTGAAGATTTTGATAGCTTAGTGCTAGCAGAAAATATGGTATAATTAGGGTGATGCCTATAAGTATATTTTTTGGTGGAAATTTTTGTATTCTTTACTATACTAACAACAATTTAATTTAACAGGTAGAGTATTATTATGGCTTTACATTTCAAAGCACCAGAGAATATAGTTCTTAAACCAGTTATTACAGTATTTGGTGTTGGGGGAGCTGGTGGTAATGCGGTAAATAATATGGTACTTGCAAAATTACAAGGAGCAAATTTTGTCGTTGCTAATACTGATGCACAATCACTGGAACATTCTTTATGTGATAATAAAATACAGTTAGGAGTTGCTATTACTAAGGGTCTTGGAGCTGGTGCATCTCCAGAGATTGGTGCTTTAGCCGCTGAAGAATCAGCTGACGAGATTAAAGGATACTTAGAGGGTAGCAATATGGTGTTTATCACTGCCGGAATGGGTGGAGGCACTGGCACAGGTGCTTCTCCGGTCGTTGCAAAGATAGCCAAGGAACTAGGAATTCTTACTGTCGGAGTGGTAACTAAGCCTTTTCATTTTGAAGGAAAGCATAGGATTAGAACTGCCGAGCAAGGTTTACTAGATTTACAGAAATTTGTTGATACTTTGATAGTAATACCGAATCAAAATTTATTTCGTATAGCAAATGAGAGTACTACATTTGCAGATGCCTTTAAAATGGCAGATGATGTATTACATGCTGGAGTTAGAGGGGTTACTGATTTGATGATCATGCCAGGGCTTATCAATCTAGATTTTGCCGACATTAGAACGGTGATGAGCGAAATGGGTAAAGCTATGATGGGTACTGGGGAATCCTCTGGCGAGGATAGGGCAGTTAAAGCTGCTGAAGCAGCTATCTCTAACCCATTATTAGATCATAACTCAATGCGTGGTGCTAGGGGGGTTTTAATTAACATTACTGGTGGTACGGATATGACATTATTTGAAGTTGATAGTGCTGCTAATAGAATTAGAGAAGAAGTGGGTGATAGCGATGCTAATATTATTTTCGGCTCTACGTTTAATCCAGAATTAAATGGTGTTATTAGAGTATCGGTAGTTGCTACTGGTATTGATGCTGATCACTCAATAAGTAGCAAATCCCAACCTATTGAATTAATAGCAAGTACTACTACGAGTTCTGAACAGATGGATAGTCAGTCCAATTCGATAGAAACAACAATATTAGAAGAAATTCCAGATTTTGCTCAATATACTGGCGAAAAGCCTAGTTTAGTGGATTCTGAAACACAACATTTAAATTTAAGTGTTCAAGCAACATCAATTGATATGCTAAATCAGCAAACTATAAGCAGTAATGATGCAAAATCATCTTTATTAAGTAGAATGTGGAATTCACTCAGATCTAATACTACTCAAACTCAGGAGCAAATAAAAAAGCCTACACCGCCTATTCCTCAGAAGGATAATATAGAAGTTGATATCCATGATATTCCAACCTTTCTAAGGAAACCAAAATAATTTGTTAACATAATTTATTTTTTTATGAGAGATTTTTTAGGGTGGGCTTTTAAATTACCCTACAATTTTTAACAAATATATTTTACTAAAAATATTTATTGTCTATTATCATCAGATTATCCTATAAGTATAGTGTGTAAAATGACAAAACTAGATTTTAGACATATTTCATCTGTAATAGATGATTATGATGTTTTTTTATTTGATCTTTGGGGAGTGGTAGTAGAAGGTAACCAAATTTATCCCGGAGTAGTTGACAATATTAACAAGATACTTAAACAACAAAAGAAAGTTTTTTTTGTTACTAATGCCCCACGCAACACATTTTCCTTATTTACCAAAATTAACAGCTGGGGCATTAACGCAACGAAAGAAATGATTATTAGTTCTGGTGAAGTAGCAATTGATATGATACTAGAAAGTGATAAAAGATTTGGTATAAAAAATCCTATAGTTTATCATCTTGGTCAAGAAAGTAATGATCTTATGGAGGGATTACAGACACCTACCACCACAAACATAAATGAAGCTAATATTTTGCTGTTAACGCTTTATCGTGATGAAGAAAAAAATTTAAATTTAGATGAGTTTGACGATTTATTAAAAACTGCAGTTAAAAGAAACATGATTAGCATATGTGCAAACCCAGATCTTGGAATTAGGCAACAAGGAATACAGAGATATTGTGCTGGGTACTTTGCTGCAAAAATAAAACAATTTGGTGGTGAAGTAATTTTTACCGGCAAACCCTATATAGAAATATATCATAAAGTATTAAACCAATTACCAAATATTGCATTGAAACGTATTCTTATGATAGGCGATACTTTCTATACTGATATTTTAGGGGCAAATAAAGTAGGAATTAATTCAGCTTTAGTATTAACAGGTAATGCTACAAAGTTTCATAACCAGTATCATACTATTGAAGAAAAAATGTACCATTTGAAAATTGCAGCAACTGAGCAGGAAGTAATGCCAAATTTTGTTATTCAATTGACTGCAAATTGACTCGGATACTTGAATACTTTGAAGAATTGGCTCTTGCAAATACTTGCGGGGTATTCGCCCACAACTGTTGAAAGTTAAAAAACCGTCATCGCGATGAGCTTTGTAAGCCCTAAACCGTCATTGCGAGGAGTCGCTGTAAGCGACGACGTGGCAATCTTGTGAAGAAGAGCTTACTTCATAAGATCGCCACAGCGTCTATCGACGCCTCGCGATGACGGTTTTTTAACTTTCAACAGTTATGCATTTTACCTAATTCGGGATAAGAATTGACAAATTCTTATCCCGAATTCGCGTATTTTCAAATCCAATTCGTAGGATCATTCGAGTATATATATTGATATTAGTAGAATAATTTGTTATATACACTATTTGGATTAACCAAAATTATTTAGGCTACAGGAATAATTTTATTAAAAACTTATTATTAATTGCGGTCGTGGCGAAATTGGTAGACGCACAGCTTTGAGGGGGCTGTTCTTAACAGAGTGGAAGTTCAAGTCTTCTCGACCGCACCAGTTTTCTATATACTCTCAACTTAGTTGTCTTATAAAACCTAACATGTTAGAATACAAGTGACTCATCCTTCTTGGCTATTGAGGGTACTTTTAGAAAATTCAGTATATATACTCAAATCATTTGAGTATACTCGGTGAACTTCAAGAATTAAGGTCGTCGTATCTAAAAATCGAAGCTGCTCCGTTACTCATGTATGCTCTGCTGCTCGACTTTGCTACTGCCTAGCTCTTCTTGAAGTTGACCTTCGTACTAACTCTTGAAATCATAGCAGTATACTCAAACGAGGAGTTATGCAAAATCAATCAAAAAATATGTTGTCGGTTCATCAAAACCAATTTGACGAAACATTTGAGCATATTAATAATCTTCTGAATAATGATGAATTTGGCAAAGCAATAGAGATTATGAGTAATCTACACTATGCAGATCTTGCAGATGTTTTAGATAATATAAATCAGAAAACATATAAAACAATTCTTCCTTTGTTACAGGATACACTAAAGCCTGAAACTTTAGTACAACTTAGCGTGAACAGTAAACCACTTATAATGCAAATTTTAGGTGTACAGAAAAGTGTACAGCTAATTAATCAACTTGCTATAGAAGATGCTGTTGAAGTTATCGAGGATTTTGATGATCTAACAAAAGAAATGATCTTAAATAATCTCAAAGCAGAAAAAAGACAGCAAATTATAGAAGGCTGTACTTACCCAGAAGATACTGTTGGTAGGGTAATCGAAAGAAATTTTGTGTCATTTCAAGAAGATTGGACAGTAGCTACGGCTATAGATTTTATTAGACACAAACATATAGCACAAGATTTTCATGCTGCTATTGTACTTGACAGTAAATACCGACCTATAGGTAGTATACTTCTAAGCACTTTACTGAAGCATAAAGGGGATAAGTTAGTAAAAGATCTTATGAATCCTGAATTTAAAATTACCGATGTATTTACTAATTTAAGTGAGTTAAGTTTTATTTTTAAACAATATGCTCTAACAATTGTACCAGTGGTGAATAAAAGTGGCAAGTTGATAGGTACTGTTTCAATAGATAGTATGCTTTACATCATTGAACAACAAACAGAAAAAGATATAATGTCACTCGGTGGCGTTCATACTCAAGATACATTTTACAATCTATTTTATACTGTGAGACATAGATTCCCTTGGTTATTTGTCAATTTAATTACTGCTTGTATGACATCGATAATTATTAACCAGTTTAGTACTACAATCTCAAAACTTATAACACTAGCAGCTATTATGCCTATTGTTGCTTCTATGGGAGGGAATGCCGGCACACAAGCCATGACAGTGACAGTGAGAGCACTTGCCAACAAAGATATTCACCATAATAACGTGCTGAGAGTGATTCTTAAAGAAATAGCTGTATGCGGATTTAACGGCTCTATACTGGCCTTAGTTGGGGCGCTATTAAGCTTAGCCATGCTTTCTGATCCAAATCTTAGCTTAATTTTCTCCATAGCCGTTATCCTAACTTTTCTAATTGCTGGTCTTTTTGGCTCAGTAATACCAATTACTCTACATTATTTAAATATTGATCCCGCCACTGGCTCAGGTGTATTCTTAACCACCATAACTGATTCATTTGCATTTTTTACCTTTCTTACTTTAGCTTATACCTTTTTGGTGTAAACTTGCCTTGTGATTATCGAGTTTAATTTAAAGTGCTACAAGAAGTATTGAAGTATTAGTTACTCACACCTTACGCATAACCCCCATGGCAATTTAAAAATTAGACTTCTTTCGAAACTCTACTTCTGCTGGTGATTTGTACGTGATACCGGTACTCTGCTCCTCACGTACATTAGAGTCACACTACTGGACAAAAGAGATGGGGTGGTTGCAAGAGCTAGTAAATAGAGTATTTTAGATTGAACACAAAAAAATCTGTGGTACTCTATGTTACTAGCCGAATTACTATATAATCATTTTGAGATGAAAGATTCAAGACTAAATACGTTCAAGAGATGGGATATCGAGGCAGGCTTTAAAGGGTGCAAAAGTAATGGTTTTAGAATGGAAGATACGCATATAAAGAGTAAAGTGCGATTAGAGAATTTTATAAAATGTTTATTTATAGCATATGCAATGGCAATAAAAATAGGAGCAATTGGAGAGCAAGAGCAACCGATAAAAATGAAGAAAACGCTAGGATGTAGGAGTTATTCTGTACTACAGTTAGGTATAAGATCAATTAAACAAGCTTATAGTCGTTCTAAGCAATTTTTTGATTCCTTAATCATAAAATTGTTTAAGTTACACTTTGTGCAACCAACCTAACCTTTTTGTCCAGTAGTGTGACATTAGAGTACGCTGCGGGTCGAGGTTCCGCGTCTCCTTCAAATCCCTCAGCATAAGCGAGTTTCGAAAGAAGTCTATTGTAGAAAAGTACAAGACGTCTATTAGCGTCACCGCTTTGCGGCTCTTCGTTAATAGACATTTATGCATTTTAAAAACAAACTTTTCTATCATTATTTGTGGCTTTTAAATTGCCCTGCTTGAATGCTTATATGATGATGCTTGACAACCAGTAACAACAAATAGATATCTGTGTTAATAATATCAAAAAGAAACGTAAAGTGAAAATATTTTATAATATAGATAACTTTAATAGCTAATAATTATTGATTTACAACATCTATATCTATATCTTTACCTGATAGGCAAGCTATCATTAGCTGAATTAAATTAAACTAACTCACTTAAAGGAAAAATTTATGCACAAAGGTGAATTCATTGATTATATAGCAAACCAACAAAATTGTACTAAAGTTGAAGCTGAAAAGATTATAAATACATTTACCAATGCAGTTACTTCTATTCTTGCTGAAGGTAAAGACGTAATACTGATTGGCTTTGGTAAGTTTTACTCTAGTAAAGTAGCAGCTAGAGCTGGCAAAAATCCTAGAACTGGTCAGCCTCTTAAAATTGAAGCTTACGTTCAACCTAAGTTCTCTGCTGGTGAAAAACTAAAATCTGCCTGCAATGGACGTAAAGACTCAAAACCAAAAACTGCAAAGTAAGTAATATACTAAAACGATTTGAAGAATTGGATTTGAAAATATCATGGGTTCGCATGCTCACCATTCATTTTCAAATCCAACTCGTAGGATCATTTGAGTATACTCTTTTTGAGGTAACCATGATCAAAATGAAACATCGCTTTAATTTGTTACTCATACTTATTAGATTTTATCAATTCTTTATTTCCCCCCTACTTGGTAATAATTGTCGTTTTGATCCATCATGTTCAGAATATGCTAGATCAGCAATAAGAATGCATGGTAATATTAAAGGATTATGGTTATTTATTAAGAGAATAATTAGGTGTAATCCTTTCTGTCAAGGAGGATATGATCCTGTGCCTAATACTACCCAACCTGAAAATTAATTAGAAAAGTATAGAGCTACTCATAAAAACAAAATCTTCACGAAAGCTAATTTTTCAAATCATTTTTGCTCAGTCTTTAATCAAATGTAGTAATTTTTCTTTTGCCTCTGCTTTAGCACGTAGGCTTGCATAAGTGTCTTGCTTACTGTCATCTGTAATATGGTTTACAAATACAATAGTCCTATTATCTTTTTGAATCCAACCAACAAACCATCCTTGCTGGAGGTCTAACTTCTTAGTTCTATTTTTATTAAGCTGAGAACCGTTGCCTGTTTTCCCATAAAGTCTCCAGCCGCTTGGTAGTTCCTCCACAAAGAGTATATTTTTTGTCATTTCATGAGATTTAAGACTTATTGGTAATTTGTTATCAATAAGACTCTGTAAGAACACGACTTGCTCTTCAGGTGAAATTTCCAACGAACTAGATAGCCATGAATTCGTTAATCCATTGTTTTTACCTTTATCACCTGAAACATTTTGATTCCCATAGTTAAATTTTATAACATAGTCTTTGAATTTACTCATCCCAAGCTTTTGCGTCAAAACTTGAGAATACCAAACACAACTATTTTGCATCCATGTTGTTGGATTGTGGGGCTGTTTCCACCTGTCAAGCCAATCTACATAACCTTCTTTAAATGGTAACTCAGGATGAGTCTCATCAACTAGCAATCCTTCTTCATATCCCATTAAACTAATGGCGATTTTGAACGTTGAGCAAGGTGCATAGCGTGATGCACAATCACCTTCTTGTTTGATAATTTTATCATTTTCTTTAACCAAAAAGCATTTGGTATCTGCCAGTGAGGATGTATTAAACAATAACCCAATGCTTAAATAGAAAATAAGTTTTTTCATTATACCCTTAAAAATTTAAATTTGTTTCTTCTTTTATTAAGCCAATAAGCCTTATCGGAGCTTCTGTTGCCCCTCTTACCTTAATTGGTAGAGCTAAGATACAGCTTCCTGTTATAGGTAGATTTGCCAAATTAGCAACATTTTCAACAATATATTTGCCATTGCCCAAAAACAATTTATGAACGGGAAATCCATCTGCTGGCCTGTCTGGTGACAAAGTGTCAATACCAAGTCCGCACACACCTCGTTTTGTCAGTATCTCCACTGCTTCAACTGATATAGAAGGAAAAACGTGATTATTGCTATACTTTCCCGGATCACTCCAAAACTTTTCCCATCCTGTTTTGATCATCACAAAACTTCCCTCATTGATCATTCCGTATTGTTCTTCAAAATGTTCAATGTCCGTTAGGCTTAGACTATAACGCTCATGACAAGAGCTTGATACATCAATAACAACACAAGGAGCAACCAGCTGCGATAATGGTATTTGGTCAATGGTAGTACTACTTGGAATACAGTGTGCTGGTGCATCCATATGTGTACCAATCCCGGCATGCATTTTGAACTGCTGCACGCGAAATTCTTCATTCTGTCGGCAGTCAGAATAATCCAATTTAACCTCAATATTAAACCCACAACCTCCACTCCACGAAGGAGTCTGCTCATCAAGAGTGTGTGTAAGATCAATAATTTTGTATGGAAAAATCATGACTATCCCTACTTCAAACTTACCAAAAAGAATCAGTTCGCAATATTCCTATTATAAAGAAAGTAATATAAACAACTATACATAAAACTATATATAAAGTGTAATTAAATACATAACCTGTCTGCGATCTACTCACCAAAAAACCAAAGTAATTTACCGTTTTGGCAAAGCTATTTGGACCAAATCTATCTATCACTCTTTGATCCATCAAATTGCATAACTTACTTAAGTTAGTTACTAATCTTACTATCACAAAGTCATAAACCTCATCAAAATAATATTTATGTACCAACAGCTTTTCTATAAATCCTATTTTTATTTTTTCTTTGATTCTTCTATAAAAATAAATCCCCAAAACAATACCTATTAGTCCCAAAACCATTGGTAATAATTTTATATAAAGAGGAGGATGAATTGTTAGTATTTGGTAAATATGAATATTAAATATACTATCAAGGAAATAACCATTTGGTTTGTCAAAAGACAATATATAATAACCTATCATTCCTGCAAAAAAACTACCTGCCACTAAAAGACTAAGTGGTCCATTCATGATATGGGGTGATTCATGGACATGATTGATGTCAATAGTTAATTTAGTTTTTCCATGAAATACTAATAAGATAATTTTCATAGAATAAATGGCAGTCAGAACTGCAGCAAAAATTCCAAGAATAAACACGATAGTACCGATACCACCGCTACTATATGCTAGCTCTAAAATAGCATCTTTTGAATAAAATCCTGCTAAAGGATAAATACCTATGAGAGCTAGTGATCCAATTAAAAAATTACAATAAGTAATTGGCATCTTATCTTTCAAACCACCAATCTTAAAAATATTTTGTTCGTGACAAGCGTGAATTACACTACCAGCTGATAAAAATAATAAAGCTTTAAAAAATGCATGGGTGACTAAATGAAAAATACCAGCATTATAAGCTGACACACCACAAGCAAGAAACATATAACCAAGTTGGCTACAAGTAGAATAAGCAATAATTTTTTTTATATCATCTTGAACTATGGCAATAGTTGCGGCAAATATACATGTAATACCACCAATAATGGCAATAAAGTGCAATACCCCTATACTATATTCAAATAAATAAGAACATCTAGCTACTAAAAAGACCCCGGCTGTTACCATAGTTGCAGCGTGAATAAGTGCTGAAACTGGAGTTGGACCTTCCATAGCATCTGGTAGCCATATATGCAAGCCAATTTGAGCCGACTTGCCCATGCATCCCAAGAATAATAGCAAACATACCACGTCAATTACTGTTGCTTTAAAACCTAATATACTTAATTGTATATTAGATAATGACTTTGCTTTAGCAAATACACTAGTAAAATCAACTACACCAAAATAAACAATAATGGTAATAATCCCAAGTATAAAAGCAAAATCTCCTACCCTATTTACTATAAAGGCTTTAATTGCTGCTTTATTCGCCGCTTCTTTCTGATACCAAAAACCAATTAACAAATACGAACAGAGACCAACACCTTCCCAACCAAAAAATAATTGTAAAAAATTATCTGCTGATACCAAAGCTAGCATAAAGAAAGTGAATAATGATAAAAATGCTAGAAATTTAGGTAATCCATCATCATCTGCCATATAGCCAAGAGAATAAATATGTACAACAGCTGAAATCCAAGTAACCACTATAAACATAATAGCGGTTAGCTGATCGACGTAAATCGCCCAACTTACTTTCATGTTACCAACTTCTAGCCATTTTGCTAAAATTATATGAATAATGGCTTTGTTTATGCCCACATTGTAAAATATAAACATAGATAATAAGGCCGATAAACTTATAGCAATAGTAGAAATGAAAGCTGCTTGTTTTTTGCTAAAACACTGACAAAACAAACCATTGATGATACCAGAGATTAAAGGTAACATTACTGTAAGTGTTGCTGCCGAAGCTATCATATCAATTAGCCCTTCATCTGATTTATATCACCCACTTCTATTGAGCCTTTATTTCTAAAATAAACTAGTAATATTGCAAGTCCTATTGTGGTCTCGGCAGCTGCTATTGTTAAAATTATTATACTAAAAATTTGCCCAGATATCTCATGTGCATAAGTAGAGAATGCCACAAAATTGATGTTTACAGCCAGCAGCATCAATTCAATCGACATAAGAATTGTTATAATATTCTTACGATGCATAAACAAACCAACCATCCCTATACTAAAAATGAGGGCCGACAAAGTTAAATAATGTTCCAAAGTAATAGTACTAATCATATTTGAGTCCTTCTATCCCCTCATTTAAATGTGGTTTGACCATTAATATGGAATTATCTTTATTTTTAGCATGCTGCTTAGCAATATCCTGCCTTTTAACTCCGCTGCGATGTCGAATAGTTAAGGTAATACAAGATATCATTGCTACAAATAGAATAATACCCGAAATTTGGAAAGGTAAGATATAATCGGTATATAATACTCGTCCAATGGCATGAGTATTAGTGACACCTGATTTTATCTCAAATTGGCTATTATCTAAAATTATATTTTTAGTACCTAACCAAATTATCAGGACAAGATCAGCAAACATAATAAGTGCAACAGCAATACTTATAAATAAGTTTCTTTTAAATTGTACAATAACATCGGTAAAACGAATATTCAACATCATTATAACAAACAAAAATAATACTGCTACTGCCCCAACATATATAACAATCAATATCATTGCTAAAAATTCTGCTCCTAGCAAAACCATTAGCCCCGAACCGTTACAGAAAGTAAAGATCAACCATAAGACAGAATAAACAGGGTTTTTACTGATGACTACCAAACAACTACTTATAACCATTAACCCTGCAAATAAATAAAAAAATATCTCCATAATTATCTATATTTATAATCATCATATAGCTTAATTGCTAATTCTTGTTCCCACATATCACCATTTTTCAGCAATTTTTCTTTGTCATAAAGCAATTCTTCATGGGTAATAGTAGCAAATTCAAAATTAGGGCCTTCCACTATAGCATCAACTGGACACGCCTCCTGACATAAACCACAATAAATGCATTTAGTCATATCAATATCGTACCTAGTGGTACGCCTACTACCATCTTCTCTTTCTTCTGCTTCAATAATAATAGCTTGAGCCGGACAAATTGCTTCACAAAGCTTACAAGCAATACAACGTTCCTCACCATTAGCGTAACGCCTTAATGCATGCTCACCTTTAAATCTTGGGCTTATCCTTCCCTTCTCATAGGGATAATTTATAGTTACTTTAGGTTTGAAGAAATACTTCAAAGTTAGACTAAGCCCTGAGATTATCTCAAATAAAAAAAAAGACTTTAGATAACTAATTATTCTCATTTTATTATACACCAAAAATTTGTAGCACTAAGCATGTTTACAATTTATTTTTTTCTTCCTAGAGAAGGTTTTAGGTATACTACTTAACTTATATAAGTTCTATCTTTTAATAAATCAGCTATTGCCTGATAAGATTTCAGAGCTTTTTCTGGATCACTGGCAATCATTTCTGCTCCAAGTTTCTCATTATTATTCATATTCCATAAACGACAATTATCAGGGCTAATTTCATCAGCCAACATTACCATAAATTCCTCACCATTAAACACTCTGCCAAATTCTAGTTTGCATTCAACAAGCCTTATACCAATACCTGTAAATAATCCACTTAAAAAATCGTATGTTCTTATGGCTTTATGTTTTACTTCATCAATTTCTTGTTTACTTAACCAACCAAAATTTAGTATTTGGTGTTCATTAATTATAGGATGTTTTAACTCACTACTTCTAACTCTAAAATCGATAATTGGATGATCAAACACGTATCCTTCTTCCATAGAGAATTCTTTTACAAACCTACCGCAAGCTACTGTAGAAACCAATATTTGAACGGGGAAAATATCTACAGATTGTATTAATTGCTCACGCATGTTAATTTTTTCAATTAGGTGGTTATCTATTCCTACCATATCAAGTCTGCTCATTATGAAGGACGAAATATTATTATTCAGCACCCCTTTACCAGAAATATCAAAAATCTCTCCGTTTTCTAAAGTAATTTTGTCAGTAAACGCCATAATAAAAGCAAAATCTTCTTGTGACTGATAAAGAGCTTTACTTGATCCTTGATATAACTTTTGTTTCATTTGAAAAAGATTCTATAGTAGCGGCTTTCACCTTTTGTACAAATTTAATATTTATTATATCAGAAGAATAGATTAAATAAATATTTAATACTAATCCAGCTAGCAGAGATTGCTATAAAAGCTATAATAAGTCCAACTATAGAGGTAATAAATCCAAGAACTATAGTTAATCCATCTCGGTTTAAAAGACCTAATGCCATTATTGTAATGCCCAGTGCAGGTATGGCGTTAGTTAGAGGTAAAGGTATTGATATAGCAATAGAGCAAATCAGTGATATTAAACCAATAAATTGTTCACAATATATAGAGGCTGCGAAACTAAATCTTGGTCGTATATATTTTTCTACAAATTTAATCTTTGGTACAATCTTGTCACTTATATTAATAAGTATATCATTGATAATTTGATAATTATTAATTTTGGATGGTAAAGAAACTTGTCTAAAGCCAAGCAACATCTGCATAGATAGAATCATCAAAGGAATACCTACTATAGTAGTAAAACCTGGAGGATACGGCAGCGGAATTGCAACTGGTATTGCAAAAAAAAGTATCGTTAATAGAAGACCATTTTCATGAAAATCAACTAATAACTCACTAATTCTAGTCTTTTCTTTTTTTTCTTTTTGTCCTAATTTATAAAAAACACTAGATACTGTAGTTCTATCTAGTTGTTTATCTTTTGATGCAATGTTAAACATTTTTACTTAATTTTCTTGTAAATTATACTATATTTTAGATTATTAGAAAATAATTAATAATCAAAGAAATTAATTCCATCAATAATTTTCTTACGTTAGGTTATCTCAAAACTATGATTTTATAGTAATTGAGAAATGCACTACACCCCAATTCGGGATAAGAATTAGTTAATTCTTATCCCGAATTGGCTTTAATACAAGGAAAAATGCATTCTTAAAGCGGCTAACGCGAATGCATTTTAAACCTTTCTAAAGCTAAAAACATGATTTTAATTTTTTAAAATCATGTTTTTAGCAAAATATTAATTTAACAATCAGATGCAGAGCCGTCTCAAATCTGATTGTTTCGATAATTTTACCGAATTTGGGATAAGAATTGACAAATTCTTATCCCAAATTCGCACACTACGGAATGTAGCACAATTGTAATGGATTTAGCAAAGAATATTTACTTTATTATCATTAGACTTCCTGCAGAATTCTACTTTTGCTGGTAATTTGTGCGTGATACCGGTACTCTGCTCCTCACGTACATTTGAGTACGCTGCGGGTCGAGATTCCGTGTTTCCTGCAAATTCCTCAGCAAAAGCGAATTCTGCAGGAAGTCTATTAGTGAACTTCAGTTTTGGATTAAAATTAAAAATTTTAATCCAAAACTGGCTAGAATATTCAGAAAAATGCATTCTTGAAGCGGCTGACGCGAGTGCATTTTAACTTTTTTTATCATTCAAGTTGACCATTTTACAAAAAGAGTAAGACCTATGAATAATAATTTACTTGAATTAATATCAATTACACAAAGTTTTACAAAAGATGATCATAGTACGCAAAAAATACTAGATAATGTTACTCTAAAACTAAAACCTAATGAGATAGTTGCGATACTAGGAAAATCTGGATCTGGAAAATCAACATTACTAAGAATTATCGCAGGTTTTACAAAACCAGTTAAAGGTAAAGTAATACTAAATAAAAAACCTGCTTTTCGTGATCGTTGTGATATTAGTATGATTTTCCAAACATTTGCACTTTTTCCATGGTTGACTGTTTTTGAGAATGTTGAGCTAGGTTTAAAAAGTTTCAATATTTCTGAGTATGAACGTCGCAAACGTGCATTAGAGGCCATAGATATGATAGGACTTGATGGTTTTGAGTCAGCATATCCAAAAGAATTATCAGGTGGTATGAAGCAACGAGTAGGTTTTGCTAGAGCATTAGTTCTCAGACCAGAAATTTTACTTATGGATGAAGCTTTTTCTGCTCTTGATGTTCTAACTGCTAATACCTTAAAGAATGATTTTCTTGATCTGTGGAGTAGTGGAAAAACTCAAATGCAGTCGGTGGTATTGGTAACTCATTCGATTGAAGAAGCAGTAACTATGGCTGACAAAGTGTTAATACTTTCATCTAATCCTGGGCGTATTGTATCAGAATTAGCAATTACCCTCCCTCGTTTACGTGATGTTCAAAGTATGGAATTTCGTACTATGGTAGATAAAATTTATGCTCTCATGGTATCAGCCTATGAAAAACCACCTTTGCCTGTTAGTAATAAACAGAAAGCTATTGTTGGCAACATCGATCAAAAAATTCATTTGTCGGTAAATGAACTGATCGGTAGCATTGAGGCACTTTCTGCATCGCCATATAAAGGTTCTGCAAATTTATCAGAATTATCTAAGATTTTTCACATTAACAATATGGGGGAAATTTTACATATTGTTGGAGCTTTACAAATATTAAATTTTGCTAATGTTACTTCTGAGAGTATAAAATTAAATAAACATGGCAAGCTTTTTTTCACAAGTAGTTTAGAAGATAGAAAAAAAATGCTTGCTCAGCATTTACTTGACAATATCCCTCTTGCATCCTACATTTGTGAAATTTTACATCAACGTTTAGATCATAAAGCACCTCTTTCACGTTTTAAGACACAGCTTGAGGATACATTATCTAGTGAAGATGCCACTATAACTTTAAAGTCTATAATAGGTTTAGGAAGATATGCAGAAATCTTCTCCTATGATGATAATAAAAAGGTTTTTAGCTTAGATAATCCAACAGCTTGAAAGTCGAATTGTATATATCGTATTATTTAACCTCAATTTCGGATTAATTTCATTAATCCGAAATTGAGGTTAATAAGGTGATGTTATTGTGTTACAATAGATATCTTCGGCAAACTCTACTTCTGTCGGTAATTTGTGCGTGATACCGGCTACTGCTGCTCCTCACGTACATCATCGTCCGCTGCGGGTCGAGATTCCGTGTCTTCTTTAAATTCCTCAGCATAAGCGAGTTTGCCAAAAAGATATAATATTTATGGTGCCGATAGAGGGAATTGAACCCCCGACCTACGCGTTACGAATGCGTCGCTCTGCCAGCTGAGCTATACCGGCAATAGGTTAGCCCTAGGTTCTTATAATAGACTTCTTTCGAAACTCTACTTCTGCTGGTGATTTGTACGTGATACCGGTACTCTGCTCCTCACGTACATTAGAGTACGCTGCGGTTCGAGGTTCCGAGTCTCCTTCACACCCTTGCGCATAAGCGAGTTTCGAAAGAAGTCTAATACCATTTCTGAAAACTAATCATCACGTTGTCGTACTTCATGATCTCCACTCCTCACGTACTAGTTGTACGCGAAGGTAGCCGACACTCGTACTCCGAGTAGCAATTTAGTTTTGGAAAATGGTATAATAACCTGAATTCGATGTAACTTGTTACATCGAATTCGGTATTATATATAGAAACAATCAGGTTTGAAGCGGCTGCCCACCTGATTGTTAAAATATAATACTCCATTCAATATGTGATTTTAATAATTAAAATCACATATTGAATGATGAAAAAAGTTAAAATGCACCCGCGTCAGCCGCTTCAAGAGTGCATTTTTCCTTATAATAAAGCAAGTATCGATATAAGAATTATTAATTCTTATATCGAACTGAGGTTATAATATGTTTTTAAGATATAAGAACCTAGTCAATTTAACATTCTTGACCACTCAGGATCAGAAGCATCTTGAGGAGTAAGAATCTCTCTTTCATTATAACCAGTCAAATCAATGGAATATATACGATTTTTACCTGCTGTTTTGTTTCTAGGAGGCCAGCCTTTAGCAAACATAATTATCCTACCATTGGGTGACCAACACGGACCTTCAACTAGATAGCCACTAGTTATAATTCTTTCACTATTCTCATCACCATAGGAAAGTGCTTTCATCACTCCAATGGTAAAACCCTCTCCTTTAGAAAGTTTAGTAAAGGCTATATAATCTCCTCTAGGTGACCAACTTGGTGCAGTATACATTCCCCCGCCAAAACTGATACGTTCCACATTTGAACCATCAGAATTCATAATATATAATTGTCTTGATCCACTTCGATCAGAATTAAAAACTATTTTACTGCCATCCGGTGAATAGCTAGGAGAAGTATTAATACCAATACCATATGTCAATTGCTTAGTCGCCATATTATTCAGATCAATTTCAAAAATATGAGTAGCTCCATTTCTTGCTATTGACATTATAGCCTTGTCCCCTTGAGGTGAGAATCTTGGGGCAAAGGACATGCCAAGAAAATTACCAACTAGTTTTTCTTTACCTGTTTTAAGATCACGAATATAAACATGTGGTTTTTGCTTGTGAACATACGATAGATACATGATTTTATCTGCTTGTGGTGAAAATCTTGGAGTAAGAACTAGATTTTTACCGTCTGACAGATATTTATGATTAGCACCATCATGATCCATCATAGCTATTTTCTTTACTCGTTTTAGATAAGGTCCACTCTCTGACACATATACTATTTTTGTATCAAAATAACCCGAATCTCCAGTAATTTTCTCATAAATTTTATCAGCTATTTTATGTGCTACTCTACGCCATAAATGTGGTGCTATTTCAAAAATCTCACCTATAAGATCTTTTTCTAAGCTTACATCCCATAATATAAAACTAACCTTTAGCTTGCCAGAAGATAGCTTAGTAACCTCACCATTAATTAGCAGATTAGCATTAATTTGTCGCCAAGCAGCAAAAAGAGGCTTATGTTTTACCCCTAAAATTTGTTCTATAAAAGAAGCCGTGGAAATTGGGCGAAACATGCCAGAACTCTTTAGGTCATTAGATACTACACTAATTATATCAGCACCAATTACACTATTCGCACTATCATCTGCATCAAATTTATTAATAGCTATCGGCATTGGATCAACATGTCCTCGCTCTATAACTATAGTTTCTATGGCATAACTATTGAAGTTAGCAACTAACAACAGTATAACACAAAAATACCTGACCACTAATACCACCTAGATCTTTTTTTAACAATATTTAACATCAATTTGTATTTAGGTTCCGTCGCCAAAAACAACCTAAATACAAATTGATATTAATATATAATAAAAGTTTGGTGGGCGGTAGTGGATTCGAACCACCGACCTTTACGATGTCAACGTAATGCTCTAACCAACTGAGCTAACCGCCCTTGCTTTTCTGATTTAATTTTATACTTAAAACAACAAAGTATACTCTTTTGCTTTAAAGAATTGCTTTTTCAAATACTTACAGAGTCTATCTCGTACTCACGTAGCAGATGTACACCTAGTCCGGTTACCCCTTGTTTATTGTCCCAATTCTTCAAATCATTTGAAATATATATCAAGTTTTCATGGTAACATGTCTAATCTATAATAGCTTCAATTTCAAGTTTTATTTGCATTATTTTAAATATTCAGCTAGAATTCGGCATAAAATTATAAGTAAATGACCTTAAAATCTCAAGCTTTTAATATTAGCAATAATTTTGTAGTGGCACTGGATGGTTCAGCAGCATCGGGTAAGAGTACAATTGGGCAAATGTTAGCACAAAAACTTAAGCTTACTTACTTTCAATCAAGTATTGTATATAGAAGCCTTGCTATTTCTTGTATAAACCAAAAAATTGATCTTACTGACATAAATGGAATAATTGAATTATCCAAATCTACGGAATATGTACAAAATTCAGAACTTGATAGTGAGATTGTAGGTAATGTAGCATCAAAAATTGCTATTATACCGGAAGTAAGAAATAACCTAGGGAAATATCTAGGAAAATTAATAAAAACAACTCCTAGAATTATAATGGAAGGTAGAGATATTGGAACAGTAGTGGCCCCAAATGCTGACTTAAAGATTTTTATCAGAGCAGATATTGTTATTAGAGCAAAGAGAAGATATAAAGAATTGCAAGAAAAAGGAGGAGAATATATATTTGATACAGTTTTGGAACAACTAAAAATAAGAGACAAACGGGATATAGAGCGTGATATTGCTCCAACTCTTCCCCCACAAGGAGCTTTAGAAATTGATACTTCTTATCTATCACCAAAAGAAGTGATTGATAAGATCATGGAGTTTATTTCAGTTAACGCGAATTCGGGATAAGAATTTGCCAATTCTTATCCCAAATTCGGTAAAATTATAGAAACAATCAGATTTGAGACGGCTCTGCATCTGATTGTTAAATTAATATTTTGCTAAAAACATGATTTTAAAAGATTAAAATCATGTTTTTAGCTTTAGAAAGGTTTAAAATGCATTCGCAAAACTGCTTTAAGAATGCATTTTTCCTTATATTAAAGCCAATTCGGGATAAGAATTGACAAATTCTTATCCCGAATTGGGGTAGTTAGGTAACATCAACATATTTTATGTGCCATAGGTTGTTTTATCTACATTTTATTAACCATTCATAGTTAATTTAGTTGAATTTGATTACTTAAGGCGAAGAACAACTTGCTTATGTAAATTCAGGTCAATTAACTATAATTTTTATACTAGACGGCACAACTAGTATTAGAGAATAATATGCAAAAATTTAAGAAAAAATTTGTTTCTCAACTTGCTGAAATTAGCATTCAATCTCACGAAGATTTTGCACAAATGCTTGAAGCCGTAAGTACTAGTCACGTAAAAGAAGGTACTGTTGTCAAAGGTCAAGTAGTAGGGATTGCTAAAGGCATTATCATAGTTGATGTTGGATTAAAGAATGAAGGCAGAGTTCCTATAGAAGAATTTGCTCTAGCTAGTAATCAACCTTTACCAGAAGTTGGCGAGATAGTTGATGTATATATTGAGAAAATTGAAGGACGTAACGGTAGAACTATATTAAGTCGTGAAAAGGCCATTAGAGAAGAATCATGGGGACATTTAGAAATTGCATGTGCCAATAAACAGTTTGTTGATGGTATAATATTCGGACGTGTTAAAGGTGGATTTACTGTTGACGTATCAGGGGTTGTTGCCTTCTTACCTGGAAGTCAGGTAGATGTTAGACCAATAAAAGATATTGCTTCGTTAATGGGTATCAAGCAGCCATTCCAAATTTTAAAGATGGATAAGAAACTTGGTAATATCGTAGTTTCTAGAAGAGCCATACTTGAAGAATCAAGATCTGAGGCTAGAGATGAAATGTTATCGAAAATTAAGGAAGGAATAATATTAGATGGTACAGTAAAAAATATCACTGATTACGGTGCGTTTATTGCTTTAGGTAATTCAGGTAATGTAGACGGTCTATTGCACGTTACTGATATTTCATGGAGCAGAATAAATCACCCTTCTGAAGTTTTATCTCTAGATCAAAAGGTTAGGGTTATAGTTATAAAATTTAATGAAGAAACTAAGAGAATTTCACTTGGTATGAAGCAACTTGATCATAATCCATGGCAAAGTATAAAAGAAGAATTCCCAGTTGGCAAAGTAATGACTGGCAAAGTAACAAATATTGCTGATTATGGGGTATTTATTGAATTAAAAGATGGTATTGAAGGACTCGTTCATTCAAGTGAAATTAGCTGGGTAAAATCAAATCAACATCCTAAGAAAATGCTTACTATTGGTCAAGAAGTTCAATTTACAATTTTAGAAGTTGATACCGATAAACATAGAATATCTCTAAGTATTAAACAGTGTCAAGATAACCCAATTATTGGGTTTGCACATAGTCATCCAATAGGTAGTATAATTAAAGCACCAATACGAAATATCACTGACTTTGGTATGTTTGTAGCACTTAATGACAACATTGATGGTATGATTCATGAAACAGATATAAGTTGGGAAGGCAATGGTACTGAGCTGTTAAAAACATATAAAAAGAATGATCAAATAGAGTGTAAAGTCTTATCAATTGATATTGAAAAGGAACGTATAAGCTTAGGTATTAAACAACTAAGCTTTGACCCCCAGCAAGATGAATTTGACATGTACAAAAAAAATATGGTCGTTACTTGCTCAGTTACTGAAGTTAAAGATGATGGGATAGAAGTTATTTTAGACGACAAAATACCGGGCTTCATCAAAAAAGCTGATCTTTCTAGTGAAAAAGCTGATCAAAAAACTGAAAGATTTGTCCCTAATGACAGAATTGATGCAAAAATCATTACCATTGATAAGGCATCTCGTAAAGTTACTTTGTCAATAAAAGCACTTGAAATAGAAAAGAGAGAAAAAGCTATCAAAGAATATGGTTCTGCTTATAGTGCTGCTAGTCTAGGGGACATACTTGGAACAGCTCTTGACAATAAAGGAGACAAGAACGGTAAAACTTGATATTTATTAGATATCTTTGGCAAACTCGCTTATGCTGAGGAATTTAAAGAAGCCACGGAATATCGACCCGCAGCGGACGATGGTGTACGTGAGGAGCAGCAGTAGCCGGTAGCACGAATAAGTTGTACCATTTCCGAAAACTAATCATTACGTCGTCGTACTTTATGATCTCCGCTCCTCACGTACTAGTTGTACGCGAAGGTAGCCGACACTCGTACTCCGAGTAGCAATTTAGTTTTGGGAAATGGTATTACCAGCAGAAGTAGAGTTTGCCAAAGATCTCTATTATTGTTTTGTAGCAAAATCGAAGGCCTTTACTTCAATTTTGCTACTCAATTTTTACCTAAAAACTTGAAAAGTGGTAAACTAATTTTCAAGTTTTTGTAAGTAATATATAGGATTTTTCCATGGACAGTTTGATAATTAAAGGCGGTATCCCTCTTGAAGGTAGTATTAGCATTAGTGGGGCTAAAAATTCGGCCCTACCAATTATGACTGCAGCACTACTTACAGATAAGCTTAGTATTAACAATGTTCCAAAGCTTACTGATATTCTCACAATGAAAAAATTACTTGAGAATTTAGGTAGTGTTGTTACTGTAACTGATCATCAAGATCGATTGAGTATGGATATCGACAGCAGCAATATTAATAATTTTACTGCCCCATATGATATAGTACGTAAAATGCGTGCTTCTATTTGGGTTCTAGGACCTCTACTTTCTAGATTTTCTAAAGCTAAGGTTTCCTTACCTGGAGGATGTGCTATAGGTGCTCGACAAGTTGATCTACATGTAGCAGTTCTACAAGCTATGGGAGCAAATGTTGACGTCGATCATGGTTATATTAATGCTACAATTAAAGGTAGATTAAAAGCTGTACATTTTGTTTTTAATAAAATATCTGTTGGAGCAACAATTAATGCCATAATGGCTGCTACTTTGGCTGAAGGAGAAACAATATTATTTAACTGTGCTAGAGAACCAGAAATCATTGATCTGTGCCATTGTCTTAGCAAAATGGGTGCAGAAATAGATGGAATTGCTACAAATGAAATAAGAATAATTGGTAGATCTCATTTAAAAAATGTCAATTATTCAATTATGCCGGATCGTATTGAAGCTGGTACTTACATGATTGCTGCTGCTATTACTAAAGGCAATTTAAACATTTATGGAATCAGCAATAATATCGTTGAAAATATAGTATTAAAGCTTATTGAAGCTGGTATAGAAATTTTACCTATTGATAATGGTTTAAGAGTTTCTTACGTAGGTAAATTAAACCCTGTGGACATCCATACAAATCCATATCCAGGGTTTGCAACAGACTTACAAGCTCAGTTTATGAGCCTTATGACTCTTTGCAAAGGTTCTTCTATAATTACAGAAAACATTTTTGAGAATCGCTTTATGCATGTTCCTGAATTATGCAGAATGGGGGCAAATATAACAATTAACGGAAAGAGTGCTATAATACGGGGTGTACCTTTTTTGACAGGAGCAGAAGTAATGGCAAGTGACCTCAGAGCATCAGTATCCCTAGTATTAGCTGGACTTGCCGCCAACGATACAACAAGAATACACCGAATCTACCACTTAGACCGTGGATACCAAACATTGGAGAAAAAACTAACCAGTTGCGGGGCAAATATAGTACGAATTACTGGAGGTAATGTTTAAATAAATTCGTTATATTTAGGTAGAACTTCAAGAATTAAGATTTCCGCGACCTAAAGATCGAAACTACTCCGTTACTCATGTACGTTACGCTGCTCGACTTTGCTACTGCCTAGCTCTTCTTGAAGTTATACTATCGTCTATCAATTCTTGAAATCATAGCAGTGTATCACCTTGGAAAAATGAGTTTCCAATTTACGCAGCGAGCTTATCTCTCAATACTTCAATTAATTTATTAATTGCTTCGTCAGGATTTATATTCTCAAGAATTGCAAGCTCCCCAGCTAGCCTATTTAAGGCTGATTCATAAATAGTCCTTTCACTATAAGATCGATCACTATCAACATTCTTATAGAGATCTCGTACCACTTCTGCTACAGATACTACATTACCAGAATTTATTTTACCCTCATATTCTTGTGCTCTTCTACTCCACATCCTATTACCTTGCTTAGCTTTACCCTGAAGTGTTGAATATATTAAAGCTAAATCAGTTTTACTAACAAGTTTTCTAAGACCCGAAATAGCAGCTCTGTTTACCGGTACTTTCAAAGTCATTTTGTCTTGAGGGAACGATATTACATAAACCTTAATATCAGCACCAGCTATGATTTGGTGTTCTACATTTACTATCTCTCCAACTCCATGAGATGGATATACAATTCTTTCTCCTACTTTAAATTCAGACGATGTTGACATGCTTACTCCTTTCCATTATAAAAACTTAGACCATGGTCAATTGATTTGAATTTGTGTCAGTGAGTTGCAAATAATTAAATCCTAACTATAGATATTTTGCAAATCACAATACTAAAGATAACACTCCCTAAATATACTTGAATGAGACTCCGAATTAAATTTGAAAATGAGGAAAGAACACACTAGACGTACATTATGGTACGGGAGTCCTTGATATTTTCAAATAACAATTCTTCGAAACAGAATTAGTATACAATACAGACTAATTTTACTCTGTGGTAGTATAGCATATTTTAGAAGGATAACAAAGTATAAGTTATAAAAAAATATTACCCTAACCTGAATTCGATGTAACAAGTTACATCGAATTCAGTATTATATATAGAAACAATCAGGTTTGAAGCGGTTCTACACCTGATTATTAAAATATAACACTCCATTCAACATGTGATTTTAATAATTAAAATCACATGTTGAATGATGAAAAAAGTTAAAATGCACTCGCGTCAGCCGCTTTAAGAGTGCATTTTTCCTTATAACAAAGCCAGTTCGATATAAGAATTATTAATTCTTATATCGAACTGAGGTTACCCTGCCTAAAACAAAAGAAAAATAAGTTGCCTTTTGCTCTAATATTGGTTAGTATTCAAAGCCTTTAGGCTAGGTAGCAAAGTGGTAATGCCGTGGACTGCAAATCCTCAATGCGCCGGTTCGATTCCGGCCCTGGCCTCCATTAAAACAAACTGTACATAATATGGTAGAGTTTATCGAACAATTCCTAGAAATGATGATAGCGGAGCGTGGTGTAGCTAATAATTCCGTACTTGGCTACAAAGGTGATCTGTTAGATTTTCAGAAATTTTTATCACAGAATAACTTGTTAGAGCTGAATATTAAAGCTGAAAATATTAGAGACTGGATAGAATATTTATCAGGAAATGGCTTGCAGGCAAGATCAATCAACCGGAAAATATCCACTATAAAAAACTATTATGAATTTTTAATTAGCGAAAAGCATACCAATTATAATCCTGCTTTGATGGTAGATCTACCAAGATATCAAACTAAACTTCCTTCTACATTATCAATTGATAAAATCAAAGATTTACTTTTCTATTGTGATCAAGACAAAAATCCTGATTCCATACGTCTAAAAGCAATGATTCATTTATTATATGCAAGTGGGTTACGTGTTTCTGAGCTTGTCAGTATAAGGTTAACTGATATTTTAGTAAATCAAATGTCCCAAAATATTAGAAAAATATTTTCAATAATCGGTAAAGGTAATAAAGAAAGAATGGTAATAATCAATGAACAGGCTACCATGAGTTTGTCCGATTATTTAACTATTCGTAGTAAATTTATAAGCAAAAAACACCCTAAAAGTCAAATTTATTTATTTTGTTCTTCTTCAGCTAGTGGTCATATGACTAGGCAGAATTTTGCAATTCTGTTAAAACAAGCATCTATTAAGGCTGGGCTAGACCCAAGTAATATCTCCCCACATACTTTACGTCACAGTTTTGCAAGCCATTTGCTAGAAGGCGGTGCAGATCTTAGGGTAATTCAAGAACTACTTGGACATGCTGATATTAGTACTACCCAAATTTACACACATATACAAACAAAGCATCTAAAACAGGCTTTAGATCATCATCCGCTTAAATCATCTATACTCAAATGATGTAAAGAATTAATGGTATACTCAGGTAGAACTTCAAGAATTAAGATTCCCGCGACCAAAGATCGAAGCTGCTCACGTACTAATGTACGCCTAGCAGCTCGACTTTGCTACTGCCTAGCTCTTCTTGAAGTTATACTATCGTCTACCAACTCTTCATTTACGAGTAGTATATTAGCTATATAATACATATGAGTAATTTCATTGGTCATGATGATCAGAATCACCTAATGGTTTCATTATATCATCTTGGTGAATTATTTCATCTGTCAAACCAGTTCCTGGATTAGAAATAGGTGTTTCAGATGATAAATTGTTAACAAAACTTCTTACAGAAATTTTCATTTTTTCTGTCAGTTGTTCCGAGGCATCTAGTCCATCCATGAATGGAAAGTGGTCTTTGTCCCAGTTAAAGAGTCTAGAAGGGTTATCTAATATATGGAAAATACGACAAAATTCAGCTTTATCTCCATCATTAGGTAATTCTTTGTGCTCAGAAACATAACGAAATGTTTCTACAAATTTCTTTATTTTTTCTTCAAGACATTTGGCTTCTTTTAATATTTCTTCATTATACAATTTTGCTAATTTCTCCATGACGTTTTCTATCTCACAAACATTAGCATAATTTTTAAGTAGTACCATTACTGTTTCAGGGTGTTCATGTTCTATTGCTATTTCTAAGGGATATTGCTTATCATGAGGCCACCTTTCATCTAAATACTCTTGTACATTAGCTAAAGAAGGATCATTTTTTATCATCTTTTCTACAACAGTAGAAAATCCTGCCCGTATTGCAGTATGTATAGCGTGATAATAATAGTGACCATTGTTAAAAAAAACATTTACTGATGCATGATGATCTATTAGTGTATGGGCTGTATTAATATAGTCCTCCTTTTGTTCTGAATTCTTTGTAATATCACTATTATCTTCTATATCATAATCTACTTTAGGGTCTGTATCAGGTATGTCGTCAGGGTCTGCATCACATAGAGCTTGATATTTGGCAACCCATAGATCCAACACATTAAATAATGGTGTATTATATAATTCTCCTTTGTCCTTAAATCTTGTAATGTCTTTACCCCAACCCTTACTATCCACTTGAGCTCCGTGATCAAGTAATATCTCTACTGCCTGATATTTAGTGTTCAATGCTGCTTCATGTAAAGCTGTCCTTTTTTCATAACCTAACACATCTACCGTAGCACCAGACTTAATTAATAACTCTATTATATCAGTAAACCCTTCTTTTGCCGCTATATGTAATGGAGTTCTGCCATTTTTATCTTTGGCATTAATATCAAGGTTAGGCAATTCTAATATTTTTCTTACTTCCTCAATATTTCCACTCTTAACTGCCACATGTAGTTGCATAGTGCTAGCTACATCTTTATCTTTACTCATCTGATCCTCTTTTATATAATCATTATAGTTGAATTATATCATATTCTTCCTACCCGCTAAGCATATTTATGAAAAAATTTATACAACAAGATTAGAAAATATTGCATCTTTTTAAAAATAAAAAGTAGTAAATGCTTTAAGTAATAAGAATTTTAGTTTATAATAACTTTATAATTAAAATATCATGGTTTCTTATGGAAGATGTTAATAACTATTGGGATAATTCAAAATACCAGTATTGTGCATATGCTGAGAGGTTGCTTAATGAGTTAATTTTGCTAAATAAAAAAGTAAAGCAACCAATAGACATGTATGAAGTCAAAAAAGGCATCTACTATGCTAAAAAATATCATGGCAGTCAAATGAGACAATCTGGTGAGCCTTATTATTCTCATCCGATTGAAGTGGCGTATATGCTTGCCCAGTACACAGCCCTAGAAATTCCAAAATATTTCAGAACTGACATGATTGTGACTGCATTACTACACGACACCATCGAGGATACAAAACTTACCGAAAAGATGATTGCTTACATCTTTGGCAGTCAAGTGGCTAGTCAAGTAGAAGACTTAACTAGGGTTAAACCTAGTGGCAAGATTAGCTCGGCGGAAATGGTCGAAATGTTATATAAAGAAAAGAAACATGATGTGCTTTTAGTTAAGTTATTTGACAGATTACATAATATACAAACGGTTAGTGCTAAATCACCGGAAAAAGCTAAAAAGATTATAGAAGAGACCTTACGTTATTTCGTAGTTTTAGCAGAATATTTAGGGTTACCTAGCGTATCAAAATTAATACACACATATACTACTATTAATGTATTGACAGACATTGATTTAAATGCAACTAATTTTTCTTATCAAAATAATTACCAGCCGCTTTCTCTAATCTACCAAAATGCATTACACCAAAACTATAACTTATAACCACAGGTATCATTATAATTAATAATCCTATATAGCCAAAAAACTCAACTAAATACACCAGTCCGAATGAAGTTATTATATACATTATAACACGTGATAAAGCATAAGAAAAAGATGAATAAGTAAAACGTCGGAAAATTGATATATGCGTATATGTTATTGGTCTTGCTGGCACATAGTCACAGGCAAATAGCATTATACAACATTGAATAAAAAATATAGTATAATGACTAGATGTTTTTGTTATTAACATTGGGGTAAGTAACATAACAATTATAAACAAGCATAGTTTAGCTTTGATGATTTTTGGTGGATAAACTTTATAACTTAAAAAAGTCAATACTAACATTCCTATTAATTGAATTATTGAAACAATAAAATTTTGATGAATGATTTGTTCTGAGCTGAATCCAAAATCTTGCTTAAGAATATTACCACAATAAACATAAGCAAAGTAAAAACATACTGGCCAAGCACAATCCATAAAAAACAAAGCTATTATGTTTTTCCTATCACTATTTTTTTCTACAATTCCTTTCCATATAGGATTAGATTTTAAGTCTTTTTTTGAGTCACCTAAAATATTTTTTACCCGTCTTTTTGCGTCAGCAAAATCAGTAGTTTCCTTTAAAGTTGTTCGTGCTATAACACCTATTATAGCTACCCCTGCTCCAAACCAAAATGCTATACGCCAATTTAAATTATGTAAGGTTGTAAAAGATGCAATAGCTAATGCAAATGTACCACCTAATATAGAAAAGACAGAGGTTAATGCTACTACTGGGTATTGGATAGGTGGTTTTGTTATTTCAGTTAAGTATAATTGTGCACCTATAAATTCTCCCATAGATGATAAGCCTTGAAGAATTCGATATATTGTAACTAATATAGTAGCAATGAGTCCAACTTCAGCATAAGTTGGAAGATTAGCCATCACAAAACAGGATAAAGCCATCATAAAAGTTGTAATAATAACAGTTGCCTTACGTCCAATATTATCTCCTATCCAGCCAAATAGCAAAGCCCCAAATGGTCTTAATAAATAAGTAGAACAAAAAGCAAAAGCAGCATAAATTGCTGCAGTATGAGGGTCAGATTTTGGAAAAAACAACTCATTCAACAATACCGCCATATGAACATAAAGCATCAGATCAAAATACTCTAGGAAAGTCCCTATTGAAAGCAATCCAACAGCTTCTTTTTGTTCTTTCGTTAGGCTTCTTTGTTCCTGCTGATATCCTATCATTTATTCACCTTAAATATATTTATTAGTATTTATAAATACTGAAGATTTGGTTAATTAATAGCAAGAAAATTATAGTATCGAAAATTGAAATAATAAATCTTGGTTGTAACAATATCACGGTTCTATAAACAAATTACTCACCTTACGCATAATCCCCATGGCAATTTAAAAGTCATAGGAAAAACAGCCTAGCGTCTATTAGCGAGGAGCTGCAACGCAGCGACGAAGCAATTGAATGAATGTGGATTGCCACGACCACTACGTGGTTTCGCAATGACATCTTGTACTTTCCTACAATTTTTAAATGCCATACATAAGGTGAACAAATTAGAAGGGGGAAAAAAGATATTTGGTAAAAATATAGGCTGAGATCAACGAGATGTTGATTATCAAAATCGTATCGCATACGAGTAGAATATTGGATATTGTTTATATATGAAAAACTAATTAATTTTTTTATTAAAAATTAAGTTGACTATTATTTTAGAATTGATTCTAATTAAAATATTGCAACATAAATCAACCTAATAGCATGGCAAAATATAAAATGGCTGATGATTTTGATGATAGGGATAAAGGTAACGGGAAGGAAGAAGACAAGGTAAGTCTTGATCTGTTTAAGAGTGCAGTTTAGGAATATTTAAGAAGGATGCTACACGAGTCTATACTGATGTTTTTTCAGAGGTGGGGCAATGGGTTAATGCTATTAAGACAATCACTACAATATCCTAACAAGAATGCAGAAATTTCTGTGTCTGCTGCAGTTTGGGCTGATAAACAATTAGAATCGCATTGTCAACAATTTCACTCATATCAGGGGGCATCTTCTTCCCAGCATAATGCTTCGTACGAAACTTGCCCTAGTACATCTGACTCGGAAGACGATACAGCACTAGCTGAAACTGTTAAACTCCATATGTGTTGTGAAATTATGTAGTATCAATTCCATAAATCGTCATCCCCTATGCCAATTGGTATAGGGAGTTTTTAACACAATTATATATAACTCTAGATAACATGTAACTTAAGGGTTTAAACACTAATATGAGCAAATTTGTACAAGCAGATGGCAGGGTTATCTATCCCCAGACCAGCCTAACGAGAGAACAAAAAGAAGCCGTCGGATTACTTTCAATTGGGACGTTCTTAGAATACTTTGACTTAATGCTTTACGTTCATATGGCAGTACTTCTTAATGAGATTTTTTTTGAGACCACTGATTCTCACACAGCCTCTTTAATGGCGGCTTTTGCCTTTTGTTCAACCTACGTTTTTCGACCTATTGGGGCATTAGTATTTGGTTGGTTGGGCGATAATATAGGACGTAAATCTACCGTTATCATCACAACTTTTATGATGGCTGTATCATGTCTTGTCATGGCTAATCTTCCTACCTATACCCAGATAGGGGTTGCAGCGGCTTGGATAGTAACAATCTGCCGCATTGTGCAAGGTATATCTTCTATGGGAGAGATAGTAGGTGCTGAACTTTATATAACGGAAACGATTAACCCACCAGCCCAATATGCAATTGTCGGATCATTAGGAGTTTCTGCTTCCCTAGGAGCATTAGGTGCTTTAGCTATTGCCTCACTTGTTACTTCTTATGGCTTTAACTGGCGTGCAGCATTTTGGATAGGTGCAGTAATTGCATTGATTGGTTTTATTGCAAGAACGAAGCTACGAGAAACGCCTGAATTTGCTGATGCCAAACGTCAACTAAAAGAAGTTTTTGCACAAACTAATACAGATACCAGTACTTTAGTAAAAAATCCTATTTGGACAGAAAAAGTTAATAAAAAAACAATATTAGCTCTTTTTTTCTTACAATGTGCTTTACCTGTAGGTTTTTATTTTATTTATATATATTGTAGTAATATTTTACAAACTAACTTTGGTTATACAATTGCTGAGGTTATTCATCATAATTTTATTCTATGTCTAATACAGCTCTTGGTCGTATCAATATTATCTTATTTAAGTTACAAAATATATCCACTATTAACCATGAAAATTATACTCATAATATGTTCTATTTTTATCATATTTTGTCCATATTTTTTGAATAATCTTCATTCTCCGTTTGAGTTATTTTTAATTCAACTCTTTATCATTTTATTTAACGAATGTTTAGGTCCTGCTATGCCAATTATTTATAAACATTTTCCTGTATTTAAACGTTTCACCTGTGCTAGCATTATATTCGCTATATCACGTGCTTTCGTGTCTGTTATTACTGCTTTTGGCTTCACTTATCTTGTTAACCATTTTGGCTATTGGGGATTATGGGTTATTATGATCCCTACAATTGTGGGGTTCGCATACGGGCTATTACATTTTGAAAAGTTGGAGAAAGTGGCGGGGAATTATCCATAGAATTTTGATGATTATGTTGATCAAACTGCTGTATGGATAAATTTTTATAACATAATGCAGTTAAGTCTTGTGTTATTGTTGGTATTTTTAAATGCATAGCAATGATTATAAAATTTTTTACGGTTTCTTCAATAATCTTCCTAGCTTTTTCAGGTGATTTAACTCCTAGAGTTTGTAAGTTGTGAACTCGGTCAAATAATTTAATCAATGCCACATCATATTTTTCTTGTTGAAGTAATATATCTAATGTTTCTGCCGAGCTAATCTTGCCGTGAGGCTTGTTCCTGCTTAAGTCTTCTACTTGACTAGCAACCTGCTCCCCAAAAATATAAGCAATCATTTTTGCGGTAAGTGTTGTATCCTCAATGGTGTCATGTAGTATGCTGGTAACAATAATGTCAGTACGAAAAAGATAATCAGAGATCATATATGCTACCTCTATTGGGTGAGAGTAATAAGGCTCGCCTGACTGCCTCATTTGGCTGCCATGATATTTCTTGGCGTAATAAATAGCCTTTATAACCTCATCAATATCTATTGACCGGTTTACTTCCTCATTCATCTTACGTAATTTGTCCAGTAATCTAGTAGCATATTGACAAGGTGCATACTTTGAGTTGTCCCAATAATTAATATCTTCTTCCATAAAAACCATAAATATTTTTATATTCAATTTATAGATTAAACTAAAATATAAATTATTACCAAGGATTTTTTATCTATTTTTAAAAAAGATGAATATTTTTGTATTTTGTTGTTGTGTAAATAGACAGCTACTCCCTTTATGTTCACTTATCCCCCTCCTCTAATTCCTTATTATATAATTTATAATATTCCGCTTTATTGTCCATAAGTTGTGAGTGAGTTCCTTGTTCAAATATCATACCAGATTTCATAACAACTATATGATCAACATCCTTAATGCTCGATAAACGATGTGTTATAATTAGGGTGGTTTTATTCTCACGAATATTTACTAAAGAATTTAAAATTAATCGCTCAGAATTTTGATCTAACGAACTTGTTGCCTCATCCCAAACTAAAATTGCTGCTGATTTCAAAAAAGCTCTAGCTATCGCTAAACGCTGACGTTGTCCACCTGAAAGTGTTGAACCTTGATTACCAATGATCGTATCATACCCTGCAGGCAGATTTGAGATAAATTGATGAGCATCAGCATATTTTGCTGCTATAATAATCTGATCACGAGTTGCATTTGGATTACCATAAGCAATATTTTCTGCAACACTAGTGTCAAATAATGTAGTATCTTGAGTTACTAAAGAAATTTGCTGCCTTAAAGAGTCAATCTTTATATCTTTAATATCATAATTATCAATTAAAATTTGTCCGCTAGTTGGGTTATAGAATCTTACTAATAAATTAGATAACGAGGTTTTGCCACTGCCAGAACGTCCAACAAAAGCTGTAGTTTTCCCTGGCATTATTTTTAGATTAATGAGCTTTAAAGCTACTTTATTATTAAATTTTAGCTCGACATTGTTAAAAATTATTTGTGGATTAACTAACTGAACAGTTTGAGCATTTACACTATCTTTGATAATAGGCTCAGTATCTAGGATATTAAAAACTCTTCTTGTTGCAGCAATACCCTCTTGTAAGTTTACATTTAAAGAAACCAAACTTTTAAAAGGTCTATAAGCTGCAAGAAATGCAGTAATAAAAGCAAAAAATGCTCCTGGTGTAGTTTCTCCTTTTATGACTAACAACCCACCATACCAAATAAGCCCTCCAACTGTAATACCACTTAATACTTCCATGATTGGTGAAACCAATGCATCCAGTTTTGCAGTTTTCTTTAGAAAACGTAAAATATTACTAGAGAGCAATAAAGCTCGATTGCTTTCAATTCTCTCTCCTAAGAAAGACTTAACAATTTTAATTGACTGAAAAGTTTCATCTAACCTAGAAGTATAATTAGCTAATTCCTCTTGAGCTTGACCTGATATTCTACGAATTTTTTTCCCTAATTTCTGTATTGGATAAATTGCTAGGGGAAATGCTAGAAAAACAATACAAGACAACCCAGGTTCTAACTTAAACATCACTATGATAAGACCTATTACTGTTAAAAAATGTTTGGCACATCCTACTAGTAAATTTGACACAGCACCACGCATCATGGAAATATCGTTAGTAAAACGTGATATTAAACGCCCCGATGATTGAGATTGAATAAAGAGAATGTCGGCAAACAATAGATGCTCATACATCTTAATTTGCAGATCGGTTAAAATCCTCTGACCAAGAAATTTAATTAAATAATTTGAATAATATTCAGCTATCCCTTTAATAGTAAATGTTATTACTACCATTAACGGTAAAAATAATAACATTTGACGATTGCCTGTTAAAAATATTTGATCAATAGTTGGTTGCACTAAATTAACGCTATAAGCAGCACACATAGCTGCAACTACCATACAAAATACTGCTATGCCGATCTGCTTTAGATAGGGTTTTATATGATCAATTATTAACCTTCTTAAAGTATTATAGGCACTGTAGTCATACTTTATTAGATTATGTTTTTTTTGCAAAATTCTCTCCTTCAGTTTGGTAATTTGTTATATAGCTAACCAAGGTTAGTATTTATCCATAGCAAATTGGCGTCATTGCGAGACCACATAGTGGTCGTGGCAATCCATTTGGATTGCTTCGTCGTGCTTACGCACTCCTCGCAATGACGGAGTAATACTATTCGGGTTAGCTATAATTTGTTATAACGTTTGTACTATACAGATAAATTACTGTACTGAACAATATTAATAACAATATCAGGAAAAATCCTAGCACTAAGAATATTGAATTAAAATATTGCCACAATAACATACAAAAAAATGGTGTTGTTGACGAAAATATCATGCCACCAAGTGAATGCGATATGCTACACATTCTAGCCCTAATATTAGTAATGAATAGAGATTGGACAATAACTTGTAATGGTACTACATAAAATGGAGCAAGGGCTATAAGAATGATGGGGAAGTAAATCACAAAGATTTCTTTATATAATAGAAACTGTACAATAATTATAACTAACAAACTTAATGATAACGATGTAATAATTTGTTTTTTAGGATAAATCCTATCGGCTAAAAAACCAGAAAACACTGACATAATAGCGTAAATGGTTATTAAGACTATATTGATAATTTGAGCTTGATTGCTATTCATAAGCAACGCGCTTTTTGCTGCAAAGACTCCCCAAAAAATAATTAAAAAATGGTAAATACCTCCTATGCAACCACTTATTAATATTGCTATGATAAATCTGCCAAATGAATTTTTTATAATCTTTCCTAAATCAAAAAAGTTGTAATATATAGATTTATGATCCTTTTTAGACTTTAAAAACTCTTCACTTTCACGAAAATAGTGCCTTAGACTTATGATAAATAAACCAAAAATTCCACCAATAATAAAATTGACCCGCCATAAATGAGACATTTGTTCAAACTTTGTCGAAAAATGATAAATTGTTGCAGCAAGCAATGCCCCAACCTGAGTACAAAATGACACGATACCATAAGTATAATTTTTGTGCCTCATACCCACCTTTTCGACAACATAAATTTTTATTGCATCGCTCTCCCCTGCCAAACTCATTAAAAATGTCATACGACAAAATATTAAAATTATTGTAGCATACATACCAATTTTATCAAAATTAGGGGTTAATCCTATAAGAATTGTAGAGATAGTAGCCAAAAATACTGAGATTTTAACTGATACAACTCTACCATATTTATCACTGATAAAACCAAAAATGATCGAGCCTATGGGACGAGCTATTACAGCTATGCTGAATATAGCAAAAAATAATAATATCTGCCTATCATTTGATCCTAGAGGTAAAAAATTCTTGGATAGAGCTGCTGCCGAGAGACCAAAAAGAGCATAATCATAATAACGCACGATTGTCGTAAAAAAAGCAATTAGGAATGCCGGTCTTGTCATACATCTATATCTATTATGTTTTTCATGGTATACTCTTCACCGCCCATATGGTAACTAAAGTAATCATTGCAATATAAACTCCTATGGCTATAGAAGAGCCAGTAAAATGCCAAATAGCTATGCACACTGCAGGGGTAGATCGTCCAAATATTGAATTACCTAAAGCATCACCAATACTAACTAGCATATATTTATCTGAACTACGGAATAAGCTATTAAGCCAATAATTTAGTGGACATGCAAAAGTTATCCCTAAGGTAATAATCCATAAACGAACAAAATTAATATACCATACAGAAGCATCAGTAATATATAACCATAATGGTACTATGCTAATAAATAGAATGCTAGTGCTTACGATCATTACATCCACAGGGCGATATTTTTTAATAAAATGCCCTACTAATGGAATCATTGCTACATCTATGATTAATAAAATAGTATTAACACTCATCATCGCCTCCAAAGATATAGAAGTGATAAGAGGGACAAAACTATTCATCACGACAAAAGGTATGACATATGTCATATAGGAAAAACCACTAACTATAGATACACGTAGAATATTGCACTTATTATTCAATATCACATTTGATGTAGAGGATTTCTGTTCTATTGCTCTTTGAGACGTATTAGAATAACGTCTAAGATAAATCCCGACAATCCCTGTACTCCCTCCTAATATAAAACATAAACGCCAATATTCATGGTGATTAGAACTAATTAGAATGTTACTTATAAAAGAGGCAATAATAATGCCAAACATTGTTGATAACTCGTATAGATAAGATGCTTTCACTCCTTGAATCTGCGTCTTATTTTCTACAATATATAATTTGGCAATACAGTGTTCTCCTTCGCCAAAAATTGCTAACATCATTCGAATAATGAGCAACATCAATGGTGAAAACCAGCCAATCATTTGATAAGTTGGTATAAATCCTATTGACATAGTAGTAATAGCAACACCTATTAATGAATAGGATAGAGCCAGAGTTGGTCCTCGTTTTTTGACAATTATACTGAAAATTATCGAGCCAACTGGTCTAGTAACGATTGAAGTTGTTAGCACACTATAGGTTAAGATTAAAGCAACTATAGGATCATCTTTGGGAAAAAAGATCATTGATAAAACTGGAGCAAGAAAACTATAAATAGCCGTATCAAAATGATCTAGAGCATTACCTATTAAAATTGATATATCTTTTTTTTGCATAAGAAACCCTAAATTTCTTGTTAACAAACTATCTACTAGCTTTACATGGGCTACTACTTTATACTACTATGATTTCAAGAGTTGGTAGACGTAGTATACTCAAATCATTTGAGTATATACGTGCTAAACATACACATAAAAACTAATTAGGCTATATTTAAATTGCAAAAATTATTTGACTATTTAAAAATTACCTCTCATATTGAACCTAAAATTTTATGTTGCGACTCTAGACTAGTTAAATCAACTAGTCTATTCTTCGCCATTAAAGGAGCAAGTTCGGATGGTAATAAGTTTATTGATGATGTAATAAACAAAGGAGTGAAATTCATTGTTACCGATGATGCTGCAAGTTTGAAAAACCCTAACATTATCGCTAATGGTGTACATATAACGCTTGTGAGTGATGCACGGGTGGCACTGAGCCAAGCTGCTAATATTCTTTACCCTTTATTACCACAATATATGGTAGCTGCTACTGGTACTAACGGTAAAACCTCGGTAGTATCCTATTGCAGACAGCTATACACATTGCTAGGAGTACCCAGCTGTTCTATTGGTACTATCGGTATAGAATGTCCTGAGAATTTGGATTTAACAACCATCCAAGAGATTTCAGATAAGTTTCCTGCCCTCACTACCCTTGATCCTGTAACTTTCAGACATATTTTACATAATCTAGCTGAGAATAATATAAGATATGTAGCTTTTGAGGCTTCCAGCCATGGTCTAGATCAAGAAAGATTACATGGTCTAAAAGTAGATGCTGCCTGCTTTACTAGTTTTAGTCAAGATCATCTTGACTATCATAAGAATATGGATAATTATCTTTTAGCTAAGCTAAAACTATTTACAGATAATTTATCGCAGGCAGGAGTTGCTGTATTAAACTCGGAAATAGAACAATTAGATTATATCAAAAGTTATTTACAGGATCGTAATATAAAATTTTTAACCGTTGGTATGAATGGTGATCTGAAAATTATCGACAGCACAATTTGTAGTTATAACGGGCAGAAATATAATTTTACTACCGATATAGTTGGTAGTTTTCAAGCAACCAATTTACTAATTGCCGTTATGATGGTGCATTTGACTGGCTTTCCTTTTGAACAAGTCATGTCGAAATTACCACAAATTAAAGCAGTTAAAGGACGTTTAGAGAGAGTAGCTAATAGCAATATTTTTATTGACTACGCTCACACTCCAGATGCCTTAGAAAAAAGCTTGCTAGAACTAAAAAAAATAAAATCAGAAATATACTCAAATAGGGGATCATTAAAAGTAATTTTTGGCTGTGGGGGGAATAGAGATAGTGGTAAAAGAGCATTAATGGGGCAAGTTGCTGCAAAAATTGCAGATAGAGTTATTATCACTGACGATAATCCGAGGAATGAAGAGCCAAAATTCATACGGCAGCAAATTATACAAGGTATTATATCTATCACTAATAGATATATAGAAATAAATAATAGAAAAATTGCAATTACTGAAACAATAAATAATTTACAAGAAGATGATATTTTGCTGATTGCCGGCAAAGGTCACGAGAATTATCAAATAATCGGTAATAAAAAACTACCATTTAGCGACTTCGATATAGCCAAAGAAGCTCTACAAAGTAGAAAAAGATTTTGAATTAAAAAATATCAACTAATAATAAAATTATATGCAAGTTTCTAGAATATTCTTAGTCTCCTTCTATATAATTCTACCATCCTTATTAACTATACATTTTGCATATGCCAGCCCATTTAACCATCCAGAAACATGGAAAAAAGTTGAGATCTCAAAATTGCTTAAAACATCTACAATACACCATATAGAACCTATGAGAAAGTTTCTTGCGGAAAAAGGTAAAAAAGTCGAATTCAATGGAGAAGTTTTTTTAGTTACTTTAGATGATCAGGTAAAAGCTGTCTTTAAAAAATTACCTGCAGATGATTTAGGAGATGCACAAGCTGAAGTAGCAGCGTATCAAGCTTCTCTAATTCTAGGTTTCCCTCATATTCCTCCAACAGTAATGCGTAAAATTAATGGAATGACAGGATCATTGCAACTCTACATTGATACTAAAATTGATCCTTTAGTACCTGAAGAGTATGAAAAAGCTCTTCAAGAGGTTTCCATAAAAGATCAAATGAACCTACGAACTTTTTACTTTATTTTTGGACAGTGGGACTCTGGATCACATAATTTATTAATATTTAAAGATATTAATAAAACATATTTTATTGCAATAGATAATTCAGGCATTCGTAATCGCCAATATGTTAAGCTTGGTGAACTTCCTTTTGTTAGAGTACTGTATAGTGATAAATTAAATACCAATGATTGGGATAAACCATTTCCTTTTGATAAAGCAGAGGTTATTGATCTCCCTAATGAAGAAAAGCTAAAACAAAGATTTAAAAAACAAATACCTCCTACCTTTTACAAAAATTTTCAGTCTTATAACCACCCTTTTCGGTTTGTTATTTATCAAAATAGCCTATGGATTCAGTATCATGCATTTGATAAGAGTTTTATAATATCTTATCCAACACAATGTTATGACGACACTATAAAAGCTATAAAAAAATTAGACTTACCTCTTCTTAGAAAGATTTTTATAGCAGCAAAAGGTTCTGATTTTTTAAATAATTCTTACCTTAATTCTATATTAGAACGCCGTGATCAAGTTTTAAGGTATTGCCTTAAAATTAAATAAGAGAAATTTCATCCTATAATTTTATTAATTCTGCTTTTTTTGTTAAAGATTCTATGCCATTTAAGTCAGTTGCAGTCACCCATATCTGTAATCCTAATTCTAGGAAGAAATCAATTAAGTACTGCCTCCTTTTGTTATCAAGATGTACAAAAACCTCATCTAACAGTAAAATAGGCATAGCAATGTTTTCTTTAATAGAATAATTAACTTGGGCAAGTATTATGGCAATGAGCATAGCCTTCTGTTCACCGGTGGAACAGTGTTTAACTAAGGCGTTTCTTTCTTTATGAATAACTACAAAATCACTTTTATGCACTCCAAAATTAGTTCTATTAGATATCTTATCATGAACACGAGACACCACTAACTCATTTTTTATAAAATCAATATCTATTTCAGAATTTCTTAATATTATATCTTCTATAACCCCATTAATTGATAAAATAGCTTTAGGAAAATCATTATCCAAATCTGAGATAGCTTTTTGCATATGTTCTAAAATTTTTAGCCTATTAATAGCAATCTCAATTGATAATTCCGCCATTTTTTCTTCAACCACTCTTAGCCAATTTGTATCCACTTGGTCTTGTGCTAGTATTTTGCTACGTTCATACATGTAATATTCGTATTTACTAACTATTCCTGCATGCGATGGATTAAAGTTATAAACAATCCTGTCAAAGAATTTACGCCTATCGCTAATACCGGAAGAAAAAATACCTTCCATTTGGGGTGTAAGCCAAATCATAGCAGTGAACTTACTTAGTTCATTATTTTGTATTTTAACACCATTAAATTCCGTAAAACGTCTATTAGATTCACGCTTTAAATTCGTTGAAATTTCAACTAAGCCAAGTTTACTGTGTAATAATGTATAAGCTAAGCAATGATCTGCTCCCCTTTGACAAATATCATCTAATTTGGCTGATCTCAAGCCTTTACCAGGTGAAAATAGTGATATTGATTCTAAAATGTTAGTTTTTCCACTACCATTCCCCCCTATTAGTATAACAGGATTATTACCAGCACTAATATCTAAATTCTGAAAATTACGATAATTTAGTAATTTTAATTTTTGTAGGTAAATATTATGCATAACTTATTTGAAATAGTGAGAGAAAAACCGAATCAACCCAATTATAGCTAAATTGAAAAAATTTTAGCCAAAACCGTCTATTAGCGAGGAGACCATAGGTCGACGAAGCAATCCATATGACAAGCTTCATGGATTGCCACGCTCACATACGTTCGCTCGCTAATAGACGGCTTAAACCTTACAACAGCACTTCGCTAATAGACGATTTTTTAACTTTCAACAGTTGTGATCTTTATGGTATACTCAAATGATTTGAAGAATTGGATTTGAAAATGAATGGTGAGCATGCTAGGTGTACATATAGTACATGAGCCTGCGAATCCATGATATTTTCAAACAACAATTCGTAGGAGCAGAAGAGTATACAATGACCTTAATTCTTGAAGTTCTACCTGAGTATATACTCAAATCTAATTCAAACAACTAAATATATCCATGACTTTAGAAGAATTTCGCCATAAATATAATTATGATCAATCAACAAAGATGATGCAACAATATTTAGACATCAAATTTGCCAATCTTGATTGTCTTCTATTATTTAGGATGGGCGATTTTTATGAAATGTTTTTTGATGATGCAATTCTTGCCAGCCAAGTTTTAGGTATTGCTCTTACCAAAAGAGGATCTAATGGAGACTCTGAGATTGCTATGTGCGGCGTACCCCATCATGCTCTTGAGACATATTTAAATAAATTAATTGAAGAAAATTACAAAGTTGCTATTTGTGATCAACTAGAAACACCGGAAGAGGCAAAGAAACGTGGTGGCTATAAAGCTGTAGTAAATAGGGATGTAACGCGTATTATCACCCCAGGTACTATTATCGAGGAATCTTTAATTTCGTCATGCGAACCTAATTATCTGGCAAGCTTAGTTTTGCTAAAAAACAGGGCGTCAATTTGTTATGTTGATCTTTCCACTTCAGAAATTTCAGTTATAGAGATTCCGCAGGATGAGATTCTAAATGAACTATCACGTCTTAAGCCTAAAGAGATTTTACTTAGCGAAAATTTGCAGGGAGAACAATTAGCTAGTAGTATTCAGCACCAATTACATTTTCGTGTCTCGTATCAAGTTGATAGTTTTTTTGCTCCTAAAAAATGCCATAAAATTATTTTAGATTTTTACAAAATCAATGATCTAAAAGCCATAGGGGAAATATCTGAATGTCAAACAAGTAGTATTGGTAGTATCTTAGAATATTTATCGCTAACGCAAAAGCAAAATATACCCTCGCTACCTTTGCCCTTGTTGGTCAATTACCATAATTTTATGATTATTGATTCGGCGACTCGGCGGAATTTGGAAATTACTAATAATTTATTAGGAAAAACCAAGGGTAGTTTACTGGCCACTATTGATCATACAGTTACTAAGGTTGGTAGTCGTTTACTATATCACTTTTTATCTACACCACTAATAGATATTGACGAAATAAATTATCGACAAAATATCACAGAATTTTTTTATTCAAATATTGAACTAGTAGGGAATATTAAAAAGTTACTCAAGAAAACTGGGGATTTAGAACGTTGCTTGGCTAGAATTACCATGAATCGTGGCTGCGGGCGAGATCTGCTAAATATTAAATATACGTTAAATGCTGCACTGGAAATAAAAGGAGAGTTTATTGCCCATTATGGGCTAAATTTGCTAGATTATATAGAGAAGTTAATTAAACCTCTATCTGGAGATGAACAGTTATATTCATTAATAGATCAAGCAATTAGAGAGGATGCACCTAATACTATCAATGAAGGTGGGATAATAAATCATCATTATCATCCTAAAATACAAGAATTATATGACTTAATTAACAATGGCAAAGCACATGTAGAAAAATTAAAAAATGTATATCGCCTTGATACTGGCATCGACACCCTAAAAATATCTCATAATAATGTACTTGGCTTATTTATTGAAGTTACCCTAAGACATAGTGATAAAATGTACGCTTCAAAATTTATTCACCGACAAACAACCTCTAATGCTAGTCGCTATACTACTATTGAATTACAAAAGTTAGAAAGCGATATGGTTAATAGCAGAAGTTTAGCGGTTAGTCTTGAACTAGAATTATATAATAAAATATGCCAGCAAGTTATTGATAAAGCTATATTCTTACGATTACTTAGCTGTTCCTTGAGTCAACTTGATGTATTTTGTAATTTTGCTTATATTGCTGATGAATATAATTACGTCAAGCCTAGCTTAAGCAATGATTTGAGTTTTGAGATTATTGAAGGGCGTCACCCAGTCGTTGAGCAAAGTTTATCAAATGATAAAAAAAGCTTTATTCACAATAACTGTACTTTATCGGAAACTCATAGAATTTGGTTAATTACTGGACCTAATATGTCAGGTAAAAGTACTTTTTTACGGCAAAATGCCCTAATAGCCATATTAGCTCAAATTGGTAGTTTTGTGCCGGCTAAAAGTGCCAAAATAGGTATTGTAGACAAGATATTTAGTAGGATAGGGGCAGGGGACGATTTACAAGCAGGCCAATCGACTTTTATGGTGGAAATGCTTGAAACATCAGCTATTTTAGCACAATCTACTAAAAATTCTTTAGTCATATTAGATGAGGTTGGTCGCGGAACTTCTACCTATGATGGTGTATCAATTGCTTTTGCGGTGCTGGAATATATTCATGATAATCTCAAATGTCGATGTTTATTTGCATCGCATTATCACGAATTAACCAGCATGAGTAATTTTTTGCCAGCCTTGCAAAATTATACGGTGGCTATTGAGGAATTAGGGAAAGAAATATTATTTTTGCATAATATTATAGCAGGTATAGCTGATAAATCTTATGGAATTCATGTAGCCTACTTAGCGGGTCTACCAAAATCTGTTATAATTAGGGCGAATGACATTTTAACAAAATTAGAAAAAACCGCAACGTACAAAAGCAAAAATATATTAAACACTGAATCAAACAACTTAAGTTTATTTAGTCTGCCAGTAGAAAGTAAAAAAGAAATAAAATTTAATAAGTTAGAAGAAGAACTTATTAAAATCGATCCTGATCAGCTCTCCCCTAAACAAGCCTTAGAGTTGATTTATAAGTTAAAGGAACTAATTTTTTAAATAGGGTTGCCTTACATGATAATACCACTAGAACCCAAACGTTCAGTAAATGGAAAAATTTGGCAACAGCGATCAGTAAACGAGGATGATGTTTCAGAACTTTGTCGTTCTGTAGGAATCAGTGATTTTCTAGCACGGGTTCTATTTCCTCGCTTAGAGAACTTGTCACAAGCTATAGATTTTTTATCACCTAAGCTCAAGAATTTACTGCCAGATCCTTTTCATTTACTTGATATGCAAAAAGCAGTAGATAGGACTATAGAAGCTATTATAAATAAACAGAAAATCTGTATATTTGCTGATTATGACGTTGACGGGGCTACATCTTCATCACTACTTAAGAATCTATTTAGAGATTTGGGGCAAGAAGCTGATATTTATGTTCCAGACCGAATTGCTGAAGGGTATGGACCAACTCCAGCTGCTATGCAGAAAATTAAGGATAATGCTACTGAGCTACTGATTACTGTTGATTGTGGAGCAATGGCACATGAGGCTCTAAAATATGCATCACAAGTAAAGCTTGATGTAATAGTTATCGATCATCACATTAGTAGTGATATATTGCCTGACGCTGTTGCTGTTGTTAACCCGAATCGTATCGATGAGACCAGTAGATATAAGTACCTAGCAGCTGTAGGGGTATCATTTTTATTTGCTACCGCCTTATTATCCGACTTAAAAAAACAAAATTTCTTTGCTGATCGTCATTGCGAGGAGCAGCTTCGCTGCGACGAAGCAATCAAGAAAGATGGTGATAAAAGAAAGCATTTGGATTGCTTCGTCGCTGCTGAAGCATCTCCTCGCAATGACGCCAGTTTGCTACGGGCTATACCCAACTTAATGCAATATTTAGACTTAGTCGCACTTGGAACAGTATGCGATGTAATGAAACTTATTCACTTAAATCGTGCTTTTGTTGCTCAAGGATTAAAAATCCTTGGTCAAAGAAAAAATTTAGGTATGAAGACTTTATGTGATGTTGCTGGTTTAAATGAAAAACCAAACTGTTATCATTTGGGATTTGTGTTGGGTCCTAGGATCAATGCCGGTGGAAGAGTTGGTAAATCATCCTTGGGTGCTAGTCTTTTATCTACCGAGTGTGCAATAGAAGCAAATCTACTTGCACAAGAGTTGGAGAAACATAATAATGAGCGAAAAGTAATAGAACTGATAATGATAGAGGAAGCTACTAAAATAGCTTTAACTCAAGAAAATGATAGTTCATTATTTATAGTTGGTAAAGGGTGGCATCCCGGTGTTATCGGCATTGTCGCTGGCAGATTAAAGGAAAAATTTAATAAACCGGTTTCAGTTATAGCTTTAAATGATGCAATCGGTAAGGCTTCTTGCCGTTCTGTCAAAAATGTTGATTTTGGTAGTAAAATTATCAATGCCAAGGCTAAAGATTTAATCATAGCTGGCGGGGGACATGCAATGGCAGCTGGATTTACAGTATTGGAAGAGAAATTACAAGAGTTACAAGAATTCTTAAATCACGCCTTTAAGATTGATATTAGTAATCAAAATGACATTGCCTATGAAGAATATGATGCGGAACTTACTACAAGTAGTGTAAATTTGCCGCTAATGGATGAGCTGAGTAAACTCGAACCATTTGGTCAAGGAAATTATGAGCCAATATTTAAATTCTCTAATCTTTTTGTGTTAAAAGCTGACATAGTCGGTGGTAAACATATAAGATGTTTGCTTGCTCCTTCTAAGGAAGCTTTTGGTTCTAAACCGCTTCATGCGATTGCGTTTAATAGTGTATCTAGTCCTATAGAAAATATTTTACTTAATATTAAGTCACATAATATTTCTGTAATTGGTTCATTAAAAGTGAATAGTTGGCAAGAACGTCATACTATACAATTACAAATAAAGGACTTGATAATATGATATTTGTTAGCTATTTTGCTATGATTATAAATTTTTTATCAACTCCAAGTATAATGTAAATTTCCTATGTCAAAATCTAAACAAGTTAAAACAAATAGCCATGTTCCCATTGAGGGAACTGGTGATTTGGCTGTAGTTTAAGAGCATTATCAAGATTACCCCTATCCTTATAGAGATACTGAAGATGAAACAAAAAGATTACTGGTAATTAGCGGTGAATTTTTGGGTGAGTTAAATCATTATTTATATAAAGGTAAAGAAGATTTTAATTCAGGTTTTCGGGTGCTAATTGCCGGTGGTGGTACTGGTGATTCTGCTATATATATGGCAGAGCAACTAAAAGATAAAAATGCTGAAGTGGTGTATTTAGATTTTAGCAAGCCAAGCATGGAAATTGCCCAAAAACGTGCTGAAAAACGTGGTCTTACCAATATTAAATGGGTATATGATTCTATTTTAAATATTCCAAAGCTTAATTTAGGTAAGTTTGATTATATTAATTGTATAGGAGTATTACACCATTTGAAAAGCCCTCCAGATGGTTTAAAGATATTAAAGGATTCTCTCTCTGATCAGGGAGCAATTAACATAATGGTTTATGCTAAATATGGTCGTACTGGATTATATCAGGTACAAGATATCATGAAAATGGTAAACCAAGGTGTTAGCAATAGGGTAGAAGAAATAATGAATACCAAGTCTGTTATGGCTGGTTTCCCTGCAACTAATTGGTATATACGTGGGCAAGAACTGCTAGGTGACCATGTTATTTTCGGTGATGTAGGTTTATAGACATGTTTTTGCATAAACAGGATAGGGCTTATTCTATTCCCGAATTATACGAATTTATTCATAATGCAGCTTTAAATTTTGTGGAATTTTCTGATGTTAGCGAAAAATTAGCTCTAAGGATCGAAAATTATATTAGTGATTTTTCTCTTCTACAGAAAATTAAGAGGATAGATATCATAACACAGCAAGCAATTTGTGAATTAATTGTTGGAAATATTATTAAACACAGTTTTTTTGTTTCTAATCAAAAAGATACTATTGCTAGTCTTGATAATTTGGATAATATACCATATTTTTATGGTATTACTGGGGTTATTTCTAAACAAATTTATGATCATATAGAAACTAATGCTTTAGTAGCTGGCAATATTGTTAACTTTACATTAAATAATTCATTATTAAAGGATATCAATATTACTATACCAATTTCTAATTATACCAAATATGTTTTTAAACAAATGATAGATGGTGGTAAAAGTTTACAGGAAATCTTTGATTTAATCAGAGAAGATTTACAACAAGAAATTAGTAATGAAACCTTGTTATTGGAAGTAAAGAACATATTTGCTCCGTTTTTCACTACGGGAATTATGTTGCTTCATGACAAATCAGTAAAACTTTTTTAACTAATTTGACATTTATAGCTAACTTCAAAAGCTGTAAAAACAGCTTTTGAAATGGTAGGTTTGTGCTTTATTCTTGAGAGCCTTCGCTGTCGTCTCCTAATATTGGTCGAACATCCTGCTCATCAGTGAACCGTAAGGTAGCATTTGAATTAGACGTAATTAAGGAAGGCTGTAAGGTGTTATCAGTAGCATTAGATACAGGAAACTGTAAGGCATTACCAAGGGTAGTAGGCTGTGTAGTAAAGGCTGAGTCACGTTTTAAGTCAGCTGTGCAATTAATGTCTTTAACGAGAGGTCTGTTCTCGTGGGAATTCATCATATATAATTGTCCTTTATTAATTTTTAAGAAGCACATTATACACGTTATACAAATAATATCAACTGTTAATTAGGAGATGAATTAATAAATTCTTTATTAGACTTTCTGCATCTTCGGTGTTACCCCACAACTGTTGAAAGTTTACAAATACCTATACCACAGTGTCTATTAGCAAGCGTAAGCGAAGCAATAAAAGTAACCAAAAATGGATTGCTTCGTCGGCTTATGCCTCCTCGCAATGACCTTGGTTATTTTTCTACAACTTTTAAACTGCCATAATGAGTTCTAAAACCGCTTCCTCTTCTAACTTTCGACAGTTGTGGTGACATCACCCCTAATGGTGATGATTACTTGAGCCTACTATTAATTTATTACATAGATACTTGAGGTTATTATAAATTAATATAAATCCGTTTGAAACGGATTTTGCACAAAGTTCATTATACAACATTTAAATCTAAAAATCTAAAGTCAAACGTTAAAAACAACTATCAATTAGCAACAAGTTGGAGCTGATGGGCTGAACACATCAATCTATTCTACAGTCTAGTTCTCTGAATACTCCTGTTTCTTTCCATAAGCTCTTATTTCCTATAACATAGATAACTTCTTTAGCACGTGTAACTGCTACATTTAAGATATTAGGAGATTTACCTGCCCATATCCGAGTTTTATTTTGGTTTGGTGCTTGAGCCCCTAATACTAGAATTACTGCTTCAGCTTCTCGTCCTTGTACAGTGTGTATTGTTCCAATTCGTTCATTAAGCCAAAGATTCGTATCCGTAGTTATCCAAGACTCTAAAATATGATGATCTTTTATAATTTTGCGTAAATTACCTGCAACAAGTTTAAAAGGGCTTACAATATATAGGTTTGGGAATATTGAAGCACTCTTTAATTTATATAATAGTTCAACTACCTTTTTTCCTTCTTCTAGACACCATGTATCTAGTGCTTGACCTTGAACATCAAACCACATAGAAGGACCAAGACAGTTACGTATTGGAGAATTGTTGGGACTCTTTGCTTGTACCATTGAATTTCCGTAGGCAATTGCATTGGAAATACTAAACATAGGATCTGCGCAACGCCTATGAACCAATAAAGGTACACCGACTAAACGACTTCCGTCTTTGGTATTAAATTCCGAAAAATATGAAGTTACAGTATCTGATAGGGTTTGAACTGATGCTTTTGGTGCATTAAAACGATTTGGGTCTACCAAAAATTGTTCACAGATACTTTTTGTTAAATTGTTAGGCAACGTAACCACTGGTTCTATCTGTAAAGGATCACCTGTAACTATAGCACGTTTTGTTCTCATTATAGCTCCTACAGCAGCTTGCGGCAAAGCCTGTCCAGCTTCGTCAATAAGAAGCCATCCAAGAGAATTTGTAGGGAGATCCTTTAACATTCTTCCTACAGATGCAAAAGTTGTTGATACACTAGGTACTACAAGGAAAAAAGATGACCATAAATCTGGCAAAAGTTCCACGGTTTTTTTATCTATTTCACTATAAGAACCACCAAAATTTCTCATCAGAACTCCAAGATTGTGACGTAAAGGTTTTGCTGCTGCGTCTATAAAAGCTTTATGCAGCTTTATAGCAGAAATAAATACCTCATCGCGTAAGGATTGTGTTTGCGTATCACACCATGGGGAAACTATATGTCTTTCTTCATGGGATTTTGAAAATAAATTATTATCAATAAAATGAGATCCAAGTTTGTTAGAAAATCTAGGTACAATTCTTTTTACATAATCAAAATGAACAAGTTTTTGGCTTTCTTTATGGGCGATCCTTTGCCCTTCTTTTTGCCAAGCACGAAATGAAGGAGTATTTAGAATACGCCAAATAACATGTGGTTTTGATTTATAATGTTCTAATAAAAGTTCTTCTAACGTTTGCTCCTGTTCTGATCCGCTTTCTAGATTTGCTAAATCTTGAACTAGATTTTTTATTTCCTGTAATTCAGCAAGTCTAGTTCGGCTTGCTTGTAATACATGTTTAAAATCTGTACTAGCTTGTCTCCAACGTCTTAAAGCATCACTGTGATTATGTGGGGGATCACTTTCTTCAATAATTCTCGGTTTTCTACGTTCAAGGATTTTGCCGGTTTTTGGATCTGTAATTTCAAATATCTGTGGTATTCCGCTTGCTTCTGCTAAATATGTTAAAAGCCCAAGATCATTATTCCACCAAAAATTTTTACTAAAATTATTACAATTAGCAATATTTCCAAGTACTGCTGAAATCAAACCCCAACTTTTGCATCCAAATACTAAATCAGATAGAACTGTAAAATAACGCAAATCATTCGCATCGTTTGCAATAGCTTTTAAACTAGGTAATTCAGCACTAATATTTTCAACAGCCTTATTGTTAGAGGATGCAATTAATATTTCAAAACCTTTTAGACTCTTATCTAATTTATAAAGATTTAACCAACTCTGTCCCGCTTTTATTTTGTGTCCTGAATCGGTAAAAGCTTTTTCAGGATCAGCAAACTTCAGTAACGCTTCTGCTCGCTCTGTAACTAATTTTGCAACAATATCACGTAATAAAGTTGTTTTTCCTGTTCCTGGTGGTCCATTAATTGCAAGAATTCCACTGTCTTTTAGTTCAGTCATGGATAAATTAACTACAGCTTGTTGAAGTAATACTAAAGGATGTCGTCCTAATCCAGGCCATCTTGCTGTAGGAATGTTTTTGGGAGAAAGAATACTTTGTAAAACAGAAGGATCTAGGATATTATAACGCTTTAATGGGATATTCACACCTAAATACTGCAAGAGGTTTGTTTGAACATTTGGCTTTTGAATTAAATTACTAGCTTTAATTAGATCATTTAGGTAAAAGCTGTTAAGTAGTAAAGTTTTAGTAGGGGTATCTTTTTTACTTGATTCATAAGTTTTGATAGCAAATTGTTTATTTATTAGCATTTCTGCTGGTATCTCAAAAGTATTAGTAAGGTAATTATGAGCCTCATCTATTACTATTTTATTCAAGGGAAGCTTTTGACCATTTTTATCTCTTTTACACAAGATTGCTTCAAGAGCTATTTCGGTATCTTTTTCAGTTGATGACCATTTACCTAAGTTTTTAAGATTTCCTTTTAAAGCTTGAGGAGCACCCCATGCAAAACTTGAAATATTAACAGAACTATCGTTTTTAATAAGATGACCATATTGATCTACAATAATTACCCCCATAATGGCTTCCCCTGATACATATTTTGCTTCTACATTTGTGTCACCATACTTTTTAGTTAGAGCGGAAAATACATTCTTAAGATTAATTGAACCTATTATTATTTGATAGAATAATTGGCGATAAGGAGGCAATTTTTCGCCGCCATTCTCCCAAGGTAGTGTATTATCTAATAAAACAACTAATTCTTTATTTCCTCCTACTAGGTCTTCTGGTTTATTAAATGATTGAGGTGTTAATATTTCCAAGACAGTCCAAGCTGATAAAACGTCACATGCTTCTTGCGTAGTTAATTTTTTCATTTTATTAGCAATTTAATGTTCTAAGAAGCTTGTTGAGTTGTTTTTATGAAATCGTTCTTTCATCCACATTTTAAATGCAGATTCTTGAGCATGTATTTTAGAGGTATATCCTTGGTAGTGGATACCAAATCTTGCTATATTCCATCCTGGTGACCATGGATAAACGGTAGCTTCTAGTATTGGGTTATAGTAATTTCCATTTCTACTAAGATACCACCTATTGCGTACGGAAAATATATGCCAAATATATAGTCGTCGTATAAAATATTTGACTACTTGCCACACTTCAAATATGAAAAATAAGATATACTGGAAAGCAGCATTTACAATTTCTTGAACTTTTTCACTCATCTCTCTAATCGCTTTCCAAGTTTCTGTATTAAACTTCTTATATTACACAGTCCATTCTTAGTGTATTACTAAAACCTGAGATCACTAAGTTATTTTTCAAGTTTTTGGGAGGAATATTAGTAGAAAACGTTAAGGAGAGCTTTTTTTGTTACAAAATAGTCTCAATTACAAATTGCTTAATAATTTGGTAGTAAATTGATCCTTTATAAGGGAAAAAAACTTTGGTTGTTTTTGTTCCTCGTATTCCTTTAAGAAATCATACATACCGATTGGCAGAAAATTTTTATGTGCTAGGTTGCTAAATTTCTCCCAATGGAAAGTTAAATGTTGTTCCTTTGATATTACTTCTTTATTTTTAGATAGGCTATGTGAATGTACTTTAAATACAAAAGACTGTTCATGAAATGGTTTCCCATTATTATCCCAAAGATTTTCTATCACTCCTATAAAATCGTCGATTATAGGGTTAGATATTTCAATTTCTTCTGCTAGTTCTCGTGATAATGCTTGATAAACCGTTTCCTGATATCTAACATGTCCTCCTAGGAGAAAGAGATGGCTACCACTATTTGCTACTAATACATAATCTCCCTCTCTTATATAAGCTCTAACTATAACATAAATTTTACCTGCACTAAGCATTATACTACAATATTTACTATTTTCGAGGGTATTATGATAATCTTTCCTTTTTGCCAAAGTTCTCCTGTAATATAATTATAAATCAAAGGTTTGCTGGTAAATTTCATTTGCTGGTAAACCTATAGCAGTTATATCAAATTTAAGAGATGGAGTTACTTTGCTTTCTGCATTGTGGATTCTAAAGTTGATGCTATAACCACGGTTAAATATGATGGTTTTTGAATATTGACCACCATTCTTATTGTTTATTGCATTAATACATGTTGGGTGCTTTGTACGTTTGATAGATAAGGTATTATTTAAATTAAGCCCTTGTACAATAACCCGTTTTTTTCCTTCTCTAATGATTTTGTAAAAATCAAAACGTCCAACGATAAAAGATATAATTGTCTTGCAAAGTTCAATCTCTTTTATCTCGCTGATGGCACACACTCTACTTATTTCATTGCTCCACGCATCCAATATCGGCCAATAAAAGCGAGATGGTTTATCAATAACATCCCTCCATAATGCAGTTCCATTAGAATCATTTTTAATTTTAGTTAACTCATCAAAGATTGTTGTGACAATGAGCCAATATTCATCACTACAGCCAAAGTCATCAATACTCCATTCTTTAATAAAGTTAGCTGTTCTTGATAACCTTGGATGTTTTAAGGCTTTGTGATTATTTTTACAAGATATGCCGAATGTTTTGCCATTTATTGTTATCAACACATCTCGTACATCACCCTGCTTACCTGCAGTATCACTGTTAAATGAAATTAATCCATTGTTACCGGATTCAAAGAAGCCCTTTTCTTTCAACATAATATGTTCGATGGCTATAGTAGCTGCATTCAGGAAATCAGATTTGTCCCTATTTGCTATTTCATAAAATGCTTTCTCATTAATTTCTGAATAGGCATTTTCTTCAATTGACATATTTGTTTGTAATTTAAGTGCTAAGCCTACCGCCCACTCAAAAGCTCTGCCATTATTTGTTTGCGTAGCCATTTATACCCCCAAGTCTTTTCTAATTGATTTGGCTACCCAGTACGCCAAATTTACTGGTACAGCATTACCAATCATTTTATAGCCGTTTCTGATATTGGTATAAATGAACTCATAATCATCTGGAAACGTCTGAATTCGTGCACATTCTCGGACTGTTAATCTTCGATATTTGTTTTCATGACCAGGAGCGAATTTTCTTAACTCTTGTCCATCAACTTTTATCATTTTAGGAGCTTGTGGATGAAATGGAATATGTCTATCTGTTGCTAAAATAGTAAATGATTGTTCATCCCAACCTCGCACTCGATTTCTCGACATAAAAATTGGGGAATAGCCTGAATCAATTAGCTCATGATTTTTAACTTTTATAGTTGTTCCAACTTTTAGATTAGCTAGGTTACCTATCGCTTGTTTTAAAGTGATTTTGGTTTCCAAAGGTTTAGGAAATTCAAATTTTTTGCTCAAAGATTTGTGATAACCAATTATAAAAACTCGCTCGCGATCTTGGGCTACACCGTAGTCACTTGCTTTTAACAATTTCCAACTAACCTCATAGTCTTCTTTTTTGAACATATCTATGATATTCATAAAGGATTCAATATTTCTTGAATGGATTATTCCATGAACATTTTCTGCAACACAAAACTTTGGCTGTACATGCCTAATAACCCTGATATATTCGTGGAATAATTGACCTCTTAAGTCATCAAGTCCACGCCTAGCACCAGCTTCTGACCATGATTGACATGGCGGTCCACCAATAACACCTGTTGCACCAAGTGGAATATCTTCATTTGGAATATCCAAAATAGAACGCCCATCAAACTTTGATTCAGGAAAGTAGTTTTGATAAGAAGGGGCAATTGTTTTATCATACTCGTTTGCCCAAATTGTCTTGAATCCAGCTTGTTCAAAACCAATATCCATACCACCTGCACCGGCAAATAATGAAATAAGAGTAATGTTTGAGGCAGATTCTTTTTGTTTTGCTGTTTTAACTGTAGCATTTTTATTGACATTGTCTTTCATCCTTATTCACACCACAATATTTACTATTTTCGAGGGTATTATGATAATTCTTTTGGGTTCTTTGCCACTTAGGTATTTTTGCACCTCGGGTAATTGCATTACTGTGTTCTGAATTTCAATATTGCTAGCCACAACAGCAAATTCATGCGTAGCTCTCAGCCTACCATTAACTTGGATGGCCATAGTATAAGATTCTAGTTCTAAGAATGATTCGTTGAAAGAAGGCCAAGGGGTTTGATATAATCTTTGCTTTTTACCTAATTTTTGCCAAATTTCCTCTGTAATATGTGGAATAAATGGGTTAAGTAATATAATCAAGATGCTGAAACCCTCTTTAATGCTATCAATACCACCTTCCTTGCCCTTAGATATTTCATCTGACAACGCATTAAATAGTTCCCGCATCCTTGCTATGGCTTTATTTAGCTTAAATTCCCTTATCTCATTGGTAACATGCTTAATAGTGTGATGAGTAAGCTTTGTTAGTTTATTTCTAGGAGTCTCTGTTATTTCACTATTAATTAGTATCTCAGCCATATTTTCTAACTTACTAATAAAACGGCTGCACCCTTCAAGACCATTTGCCGACCATTCACAATCTTTCTCCGGTGGGCTATCAGAGAGTACAAATAGCCGGATAGCATCTGCACCATGGTTTGCTAATATTGATTCTAAATCCACGACATTCTTTTTGGATTTACTCATTTTTTCTATTCGTCCTTGAAATACTTCTTCCCCTGTATTTTTATGAACCCACTTATTAGATTGTTTTGTTATCTCATTTGGGTACAACCAATTATTATTGGTATCTTTATAGGTAGCATGTAATACCATACCTTGAGTCAGCAAACTAGTAAAGGGTTCACGAATACTAAGATAGCCTTGTTCGTTCATTACTTTAGTGAAAAACCTTGCATAAAGAAGATGCATTACTGCATGTTCAATTCCACCAATATACTGATCAACAGGTAACCAATAATCACAGGCTTGTTTGTCAGTCATATCTTTTGTATCTACATTACAATAGCGGGTGAAATACCAAGAAGACTCAAAAAATGTATCTAACGTGTCAGTTTCACGAATAGCTGGTTTCTGACATTTTGGGCAATTAGTATGTTTCCAAGTAGGGTGTGAATCAAGAGGATTGCCATGCCCATCAAATGTAACATCGTTTGGTAGGATTATCGGCAATTGTTCTTTAGGTACTGGTGTGATTCCACAAGTTAAACAATAGATTATTGGAATAGGGCAGCCCCAAAATCTTTGCCTAGACACTCCCCAGTCTTTTAGTCGGTAGTTAATGGTACGTTTGCCTAAACCACGTTTCTCAAGTTCTTTTATAGATTTTTGCTTAGCATCTTGGACAGCAAGACCATTCAGAAAGTCTGAATTGATCATGATACCATCACCTGTATAAGGTTCTAAATATACGTTCACCTGAACATCCTCATTAATTACTACCTGCTTTATTGGTAATGCCATTTGTTTGGCTAATTCATGATCTCTTTCATCATGTGCTGGGCATCCAAAGACCGCTCCAGTACCGTAATCCATTAGTACGAAATTTGTTATTATAACAGGGATAATAATGCTAGGATCAAATGGATGAATGGCCAAAAGGTTAGTACATACCCCTTCTTTTTCAGCTTTATCTACTACAACATTACTGTCTAATTGCGAACATTTCTCAATGAAAGATATTATAGCGTCATTTTTATCTACTAATTGCTCAATTATTGGGTGGTTATAGGCTATCGCAACAAAGCTTGCTCCAAAGATAGTTTCTGGTCTAGTAGAAAACACTTCAATATTGGCATCATGATCCTGTATTTTAAAACTAAAATTTACTCCTTCCGATTTGCCTATCCATTTTTCCTGCATAGATTTAACAGAATCAGGCCAAGAGCCTAGTTTTGCAATTTCATTTAACAATTCTTCAGCATAATTAGTGATTTTTAAAAACCATTGTTTTAGCTGTCGTTTTTCGATTAAAGCACCCGAACGCCATCCATGACCATCTACTACTTGTTCGTTAGCTAAAACAGTGTTATCTACAGGATCCCAATTGACTAAAGATTCTTTTTGATATACTAAGCCTCTCTCATAAAGTTCTAAAAAAAATTTCTGTTCATGCTTATAATAATCCAGATCACAAGTTGTTATTTCTCTCGACCAATCATATGAAAAACCAATTAATTTTAGCTGATCTCGCATAGTTGTGATATTTGAGTAAGTCCAGTCCTTAGGGTTAGAGTTATTATTGATGGCAGCATTCTCTGCTGGCAAGCCGAAAGCATCCCAACCCATAGGGTGTAATACGTTATAGCCCTGTGATTTCATAAAACGGGCTATGCAATCTCCGATAGAATAGTTACGTAAATGTCCGACATGAATTTTCCCAGAAGGGTAGGGTAACATTTCAAGTACGTAATATTTAGGCTTGTCGCTATCGTTTGTTGCAGCAAAAGCTTTTTCTTCAAGCCAAATTTTTTGCCATTTCTTTTCAATATCTCTCATAATTTGTATTGTAAACTATCCTTATTGTAGCAAGTATATCATTCTTTTCTTTCAGCACTAATATATAATTCTCTAGATTTTCTTAAAATTTTATCTTCTATGCTATTAGCTAGGTCCGAAGTAGTATGATTGTCTAGCCAATTACCATTTTTAAGTGTTTGTTCAAATATTTTTACTTGGATTGCATCCGGGCTAATAACGTTATCTTTAATAAAAATATTTATTTTAAATCGAAAATTTGTTTGTCCTTTTGGACTATACCATTCAGTAATAATGACTCCACCGACTGAATCGGTTGAAGCAAGAGGTGCAAAACTTAAAGTTTCTATAGAAGCTTGCCATAAATATTTATTAACGTTACAGCCTACAGTTTTGGTAGATTCATTTTTGATTCTACTTGGTCTAAACACCAAACCTTCTCCTCCAACTATCGACCCCATTTCATCCATCTTTTTTTCTTGCACAGTTTTGGGATAGTCTCCATTCCTTGCAATTGTGGAAGTTGGAAAAAGAAATAAAGCTAACATTGTGCCAATAATAGTTTTTTTTAAGTGTGTTTTCATAAATGATTTTATTTTTTTACTATTTCAAGTAGTTTAGCTTTAGTGTACCATAAGAACCACGTGATGTAAAGGATAGCCCCGTTCTTTAATTAATAAAATAAATATAATATAGTTGTAAAAGAATAAAGGATACGATAATTTAAATCTCTATAAGAAAATGTGGAATATCCATCTTCTAATAGAAGTTATTAAACATAAAATGGTAAAAAATGAAAAATTTGTTATTTTTAATCTGTTTGTATTCCACTATTGCTATAGCCAGTGAATCTAAGTTTTACCCTAATAAGCTTAATTGTTGTAAGATCACTAAGAGTGCAATGAATGATTACGAACCGGAAGAATTCCAATTATCCAATAACTTACTTAGAAAGACAGGACAACAAGCAGTCTATCGTGGTACAAAAATTATAGTAAAGGGTAGATTATTAGACCAAGATTGCGTTCCAGTAGCAGATGCAAAAATATATTTATGGCAGGTTGGAAGTGACGGAAAATATCCATACATACCACTTCGTACTCGTATCAATAAAAAAATGCTAAACCTTGTAAGTAAATCAAGTTTTACCGGATCTGGCATCGCTACTACTAATAATAAAGGAGAATTTTATTTTATTACTATATATCCTAGTAGAGTTTCGCGTGAAACGCCTAATGTAAACATTAGAGTTGACCACCTATATCTTGGACAGCTACAAACAAAGCTATATTTATCTAATTCAAGGGTTAATTTAGAAAATTGCGGAGAAGTTAGTCATGCTTTGTCCACTGCACTAGATGGCATTAAAACGTATGAATTTGACGTAGTAATGTCGGGACGAACTTTCAAAAGATATTAATGTTTTGAGTTTTCACACCCTCCGCAACAATCTTCTGCAACTGGATTTCCTGAAGGTGGGTTTTCTAATGGTTTTTTTAATCCACAAGAAGTTAAGATTAAGCAGCTTAGTAATATTAGAGATAAAAAAATATTGTTTTTCATGATGATCAATAAATTAATTGGAAATATATTTGTTATTTATATGCATATTAAAAAATATAGTAAACGATTTTTTTTGATTGTAACATACTTGTTGATCAGCACTAATAGTTTTGCATTAGATCAGATCAAATCAGGTGTTAAAATGCTTGATTTATCTAGTGTTCCTGATACGGTAGTTTTCTTTGATGATAAAGGAGAAAAATATTCTCTTGATAATTTTGAAGGAAAAACGATATTATTGGTATTTTGGGCGACATGGTGTGCATCTTGTATTAAAGAAATGCCGGATTTGGATGTATTGCAAAAAGATTTTAGAAAGTTGCCATTTGCGATAATTCCTGTATCACAAGACTACCAAGGAATAGAAATTATCCAAAAATATTATAAAGATTATGATATAAGATATTTGCCAATTTACCATGATTTTAAGAATCAACTATTTAAAGCTTTTTCAATAGTTGGTTTACCAACTGCTATTCTAATTAATCCAGATGGAAAAATGTTAGTAAGTTTTGTTGGTACTATTAATTGGTATGATGAAGAAATTCGCAATATTATTTTGTCAAATATTCCTGGAAACCACCCAGAACCTAAAAATAGTTACCGGGAACAAACCCTTAATCAACCGGTTAATAAACAGTTAAAGCCTGAAGAGCAGGAAAACAAAGATGAAAAACCAAAAATACAACAGAATAATGAGGAAAATAATGTTTCTAATAATGCTTCTAAAAACGATAATAAGGAGTAACTAATGCACATAGAACATAATAAAAATTCAATTGCTGAGGCAAAATTTGATCAGGTAATTGCTAAACGTCAAATAGGTAAGTTAGAGCAATTACTTTCATTGCTACCTGGAGTAGGTTCTAAGGCATCAAAGCCGGTAATTGCTGTTCTTCGCCTTAGTGGGGTTATAGGTAAAGTAAGCTCAGTAAAATCAGGGCTTAGCATAGAATCGCTACATGAGTTAATTGACAAAGCTTTTGAGATCAAAAATCTTAAAGCTTTGTGTTTAACTATCAATTCTCCAGGTGGTTCACCTGTACAATCTGAACTGATTAGCAAACGTATAAGGTCATTAGCTGGGGAAAAGAAAATACCAATTTATAGTTTTGTAGAAGATGTAGCAGCATCTGGTGGATATTGGCTTGCTTGCATTGGTGACCAAATATATGCATCTAAGAGTTCAATTATTGGTAGTATAGGGGTAGTTTCGGCTGGTTTTGGTTTTCCTGTTGCTATCAATAAGCTTGGAGTAGAAAGGAGGGTTTATGCAGAAGGTAAAAATAAATCTATTCTCGATCCATTTCAACCAGTGCAAGAGGAGGATATTAAAATTATTAAGCATATACAAAAACAGATTCACGGGCATTTTATAGATTATGTTAAAGAGCGTCGTATTGGTAAGTTAACACAAGAAGATGATATTTTATTTAATGGAGCATTTTGGTCCGGGGAAACTGCTATTGATTTTGGTTTAATTGATGGTATAGATGATATGTATAGTTTCATAAAACAGAAATATGGTGATGTAACTATTAAATATATATCTGCTAAACAATCGTGGCTTAAGAAGAGGTTGGGTATGGTAAGGCAAGATTTTGTGCAAGAATTCTCTGATACATTGATTGAATCGGTAGAGAATAAGATTACTTATGATAGGTTTAATATACGGTAACTTTTAAAGTTAACCTGAATTTCACCGAGTTAGGGATAAGAATTAGTTAATTCTTATCCCTAATTGGCTTTAATATTAGTAAATACACCTTATCTACATGTCATTGCAAGCGAACATACGTGAGCGTGGCAATCCATGAAGCTTGTCATATAGCTAAACTGGAAAGGTTTCAGCCAAAAAACCGTCATTGCGAGTAAGCTTTGGTTCAATAAAGCTTGCGTTTTCTACTTTATAAAGAAGAAATATCAATTATAGCCAGCACATCCTTAGGCAAATGAGTTTTAAGAAAATCATAAGCTACTCTAGGATTTTCCATTGCTACTTTAACAATTTCATCATGCTTCGGCTTCTTTGATTTTTTGGATTTCTTTGAGACCATTATGATAATTTATTATTAGTTTTTTTGTTTGCTATGCTTGAGTACCAAACAAATTAGGTTGTATATGTTTACTTTCAGTAGGTATAATTGCCTATTACTTATTCAATATATGATTTACTAGCAATTGACAAGCTTATTGTTATTTGTTAGCATTAAAGACTACCATAATATTATTTAAAAAACAAATCCATTACAACTGAACTAAAATAGCAAATATGCAATCTCAAGATACTAACGATTTACGTAAAATAGCCGATATTATTAATAAGCTAAGTGAAAATGATATAGCAGCTTTTCATATTGATGTACTTTGCTGACTATAAAAATAATATTCTCTAATTTCGTACATGTATTATAGCATTTTTTTAAAGTACTAATTATAATAAAACTAGACAATAAACTAGGTAATTCCTTTTATGCAAAATTCAATTACAGCTTTTGATGCTAAAACTCATTTTTCTAAAATATTAGACCGAGCTAGCAAGGGTGAGGAAATATTGGTTACAAGGAGAGGAAAAGCTGCTGCAAAGATTGTCCCAATTAATACTATACAAGATATTGAAATTGCAGAAATGGCAGCTGTAAGACTTAGAAAACTTGCTAAAGAAATTAATTTACAACCATCTGACTTAGAAGAATGGAAAAAATATAGAGATGTAGGAAAAAAGTAACTATGACATCTTTTGTTTTAGATTCTTCAACTACCCTTTCGTGGTTTATGCCTAACGAGACAGCCTCTTTAGATTTATTAAAAAAAACTGTGAAAGAAGGTGCAATTGTTCCAACTATTTGGTTACTTGAAATAGGTAATGTTTTATTAGACTTCTTTCGAAACTCGCTTATGCTGAGGGATTTGAAGGAGACGCGGAACGCAGAACCGCAGCGTACTCTAATGTACGTGAGGATTCGAGTACCGCATCGACGTACAAATCACCAGCAGAAGTAGAGTTTCGAAAGAAGTCTATTATGTGCGGAGCGTGCTAAGCGTATTACTGTAACTCAACGTAAACAAGCAATGTATATTTTAAAAGATCTTCCAATAAAAGTTGATCAAACAAGGTTAGAACATGCTTGGTTTGAAACAATGGAATTAGCAGAGTATCATGGATTAACATTGTATGACGCTAGTTATTTAGAATTAGCATTACATTATAACTTACCACTAGCGACCTCTGATAACTTACTAAAGCGTGCTAGTCAAGCTAGAGGAATTGTTATTATATAGGCTACCATAAAGCTATTACATATAGATTATGATAAAATATGAATCTTTAAGAAAAAATTACTCTTAAATCCTGAAGTACAGAAGGAATATGAAGCATCAGCTTTGGAGTATGAGGTAGCTTATGCTTTGATATTAGCAAGAGTAAAGGCTAATATGACTCAAAGCGAGGTAGCAGAAAAAATTGTAAAAGTAAAGACTTGATCTGACAGTTTGGAGTTGTTGGGTACGAAAATATGGAATAAAATCGTACCCAGCAAATTTTAACAACCTCTTATTAAGGAGACTGTCAGATGACAACATATCAAGAAAAAATCATAAAACCAAGAATTGGTTTATTACAATTAGCAGAACAACTAGGAAACGTATAGCAAGCTTGTAAAGTAATGGGCTATAGCAGAGATACATTTTACCGTGCAACCTATAAGGAACTGCATGAACAAGGTGGAGCAGAATCTTTGTTTGAGATGACTAGAAAGAAGCCATGTTTGAAGAATCGTGTTCCATCTAATATCGAGGATGCAGTAGTTAATATAGCTGTTGAATTTCCTGCTTATGGTCAGGAACGTACTGCTAATGAATTACGTAGGAGAGGTATCGTTATCTTTGGAGGTGGAGTAAGGTCTGTTTGGCTACGTCATGATCTAGAGAATTTCAAAAAACGTCTAAAAGCATTGGATGCTAAAGTTGCAAATGCTGGTATTATTTTGAGTGATGCACAACTTGTTGCACTTGAGAAAATCAAGAATAAACGTGAAGCAACTGGTGAGATTGAAACCATGCATCCTGGTTACCTTGGCTCTCAAGATACCTATTATGTTGGAAACATTAAAGGCATAGGACGTATCTACCAACAAACCTTTGTAGACACTTATTCTAGGGTAGCTATTTGTAAGCTTTATACCGAGAAAACAGCTATTACTACAGCAGACCATTTGAATGATAGGGTTATTCCATTTTTTGAAAAGTATAATATCCCTTTGCTTCGAATACTTACAGATAGAGGCACGTAATATTGTGGTAAACCTGAGAATCATGCTTATCAACTATATCTTGGTATTGAGAATATAGATCATTCTAGAACTAAAGCATATAGCCCTCAAACTAATGGTATATGTGAGCGTTTTCACAAAACTATGCAGGAAGAGTGCTATCACATTCTATTCCGTAAAAAGCTCTATAATACATTAGATGAGTTACAAGCTGATATAGATACTTGGCTTACAAATTATAATAACGAAAGGTCTCATTCAGGTAAACATTGTTTTGGTAAAACACCAATGCAAACTTTTAGAGATTCACTTTATATTGCTAAAGATAAAAATATTAGTAATATAGAGAGAATATCAGACAACTTGGCTATTACTTATCAAGCTGCCTGATTATTACTTATTGTCAGATTAAGTCGTAACTAGTACATTTTAGGCGTATATTTTCTAGATTTGATAAAGCCCCAGCCACTTTTTTAGCTTTTCTAAATTTCGTTGGAACTTTAATATGGTTACGTTAAAATTTTTGTCAACAGAACCTAGGTTCTTATATCTTTAAATTATGATATAAGTAATTGTAAGAGGGTGACTTGATAGGTTCTTGATTGAAATAATCGTGCACAGAATAAGTACCCTCTTACAAGGTTTGCTTTGAACAAATTGCAGAAGGTGCTGGAAGCAGCAGCCTTGCACAATAAGATGAAGGAGATTATATCATGAGTAAAATAATAGGTCTAGATGTAAGTAAAAAATGGTTAGATATATGTTTATATGAGTCTAACAATAAACCGATATATAATCGTTTTTCCAATGATAAGTTAGGGCATGAAGAACTGATAAAATTAATAAAAGAGCAAGAAATTAAGATAATAGTATGTGAGCCTACTGGAGGTTATGAAGCAGAGATTTGCCAAGAATTGTATAATAATAAGCAACAAATACATAAGGTCAATACCTATAGTTTTAATTCATTTAGTAAATCGGTGAATTTGTGTAAAACTGATAAGAAGGACGCATTTAAATTAGCATATTATGGCGATAAGATGCAACTTACAGCTAATTATTTATATCAAGTTGAATCAGAGACTTTGAAGAGATATCAGCAAAGGCGAGAAGATTTAGTATTAATGCTTAGCAATGAAAAGAAGAGGCTACATCATAGTATTGATGGCATTGATAAAGAGAGTATAGAAAAACTCATTAAATTTTTACAGAATGAAATAGCTGAGCTTGATAAGAAATTAAATGAGGTAATAGATGAATCAGAAGAGTTGAAAGAGAAGGTAAAAATATTAGAGAGTGTGCCTGGTATTGGTAAATGCGTAGCTAAAAAACTAATTAGTTTTTTACCTGAATTAGGAAATAAAAATTATAGTAGTAACGAATTGTCAGCAATTGTGGGGATAGCTCCTTATGCTCGTGATAGTGGTAATAAGCAAGGACGAAGATTTATTAGAGGTGGCAGGAAAATACCACGAGATGCTTTATACATGGTGGTATTGGCGGGGAAAAATGGTGTCAAAAATAGTTTTCAATATTTAAAAGCTTTATATGATAGGCTTGTTAACAATTTTAAACCTAAAAAGGTTGCTATAGTTGCGTGCATGCGTAAACTACTTGAAGTGTGCCATAAACTTATTCAACAAAAACGTTGTTTTGTTATTTAGATAAATATTTTTTATTTTTTTGAAAATTTAGATAAAAGATAATTGCTGTTCACAGCCTAACAGCAATCCTCTGCCCCCTCAAATTGACTCTGCAAATATTTGCACGAATAATTGGTATGCTTGCGTAGTTCATTGCACTTCTTGAGCTTGCTCACTCCTTGTTTTTCGTTCCAATTCTTTAAATCATTTGAGTATAGATTAAAATTATAAACCAATATCAACTTTTATATTTTCTATTTTTTCAAGTTCTCTTTTTATATTATTTTTTATTTCTTCGATTTTACGATATTTTTCTGCTATCTCCTTTTGTTTTAGTAAATCAAATTCACCTGTTACAGTAATTGGGATTTTGATTTCAATATTTTTAATTTTGCTTTTTCCGGCTTTATTTGCAAATCCAAAATTCTTAGTAGTCAATTCATTCTCTATGGTATATTTTAAGTATAGTTTATTACAATCTTTAAATTTATCTCGTAAAATTAGAGGTATAACTTTTTCGGACAAAGAAAATCTATTTAATCTTAGAAAGATTTTACCAATTGAACCATCAATATTCCAAGTTAGACAATCTTCAAAATATTTTACCCCTTTTAGATTATCTTTAATATAACCATAATCAATAGCATTTTCATCTTTTGAAGCACTATACACAGGAATATTGCCCTTATTTTTTTTAATAAAGGATTTTGTAAATTTACTGCTATTTGTTTTTTGAGATAAATCAAAAAGATTATCTATTGTGATACTTTGGCAATATTCGGTTTCATTATCAATTTTGATAACAAGTTGATCTATTTTATGTTTATATTCCTCAACTTCTTGCTTAATTCCAGAGATTACTTGATATTTCTCTGCTATCTCCTTTTGCTTTTGTAAATCAAATTCACCTGTTGCAGTAATTGGGATTTTGACTTCAATATTTCTTGTTCTTTCTATGGTTGGCTTATATTCCCAGTTAAAGTTATTTTTATCTAATACTTTTTGTAATTCAAACGATAGATATAAACAATCAAGATTATCACATTTTGGGATATACAATCTTGCATCTCCATTTATGCTAAATTTATGTTTTAACCTATAAAAAATTGTGCCAGCATAATATCCATTGGTAGTAATCTGGATAGATTCAACATCATGATCAAAATGATTTATATAACCTAAAACACCATCTTGTTTTGTATTTGCTGAGTAGATAGGATACAAACCTTTATGTTCCTTTATATAAGTCTTAGTGTATTTTGCCATTCCTTTTTTTATATTAAAAATATCCTCTATTTTTACATTTTGGCAATATTTAATTTCGTCATTAATTTTATGAAATCCAATATCTTGCAAAGATGTAGTAAACTCATTACAGCTCGTTACTAAATCGCTAATTATATCACTAAACTCACTAATTGAAACTACTTGGTCTATTCCTTCAATGCCTAATTCAATTTTTTCTTCTTTACTCCACCATCTTTCTACAGACCAATTTTTATCACTGTCAAATTCATTTATCGAAACTATCTTACACCTCTTATCATGATTAAGAGTTGCAAAATACTTCTTATTGCCCTTAAAAGCATTATATAAATTAACAGCTTCTTTTAAGTCATCTTGCTCAATATCAAATCTGTAGATATCTCTACTTTCACCTATTTCACTGACCAAATAAGTGAATACAGGATCAGTTTGAATATCAGAAATATCAGATTTTTTTGTAATTGCTAAAATATAGGTCTTTTTTTGTGTTGTAAAAAATGTCTTTAATGGCAAAGAAATAATTGCGTCAATATAACAACTATCTAAAATATATTGCCTTAAATTTTTATCATTCTGTCTATTAAAGATACCGTCAGGTACAACTATAAAAGCCTTGCCACCTTTTTTTAGAGCTTTAATGATCCACTCCATAAAAAGCCCTTCAATACCCATGGCATTGATTTTATAGTGATTTTTTAAAGTAAGATTCTTAGATATTTCTTTTTTTAAATTACTACTCCCACTAGTAACATAAGGAGGATTTGTTAAAATTAAGTCATATTTCTCTTCTGCAACATCAGAAAGAGTACCAAGTATTGAGTTTGTTTTTAAAATAAAACTCTCATTAAATATTTTGGCAAATTCTCTAGTTAGTCCAATATTATCTTTTATCAGTTCACAAAAATAAATAAGCATATTGGCTTTTGCTAAAATGATGGTTTTTTGTTCATCTTTATCAAAACCTTTATCAAAGCCAACTATTTTAACTTTTTGTATTATTTTATTGTTTTCAACTTTAAACAGCTTATAAAGATTGTCTTTTATAAATTCTAATGGAAATTTACCTACTCCGCATGCTGGATCACAAATAGTCATCCCATCTTTTAGTTCACCTTCTGCCATTTCGTTGATAGCACGAACAACTTTAATTGGAGTAAAAAATTGCCCCCAATTCTTCTTACTGATACTTTCTTTCAAAAAACTTTCAAAAAGCTTGCTTTTAAAATCATGGTCAACATGCTCAAGTTTTCCATAATCTCTAAATTTTTGTAAAACTTTTTTAAAGACTGTTCCGTAACCATCTACAGCTTTTTGTTCTTTACTGATAAATATGCTACCATTTATTATGGTGGTCTTGTCTAAGGCATTTTCAGGAAACAGTTCTTTTATCTGTGGTCTGATAATATTTGCGTAATGTTGCAAAACTGTGTTAGTTTCATTGCCTTCTTCATACATCCTGAGTAAAGTATAAAAATTATAAGTACCTTGCAATATTTTTAAATCACTTAGATATTTGAATATAAATAATTCAACAAATGTGTATAAGCAATTCTCAGGGGTTGCACCACTAACACTCCAAACATCTTGCCATATTTGTTTTGCTAAGTCGGTTGGATTGATTAGTTTTTTTGGTAAGATTTTATCATTTTTTTCATTTATTGATTGTACTATTTCATTGATAACTTTTTGCAAGTTTGTATCTGTGGAGTTAAAAAGATACTTAAAATCATCACCTTTTTCGTTTTTTACGTTATTACCAGTAGCAACATTAATCCATACCGTTTCTTGGGTATCAGTTGCAATAATTAATTTTGTTTTTAGTTTTTTGGCAACCTCAATTTCTTGCAAAATGGCATTATTTTTTTTATCCTTGGTATTAAAGTTTTCAGGTAGTTTAAATTCCACAATAGCAATAACTTCTTTTTGTTTTGTGATAATGGCATCAACTCTCTTGTTTGATATATCCCCATAATCTATACTTCTTATTATATCAGCTTGTTTTAAAGCACTAATAGTTGTTGCACCAATATTATAAAAATTCCAAGTCCCTATTTTTTGAGGATTCTTGATAAAATCTCGTTGCAGAAGTTCTTCGCTCATAATTAAATCACACAATTATTCAATAGACCTCTTGCGAAATTCGCTTCTGTTAGGGAATTTGTAGGAGACACGGAACGGAAAACCGCAGTGTACTTCTAGTGTACGTGAGGATTTGAGTACCGGTATCACGCACAAATTACCAGCAGAAGTAGAATTACGCAAGAGGTCTAATAACAAATCAAAAGTAGTATTATTGTCCCTTATTATATCCAAAACAAAACTCATCGACAATAGATATTTAAGATATTTTTTACTAATCTTATGAAATTGTCCAATAACGCGAATTCGGGTAAACTGTAATTTATACAACATAGGTTAGAAAATATGCATCTTTTTAAAAATAAAAAGCAATAAATGCTTTAAATAGTCAAAATTTTAGTTTATAATAACTTTATAATTAAAATATCATGGTTTCTTATGGAAGATGTTAATAACTATTGGGATAATTCAAAATACCAGTATTGTGCATATGCTGAGAGGTTGCTTAAGGAGTTAATTTTGCTAAATGAAAAAGTAAAGCAACCAATAAACATGTATGAAGTCAAAAAGGGCATCTACTATGCTAAAAAATATCATGGCAGTCAAATGAGGCAGTCTGGTGAGCCATATTACTCACACCCAATAGAGGTGGCTTATATGCTTGCCCAGTACACAGCCCTAGAAATTCCACGATTGTTTAGAACCGACATGATTGTGACTGCGTTACTACACGACACCATTGAAGATACACAACTTACCGAAAAGATGATTGCCTATATTTTTGGCAGTCAAGTGGCTAGTCAAGTGCAAGACTTGACTAGGGTCAAGCCTCATGGCAAGATTAGCTCGGCGGAAACACTAGATTTATTAATTCAACAAAAAAAATATGATGTAGCATTGATTAAACTTTTTGATAGAATTCACAATTTAGAAACGCTAGGAGCTAAATCGCTGGAAAAAGCTAAAAAGATAGTAGAAGAAACTGTAATACATTTTTTAACTTTAGCTATGCATTTAAAAATACCAACAGTAACAAAACGAATTATTACATTATGTTGTCAACATTTATCTATACCTCTACATAAGGCTTTTGTGGATAATTCCCGACCTCTTTCTCCAACTTTTCAAAATGAAATAGTCCGAATGCAAAACCTATGCAAACTGGAAGCAATATAATCATTATCCCCCAATGATGCCAATATTCAGTTAAGTAAACAATTGAAAAAGAGGTAACTACATGCATTAAGGCACGAGATATGGCAAATGTAAGGCTAGCACAGCTAAAACGTTTAAAGACAGGAAAATGTTTATAAAAGATTGGATGTCCTATATCAGGACCGGTAGGTACAAATAACATAACGAATAATTGCATTAAAAATATATCAAATGAGTTATTAATATTATTTAATAAATAAGGGCAAGCTAAAGCAAATAGACAAAATATTAATAACAAGGTTTTTGCAATTTTTAACGGATATATCCTATAACTTAAATATGTTAATACCAAAGTGCTTAAGAAGGAAAATATGGAGATAATGAAATTTTGATGGATGACTTGTTCAGCACTATAGCCAAAAGAAGTTTTTAACATATTTCCGCAATAAATATAAGCAAAATAAAAACATACGGGACACATACATTCTATTAAAAACAATGCTAAAATTGTTGTTTTATTAGCTTTTTCCTTCCATATTGGATTATTTTCTAGTTTTTTGAGATCTATGCTGCCAACATTTGAAGGCTGCTCAAAAGTTTTTTTTAGTTGACGTTTGGCATCAGCAAATTCCGGCGTTTCTCTAAGACTCTTTCGAGCTGCTGTGCCGATCAATGCTACGCCTGCTCCCATCCAAAATGCTATACGCCAATTAAATCCATAGGAGGTCACTAAAGATGCTATGCCTAAAGCAACAACTCCTCCTAAAGTACAAAAAATCGCAACTGATGAAACAGTTGGATATTGGATTGGTGGATTTGTAGATTCAGTTAAATAAAGTTTTGCTCCTACTGCCTCTCCCATAGAGGATATTCCTTGTAGTATACGGCATATGGTGATTAACCAAGAGGCTGTAATACCTATTTGGGCATAAGTAGGGAGATTAGCCATGGTAATACATGATAAAGCCATGATGATAACGGTAGTCTTACGCCCTATATTATCACCTAACCATCCAAATATTACTGCACCAATAGGCCTAAAAACAAAGGTAGAGCAAAAAGCTGTAGCTGAATAAAGAGCGGTAGTATGAGGGTCAGATTTTGGAAAAAACAACTCATTTAACAGTACAGCCATATGTACGTAGAGGAATAGATCAAAATACTCTAGGAATGTACCAATTGAAAGCAATCCAATAGCTGATTTTTGTTCTTTCGTTAGGCTTCTTTGTTCCTGCTGATATCCTATCATTTACTCACCTTAATATATTTATTAATACTAATTAGATATTGATGATTTGGTTGAACGATAGCAAGAAAAAATAATATAGAAAATTGAAATAATAAATCTTGGTTGTAACAATATCACAATTCTATAAACAAATTAGAAGGGGAAAAAGAGAGATTGGTAAGAATATAGGCTGAGATCAAAGGATGTTAAATATCAGGACTAATATAGTTATGTGAGTAGAATATTGGATATTGTTTATATTATAAAAAATAATTAATTTTCATTAAAAATAAGTTGACTAATATTTTAGAATTGATTCTAATTAAATTATGGTAATATAAATAAACTTATTAATACAAATGAAAAATAACATGGCTGATGATTTTGATGACGGGGATAAAGGCAAAGAAGAGGTGGCAGGTTCAGCTCAACTTGAGAATATTATTAATAATATCAAATCTCAAATGCATTCCACTAACCCAGCTGAGTTAGAGAGGCTCAGTCGTGATATAGATAGTTTTTTAACTGGTAACATCCCGGAAAAGATACTAGAGAGCTTGAAAACAATACAAGCTATTGTGAACGAAAGGAAAGAACGTGCTGAACAGTATATGCTTTACGGTCAAGAGGAAAAAAGCAGAGAAGCAGCAGAAGAAGCTAAGTTACAAGAATCCATAGCACGTTTAGAAGAAGCAGCAAACGAAAAACGAGAGGCAGAGTTAAAGCAACACTTTGATGAATATAAAGCATTTCAAGACAAGTTTGATGAACTATTAAAGGAAGAGGATGATCTTGTAAAAAAAGCAGCAAATGATCCGAAGTCTTTAACTACTCAAGAAAAAGCCAAATTAATGGGGCAATATGCAAGTGAAAAAGAAAAAGAAAAGGCTGAAAAGAAACAACAAGAAATAAGCCAGTATTGGGGAAAGCATTACGCTATTAAAGATAAAGCTAATAAATCCATCAATTATAGAAAAGACCAAATTAAAGTTAATGAGGCAATAATTAACCGTTCTGATGTTCCTGAATCAGAAAAAGATAAGGCTCGTCAAGATAATGCAGTACATAATCAAAAAATCAAAGAACATGAAGAAAATTTAAAGGTTCTTGCGCCAAAAGAACAAGAAAGAGAAAAACGTAGAGAGGCAATTCTTACATTAGTCAATAGCAGCCAACCTGAATTAGCGATAGAAGAGGTAAAAAAGCATCATAATCGTCATGGGAAAGAATATAATGAAGCAAGGCAACAAGATCCAAAACACCAAGGATATCATGAGCTGCACTCAATGATTATGAATTTAGGTGGTCATGAAAAATTAGGGTTACCTAAACCGAAATATCCGGTACAGGAACAACTAGTTGCAACTGCTCAAAATACAAAAGATTCTTCGGTGAAGAATAAGCCTGAACCTATCAAGCATTCCGTTGAACAATTAGTTGCAACTCCTCAAAATACAAAAGATTCTTCGGTGAAGAATAAGCCTAAACCTATCAAGCATCCAGTTGCCAAAAATCCTATAGAACATGCCCTAGCTATCAAAGAAAGTTTAAAACACCAAGCATCATCCAAAAAAGTTAGCTCAGCGGGAAATGTAAACCACACACAAGCCAAAGGGGAAACCCAAAGTGCTAGTGCTAAGTTTGCACAACGACGAAAAGCCATGATGGCAGAACATGGTGGTAGATAATAACATAAATTAAGGAGATTATTATGAAAACTAAAAGAGTAAATTTACCTGATAATGCAGGGGAAAGGAAGACAATAGATAATTACTTGACGGATACCTATAATAAAGAGGGAATGTTTACTACCTCACAAAAGTTGTATGAGCAACATAGAAAGACAGAAGAAACGGAAGCATATAATACTAATGTTCACTTACGAGAATTAACAATATCAAGTGATAAAGATATTGCATGGGAGTTCTTTTTATATTTATCAATAGGGGTAAAAGAAGCAGCTTTTTATTTGGCATCAAGTTTTTGGGAGGTATTTGGTACAACAAAAGATGAATTCTTAGCTTATTTATCTATGGCAATAGGTATTAAACTAGGTGACAAGAAATCAATTAAACTGGCTGGTAATGAGCCTATCCCACAGGATGCTAAGCAGTTAGCAGACAAGTGTGTAGTACAGATTAACAAAAACGCAAGAGAAGTAGGAAGTAAAAAAATTACCTATGAAGAAGCTATAGGCTACGGTAAACTAGTTGATAAAATATTGTCTGCTAATGCTAAACCAACATTTGCAGACAATATTCAAGAGGGTGAGATAAAAGGTTATGCTGACTTTGTCGCACTAGTAGAACCAGCAGAGAGTCTGTATCCCAGTTTGCTTGGAGTAGGTGAAGATGTGCCTCTAGATGTTGCAGCACTAGGGCAGGAAGATTCTAGTTCCCATTCTTGTTGTGGTTGTGTTATATCATAGGTTGTAATGGTAAAGATGATGTCATTCCTGCTTCAGTGCGGAATCTAAAGAAACAGACAGAAAGGGTGCTTTAAACCTTCTAGATTCCGCACTGAAGCAGGAACGACATCGTTTTTACTTTGTAACTCACCTTACGCATGGCATTTAAAAGCCATAGGGAGAATAGCCTAGAGTCATTGCAAGAAGCCACTTTGGTGGCGAAGCAATCCAGTAACATCATTTATCTATAGATTGTTTCCTAGATTGCTTCGCTTACGCTCGCTAATAGACGCTGTGGTATAGGTATTTGTAAACTTTCGACAGTTGTGGGGGTTATGTGCACAACTGTTGAAAGTTCAACAAACGTCATTGCGAGGAGGCTGTAAGGCCGACGAAGCAATCCATATGACAAACTTCATGGATTGCCACGCTCACGTACGTTCGCTCGCTAATAGACGATTTAAGTCTTACAACAGCACTTAGCAATGACGATTTTTGAACTTTCGACAGTTGTGGGGGTTATGCGTAAGGTGAGTTTGTAAGCAATTAATTATATACAACTCTAGACAATATAACTTAAGGGTTTAAACACTAATATGAGCAAATTTGTACGAGATGACGGCAGAGTTATATATACTCAGACCAGTCTCACTAAAGAACAAAAACAAGCTGTTGGGTTGCTGTCGATCGGGACGTTCCTAGAATATTTTGATCTGCTGCTATATGTCCATATGGCAGGGGTTCTTAATGAGTTATTTTTTGAACCATCTGATCCTCAGACAACCGCTTTAATGATGTCTTTTGCTTTTTGTTCCACTTATGTTTTCCGACCTGTTGGGGCAGTAATATTTGGTTGGTTAGGCGATAATATAGGACGTAAGTCAACAGTGATCATCACAACTCTTATGATGGCTGCCTCATGTCTTGTCATGGCTAATCTACCTACTTATGCTCAGATAGGAGTAACAGCTACTTGGATAGTAACCATCTGTCGTATCATACAAGGTATATCTTCTATGGGAGAGGTGACAGGGGCAGAACTTTATTTAACGGAAACGCTTAAGCCACCAATCCAATATGCAACTGTGGGATCATTAGGAGCTTTTGCTGCCTTAGGGGGCATAGGTGCTTTAGGCATTGCGTCACTTGTAACTTCGCATGGTTTTAATTGGCGTCTAGCATTTTGGCTAGGTGCAATAGTGGCATTAATCGGTTCTATTGCTAGAACAACACTTAGAGAAACACCAGAATTTGCTGATGCCAAACGTCAACTAAAAAAAGTTTTTGCAAAAACTAATACAGATACCAATACTTTAGAAAAAAATCCTATTTGGGCAGAAAAGGTTAATAAAAAAACAATATTAGCTTTCTTTTTTTTACAATGTTTTGGACCGATAAGTTTTTATTTTATTTATGTACATTGTGGTAATATTTTAAAAACTAGCTTTGGTTATACAACGGTTGAGGTTATTCATCATAATTTTATTGTCTGTATAATGGAGTTCGTAACCATATTAACATTGTGTTATTTAAGTTTAAAAATATATCCATTATTAACAATGAAAATTATACTGATCATATCTTTTATTTTTATGATATTTTGTCCGTATTTATTGAATAATGTTAATGCTCCTTATCAATTATTTTTGATGCAATTTGTTATACTTTTATGTGAATGTTTAGCTCCTGTTCTTCCCGTTTGTTATGAAAGTTTCCCGGTATTTAAACGTTTTACCTGTGCTAGCATTACATTTGCTGTATCTAGAGCCTTAATGTTTGTTATTACCTCTTTTGGTTTTGTCTATTTTACTGACCATTTTGGCAATTGGGGATTATGGTTTATTATGATTCCTGCAATTATAGCTTCCGCATACGGTCTATTACATTTTGAAAAGTTGGAGAAGGAGAGAGAAAATTATTTTCAACCAAAAATTGATTTGGCAGCAAAGGTTAGGTAATAATAGGTAAATATTGATAACATAAAGTAAGGGTTTAAGCACTAATATGAGCAAATTTGTACGAGATGACGGCAGAGTTATATATACTCAGACCAGTCTCACTAGAGAACAAAAACAAGCTGTTGGGTTGCTGTCAATAGGAACATTCTTAGAGTATTTTGATCTGATGCTTTATGTACATATGGCGGCTTTTCTTAATGAGTTATTTTTTGAACCGACTGATCCTCATTCTAGCTCTTTAATGATGTCTTTTGCCTTTTGCTCCACATTTGTTTTTCGACCAGTTGGTGCGTTAATATTTGGTTGGTTAGGCGATAATATAGGACGTAAATCAACAGTGATCATCACAACTTTCATGATGGCTGCATCCTGTCTTGTTATGGCTAATCTCCCTACCTATGCTCAGATAGGCAGTATGGCAGCTTGGATATTGACCATCTGCCGTATTATGAGGCATATCTTCTATGGGAGAAATAACAGGAGCACAGCTTTATATAACTGAAACGATTAACCCACCAGCCCAATATGTAGGTGTGGGATTGATGTGGGCTTTCTCTTCTTTAGGAGAGGTAGGGGCTTTAGGAGTTGCTTCACTTGTTATTGCTTATGATTTTAATTGGCGTGCAGCATTTTGGCTAGGTGCAATAGTGGCATTGATTGGTTCTGTTGCAAGAACGAGGCTACGAGAAACACCAGAATTTGCTGATGCCAAACGTCAACTAAAAAAAGTTTTTGCAAAAACTAATACAGATACCAGTACTTTAGAAAACCATCCTATTTGGACAGAAAAGGTTAATAAAAAAACAGTACTAGCTTTCTTTTCATTACGATGTGTTCCCCCGGTATGTTTTTATTTTGTCTATGTATATTGTGGTAATATTTTACAAGCTAGCTTTGGTTATACAATATCCGAGGTTATTCATCATAATTTTATTATCTGTATAATAGAGTTTTTGACAGTATTAATATTATCTCGTTTAAGTTTAAAAGTGTATCCGTTATTAACCGTGAGAATTATACTCATAATATGTTCTGTTTTTATAGTATTTTGTCCGTATTGGCTGAATAATCTTCATTCTCCTTACGAGTTATTTTTGATTCAATTTATTATAATTTTATTGGAGGACTGTTTAGGTCCTGCTATGCCAATTTTTTACAAAAACTTTCCGGTATTTAAACGTTTTACCTATGCTAGTATGATATTCGCTATATCTCGAGCTTTGATGTATGTTATTACTGCTTTTGGCTTTACTTATCTTGTTAACCATTTTGGCTATTGGGGATTATGGGTTATTATGATCCCTACAATTGTGGGTTTCGCATACGGGCTATTACATTTTGAAAAGTTGGAGAAAATGGCTGGGAATTATCCTCAGCCAAATGTTAAATTGGCAGCAAAGGCTGGATAATATATAGGTAAATATTGATAACATAAAGTAAGGGTTTAAATACTAATATGAGCAAATTTATCCAAGCAGATGGCAGGGTTATATATACTCAGACCAGCCTTACTAGAGAACAAAAACAAGCTGTTGGGTTGCTGTCGATCGGGACGTTCCTAGAGTATTTTGATCTGATGTTATATGTACATTTAGCAGTATTACTAAATGAATTATTCTTTCCCAAATATGATCCTTTTACCACTTCATTGCTTTCGGCTGCTGCCTTTTCTTCCACTTACATATTAAGGCCTTTTGGAGCGTTATTGTTTGGTTATATTGGCGATTATTTAGGTAGAAAGACTGTCGTGATTATAACTACTTTTTTGATGGGTATTTCGTGTGTTATTATTGCAACTATACCGACTTATGCTCAAATAGGGATTACTGCGTCTTGGATACTTGTAACTTGTCGTATGATACAAGGTTTGGCAGCAACTGCTGAAGCACGAGGAGCAGAAATTTATTTAACTGAAAGTTCAAGCCCGCCTATTCAATATTCATTAGTTACCTTAATAACTGTGTTTTCAGCCATAGGAACTACAGCAGCACTTGGAGTTGCTTCAATTTTTACTAGTACACATATTTATCAGAATGCATTCAGCTGGCGTACAGCTTTTTGGGTTGGGGCTGGCATTGCGTTAATTGGTTCTGTTGCTAGAACCAGTTTAAAAGAAGCCAATGAATTCATGAATAAGAAAAAAATGTTAAAAAATAGGTTTATAGACAATAAAATTGAATTTAACAAGCTGAATGAAGAAATTATCAACCAACCAGTGCCAATTTCAACTTCAATCGCATATTTTTTGATTCAATGTGCTAGACCTCCTTGCTTTTATTTCGTTTATATATATTGTGGGGACATATTAAAACAAAAATGTGGTTTTTCGCCTAATGAGGTTATAAATCAAAATTTTTGGGTATCTTTAGTAGACTTATTTGGAATAGTTATGCTAGCTTATCTTAGTTATATAATCCATCCTTTAAAGATACTTAAAGCAAAGCTCTATTTATTTTTTGCTTCAATTATTTTATTTCCCTTGGTGTTATCCTATAGCCTAAACTCGAATTATATTTTTATTTTTCAATGTTTAGCTGCTTTATTTGTGTTTGATCATGTACCTGCATCACCAATATTTTATAAATATTTTCCTATCTTCAAAAGATTTACATATACTAGCATGTTAAGTGCCATAGCCAAATTACTCACTTATTTTATAACATCGTTTGGTTTAGTATTCACTACAGAATACTTAGGTTATTGGGGATTATTTTTAATTCTAGTACCTGTGGGCATAGGATTTTTTATAGGAGTGTCTTATTTTGAGAAAATGGAGAAGCAATAACTTGAGATAGTTTAGTAAAAATATCAGCGTTATTTTTTATAACTCCCAATCTTATGTTATGCTTATGACATTTCTCATATAGGATATCGCAAAGCCATGGTAGCTCTACTACTTCACATAAAATTAAAGAATACTTTAAAGTTTCTTCAATTATCTTCTTCGCTTTTTCTGGAGACTTAGCTTCTAGAGTCTCAATATTGTGAAGCCTATCAAATATCTTAATAATTAAGGTATCATATTTCTTTTGTCTATATAGCGATTCCATCATCTCCGCCGAGCTAATCTTGCCATGAGGCTTGTTCCTGCTTAAGTCTTCTACTTGACTAGCAACCTGCTCCCCAAAAATATAAGCAATCATCTTTTCGGTAAGTTCTGTATCCTCGATGGTGTCATGCAGTATGCTGGTAACAATAATGTCAGTGCGGAAAAGATAATCAGAAATCATATAAGCCACCTCTAGTGGATGGGAGTAATAAGGCTCACCTGACTGCCTCATTTGGCTGCCATGATATTTCTTGGCGTAATAAATAGCCTTTCTAACCTCATCAATATCTATTGGCCTGTTTACTTCCTCATTCATCTTACGTAATTTGTCCAGTAACCTAGTAGCATATTGACAAGGTGCATACTTTGAGTTGTCCCAATAATTGATCTCTTCTTCTTCCATAAAAAAACCATACTCTATATTTTAAATATATAAGTTAAACTAAAAATTAGAATATTACTAGGAATTTATTATATTTTTTTGAAAAAGTGTAAACTATAAGTGACTAGACAAATATTATCAGCTTTTTAGGATAAACAAAAAAAAATGTAGAAAACATTTTGAGAAATAATAATATTATGCTACTATGTTATAATACTAGACAACTAATGCGATTTTTAGATTATAGAAATGTCAAAAGATAATTTAGATACTGGCAGAAATACCGATAGTAAATTTGTTGAAACAGAAGAAGAAAGAGAAAAACGACTGGATCGTGAAGAATCAGCTAGGAAACTAAAGGCAATTCTCTTTGTATTTATACCTCTTTTAGTTGCTTTCCTAACCTTCACTTATTTCTTTCTTAATTCAATAGAAGAAAAAAGTAAACTACTAAAAGAACAAACAAGTCAAAATATATCAACACCAAATAGCTCAGCAAAATAGGTGGATTTGGCTAAAAAAATTAGTTTATTGGTTGAAAGGCATAACATAAGGCTGTTTTAAGAAGTGATACAGTTGTTATATGGATTTAAAATTTGTTACTTTAGAAACGCTTTAAATCAGATGGTATTTTTAGGAAAAAAGTAAAAATTGCAAAGTTACCAAGAACGCTAACTATTCCATAGATGATCCATCCATAGAACGTTTTAGTCTAGTTTTAGGGTATGATGGTTAGTAATATGTAAGATTAAACTCCGGGCTGTTGAAAAAGTCATAAGAAGAAGTGGAAGAAAGTTAAGATAAGGAATAAGATGTATTTTTATGCTTAAATGCAGGTGTAAAGATGCAGGATTATAAATCTGATCAAGAAGGTGTGAGATGTGATAGAGTTAGCTTAAGGTGCATGATACCTGATGATCATTTATTAGTGAGAATTCATGAAAGTAAAGAATTAGATAGTACTAGGGAGTTTGCTACTTATGCAGGACTTACACCTAAACATAGAGTATCTGGAAAAGTGCTATATCAAAGATTGGTTCAGCTAAACTACGTAAAGCACTATACTTTCCTGCTATAGTAGCTAAAAATCATAACCCTATATTTAAACAATTTACCCAAAAGCTATCTAGTAAGGGTAAACCTACTAAGGTTATTATTGTTGCTATTATGCGTAAATTATTACATATTAGACTTCTTTCGAAACTCTACTTTTGCTGGTGATTTGTACGTCGATGCGGTACTCGAATCCTCACGTACATTAGAGTACGCTGCGGTTCTGCGTTCCGCGTCTCCTTCAAATCCCTCAGCATAAGCGAGTTTCGAAAGAAGTCTATTGTCTTTGGAATAATTAAAAATAATTCTATCTTTAATCCTATTTTAGCCCTTGACTCTTAAGACAGTATCAGAACCCACCGTCAAGTTAACTTGAATTTAACAAAAAATGAGTATTTTGTGAACGATACTATGCTGCTTACAGACCGAAAATTTTGTTAAAATTGGCGTTTTTCAGTTAACTTGACGGTATCGTTAAAACTTATATTATATTTTTATATGTTTCTTTGTAAAAAAATATTATAAAAATAGCTAAAATAGCTAGGAAGGTTAAATAATAAGACATCGCTAATCTATCTCCTGTAACCTGATATATCCAAGCACCAATCATAGGGACTGTCCCTCCAAATATTGCTGCACTTATGTTGCATGATAGTGCTACTCCTGTAAAACGAACACTAGTTGGAAATAGTTCTACTAGAATCGTTGGTATTGCACCCATATGAAATGCTACTATTACAGCAAATAAAATTTGTGCTGTAGTTGCAAGATAATAAGATTTAGTATTTATCATGAGAAAAATTGGGTAGGTGAGTATTATAAGTGCTAGGCAACTAAAAAGAATTACAGGTTTGCGTCCTATCTTATCTGAGATGTAGGCAGTAATAGGAAAAGTAATGATCATGGTAACTAAAGTTAAGCTTCCTAATGTTGAGCATTCAGTTTGGCTATATCCAAGGGACAACATGTAGTTTGGAATGAAAATAGTTGCAGCATAGAAAGGTGCTGTAACATTAATATAAAGACCTATTGCTAACCAAAGTTTTTTCTTATAGTTTAATAGTAGTTCTCGCAAAGGGTATTGTAAGACTAGTCCACAATCTCTTACCTTGGCATATATTGGGGTTTCTGAAATGCTATTTCTTATGTACATTCCTATCATACCAACAAAAAAACTACTAATAAAAGGTAATCGCCACCCAAAAGACCATAAATCTTCTTTTGATAACAAGGAACTGAGTAAATAAGCAATTATTATCCCTAACAACATTCCTAAGCATTGACTAATATATACAATACTTCCAATTATACCCCTGTTATTTGCTGGTGCATGTTCTGTAAGGTAAATAACGCAACCACTAAATTCCCCACCTAATGAAAATCCCTGAACTAACCGTACTATAGTTAAAATTATTGGAGCAACTAAACCAATTGAATTATAACTAGGTAGTAATCCTATTATGGTAGTGGGAACTACCATTGTCAAAATACCTATAACCAAGGAAATACGTCTCCCAAATTTGTCACCAATATTACCAAAAATAATTCCTCCAAGCGGTCTTACCACAAACCCAGCTGCAAATATTGCAAAAGTCAGTATTTCACTAATAGAACTATCTGGCAAAAATTTTTGTTTTAGTATATAAGCAAACTGAGCATATAAAATAAAATCATACCATTCCAATGCGTTGCCAATCATACAGGTTAAAACAATTTTTTTCATAGAAACTTATTTTTTAGACACAAGAATAATACTAATTTGGAATGTAATGTAGGAAACCACTATTAATTGCTTTTTCTATAAGTTGAGATTTATTACTGCACCCTAACTTTAATTTGATTATCGCAAAGTATGATTCCACAGTACGTACTGACAGGTTTAATATAGTGGCGATTTCTTTCATGGATTTACCACGTAACAATAAGAATACACATTCTTGTTGTTTTTTGCTTAAAGGAAGAGGAGAATGCTCCTGATTTAAAATATAAATTATAGGTTTATCCTGCGAATTTATAAATTTTTTATCAAATTGATTTAATGCTAGATACCAATTAAACATATTAGTGTTAGATATGTCCATAACTTGACCAAATATCCCAGTGATTTTCCCATCTTCTTGTTGTATGGGGATCTTATGACTCATTAAGGTTTTCCAGCCAGATGAATAATTGCAAATATATACGCTTAATATTGCCTTAGCAGTCTCGATAACTTTCTGATCAAGGGTTATAAATTGCTCAGCTGCTTTTACGGCTTCACAAGGTATGTCAAAATCTGTTAAATCAACGCAGTGGTCTGGACTCTTCCAACCCAGTAGTAGAGAATAATCTTTACTAATAACGGAATACTTAGAATTGATGTCTTTAGCGATAACAAAGCCAGGTACATTTACTATAGAAGCAAATTCAGATTTTAAATCGTTTTGTTTACTACAAATTATTGATGTATTTTGTACTGAGCTTTTATCTTGGACAGGCTTCAACATAATTTGTTACACGAATATTTTGTTGTTATAATTAGCTGGACACTTAGTTGGACACCTCTACACTATAAACTATTTTTTCAATATTACCATTATATCCTAGTTCTCCTATAATAATCTTGGAGGCTTTACATACCATATTTTCTTTGAAAGAGACTGCTACTCTCTTTGCAGTATCCTGTAATTCAAGCCTTGGTGGGTATTGGTAAAACAACGTCATATGAGGATTATATAACTCCAAAACTCCACTAACGCCATAATTATCGACTTGTTCACGTTGAACATTTGACATATCTTTATAAACATCTTTAGAGCGAGCTAACGGATGTTTGTGGAAAGGGCTAGCTAAATGAACGATTGATGCGTGTAATTCCTGAAGATATTTAGTTTTTTCTGCCCCTAAGTCTATCCACCTATCTGCAGTAGAGTAAATTTTACTAAAGTTTAAGGTAAAAGGTTGGAGTTTTAGTCCTTTAATTTTGTCATATATTTGTTGTAAATCTTTTGTTTCATATGCTCCGTGATATAAGGTAACATGCCAATAATTTTTAACATTATTTAAATGACTTAATATTTTTGCAATATCCTGATTTAGTTTTTCAGCTACTCTTACACATTTTTCTTCTGGTAATATAACAATCCCATATTCTTTTATATTATTATTTTTTCCTGCTGCTAATGTTCCACTACTATAAGCAAGTACAAGCCAAACTATAACAAAAAAGAAGAATGACTTTTTAATTAAACTCCTAACAGTTGCATATGACATAGAGCATTTTCCTAATAAATCCTGTACTTGAAATTCCATAATTATACCTCAAAATTATTTTTTAATTATCGGATGACTAACTTTATACATAAATAATATGTAAAAAATCAACTCAAATCAATACCGTAAAAAATACTGTAGTAATTAATACATCAGTATATAACTCCACAGTAAAAAATCAGACTATTATTTACCGTGAAATTATGATTATAAAGTTATAATAATATTTTTTCTAATATTAAGTAAAGTAATAAATAGGATTTACTAAATGATTAAAATAAATATTTATAGTAGCAATCAATCAGCCGACCTTATCTAGGCTTACAACAGGCTATGCGGACAAACATAACATTAGCAAATAAAGGAAGTAGAACATGAATTACCAAATATTAGCCTTGGTCATTGGAGTATTTAGCCTAATCATCGGACAGATATTATTAATACTACTCTCGGTCAAATGGCTTAATCAAATCAGATCAACCTGTAGTGACATCAAGGTTATTTGCAATAATTTTTCTAACGTCTACATCAAAGCACAAGATGAAATAGTAGCTCTATATCAAAAGAGTACAGAGCTAGCTAATAGTACAGTTAAGAAAGAACATCATATATTACATGCTACCTTTCAGTTAGAAGACATAAATGTCAATCTTAAAACACTACTTGACGAGTGTAAAGTATTTACTAGCTCTAGCAATACTACGTCACAGACCAAGGAACAAAAATAATTAACATTAACTAACTAATCCCAGTTGATTCTGTCGCATCTGTAAATCGTGGTCTAGCGAGAATCGTAAAACCTCAGATTTTGGACATTATGATGCCATGAGCATAACAAAATTTTCAAAAGTAGAAAAATTATTATTAGCTTCAGTAATTTGTCTTTTTTGAATCATACGAATATTTTCTATATCAGTGATAGTAACCGCAGCAGAACAAAAAATTTTAAACCAAGCATTGGTTTAGCTCGTTTCTTGATAAAGCGGTGGTCTTGTTCAACTATATTATTCAGATATACTCTTCTGCTCCTACGAATTGTTTTTTGAAAATATCATGGATTCGCATGCGTAACTATACCATATGTACGCTATGCCTTCTCACCATTCATTTTCAAATCCAATTCTTCAAATCATTTGAGTATAGTTGCAAGAATGGAAGATATAAAAGATTAGAGAAATTAAGATTGATCAATAAATATGGACTTTACTCCTAAATGGGTTTACTATTTAGGAATAAAATCCTAAATAGTAAACCTATATGTATACAAGATATTTCAAATTAAACTTAAATCACAAGCAAACAGCTTTCTTATGGGGAGCTAGAAAAGTAGGAAAATCAACTTACTTAAAAAACCTATACCCTAATTCAATATATTATGATCTATTAAAAACTGACTTATATTTTAAGTATCTAAAACAACCATCAAATTTTAGAGAAGAAGTATTAGCACTACACTCAGCTAAGCTTGATCTTCCTATAATAGTAGATGAAATACAAAAAGTTCCAGCGTTACTTGATGAAATACATTGGCTCATAGAAAATACTGATAGTTATTTTATTTTATGTGGTTCAAGTAGTAGAAAATTAAGAGCATATGGTACAAATTTATTAGGCGGTAGAGCAATAAAATATAATTTTTTTCCATTAGTATACCCTGAGGTGAAGGAGGATTTTGATCTTTTAAAAATATTTAATAATGGCTTAATTCCATCGCATTTTATCAGTAATAATCCTCGTAAATTACTAAAAGCATATGTTGAGGATTATTTAACTAATGAGATTCGGGCTGAGGGACTGGTAAGAAATATTACAGCGTTTAGTAGATTTATAGATAGCACGGCTTTCTCCTCTGGCGAACTAGTGAATTATTCTAACATAGCTCGCGATTGTTCTATTGATGCTAAAACAGTTAAAGAATATTACCAAATATTGGTTGATAGTTTGGTAGGATATTTAGTTTATCCCTATCAAAAAAAAATTAGTAGAGAAATTATATCATCTAATCCTAAATTTTATTTTTTTGATGTAGGCGTTGCAAGTAGTATTAGGCAAAATCATTTTAATAATACCAAAGGATCAGAAGCAGGAAGGGCTTTAGAACATTACGTGTTTACTGAGTTACAAGCATATATAAACCTAAATGATTTAGATCATCGTATAAATTATTGGCGTACTAAGACAGGCGTAGAAGTGGATTTTATAATTAGCACTATTACTGGTAAGCCATTACCAATTGAAGTAAAAATATCTTCGAATGTTCATAAAACTGAAATAAAAAGTATAAAATCTTTTATGGAAGAGCATCAAGTGGATCAAGGATATGTAGTTTGCTTAGAAGATAATTCAAGGAAAATATGCCTAGATAATCGAGAAATAAATATACTGCCAATAGAAGAGTTTTTAAAAAAATTATGGAATCATGAGATTTTTAAGTGAATATTTAAAATAATAACACTATTATTCATTAGAGTTATATAATTTCATCCCTTCATGTGTTGCTTCAAAACCAAGTCTTTCATAGAACTGTTTGGCTCTTGGACGTTTTTTATTAGTTGTAAGCTGAACAATGGAGACACCTTTTGATTTGCCATATTTCATTGCAATACTCATCATCCATTCACCAAAATGTTGTCCTCTATACTTTTCTGAGATACGAACAGCTTCAATTTGCATCCTAGTTGAACCTATGAAAGTTAGCGATGGCATGATAGTCAAATGGCAAGTGCCAACTATTTCTTTATTCATTTCAACTATCATCAAATATTGATTTGGATCACTATCTATCTTGTAGAACGCATCAATATAAGCTTGATCCAATTCTGCTGAAAACTGTTCTCTTGTTTGTCCAAGTTCATCTTCTAAAAGAAGGTTAAAAATTGTTCTTAAATCAGCAATTGTGGCTTTGCGATGGGTAAGGTTTTGATTCATTGTAATCCTAGTTCACTCGATTAGTTTCAACTTGCTTCAATAACTCCTCAACTTTGTAAGCATTATCAAATCCGTGATCATAATGAAAACGAATTTCTGGTGAATATTTTAAATTAATTTTAGCAGTTATAAAGTTTCTTATAGCATATTTCGAATTATTTAAAGACTCAGTAAGTTGTATCTCATTAAAAGTAGTATTAAATGGTAAAAAGTAACAATCTGCTACTTTTAAATCAGAAGTAACTAAGACTTTAGTAATAGTTACTGGACAATTAATCAGACGTTCATCTAACATCTTACCACGCCTTAGTACTTCCACTAATGCTTCATTTATTAATATTGCCACTTTTTTTTGCCTTTGTGACCTATTTTGTGACTTGTCTTTATCAGAAAGTTTTTGCATTTACAATAACTGTTTTTTTTCTTCAATAATTTCGAAGACTTCTACTATATCACCTTCTTTTATATCATCATAATTTTCAAAAGCGATACCACATTCAAAATTCTCGTGAACTTCTTTGACATCATCTTTAAAACGTTTTAGAGTCTTAAGTTTTCCTTCGTGAATAACAATATTATCTCGTAACAAGCGAACTCCAACACCTCTTTTAATAGTACCCTTGGTAACATAACTACCTGCAACTTTACCAACTTTTGAGACAGTGAATAGCTGTCTAATCTCTGCTGTACCAATATATTGTTCACGAATAATTGGTGAAAGCATACCACTCATTATTGATTTAATATCATCTAACAAATTATAGATAATGGAATAATATCTAATATCCACTTTTTCTTTTTCTGCCATAGCCAAAGCATTATTATTAGTTCTAACGTTAAAACCAACAATAATAGCGTTGGATGCTTTAGCTAAAGTAACATCTGACTCCAATATTCCACCTACTGCATGATGTAAAATCTTTAAACGAACTTCATCATTTGGCAACTTTAATAGACTAGTGATAATTGCTTCAATTGAACCTTGCACATCACCTTTAACAATTATCGGTAACTCTTTTATCATACCGCTATTACCGGAGGCTTTTAGGAATAATTCTTCTAGAGTTGATCTTTGGGTAACAGAAATTTTCTTTTCTTTTGCAAGGCGTTCACGATACTCTACAATATCTCTAGCCTGCTTTTCATTCTGCACTACATTAAACTGATCTCCTGCTCGCGGAACTTCATTTAAACCATAAATCTCTACTGGTAAAGTTGGTTCTGCCTCGGTAAGATCTAATCCTTTATCATTATTCATCCTCTTAATTCTACCATATTTCGTTCCAGCAACTACTATATCTCCATTTCTTAGAATACCACGTTGTACCAATATAGTAGCAACCGCTCCTTTACCTTTATCAACTCTTGCCTCTATGACTACCCCAGCAGTGAGTCCGCTAAAGTTAGCCTTAAGATCCTGCATTTCTGCAACCAATAATATAGCCTCTTCTAACTTATCTAAATTAGTTTTCTTTAAAGCTGAAATTGGTACAATTATAGTATCACCTCCCAACTCTTCACTAACTAAATCATAAATTAATAGATCATTTTTAATTCGGTCAAGATTAATATCCGGTTTATCTATCTTATTTATTGCAACGATTATAGGAACATTTGCCGCTTTAGCGTGATTAATTGCTTCAATCGTTTGCGGCTTTATTCCATCATCTGCAGCAACTACTATAACCACTATATCTGTTACCTTTGCCCCTCTAGTTCTCATATCTGAAAACGCTTCATGTCCTGGAGTATCAATGAAAGTAATAGCCCTCCCATCAGCCAAGGTGACTCGATAAGCACCAATATGCTGGGTAATCCCACCTGTTTCCTGACTTGCCAAATCAGTTGACTTTAAAGCATCAAGTAACGAAGTTTTACCGTGGTCGACATGTCCCATAATCGTTACAATAGGAGCCCTATGCTTTAAATCTTCTTCCTTATCAGCTTCACTAATCAATATATTTTCAACATCGGACTCTTGAACCCTTTTTACTGTATGCCCTAAGGTCGTAGCAACAAGCTCTGCTGTATCTGCATCAATTATTTGGATGGTTGTAGCCATAATACCGAGCTTCATCAATTCTTTTATAACATCTGTGGCTCGCTCAGACATTTTATTGGCTAGATCTCCTACAGAAATAGCTTCTGGAATAATAACTTCCCTATATACTTTGTCTGGTGTTTGTTGCTCGGCTTTACGTTTTTCTTTTTCTCTAGCTCTTTTTATTGATGCAAGGCTTCTAGTTCTACCAGTATTATCGCTTCTATCTGCATCAAGCATATTGAAGATATCTGCCTTTTTTAATTTTTTAGACTCCTCAACTTTAACCTTTGGTACTACTATTTTATTATCACCAGTCTTATCCACCCCAAAAACATCTTCAGGTGCAACGCCAAAATTACTCTGAGAACCAATCAGTGTTGATCTAACAAAAGACTTGGATGGGTTGTTATCCTGTGAAGATGTAGGTGCTAATGTAGTAGGTGGTATTTCAGAATCATTTTCGATATCTTGTAACTCATCCTGAACATTTTCTTCAATATCGTCTATATAGTCTTTTTTCACAGGTTGATTGATAGTTGCAAGTTTACTCAGAGTGCTAATCTTACTATCAGTACTCTGAGATTTTGCATCTTCTGCTGCTTTTTTTAAAATAGTTAAGCGTCTGTTAAATTCTTCTCCAGCAGTAGATTCGCCGCCTTGAGAAGTAGAACCACTAGACCAAAGTTTGTTAAAAGACAAAGTATTAGCTGGAGTGCTACTCTTCCTAACTTCTACAATTGTTTTTGCAGAACTAACAAAACCTCTAGTAACATTGGTGGGTTGGGTTGGCTTACTAAGCGATAGTTTAGGACCACCAAGTGTTAGTTTCTTTGGTTTAGGTTCTTGGTTATTCGTCATAAATATTAAACCTTTAAATAGCAATTATATTTGTGATAAAGTTTTTTAAATAATTTTGCTATGTGATTAATGATTAACAGATATACTCTTCTGCTTTAAAGAATTGGCTTCTGCAAATATTTGTGGGGAATAGTAAGGTACACTCACCCCTTGTTTGTTGTCTCCATTCTTCAAATCATTTGAGTATATCGAATAATTTACAAATTTCTAATTTATCATTAGACCTTTTGTAGAATTCACTTCTGTTAGGGAATTTGTAGGAGACACGAAACCTTGACCCGCAACGTACTCTAGAGTACGTGAGGAGCAGAGTACCGGTATCACACACAAATTACCAGTAGAAGTAGAATGATGCAAGAGGTCTATTAGATTTTCTCTTGCACTTGACTTGCATCTCATGCTTACACTATAATACCATTTTTTTTAAGGGAATTGTTAATTTTTTCTTTACCCAAAATTAAATTACCAAGTTTCTGTTATTAGAAATGGCTAATTTTGCTAGTAGTTCTTCAGTATATCAATAAAATTCTTAGCACTAATACTTAATGCTAAATTTTTTAAAATTTTCTTGCTTTGACTGACAACTAATTAAACATTTTAGATCCTCGTCTACGCACATGGCAACTTAAGTAGTTTAGGTAGCATCCCCACAACTGTTGAAAGTTAAAAAATCGTCATCGCGAGGCGTCGATAGACGCCGTGGCGATCTCATGAAGTAAGCTCTTCTTCACAAGATTGCCACGTCGTCGTTTACAGCGACTCCTCGCTAATAGACGGTTTAGGGCTTACAAAGCTCATCGCGATGACGGCTTTTTAACTTTCAACAGTTGTGGTAGCATCCCCTGTCAGGATTGATACTGAGGTTGCTTAAATTTATTCATCTTCACGAGTACGAGCTGTACGAATCAGTAATTCTATATCATCATCTACCATGTTAGAATTAGGCACTAATGATTTAAATTCATTAACTGTCAACTCTCCCAAATCTTCTATAGTCTTTACACCATACTCAGCTAATTTTAATATGAATTCTGGTTGTAAATCCAATACATCAATTAATTCTTGTTCAACACCTAAAGCTTCGAGTTTAATAATAATTTTTTCATTTTTAGCATTTACATAATTTATTGCTCGTTCTCTTATCTCAGTTGCTAATTCTTCTTCAAAGCCTTCAATATTCATTAAAGTTTCAATTTTACTGGAAGCTAACTGTTCTAGAGAGGTAAAACCTTGTGCAGATAACAGTTGTGCTATCACTTCTTCAACATCTAAGGTCTCCATAAATAACTCAGTAGCAGAGCAAAACTCATCATTTCTCCGTTTGGATTCTTGATCTTCCGTCATTACATTAATATTCCAGCCAGTAAGTTTAGAGGCTAAACGAACATTTTGACCTCTTCTACCAATTGCAAGACTCAAATTATCTTGAGACACAACTACATCAACTATATTCTTATCTTCATCAATAACAATTTTTGCAATTTCTGCAGGAGCAATTGCATTCATAATAAATTGGGCAATATTCTTGCTCCATAATATTACATCTATTTTTTCGCCATTAAGTTCATTAGTAATAGCCTTAATCCTATTACCTCTAATTCCTACACATGAACCTATAGGATCAACACTGGAGTCAGAAGCAAAGACTGCAACTTTTGCCTTTGATCCAGGATCACGAGCTATAGCTCGCAATTCAATTATATTATCATAAATCTCTGGAATCTCTAATTCAAATAATTTTATTAGCATTTGGTCGTCAGTTCTAGATAGAAAAATTTGTGACCCTTTAGACGATAATCTTACGTCTTGTACATAAGCTTTAATACGATCATTAACCTTAAAGCTTTCTCCTCTAATGAGCTGCTCCTTTTTAATCATTGCTTCAGCACGACCACCAAGGTCAACTATGATATTATTAAACTCTACTCTCTTAACAGTGCCGTTTAAAATCTCACCTTTCTTATCTTTAAAATCTTCATATTGTTTTTCTCTTTCCGCTTCACCAACGCGTTGTATTATTATTTGCTTAGCGGCCTGAGCTGCAACAAGTCCAAGATCAATAGGCGGTAAAAATTCATAAATCTCATCGCCAATTTTAGCATCGACTTTCTTTTCAACAGCATCCTTTAAAGAAATTTGAGTAAAATAATTCTCCACATCATCCACTACATCAAGGATTCTAAAAAGATTAATATTACCATTTTTCCTATCAATCTCAGCTTTTATATTATGTTCATTTCCATATTTTCTGCGTCCTGCAATCTGTACAGCCTGTTCCATTGCCAAAAGTAGTGCTTCCTTAGGAAGATTCTTTTCTCTAGCTACAGAATCTATGATCTGCAGAATTTCTATGTTACCAATATTAATCATAAATTCACTGCCTTTTAATGTTAAACTTCTTGCATCTACTTGCTACTGGTAATTTGTGCGTCGGTATACTCTTCTGCTCCTACGAATTATTTTTTGAAAATATCATGGATTCGCATGCTCATGTACTATATGTACACCTAGCATCATAGTACATTTTTTATATAACCACTATTAAAATGGCTGCTGATCGTCTATTAGCGAGGAGTCGCGAAAAAGCGGCAACGCGGCAATCTAGGATACACGAAGCGTTACTCTAAAAAAATTCGCTGTTTACCTAGATTGCCACGGCATCTAAAGAGCCTTGCTATGACGATTATAGAAAAATATAGGGTACTATGACCTAGCATGCTCACCATTCATTAGACTTCCTGCATAATTCTACTTTTGTTGGTAATTTGTGCGTCGATCCGGCACTCGAATCCGTAACGGAATTTGAGTACGCTGTGGGTCGAGGTTTTGATCCTCCTACAAATTCCCTAGCAGAAGCAAATTATCCAAGAAGTCTATTTTTTATTCATTAAATTCCTAAACATTTCATCTGTTAATACCAAAGAGGCTTTTTTTATCATATCAAATGAAAACACTATGTCTTCACCATGGTTATTCAGATGAATTTTATTATCTTCAGCTTTAACTATCTTTCCCTGATATCGAGTTTGACCATTTAATAATTCTTTTAATTTTATGGTAGCCTCCCTACCGAGGAATCTAGTATAATCTTCAAATTTTATTAATGGGCGTTCAATACCTGCTGAAGAAACTTCTAAAAAATATTTATCACTAATTATATCTTCAACATCTAAAAGGGCTGAGATAATTCTACTGCTATTCCGACAATCTATTATAGTAACCTTTTCACCATCCAACCTATCTATTAATATTTCAAGTACTTTATGGGTTGAACCCTTTAAAGTTACTTTTACTAAGTCAAAACCAAGATCTTTTAGGTTATCTTGCACCGCATCAATAATTTGTTGCTCTATAGTTTGCATTACAACATAAATATTTAAAGATTTTAATAAAAAAGATGGGGTTAACCCCACCTTTGTTTTTTCAACTTTATTTACAAAAATTTCAACCCGCAAAGCTAGAATACAATATTTTTATGATATTAGCAACAATTAAAAAAAATGTTATATTAGTTGTAATTTTACCATTAAAATAATAAAATTTGTCTGACTAATCATAGTTATTTGCAAAAACTTGTTACATTATGGTTTATCTTCTGCTATAAATACTCCAAATAGAAATGTATTATGTTCAATGGGATATAAAAAGAACATAATGAATAAAGAGTTTTGGTATTACTTATGAAAAAATTAATAATGTTGCTTTGTGTCTCTTGTTTGTCTAGCACAGCCTTTAGCAGTTCTACTCCTCCAGCTGATGCCGCTTCAGATACTGAAATAAAATTAGAAGGACTCTTTGGTTTCCAAGCTGGTTATGGTAACCAAAGTAAATTGTCGTCAGAACAAAGTAAATATATCACTGATAATAAGAAAAAGCTTGGATTTTATAGTGATGCGGCTTTTTCTGTTACTGGTAAGCAAGAATTTAATGATGTAATAGCTGGAGGCAAAATAGTTTTGCTAACAACAACTAAACCAAAAGGGACTCCAAGTGTCAATGGTTCTCACATTTTCTTAGAGACAGACTATGGTAAAGTAGAGCTAGGCTCTCCTTATGATGCTGCAAATAAGATGGGTATTAGTGGTGCTAAAGTTGCAGCAGCTAGTTGTGGTTTTGCTTGGAGTAAGTATGTCTCACTAGACGATAGCAGTATGCAATATAAAGGTATGAATCCAGAATTTGAGGTCACTCCACCCTCTGTCATAGACTCATTTACCAATGGCTTCGATGACATAAATAAAGGAACAGAGCCAGCTAGAAAAGTCTCTTATTATACGCCAGAGATACAAGGTTTTCAGTTTGGTATTTCTTATATTCCTGATTCAGCAAATACTGGTGGTCATCGTAATATAAAAAATTTAGATAGTAAAACGGGTCGTAGTAAATTAAAGACTGGTATAAATGAAGTAGAACTACCTGGTATAGATGGTGGTAAAGGTGATACAGTAATTTATAATTACAATGTCAAAGATGCGATTTCTGCAGGGATATCCTATAAGTATGAGATTTTAGATGATATGGCAGTAGAAGTTGGTGTTACAGGAGAACATGCCAAACCAGCTCGCAAACTTATAGTATTAGATCCTAATGGAAAGATGCTATCTAGCAACAAGCTATCAGATCTAAACGCTTACAATTTAGGTGCAGTCTTAACTTATGGTAATATTTCTTGTGCTGGTTCTTATGGTAGTTTAGGTAAAAGTTTGACTTCAAAAACTTACCATAAAGTTGGTCGTGATACGAAATATTATAATGGTACAATTGCTTATGGGCAAGGTCCTATTAAAGCAAGTCTTTCCTATTTTAAATCACTAAAGTATAAAAATACGGTGGATACAGTAAGCCTAGGTACTGAATATAAGATAACACCAGGCTTGTTGCCTTATGCTGAAATCTCTTATTTTCAAGCTAAGGGTAAGCCAGTTTACCTTATTGAAGCTCCTAAGAAAAAAACTAAAGGTACAGTTGCTCTTATTGGTGCAAAGCTTAAATTTTAACCTTTAATAAGCCTTCGTTGTCATTCCAGCTTTTAGCTGAATGACAACGTTTTTGGTTATGTAAGTACCATTACTTATGTTGTTTTTTTGATCCACGTGGGCAAAGGTTTCGCGGGAATGACAGCTTTTTTACATAAGATATTTTTGTAATAATGCTTCTAAAATTGCCACGGTCTCGACATCTAATATTCCAGAAAAATTCTTTGGGCGGAAATGCATTTGGAACGATACTACAACATCCGTTGTCTGTTGATCAATTATTCCTGTCGGCTGCAACACATAACCATATTTGCTAAATTGTTCTTGGATTAACTTTACATTAGACAGATCTACCTTGGGCATTAGAGCATTAACAGTATCTTGATCATACCAAGCTCCGATATTATTATCATATAATTGTTTCCATGGGAATAGAGGCCTTGGGTCTTGTTTCCTTCCCGGAGCGGCATCAGAATGGCCGATCACACAAGTGGGGTCAATATCATAACGAGTTATAATATTCTGACAAAGCTCCATTACCGCTGTAATTTGGTCTTCGGGATAAGGATACCAATGAATATTTCCTTGAGAATCTTTAGTATCGCCAAGATTTACTATTTCAATACCTATAGAAGTATCATTGAGATTCTGACGCCCCTGCCAACCACTAACACCAACATCCCAAGCTCGTCTAGACTCTTCCACTAATTGGAATATATGATTCGGATTAGAGTCAGAAACTAGATAGTGTACACTAACTTTCGGACCTAGTAGGTCTCTTAGGGATCCTTCTAAGTTTTCGTTAGTGTAATGCAGTACCAAAAATCTAACTCTCTCATTAAAAGATGGGGCTCGGTAGGTTGTTCTATCAATTGTAATCATTTTTATAATACCTATTTTATAAGTTGCATTAATTCATCCCATTCTCTTTTGTTTATGCCACTAGATTCTTGAGTAATTTCTTCATTATTGAGTAGTTTTTTTATAACAGCAAGTCCTTTTTTAGAAATATTATTTCCTCCTAGCCTATATTCCTCGAAAGCATCATAAGTGAAAGGTACCCAAGCTTTTACTATTTCTAGCATTTTCTCTGCATATACTCTGATTTCATATTGAGCATGAGAATCCCCACGTAACAGTAGAAAATGTAATAGATTATGCAAATTAATTTTCCAATACCATTCTGTATAATAGTTTAAGGTTAAATTCATTCTCGCAAGTTCCCTAGTAATACCTATAGTATTTTCATCGATAATATTGCCATGTTCATCCTGGTTCATCATTTCAGTATAATGCTGATAGCATAGTTTAGCATCTTTTTCTAGTAGCACTAAGACTTTATCTGCAATTTCTTTTGGAATTTCTTCATCACTTCTTCCTTGTTTATTTATTGTGGATTGAGCAGCAAGATTCTGTTTTTCTGGTAAATAAAATTCATTTCCTAATATAGAATATCTAGCTGAATATTCATTAACACTAGCGGTTCTGTGACGTATCCATTGTCTTGCAACGAAAATAGGCAGTTTAATATGAAATTTGATATCACACATTTCAAATGGTGTTGTATGGTGGTGACGCATTAGGTAATTGATTAAACCTTTATCTTGGCTTAGTTGTTTTGTACCTTTACCATATGATACTCGTGCTGCTTGGACGATGCTACTATCATCACCCATATAATCAATAATTCTGATAAAGCCATGATCTAGTATTTTTATGGGTTCAAATAATAATTCTTCTAGAGCTGGTACTGTGGCTCTTCTTGTCTTGTAATTATTGTCGTGCATTCTTTTCTCTATTATTCTGTTTGAAAATTTGTTAATTCCAGCATCAAATATTCATCCATAGGAATCTTATCTTGATTAAGCATTTTGTTGATATTAGAACCAAGTGCCTTAAATGACTTACCTTTGGCAATTACTGTTCTAGTGCCAACTGGCACTTTACCATGTAGAGCATATGAAACGATTAATGGATAATTAATATCACCAATTTTTATATCTAATTTCTTACCTTTCTGTACTGAATCATAAATTACCTGACCATTCGATAGTTTAGTAATCTTTACGTCAACCCCTACTTTATCTCCGCATAATAATGGCATTCTATAAGCTATCTCCGCATAATAATGGCATTCTATAAGCTATTTCATCATCAAATATCTTTACTTCATTACTATCAACAAAATTATTAGGTAATATTGAATTTAAGACAATATTAACTCTATAAGGTGTATCATGATCTCTATCTTCTTCTTTATATTGCTGGTTATAATATGCATATTTTGCAGGAAGCACCGCTTGTCTTGTTTGTCCAACCATCATACCTACTACTACAGAATCAAGGCCTAACATGATTGCTCTAGAACCAAGTGTAAAGGTCTTGGTATTTTCGCTAAGTAAATTATTGTTAATATCCAATAATTGATAACGTAATGTGACTACGTGACCACAAGTAGCTGATCCTTTAGTCCCATTACCAAAGCTATTAATCTTAAACATTGGTTGTATTAAGTCTCTATTAACCTCTATAGTATATTTACCATCAGTAATAGGTTTGTTCGTTGGTTGTAGTAAATGCTCAAAAAATAGTCGACCTTCTTCTGTCTTAAGAGCATTTATCAAAACCTTTGAAACAGTTTTTTCAAGAAAATTACCAGTTAATGGTATATTTGCTTGTTCAGGAGCAGCTTTAGTATTTTTATTATTTTCAGCATCATTAGTCGTCTGAACTTTAGGGTCTTTGTCCTCGGGAGGAGAGAGCATCTTCATTTGGACAATAGAGTAAATAATTGCTGCAGCAATTATAAGACTTAAAGCTTTTTGCATATAATATTTCTTTCTTAAGTATTTCTTAGTTTGTTTTTAAAATATATAGCTAACTCCGATTAGCATTACTCCGGCTATTAGCGAAGAGTACATAAATCCTAGTGTCATTGCGAGGAGGCGTGAGCCGACGAAGCAATCCATTTCTAATAACTTTTTTGGATTGCTTCGTCGCCACTAAAGTAGCTCCTTGCAATGACGGAGTAATGTTAGTCGGGTTAGCTATACATTCTATAATTTTTAATGTTTTGTTCTAAGTCGCTCTGCCTTGCTAAATGCTTCTTCTGATTGCGAGTATTTACCTAACTCTTTCAAAACAATACCTTTGTTATAGTAAGCTTTAACATAATCAGGCTTATACTTAATTGCTAAATCAAGGGAGTCAATTGATTCCTGCAATTTGTCTAACTTATTTAAAGCAACACCTTTATTATAGTAAGCCTCAGCATAATCAGGTTTATGTTTGATTGCTAAATCATAGTAGTCAATTGCTTCCTGCAATTTACCATCCATTGCTAAAGTATTCGCTTTTTCAAAATATTCTTGACCATTAGCAACCACCTTGCTGAATGGGAGTAACATTAAAGCAAGCAAGATTGCTAGTTGTTTTATGTTGATTATTTTCATAAACTACCTCTTTGTAACTGTAAATTACGATATTCCAAGATGGTCAAAGGCATTTTTAGTAATAACTCTACCTCTTGGGGTGCGTTGTAATAACCCTATTTGTATTAAATATGGTTCTATAGTCTCTTCAACAGCATCGCGTTGTTCTGATAGAGCTGCGGCAATTGTTTCTATACCAACCGGACCACCAGCATAATTATCAGCTATAAATTTTAAGTATCTATAATCATTACTATCTAAACCTATTTTGTCAACTTCTAATCGATTTAGGGAGATATTGGCAATATTTTTATCAATTTCTAGCTTATCATCGACAGAAGCAAAATCTCTCACTCGTCTAACTAGCCTAAGGGCAATTCTTGGAGTTCCTCTACTACGCCCCGCTATCTCTTCTAATGCCTCATCGGTTAAATTAATTGCTAGCAATTTACTAGCTCTACTCAAAACAAGTTTTAATTCAGCTACGTTATAAAAATGCAAACGCAATGGTATACCAAATCTATCTCTCAAAGGGTTGCTGAGTAAGCCGAGCCTAGTAGTTGCTCCAACTAAAGTGAAATAGGGTAGGTTGATTTTTACTGACCTTGCTGAAGGCCCTTCACCAATAACTATGTCTAAAGCAAAATCTTCCATTGCTTGGTACAATACTTCTTCAATATTTGTACTAAGACGGTGAATTTCATCGATAAATAACACATCATTATCTTGCAAATTAGTAAGTATAGCAGCTAGGTCAGCTGCTTTTGATATAGCAGGTCCTGAGGTGGATTTAAAATTTACTCCCATTTCCTTAGAAATAATTTGTGCAAGAGTGGTTTTACCAAGTCCAGGAGGACCGTAAAATAATGTATGATCTAAATGTTCAGACCTATTTTTAGCTGCTTGGATAAAAATGGATAAATTCTCCTTAATTTGTTGTTGTCCGACAAATTCTCTTAAATAGCTAGGTCGTAGAGAAAATTCTTGATCACTCGGAAGTATATCAGCTGACAAAATATTTTTAGACATTGGATCCACGTGCTTTTAGTGCAAGTTTAATTAGTTCATTAATAGAGAGATTAGAATTTTCTGCAATAATTCCCTGTACTAAATTTTGTGCTTCAGTTTTACCAATACCAAGCGAGGTTAACACTAATGTGGCATCAGATGATATCTTAGCTAAGTCAGTATCATTGTTATCCATGGTAAGGTTGTTAGTAAAATTAGTTAAAGCTTTATCCTTTAACTCTATGATAATTCGTTCAGCTAGTTTTAGCCCAACACCAGAAATGGCTTTAAAAGCTTCTTTATCCCTCCTTGCTATCGCTGATTGGATTTGCTCGGGTGATAAATTTGATAAAATAGCTAAAGCCATTCTTGTACCAATACCGTTTACCGATTGTAATAAATTAAAAAAAGCCTTCTCTTCAAGAGATAAAAAGCCGTAAAGATTAATATGATCTTCTCTTACATGTGTTTCAATAAATAATTGACAAAACTCATTAACGACTAACTTATTTAAAGTTTTACTAGAACAATACACTAAATATCCAACACCACTAACATCAATAATGACATAATCATTAAAACATGCATCTATTTTACCTTTTAATTTACCAATCATAATTTATTTAGTATCAGACTTTACTTTTGGTTTACGATTTTTTGTATATATATGTGCTGTTACTGGCAATATAGTTACTATCGAAGCTAAAATATAATGCAGTAACGTTGGAGTTTCAGTGCAATGGCATTGACCATCATCAGGAAATGTTGATATAAGTATAATTTTCGCAGTAACCCAAGTAATCACTATATATATAAGCAAATATACTACATATTTAACCTTTGCCCAAATACTCTTAATCATAATTTCCTCTTCTGCTATAGCTAACCATTACATAACAATAATAGAATATGTTAGTAAATGATAGTAAATGATAAATTTGAGGATCGTAAGTCATTTTAGATTTTCTATTTGAGATTTACTTAACTTAGTGTATTTAATAATTTTTTCCATCGGCTCATTGTTTAATAGCATTTCTTTTGCTATAGCTATTATACCTTCCTCTCTACCTTTTTCTAGTTGTTTTTTCAGAGTATTAGCTTCGATACGCAGCCATTTAAGATGGTCTTCATAGGCCTCCCTTTCTTCGTCAGTAAAGTTCATAACATCTAGCACTGTTAGAGCTTTTTTTAAGCTGGCATTGTCTAATTCTTTAGGTAAATTATCTTTGTTAAGTAGGTCATGTCTTGTTAGAAAAGCTGTCCACATGTCTAGAGAGTTTTTTACTTTTTTCAGTATATCAGGTAATTCCTCATAAGAATTATCAGTAAATTTATTAAGCTCAATAGTATGTAATTCGAGATCTTTGAAATATAACAAGCCACTATCTTTTTCTACTATATGGAAAACATTGTGATATTTAGTTACATTCGGAATAGAAGTAAAGTTTAGAATATGAATACCAATGGCTTTGCTTAGGGTAGAATAGTCCTGAGCTACCTTTAATTGTTCGGTATATAATTTAGCCCAATAATATAAAGCTCGCTTATCATAATCAGCTTCGTCGCTAATTTGAATTTCAATATTGAACCTTTTGCCATCAACAGATTTGGCTTTAACATCTAATATTGAGAGTTTATCATTCTTAAAGCTCTTTGGATTATATGGATTAAGCAGCGTTACCTCTGCCACTTGATCTTCCTTAGATACAATTGAATTAATCAAGGATATCAGCAAGTCCTTATTCTCTTCTACGCCAAAGATTTTCTTAAATGCCAAATCTACTCGAGGAGTTATTTTATCCATATATGTTGCTATTAGTAGTTATCAATTATAAAGCTAGTATAGCACAGAAATTATAAAGCACTAAGTAATATAATGTGGAAAATATAATAGATATCTTTGGCAAACTCTACTTCTGTTGGTAATTTATTCGTGCTACCGATACTCTGCTCCTCACGTACATCATTGTCCGCTGTGGGTCGAGGTTTCGTGGCTTCTTTAAATCCCTCAGCATTATGTATTTAAAATAAAAGAAAGTGTTGCAATAATTAGCTATCTAGGATAGATTGGTATTAAAGGATACTGACACCGTGAATTCTAGGAACAGATAAAAATGCAATATAGTCAAATACATTGAATTAGGTGGAAAGATAATTGATAAAATCAGTTGATTGTAAAAACTACTTCTATGTTTTTACCACCTAATTCAATGTATTTGACTATATAATTTATCATTAGAGTATCTAATTTTATGTAAGAAAAAGAAAGGTCAATCAAATCAGTTAACTTTTGGGATAATGTTAGTGTATTTCAAAAAATACATATACTCTTCTGCTCCTACGAATTGTTTTTTGAAAATATCATGGATTCGCATGCGTAACTATACTATATGTACACCTAGCATGCTCATCATTCATTTTCAAATCCAATGCTTCAAATCATTTGAGTATACATTTTCCCTCTAATAAAGCTAACACAGTTTCGATGCAATTATTGTTACAGCCGTACTAATCAAAAGATTTAGTAATAATAAATATAAGAAATTAAAATTAATAAAAAATAAGATTATGACAAGGGTAAAACCCCATAAAAAAATTATATCTTTCGCTGAAAACAAATCTGATTTAGATAAAATTACTCAATTTATTATGGATGGTTGGGCAATAGTAAAACTAATGCCACATGGTAATTATTTTATTGGTGTCATGGAAAAGATGCATCATGACGTTACTATAGATGATCAAGATAAAATTGTTTATATACCTCCAAGAAAAAAGATCATTTTTACTTAGTGGTCTCTATTTTTTAGTTTATAATACCTTATAATGCTGGTAACTAAGGGGTATTTTCTTATTTTTAGGATTATTTATAATGACTTATTTAAAATTTTGTCTTCGTCTAATATTATTAGTATTTTTAATAAACTACTCCGCTCAAGGGAGATGGAGTAAGTACGAAGATGCTCCTGTTGAAATTACATTTTATAATAACGATATTAGTATTAATCAAGATGGCACTTCTGAAGAAATAATGGAAATACACGCAAAAATACTAAAAGAATCAGGACGTAGTCAGTTCTCTCAATATAGATTGACTTATAATAACTATAGTTCCAAAATCTCTATATTAGAAGCCAAGACTATTTATAATGGGCAAGAATATGTAGTTTCTAAAGATATGATTGAGGATAAACCGTTAGCTAGTTTTGGACAAGGTTTTGATCAGCTAAATCAGATAACTATCTCATTCCCTAAAGTGGAACTTGGTGCAGAAATATACTTAAAATATAAGTATGTTGAAACAAAAGTTGCTATAGATGATTTTTATGGTGATACCATATTCTATGGTAGGGAAGGTTACTTGCAAGCAAGTAGAACTAAGATTAATTCCAAATTACCTCTAAATATCAAAGTAAACGACCCAAAAGGCGTATTAAAAGTTATTACCGATGCTGAAAGTGACTTTCATTCGGCAGAGATTATCCTAGAGAAACCTATTTATAATCAATTGACCAATGAACCAAGTAATGGTATATTAAATATTAAGCACAAAACTTGGGTATCTTTATCAAGTTTAACCAAATGGCAAGATTTGGCCAAACAATTAGCTCCTGGCTATTCTAAGGTAATCAATCAACCACTTCCTACAATTTTCATGAATATAGCGGAATCTGCTCTAGATAAAAATACCGATGAAGAAAAAATTAATTTTGTTACTTCTTCATTAGCTGAGAAAATCCAATATATGGGTGATTGGCGAACAGTATCAGGTCGGTATTTTCCTAGAGATTTAGAAAAGATTGCTACTTCTCAAATTGGTGATTGCAAAGATTTTTCTGCAAGTACTGCTGTTATCTTGCAAAAGCTTGGGTTTAAGGTTCAACCCATTTTAGTAATGCGAGGTATTACTAATTTTTCTAACCCAGATGCACTACCTAATATGGGAAATTTTAATCATGTGATGCTTAAAGTAGCTAATAAAAATGGAAAAATATATTGGATTGACCCAACAAATATTGTCAGTATGGCACAAGGAATTTTTCCAGATGTTGCAGGTAAGTTAGCCTTGGTATTAGATATTCAACAAGCAGATTATATCAAAATTCCTAAAATAGCCCATCAAAATTCACAAGCTATAATGCACAATGAGTTGGTAATAAGAAATAATATTGTAGATGTGCATGGTCAGCTTGATTTACAAGGAGAAACAGCAGCAAATATAACAGGTGTTGGGTTATATAAATCAAATGAACAGCTAAGGGATTTGATTTTCCACATATTGACAAGAGTATATCTTGATGAAGAAGACAAGAAATTTTTAGAATTACCTGATCTTACTTCTCGTATTGTCAAAGATCTTACAATTAAATACGCATATCAGCAAAAAAACCGAATTTTTAAAACCAATAAGGGGTCTGGTTTAAGGTTAAGATTATATGGGACGGAGGATATTACAAATACAGCTTTTGACCAAGTATCAGACCTTTTTATAGGTATACCTAACACTAACACAAGACATATAATTATAAAAAATATTATAATTAAAGATTGTAAAAAATTAAACTTTGAGGTTGATACTCCGTGGCTATATGTCAATAGATCATGTAAATATCAAAATAAAGATACCGAATTTACAGATATAATCTCCATAAGAAAAAGTTTGATTACCAATGAAGAGTTAAAAACTCCTCAATATAAAAACCTTAAAAGCAACTTAGAAAATAAATTTGAGCGAGCTGCGATAGTTATTGAATGAGTATAATTATCCCACAACTGTTGAAAGTTAAAAAACCGTCTATTAGCAAAGAGACCGTCGCACAACTGTTGAAAGTTTACAAACACCTATACCACAGTGTCATTGCGAGCGTAAGCGAAGCAATCTAGGAAACAATCTATAGATAAATGATGTTACTGGATTGCTTAGTCGGTCTTACAGCCACAACTGTTGAAAGTTAAAAATCGTCATCGCGACTCATCTTCTAGACGAAAAAGTGCTTAAAACACCTAAAGAATGAGGTTTATAAGGATTTTGCTATAAGATTTGTAGTCATGTAAATGATATTTTTTATTTGACAATGCTAGAATTTAGAGATATAATCTCTTTCATGTATATTACAACTGTTCCAAATAGAAATTCTTGTCCTGCAATATTGCTTCGTACCTCTTATCGCGAAGACGGGAAAGTATTAAATAAAACCCTAGCTAACTTAACTAACTGGGATGATTTACGCATTGAGGCTTTTAAGAAGATGCTTAAAGGTGAATTTGATGGTTTAGATGGTGTTCCTGAGGTTGGTGAAAGTTTTGGGACTATTTTTCTACTAAAAAGAATTGCTGATGAAATTGGTATTACTAAGGCTCTTGGTACTAGAAGCAAAGAAGCTTTATTGAGTCTATTTTTGGTTTTAGCACGCTTTGCTCACCAAGGGTCTAGACTTTCCAGCGTGAAATGGGCGAAATCGCATGCGATATCTGATGTATTATCTGTCGATTCATTTGATGAAAACCATTTATATCAGGCTCTAGAATGGTTAGAAGAGAACCAAGAAAAGATCGAATTAAAATTATTTAAAACTTATCAAAAGAAAAATAACAAGCCGCCTGTTATGCTTTTATATGACGTCACTTCCAGCTATTTCGAAGGAACAGAGAATGAACTTGCGGAATATGGGTACAATCGGGATAAAAAGAAGGGTAAAAAGCAAATAGTGATTGGTCTATTAACTGATGATCATGGCGAACCTTTGGCTGTTAGAGTTTTTAAGGGTAATAGTGCTGATCCTTCTAGCATTTATGAGCAGATTGAGCTAGTAAAATCTAATTTTGGTATTAAGAATATCGTCTTTGTTGGTGATAAAGGAATGATTAAGAGACTAGGCAAAGAAGGATGGGACTATATTACAACCTTAAGTAAAGTTGAGATTGAAAGCTTAAAGAAAAGCGGAGTTTTGCAATATAGTTTTTTTGCAGAACAGCTATGCGAAGTAACCAATAATGGCAAAAGATATATTTTAAGGAAAAATGGTTCTATAGCCCGAAAAGTTGAGTTTGATAGGAATAACCGAGTTGAAAAATTGGTTGCAAAGATTGAAGAGCGTAATATATATGTATCAACCCATAAGAAAGCAAAGCTAGAACTTGGTTTAAATAATATTCAAAAAATTGCCAAAGAATGGCGGATAGATAAATTTATCAACCTAAAATTAGACGGCAACCAAATAGTGGTTGAAATTGATCAAGATAAGAAAAAAGAGTTGTTTGCTCTTGATGGTTGTTATGCGATTGAAACACAGATTGAAATTAAACTGATGAGTAAAGAATTGGTTGATAAAGCTTACCATAATTTACATGAAGTAGAATCGAATTTTAGCAGTATGAAGACAGGATTACTCGAAGTAAGACCGATCTTTTTAAGGAAAAGCAACAGAACGAAGGGACATGTATTTGTTTGTATGTTGGCATTAAAAATATGGCACTATATGAAAAATAAGTTGAAACAAGGTTGTGGCGTAACCAAGGATGGTAAATATAATGTGACCATTGAGGAAGCATTAAGAGAGCTGGATAAAGTATGTTTTTTATATTACACAATCAAGGGTTGCAAAGTTGCAAGATTACCAAAATTAAGCGAGTTTCAACAAAATTTATTCAATTTATTTGATTTAACGATGCCCCAAATGACAAAATCTGCAAAATGATAAAATGTAGTCAGTAACAAAAATTTAATTTTCTGTCCCACACACCGCATGATAACCTACTTCTATAGCATAATTTTTGCTCATATTTATCTCGAAGATGAGTCGCGAGGCGTCGATAGACGCCGTGGCGATCTCATGAAGTAAGCTCTTCTTCACAAGATTGCCACGTCGTCGCTTACAGCGACTCCTCGCTAATAGACGGTTTAGGGCTTACAAAGCTCATCGCGATGACGGTTTTTTAACTTTCAACAGTTGTGGTCTTACAGCCTCCTCGCAATGACGCTGTGGTATAGGTGTTTGTAAACTTTCGACAGTTGTGGTGTAATACCATTTCCGAAAACTAATCATCACGTCGTCGTATTTCATAATCTCCGCTCCTCACGTACTAGTTGTACGCGAAGGTAGCTGCCACTCGTACTCCGAGTAGCAATTTAGTTTTGGGAAATGGTATTACGGATTCGAGAACGAAAATAACGATCGATAAGAATTAGATAGAAATCTTCACATCACCTAGCAAAACAGGTTATTAGACTTCTTTCGAAACTCTACTTCTGCTGGTGATTTGTACGTCGATGCGGTACTCGAATCCTCACGTACATTAGAGTACGCTGCGGGTCGAGGTTCCGCGTCTCCTTCACACCCTTGCGCATAAGCGAGTTTCGAAAGAAGTCTATTCATCTTTTTTCTTATCAATGTCTTTCATTCCTTCCTTGAAAGCTTTAAGACCTTTTGCAAGATCTGACATCACTTGAGGCAACTTACCAGCTCCAAACAACACTAAGATGATTAATAAGATCACTAATAAGTGGCTGAAGCTCATTCCCATAATATCAATTTTATAAGTTTTAAGTTAGAATTACCTATAATATTATAGCAAATAGTTAATTTGATCTAGCATAAAAAAATACAAATTTATTATCAACCTCAATTTCGGATTAATTTCATTAATCCGAAATTGGAATGAGAATGTAAACAATCAGGTTTAAAGTGGTTTGATGCCTGATTGTTAAATATTTCATTTGCTAATAATATTATTAGCTAAGATTATTAGCGATAATAGATTAAAATGCATTTGTGCCAGCCGCTTCAAGAATGCATTTTTCTGAGGTCATCATGAAAACATTTGAAACTAACATTACTAATATCTATGGTGTTCAAGGTAAGGTTTGGTTAGATGATTTGCCAAAAATTGTCCATAAATTGGTCAAGGAGTACGGTTTGTCTAGCTTAAATCCAGTTAAGAACTTGAGTTACCATTATGTCCTAGCAGGCTTCCAAGGTTATCAGCCAATTATCTTAAAGTTAGGGCTAGACATTGATGATCTTAAGAGAGAATCAACAGCTTTAAAAGTTTTTTCTAAATTTGGAGGGGTGAAGGTTTTAGCTGAAAGCACCGGCTTACTGCTAGTTGAGCAGGCTATTTCTAATATATCATTAAAATCCTATTTTCCTGTAAAAGATTACGAGGCTATTAAAATAGCATGTAATGTAATGAAAAGATTACACTATGCACCTTTGCCATCAGAAGGTTTTCCTTATGTCACAGATTGGTTGGCAGTATTAGATAAAGAATGGGATGTGCCAACTTACTACTTAGAAAAAGCTAGACAATTGCGAGATAAATTACTAGGCACATCGTCAATGTTAGTTTTACTTCATGGTGATTTACATCATGATAATATTCTACAAAGTGGTGATAATTGGGTGGTTATTGATCCTAAAGGAGTTATCGGTGAAAAAGCATATGAGGTAGCAGCATTTATTCGTAATCCTCTCCCTGAACTCCTTGCTTTAGAAGATGTTGAGAGTATTATTGCAAATCGCATCATTAAGTTTGCAACTCTCTTGGATTTAGATACGGAGCGAATTAGCGATTGGTGTTTTGTCCAATCTGTACTTTCTTGGGTTTGGGCTTTAGAAGATGGTTCTGACATGCTTATGTTAGCAAATCTTACAAAAATTTTTGATATAGTCAATTGATGAGAATTTGGTGACGTCGTCACTCGTCTATTATCTATAGGCTTCGCTCCATCGTTCCTAGCATCAAATTCTCCTGAATTGACTATAATCTGCTTATTAATACACCCCTAAAAAAGGGTTCTTATATCTAATTGAGGTTAGTATATTCATTTAGAATTCTCTTGATATTATTGAGCATGGTAAGTTCATTTTTCTTTCTAGTAAATACATAATATATTACTTTACTTATAGTGGTGCGTTTTTTAACTTGCACAACCAACTCTTGTTGAACGATTGTTCGAATTGTAGTTAGATTACCATTCATTAAAAATTGTGATAAAAGTTGAAGCTGTTCAACACTAAAATTTGTTAGTAATATTCTAATAATTACCGTAACATAACCTGCAGGAGTTGTTATACTAGTTCTCCTGACATGTTTTTTAAAACTTAAACTAGATGTTTTATTTAAATATTTGTCACTAAAAGTTTCTACAAAATTTATTTCACATAATTGTTTTTTTACTTCTAACCTTTCTTGTTCAATTAGTCTTAACGTTCTAACTGAAGTAACATTACTATTTATCTTATAATCAGCTGCGATTCTACATGTTATTACCTGTTGTACAAACTCTGCATAATTTAGCTCTTTTTTTAATAATGAAGTAATATTTTTAAATAACAACTGATACCTAGTTTTTAAAGCATTTTTAGTAAAACTATCTAAAGAAGTATATCGTTTGATAATTTTAACTTCAAGTTTTGCAGAAAATTTAGACTCAATAGAAGAAATCATTAAAGAAATAGTATGACCACTTTGGATATTTTGAGTTAACCTTTTTCTAATCTGAGCTAATATATAATTCAGATCAGAATCTTCTGTTATATTGAGCATCCTGATAGCATCTATATGCTTTGTAATATTAATTAAAATTTCATGCATAAAGACATTTTGCCGAAGTAAGAATCTTTCTATTATAGCGAACTCTGCATTTTCTATCTGATGTATTATTGCATTATAATTTCCAAATAATACTGAAAGCTCATACCCTGAATTATTAAGTTTACTGAAACTCTTCCTAAATTTTGACTCGTCATGTATTCTTAGCAAAATATGGTTTATGGTCTGAGATTTAATACATAAATCTTTTAGCCTATTATATAAGCAAATTAATTTAGCATTGGTTAACTCCATCAATACATTGTGATCATCTATTAAAAAATTAGTAATTTTTTTAAAAATGTATTCGTAATCTACTGTGTTCTCTTCTTTCAGTGTTAATAATATATTAGCATGAAATAACAAAGGAACAGATTCTTTCTTTATGTCAATAGTAGAATCAATCTGCCATAATTCTTTAATGAACAACAATTGATCTAAAAGTAGATTTTGTTGCTCAAGCGATAAATTATCTAAATTCAAAACAATGGCAGTTGCCTGTAAATTATTTATAACATCTTGATTTTTAACATCTTCAATTATTAATATACAACAATGTTGTACAAAGTTTCTAGCTAAATCCATTACAGGTTTTAGTGCCTTATTATTTTCTTCATGATGTAAAGTGGAAGAGCTTTTTAAGCAATCAACCAATTGATTAAGAGAGGTAACAAAATTTGTTACCTCTTCCATTTGATATTTTTGTTGCTTTAACGTTTCAATGGAGAGAGGTCCGTAATGCTCAAGAACAGAAAGCAAGTTCTTTTGACTATCTAGACTAAGATAATCAAGCAAGTCACTATTCTGTTGTAGAATCTTTATAATATTAAAAGTACGCAAAGACCTTTTTAAAGTACTAGGATACTTACAAGACACGATACATTCAGAGCTTAAAGAGACAAAACAGCCTTTTAATCTTTCTGTATACTTACTAATGACCTTAGTATTAAAATCTTTCATAATTAATTTTCTTATCGTGTTATTCAGTATCTAGGGAGGAGAATCAATTAACTAATCGGAACATAAGTTATACGGATGTATACCCATTTCATGCTACCATCAAGCATTATATCAGTATCATCATGGTATCCCAATATATTTTTCACTTCTTCTTGGGTTGTGTTACCTTATTTACAAATAAGACTTAATTATCATGAAAGTTACGCGGGGGTTCAAATCATTATAACAATATTTTTATTTTAACTAATAGTATTTTTGCATTTATTAGAAAAAATATTTATAGTATATAAATTAATTATTTTGTTACGAATAAGTAAAAATTTTTATTGCTTAAATACCAGTAAAACCTTATTTTTATAAGGACTTCTCATAAGGAATATAAAATCCTGAAGAGTAAAGTATTTAATTTAACTTAAAACTATATCAAAACTTATGCATAATATCCTTATCATTATAATTTCATTATTGTTAATATCATGTTCGGAAGAAAGTGATAAATCTAATAATAAAAACGAGCAACCTGATAATAAGGCTGAAGTGACTCAGGAAAAAGTTCCACAAGAAGAAAATAATGACAACCTTGCCAATGATAAATGGAATACAATAGTAAATCCTCAAGACAGTACGGTTTCAACTAATACGGAAGAACCTCTAGATACGGTAGAGGATTCTGCTACTAACTCTACTGATAATGTTAGCTTGAAACAGATGCCTTATAAACCAACTTTCAATGTTAGCCAAAATGATATAGTTCTTGGTAATGTTAAGGCAACTGTAGTGGTAGTTGAGTATTTTTCTCCAACTTGCCCACATTGTGCTTATTATCATGAAAAAATTCTACCTGAGCTTAAAAAGAAATATATTGATACCAATAAAATTGCTTATATAATTCGTGAATTTGTCGGTAATAAGCAAGATTTAGATGCAGCAATTTTGGCACGTTGTCCAAATGATCTAGAGAGTTTTCTTAAATTCCAAAGTGTAATACTAGCACAACAAGATAAATGGGGCAGTAGTAATAGATATCGTGAATTATTAACAAATATAGCTCAAATTGGTGGAGTATCCGCAGAAACTTATGCTAAATGTCTTAATGATAATCAAATTGTCGAAACATTACTTGCTAATACTAACCTTGCTGCTAGTTCACAAGGTTTTGTTGGTACACCCGCATTTTTTGTTAATGGCATACTAACAAATGGATATAGTTTAGAAATCCTTTCTAGGGTAATTGATAAAACGTTAGAAAACTCTAGTATACTCAAATGATTTGAAGAATTGGATTTGAAAATGAATGGTGAGCATGCTAGGTGTACATATAGTATAGTTACGCATGCGAATCCATGATATTTTCAAAAAACAATTCTTTAAAGCAGAAGAGTATATCAAATCCGAAAATTAATACACTTACTTAATCTCAACTATCGATGTAACAAGCTAATCATAGTACATTTTTCTATAATCGTCATAGCAAGACTCTTTAGATGCCGTGGCGATCTAGGTAAACAGCGAAGCTGTTTTTTTAGAGTAACGCTTCGTGTATCCTGGATTGTTGCGTCGCCGCTTTTTCGCGACTCCTCGCTAATATACGATCAGCAGCCATTTTAATGGTGGTTATATAAAAAAAGTAGGGTATTATGATATACTCGATGAAAATCAACAATTGCGTTGTCGTTGTCCAAGACCGCAGGTAGCCACGTACTAAAATGTACGCTGCGCTCCTCGGCTTGAACACTCCTAGCACTTGTTGATTTTGATTCTATCGTCTACCAACTCTTCATTTACGAGCAGTATAACAGACCTTCTATGTTATTTTTTTAGATTCCCGCCGAAGCGGGAATGACAGCGTTTTAACGTTAGTACTATTTGTAGTACTAGGCATTTTTGGCTAAAACCTTCTTTGGTTAGCTATATCATTTCTCTTTAAATGCTCTAAACATCGTATCAGTAATAGGATCAAGTAAATATCTCAGGAGAGTCCTTGTGCCAGTGACAATTTGAACTTCCGCTTGCATACCAGGATGTAACTCTAACTTTTTAGCTTTTGCAATCTTATTAAACTCATCCATATCAATCTCAATTCTAGCGATATAATAAGTGGTAGGATCTTGGCTTGGAGCATTTCTGTCTTGTACAATATCAGGAGATATTTTAACAACTTTGCCAGTAAATAACGGCGTTGTTCTAGATTTAAAAGCACTGAAGCGAATTTTTGCTACCAAGCCTTCATGCACTGAATCTATATTCTTGCTTGGAACTTTTGCTTCTATTATCAAACTATCATCAGTTGGAGAAATCTCTAGAATCGGATAACTTGGTGAAATCACCTGTCCTATTGTATGATAGTTCAATACATTTATAATACCATCAACTGGTGATTTAATAACCACTCGATTTAAAGAGTCCTGATGTGCATTAAATGCCTCTTTAAAACGAGCTACTAGCTCTTGTGTCTCTTTTAGTTCAGTCAGAGTTTTCTCTGTATATTTATTCTGTAAGTTAATAATGCTAATCTCACACTCTGTAATCGAATGCTTAATAGATGCAATCTCAGCTTCTGCCATAGCTATCTCACTTTTGTACTGTGCTTCCTTAGCTTCTAAGTCTAATAAAGCGGCTTTATTGGCAAAACCTTTTCCATGCAATGTATCCATTGCCTTTAAACGATCCTTAACAACCTCTAGAGTTTTTACATTTGCAACTTTTTTAGCCTGCGTACCTTCGATTCTTTTATTTAATTGCTCGATCCTTTGATGTAAGGCATTTTTTTCACTTTTATATACTTCTTTTTTAGACTGAAATAAATTTTCTTGGGTATGTATAATCCTTGCTACTTCAGGTAAATTGATATTTTTGGTTAATAATTCTGGGAATTCAATCTTATCTTGATTATCTCTCTCAGCAATTAAACGACTTTCCGTTGCTAAAGCATGTCTATATTGGCTTAAATTACTTTCATATGCTGACTTAATTCTTGTATCTTCTAGCTCTATTAATTTATCACCTTCTTTAACTTGATCACCTTGTTTAACAAAAATATTAGCTATAATTCCACCTTCTTGGTGATTAATTGTCTTCTTATTACCACTCGTTATAACAACACCCAATGCTGTAGCAGCACTATCAAGAGGAGCAAAACTGCCCCATACCCCTCCAACTAATACAAAAAAGATTATTACATACACTCCAAAAAGAATAGGGGATCTAGCAATCTGCACTACATCATTGCGATCAACATCATTATTTTTAGTAACAAAATTGACGAAGCGATCAAGATAATATAATGTATTTTTAATGGCATTAGAAATCTTTACTATTACCTTTTGTGATACAATAGCTCCCTTTGTTTTTTTTGTGTGTGTTAAATCATTTTGTAGCGACAAAAGTTGTTTAAGTTGCTCCGCTGTAAATGCCGGCTTATTGTTATTTGACTTTTCTTCCATATTTAAAACTTATTCATTAATGTGGATTACACCATTTTGTAACAGTTTAACTCGATTTTGCATTTCTTCTTGAGTGCCATAAAGAGCTACCGCCCCATCTTGTAATACCAAAATCTTATCTACCACCGATAATACAGAAGGTCTATGAGAGATAACAACTACAGCAATACCCCTAGATTTTGCTTGCTTTAAGCAATTTGATAGGGCTATTTCACCCGCTTCGTCAAGATTTGCATTAGGTTCATCTAAAATAAGTAGTTTAGGATTACCATAAAATGCTCTAGCAAGACCAACCCGTTGTTTTTGTCCACCAGAAAGATTAGAGCCTGCTGTTCCAATATCTGAATCATAGCCATCCGGTAATCTTAAGATCATTTCATGAGCCCCAGCAATTTTAGCTGCCTCAATTACTTTTTCTGGATCAGCATTTTCAGCCATCCTAGCTATATTCTGCTTTATACTACCACTAAATAACTCTATTCCTTGCGGCAAATACCCTACATGTTTACCAAAGTCTTCCCTGTTCCAACGATAAATTTCTCCACTATCAAGCCTAACAGTTCCTGACGATGCTTTCCATACCCCAACTAAAACTTTTGCCAAAGTTGACTTACCTGCTGCAGAAGGTCCTATAATTGCTAATATTTCACCAGGCTGTACCGCAAAGGATACTCCCTTTAAAATATATCTTGGTACTGGTGGCTGTGGTATATGTGGAGGAATTGGTATCGAATAATAAATATTTTCCACAGTTAAATGTCCTTCGACATTTGGAATTGGCATTGCTTCTTCTCTTGATTTATACGAAGCAAATAATTGATTGATATTTTTATAAGATTTTATAGCTCCGCTCATACTTTTCCATAACTCAATAGCGTTATCAAAAGGGGCTAAAGCTCTACCAACTATAATAGAACTCATAATCATACCACCAGTAGTCATATCTCTGCCTGAAGTATAAACAACAACAAAAGCACCAATACCAGTTACCAGCATTTGCATGACATTACGGATAAATCTTGAAAAATTAGAAATAGCACCATTACGGTAGCTAGCAATTGATTGCTTCTCCAAAGAAGCAATATTAAATTGATGCCAATTTGCCGTGACATTTTTCATCATGCCCATAGCTTCTACAACTTCTGAATTTCTATTGGCGATGTCAGCTTGCGTCATACCCTTTATAGAAAATTCAGTAGCTTCACCGAGAGTTTTATTAGTTGCAGCCGCATTAAAGAAAGCCGTAGATACAATAATAATAGCCCCAACTAATGTAAGGATTCCAATATATGGATGAATTAAGAAAATTACTATTATATAGACAACACTCCAAGGAGCATCAAATAAAGTATTAATACCAGTGCTAGTTAGAAAGGTTTTTACTGTTTGAAAATCACGAAGTAACTGACTAGCACCCATATTAGTACGAGTTGCAGAGGCTGAAATAGAGTGACCAAAAATTACAGGAGCAACTGTTTTATCCAACCATTCACCAACTTTAATTAGGGTGAATGATCTAGCAACTTGCAACAACCCATAAATAAAATAGATCGTACCAATAATAATAGACAACCACATTAATGTAAATAAGTTACCACTTCCTATAACCCGATCAAGCACTTGCAAGGAATAAAGAGGCGTTATCAACATTAACAAGTTAATAACAAACGCAAAACTAAAAACTATCCAAAACGCAATTTTGCACTTCTCAAGAGCAGTAGTTAGGGGATTTATTACTACTTGAGATACTAATGCACTATTATTTCTCATATTACCGTTGTTATATTATATTTTTCTGAATTATAATCTGATATCGTCTAACACAAATTAAATTAGCCTGTTCTGATAATAGTAGTTATCTGAACCTGATGGCTTCCCGGCTCTAGTATAATTTTTACTGCTAATCAGTAAAAATTATACTATTTGTAATATTTTTATTTGACTCTACACTATACGCAAAATAAATAATATGGCAACCTCTTTATTAACTTAGAGCCTAGAAGTATAACCTAATTACTTTTTCGACAAATATCCTTTTATCAACTCCTCAGCAATTTGCACAGCGTTTAAAGCTGCTCCTTTACGTAAATTATCTGCTGTAATCCATAAATTAATGGTATTTTTTTGACTATGATCATTTCTAATTCGCGAAACATAAACAAGATCTTTACCAACAACATCTATGGGAGAAACATATTGTGTTTTATCCAAATGAGAATTAACTACAATAGAGTCTGATTCTTTTAGTATTTCTTCTATTTCTTTAGCATCTATCTCTCCACTAAACTCAACATTTACTGAAATAGAATGACCAACAAACACCGGTACTCTCACGCAAGTTACACTAGATTTAGCATGTGATCCTATAATTTTTTCTAATTCCAAGGAAATCTTAGATTCTTCACTAGTAGAACCATCTTCATTAAAACTACCTATATAAGGAAATAAATTAAAAGCTATTTGCCTAGGGAAAATTTTAGGAGTGATGTCACTAAAAACATATTTTGCCTTAGTTTGCTCGTAAAGCTCATCCATTCCTCTCTTTCCTGCTCCTGAAGTCGACTGATAAGTCGATATCACCATTCTCTTAATCTTTACTGCATTATCCAAAGGCTTTAATACAGTAGCTATAGGAGCAGTACAACAATTCGGATTAGCTATAATATTTTTAATAGTATAATCTTTTAGGCTCGCTAGATTGGCTTCTGGAACTATCAAAGGAACATCATAATCAAGTCTGAAAAATGACGATTTATCGATAACTATGCAACCTTGCTCGACAATTTTGGGTATATATTTCATTGATATTTCTGATCCAGCTGCAAAAAAGGCAATATCTATTTTGCTAAAATCTACACTATCTATATCAAATATTTTTATACTATCTTCCCCAAAACTAACCTCTTTACCTGTAGATTCACTCGATGCTACAGCATAGAGCTTATTAATTGGAAACCCCCTCTCAAACAAAATCTCTAAAGTTTCACGCCCAACATTACCCGACGCACCAATTACCGCAATATTATATTGTTTTGTCATTATACATTTATCTTTTTATCAATTGACTATATCAGCTTAGAAATAGTTTTTCCTCCTATAATATGGAAATGAAAATGGAACACACTCTGTCCAGATTTTATCCCTTTATTAGTAATCAAACGATAGCCATCTTGATCTAAACCAACTAGCGATGCAATATAGGCTAGTTTGGTGAAATAATCTTTAATTTCATCACTAGAAGCTTTAAGGATAAAATCACTATAGTCAATATACTCCTTTTTTGGTATAATTATTATATGTACTGGAGCTACAGGATTTATATCATTAAATGCTATTAGATTATCATCTTCATATATTATCTCTGCTGGAATATCTTTACCAATAATTTTTACAAAAACATTATTCTTGTCATACATATTATACTCTCATTTTTATTATCTATTCCCAAATGTCAATATTTGAGATTACTATAACACATTTTTTTCATCCACTAAGCGTTCTAAAAATTTTAATTCAGCTTCTATCTCAGATTTTGCTAATATTATGTCTGTAAGCTGGTATTTCTTTTTTTGCAAATCATATTCTCTCATATCATCGCTGAAAAAACCAAATATCAACATAATGGCGAGTTGACTTACAGAAATAAAATTAGTACAACCTAAACTTGATATAACAATACTTAGTATCAAAGTAGTTATTAGTGGTAACCACATTCTATGATATAATGCCCAAAACACGCTTAAAAACGCAGCAAATAATGAAAAACCTTGCTTGATAAGAATAAAATCATTATCTTTTTTTTGAGGATTAACATATATTGAATAAATATTCATAGGAAAGTCTTGTAATTACGATATTAAATGATTACTTAAATACCATAATAATAAACAAATAGCCAAACATCAATATTTAAAAGATTCTTTATGTCAGATAACTCGCATGGCTCTGTCACATTACACGGGACTACTATACTTTGCTTAAGAAAAGGTGGGAATGTTGTAATCGCAGCAGATGGTCAGATCTCCCATGGTAATACAGTTTTAAAATCTACAGCAAGAAAATTAAGAGTCATGTTCAATAATAGTATTATTGCTGGCTTCGCTGGATCTACTGCAGATGCTCTAACTTTATTTGAAAAATTAGAATTAAAGTTGGAGAAATATTCGTATCAGTTACTAAGAAGTGCTGTAGAACTGGCAAAAGATTGGCGTAGCGATAAATATTTACGTAAGCTTGAAGCAATGATGATCGTTGCAGATCAAAAAAATATATTAATTTTAACTGGTAATGGCGATGTAGTTGAACCTGATGGTGATGCTGCTGCCATTGGCTCTGGTGGATTATATGCACTGTCTGCTGCTAGAGGTTTAATGTCTTTTGACAATGACCTAACTGCAGAAGAGATTGCTTTAAAATCAATGAATATTGCAGCTGATATCTGTGTTTTCTCTAATCATAATATTATTCTAGAAAAAGTTAAAGTTATATGAGTATTAATCTTAAAAAAAAATCTATGGGATTAACTCCCGCTAAAATCGTAGCTGAACTTGATAGATTCATTGTTGGGCAATATAAAGCTAAAAAAGCTGTTGCGATAGCGTTGCGGAATCGCTGCAGACGTAGAAATGTAGACGAACCACTGCGTCAAGAAATCGTGCCAAAAAATATTTTAATGATAGGACCAACTGGTGTAGGTAAGACTGAAATCGCTAGGCGACTTGCTAAGCTTAGCGGCTCACCATTTCTTAAAGTAGAAGCAACAAAATTCACTGAAGTAGGATATGTTGGACGAGATGTTGAGTCAATAATACGAGACTTAGTGGAAATAGCTGTTAACACACAAAAAGCTAATGCTAAAAAAGCAGTGATTGCTAATGCACATTTAAAAACTGTAGAAAGGATTTTGGATGCTTTAGTCGGCAAATCAGCATCAACTGAAACTAGAGAGAAATTTTGTCGCAAGCTTGAAAAAGGTGAACTTGACAATACTGAAATTGAAATAAGTATAACAGATTCAGGTGGCTTATTTGGTAGTAGTAATTTTGAGATTCCTGGTATGCCAGGAGCTGCCATGGGCGTCTTAAATATTTCTGATATGATCGGCAAAGCTATCGGTACTAATAAAACAAAAACTAAGAAAATGCTGGTTAAAGATGCTCGTTTAATTATTTCTGCCGAAGAGTCAGAAAAATTGATCGATCAAGAAAAAATTACTCAAGATGCCTTAGTGCTAGTACAAAATGATGGTATAGTATTTTTGGATGAAATAGATAAAATTACCTCAAGATCTGAGGGAAAAAGTTCAGAAATTAGTAGAGAAGGAGTGCAGAGAGATTTATTACCTATTATTGAGGGTACAACAGTTAATACAAAACATGGTCCTATAGAAACTGCTCATATATTATTTATAGCATCAGGTGCTTTTCATTTATCAAAACCATCTGATTTATTACCTGAATTGCAAGGAAGGCTACCTATTAGAGTAGAGTTAAGCTCACTCACTAAGGATGATATGATAAAAATTTTAATTGAACCAGAATCAAGTTTAATAAAACAATATTCAGCCTTAATCGCAACCGAAGGGGTAAAATTAAAATTTACTGATAATGCAATAGATAAAATTGCTACTTATGCAGCAAATGTTAATTTAGAAGTTGAAGATATTGGAGCAAGAAGATTACATACTATTCTAGAAAATTTATTGGAGGAGATAAGCTTTAATGCAAGTGATACGAAAGAAAAAGAGATAGTTATTGACGAACATTTTGTCGACCAGCAATTATCAAAAATTATAAAAAATCTTGATCTAGTAAAATTTATTTTATAAAAATGATAGTTCACCTTGGTAGTTTAACTTTTAGCGGTATAGATATTATCGATGTTGATGTGCAAGTACAGATATCACCAGGGATACCTAATTTTACTATAGTAGGACTTGCTGATAAAACTATTGGCGAGTCTAAAGAACGAGTTAGAGCAGCACTTTCTTCAATAGGTCTTGCCTTGCCTGCTCAAAAAATACTGATAAATTTAGCTCCAGCTGATTTGGTTAAAGAAGGTAGTCATTTTGACCTTGCTATTGCTTGTGCTATACTTAGCAGCATGAAAATTTTACCAGCTGAGGAAATACAAGAATATCTAGTAATAGGAGAATTATCTCTAGATGGTTCTATTCTGCCTGTCAGCGGGGCTTTACCTGCTGCTATTGGAGCTTCGGCTAGAAATAAAGGGCTAATTTGTTCAAAATCTAATGGTCAGGAAGCTGCATGGTCTGGCAATAATAATATTTTGGTAGCAGGAAATTTAATAGAGTTAGTTAACCATTTTAAAGGCTCACAAATATTATCATCACCTGAATTAGAAATTGATACTACTATAATAAATTACCCTGATTTTAAAGATATCAAAGGACAAAAAGTAGCCAAGCGAGCTTTAGAAATAGCAGCTTCTGGTGGTCACAATCTATTAATGCTTGGTCCACCTGGTACTGGCAAATCTATGTTGGCACAATGTATACCTGGTATATTACCCAAAATGCAACCTGAAGAAATATTGGAGTGCAGTACTATAGCAAGCGTTGCAGGCAAGCTAGCAAACGGGAAACTATCAAGAGCTAGGTCCCCCCCACCACTCATGTTCGATAGCAGCGATGGTCGGCGGTGGGGTTGGTAAAAGAGTAAAACCTGGAGAGATCTCGTTAGCACATAATGGAGTGTTGTTTTTAGACGAATTACCAGAATTTCCACCTAACGTTATCGAATCTTTAAGGCAGCCAATTGAAACCGGAGAAATACTAATTGCTAGAGCAAATTCACATATAAAATATCCGGCCAACTTTCAGCTAATAGCAGCAATGAATCCTTATAAATGTGGTTATTTAAGCGATCCTCACAAAGCATGTTCTAAAGCCCCAAAATGTGGGAGCGATTATCAGATGCGAATTTCCGGCCCTATCATGGATCGATTTGATCTACATATAGAGGTAGGATCTATCGACTCATATAACTATAATTTAATAGAAGATGATACAGAAGAAGAGTCGGGGCAGATAGCAAATAGGGTAGAAATGGCTCGTAATATTCAACAAACTAGATATGAAGGATATAATATCAAAACAAATAACCGTTTGGACGGACAATTGCTTATCGAACATGCATTGCCAGTAGATGAAGGTAAGGATTTACTTAATGAAGCCGCGACAAAATTTCGTATATCCATGCGTGCTTATAACCGTATCTTACGGGTTGCAAGAACTATAGCGGATCTAGACGCTTCTTCCAACGTCTACAGGATACACATTGCTGAAGCACTAAACTATAGAAGAATAGGGGGTAGCTTTTGAATTAACCATTAGACTTCCTGCATAATTCTACTTTTGCTGGTAATTTGTGCGTGATACCGGTACTCTGCTCCTCACGTACATTTGAGTACGCTGCGGGTCGAGGTTCCGTGTCTCCTACAAATTCCTCAGCAAAAGCGAATTCTGCAGGAAGTCTATTATTCGCACTTCTGTATACTGCTATGATTTCAAACTATGTGAGAGAGGCACAACTGTTGAAAGTTAAAAAATTGTCATCGCGATGAGCTTTGTAAGCCCTAAACCGTCTATTAGCGAGGAGTCGCTGTAAGCGACGACGTGGCAATCTTGTGAAGAAGAGCTTACTTCATGAGATCGCCACGGCGTCTATCGACGCCTCGCGATGACGGTTTTTTAACTTTCAACAGTTGTGGTGGCAATCCATGACTAGTCGTTCGCCTATTATCTACAGGCTTCGCTCCATCGTTCCTGCTATCCAATTCTCCTGAATTTATCTTAAGCTTTGTTTTTTATGTTGTCACAAGCCTTAGTCATCTCTCCTGTCATACTATTTATGGCATCAAACATTTTCATTGAAGTATCAGATGCCATACTGACAAACTCTTTAATGTTATTGATTGAAGTTTCGCAAGTTGACTTAAGGTATTTTTGCTGACATTCGGCTATTTGGTTAAAATCTCCAAAAGCTATTGCATCTTTTGTAGAATTCAGCATATTCATAGCATTGTTTTGAAAATCTTCTGAATTTTTTTGGATCATAGACTGCAGTGATTCAGTAACAATCTGATTTGTTGTAGTAAATATTTTAGTACTTTTCTTGATAGTATCTGACATAGCAGAAAAATCCATAACAGGTAAGTTTTTTACGGAATTTATGTAAACTTCTGGATTCATAAAAGATTTCATAAAATCTACAAATTGGGCAGTACTATTAGTCATTGTAAATCCTCTAAATTAAGTGATTCTATTTATTGTGTAAATCATAAACTTCATGTTACCATTTATAAAAATACGAGTCAATAGCTGGTTAATAATAATCTTAATATAGTCAATTGATTATACCAAAAACCCTAAATACAAATACTATATCATCGGCTGCTTCTTTTAGATAATCGAAACGACTAGAAGCCCCTTTATGTCCTGAATCCATATTAGTTTTTAGCAATAATATATTATCGTCGAGTTTTGTTGCACGAATCCTTGCTGCCCATTTAGCTGCTTCCCAATACCCAACTCTTGGGTCAGAGATTCCAGCAGTAATAAATAGACTTGGATAATTTTGTGACTTTATATTATCGTACGGAGAATAAGACTTAATATAGTTAAAATAGTCTAATTCTTTAGGATTCCCCCACTCTTTAAACTCACCGGGGGTTAATGGCAATTGTTCATCAAGCATGGTATTTAACATATCAACAAAAGGTACATGGGCAAGTGCTGCTTTAAATAATTGTGGTTGCTCATTAATTACCGCTCCAATTAATAACCCTCCTGCACTTCCGCCACAGATTACTATATTACCTTGGCTAGTATATTTTTCTTTAATTAGCTCTTTACTAACCGCAATAAAATCGTCAAAAGTTCTTTTTTTATTGAGGAACTTGGCAGCCTCATACCAATCATGTCCAAGATCATCTCCACCTCTAATATGGGCAAGAGCATAGACAAACCCACGATCTACAAGAGAAATAGCTGTATTCCGAAAAGATACTGGTATGCTAATGCCATATGAGCCATAGCCATACAAATATAAAGGATTTTTTCCATCTTTTTTAAACAGTGCTTTTTTATATAATAAGGTAATTGGCACTTTTACCCCCTCATTATCAGCAAATATTCTTTCTACCCTATATTCTTCAGGATTGAAACCACTTGGTATTTCTTGCACTTTCAATATTGACAATTGGTCACTATCAAAATCATAACTATAAGTGGTGTTTGGTCTAGCAAGTGAAGAATAATTTACTCTAATATCATCTTCCTCAAAATTAGTAGACAAAGCGTAGGCAGTAAAAGAAGTATCCGGAAAGTGAATAACTTTCTCATCCTGTTCTTTAAGATATTTTATTTTAATAACAGGCAATCCTTGGTCACGATAATTAAGTATCAAATAATTTCTAGTGATGGCAAAGCTTGACAAATATTTACCCGGATCTTCCGATATATAATCATTCTTCCACAAATCATTTTGGAAATTATTTACATTTACTAGTACTATACGAAAGTTTTTTGCTCCTTCATTGGTCTTAATATAAAAATTATCACCATTATGCTCAACTGAATAAAAAATCTCTTCTTTTGACGCTCTAATCAGTTTAGGCTGAAAGCTATGATCATGCATTTGCACCGCATATATTTCATTTTCATTATGACCAAAGCTATTAACAAAAATATATTGTCGACTAGCTGACTTTGTAGCGTTCAGTTGGTATAATGGGTCTGTTATATGGAGTACTAATTTATCATTTGAAACTACATCACCTAAAGAGTGGAACATTAATTTATCATGACGAAAATTCTCATTAATAGGCATATAAAAAAATCCCTTGAGATATTCATGCCAAATTATATTACCACTAACGTTATTTATTTCATCTAGTAAATATTCTTTAGTCTTTAGGTTATAAACCCTAATTATATATTTTTCATCACCGGAAAAATCAACACTATAAGCCATTAACGTATGATCAGGAGAGACTGCTACTTGCCCTACATCAGTAAATTTATTACCTTTAGAGATGCTATTAACATCTAATATAATTTCTTCAGAAGCATCTACTGACCCCATTTTTCGGCAATATATAGGATATTCTGTAGTTTCTTCAGTTCTAGTATAATAGTAATAATTATCCTTCTTTACGTAAGTTGACTGATCCTCGAGCTTAATCCTACCTTTTAGCTCTTCAAATATTTTATCTTTTTCTTGTTGTAATTGTGCAAAAAATTGTTCGGAATATTTATTTTCTGCCTGTAAATATTCTATAATTTTTTTATTACTAACATTAGGCCACTCACTATCCCTAAGCCAAGCATACTCATCTGTAATTTTTTGACCATGTAATACAAAATTATAATCAATCTTATCGGCTATGGGTGGCTTCATTTTACTCTCCTCTACTACTTGTAATCAATGATATGGTAAAAATAATTAATAGTATCATTACTACCAACAAACCGGTTGACTGATTATGCCAAGATTTCATTCTACGTAAAGTATTTTTTTCTATTTTGTCAAAAGTAGGGCAGTCCGCTCCTATTTTATCATAAAAGTCTTGCACCACTAAGTTATATTTAAAATAAATATGACGAATATTATTTTCAATAAACTGAAATAAGTCTAAATTTATGTTGGCAGTTGAACGCCTAGAAATCGTTTTACTAAGAACTAAGGCAAATATTATACCTATTACTATTATTACTATTTGTTTTACTAAATCCAACCAATTTGTATCAATTATTTCAATAGGATAAGATGACCATACTAGTTTCAAACCTTCTTCTAAACAAAAGCTAGTTGCTAATAGAAACGATAACATGACAAATAAACTAACTTTAGTTAGAATATTTAACTTAGGGTAAAAACCACTAACTAAAGATTTGTATTTAACTGTAGAAAATAAAGCGATGCATGTGACAATCTTGAGTAAGAAAATAGCATAATAATTAATATCTTGATCCAAAGCATTGGTCACAACAATTTTGGTAACAAAACTAGCAAAAGGAGGCAAGGCTATAATGAACAATACACTAACTATTAAACTAACAAACAACAAATGACTTTTGGGCGAGTAAATTCCTTTTATCTCAGAACAATTTTCTATATTTTCTTTGTCTATTAATATAGCAACATATAAACCAAATAAAGCTTTATACAGTATATGGACAAAAAGAAAAACTATGATTCCTAAATTTGCTTGTTGAGATTTTGTGCCAATAGCAACTAGCATGAATCCAAGCTGAGAAATGGTAAGATAACATACTAATCTTTTGATGTTATCTTCTAGGCAAGCATAACCCCCGCCATATATAATCATTAATAATCCAAAGAATTTAAGTATTTCTAAGCCACTAAATAGTTTAAGGAGTATAATTATCGATATTTTACTAGTAAAGCTAGTTAAATATATTATCCCTGAGCTTGAAGCAAATGGATAGCAATTAACAATCCATCCAGAGAAAGGTATGCTAGCTACATTAATCAAACAACCACAAAGTATTAGAGCATAAAATATAAAACCAGCCTCTTGATTTTCTGTCAATGAGGTAAGAGAAACAATTTGTGAACTAGAGGTGTGAGTAATTATATAACTAATCCCTATTAAAATAAGACTACCACTTATAAGATGGGTAAGCAAATATTGTCTTGCTGCTCTAACACTATTTTTGTAATTGCCATAAAAAATCAACAAAGCAGCAAATATCATCATCATTTCTAGAGAAGCAAACATCGAAACAAAATCCCCAGCAAATAAACAGACCAAAGAACTAGCTGAATATAGGCTACCTATAAGTACCTCAAATTTTCTGTTTTTACTTATGGCATATAAGTTAGTAGCCAGCGTTACAACAATAAAAGCAAGTGCTATTAACTTATTTTCACTACTAAAATTAATAACAAAACTATTATTGTATAGATTAATTACCATCTCATCTTTGTTGTTAATTAATAATATGCCAACAACTATTGGACATATTATTGAAATAATATAAAATATTTTTTTCATTATTTAACCTATCCAAATTCGTGTTATTCCATATCATATTAATTCTTTTGTCAACATTAATGTCACATTAATTACGCGAATTCGGGATAAGAATTTGTCAATTCTTATTCCAAATTCGGTGAAATTATCGAAACAATCAGATTTGAGACGATTCTGTATCTGATTGTTAAATTAATATAGTATAATACATTGAATTAGGTGACAAGAAACATAGAAATAGCTTCGACTTAAAGACACTATGCATATTATACCTGAAGATACTAAAGTTATAACTATTGGTGACAGAGAAGCAGATATCTTTGAGCTATTATGGTCGTGTCAAGAAATGGGTACTTTGTTTATTGTTCGTAATAGACAAAATAGAAAATTTATTTCTACAGAGGGAAGAAAAACATAAACAATTAATACAAAAACGTAAAGATATTATTAGAGAAATAGAGAATCATACAAATACTGATGATAAATTTTCAGAACTCCTGATTAACCTAGTAGAACTGGCTTCTAGAGTGTTTGCATCCTTCAAAGGTTCTACTATTGAGAGAAAACGTAAATTGATAAATTTAGTGTTTGGTAACCTAAAATTAAAAGACAGAAAGCTAGACTTTATGCTACGTCCACCGTTTAACGCATTCGTAAAATGCACTAAAATTGAATAATGGTGGGCCCGGCAGGACTTGAACCTGCGACAACACCGTTATGAGCGGTGGGTTCTAACCAACTGAACTACAGGCCCTTTTATAGTGATCGTTAAGGTTTATATAATTATTAGCTTTCTAAGTCTAGTAAAATTTTTATAACACTTGAAAAAATGTTAATTAATGTTTTAATTAATTTAGGACTTTTTGGGTCAATTTTTCTGATTATTTATTTTTTTTGCATAGCTATAACAATATATTGCTTTAAAAAACATGCCCCCCAACACCAAACTTGATATTATTAATTCCATTATTTTATATTTTTGGGCTAGTTCTAGATTTACAGCTCTCATATATCCAAAAAAATATTTTATTGAAAAAATGATAAGTATCAATATAAGAGGTTGCCATGAACCTGGAATAATTATTAAATTATTATTAACCTGTATAAGAGGTTTGTCAAAAAATCGCCAATTAATAATAATTGAGATAATTAGCAACATACAAAATAATGTTAAGTCTTGTACATTATTAGAAAATCCTTTTATATAAAGTAACAAGAAAATAACAGGAGCAATAAATAATCTTGATGGCAATATAACTGTTTGCTTAGTTGCTTTAATCCCTCTAAAAATTAAGTAACCAAATAATAAGTATACCCAAAATGGTGTAGCCTTTAAAAAATATATGATTTGCATTGTATATAACCTAAACTTCTGAAAGTTTTCTTGCTTCATCAGCCGATATCAAAGCTTCAATAAAGTCATCTAATTGCCCGTTTTTTACGATATCCTCTATTTTATAGAGGGTTAGATTAATTCTATGGTCAGAAACTCGACCTTGTGGAAAGTTATAGGTACGAATTCTTTCTGATCTATCACCAGAACCAACTTGCCCTTTGCGTACCTCGGCTCTTTCCATATCCTTTTTATATCGCTCTGCTTCATAAATTCTAGAACGAAGAATTTTCATAGCTTTAGCTTTGTTTTTATGCTGTGATTTTTCATCTTGTAATGCAACGACAATACCAGTTGGTAAATGGGTAATCCTTACCGCTGATTCTGTGGTATTTACGTGTTGTCCGCCGGCTCCCGATGCACGATATGTATCAATTCGTAAATCTTTGTCATCGATCTTAACATCTACATCTTCTGCTTCAGCCAAGACAGCAACAGTAGCTGCAGAAGTATGTATCCTACCACTTGACTCAGTCTCAGGGACTCTTTGCACCCGGTGGACGCCTGATTCGAACTTAAGTTTAGAGAACACATCTCGTCCTTTAATTAGTGCTGATGCTTCTTTATATCCGCCAATACCAGTATCAGAGATTGATAATATTTCAAAACGCCAGTTCTTTAATTCTGCGTATCGGTGATACATATTAAATAAATCTGCAGCAAATAACGCCGCTTCTTCTCCTCCGCTACCAGCTCTTACCTCAATAATAGCATTTTTTGTATCCGCTTCATCTTTTGGCAACAAAGAGAGTTTTACTGCCCTTTCTAATTTAGGCATCAGAACCTCTAAACGATGTACTTCATCATATATCATCGTTTGTGTATCATTGTCCAAATTTGCTTCTTGAGCCATCTCTTTGATGTCGTGCAATTCAGATAGAGATTTATTATATTCATTAATTGTTTGAACAATAGGTTCTAGTTCGGCATATTCCTTCGATGCTTTTATAAAATCATCTCCGACTATACCAGTGGCCAACTTTTTCGATAATTCTTCATGTTTATTCAAGATTTTTGCTAGATTATCGGAAAAACTCATAATTTATTCTATGATTTAAGTTTTAAGTTATAGTGAGGGTAGGGTGTCAATCAAACGTTATATGAGCATTAACGCAGGACTCTCCATAAATTTTTTAAATGAAGCTAAAAATTTAGCTCCAACAGCACCATCAACAACTCTGTGATCAGAAGAAAGAGTAATATCCATGATAGTAGCGACTTTTATCTGATTATTTTCAACTATTGCACGTTTTGAGCTTGCTCCTATTGCTAGAATACAGCTTTGTGGCGGATTTATTATAGCACTAAAGTTCTTAATACCGTACATACCTAAGTTAGAGACGGAAAAACTTCCTCCCTGAAATTCTTCAGGAGTTAGTTTATTATCTCGAGCCTTTTTTATAAGAGTTTGTAATTCTTGCGATAATGTAATTATATCTTTTTGATCGGCATTTCTGACTATAGGCGTTATAAGACCATTATCAATTGCCACAGCAACCGATACATCAACATTATTATAATACCGAATAGCAGACTCATCCCAGCTAACATTTGCTTCCGGTACAGCTTTTAAAGCTTTTGCCACTGCTAAAATAACAAAATCATTAACTGTAATTTTAATTTTACTCTCTTCTACAAGTGATTTATTTATATCTTCTCTAATATCCAATAACTTATCCATGTTACATTCTATTGAGAGATAGAAATGTGGTATGGTTTGTTTAGATTCAAGCAAACGTTTAGCAATAATTTTACGAATATTATTATTGGGGACGCACCTGTACTCCTCTTTATTTCTGTTCACCGCTCTAATCTTACCACTATTTGTGGGTAGCACTAAGTATGATAACACATCTTTTTTTATTATTCTTCCATGAGGTCCACTACCTTGAATATTTGACAGATCGATATTATCAATAGCAGCTAATCTTTTAGCCAAAGGCGAAGCATATATCCTGCCTAAAGCTTTCACATTCATTGTTTGCGGTTGCTGATCGTACTTAACCGGCTTAGTTTCTTCTATAGATATTACTGGTTCTGTAGATGGTTTAGCAGAATTATCACTACTTGCTATAAAACTATCCAATAAGTTTGCATCTTCACCATCTTCAAGTAATACAGCGATAAGCGAACCCACTGGCACATTATCTGTACCTTGTGGCACAATTATTTTAGCAAAAATTCCTTCTTCTACAGCTTCTACTTCCATAGTAGCTTTATCTGTTTCTATTTCTGCTATAACATCTCCTGGAACAACTTTATCCCCTTCTTTTTTAAGCCATTTTGCAATATTTCCTTCAGTCATAGTTGGAGATAAAGCAGGCATTAGAATTTTAATTGGCATAAATAGTTCTAATTAGTTGGTATTTTGCTTGGATCAGGGCTGACTAACATAATTATCTGTTTACCTTCCATTTTAGGAGCGGAATCAATCTTAGCTAAGCCCTCTAGTTCTAACGATATGCGGTCAAACAACTTCATACCAATATCATTATGGATAATCTCTCTGCCTTTAAACCATAGAGAAATTTTTACTTTGTCACCTTCCTTCAAAAAATCTTTGATCTTGCGAAGTTTCACGTTAAAATCACCTTGGCTGATATTAGGCTTAAATTTCATTTCTTTAAGCACTATGATCTTTTGTTTTTTCTTGGCATCATGGACACGCTTTTTACTCTCATACTTAAATTTACCGAAATCCAAGATTTTACAAACAGGCGGCTCAGCATTTGGTGAAATTTCTACCAAATCTAAACCAGCTTTTTCAGCTTGTTCTAGAGCATTCTTGATGCTAACGATACCAAGCATATTACCATTTTCATCGACTAAACGAACTTGATTGACCTTAATTTCCCTATTAGCCTTCGGAAAATTACTATTCTTAATTCCAGAAATGATATTTTCTCCATAAAAATTGTTATTATTGTGTTTTTGTGTACTTTTTACACATACGACACAATTGCTTTCATTATGTTAAATAGCGAATATTCTGATCTTTTACAAGCTTTACTAGATTTTGTAGAGAAATAATTTCCTGCTGATCTGATCCTAGTTGTCTTATAGTCACAGTATTATTTAGCATTTCTTGTTTACCAACAACGGCTATTATAGGTACTTTATTATTAGAAAAATAGCGTATTTTATAATTAATCTTTTCAGGTGAAATATCGACATCTGACCGTATTCCTTCACTAATCAACAATTTGTGTACTTCCAGTGCATAGTCATTTAAGTCACTTGTGATGGTAGCAATAGCTACTTGTACAGGGGCTAACCATAAAGGAAAACGTCCTGCATATTCTTCAATTAATATGCCAATAAACCGTTCAAAAGAACCAATTACAACTCTATGCAACATTACTGGTCTTTTTTTCTCACCGCTTACAGTAATATAATGAGCGTCAAGACGTTCCGGTAAAACAAAATCAACTTGCAGAGTGCCGCACTGCCATTCTCTACCTATTGAGTCTTTAAGGCAAAAGTCTAGTTTTGGTCCATAAAACGCACCATCACCGGGATTTAATATGTAAGAATAACCGGCTTCTTTTACGGCTTCTTTTAGAGCATTTTCTGCTTTATCCCAAACTTCATCGCTGCCAGCCCGTATTTTAGGACGATCTGAGAATTTAATTTTAATATCAGAAAAACCAAAATCTTTATAAACCTCGGTTAAGAGGCTAAAAAATTTTACCGTCTCACTGTTAATTTGTTCCTCAGTACAAAAAATATGTGCATCATCTTGCCGAAAAGCCTTTACTCTCATCAGACCATGTAATGCACCAGACGCTTCATTTCTATGACACAAACCAAATTCAGACATACGTAACGGTAAGTCTCGGTAACTCTTGATACCTTGTTTAAAAATTTGCACATGACATGGGCAGTTCATTGGTTTCATAGCTAGTGTTTTATCATCAGCGAGATTTAGAGCAAACATATCCTCCCTAAATTTTTCCCAATGACCAGAAGCCTCCCACAAGCTTTTGTCAACTAACACCGGGGTTTTTACTTCAATATATCCAGTTTTTCTGATTTTATTTCTGATATATTGTTCGATAATGCGATATATACTCCAACCTTTATCATGCCAAAATACCATACCTTGAGCTTCTTCCTGAAAGTGAAACAGACCAAGCTCTTTCCCTAATTTTCTATGATCACGCTTTTCTGCTTCTTCAATCATATAAAGGTAGTTGTCTAACTGTTCTTTTGTTGACCAAGCTGTACCATAGATTCTTTGTAGCATAGGATTTTTACTATCACCTCGCCAATAGGCTCCCGCTACTTTCATTAATTTAAAATGTTTGACAAAGGCAGTTGACGGGGCATGTGGACCACGACAAAGATCAAGGAAGTTACCTTGTCGATATAATGTAATCTCCTCACTTGCTGGAATCTCTGAAATTATCTCGGCTTTATAATGCTCGCCTATTGACTTAAAGAATTCTATGGCTTGATCACGATTCCATACTTCTCTAGTAATTTTTTCATTTCTTTTGACAATCTCATGCATCTTTGCTTCTATATTGACTAAATCCTCAGGGGTAAAAGGTTTATCTTTGGCAAAATCGTAAAAGAAGCCATTTTCGATAGCAGGTCCTATGGTCACTTGGATATCTGGAAATAATTCTTTAGCTGCCTCTGCTATTATATGAGCGGCATCATGACGTATTATCTCTAAACATTCAGTATCTTTATGGGTTAGAATCCTTACATTACAATCAGATTCTATAGGTAAACTTAAATCCTTTAATTGATTATTTATCTCAATAACCATAGCTTCTTTTGCTAGAGAAGTAGAGATTTTACTAGCTATCTCCAATCCCGTAATATTTTTTTCAAATTGTTTTTGCGTTCTATCTGGAAAAGTAATAGTAATCATTTTATCTAATATTGTATCTAATTTTTAGTACCTTGCATATTAGCTTGTTAATAGTTTATATTCAACTTAATTTTTAGGTTGTGAAGGTCAGGGCAGTTTAAAAGTCACAACTAATGATGGAAAATGTTAAATTATAGAAACAAATAGTTGTCATTGCGAGCCACAAAGTGGCGTGGCGATCCAAATAAACAGCTTGCTGTTTTATTTTTTGCTACTGCAACTTTTGGATTGCCACGTCGCCGCTTTGCGGCTCCTCGCTAATAGACATTTATGCATTTTAAAAAAACAAACTTTTCTATCATTAGTTGGGACTTTTAAATTACCCTGCAAAGATGACAGTTATTTCACTTCGCCTTTTCATCTCCAGGTAATACATAACTTGGTCCTTGCCAACTTGATGAAAAATCAAATTCTCTATATGGTTGCTCGAGTTTCACTGGCTCATATACTACTTTTGCAAGAGTCTCATCATATTTAACCTGCACGTAACCCGTTAATGGGAAGTCTTTTCTGAGAGGATGACCGACAAAATCATAATCTGTTAGAATACGACGATTATCATGACTACCACCAAAAATTACTCCAAACATATCATATGCTTCGCGTTCATACCAGCAAGCAGCACTAAATATTTTGGTAACTGAGGGGATTATGTCATGTTCTCCAGCCTCAATTTTTACTAATATACGTTTATTTAATTTAAGACTCAGTAAATTATACACTATCTCAAACCGATTAGAGCGGTTTAGGAAATCAGCAGCAAATAGATCTGTTAGCACAGTAAAACGCAAATCCTCAGATTCCTTAATTGCCGATAAAAATGGTAACAAACTTTCTATACCAGCTTTATAGCTAGTAAAATGTATATTCAAATCATTTACAGGCAAAGCAGTTATCTCAAGCTCCTGATTTTTTATTAAGTCGTCAATGATATTTTCCATTGTCACCTTTTCTAAATCTAGTAGTTCTTCTAATTTTCTTTTGTAACTGCATTAAACCATAAATCAAAGCTTCAGCAGTTGGAGGGCAGCCTGGTACGTATACGTCTACTGGAACAATCTGATCACAGCCGCGTACTACTGAGTATGAATAGTGATAATAACCACCACCATTGGCACAGCTTCCCATTGACAGAACCCACTTAGGTTCAGTCATTTGGTCATAAACTTTTCTAAGAGCCGGAGCCATCTTATTTGTTAATGTCCCTGCAACTATCATTAAATCAGATTGACGTGGGCTTGGTCTAAACAACATGCCAAAGCGATCCATATCATAGCGGCTAGAAGCAGCTTGCATCATTTCTACTGCACAACATGCAAGACCGAAACTCATAGGCCAAAGTGAATTAGATCTAGCCCAGCCTATCAAATCATCGAGTTTAGTTATAAGGAATCCTCGATTTGAAATTTCTTCTTCAAGGAGCTTATCTTGATCGTATTCATATAGATCTATCTTTGCTTGCATGTCATTACTCCCAGTCTAAAGCTCCTTTTTTCCATTCATATACAAAACCGATGGTAAGTACCAATAAGAAAAACATCATTGAGAAGAAACCAAATTTACCAATTTGTCCAAGCGTAATAGCCCATGGCACCAAAAAAGTTATTTCTAGATCAAAAATAATAAATAAAATAGCTACTAGATAAAAACGTACATCAAATTTGCTTCTAGCATCACCAAAAGCTTCAAATCCGCATTCATAACTATCCAACTTAGCCTTATTATATTTTCGAGGAGCTAAAAGCCTTGGCAATGTAACTATTACCAATGATAAAACTGATGCTATACCAAAAAACACAGCTATAGGCAAGTATTCTTGTAAAATATTAGATGTTTCCAACATTAGTAATTATACTCCTGTGATTTTGAAAGAAGTAACTTAAACAAAATCATCGCTCCAAAAGAGCTGCAAACCCACCATATTTGCCAAATGTTAAATGAAATCATACCTATTATATAATAATTTATAAAGCAAGCATAGGCAACTGACTTGTAATTTAATACATCTATTTTGTTATTCTCAGTCGTTCGATTTATCTTACCACTTTTAGAAGACTGCACTAAGGATATATTACTAATTTTTTGAATATATTTGTAAATTAAAGATAAAAATAGTATCAAACCTATTAAGCCCGTTTCCAATAAAATTTGCATTATATTATTATGTGGGTGTAGAGGAAGGGGAGACCACGTCCACTGGTTATAGCTAATCATTTGTTTCTCATCAATTTTAAAATTTCTTGATGAAGCAAATCCATGACCCAAAATTGGTTTTTTGATAATTTGTTCAGCAACAAAGTGCCAAATAAATACACGGTGCTTAGCAGAGTCTGGTAGAAACTTGGCATAGTGATCTGAGGCATAATGTGGTTGTATTTTATATGCAATTATTGGCATCAATATTGAACCAGATATCATAGCAAGGGTAAATAATTTCAAAAAAACAGATTGCAGTGATTTGGTTACTAACAGCCTATTTGTTAAAAATACTAATCCAGCTACGGTAAATGCTAAAAAGCTTGCAAGGCTATCTGAGATATAGAGCAAATAAAAAATTATCAGGTAATATATTAGCGCTAGTAAATATCTATGATATGATATAATTATAGCTATTGCTACCCATGAAAGAACTGATAATAAAGAACACCCACGGTCAAGAATGAATAAAAAGAATTGACATGAAGATTTTGGCTGAAAAATAGTACGGAAAGCCCTTGTTATAATACCGTGAGATGCGTATTCTATAAAAAACAAAGCAATTGCTGCTGTTATTCCTATAATAAAATATATTTTTATTTTAGTTACATTTATGGATAATTTGTCAATATTGCTATTTACGATAAACCCTATTATAACAATTAAACAAACCTGTAGATAGTTAAATAAAGAAGAGGGGTAATTAGGTGAATAAAAATTTGTTATAAGACACCAAAGACAAAATAGTAATTCCAGTTTCCAATTGGATAACAAAGTTTCTTTAATAGTAGCGTATTTAAAATGAATAAAGATTTTATCTCGCAAAGCAACTAATATAGTTAATAACAACATAGGAACTGTTACTGCAGTAGAAAAACCAGAAATCAATCCAACTACTGGGAATAACATAACTAATAGGCAGATCATGGATTGTATACTCTTCTGCTTTAAAGAATTGGCTTTTGCAAATACTTGCGGGGCATTCGCGTGTTCACGTACTAAATGTATGCTCCGCTTACTCTCCCCTTGTTTATTGTCCCCATTTTTTAAATCATTTGAGTATATCATTAGTTAAAATATTCTATAAACAATTTTTAGCAAAGATTTCATAAATAGGATGTTCAAAGGTGGAGACTGAAATACTTGACGAGATAATCCATCCTTGGAAAATTAACATAGCATCCTCATCAATTTTATGCTCTGTAATGGTTAATAGCATGTAATTATCCTCATTGTAAGGATCAAGATTTTTAATACATTTATGAAGTTTAATTTGAATATTACCAAAATATTGTGGTTCATTAGGCTTTAATACCAGCTCCTTTGATGTTGCTGTGATTTTATTTAAAGCAATAATCTTACCAAGACTGTAAGTTTTTAATTCTGAATGTTCAACATTATTTTGTATATTTGGCAAGTTATTAGAATCAGCAACATGCTCAGTAAAATTATTATCTTTTTCTAATTCATTACTTTCATCTGTAGTATCAAGGAATTCCATATTTTGAGTATTATCTTCAGCTTGTCCATAAGAAGAAAGAATGCATAAAAACCCCATTATACTAGCAAATATAAGGTGCTTCATCAATTTCTGCAACATGCGAAAATAACAATTCTTTAAGTTATAATTTGGACTATGCTGAATTATACTAGCATGCAGCAAAATTGTATATATAAAATTTTATGATAGTGTAACAGGGCAGTTTAGAAGTCCCAACTAATGATAGAAAAGTTTGTTTTTTAAAAAGATAATTGCTGTTTATTTGGATCGCCACGCCACTTTGTGGCTCGCGATGACAACTATTTATTTCTATAATTTAGTATTTTTTATCATTAGTTGGGGCTTTTAAACTGCCCTGATAGTGTAATTCATTGCTAGTAGTTTAAAATAAGTAAAACTTTAGTAATATTTTTATTGTAATTTATTTTTCTATACTCCATATTGGTAGGATCATTACATACAGATCAAATAAAAACTAAAAATATTTAAATAAATTTTTGGTTAGTTATTTGTTTTTTCATGAATCAATATCACTTAAATGAGCATTAATGCAAGCTATTATCCGCCTTATATTAACAAACCCGCAGATTAAGTATAAATTTAGGGTCATTTTCTCGTACTTTTCTATATTCCTTTTTATGGGGTTTGCTACTTTTGTATCTTTATCGATCAATAAGTTCGTTAGTGATACTATGTCAATTACTATAGCAGAGCCAGAGATACTTGAATCTTCAGAAGAACTATCAAATGAAATCTCCCAAATTATAACAGTCAAAAAAGGTGATACATTAAAGGCAATACTTTTACGGCAACAAGTTCCAAATAATGAAATAAACCAAATCGTAAAACTAGTAAAAGACAAGAATATTGAATCTTCCCTGAAGATAGGACAGCAACTTGTTTTTGATTATGAGATAAACATTACTGAACAAGATGATGAAGATCTTGCTTCTGAATCACGTATATTGAATAAAATAACCATAGCGTATGATAATGTTAAATCTTTAGAAATTATTAGAGAAGAGGAAAGTTTTTATGCGAAAGATGTGACCAAAGTTCTAAATAAATTAATAACCAAATCTTCTGTGGTTATTAATTCAAGCTTTATGTCGGCCTTAAAATCGTTGGGATTATCAAGTAACAGTATAATTGAGCTGATTAACTCGTATAGTTATCAGATTGATTTTCAACGTCAAATTAAAAATGGTGATACGGTAACTGTTATAACCGAAAAATTTGTTACCAAGGAGGGTAAATTCTCTCATCATGGTAAGGTTTTATATGTATCGCTTAATTTGTCCGGTAAAGAATATAATATTTTCCGGTATTCTCTAGATAATACACCCAATAATCATGATTTCTTTTCTGAAGATGGTAAAAGTGTAAAAAGAAGTTTGCTTAGAACCCCTGTTAAATTAGTTAGAGTTTCTTCTCATTATGGTAATAGACATCATCCTACTTTAGGCTATACCAAAATGCACAAAGGTGTTGATTTCGCCGCTCCAACTGGTACGCCGATTTATGCTGCAGGTAATGGGGTGATAACTGAAATAGGATGGAAATCTGGTTACGGAAAATTTGTACAGATTAAACATAGTCAAAATCTATCAACTGCTTATGCTCATGCTTCTAATTTTGCTAAAAATCTTAAGTTAGGAAGTATAGTTAAACAAGGCCAAGTTATTGCGTATGTTGGTAGTACTGGTAGAACTACGGGGCCACATTTACATTATGAGGTTAAAATAGGTGGTAAGAACATAAACCCTATGCACGTTAAATCTACTCCAGGCATAGAGCTTGTTGGCAAGCAATTAGCAAAATTTAAACAATTTAAAAGTAATGTAAGGTCTTTAAGTAGTGAGCTTGATAATAAGTCAGAGATTGCTGAAAATTCAGCAACAAAATTCTTTTGAAATCTTAAGGAGTTAATATAGTTCTCGTTTCTTATTTATAGACGTATATGTCTATTAGCGAGCGAACATACGTGAGCGTGGCAATCTACAACTGTTGAAAGTTAAAAAGTCGTCATCGCGAGGCGTCGATAGACGCCGTGGCGATCTCATGAAGTAAGTTCTTCTTCACAAGATTGCCACGTCGTCGCTTACAGCGACTCCTCGCTAATAGACGGTTTAGGGCTTACAAAGCTCATCGCAATAACAACTTTTTAACTTTCAACAGTTGTGCTTATGGTCTCCTCGCTAATAGACGTTTTATAGACGTATAGTAAACATAAGTAAAACAAGGTAAGCCTAAAAATTATGTCATCATTTCTTTCGCAAAAACATAAGAATATAGGTATAGTTGGTTTAGGTAAGACTGGTATAGCTGCTTGGAAAGTACTGAATAAAGTAGCTAAAGTAATTTGCTATGATCAAGCAAAGAGTAGTCGGGATGCTTTTACCAAAATCTATGGGAGTGATAGTCTTGTTAGCTTATCTGATCTGCAGTGGCAAAATCTTGATAAGATTCTACTGAGTCCAGGTATTCCTTTGTCTCATGACATTGTTACAATGGCTAATTCTTATAATATACCGATAACTTCAGATATAGATCTGTTATTTGAGGAAGTTAGGTTAAGAGAGCCTGAGGAAGCTAATTTCATTGGCATAACTGGTACTAATGGTAAGAGTACTACCACTGCTTTAACCAGCCATATTTTACAATCTTGTGGTTTTCATTATCAAGTTGGAGGAAATATTGGTTTTCCTGTTTTGGCTATGAGATTAGATAGTAAAGGATATGTATTGGAGCTATCCTCATTCCAATTAGATTTATTAAACAGTTTTAAAGCCAAAATTGTGGTGCTTCTTAATATCACGCAAGATCATTTAGACCGACATAATAATATGCAAGGCTATATTGCTGCCAAAAAAAAGATCTTTGATCGAATAGATAAAGATTCATTTGCTATAATTAGTGTTGATCATGAAATTACCAAGAATATTTTTCTAGAATTACAAAAGGAAAATAGAACAAATGTAGTACCAATCTCTACTTATGAAATTCTTAATAAAGGAATATCAATTTGTAATAATATTATTTATGACAATATTTTTGAACCGATTACTATTAATCTCCATAATAATAACTATCTACAAGGTATACATAATCAAGAAAATATTGCCGCTAGTTATGCAGTTTGTCGAATTATAGGGGCAATGCCAGAACAAATAATTGCCGCTATCGGGCTATTTAAGGGGTTACCACATAGAATGCAATATGTTGGTACAATACAAGGAATAAGTTTTTATAACGATAGCAAAGCTACCAATGGTATTGCTGCCTCTAAATCCATCTCATCGCTTGATAATATATATTGGTTAGCTGGGGGGATAGCAAAAGAAGGAGGAATAACAGAGCTAGAGCCATGGTTTTATAAAATTCGTAAGGCTTATCTTTTTGGTCAAGACAAAGATATTTTTGCATCATTTCTTAATGGCAAGGTAGACTACCAAATTTGTCAAGATTTAACGGAGGCTTTTAATTCTGCCTTTAAAGATGCAATGGAGGATATGGGGGGTATAAAGAATATTTTGCTAGCCCCAGCTTGTGCTTCCTACGATCAATTTAAAAATTTTGAGGAACGCGGAGAATTATTTATTAAATTATATAATGCTATTATTAATCATGGTTAAAGATAATCATAATAATGAATTGTCTAACAACTATATAAAATGGTGGTGGCGTAGTATTGACCAGCAAATGATTATTGCTTTAGTAATCCTATTTGTATTTAGTATAATGTTGGTTACTACATCAGGATCAGCAGTAGCCAATAGAATTGGACTTAATGAGTATTATTTTGCATCTAGACAATTATTCTACCTTGCTAGTGCTTTGTTACTAATCATTTTTTTTTCTTTTTTCTCAAGAAAATGGTTAAAGAGATTCTCAATTCTAGGATTTATTGGTAGTATATTATTATTAATTTTAGTTAGATTTTATGGTTATGAGGTTAAGGGGGCTACTCGTTGGATTAATATTCTAGGTCTCTCTATACAACCTTCAGAATTTGTAAAACCATTTTTTGCAGTGGTGGCAGGCTGGATATTATCGCTGAAATTTGAAGGTGAATTTCCAAGTTTTTCTATCTGCATAAGTCTTTATAGTATCGTTGCTTTATTATTAATTATCCAGCCAGATTTTGGTATGTTAGTGATGGTGACTGCTGTTTTTGGTATTCAACTTTTTATTGCTGGTATGCCGATATTTTGGATTATACTTGCTGCTTTTATGTTGGTATTTGGGGTTACAGCAGCTTACTTTTGGCTTCCTCATGTAACAAAAAGGATTAATAGTTTCTTGGATCCTGATAGTAGTAGTAATTACCAAGTTGGTAAGTCAATCAGGGCGTTTGAGCATGGAGGTTTATACGGTTGTGGTCCTGGTGAAGGGGCGGTAAAACAAGTATTGCCGGATTCGCATACTGATTTTATCTTTGCTGTTGCTGGTGAAGAATTTGGGGCAATTATTTGTTTAATCATTGTAGGGATATTTGCTTTTATAGTTATTCGTAGTTTACTTAAACTTATTAATGAAGAAGATAAATTTATTCAATTAGCAGCAAGTGGTATTATTTCCCAAATAGGGTTACAAACAATCATTAATATTGGTGTAACCTTGAATTTATTGCCAACCAAAGGTATGACGTTACCCTTTATTAGTTATGGTGGTTCTTCAACTCTTGCTATAGCCATTGCTATGGGGATGCTGCTTGGTTTTACCAAATATAAAACCTCTCTTAGTAAATATAAAATTCAAGATATTGACATATGAAGAATATAATTGTTGCTGGTGGTGGTACAGCGGGGCATTTGTTTCCCGCTATTGCTTTAGGTGAAGAATTAATGAAGCGTGGGTATGAGTTGCACCTTATCACCGATGTTAGGTGTCAAAAATATTTAACTGAAGATTTAAAGCTTATACCACATATAATAAATTTTAGATTGCCACCTAAAGGTTTATTTAATAAGTTTAAATTATTGATTTCCTTATTAATTATAACTTTTAAGATGTTATTGCTATTAGTGAAGATTAAACCATATGCTATAATTGGGTTTGGTGGCTATCCGACTTTTCCTCCATTGCTTGCTGCAGTATTTTTACGTATTCCTATCATAGTTTATGAACAAAATTGCTTTATTGGTAAAGCTAATAGATTTTTCTTAAAATATGCTAGGAAAGTTGCCCTTACATATGATGAAACTAAAAATTATGATATTCTTGATAAGAATAAGAAATTGGTTATAGGAAATATAGTACGGGAGAATGTTAAAAACCTGAAAGTAAGAAATGATTTTGGCAATGATCCTTTTCGGATATTTATTTTTGGAGGAAGCCAAGGAGCAAAGATTTTTTCTACTTTAGTACCTGAAGCTATTCAAATATTAGTGCAATCAAATCCTGATATTAAACTGCATATTACCCAACAAGCTTCCATAGAAGATCATGATAATATTGCTAAAATTTATGCTCAGTTGAAAATTCCATATAAGTTGGCAGATTTTTTTTATGATATGGATCAGCAATATGCGAGTCAAGAGTTAGTAATATCAAGAGCTGGGGCATCGACTATTTCTGAGCTTTGCTATGTAGGATTGCCGGCGATTTTTATTCCACTACCTTCAGCTAGCGAAAACCATCAATTCTATAATGCCAAGGCTCTAGAAGATAGTGGGGCAGGGTGGTGTTTTGAACAAAATGACGTCACAGCAGAAAAATTAGCCAGTAAACTCTTAGTGCTAGTAAGAAATCGTGATATATTACAACAAACATCTCATCAGTTATTAAAAAAGAAAAATGATGGTAGTATGGTTTTAGCTGATGCAGTAGAAGAAATAATAAGCTGACTTTTTAATTCAGTTGAGGGAATTGCTTCTTGCAACTTTAATAATTCTGTTTCATTAATTATGGTTTAGTAAAAAATTATCGGATTGCTTTATGTTAGGGAAAGTTATTATTACAGTTTTGGGATTGTTCCTACTTTCAGGTTGTACTGATGGTTTTAAAGGATATTTTAAAAAATCTGCTAATAATAAAATTATAGATACCAAAGGTTTTGAAGGTGGTAAGCGTCCGCCTCTTTATAATAAGAAGTATATATCAATGGCAAAAAGGAACGTCACGGAAGAAAATTTTGATGACGATGAGGAAGATTTACTTAGTGAATCTGATACGGAAACAATTAATCCAACTTTAAGAAATCGTCAGATGTATCTTAAGATGGTAAAACAGGATGCAGATCGCAAAAGAAGGCAGAAGTTAAATGCATTGATGTAAGTGATACATGCAAAAAGAAATACGCTAAGAAACAATAGCAAAACTGTTTTTAAATGATTATTTTGGGTCATAAATAATTGTTTGCTAAACTAGATTACATCGTATATAAATTTTATTAGTTGAGAGGCGTTTAAGAGATTTTGATATAACTAAAAGTACATTATATCACTCATTATGATTTGTCTAATTAATTTGTTATTTTGACCATTAATAAAATATTAGACTTCTTGCAGAATTCGCTGCTGCTCCGGAATTTATAGGAGACACGGAACAGAAAACCGCAGCGTACTCTAGTGTACGTGAGGATTTGAGTACCGGATTGACGTATAAATTACCAACAGAAGTAGAATTATGCAAGAAGTCTATATATATAACCAAGTAGGTATAATAGTTCTCGATGTCATCCCCGCTTCATTGCAGAATCCAAAGAACAGCCTGAATGACTGTTAGGTATCATGGATTCCCGCTTTTAGCTAGGAATGATCAATGGCATAGTAATGTTATATCGAATTTAGGTTAAGTAGAGTTTTTTAGTTATTTGTTAGGTTAATGTACTTGTTAAATGTTTTCTCATAAAAACTTAATATTAAGTTTTAAATTTGTTATAATATTCTCTAATATTGCTAAATGTTACAGAGTTTAGAGATATACCTAGAAATTTACGAGTAAAAAATTAATGAGTAAAAAAATTATAGTTGATGCTAACTTCCCTAATGAAACAAGGGTGGTTTTACTGAATCATAGTAACAATATCGAGGATATTGAATATGAAACAGCCATAAAACAACAAATCAAAGGTAATATATATCTTGCAAAAGTTATAAGAGTTGAACCAGCGTTGCAGGCTGCCTTTATAGATTATGGTCCGGACAAAAGCGGATTCTTGCCTTTCAATGAAATTCATCCATATTATTATAATGTACCAGTATCTGATCTTAAATCTTTAACTTCTATAAATAAATTACAAGAAATTTCTCTTTTAGATATTACCCAAGATGATTTTGTAGAATCTGAAGCAAAGAGGGATTATAATCCGATAATAGATAGTGAAGAAATTGATTTAAATGCCATAGAAAGATTAGTGGACGAAAAAATTCAGGTAGAATTTAATTTGGATGTCTTAGATAATGATATTGAAACAATAAGTGTAGACAAAAGTGATAGAGAGGAAGACAATAAACAAAAGCAATACAAAATTCAAGAAGTAATAAAAAAAGGACAAGTTATGCTTGTTCAAGTTACAAAAGAGGAAAGAGCTAATAAAGGTGCATCATTTACAACCTTTATATCTCTTGCGGGAAAGTATTGCGTTCTGATGGCTAATACTCCATTGCAGAATGGTGTATCGCGTAAGATATCCAATGCTGATGAGCGAAAAAGGCTTAAGAATATAGTCAGTAAAATAACTGCAAATAATAACAGTAGTGGGTCAAGTATCATAATTCGTACAGCTGGTGCTGGCTGTACTACTTTAGACATAAAAAGAGATTATGATTATTTAGCAAGATTATGGAATAAAATTAGGGAGAATACTCTTAAATCTGTAGCTCCCTGTTTTATACATGAAGAAGATGGTCTAATTCAAAAAGTCATAAGAGATATGTGTGATCCTACTGTTAAAGAGTTGATAATACAAGGTAGTGGGGCTTATCAAAATGCTGTGAAATTCATGAAGGATATATTACCTATTGATTTGGCTAAGCTCAAAGAATACAAAAATAAGGTGCCAATTTTTACAAAATTTGCTGTTGAGGAACAACTAGCAAAACTATACCAACCAGTTGTTGCTTTAGCTTCTGGTGGTTATATAGTGATAAATCCAACAGAAGCACTTATTTCAATTGATGTTAATTCAGGAAAAGCAACTTCTGAAAAAAATATTGAAGAAACAGCATTAAAGACCAACTTAGAAGCTGCTAGAGAAATTGCTAGGCAAATTAAATTAAGAGATTTATCAGGCTTAGTGGTTATTGATTTTATCGATATGTATGAGGCTAGAAATCGTAGGATTGTCGAGAGGTCTTTTAAGGAATTTCTAAGTAGAGATCGTGCAAGAATTCAAACTGCTCATATTAGCCAATTTGGTTTGCTTGAGATGTCTCGTCAAAGATTAAGACCATCATTTTTGGAATCAAATTCATCGATTTGTTCATATTGTAACGGTAAGGGTCTTGTTAGGGCAGATGAGTCAAATGCTATGTTGATTCTACGTACGGTGGAAAATGAAATTTTTAATGAAAATATTGATTTAGTAAATATTTTTGCTAATATTCATTCAGTTATCTATTTACTGAATAATAAACGTTCAGAAATATCTCTAATTGAAGAAAAATATAATTTAAAGTTAAAATTCCATGTTGATCCTTCTGCCACTTCTGATAATTATTCAATTGAAAAAATAAAATTATCAAAGAAATCTAGCCATACAGAAGCTGGTAATAAGCCATTAATTCAGAATCAGTCCTCTAATTATCAAGAAGAAAAGAGTATTAAAGAGACTCCTGCTCATAACAAGAAGAAGCAAAAATGGAAAATGCCTGATAAATTAGAATCTAGTAGTGAATCAAATAAGGGTATGGAAAAAATTGATAAAGAGGTAATTGATTCTATTCAAGAAACTAATAAACCAGTAGTGGTAAATGAATCGTTTAACGGAGTCAATGACCTTGACACCAATAAGTCAAACCGTAAATATATTGAGAAAAAATCAAATTATTCTCGCCCCTCTAGAGTACGTAACTATAATAAACGTAAGGTAGATGACAATGATAGTGGACAATCTCAGGAGGTAGCTAATAGTTGAAAATGGTAAATGCAATATGGTGCGTTCAAATTTATTAGTAGCTCTTGCTTACTTATTTTTATTTACCTCTTGTAGTTTAAAACCTATATATAGTAATAAATATAGCACGCAGGAATTAAACCAATTAAGTAGCATTGAAATTGAACCAATAGCATCTATTGAAGGTGCAGAATTTTGTTACTATTTATCGAGTATTTTACCAAGCTCTACAACAGTCACAACAAAGTATTTATTAAAGGTAAAATTTACCAACAAACATTTACCACTTATTCTTCAAAAGAATTCTGATGTGTTAAGAGAAGCAATCAGTCAAACTATTCAATATAGGTTAGTTGATATTGTTACTAATCGAGAAGTAACAACAGGAACATTTAGTCATATAACCTCTTATAGTACAGCTGCTTTACCATATTATAGCTATATAGATGAAGAGGTAGCATTGAAAGACCTTACAAAACGAGGAGCAGATGAAATCCTAGCAAGATTAATTTTATATTTTAAGAGAGTGCCTACGAACTGAATAATTTTTGAGGAATTTTTAGGAAAAATGTAGCTTAGTACCGCAAGCAGTAAGCAAATGTACGTGAGGAACGGAAGCAAATTTTGACGACAAAATTACCAAAAAGAATCAGTTCGTTTTAACAAAATAGAATTAAAGATGAAGCTTTATCTATCACAAATCATTCAGCTACTTGATAAGGTAGAAAATGGACAAATTAAGGCTCTGTTGCTTTATGGTCCAGATAAAGGGTACATTGATAAAGTTTGTAAGACTTTAGTAAAGAAATTTGACTTACTAAAAACCTCTATAGAATATTCTGAAATTAAAAATCGATCGCTCGAGACGTTAGTTAATACCCAAAATTTCTTTATGCAAAAACAATTGATTATAGTAAGGTCAGTTGGCGAGTCTATAGATAAATCTTTAAAACTGGCTCTTAGTAAAGACTCATTGCATTTCTTAGTTTTTATTGCTGATGAATTATCAGCTGCTTCTAGTATACGTAAGTTTTTTGAAACTGAAACTTATTTGGCTTCTCTAGCTTGCTATCACGATGATGAACACAAAATTACTAAGATAATTTTACAAAAATGTAACAGTGTTGGTAAAGTTATAAGTGAAGATACTGTTAACTATTTAACAGATCGTTTAAAAGGTGACCATCAAACACTAGTTAATGAAATCAATAAGTTAATATATTTTACATTTGATAAAGATCAAATCACCTTGGATGATGCACTAGCTGTAGTTAGTGATGATTTTACAGGGAATGGGGATGATTTATGCGTTTATTTCTCCTCAGGAAATCTTGATAATTTTTTACAAGAATTCACCAAACTAAAACAACAAAATATTAATGAAGTGCTAATTATCAGAGCATTAATCAGGTATTATCTAAATCTATACACCGTATTGAATAAATTAGCAATGGGTGTTAATATAGATATGGCTATAAAATCACTATCTCCACCAATTTTCTATAAATATGTGCCAAGTTTTAAGCAAGCTCTAAATAAGGTTAACTTAGAAGATTGCATTAAAACATTGAAACATTTAGAGCAAGCAGAAATTGATTATAAGCTAAATCCAGCCGGCTTTGATATATATCAACAAGTTTATGTTAAAACATACTAATTAGAGATAATTATGCATAAAGCAAATTTTTAAGTAATCTTTTAGTTACATTGCCAAGAAAATAAGTAAAATTATATAATATATTCTCAAAATATGACGATAAATCTATATGAAAACTACCTTACCTAGCCGTTCTATGATAATTCAAGAAAAGCTTGATAAGATTGTAAAAGAAATCTTAGCAGTTGGAAAAGATAAGATAGCAATGATTATTTTATTTGGCTCTTACGCTAGAGGAGATTGGGTACAAGATGAGTATAAAAAAGGACACATTACTTATAGTTATCAAAGTGATCTCGATCTTATGTTGGTGATGAAGAAAGGCAAACATGCCGGTCTTGCCGGGTTAGCAATAGAAGATAAAATAGAAAGAAGGTTGGAAAAAAAATCATTAAGAAGTCCTTTTGAGTTATGGGTAACTTTGGTGCTAGAATCAATTAGGACGGTAAATACTCAGCTTGAAAAAGGGCATTATTTCTTTTCTGATATAAAAAAAGAAGGAATTCTCTTATATGATAGTGGTGAATTTCAGCTGGCGGAAGCTAAAAACTTACCTTGGGGAGAAAGAAGACAAATAGCTAAAGAGGATTATGAGTATTGGTTTGAAAGAGGCAAAGGTTTTTTTCTTGCTTGTAAATATCAACTAACAAGAAAAGATTTTGCTTTGTCTGCTTTTGAGTTACACCAAACTACCGAAAGTTTTTATAATGCTATCCTGTTAGTTTTTTCCGGTTATAAACCGAAACTACACGATATAAGAAAATTAGGTAGTATAGCCGGAAATTACAATGAAGAATTATGGCAGATATTTCCTCATTCTAGCGTTGAGCAAAGGCAATGTTTTAGATTACTTGAACAGGCTTATATTGAAGCTCGCTATAACAAAGATTATAGAATAACTAAAGAACAGCTACTTTACCTTATTGATCGAGTTAAAAAATTAAAAACAGTGACGGAAAAAATTTGCTTGGAAAGGATTAATGGAAAAGAAGTAACGTGATTTGGCTTAATCATGAAGATTGCCACAGTGCCTAACGGTGCTTCGTAATAACGATTTTTTAACTTTCAACAGTTGGGGACATCACCCTTAGAACCTAGGTGATGCACACAAAATTCTTCAACGTCATTGCGAGGAGGCATGAGCCGACGAAGCAATCCACAAAAAATATAATAAGTAATTTGGATTGCCGCATCGCCACTAAAGTGGCTCCTCGCAATGACGGTTTTTTAATTTTCAACAGTTGTGAGATTGCCACGTCGGCGATTTCATCGTCTCCTCGCAATGACGTTTTTTTTTGCTAAAACCTTTCCAGTTTAACTATAATAAAATTTTATGCTAATAATACTTAGTGGAGATTAATAATTGTGATATATAATAGTATTATATGAGGTACTAAATGACAAAACAAGAGAAAATTCGGGAGAAAAAAGAAGAAATTCTGCAAAAAAAAGATGAAATTCAACAAAAAGCAGATGATATTATAACAAAAATTGATCATATTTTTGATGATCCTAACAAGTTTAGTAATAGTAAAGAAAGAAAGGAAGTAAAACAACATATAATTTCAGCATTAACGAGTGCTTTTTATTTTTATAAAGAAAGCTCAGCTAGAAAGATATATGAAGTAAGTTTACAAGAAATATTAAATACTAGTCCTGAGCTAAAGCCAGTAATTGCAGATATAGCTGAATTTGTGCTGCAAGAATGTCCTGATAATATGCTAGAAGAAAGAAAATTTTGGCTAGAAGATGTCAACAAAGAAATATTACAGGGAATTTTTAAGGATGAATTGATTGCAATTAAAGAGATAGTTGATCCATTGATTAAGGTCGCTAATAGTAATAATATAGCTAAAACTATTGGACAAGATAATGCAAAAGAGTTACAAAAACATGTGAAATTAATGGCAGAACAATTTAATAAGGATAATATTAAAGGTGTTGAAGGAACATTAATAAACATAAGCGAATGGAGCAATCAGAAACAACAAGAATTAGAAAATCAATTAAAATTAGAGCAAAAAATTAAACGAAATATAAATTTGGATCAAGAAAGCTCTAAATTATTTAGTAAATTTAGCAAAATGGTAAAGGTGAGTTCTAGTACTATAGATGATTTAAAACTAGGTATAATAGCACACCCACAAACAAAAGGTAAAAACAACTCTGCACAAAGGTAAGAACATAGATATGTACCCAACAATAAGATTAAGAAGAAATAGAAAAACGCGGTGGCTAAGAGAATTAGTAGCAGAGAATAGGCTTAGCGTAAATGATTTGGTGCTAGCATTATTTGTGGTTGAGGGCGAGAACCAGCGTCAAGAGATCAAAACTATGCCTGGCGTATATAGATTATCTATTGATCAAGTAGTATTGACGGCTAGGCAGGCTTATGAAAATGGCATAAATGCTATAATACTCTTCCCTTGTATAGATGCAAAATTAAAAAGCGATAATGCTGATGAAGCATATAATCTAGACAATTTAATGTGTAGAACTATACGAAGTATAAAAAATGCCAATATCGATATTGGTATAATATGCGATGTTGCCCTAGATCCTTACACTACCCATGCACATGATGGTATTCTACATAATGGGGATGTAGATAATGATAGAACTGTTGAAGCTTTGTGCAACCAAGCTTTAGTTTTAGCAAAAGCTGGGGTAGATATTGTCGCACCATCTGATATGATGGATGGTAGGATTATGGGCATACGTCAAATACTAGATTCAGAAGGGTTTATTAACGTTAATATACTATCTTATGCGGCAAAATATGCTTCAAGTTTTTATGCCCCATTCAGAGATGTATTGAACAATAATAAGACAGCTTATCTAAATAAAGCGACCTACCAAATGGATGTACGTAATAGCAGAGAAGCTATGTTAGAGATAGAACATGATCTTGCTGAAGGTGCAGATATGATTATGATTAAACCTGGTATGATGTTTTTGGATGTCATAGCACAAGCGGCCAATAACTTTAATACTACTATATTTGCCTATCAGGTAAGTGGTGAATATTCTATGTTAAGATCTGCGGCAGATGCCAATGCCTTAAATTGGCAAGCAAGCATAATAGAATCATTGGTATGTTTTAAGCGTGCTGGTGCTAGTAGCATTGTTACATACGCTGCATTAGAAGTAGCACAAATATTGAATGATCAATAAATGGGAAGCAGGGTACAATTGTTGAAAGTTAAAAAACCGTCATTGCGAGAAGCCGCTGCAAGCGGCGACGTGGCAATCTAGGATACGCGAAGCGTTACTCTAAAAAAATAGCTTCGCTGTTTACTTGGACCGCCACGGCATCTAAAGAGCCTTGCTATGACGATTATAGAAAAATATAGGGTACTATGAGGTGAAGAATACAATGCAAGAAAAATGTCAGGATAATATTATTATAAAAATTATTTTAGCAGTAGGTTTATTGATAACTATTACGTCATTGTATCTTTGGTTATCTTTTGACATACCGCAAAAACCCCTTGCTGGAAAGGGAGGAGGGGATAATATTGACGTGCAAATTGGTGGAAACTTTGAGCTAACTGATCAAGACGGTAAGACTTTCAATAGTGATAGTTTGAAAGGAAAATTAAGTTTAATTTATTTTGGTTTTACTTATTGCCCTGATATTTGTCCTACTTCTTTGCAAAAATTAACAGAGGTCATTAATACTCTTGATAAATATAAAATTGATGTTGAATTTGTTTTTATTACTGTAGATCCTCAGCGTGATACTCCAGCAGTGCTTAAAGAATATTTAAAGCATTTTAATCCTAAATTTATTGGTTTAACGGGTAATGAACAACAAATTAAAGAGGTTGCTGATAAGTTTAAAGTGTATTATGCTAGAGCAAATGATGGTAAAAATTATATGATTGATCATTCTTCTTTTAGTTATTTAATGGATCAACAAGGGGAATATATAAAACATTTTTACTTAAATAGTTCTGCTCAAGAAATTATAGATTTTATTAGAGTGAAGCAGCAAAATCAAAAAAGATAATAAGATGTTTAATTATCTACTAGCTTCATACCTGTTTGCTTTTGCTGCTCTTGCCTTATTGTTAATAACAAGTTGGCTAGATTATAATAAAATTAAAGTTAGATCAAGTAATGCAAAAAAAGGTAAAAAATAGATTAAAGTTTATATTATTTTACCTTTTATGCAGTGCTGGGGGAATATATATGGTATTATACAATCTTGAAGATAGTATAGTATTTTTTTACCCTCCGTCAAAAATTAACGAGTCAAAACTTGGCAAAGAATTGAGAGTAGGGGGCTTAGTTAAAGTAGGTTCAATCAGAAAAATTACTGCTGATAAAGTGCATTTTGTCATTACAGATGACATTAAAGACCTAGAAATATCTTACCAAGGGGTTTTACCCGCTTTATTTCGTGAGAATCAAGGGATAGTAGCTGTAGGTAAATTATCAGGTAATATATTCATAGCTCGTGAATTATTAACTAAGCATGATGAGAATTATTCTCCAGCCTCACCTACATAGTACCCTACATTTTTTGTATAACCACTATTAATATGGCTTCCAACCGTCATTGCTAGGAGGCAATAGACTTCTTTCGAAACTCTACTTCTGCTGGTGATTTGTACGCGACGTCTGTACTCGAATCCTCACGTACATTAGAGTACGCTGCGGGTCGAGGTTCCGCGTCTCCTTCACACCCTTGTGCATAAGCGAGTTTCGAAAGAAGTCTAATGGAATCGCCAACGCGGCAATCTTGTTGTGAAGTAGGGACAAGTATTACTTCAAAAGATTGCCGCGTCGCCGCTTTTTCGCGACTCCTCGCTAATAGACGTATCTTTTAATAATTCTAAAAAACTTGATTATCGAGTCTTACATCGATACTTAAGATTAAATTAGTTTCTGTTGAATCAAATTTATACTGTCTCTAATACCAAAAAGCTTAATAAAAGACCCAAGCCTTGGTCCTTCAGTTTGCCCAAGTAATATTTGATATAATTCTTTAAAATAATCTCTTAAATTATTATAACCATGCTTATTACCAATATCATAAATTTTTTCTTGGATTTGCTCGGAAGTAATATCTCCCGGCAAAACATTTAACATAGCGATAATTTCTTGTAAGATAATTTTTTGCTGATCATTAGGAACTAAATAGCACTTATTAGCTTTAATAAAGTCATTATAATAACGAGTGGCAAAATCTGTCAAATGATCAAGGTATGGGGCATTTTGTTTCGTTGCACTCGGGGCGTACTTACTGATAAATCCCCAAAGTACCGATTTATCTTCAGGATTGCAAACCGATGCAAGGTTTAGCAATAAGCTAAAACTAATGCCAAAAGTTTCGATATTAGGCACATTCCCGTGATGAATATGATGTACTGGATTCGCAAAACGCTTTACTTGATCTAGTTCTAAATGATATTTTTTATTGAAGGTAATATATTCATCAACATTTTTAGGTATCACATCAAAATGTAAACGTTTGGCTCTTGTTGGATTTTGGTACATAAATAACGACATACTTTCCACCGGTGCATATTGCAGCCATTGATCAACAGTAATGCCATTGCCTGTAGATTTAGAGATTTTCTCTCCGCTTTCATTAAGAAATAATTCATAAAAAAATTGTACTGGTGGGATTCCCTCTAAGATTCGACAAATCCCAGAATATAACCCAGCATTAGGCATATGCTCCTTGCCATACATTTCATAGTTAACTTGCAAACCGGCCCAGCGCATACCAAAATCAGGTTTCCATTGTAGCTTACAATGTCCCTTTGTCACAGGAACTTCCACAAACTTTCCTTCATCGTCTTTATAGGTAATAGTAGCGGCTAAGCGATCGATCTTTGCAATAGGTACTTGTAGTACAATACCAGTTTTTGGACAAATTGGCATAAAAGGTGAATAAGTTGCCTGTCGTTCTTCTCGAAAAGTTGGTAACATTAGAGCCATTATTTCATCATATTTGTCTATGACTTTAAGCATCATCTGATCAAATAAACCGGATTTATAACATTCTGTACTACTAAAAAATTCATATTTAAAGCCAAACCTATCTAAAAATGAGCGAAGCTTAGCGTTCATATAATGTCCATAACTTTCACATTCACCAAAAGGATCGGGAATAGATGTTAAAGGCTTGCCAATATGTGATGCTACCATATCAGGATTTGGGATATTATTTGGGACTTTACGCAAACCATCCATATCATCAGAAAAACAGATAATCTTAGTTGGGATATTGGATAGTTGTTTAAATGCTTCTTGCACCATTATAGATCTAGCAACTTCTGCAAATGTACCTATATGTGGTATCCCTGACGGTCCATAACCAGTTTCAAATAATACATAACCTTTAGCTGGAGTTTTGCTACCCAGTTGATCTAATATTTTTTTTGCTTCTAAAAAAGGCCAAGCGTTTGATTTAACGGCATTTTCTAAAACATTTTCTAAAATTTCTAATTCTGACATCTACATATCCTTATAAATTATCTCTTGAGTTTTTGGTAATATTCCTAGACAATAGCGACTTAAAAAAATAATATTTACTTATGCTAGTTTCTTCTATTGTACATTTTCTTCGCAAAGATAGTTTTAGAGTTTTACATATAACCCTAGTTTGTACGTGCATCTTTGCCTTATCTTTGGCTTATTTTGTCGAATATATATTACATTTTTCACCTTGCCCTTTGTGTATTTATCAAAGATTTCCATATTTATTTATAATCAAGATTTCAGTTGTAGCGATTCTTATCAAGAAAATAAGCAAATATACTTTATTTTTTATCGTTCTAAACTTATTAGGTGCTTGCATATTAGCAGGCTATCATAGTGGAGTGGAAAGAGGGATATTTGAACCAAGTAGTCTTTGTTCAACTTTAATCCATATTCCAAAGCACTTATCCATCCAAGATATTAAAGAAATATTTTATAGCCAACCTATTGCGACTTGCACAAAACCGGCAGTTAAATTATTTGATATATCTATGACAGAATGGAATTTACTACTAAACCTCTCTTTATTACTTGCCGTACTCTTTATTTGGTTTTATCCTAATCCCAAATCCGAAATTGAGGTTAATACTAATATAGAGGAAATTTGACTAGCACTAAGTATAAATCTTGAAAAATATAATAATTATGCAAATATTTCACATACTTGGATCAAAAAGAAAATTAAATTCTTTCCAGCTATTGTAACGCTTAGGGTCTAGATTATTAATAGGACTTGCTTGCCATACTGCCCTCATTGCACTGTCAGATAGAGCGTCACAAGCTATTTTTGTTATGTTTGGGCATATTGTTTCTTTAACTTTTACTTCTTTGACACTACCATCTTGATTTAAAGCTATATACAAAGTTACCCGTAGCTGCTCAAGGTTTTGTATCCCAATAGGTTTGCTCCATACTCTCTCTATTTGTTGTTTAATTAAAGATATTTCACTGATGGAAAGAGGCAATGTTTCATCGTAAGGACCTTTTGATTCTTGGGTTTCTTTATTTTCTTTGGACCTAGCTTGTTTATTTGATTTTGCACTCGACCCTTCAGATGATTGTTCTAAATTTTTAAGCAAAGAATCTAAGTCACTTTTATTAGGAATTTTCTTTTTTTTCTCGAGTGGCTTCTTTGTTTCTACAGGCTTTTTATCTTCTATAGGTTTCTTCTCTTCTATAGGCTTTGTTTCTACAGGTTTTTTATCTATAACCTTCTTTTCCTCGATAGGAAGCTTGTCTTCAAGAGGTTTCTTTTCTTCTAGAAGTTTCTCTAGAAGTTTCTCTAGAGGTTTCTCTAAGGGTTTCTTCTCTTCTGTATCATCAGGTTTGCTTTGTTCTACTTTTTTTGTATCTTGATTTTCTATAGCTTTTTCAGATTGTTTTATTTTATTGGGTACATTAGATTTACTATTAATTGGTAACATTTCAAAAACTATTACTTGTTCTTCAGGAGATTTTTTAAACAATGATGGAAGACCAAATAAGAAGAAATATATTATTAGTAAATGAAGTACTACGGAGCAAATAAAAGAAATAGAAAAAATATTATTATTTATATTATTATTTTTCATTATATTTAATATTTGAAACTAGTGCTACCTTAGAAAAGCCTGCTGCATGGATTTCAGATACAACGCTAACTACCTCGCCATATGGCACATTTTTGTCGCCTCTTACAAAAATTCTAATATCTTTTTTTTCTTTTGTAATATTAGTTAGCTTAGTAGCTAAATTTTGTCTCTCTATTTTAGATTCCAATAAATATAATTCTCCTTTATTGTTAATACTAATCACTAACGGTTCATCTTGTCCTGACAGTGGGCTAGAAGTTGTTTCTGGTAAATCAACATTAATACCGGACACTAGCATTGGAGAGGTTATCATAAAGATGATCAATAGCACTAACATGACGTCAACGAGTGGTGTAACGTTGATCTCACTGACTAAATTACGTCTAGATCTTTGATTGTTTGAATTTGGTAATTGTATAGCCATTACATTTTCCCTTCATCTATGGCTCTTGATAGTATAGAACTAAGCTCATTAATGAAATCATCAATTTTGTTATTAATCTTAATTATTTGTGAAGAAAGGTAGTTATAAAAAATTACCGCCGGAATTGCTGCAAATAGACCTATTGCTGTGGCAAGTAGAGCTTCTGCAATGCCAGGAGCTACGATAGCAAGTGAGGTATTTTTTGATGCTGCAATAGATTGAAAACTATGCATAATCCCCCAAACAGTACCAAATAACCCTATAAATGGTGTACTAGAAGCAACAGTTGCCAAAAAACCTAAATTTTGCTCTAATCTTTCAAGTTCACGATTCCTTATCAAGTACATAGATTGTATTATTCGCTCTTTATGGCTAATTTTAAGTGCATCAGTGAGGTTGTTAGGATTTTGGCGTTTACATTCGTTCATAGCTGCTACAAAAACTGCGGCAAGAGGATTATTCATTGTTCTTTTAATAGTTTCATATAACTGATCTAAAACTGCTCCAGACCAAAAAGTAGCTTCAAAAGCTGCAATTCTCTTTCTTATTTGAACTAAATGAACTATTTTATCTATAATTATTGTCCATGCCCAAATTGAAGCAATTACCAAAATTATCATAACAGATTTTCCTATAATATCAGTGGATGATATCATAGAGAAAATTGATGAACCACTTTGTGCTGTAATTTCTACAACGTCATTAATATTGTTATGTGTACTCATTGGATGTAACTAACCTTCATTGCCTAAATATTGTTTCTGTATATATACTCAGCTAGACCTTCAAGAATTAAGGTTTCCGCGACCTAAAAATTTCAGCTGCTTCGTTACTCATGTACGCACAGCTAGCTCTTCTTGAAGTTATACCATTTCTGAAAACTAATCATCACGTCGTCGTACTTCATGATCTCCGCTCCGGTACTCGACACTCGTACTCCGAGTAGCAATTTAGTTTTGGGAAATGGTATTATACGATGGTACCTCTGGCCGGACTTGAACCAGCACGCCTTTTGAGCTGTAGATTTTGAGTCTACCGTGTCTACCATTCCACCACAGAGGCATTAAATCCCTAAAAATTAGATCATATTTTTTTAAGTTTTGTAGACAAAATAGCAATATCTTTGTATCATGTAAATAACTAAATTGCCTTGGATTAAATTCCGTTATGAATTCGAGAACGGAAATAACGATCTATAAGACCATTAGATAGAAATGTTCACACAACCTAAATTATCCTTGTCGTATTTGTTACCTTAATCTTGACAAAGTGATAAGAAGCATAGTGAATTATAGTTAATTTTAATTAATTAAAGTTTCTTATGAAAAATATATTCAAACCAAAACCAGTTTCTGTTAGTTACAAGAACATAGACCTTACAAATCCTAAAGAAAAAGCAAAATTAATGACACAGCTAAGAAAAAAGAATGTCGATGCTCTTGATTTATCTAATAGTAAGGTTCAATTGGACAAAGAGATATTAGAGGCTATTATAGAAAATCCAATTTCCGAGCTTGATTTATCTAGTAACAATTTGGGAGATAACGGAGCCAAGGTAGTTGCAGGCATTATTCAGAATAGTACTGAGCTTAGGCATCTAGATTTAAGTAATAACAAGATTGGAAGTGAGGGCATGGGAGCTTTGTCATCCGCTTTTGATCATAATAAAACTGTTACTGATCTTGATCTATCGAATAATGATCTAGGAAATGAAGGAGCTAAAAAAGTTGCAACACTTCTTGCTAATAATTCTACTATTATTGATATAAATTTAGATAGTAACAAAATTGGAACAGACGGTCTGTTACATTTACCATCATCTCTTCTTAATCGAAACACTACTAATATTTCTTTAGCTTCTGCTTATATTCCAGAAGAAGCTGTTGCACGTTTTGCAAGAGCGTTACAATACAGCGACAACGTACACTCAATTAACTGTGTGGATAAGGATACAAAGGAGAAAGATTCAAATGAGATAGAAGTGTATGCTCAAAAATTATTTGATACTATAATTAAAATTAGAGATTCCAATGGTTTTGATAAAGAAAGTCAGAAAGAATTTAATAAACTAGTTTGGGAATGTATTGTACCACATCCCAAGTGGAAAGATCTTTTTAAGGACTTAGTGACAAACTCTAATAAACCTTACTTATTTGACCTGAATACTCTTGATGCAAACGGAAAGCCAATGCAAGACCAGGTTTATAATCCTGATCTAAAAACTTTTCTTTCCAATCATAAATCAGCAAAAGAATCAAAAGCAGTGCAACAAGGCGAGCTACCTCCACTAGATGAGAAATGGTTCAACACAACAGTAGGAGTAGACGCTCTGTCATTAGAGAATGCTACTGCTCAGAATGTAACAGAATCATTTTTGACATCAGTAGCAGGTAATGAAGGCGTGAAAGGAGCGTATGCACAGCTTAATGATATTCCAAATTCGCCTAATCTAGCACAGAGAATGCAGGAAAGAAATCTACGAGAGTATAATCTCGTAGACACACTTACTCCTAGTCTAGAAGAAGGGGCAGAAATGCGTACAATAACTGGAGATCATTTTGACCCACTAACGATGACAATTTTAGGTAATGATGACCCCCTGCTAACTAGGACAATTGTTCATGATCAAGATGTACCAACAACAGCTAGATTATCGTCCGTTACTCCTAAAAAAGCTACACTAGAACATAAAGATAACCCACAAATGCAAGTAGAGGCAAAAAAGCTGGGAAAAACTATGTCTCCACATATGGCTTCCCCATCTCAAAGTAATGCTACACCCAATACACCCAATACAGGCAAAAAACATGGGCAATCTAGTGGTTTTAAAAGATAACTTTAATAAAAACTCATAGGATCGATATCTACTTTTAATTTTATAAATCTTACATTTGACATAAGAGTATTGTATGCCAAAAAAAACTGAAAAGATAAAAGATGATATAGACAAGGGTTATCTAGCTGACTTGGAAGATAATGAAGATAAATTACCTAAAAATAGAAGTACTAATAATAATGCTGAAAGTACTAAAATTTATAATATTTCTATTTGGGACGAAATGAATGCAGCGGATGGCAAGATACATGAGCTGAAACTTGCTGGTAATGCTAATAATTCTGATAGTGTTAGTGAATAATAAATATTAATCTAGGAAACTAAATTATAAAATTTAAATAAATATTTCACAATTTTCTTCTTGAAAAGAAAAGGTATGAAGCTTATACTATTATAGTATAAATAATAACATGATTCATGGGGTTTCTTATGATTGATTACACAAAGACTTTTACTGCTACTCAGAAAACATATGATGTCGGACTGAGAGAATACATGCTGAAAGTCTATAATTATATGGCTTTAGCTCTTGTGCTAACTGGAGTAATGGCTTTTGCTACTATATCATTTGAGCCATTAACTAGGCTTTTATTTCAAGTTGAAGCAAATGGACAGTTCATGGGCTATACCGGTTTGGGAACGTTGGTAATGATTTCTCCCGTGGGAATTGCTTTGTACTTTTTTATGGGATTTGGCAGGATGAGTCTAGATACTACTAAAGTATTGTTTTGGGTTTATGCTGCTTTAACTGGTATGTCTTTGGCATCCCTCGGGTTTATCTATACAGGAGAGTCAATTGCTCGAACTTTCTTTATTTGTTCATCTGTTTTTGGTGCAATGAGCCTTTATGGGTATACTACCAATAGGGATTTGACATCAATGGGTTCATTTCTTATCATGGGATTATTTGGTCTTATCATTGTGTCGCTAGTCAACATGTTTTTACAAAGCTCAGCTATATATTTTGCAACGTCTCTCATTGGGGTTGGTATATTTATGGGTATTATTGCATGGGATACTCAAAAAATTAAGTCTATGTATTTTATGTCTGGAGGTGGAGAGTTAGGACAAAAAATGTCCATAATGGCCGCTTTTAATTTGTATTTAGACTTTATTAATTTGTTCTTACATCTTCTAAGATTCTTTGGTAATAGAAGAAACTAGTATTACAGTTGTAACTATACAGGGCTATCATCTCCGTGAAAGCACAACAATTGTGAGTTAAAAAACCGTCATTGCGAAGTGCCGTTAGGTGCTGTGGCAATCTTCATGATAGTCAAGCCTTCCTTCACAAAATTGCCACGTCACCGCTCATAGGTGTCAACTTAAGAGCGTAATGATTGAGCATGTATAAGTAAATCAAACCTAAACGTCTATTAGCGAGAAGCCGCTGCAAGCGGCGACGCGGCAATCTAAGATACGCGAAGCGTTACTCTAAAAAACAGCTTCGCTGTTTATCTGGATCGCCACGGCATCTAACGAGCCTTGCCATGACTGCTGTGTTTAATTTGTTTATACATGTTCAATCATTACGCTCTTAAGTTGACGCCTATACGTCGCCGCTTGCAGCGGCTTCTCGCAATGACGATTTAAGCCTTACAACAGTGCTGCTTCGCAATGACGATTTTTTAACTTTCAACAGTTGTGGGGTGGGGGCATCGAAGGTACGGCAATGTTATATCGAATTCAGGATATTCTAGTAAAACTAGTTTTTATCGTATAGTTTTTGTTAGGACCTAAAACTTTATAACTCAGTTCAAAAGAATTCTTATTCAAGAATGTGTAATTAGCTTGATAAAAATCCAAATTGCATTGATGTGTACCTTTAGCCTGAACTTTATCCTGAAAAGGAGTATTAGAGATAAAATGTAATTGGTAAAATAAAGCATTGTTATTTTCATTAACAAAATATTTAACAATTTTGTTTTGCTCTATAGAGTATAGATACTCCTTAAAAGCTTTCACCCTATTGGTATTACCATAATATTCAACATCAAGCTCCTCTCTATATAATATACGTGAATGAGGTAAATATATATGTTCTTTATCTTCTATAAAGTAAGCGATTCCTTTAGCTGTACCATAATTGCCTAAAATTCTCGTAATAGCATATCTTCCAACTAGGTTGTGAAATATATTTAAGTGATTCTCTAAATTAGTTCTCGCAAATACTTGCTGGGAATTCGCGTACTCACGCACTTCATGTACGCCTAGTCTGCTCATCGCTTGTTTATTGTTCTCATTCATAGGATCATTTAAATCTATTAAATCATTTGAGTACATTTCAACCTAGCAATAGCATTTTCTTTACCAATTATGGCGATAATTTCAAAAATACTTGGGGAAGCAGTCATGCCTGTTATTAGAGATCTAATGGATTGCATGAGATCTGCAAGTTTAATATTATTATTCTTGGCTATTTCTTTAAATTTTATTTGAATTGACTCTTTATCAAAATTTTGTAAATTCTTTAATTCCTCAATAACTTGCTCTAGCAAATTTTTATCACAATTCTTGATTATCTCTTTGGCTTCCTCAGAGTAGATAATAGGAACGTTAATCAAGTAAATCTTGGCTAGTTCAGCTAATTCGACTAAATTTGTGCTTCTTATCTTCAAGTTTGGCATTGCTTGCTTAATATATTCTGTTTCTTCCGTGGTAATTTTATAAGTTTTTTGCAAACTCTCACAAATCATTTTTGTTAATAGCGTAGCATCAAGCTGACGTAGATAATGAGCGTTTAAATTATCCATTTTGGCAAAATCAAGACGAGCAGGTGATTTGCCAAGTCCTTCAAGGTCAAACCATTCTATAGCTTGTTGTCTTGAAATAATCTCATCATCTTTGTGACTCCATCCTAACCTTAGTAAATAATTACACAAGCTCTCGGGTAAATATCCCATATCTTGGTATGCTTTTATTCCAAGAGCTCCATGTCTTTTAGATAATTTTGCCCCGTCATCACCATGTATTAACGGTATATGTACCATATGTGGTACATGCCAACCAAAGGCTTGATAAAGTAGGATTTGGCGAGCAGCGTTAGTTAAATGGTCATCCCCCCTGATAATATGGGTAATCTGCATATCGTGGTCGTCCACTACTACCGCCAACATATAGGTGCTACTTCCATCACTACGTAACAGCACCATATCATCTAGGTGGGAGTTTTCAATAGTAACATCCCCTTGTAAAGCATCATGGATAGTTGTATAGCCAGTTCTTGGAGCTTTCAGCCTAATCACTGCTTTTGTGGATTGGTAACCTTTTGGAAAGCTAGAAGGATCAGCATCTCGCCAAGGGCTTTGAAATAAAAAATGTTGTTTATTGGCTATAGCATTATCTCGCTGTCGATCTATTTCTTCTTGAGGTGTAAAACAATAATAAGCTTTTCCTTCATCTAGTAATTTCAGAGCTGCTTTTTTGTATAAATCATTTCTTTTAGACTGAAAAACCACTTCATCATCCCAGTCTAAACCAAGCCATTTCAAACCGGAAAATATAGCATCTACTGCATCTTCGGTTGATCTTGTTTTATCAGTATCCTCAATTCGCAGTAAAAATTTGCCGTTATGGTGTTTGGCAAATAAATAATTAAACAATGCTGTCCTTGCCCCACCAATATGCAAGAAGCCAGTAGGGGAGGGGGCGAATCTAGTAATTATAGTCATAGTATTTCCTTTATAACCTCAGTTTTGGATTAAAATTAAAAATTTTAATCCAAAACTGGCTAGAATAATTTAAGTTCTTCAGAAAAATACATTCTTGAAGCGGCTGGTACGAATGCATTTTAATCTATTATCGATCAGGCGTGATAGCCGCTTTAAGCCTGATTGTTTACATTCTCATTCCAATTTCGGATTAATTTCATTAATCCGAAATTGAGGTTTAAAGTTAATTCAGAGCGAGTTCTGCAAGAGGTCTAGTTAAATAAGCAAAATAATTTACCTCTATATCATCACTCAACTGCCAACTGCTATTGACGATATTATAGGTTAAGCCCTTAAGCTCTTTAAGCTCTATGTTATTTTTACTAAACATAGAATAAATTTCAGATGGTTTAAGAAATTTACTATGGTCATGGGTTTTTTTTGGTATCCAACTAAGCACGTATTCTGCCATCAAAATAGCTAACATATAAGCTTTGACAGTACGGTTAATTGTTGAAATTATAATCATGCCATTTGGTTTTACTAAACTAGCTAGGTTTTTTACAAAATCACTAGGATTGTCTATATGTTCCATGACTTCTAAACATAGTACCACATCATACTGTTTGCTATTTGAGTATACTAATTCCTCAGCAGTTGATTTAAGATATTGTATATTCAAATTTCCTTCTTCAGCATGCTTCATCGCAATATCTATATTACTTTGTAGTGCATCTATGCCAGTGACTGTGCCATTTAGTTTACAGAGAGCAGAGGTAATTAACCCCCCGCCACATCCTACGTCTAAAATATCTAATTTTGAAGGTAGTACTATATCATCATCTATATTAAAATGACCTTTTATCTTATCTATTATGTAACCAAGGCGAATAGGATTTATTTGATGAAGAATTTTAAATTCTCCATCTTCCTGCCACCATCTGCTAGAAATTTTACTAAACTTTTCTAGTTCTATTTGATTAATAGAAGATTTTGTAGACATATTTCTTCACTGGTTATAGAATCCATTCCTAATATACCACAAAAATCATGAAGCACTAAGTGCTATTCTCAAATTATCTACCAAAAATCGTATAAAATGACTATAATAATATTAACTATAATTCTAATCAGTCTAATTTTTGCTCCTCTTGGTTGTATAAGCTTATGGAAAAAATATATTTATTTTGGTGATGGTCTTTCGCACGCAAGTTTACTTGCTGGAAGTATTAGTATCCTTGTCCATTTGCCTGTTGTTTATTCAGGACTAGTTGTTGCCATTATATTTGCTATCTTGGTGTTTACGTTAAAACATAGGTCAGGTGGTAGTAGCGTGGTAATGTTAATATCAAGTTTTATGTTATCTTTAGCCTTAGTAGTAGGTTATATGTACCCACTACAGATTAAGATCACTAACCTATTATTTGGCGATATTTTATCTGCCTCTTTAAATGATATATTAACCTTATCAATTATACTTATATTCGTTATTTCTTTCGTTTGGTATTTCTATAACCAGATTATTCTAATTGTCATTAATAGAGATATTGCTCAAATTAAGGGGGTGAAAGTAAGAACGATTGAATTGGCATTTTTGTTACTGTTATCTTTATCAGTATTCTCGACTATTAAGATTGTTGGGGCATTACTCGTTACTAGTATTTTGCTGATTCCAGCTATGACCGCTAGGATGATTTCTAGTAATCCAGCACAAATGATTATCAATTCAGTTATCGTAGCTTTAATTGTAGACTTCCTTGGCTTAGTAGTGTCATTATATCTTGACATACCAATTACCCCAATAATTACGGTAATAAACACCATAGTTTATTGTGTATTCTATATAATTTCACGGGCAAATAAAACAGGATTTTTTAGATTATAGTCCAGGGTAATTTATAAAGTCCTAACTAATGATAGAAAAGTTTGTTTTTTAAAATGCATAAATGTCTATTAGCGAGGAGCCGCAAAGCGGCGACGTGGCAATCCAAAAGTTGCAGTGGCAAAAAATAAAACAGCTGTTTATTTGGATCGCCACGCCACTTTGTGGCTCGCGATGACAACTATTTATTTCTATAATTTAGTATTTTCTATCATTAGTTAGGACTTTTAAACTGCTCTAGATTAAGAGGTTATCATAATTATATACTTAGGTAGAACTTCAAGAATTAAGATTCCCGTGACCAAAGATCGAATCTGCTCTGTTACTCATGTACGCTACGCCGCACGACTTTGCTACTGCCTAGCTCTTCTTGAAGTTATACTATCGTCTATCAACCCTTCATTTACGAACAGTATAACAAAATCATCTTGAGACAATAAAATTATATAACCTATCTCCTACAGTTTGATGTGGAAGCTTAGTTGGATGAAAAAAATCAAAAAATAAATATTGTAGAATTTTTTCTTCATTACAGCCACAGTTATATGCAGCATCTAATCGACCTTTCAATAATAATTCTAGCAAATCTATAAAATTTTGATGATCAGCAATATCTGTAACACAAGCCTGCTCAGTATTGTATCCTTTCTTTACATAATCACTAATTAAGCTCTTAAATATACTTTCAATATCAAATAATTTTATTTTAATCTTAGGAAATTTCCTATTGAAGTCTTTAATTGCCTCTACTAACTTTTGATTAAAATCTTGTGATAAATTAGTAGCTAGCTTTTGTAAATCTGTGTTAACAAACCTTGGGATTAAGCCAATATCTGGAACGTTAGCTATTACTATGTATTGTAGACTACTGTTTGTAGCTAAAAATTCAATAGCATTGCATATTTCTGTTATACTTTCATCAACTAATGCAGTCGGATTCTTATTAAAAAGAGCAGCCATAATATCATTGCCACCAATCATAACAAATAGTAAATCTTCTGTGCTAATATCGGGATGGTGTCTAACTAAAGTACGGACTTGGTTTTTTAACTGAAAGTAATTAAATAATAAAAAATCAGGCACAGCATCACCTTTAGAGGCTCTAGCATTGGAAACAGCATAATTAGTACCAATTTGTTCACTAAAATCATAATTTGTAGCTTTTATTCCCCCTTGCTTTATTAAATCGTCAAATGGTCTACCCAATTCTATAGATTTTTTCTCTAAGATCCAATGTTTTAATGCTGGAGTAATATTAAAACTCCACCCTGGTTTCATTGTTGTTCCTAACTTATCAGCTACATATTCTACTGCCATTGGACCATTGCTAAAAGATCGGGATTGATAAAATGGAGGGGCAAAATAAATCTTGTCAACCCACTTGAGAAAATGAAATTCTTCCTTTATTACATTTAATATACTATTCAAAGATCCAACAAATGCTCCATTATCAGATAAACTATCTCCTACAACATAAAAATTTTTATACATAAATGCCTCTTTATTCATGTTAATATTACATTATAACCACTTATAAATTGATTCACTGGTTAACTAATTATATTAGTGTAACATGTTTTCCGACCATGCACAAAAAAAATTATTGTTCTATGATTTTCAGGGCAGTTTAAAAGTCCCAACTAATGATATAAAATACTAAATTATAGAAATAAATAGTTGTCATCGTGAGCCACAAAGTGGCGTGGCGATCCAAATAAACAGCAATTATCTTTTTAAAAAACAAACTTTTCTATCATTAGTTGGGACTTTTAAACTGCCCTGTATCAACTCTTCATTTATGAGCGGTATAGCTCTCATTCTTGGCAAATAGAACAATAGAAACTAGTTCTACCGGATTGTTTTATTTTTCTTATTATTCCCTCGCAGTTTAGGCATTTTTGATTTTCTCGTGCATAAACCTGTAATTCTTGTTGGAAGTAACCAGGTTTACTATCACCGCTAACAAAATCTTTGAGAGTAGTACCTCCTGCTGATATTGCCTTTGTTAAAACATTTTTAATGGCTAATACCAAATTAGTTATTTCCTTGTTTGACAAACTACTACCCAGTCTGCTTGGGTGTATTTTAGCAATAAAAAGGCTTTCAGAAGCATATATATTACCAACACCGACAATAATCCGATTATCCATTAATAAATTTTTTATTGGAACAGAGCGATTCAATAATTTTGTTTTTAGATACTCATCAGACATATCATTTGACAAAGGTTCTACACCTAAATTTAGTAAAAATTTTTCTTGGGCGAGGTTTGTTGGCGTACTATAAATCATCCCGAAACGTCGTGGATCATTAAAAACTAATTTCTCGCAACTTGTCAAAGATATAACCACGTGATCATGCGTTTGTAGCCTATAATCACTAGGTTGTAAGGTCAGCCTACCAGTCATGCCAAGATGTACAATAATGGAATAATAATTATCCAAATCTATTAGCAAATATTTTGCCCTACGCCTTAAAGCTACAATTCTTGCTGACTCTACATTTGACTCTAACTGATCGCTTAGTTTATAGCGTATATCATCTCGTCTCTTATCGAGTTTATTGATGGTAGCCCCTACTATTCGCTGTTCTAGGCAACGTTTTAATGTTTCAACCTCAGGAAGTTCTGGCATTTTTACATTTTAATACTATTAATAATTCATAATATAACATAATATAACACATAAGCAACTTAGCACTAAGTAATAATATGCAAAATAATGATAACCAATCTGATCAAGTAAATTTTGGCTTCTCAAAAGTGAGCTTTGATCAAAAAAGAGATTTAGTTAAAGATATCTTTTCTAGTGTTGCTAATAAATATGATGTAATGAATGACTTAATGAGTTTGGGAGTACATCGTTTGTGGAAAGATGAATTTGTTAGGCAAATCCCCAATTTAAAATCAAATATATTGGATGTGGCAAGTGGTACAGGTGACATAGCTTTTAAAATAATAAAGCGAGCATCGGTAAAAAATGTATTAGTGCAGCTGACGATGTGTGATATAAATCATGATATGCTGGAGGTAGCACGTCACAAAGCTATTGATAGTAATATATTACAGGGATTAGAGTATGTCGTTGCTGATGCAGAAAGCTTACCTTTTCCTGATAATAGTTTTGATTATTATACTATAGCATTTGGTATTAGGAATGTGGCAAAAATTGACAATGCCCTAAAAGAAGCATATCGAGTACTAAAGCCTGGGGGTAAATTTTTATGTTTAGAATTTTCTAAAATGGAATACGATTGTCTGAAGCAATTATACCAGTTTTATTCGTTTAATATTATTCCTAAGATTGGTAAAATTATAGCAAATAACGAATCAGCTTATCAATATTTGGTGGAAAGTATTAATGTATTCCCAGATCAGGAGAGTTTTGCAATTATGCTAAAGGATGTCGGCTTTACTGATGTTAGTTATAAGAATCTTACTTTAGGTGTTGCTGCTATTCATAGTGCTTATAAATAAAAACAATAGTAGAAAATTAATAATAGTTACACTTTAAGAATGCTTGACTAATAATTTAGTATTAGTTTTAATAATAAAATAGTTAACCAAACCATAACATGGTGAAATATAAAATGACCAATGATTTAGATAATGATGCTTCTAAGAGGAATTTCATTAAAAAAGAGTATGAAAAACTTGAGGGGAGGGTACGTAATGCTACTTCAAGGACGCAATTAGCTTTGATTATAGCTGATGCTGGTAGTTTAGCTTTAATGGCTAGTCAGTTAGGGATAGATATTGGAATACTGGAATTAATAGCAACTGCAGTAAGTAAAACTCTTTATTATGAAACAACTGAGCAAATCCAAGTTGTGGATTTTAATGAAGGCATAAGATTAGCAAAAGAACAAGAAAGAATTGATAGAGAGCATAAAGTTCAAGGCATTTATAAAGCTTTTGATTCTTTTTATGATGATTCTCTTAATAGACAAAGGAAAGATAATGAAAGTTTACACGAAATCTTTGAAGCTACAAAAGCAGGTCGGAAACTTACTGAGGAAGAAAAGCAGAAATTCAGCAAAACACCTGAACAAATAAAAGAAGAAAACGCTCGTATTAAACACATGCGGCTAACTAAAAAGCTAGCTAAAATAGAACGAGAACATCACTCTAATGAAATAAAGAAAATTGAGGAATGTGAGGAGCAAGTTAAGCATTTATCAGAAGATCACCCGGAAAGAGTCTTGTTGGCTAATCAGAAAAAACATCATGAAGGTTACCGTAATTTAGTTAATAAGAAAATAGATCAGTACAAAGCATACAAGCAAGGAATAAAACAACATGCTTACAATATTTGTCTTAATAAAGAGTTAGCTGAGAACAATAGATGTAACGAAGATGCGGCACAATTTTGGGAAGAAGTATTTCATAAGATATACGATGTTACTCCAGAGGAAATGGCTAAAAAGTTAACTCCAACGGAAAAACAGCCCCAAACTTTTATTACTTTGCTACCTTCGAAAGCTAGAAGTGCATTATCGTCAGAAAACCTAGCCGTTCTAGCATCTCAACAAGAGTTAGATACAAAACAAATAATTTCTGATTATAAGTTAGAGAAACATATGGGAATATTAAGTGCTAAAGAAAATAAGGACACTCAATTACAAAGAATGAATTCTATAAATCTTAATACCCCAAAGACTAAAGATCCTAGCAAAGGTATAGGTGGAAGAGATTGGTAATATTATAGCAGAATTAAAATATTTAAAGATAAATAATAGGTAGTATTATGGCAAAATCACCATCACAAAATAAACTCACGTCTGAACATCATCACCGTTGGGGAGAGTATTATTATGGATTAGCTGCTGACATGGAAGATCAGGATGCACCACAAAGCAAAATAGATGCAAGTTGGAAAATGGCTGCTATGGAATTTTGGTTTGCATTAACTTTAGGTAGTGAAAAAGCTCCTCTCTCCTTGTTTAAATGTTTTAGACAAGGTGTTGGTGTAGAGAAAGATCCTTATATGAGAGATCTCATGTATGGTGCAGCATTACAACTTACACCTCAGGACTGTGCTGATAAGGTCAAACCTGAAAATAAACCAATAATTGCTAAATCTATGCAACCTAAAATCGATGCACTAGTAAAATTAGTAAAACAAACTCGTGATCAGTTGCCAGTTGAGGGAGTGGATGTAAAAGTATTTAATGAGCAACTAACTAAGTTCAACCACGCCATCAAACTACCATCCGGCAAGTCACTACAGAGTTGTTTTATTGAGAAAAGTGCTAAAGCTACTTCTAAAGAAAAAGATTTAAAGTCCAAAGCATTAGAATTAACAAAGAATCTGTCAAATCAGAATAAACCAATCACAACTACTATGAACCATGTACCTAGAAAGGCTACTAAATCTTCATCTAGAATTGGTTGCATTATATCATAAATATGTAATTTATACAACAAGATTAGAAAATATGCATCTTTTTAAAAATAAAAAGCAGTAAATGCTTTAAGTAATCAGAATTTTAGTTTATTATAACTTTATAATTAAAATATCATGGTTTCTTATGGAAGATGTTAATAACTATTGGGATAATTCAAAATACCAGTATTGTGCATATGCTGAGAGGTTGCTTAATGAATTAATTTCGCTCAATGAAAAAGTAAAGCAACCAATAAACATGTATGAAGTCAAAAAAGGTATCTACTATGCTAAAAAATATCATGGCAGTCAGATGAGGCAGTCCGGTGAACCGTATTACTCGCATCCGATTGAAGTGGCTTATATGCTTGCCCAGTACACAGCCCTAGAAATTCCACGATTGTTTAGAACCGACATGATTGTGACTGCGTTACTACACGACACGATTGAGGATACACAACTGACCGAAAAGATGATTGCCTATATTTTTGGTAGGCAAGTGGCTAGTCAAGTGCAAGACCTGACAAGAATTAAAATAGATAGAAAAATTAGTGCAGTAGAGACTGTAAACTTACTATTCTCTCAATATAAAAAGGATGTATTACACATCAAATTATTTGATAGATTACATAATTTGAGAACTATTAGTGCTAAGTCTCCTGAGAAAATTAAAAAGATAGTAGAAGAGACTTTGGCTTACTTCATACCTCTTTCTATATACCTTGGAGTCAATAAAATAACAGAAGAATTAGAGAAATTATGTTTAACGGCTTTAATCAGTAATAACTTACTTAATTTAGATATTTTTGAGGATAATTCCCTACTTCTTTCTCTAGGTTTCCAAAATGATTTAATCCAAATGCAAAACCTAAAATTGTAGGAACTATTACAATTAATATACCATAATTTCCAAAATAATTTGTTAAATAAACAAGTCCGAATGATGTTATCACATATATAAAAGCCCGAGACAAGGCATATAAGAAACTTGCATAAGTAAAACGCTTAAATACTGGGAAATGTTTATAGAAAATAGGCATAGCAGAAGAGTATGAAAGTGAAAACATAATAGTTACTAGTTGAAGTATAAGTAAATCAGATGGAGAATTTAAATTATTTAATAAATAAGGAAATATTAAGACGATAATAGAAAATATTATTAATTTAACTTTCAGAAGAATTAATGGATATATGTAACAACTTAAATAAGTCCATATTATAAAGCTCAAAACTTGTACTATAGAGATAATAAAATTATGATCTACTATTTGTTCACCACTATAACCAAAAGAACTTTTAAGAATATTGCTACAATGAAAGTAAATAAAATAAAAACATACTGGCCATGCACATTGAATTAAAAACAAAGAAATGGAAGATTTTATTTTAACCTTTTCTTGTACAATTGGATTGGACTCTATTGAGTCATGGTTAAACCCAGCTTTTTTAATAATATTTTTTACTCTACTTTTTGCATTTGCAAAATCAGGTGTTTCTCTAAGTTTAGTTCTAGCAATAGAACCTACTAATGCAATTCCTGCTCCAGCCCAAAAAGCATAACGCCAATTAAAATTTTGTTTAATAGCAAGAGATGCAACTCCTAAGGCAGCAAACCCTCCTAAACTAGAAAATATAGTGATCATAGATACAGCAGGATATTGTACTGGTGGTTTTGTTATTTCAGTAACGTATATTTCAGCTCCTATTACTTCACCCATTGAAGACATACCTTGAACCATACGGCATATAGTAACCAGTATAGAAGCGGTAATACCAATTTCTGCATACGTTGGAAGAGTAGCCATTACAACACAAGAAATAGACATCATAGTAGTTGTTACGACTACGGTAACCTTACGACCAATATTATCCCCTATCCAACCAAATATTAAAGCTCCTAATGGTCTTAAAACGTAAGTAGAACAAAAAGCTAAGGCAGTATTCAAAGAAGCCGTCAAGGAGTTAGAAGATTGAAAAAACAATTCATTTAACAATATCGCCATATGAACATAAAGCATCAGATCAAAATATTCTAGGAAAGTCCCTATTGAAAGCAATCCAACAGCTTCTTTTTGTTCTTTCGTTAGGCTTCTTTGCTCTTCTGGTATCCTATCATTTATTCACCTTTAATATATTTATTAATACTAATAGATATTGAAGTATTTGGTTAATTAATAGCAAGAAAAAATAATACAGAAAATTGAAATAATAAATCTTGGTTGTAACAATATCACGGTTCTATAAACAAATTAGAAGGGGGAAAAAAGATATTGCTAACCATCTGAGGTTAAAGAGATATTGGCTGTCAAAAGTGCATGACATGTTAGTAAATTATTAAAATAAAATACTAACATTGTTGTTATGTGGATCGAATGATTTAAAGAATTGGCTTCGCAAATACTTGCGAGGAATTTGCGTATTCACGTAAGTTGATCTACACTTGGTCGCTCACCCACTGTTTTTATTGTCCCTATTCTTCAAATCTTCGAGTATATTTGCCCTTGAATTCGATATAAGAATTGAGATTATACTTATTATAGATATATCTACCGCTATAAATCTCGTTTATGTTTATCAATCTCTAGGATATCATCATTTTCTAGCCCTTGTTCTATTGCATGTTTTTCAAACATTGATTGCATCATACTAATATCTTGAAAATTTTCTAGATACTCTTCTAGTTTATCAAGCTCAGTCATACAGCTATTCTTATCGCCCTGTTTAAGATGTAATTTGGCTGATTCTACTAGTTGCTGTAATGTACCTAAAACATCCAATTTCATTAGCTCCTTCAGAATCACATTGCGTAGCATAAATACACCTCTTTAATTATATATCATATTTCTTATGCTATGCTAAGTAGTTTAGATGTCAACAATTTAATTTCTATTGTAATAAATAATTATCTTTAAAGAGTGAAAGTTTAAACCAGTAGTGATATTGTTCAAGAATTCATTATTTCAATTTTCGATATTATTTTTTTTGATATACTCAAATGATTTGAAGAATTGGATTTGAAAATGAATGGTGAGCATGCTAGGTATACATATAGTATAATTACGCATGCGAATCCATGATATTTTCAAAAAACAAGTCTTCAAATCATTTGAGTATATCAATTAACCAAATCATTAATATCTACAACACTAGATATCTTTGGCAAACTTGCTTATGCACAAGGATTTAAAGAAGCCACGGAATCTTGACCCACAGCGTACTCAAATGTATGTGAGGAGCAGAGGTAGCACGAATAAATTACCAGCAGAAGTCAGGTGAGGCTATCAATTAAATCAGCCATTTTTTTTTCATCTAAGTCCTCAAAGAAATCATCATTAATTTGTACAACTGGTGCATTGACACAAGCTCCCAAACATTCAACTTCTGTAAGGCTAAATTTTTTATCACTTGTTAGTTCACCAAAGTTAATACCAAGTTTTTTTTTACAAATAGTTACAATTTTATCGCTACCCCTTAGCCAACAAGGAGTAGTCCCACAAATTTGTATATGATATCGTCCTACTGGCTTTAGATTAAACATGGTATAAAATGTTGCAACTTCATATGCTCGGATGAAAGGTAAATTTAGAAAATTTGCTACATACTCTATGCAGCCTCTTGGTAACCAACCATTCATTTGGCGTTGTGCAAGGTCAAGTAATGGCAGAATAGCACTCTTTTGTTTGTTTTCAGGATATTTCTTAATGATATTCTGGGCTTTTTTTAAGTTCTCATCATTAAAACTGAAATTTAGTGGTTCATCATTCATCGATCAATTTCTCCAAAAACAATATCAAGACTGGCAATAATAGTTACCACATCTGCCATCAAATGTCCTTTTGACATGAAATCTAGACCTTGGAGATGGGCAAACCCAGGGGCTTTAATCCGACATCTATAAGGTCTGTTTGTTCCATCAGAGTATAAATACACACCAAACTCGCCTTTTGGTGCTTCAACAAATTTATATATTTCGCCTTTTGGCACATCATATCCTTCAGTGTAAAGTTTAAAATGATTAATCATGGCTTCCATTGATTCTTTCATTTTTTCTCTTGAGGGTGGTGCAATTCTAGGATCATCAGTTTTAATAGCACCCTTTGGCATTTTTTCAAGACATTGCTGTATAATTTTAAGTGATTGGTACATTTCTTCAATACGAACCAAATACCTATCATAACAGTCACCAGATTTACCAATTGGTATATCAAAATCTAGCTCATCATATACATCATACGGGGTAGCTTTTCTAAGATCCCATGCGATGCCTGAGCCTCTAAGCATTGGGCCAGAAAACCCCCAATCCATAGCTTCTTTTTGACTTACTACTCCGATATCTACTAAGCGTTGTTTCCAAATTCTATTGTCATTTAACAGAGTCTCGACGTCTTCTAATTTTTTTGAGAATTGCTGAACAAAAATATTTATATCTTCTAGTATACCATTTGGTAAGTCTTGTGCAACACCACCAGGTCTAAAATAATTTGCATGCATTCTAGAGCCGGAGACACGCTCATAAAATTCCATAATTTTTTCGCGTTCCTCAAATAACCATAATAGAGGGGTAGTAGCACCAACATCTAGGGCTTGTGTTGTTATATTCAGTATGTGGTTAAGGATACGAGTAAGCTCAGAAAACATCACTCGAATAAACCCCGCTCGTCTTGGCACATTGCAGCCAAGCAATCCTTCAACTGCTAAAGCAAAAGCGTGTTCTTGGCACATTGGCGATACGTAATCTAACCGATCAAAATATGGTATAGCTTGTAGGTATGTTTTATGCTCAATTAATTTTTCAGTACCACGATGCAGCAATCCAATATGTGGGTCTGCTTTATTGATAACCTCACCATCCATTTCTAAAATTAATCTTAATACCCCATGGGTAGCTGGATGTTGTGGACCAAAATTTAATACAACACTTTTATTATTATCACCCACCTTGTTTTAGACCCCGGCAATTGTTAATTTTAATCGAGTATATACCAAAATTTTTGTCCACTAAGTAAAAAAATTATATAATATTAAAATAATAGTATTATTTTTCCATGTCCTCTATTAAAGCTTGCTCTCCATCATTGAGATTTTTTGGAGAATAAACTTTGTGGCTCTTTGTATCTTTTTTTTCGATAGAAGGCAATTCATAGTGAGGGGGAACTTCTAAGGTTTTATTGCGTTGTACCCTATACTCATCAGGACCAGGTGTCACTATACCTATTGTTTCTTTTACTTTTTTATTGCAGGCAGACAGTGTTACTAAGGTAGTAAATAACAAAAAAATTATACGCATATACCCTTCGCCTTTCAAGTGTTGGCGTTGTGGCACGATGGGACTTCGCGTACTCACGTAGGTTTGACTACGCTCCGTTCGCTTGCCACTCGTACGCCTAGCCAACTCTTGAAATTCATCTTGTATACTCTTTTGCTTTAAAGAATTGGTTTCTGTAAATATTATCGGGGAATTCGCGTACTCACATACCTTATTGTACTGCTTGTGCTCGCTCACCCCTTGTTTGTTTCCCCCATGCTGCAAATCATTTAAGTACATATATATCAATCCTCTTTATAAATTTATATTTTTCTTAAAAGAAAGTTCACGAATCCTATCCGCTTCAGTTTGCAATCGAGCGTGATTATATTCAACATCTTGTTGTTGTTCAACAATTTTCTTGGTCTTATAATAATCGTGTAATAAGAATATTGCACCTAATGAAATGAAACTATCTGCTAGATTAAATACCGGAAAACCAAAATCTTTATAGTGAAAATAAATAAAATCAAATACCGCCCCATGAACAAAACGGTCGATCAAATTACCAATAGCACCACCAATGAAAAAACTACAACCAACAAAGCTTGGCATCGTCTTACATTTTAATAAGATATACCACAAATATGCTATAAGGGCAGAGTTAACAACTATAAAAAGCATATTACTATACTGATAATAATTTCGAAGTATCCCAAAACTAATTCCATAATTCCAAACATAAACCATATCTAAAAAGCTGGTTACTTCTAGTGTTAGACCAACTTTACCTCTTAGATAATTTATAAAATACCATTTTACTAGTTGATCTATAATTACTAATTTAACAATTATACGACTACTTTGGCGAATAATTAGTAATATTTTCTTAAATATTGATAGTATACGCATATTAGAATTTAATTTTTGATTATACTCTTCTTTGAAGAATTGTTTTTTGAAAATATCATGGATTCGCATGCGTAACTATACTACATGTACGCCTAGCATGCACAACTGTCGAAAGTTCAATAAACGTCATTGCGATGAGCGTTGTTAGCCCTAAACCGTCATTGCGAGCGAACGTACGTGAGCGCGGCAATCCATGAAGCTTGTCATATGGACAATTGCTTCGTCGACCTACGGTCTCCTCGCAATGACGTTTGTTGAACTTTCGACAGTTGTGGCCTAGCATGCTCACCATTCATTTTCAAATCCAATTCTTCAAATCATTTGAGTATACTTCTATTTTATTAATCTTTTCTAGGCAGATTTTTTCAGTCACTATCTTTAATTCCTCTACCCGGTTAATAAGGTAAAGTAATTGTTCTTTACTAATTGTATAATCTTGATCATACCTTGCGTCAACATAAGCATTTCGCAGTAACGTAAAGCAATCTTTTTGCTCCTGAGTCTCATGTGGAAATATCTTATAGAGATCGTAATGATGACTTCTAGCCCTATCGCCAAGTCCCAGTATATCATGTGACTTGGCCTTGTAACCAGTAAAAACTAACAGGATAGCATTATAAAAGCTCTCGGTAGCTTGGTGAAGCATAAAGGCTGCATTATTCAATTGTTCTATATCCAAACACAAATGAGCGAGCGACAGAAAGTCCTTAGCTTTTTTAAACCAATATTTAAAATCTTTCTCAGCTATTGGTCTGCGTTCCTGCCATGATAGTTCCTTAGCTTCAGACAGTATAAATTCACCACTATCATATAAAAGAATTCCCTCTTTCTTGATATCACTAAAGAAATACTGACCTTTTTCCAGTTGCCTATTTACCAACCTAATAGGTTCAAGTATCAGAGTAATTGGTGGTTTTTCATCTAATGAGAATTTTTTACCTAGCCTGTTCTCTATCTTATAGAGTAGGTTGATAGCTGGATAGCCAGCATATTCTCCATTCTTTAAAATCAACAAAAGATCAAAATCACTTTGATACTTATAATAACTAATATCTCCTAACTTCTCTATATCCTCTACCCAATCTCCTCTAGCATAAGAGCCAAATAAGATAATCATTGCTATTTTTGATTTGCCTACATATAGGATTTCTTTAACAATATTATCTAGCTTTTCTTTAATCACTAGTGAGCGGTCAGGTAAGGTAGTTTTCATAAAGCTATTTTTTTATCCTAGATCAACTATATACCAAATATTTAAATAATCAACAACAATTTAATCATAAATTATAAAAATAATTTATGATTATAATCAATAGTTGTTATCTGTATCATAATCAGTAACAATAAACCCCAGCATTCAGGATAAGAATTAACTAATTCTTATCCCGAATTGGCTTTAATATAAGGAAAGATGCATTCTTAAAGCGGTTTTGCGAATGCATTTTAAACCTTTCTAAAGCTAAAAACATGATTTTAATCTTTTAAAATCATGTTTTTAGCAAAATGGATTGCCACGCTCACGTACGTTCGCTCGCTAATAGACATATACGTCTATTAGCGAGGAGACCGTAGGTCGACGAAGCAATCTATAATTTCACCGAATTTGGGATAAGAATTAGTTAATTCTTATCCCGAATTCGCGGGAGTAGTATACAAGACATGAGGCAGCCTAGATGTCATCCCAAATTCGCATAAATCGCTACACGTCCCTAGAACCAGCCTCTTTTTTGATACCAACTAGTTTGGGGGATGGAGTAGGAGGAAGGGTTTTGTATCCATCTTTTGGGGTCATGGGGAGATTTTCTCCAATAGCTTTTGCTGCTGATTGTAACTTTGGAGGGAATTGTCCTTTTGTTGCATCAACGTTAGCAACAGGGTTAGACTTAATCTCCTCTAGCTGCTGGATGACTTTGTCTCGTTTTTTCTCCCTATCGTCATCATCCCAAATGTCGTTATCATTAATAAGTTCAATTAGCTCCTTATCATTTTTAACACCAGCCTCCTTCATAAGCATGTTAAGAGTATTTTCATCAACAATCTTTTCCTCAATAAGTTTCACAAGATCAGCATGTTCAGGTTCATCATCATCATCAGGGTAAAATTTCTGACGCCTATTTGCCATGGCCTTCTCAAAGATACTCTCCACTGGGCTAGGAGAGCGAGTAGGGGGGTGTTTTTTGTTCTTTCTCTAGTTCTTCTAGTGCTTTATTTCCCCCTGATTCAGATAGCTTTTTTTCTTCCCTAAGCTTTCCTATCCGCCTAATTTCAGCAAATAAGTCTCCCCTCTCATTACCTTGTCCTTTCGCTGTTGCTACTGTTGCTTTGTCATGATCAGAACCTGACAGCGAAGGTGGTAGAGGTACTGGATGAGTTGTTGTGGATGCTACCTTTTTAAGTTGTATCCCTGTCCTAATTTCATCCAATAATGCTCCCCTATCTTCTCCTTTCGGTGTTACTACTGCTGCTGCCTTCTGAGCTTGACCTGCCGTAGGTTCTACAGCCGGTGGCGGAGCTGGTGGAGGCGGAGGCGGTGGTGGCACAGTTCCCGTTGTTCGCTGAGTACCTTGGGGCAATGGAGGAGGTGGAGGCGGTGACGGAGGAGGTGGTGCTGCCATAGCATTTCCTACTGCTTGCTGAGCGGCATGTAAACCTTCTATCGGAGGAGGTGAAGGTATATTACTTACAGGTGGTAACGGTGGAGGTGTTGGTATATTTCTTTCCACTGCTTGCTGCCCCTCTTGATGCTGCACCGATGGAGGCGGTGGTGCTGGACGCAGTATTGTATTTTGACCCGGCAACGGAGGAGCTGGGGGTATAGCAGGTCCTGCTGCTTGTTGCACCTCTTGGTTCTGCAACGGGGGAGGAGATGGTGCTTTACCTTTACCAGGTATGTGTGTTTTCGGTTTAGTTTCCTCTCTATGCTGAATATTTTGTGAATCCTGCAATGATGTATGGGGAAGGGATGAAGATGAAAGAGATCTTGTTATAGTGTTTTCCGCTGCTTGATGAATAGCTAGATCTGGCATCGACGTAGTACCCATAAGTGGTGGAGGTGGTGGTGCTGGGCGTGTAGGTGTTATCCGTTCAGGCATTGATGATGACAGGGCTTGAGATTGAGCCAAATCTTGGCTTGTAGACAATGGCTGTGAAGCAGTAACTGCAGCTGTAAAAGTGGACTCAAGCTCACTTCTTAAAGCTTCTACTTTCTCTAACCTAAGGTTTACTATATCTCTTCCTTTAAGCTTTTCTAATTCTTTCTGCAACCTATTTTTTCTAGCTATTGTTGAATCTTCTATGTTTTTACCAGCGATCTCTAATCCCTGATCAACCTTTTTTAATATTTCATTATTGTGGGTTATGTTATCTTTTAAAATTTGTTCTGGAGTATTTACAAAAATATGCTTGATTTTTGCAGTAATTTTTTTAAGACCGTCTAGCCATGTTGATGGTAATTCTTCCCGCAATTCTGCTAATTCTTGCTTTATTGAAAGAAGTTCTTTAATATTATCATTAGCCTTTACCAACTTAACTAGATCTTGTTGTACGTGTACCAGTCTTATTCTTTCTTGATGTAGTGCCTTCGCTTCATCAGCATTATAAACTTGTGATACAATTTGGCTAAAATTTTCATGAGATATATCCAACTTTACTAAGGATTCTCTTAATCGTTTTACCCGTTGTAGTTGTTCCTCTGATAGTTCTTTGGTTATGATCTTATCAAATCCTGCTTGTAACTCTGTATCTATAATTCTTTGTAAAGATAAGTTTTTTTTACCTACATCTCTTAATGTATTGTCAACATGTTTGAGTACATCTCTGTTGGCTCTTCTCTTTTCTTCAGCAATTTCCTCATCATTTTTTATAAACAGATATTTTACTTGTGCAACAGTATGTACAAACCTTTCAAACCAAGGTAAAGAAGGGTATTCTTTCTTTAAATCTTCCACTTTCTGTTTTAGCTGTCTACTCTCGTCCAGTTTTTCATTAGCCTTTAAAAGATTCCCTACAGAATTTATTGTATCCAGTAATTTACCTTTTTCCTGTGATAACACGCTTTCTATTTGTTGATCTTTATCTTTCGACATGTAAATACCTCCTTATTAACTCTACTAAATGTAGGGTAAGCAAAAAAGATGTCATTCCCGCGTAGCTAGCGGAATCTACAAAATAGCCTGAAAGGCTATTAAATGATTATGGATTTCCGCCTACGCAGGCAGGAATGACATCTTTTTTGCATTGATTACAACTTTGAAATTACCCTGTGGCATTATGTAAGCAGCTTTAAAGCAGCTTGTCAAATTAATACTTGAATTTTTTAGCATTTAATACTATCATCTATGTTTTAAAAGCTCTTAGGAGAGAAAGATGAGTGAACTATTAGAACTTGCAGCAGAAATGCGAGAGAAATTTGGTACGGGAGTCGCAAGAGAACTACGTAGGAAAGGTATGGTTCCAGCCATGGTTTATGGAGCAGGTAAAGAAGTGCTAGCCGTTTCTATCGAAGAAAAAGAGATAACTAAGCATTATAGAAAACCTGGTTTTATCTCTACAGTTATTCAAATTAAAGTGGGTAGTAAAACGCATAAAGTGTTACCAAAGGCTGTAGAATTGCATCCTATTACTGACATAGTAAGGCATGTTGACTTTGTACATTTAGAGGAAAAGACCCAAAGAATGGAAGTACCGGTAGTCTATGAGGGTAAAGAAAGAGCTTTGGGAGTTAAAAGAGGAGGATTCTTTAATATAATAAAAAGAACTATAACTCTTTTATGTGATGTCAATAATATACCTAAAAATATTAATATTGATGTTACCAACATGCATATCGGTCAGTCTTTAAAAGCAAAAAGCATTAAACTCCCTGAAGGAGTCCAGCTAGCTAGTAAAAATGATTTTATTATGGCTACTATAATTGGTCGTAAGGGTAGTAAGTCAGAAGATGGAGAAGCTGTAACTGAGGAAGTGAAGACGACAAAGTAGTTGTTTTTGAAGCTACAAGGGTACTATGTCTTGTCACCCACAACTGTTGAAAGTTAAAAAATCGTCATTGCGATGAGCTTTGTAAGCCCTAAACCGTCATAGCAAGGCTCTGTAGATGCCGTGGCGATCTAGGTAAACAGCGAAGCTGTTTTTTTAGAGTAACGCTTCGCGTATCCTAGATTGCCGCGTCGCTGTGCTTTGCACAGCTCCTCGCAATGACATTGAGTTTAATTTATTTATACATTTTCAATCACTACGCTCTTAAGTTGATGGCATGGACTTCGTCCATATATGACGCCTATGTGCCTTCGCATGGATGACATCGGTACAGGGATACTCTAGGCTATTAAACCGATGTCTTACATGAGATTAAATATAAGTGCAAATCGCTCTCTAATGATATTATAATATGCTTAAATCTGAAGACAAAGGGTATATAGTTGTTGTAGGTTTGGGCAATATAGGCAAAGAGTACCAAAATACTCGCCATAATGTTGGCTTTACAGCTGTGGAACGTTTATCAGAATACTATAAATTTTCTTGGAATACCAAAGCTAAATTTCATGCAGAACTTGCACAAGGGATAATAGGCGGACATAAATTACTATTAGCAAAGCCTCTGACTTATATGAATCTGTCTGGAAAAGCAGTACAAGCAATATGTTCTTACTATAATGTCAAATTACAAAATATTTTTGTAGTGCATGATGATATAGATTTAGAAACTGGTAGAATAAAATATAAATTGGCTGGTGGTAGTGGTGGGCATAATGGTTTAAAATCATTGGATCAGTGTATAGGAAATGATTATCATCGTATAAGAATAGGGGTAGGAAGACCAGCGGCGTATGATGATGTGTCGGATTACGTTTTAGCTTCTTTTTCTAAAGAGGAATATAAAATTATTGTTAATTCCATTGAGGTAATAATTAATAATTTCCGTTTATTGCTTTCAGGTGAAATGGAAGAGTTTAAAAGGAGCATCGTTTAAATATGAAACAACAATTAACTTGTGTTTATGCAGATGACATGGATGCACAATATTCGAAGATAATGCAGGATGGATTAGATGAACTTGCCAAAAACAAGAAGGGTCTTGATGCTGTCCAATCATTTTCCTTCTCGTGTTTTGATAATGATAAAAACTTTGTTGCTGGTATAAAAGGTGTACTTATTTATGGTTGTTTATACGTTGATACGTTATGGGTTTCTGGAGATTTTCGAGGTCAGAATTACGGTACTTTACTAATGTCCAAGGCAGAAAATCTAGCACGAGAGCGTAATTGTAGATTTATGAGTTTATGTACTACCGATTGGCAAGCTAGACCATTTTATGAGAAATTAGGGTTTAAATTAGAGTTTACAAGAAGGGGATATGATAAAGATTCAGAATTATATTTTTTAAAGAAAGATTTATGACATTAAAATGTGGTATTGTTGGCTTGCCAAATGTAGGAAAATCAACCCTATTTAATGCCTTAACTTCAAGTATTGTAGCAGAAGCGGCTAATTATCCTTTCTGCACTATAGAACCAAATTCTGCTATAGTATCAGTACCAGATGTTAGGCTAAATGAGCTATCCATTATTGCTGGTTCTAGTAAAATTATTCCTACTTACATAGAAGTTGTCGATATTGCAGGTTTGGTAAAAGGTGCTAGTAAAGGGGAGGGGCTGGGTAATAAATTCTTATCTCACATACGAGAAGTTGATGCTATTTTGCACGTACTACGTTGTTTTGAGGATATAGATGTTACTCACGTACATAATAAAATTGATCCAATATATGATGCTGAAATAATAGAGACAGAATTAATTTTAGCAGATATTGAGTCGGTGGAGAAACGCTTAATAAATGTTGAGAAACGTTTAAAAACAGGTGATAAAACTTTAAAAGACCAAATAGAGTTATTAAAAGAAATTCAAGCAACTCTAGCGGTAGGTAAACCGGTGCGTAGCATGATTGGAACTTATAGTAAAGAGGCTTTAGATCAATTACAATTATTAACTTCTAAGCCGGTTTTGTATGCTTGCAATGTACTGGAAGAAGATGCGGTTACTGGTAATAAATTTACGGAACTTGTAGCCAAAAAAGCTGGGGAAGAAGGTACAAAACATGTTATTATTTCATCAAAAATTGAAGCGGATATTGCAATTTTAGAAAATGACGAAGAGAAATCTGAATTCTTAAATAGTATGGGTCTTGTGGAAACGGGTCTCAGTAAAATTATCAAAGAAATGTATAACTTATTAGACCTAAGAAGCTTTTTTACTGTAGGTCCAAAAGAAACACATGGCTGGACTTTTCGTAATGGTACGCTAGCCCCTCAAGCAGCCGGTATTATTCATACTGATTTTGAGAAAGGTTTTATCCGGGCTGAGGTTATTAGTTATGAGGATTATATAAATTTTAATGGTGAAGTGAAAGCTAAAGAAATGGGTAAAATGCGTTTAGAGGGCAAGGAGTATAAAATGCAGGATGGAGATGTAGTGCATTTTAGATTTAATGTTTAAATAAGGGATATGAGAAAATTATACCATTATCCTATTTGTCCGTTATCACGTCAAGTTCGGGTGTATTTAAAAGAGCTAGATGTGCAGTTTACTATGGTTAAGGAGGATTATTGGCTTCGGGATAAGGAATTTTTGTCTTTAAATCAGGCGGGGGCGACACCTGTCTTACAAGAGGCGTCCACTCTAATTATAGCAGGAATTTATCCCATCACTGAGTATTTACATGAAAAATATCCAAATTTTAATTTTATCGATGAAGATATTGATATTAGATGTGAAATTCGTAGGTTGCTCAGTTGGTTTAATGAAAAATTTTACCGCGAAGTAACAAAAATTATTATCGATGAAAAAATAGTAAGGTCCTTCTGCCAATTAGGTGGTCCTAGAACCGATTTTCTTAGGGCAGCAAAAAATAATCTATCACATCATTTAAGCTATATGTCAAATTTATTTGAAAAGCGTAGCTTTATTGCATCAAATTCTTTAAGTTGTGCAGATATAGCTGCTGCCTGTCATATATCAGTTCTAGATTATTTTGGCGAAATTAATTGGGACAAATGGCTGTCTATTCGTCATTGGTATGCAATCATAAAATCTAGACCTAGCTTCCGCTTCCTATTACACGACCAAATACCAGGTTTTACTCCACCCACTTGTTATGCTGATTTAGATTTTTAGTGGTTGCGATATAGTTATTTTTATGATAGCTTCTAGGTGAATAGTATACTCGATGAAAATCAAGAATTGCGTTGTTGTCTTCAGGGATCGTAGGTAGCCACGTACTAATATGTACGCCTAGCACCTCGACCTTTTGACTCCTGCTCATGATTTTGATTCTATCGTCTATCAACTCTTCATTTACGAGCAGTATATAATTAAAATAGAGGATATTATGAGTAAAGATGACGATAATAATCCAAAAGTGGATTCTCTACCGTCTTATCAGGAAGCTGTAGCTCAAAAACCAAAAGAAGCCCAAGAACGTTTGTCTGCAGAAGAGCTAAAGAGTCATATAGGAGAAATGCCTAACACTTTTCTAGCTTTGCAACAACTAGAGGATGTACAAAAGAATCTTGAAAAAGCCCGTGGGCTTTTTGCTGGTACTACTAGTAAGGCTCTTTCTGGGGTAGAGAAATTAGAATTTGAAAAAGCTGGAGAGGTTTTTGAGAAATTTATGAGTTCATTTGAGAAACTGAGGACATTTGCTGATAGTGTAGATCATAAAAAACCCCTAGACAGCTTGGGAGATTCATTAACTTTTACCGGTCGCTTAAAAGATTTCGCCAAAGAGCAATTAAAGAAAGTTGAAAAAATATTTGAAAGACCAACTAATGCAGTTAAAAACAATCCAATTTTAAATGCGGTAGGGAATGTGATAAAATCTGCATGTCATGCGGTTGGTACTATAGCTAAAGGTACTTTAAACAATGCGATAGCTACTGGAGAACTTGCCAAAAGTGTTGTTAATCTAGGTGTAGCAATAAAAGATAGCATTGTAGGAAAAGGAGTGAAACAAGCAACTAGGGGTGTTTAGCACAACTGTTGAAAGTTAAAAAATCGTCTATTAGCGAAGTGCTGTTGTAAGGCTTAAACCGTCATTGTGATGAGCTTTGCAAGCCCTAAACCGTCATTGCGAGAAGCCGCTTATAGCGGCTTCGTGGCAATCTTGTGAAGGAGAGCTTGCCTCATGAGATCGCCACGGCGTCTGTCGACGCCTCGCGATGACGATTTTAACTTTCAACAGTTGTGCTATGGTCTCCTCGCTAATAGACGTTTGTGAATTGAGAGTAATGCTAGTTTGGTTAGCTCTATATCCCGATATTTGTATTGATATATTCATGGATTTTTAGTAAATCATACCAAGTGGTTTTTTTCTGCATTGGTTGTCTAAGCAAATAGGCAGGATGGAAGATAGAAGTGGTTTGAATTGGTTTGCTAAGATACTGATTTGTGTATAAATAATATTCTTGTCTGATTTTACTTATACCAGCATTTTTGCCAAGTAAGCTAGTTGCTGCAACATTTCCCACTAAAACAATTAGTTTTGGGTTTATTAAAGCAATATGTTTCTCAACAAAAGGTCTACAAATATCTATTTCTTCTTGCGTCGGTTGGCGGTTAGCTGGTGGCCGCCAAAATACAGTGTTAGTAATATAAGCGTTATGTTCTCTTGAAATATTGATAGAGGCTAATACATTATCGAGTAACTTACCACTTTCCCCGCAAAATGGTATCCCTTGTGCATCTTCGTTACTACCCGGTGCTTCCCCAATAAACATTATAGAACTTTGTGGATTCCCATCAGCAAATACGGTTTTATTGGCTAATTTCTTTAAACCACAACCGTTAAAATTCATTAGTAGTTTTTTTAGTTCTTCTAAGCTGTTAGCTGAGTCAGCCAAAGTTCTAGACAAGGAAATACTGTCATCCTGTTTCTGTGCAGGATATGGATTCCCGCCTGTGCGGGAATGACATGAAGGATTGCGGGAATGATTAGAAATGGATTGCTTCGTCGCCACTAAAGTGCCTTCTCGCAATGACGTGTGGGTAAAAGTACTGTCGTCATTGCGAGGAGGCGTAGGCGACGAAGCAATCCATATATGACATGAAGAATTGCGGGAATGACGAGGAGTGCAGGGTATTTCTTGCTGATTAATAGTTGATTGTGAAAAATAATAATCTATACCAATTGCTTGCAACCATTTTAGTTGGTTGATTTTTTTTGTAAAATGCGTCATTTTATTCATTTAAAAAATATTTTGTAGTAGATGGAAGAATATAACGTACCAAAAAATTTAGATGGGTTTAGACTTGATAAGGCTTTGGTAGGTCTTATCAGTAAAACATCTAGAAACCAAATTCAGAAGCTCATAAATGGCTTGCAAGTACAAGTTAATGGTTTGATTATTTCTGATTCCGACTTTAAGGTCAAGGAGAATGATCTTATTTCAGTAGTTTTTAAAGATACTGAGCCTTTAACAATGCAGGAAGCTGATATTAAACTTGATATTTTCTATGAAGATGAAGATTTAATGGTGATCAATAAAGCAGCTGGTATGACAGTACATCCTGGTAGTGGAAACCATCATGATACTTTGGTAAATGCTTTGTTACACCATGCAAAATCTTTATCTAGCATAGGAGGGTTAGAAAGACCTGGTATAGTTCATCGTTTAGATAAAGATACATCAGGTCTGATGGTTGTTGCCAAAAATAATTTTGCCCATCAACATCTTGCCAGTCAGATAGAAAGTCGTAATCTTATACGCAAATATAAAGCATTAGTTTGGGGTATTATCAATCCACAAGAAGGAGTTATAAGAAATAATATTGGAAGAAGCCGTATCTTACGGCAAAAGATGACTATTTTGAAATTTGGTGGTAAAGAGGCGATTACTCATTATAAAACAGAAGAAATATTTTTTAATGGTCTAATCAGTATGTTAGAATGTAAACTTACTACTGGTCGAACTCATCAAATCAGAGTGCAGCTGAGTCATTTAAAACATTCTGTGGTAGGAGACCAAACTTATGGTAAGAATAGCAGGAAAGTTAGCCATAATTATAGCATAGTACCACAAAAACTAGTAAATTTCAAGAGGCAAGCATTACATTCTTGGTATATAAGTTTTTCCCACCCAGTGAGTGGTAAATTATTGGAATTTCAATCACCTTTGCCGCAGGATATTATGGAGATAATTATACAAGATGAATATAAAAGAATTATTAATTTATGCTACTAGCAAATTACAAACAGTAGGTATTAAATCAGCAAACCTAGAGTCACGCATATTGATGCAGCATATAACTGGTAAATCTATTGAATATTTATTAGCAAGATCAGAAGAAAGATTGACCGAGGCAAAACAAATTATTTTTAAAAATTTAGTTAATAGACGTATATTATTAGAACCAATAGCCTACATTATAGGGTATAAAGAGTTTTATGGTTACCAATTTATCATAGATAATACAGTGCTTATTCCTAGGCAAGATACTGAGGTACTTGTAGATGCGATTTTAAGCGATATAAAAACAAATGCAGAGCTAGCAATATTGGAACTTGGCACAGGTAGTGGTTGTATAGCTTTGAGCTTGTTACTAGAAATGCCAAATAGCAATGTAATTGCAACTGATATAAGTAACGAAGCAATTGCTATAGCTCGTCAAAATGCTATAAAACATAAAGTTTCTGATAGATTTAAAATAATTAATAGTAACTGGTTTGAAAATTTGGAAAAGCAAAAATTTGATATTATCGTAAGTAATCCACCATATATTTCTTTTGATGATACTATTTATATGTCTCCTGAGACCCTGCAATATGAACCCCACTTAGCCTTATTTGCCGAAGATAATGGATTGGCCTCATATTACATAATCGCTAAAGAAGCCAAGAGATTTTTAAAACAAAATGGTAAATTATTCGTAGAGATTGGTTTTAATCAATTGGCAGCTGTTACAGAAATTTTTGTTAGTTATGGTTATACGGTTAAGCAAGTTTATAAGGATTTGGAAGGTAGAGATAGAGGGCTTCTAATACTCGATAATCAAGTTTTTTTCTAAGGCATACAATTCATGGTAGTTTATGTTATCCCCACGTAGGCAGGGGTCTAAAAAAGTCTAACAAACCCTCTTGGTTTATTTTTTTAGATTCCTGCCTACGCAGGAATGACATCGAGAGTAATTAAATCGAATTGAGATTAGATAAGTTTTAAATTTAAGAGAATTATCATGCAACAATTTAGTCTTTACCATACTGCTGAAGGATTACTATATAAGACAACCTGCCTTTTAGTAGAAAAATCTTATCATAGTAATTTAAGGATTGTAGTTTTAACTCCGGATATTGAGGTACAAGAATCACTAAACAAGATGATATGGACATATTCTAGGAAACAATTTATTCCGCATGGCAGTAAACTTGATCCATTACCAGAAAAACAACCAGTTTATATTACTCATCAGTTAGAAAATCCTAACCAAGCTAGCATTTTAATAATCATTGCCCCATTTGATATTGAAGAAATTCTTAATAACAAACAGTATGTTGCACATTTTCAAAGAATAATTATAATATACGATGGTTTGGATAATTTAAGTCTAATAGTTAAAGCAATAAATGAACTAACTATTGCGACACCGGTGATTGACTGTTATAAACAGAGTCCAATAGGAACATGGAGTAAGATTTAGGTATACTCAGGTAGAACTTCAAGAATTGGCGTTGTCGTCTTCAAGACACAACCGTTGAAAGTTAAAAAATTGTCTATTAGCGAGGAGATCGTAGGTCGACGAAGCAATCCAGTAACATCATTTATCTATAGATTGTTTCCTAGATTGCTTCGCTTACGCTCGCTAATAGACGCTGTGGTATAGGTATTTGTAAACTTTCAACAGTTGTGGAGTGACATCGAAGGTGCAGGAAGTTCTCTAATTGTAAAATAGGGAGTGTTCGTCTAAAAAATAAACAAGCAAATTTATAAATATGCAAAAATTATCATTTCAGCAAATTATATTAACCTTGCAGAATTATTGGGCATCATATGGTTGTGCGATTTTACAACCATATGATTCGCATGTTGGAGCTGGTACTTTTCATCCTGCCACTGTACTACGAAGTCTTGGCAAAAAGCCTTGGTTTGTAGCTTATGTTCAGCCATCTAGGCGACCTAATGATAGTAGATACGCTCAGCATCCCAATAGAATGCAGCATTATTATCAATTGCAAGTTATACTAAAACCATCTCCTGATGATATACAAGAGCTATATTTAAAGAGCCTTGAATGTCTTGGTATAGATTTGAAAAAACATGATATTAGGTTTGTTAAAGATGATTGGGAATCTCCTACTCTTGGGGCGACTGGACTTGGTTGGGAAGTATGGTGTGATGGTATGGAAGTATCGCAATTTACTTATATGCAACAAATTGGTGGTATCGAGTGTCGCCCGGTTGCTGGTGAAATTACCTATGGTTTAGAACGTCTAGCACTCTATATACAAGGGGTCGATGAGGTCAAAAATCTTGACTGGAATGGTCAAACTGGAGAGAAGGCTTTAACATATGGTGAAGTAGATTTTGAAGCTGAAAAACAATTTTCAAAGTTTAATTTAGAATTGGCTGACATAGCAATATTATCTCAACATTTTATTGATAGTGAAAAACAATGTAATGATTTAATTGCTGCAGATTTGCCGTTGCCAGCTTATGATTATTGTATTCAAGCTAGCCATCTTTTTAACCTGTTAAATGCTCGGGGGGTGATTAGCGTAACAGAGAGAGCATCTTACATACTCAGGGTACGAAATTTGGCAAAGCTATGCTGTAATAAGTGGTTAGAATTAGAAGAAAAGAAGAATTAATATGAGTGAGTTATTGTTAGAACTGTTTAGTGAAGAAATACCAGCTTTAATGCAAAAAAATGCAGCGGAAAGCTATAAAACCATATTTACTACAATCTTGCAAGATAGTAGGCTAACAGGGGATGTTCAGGTATTTATTGAACCTAGGCGAATTGCCGTGTATATTACCAATTTACCGAAATCTATACCGCCAAAAGAAATTACCATAAGAGGACCAAAAGTTTCGAGTACATCGCAGGTTATAGAAGGGTTTTGTCGCTCAAATAATATTGAGCAAAAAAATTTGTCTACACTATTAGTGCAAGGGCAATCATATTATATAATAGTAAAAAATACTAAAGAAACCGATATACGAGTGCTATTGGAAGATATGATTCCTAAGGCAATTAGTAAATATATTTGGTCAAAATCTATGTATTGGGGGAATTATGATATAAGTTGGATTAGACCTCTTAGGAATATTTTATGTATATTTGATGGAGAAATACTAGCAATTAAATATGGCCATTTGACGGCTAATAATATTACCTTTGGGCATAGATTTATCAGTCCTGAATCGATTACTATAGACAGTTTTTCTGAATACCAGGTTAAGCTGCGGGAAAGTAATGTCATTATTGACCAAGAAGAACGTAAGGAGATAATTAAAAGCCAATTATTAATAATAGCAAAGTCACTTAATTTAGTGATAAAAGAGGATGAAAAATTATTAGAAGAAGTAACAGGATTAGTAGAATTGCCAGTTGTTATGGTGGGTAAAATACCATCTCACTTTTTGAAGTTACCTAGTGAGGTGCTGGTTAGCTCAATGCGTAACCATCAAAAATATTTTAGTACTTTTGATGAGACTGGTAATTTTGCCCCTTATTTTCTTTTCGTCAGTAATATGCCTAATGATCAAAATATCATAGTAAGTGGCAACGAGAAAGTATTATCTGCTAGACTCTCTGATGCCTTGTATTTTTATCAGCAGGATTTATCTAATAGTTTACAATCAAAATTGCCAAAACTTGAAAGGATAACATTTCATGCCAAGCTTGGTAGTGTAAAACAAAAAACTGAAAGGATTGCTGATATTTGTAATTATATTATACCAGGAAATAAGGATTTACAAATAGCCGCTAGACTTTGTAAAAGTGATCTCACTAGTGAAATGGTTGGAGAATTTCCTGAGTTGCAAGGAATTATGGGATATTATTATGCTAAAGAAGATCGGCTAGGGGAAGAAATCGCAGCAGCAATCAGGGATCATTATAAACCCCAAGGCCCATCGGATAGTTTACCAGTAGGAGATGCAGCAATATTGGCTATTGCTGATAAATTGGATAGTTTAGTAGGCTTGATATTAATAGGAGAAGAGCCAAGTGGTTCAAGAGACCCCTACTCACTCAGGCGGCAAGCACTAGGTATTATTAGGATAATTTTAGGTAATAAACTGAGTATAAATATTAAGCAATTAGTTGCTTATGTAGTTCACTTATATCAAACTATGTTTGAAGACGTAAAGGGAGGAGGGGATGATAGTGGGCTAAATAAAACTAGGCAGATAATTCTAGATTTTTTAGAAGAAAGAGCCAAATATTATTTTAAAAATCACTATGATCTATCGTTAATTAATGCTGTGCTTGATTTTGATATTGAAGAAGACCTAGTTGTTAGTGAAATAAAGCTTGCCTCCTTACAGGAGTTTCTGACTAATGCTGATGGTGAAAATTTATTAACTATTTACAAAAGAGCAAACAATATACTAGAAGGTAGTAATATAGAAGGAGAGATTAACCAAGATGCTTTTATTTCCAAATATGAACAAGAATTATTTTTATCATTAGGAGTTATTTCTAAGCAAATTGATAGTTATATTGTAGAAAAAGATTTTACTAAGACTCTTAGTCTATTACTAGAAATATTAAACCCTGTCAATGAGTTCTTTGATAATGTTATGGTCAAAGATCAAGATCATAACATTGCCAATAATCGTTTATTGTTGCTCAGAATGGTTACGCAATTATTTGATAAATTAGCAAAATTTAGTGCTTTATGATTAGTACAAATGAATTAGGTTGGTGTCCTAAACATCATTGTAAGGAGTCGTTTTTCGGTTCAACCGTCATTGCGAGTAGTCACTTCAGTGGCGACGAAGCAATCCAAAAAAGTGATCAGGAATGGATTGCTTCGTCGGCTTCACGCCTCCTCGCAATGACGTTTTGGATTTCTTTGATAATTTTTAAATTGTCATGGGGGTATGCGTAAGGTGAGCGATACATTAAAGCAGGCTGCCAAATTCATACAACTTGGTAATGTAGTAGCTTTTCCAACAGAAACAGTATATGGACTTGGTGCAGATGCTAGTAACGAACAAGCTTGTCAAAAGATTTTTAAGATAAAAAAGCGTCCAAGTATAAATCCTCTGATTGTCCACGTGGCAACTATGAGGCAAGCTAAAACTATAGGGGAATTTAATGCGGATGCTCTTAAGTTAAGTAATATCTTTTGGCCAGGACCTTTATCTATTGTTGTACCATTAAAAAGCGGTGCAAATATAACGAGGTCAGTATTAGCTGGACTGACCTCGGTTGCACTCCGTATACCATCACATAATATTGCTTTGGAGCTAATAAGAAAATCTGGTACGGCTGTAGCAGCACCTAGTGCTAACCCATCAGGTTATATTAGTAGCACGACTTTAGAACATGTAAAAGAACATTTTTCAGATGAGAAAGATGTTTTTATTTTAGGCGATAATTTGAATGATTGTAAGTGTCAGTATGGTATAGAGTCCACCATAGTGGACACTACTACTAATAACTTAACTATTTTGCGAGATGGCTTTATAACGAAGGAAGCATTAGAGGAAGTTCTAGGTAAGAAATTAGATAAAACACCTAGCTTGATGCAAATTAAAGCTCCAGGTATGATGAATAAACACTACTCTCCAAAAGTTAGAGTAAGGTTGAATGCAGAGAGTTTAGAAGTTAATGAGGTAGGGCTGAATTTTGCTAATAGTAAGCTTGAGGGCAAATTTTCGCTTAACTTAAGTTTAACTGGTGATTTAATTGAAGCAGCTAGTAACCTATTTGCCAACCTTAGAATATTGGACAATTATGCGGAATTAAATGGATTAGCAATTGCCGTTGCCTCCATCCCAGAAATTGGTATCGGCGTTGCAATTAATGATAGGCTTAAAAGGGCGGCTATAAAATGACTTCTATATTTACTAAATTAAAACAGGCATTAATCAATAGCTCGGATAAAATATCTTCGGGCATTGATCAAATATTTTATAAACAAAAGCTAGATGAGCAAACTTTAAATGAGCTAGAAGAGTTGTTAATATCTTCAGATATAACTCCATCTGTTGCGATAGAACTTGTCAGTAAACTAAGATCTATCAAATTTGACAAAGAAGTGAGTAGTTTGGTAATCAAAGAACAACTTGCCAATATTATCGGGCAATTATTGATAAAAACTAGTAAAAATTTTGAATTGTACGATAAAAAGCTTAATGTCATACTAGTTTGCGGGGTTAATGGTTCAGGTAAAACTACTACGATAGGAAAGCTTGCCGCCATTTATAGTGGGCAAGGTAAAAAAGTGGCTATTGCAGCTTGTGATACATTTAGAGCTGGTGCTGTTAGCCAATTATCTAGTTGGGCTGATAGAAGTGGTTCTATGTTTATTACAGGAAAAGAATCAGCTGATCCTGCTAGTGTTGCTTACACTTCTATGCAGTACTCAATAAACAACGATGTGGATATATTATTTATTGATACAGCTGGCAGATTACATAACCAAAAAAATCTGATGGAAGAGCTTGGAAAAATTGTTCGAGTGATCAAGAAGATTGATGATACAGCACCTCACCATAGTATATTGGTAATTGATGCTACCACTGGGCAAAATGTATATAACCAAGTCGAACAATTTTCGGCTATTGCTAACATAAAAGGTCTTATAGTTACTAAATTAGACGGTACAGCAAAAGCTGGCGTAATAGTTGGTGTTGTACAGCAATTCACCTTACCAGTATATTTTATAGGGATAGGAGAGAAAATAGATGATTTAAAATCGTTTAATCCGGTTTTATTTGCCAGTAGTTTAGTAGGAAATTAACTAGGGGAAGTATCATTGCGAGGAGACCATAGGTCCACAACTGTTGAAAGTTAGTAAATACAGCTTCCCTATACGTCATTGCGAGGAGGCTGTAAGGCCGACGAAGCAATTGTAAGTTAAAAGTATGATATAATAGATATCCATATGACAAGATTCATGGATTGCCACGCTCACGTACGTTCGCTCGCTAATAGACGGTTTTTTGTGAGTGTTCACAGTTTTTTAACTTTCAACAGTTGTGGCATCTAAAGAGCCTTGCAATGACGATTATAGAAAAATAATTGTTGAAAAGCATTAAGTGATACTTTATATTTTACTATATGAAATATGACCTACTAGACAACAAAAAAAAGCAACTGGATAGAATCAGACCATTAACTTCAGAGTTAGTTAAAAACTTGGAGCAGTGGTTTAAGGTAGAGTTGACTTATACCAGTAATGCTATTGAGGGGAATACTCTCTCGCGTTTGGAAACTGCTGTGGTAATTGAAAAAGGCTTAACAGTTGGTGGAAAATCGTTAGTAGAACATCTTGAGGCAAAAAATCATGCACAAGCTTTGGACTTAATCCATGAAATACAGCAAAAGAAAACTTGTGAAATTACTGAAAACGATATTTTATCAATTCATGCTCTTATCCTAAAGGGTATCGATGATTATAATGCTGGATGTTATAGACGAGTAGCAGTATACTCAAATGATTTGAAGAATTGGAGCGTAAAACAAGGGGTGAGCGAACGGAGCGTAGTAAACCTACGTGAGTACGCGAATTCCCCGCAGTTTTGCGAAGCCAATTCTTCAAAGCAGAAGAGTATACGTATTTCAGGTTCAAGGGTAATAATGCCAAATCCAGTAAAAGTACCAAACTTGATGGCAGATTTTATTGCATGGCTAAACTCATCTAAAGATATGCATCCTGTACAGTTTGCAGGAGAAGCACATTATCGACTAGTAACTATTCATCCTTTCTCAGACGGGAATGGTCGAACTGCACGATTATTGATGAATTTAATTCTAATAATGGCAGGTTATCCACCGGCTATTATTAGACTACAAGAGAGGTTACCTTATATAACATCTCTAGAAACTGCACAACTTGGTGGTTCAAAAGAAGCCTATGGAAAGATTATCTTTAATGCAGTCAATCGTTCTCTTGATATTTATCTTAAAGCAGCAAACTCTGTAAACTCTTCAGATATAGTATTATCAGAGAAATTATTAAGAATTGGTAAGCTTGCAAAAGCTGTCAATGAGACTGTGTCAACAATTCGTTTTTGGACTAAGGAAGGTTTGCTTGAAATTGCTGATGTTACTAAATCACGCTATCAGCTTTACTCACCTGAAATGATTGAACAATGTATAGAAATTCAACGATTAAAGAAACAAAAGCTAACACTGAATGAAATCAAGGATATGCTTGTAACCTCAATTTCGGATTAATTTCATTAATCCGAAATTGGAATGAGAATGTAAACAATCAGGCTTAAAGCGGTTTGACGCCTGATTGTTAAATATTTCATTTGCTAATAATCTTATTTTTATACCAATAAAAATAAGATTATTAGCGATAATAGATTAAAATGCATTCGTAGAACCGCTTCAAGAATGCATTTTTCTGATATTATAGCCAGTTTTGGATTAAAATTTTTAATTTTAATCCAAAACTGAAGCTTGTAAATAATGACACAAAATAAAAATAAGGTGTTTCTATAATGCACGTTGTAACAAAAGAATTATCTATCCAATCACGCTATTACAAAGAATTTTACAAAGAGATTCTGTCAATACTAAAACTAAATGGAGGAGTGGCTAGAATTGTTGGGGGAGCTGTTCGGGATGCTATTCTTGGTGTAGTTAACTATGACGTTGATATAGCAACAAATTTATTACCAAAACAAGTAACAGATATTTTATCAAAAGCCAACATTAAGGTCATACCAACTGGCATAAAACATGGTACAGTTACAGCTTTATTCAAGAATGAAAAACTTGAGATTACTACACTTAGAAAAGATATCAAATGTGATGGTAGGAGGGCAGAAGTTATCTTTACTGATGATTTTATGGAGGATGCTGCTAGAAGAGATTTTACTATTAATGCCCTTAGTTATTGCCCATTTGAACATAAAATTTATGATTATTTTGGTGGAATAGATGATTTGCGACAATCGAAAGTAATATTTATAGGACAGGCATTTGAACGAATCCAAGAAGATTTTTTGCGTATTTTACGGTTTTTTCGGTTTTCCTGCTATTATGCTGCACAGCTGGATATAGATGGGCTAAATGCTTGTATTAAATTGAAGGAAAATCTAAAATTACTATCAAAAGAACGGATAAAATGGGAAATGGACAAATTGATTATCTCAGATAATAGTCCTGATATTTTGCAGCAAATGTTTGATAATGGCATATTGCAAATAATATTGCCAGTTAGCCAGTTTGATAAAAAATATTTGTCAGAAGCAATTAATTTTGGTTCTTTAGAGCCTTACACTAGGTATTCACTCTTATTTTATCACATAAAGAACTTATCACTAAGTGATTTACTAAATTTAAAATTTTCCCGACAAATCGCCGTAAAAATCACTACGATACTTAAAGTTATTAATAGAGAAATAAACGAATTTGTATTAAGAGAAATTTGGTGGAAAAATGATGATTATTTACAGTATATAAGTGTTCTAATATCATTAGGCAAAGTAGATAGAACGGTAGCCAAAAAATTTCTAGATAGATACAGCTCTAAACCCCGTCCAATATTTCCTATAAAGGGTCATGACTTGCAAAAATTAAATATTCATGGTAAAGCTATTGGCGTACTGATCCACAAATTAGAAAAAGCTTGGATAGAAAGTGATTTTACGCTTAATAAGAATCAATTATTTAAATTATTGGAAAATAATGAAAATTACTATTAGTGCTAGCATTTTTATTGCTATGATTATAACATTATTTAATTATGCAGCTTTTGCCAGTGGTAAAGTGAAAATTGTTACTAGTATAACTCCGCTAGCAGCTATTATAGCTATGCTAGTTAAAGATCAAGCAGAGATTGTAGCTATTGCCAATAATGATGATTGCCCGCACCATTATAATTTAAAACCTAGTGATCTTAAAAAAGTCAAAGATGCAGATATTGTATTTTATATAGATGAGCAATTTGATGGTTTTGTTGGGAAGTTAATGAATGGTCATAGTAAAAATGTTATTAAAATTAGTAATTTTACGGGGCTAAAAATTATTAGTAATGACTCATATAGTAATTGGCATATTTGGCTTGATTTAGATAATGTAAAAGTAGTATTAGAACAATTATCTAAGATATTAGTGGGACGATTTCCTGATATTAGTTCAGATATTTACCAAAATCTTGATAAGGCAAAAAAACAAATAGAGAGACTTACGAAAATCAAAAATGAAAAATTAGGACCTTTGACAGATGTTATTTTACTTAGTGATAGTCTAGAATATTTTTTTGATAATAGCCGAAAAAGCGTTGCAAAATTATATAATTCTGATCAAAAAAGCCTTAAATATATTAGTAATCTTGAGCATTTATTAGCTATGTCCAACAGTAAATGTTTATTATTAAGTCTCGATCAAGATGTTCGAATTTATAAAAATTTTAAAGCAGAGATAGTAGAAGTTGAAAGCGAGAATTGGAGAATAACTGACATTAACGATGATTTATACTATAATCAATATTTAAAAATAATTAACCAAGTAGCTAAATGTTTAAATTACTAAACCCTTATTTTTTTAGTAAGTTAATACAAACCATTATACCATTATTGCTAGTTTCCATGTTGATACTAATGGGACTGGGGTTATACCAAGCTTTGATAGTCTCACCACAAGATTACCAGCAGGGTGAGATGGTCAGGATTATGTATGTTCATGTGCCAGCTTCTTGGATGGCACTAGGGATTTATACATTTATGGCTATTTGTAGCTTGTGTAATCTAGTGTGGAAGACTAAAATGTCCTTTTTAATGGCAGTGGCCAGTAGCCCTATTGGTGCAGTTTTTTGCCTGATTAGCATGGTTACAGGTTCGTTATGGGGAAAGCCTATTTGGGGGACTTGGTGGGTTTGGGATGCTAGACTTACCTCAATGTTAGTATTATTCTTACTATATTTAAGTTATATAGTAGTTGTTAATAGTGGTGATAATATAAGGCGTGCTGAAAAACCAGCTTCGGTGATTGCATTGATTGGTTTTATCAATATCCCCATAGTAAAATTTTCGGTAAATATTTGGTATAGTTTACACCAGCCAGCAAGTGTTTTACGGCTAGGCAGTCCGACAATTCATAATTCTATGTTATTGCCCTTAGTGCTAATGTTTATAACTAGTATACTATATTTTCTATTAGTTTTAGGTTTGAGATCTTGTATTTTAATAGCCAAATTCAAGGAATATGATAATTCATGACTTATGTTGTTACCGATGAGTGCATAAAATGTAAATATACCGATTGTGTAGAAGTATGTCCTGTTGATTGTTTCTATGAAGGGGAGTTAATGTTGGTGATTAATCCCGATGAATGTATTGATTGTGGAGTGTGCGAGCTTGAGTGTCCGGTTAAAGCTATTAAGCCAGAGTCAGAACAGCTGATTGATTGGATAGAGAGAGCTAAATTTTTCTCAAGCATGTGGCCTAATATTACTATTAAAAAACCAGCTCTACCGGATGCAGATAAATATCAAGACGAGGAAAATAAGTTCGAAAAATATATGGGAGGGATTTAATTTACCTGCAAATTGGGATGATTTGTGTTTTTTACGTTTTCAAGAGCTTTTTTAATTACCCTATTTAATCCAGTTCTTGTATAGCTAGACACTACAAAAATTTCCTCTCTAGTAATCTTTTGCAATTCTGTAATTTTGTCTTTAATTTCTTCTTCTAACAAAACATCGCACTTATTCAAACAAATTATTTCAAACTTATTTTTTAATAAGTTCGAATATGATTCAAGCTCGTTCCTAATAGTTCTATAATCAGCAATCAAATTATCAGTTGTTGCTGATATCAAATGAATCAATAAATTACATCTCTCAATATGTTTTAGGAACTTATCACCTAGTCCATGTCCTAAGTGAGCCCCTTCTATTAAACCTGGGATATCAGCTATCACAAATTCTTCATCATCTACATAAACCACACCAAGATTAGGGCTTAGTGTGGTAAATGGATAATCAGCAATTTTAGGTTTTGCTGATGTCGTGGCTGCAAGGAAAGTTGATTTCCCTGCATTAGGTAGACCTATAAGACCAACATCTGAAAGTAGTTTGAGTTGTAAATTTACCCACATCTCTTCTCCAACAACACCTTCAGTCCTACGTCGCGGAGCTTGATTGGTAGATGACTTAAAATGGCTATTACCAAGCCCGCCTTTGCCTCCCTTAAGAATTTCAAAAGTTTGTTCATCGGAAGTGAAATCATATAGTAGAACATCGCCATGTTCTGAGAATATTTGTGTTCCTACTGGTATTTCTAAGAGTAAAGCAGGTTTAGACTTCCCACTACGGTTTGAGCCTTTACCATTCTCACCATTTTCTGCTTTAAAATGCAGTTTATGACTAAAATTTACTAAAGTATTAAGATGAGAATTGCACTTAAAAATAATGCTACCACCACGACCACCATCGCCACCATCAGGTCCACCCATATCAATATATTTTTCTCGATGAAAACTAATCGCCCCATCACCACCATTACCGGCTTTTAAGTATATTTTAGCTTCATCGATAAAATTCATAATATATTATTGTAAGTTATAAACTTGATATTTATAGTCAATTGATGAAAATTTGGTGACTAATACCATTTCTCAAAACTAAATTGCTACTCGGAGTACGAGTGTCGGCTACCTTCGCGTACAACTAGTACGTGAGGAGCGGAGATCATGAAGTACGACGACGTGATGATTAGTTTTCGGAAATGGTATTAGTACACTTTGGCATCAGTATACCATAATATTGTTATCATGTAAAACACTCCTTTGTCTATATCCAATCAGGGCAGTTTAAAAATTCCAACTTTAAGTTATGTCTATAATTGTTAAAGTTTTCTCTAGTTTCAGTAATTTTGTTTGAAAATAGAGCTATTATAGAAAGAGTTATTGTCCTCAATAATGACATTATTAACGGAGCTTCTCCAGTGCTAATAGTTGACTTGTTTTCTTCAAAAACCTTATCTTTTATCCAGTTTAAATTATTTTCGCATGACCAATGACTTCTATTAAATTTTAACAATTCTTCTATACTAAACTTTTTCTCTAAACTAGTAATCATTAATACATTCTCTGTCTCACAGCTATTAGCCTTGTGCTTCTTTTCTCTTTTTCGGGTAATTTTGCATATTTAATTGATATGCCATTTAAATATCCAAATGGCATATCAATTATCTCGATTTTTCTTCTTTCTATTCTCCCATGCTGTAAATCTATATTCTCTGCAAAACTCTTAATTTCCTGACCTTCTGCCTATATTTTATCAAATGTTTGTGTACTATGGTAATGTGAATTAGTAAATATCCTACGAAGAAGTAATCGACTCATAGCCAAAAAAATTATATTTTCACTAGAATCAGTAAGAAAATCATATTCCTTGGAGAGCCTTCTATTTCTATTTATCCAGGCAAAGCTTCTCTCAACAACCCATCGCCTTGGCTGTACTTTAAACCCAACTTCTCTTGTTGGCAATAGTTCTAATGGTGTACTTTCTGGTATCCAAAATCTGCACGCTGGTCGTTTAACAATTTCTAAATCTATGTTATACTTTTCCTAATGAGACCCTTTAAATCTTTAGACTGATACCCCATATCAGCCCACATTTGTTTAATAGTAAAGGAGGTATTAAATGTTAAATACAATGAAATTTGTGGTCGGAGCAGAGAGATTTGAACTCCCGACCCTCTGGTCCCAAACCAGATGCGCTACCAGGCTGCGCCATGCTCCGAAAAATAAATGATGAAGATTAACAATAAAGTGTTAGTGGATTCATATTGCCTAATTATATAAACTATAATATAAGTCAAATCAATTTTTTTATTTTAAAATTTCATCATATTTATTTAATTATTTATTACATGTCTTCATTACATGCATCAATATTAACCATATTTCCAGAAATGTTCCCTGGATTTTTGCAATATTCCCTTGCAGGGCAAGCCTTAGAAAAGGGTATTTGGTCTTATAATGTGGTTAATATAAAAGATTTTGGATTAACTAGGCATAAAAATGTTGATGATGAGCCTTATGGTGGTGGTAACGGACTGATAATGCGTCCAGATGTGGTGGGTAGTTGTATAGATCATGTTTTGTCTTCAAATCCTAATGCCAAAATATATTATCCCTCACCAAGAGGAAAGCTATTTAACCAAAATATTGCTCGTGAAATTATACAAGAAAAGCAAATAATAATTTTATGTGGTCGCTTTGAAGGGGTTGACGAACGTATAATTGAAGAGTATAATGTAACGGAAATTAGTATAGGGGATTATATTTTATCTGGTGGTGAGGTGGCAGCTCTTGCTATTCTTGATTGCTTGATTAGATTACTTCCGAATGTATTACTGAATCAAGACACATTGCAATCAGAATCTTTTGAGGAAAATGGAGAGTTTGCTGGATTGCTTGAATGTCCTCTGTATACGAGACCGGCAAAATGGAAAAGTAGAGAAGTTCCGAGTATTTTGTTGTCTGGTAATCATCAATTAATTAAAGATTGGAAAAGCAAGCAATCTTTAGAGATTACTAAAAAACGTAGGCCGGATTTATTAAATATTTATAGGAGTTTAAGGTAATGAATATTATTGAAGAGTTTGAACAACAGCAAATTCTGAAACTAACGGAAAATAAAAAGATTCCTGACTTTAAAGCAGGAGATACTGTAAAGGTTACTGTAAAGATAATTGACCGAACAGTTGAGAAAGATGGTAAGGAAAAATTACTAGAAAGATTTCAAATGTATGAAGGCGTAGTAATTGCTAGAAGGAATAGTGGTGTTGCATCTTCTTTTGTAGTTCGTAAGGTCAGTCATGGTGAAGGTGTGGAAAGACGATTTATGATTTTCTCACCAATTGTACATTCGATTGAAGTTGTTAAATATGGTGTAGTACGTCGTGCTAAACTATATTACTTAAGAAATCTAAGTGGTAAAGCAGCTAGAATTAAAGAAAAACTTCAAGTAAATCCTAATAAAGTAATTAAGAAAAAGGTGGTTGCTTAAGGGGAAGGGGGCTAAGGATGTAGAAGCTCTTTAGCTGCCTTCAAGCTCGCATCGGTAATAGATTTGCCTGAGATCATGCGAGCAAGTTCAGCTTGCCTCTCTTGAAGATTTAGATTTTTTACAGTAATTTTAGTACTTTCATTCAATTGTAGCTTGTTAACGACAATATGCTGATCTGCCTTACCTGCCACTTGCGGTTGGTGAGTAATTGTGATAACTTGGGCAATAGAGCTAAGCTTTTTTAGTTTTTCTCCTACTTTATCGGCTACGATACCACCAATTCCTGTATCTATTTCATCAAAAATAATAGTTTCCTTAAGTAGTTTATCAAAAAGACAAATTTTTAGTGCTAACATAAATCTTGATAATTCACCACCAGAAGCAATTTTATCAATAGGAGCAAGTTGCATACCAGGGTTAGTTGAGGCAACGAAACGCACATTATCGATACCATTATCTGATACCTTAGATAACATTACTTGAGAAGTATCCCTGTCTTCCAAAAAATGTTTATTGTCAGTTTGGCTTGCAATATTATCCTTAGAGACTATTTCTACTTTAAAAATTGCCTTTTCCATTTTAAGTTGTTCAAGCTCTTTTTGCATAGCTAACTCTAGGTTTTTGGCTATTTTAGAACGCTGATGCGATAAATTTTCAGCTAGTTCAAAATATTTTTTATGACCAGCTAGCTTGTTCATATCTAGGATTTTAACGTTATTAATTTTATCCTTCAGAGCATTTAATTGTTGGTTAGAATTGTCAACAAATTCAGGTATTTTATCGCAAGAGATATTATATTTTCGTGCTATGTCACGGATTTTAAACAGTCTTTCTTCCACTTCATCTAAGTTAAATTCATTTGTATCAAAGTTATTAATAATGTTTTGTAATTTTATACGTGCTTCTTCTAGACTATTATAACAATCATCCAAATTTAATGAAATAGAGGCAAATTCTTCATTTCCCTGTAAGTTACGGGCTATTAAACGTTGAACATTAGCAATGGACTTATTAATTTCAGGAGTTTCAAGATGTGATAATATATCTTGAGTTGCTTGTATTTCTTTATCACGATTTTGTAAACTGTGTCTTATAGTGGTAAGTTTTTCTTCTTCTCCCACTTGATAGTCAAGAGTTTTTAATTCCTTGGTTACAAAATTTAAATAATCTATCTCTCGTTCTATAGTATCTTTATCTTTTGTGACTTTATTGATTTCTTTAGTAGTTGCTTGTAAAATATTGAAATGCTTGGATAATTCAGCTCTTAAACCCAGAAGGTTTCCATAATCGTCTAGAATATTAATATGGGAGGAGGGGGTAAGAAGGGTAGTAGGGCTATTTTGTCCATGAAGTTCAAATAAATAATCTGCTACTTGTTGCAAGGTATTTACTGTCACCGCTTGATCATTTATAAGAAATTTTTTGCGGTTACCAGATTTTTGGATACGTTTTATCAGTAATTCTTGGTCACACTCAATATTAAATTGTTCCAAAAGCTTTTTTAAATCATTATTGAGAGTAAATGTTGTAGCAACCGTACAATAATCGCATCCATGTTTTATTACATTATCAGAGAATTTGTTACCTAAAGAGAACAAAATTGCATCTAGCAAAATAGACTTACCAGCTCCAGTTTCACCGGTAATCACACATAGTCCTTTCTCAAACTCTATCTCCAGTTCGTCTATCAAAATAAAATTCTTCACCGAAAGACTTTGTAACATTAGAACCTCTTGCATAACTCTAGTTCTGTTGGTGCTTTAGGCATCTAGGCTAGATTCAATGCCGTCTAATAAATTTAATCCTATGAATTAGGAAGGTTAATTCCATAACCATTTTTACACCAATTTTGCACTTCTTTAAATTTTTTTGAAAAATCTCCATCTAATTGAGATAATTTTTTATATTGGTTGTTATCAAGAATTAAAGGATCAATACCTCTGAATTTTGGTTTTATATTTATTTGACCCTTACCATATTTAGCTAGTCTAAAAGATTTTGCATCTTCTTTGCATTTATTTAATAAATTTTTTATAATTTTATCATTACTATTTTCTATTTTTTGCATTACATTTTGATCTACGCTAAAATGTAACTCATCTTTAGAAACTAGTTTTATTTTTATAGCACGTTTTAAGATTTTATGAAAATAATCATAAACTACAGCATTAAATGGGGCTCCCCATAATTCTTTAATTAAATATAAAGGAATCATTGCAAATTTCTTGGCAGTATTTTTATTAGTAAAAAACCAAACTCCATTATGGAATTTCAGATCATCTACTATTTCCTTTGCTTCTAATTTAGATATTTTATTAAGTATTACTGCTGTATGAATATTATATTGTATTCTATCAGCACAAAGATCAGGTAGTGGTCTTTCAAGAGCCGTATATTTTGGATCATCTGGATCAAGATCTTTTATCGTAATATTATATCTACTTATAATTTCATCTATTTTCATAGAACGTAAAAACCATAAATGAATAGTATCTTGATAGGACTTTTCTTGCTGCTCATGATAAAATAAATTGTCTCCTAAATGAGAAAAAACAGTGTGGGAAGTATCATGTAATAGCCCAGCTATTTGCTCAATTTTTGATACTTGTGCTTTTTGAAGTAATACAAATACCCCTATACTATGATCATATCTACTAAAATATGGAAGTAACCCTATATAAGGTGCGGGCCCAGATTGATCAATTAATTTTAATCTTTGCATTGCTTTACTGTCAATTAGTTCCTCTATCAGTGGATCGTCAACTACTACAGTATCCTGCCATATAGTATATAATTCTTTCTTAGCATAAGCAGAGAAACAAAATGAAATATAGAAAAAAAATAAAAAGTAAGCTTTTTTCTTCATAAAAATACCTAGATTGTTAAATAATAAATGATAAAGGCTTTATTCTATATAATGAAACTGTTGCAACAATCCCATAAGATATATAGAGCCTAAATAAGGTACTTATGCTAGAGAATTTATAGAAGAGGCAAAAAAAGCAAAAAACCGTAAGTGGCATGAAATATGCATTACAGACTTGAGTCCAAGAGCGACGTAAAATTTACCAGCAAAAGTAGAATTGTAAAAAAATTCTATTATTGAGATGGCGTTTTATTTGGTCCCTTTGGAAAGTTGTTAATAAACGGTTGACAATATTTATACCAGTTACTGTTTGGGTAGTTGTGACCAAGTACTGCAGCATATTTCTTCGCTTCAACGCTAAGTCCCAGCATTAAATAACTTTCCACTAAACGATAAAGTGCTTCTGGTATATGTGATGTAGTTTGGTAATTATCCACAATAAGCTGAAATCTATTGATAGCAGCTATCGGGTTATTTCTACTGAGATAATAACGACCTACGTCCATTTCCTTACCGGCTAAATGATCATTTACTAAATCAATTTTTAAAGATGCATCAATTGAATATTTTGTTTTAGGAAAAAGTTTTATAACATCTTCAAAACTTTCTTTAGCTAAAAAGGTTCTTGATTGATCAAGCTGTACATTTGAGATTTGCATATAATACGATAATGCCTTTAGGTAATACGCATATGCAATATCTTCATGCATTGGATGAAGCTTAATAAAAGTATCAAGTACATCTACCGCTTCCTCATACTGACATGCTAAAAATAAAGAATAGGCTTGCATTAACTCAGCTTGAGGAGTCATTTTATTACCAGGGTCTTGATAAAAAATTCTAGAAAATTCTTCGGCAGCTTTCAAATATTTTTGTTTTTCCAATAACACAAGACCATCATTGTATAATTCAGGAGCTGGAACAATTAAATCTTCATCTATCTTCTTAGTTTTACAGCTAGATAAAGCTAAGCAGGTAGTGATGGTATAAAATAATAATTTTGCTAATTTCATATAGAGCTTACAAATTTTTAGAACTTATTTTAAAACTTAATTTATACACGAAACACCGAGGATTATACAAGATTATTTTGAAAATTATTGTTTTTGACCTTGTGTTGTTGTCGTATAAAATTTTTTGCAATTCTTACTAATTTTGAGTTAACTTCTACCAAAGCTGGGGCTTTTGGCAACATTTCAACTGCTTTTTCATTAATTTTAGAACTCAGGTTACAATATTAAAAATGGGTAGAAAACTTTAGATGAAAAATTTGCTTTTCATCATAAGGTCTCTTTTTAATTGGCCAAGCCCAATCCATTCTGATAGGGGCAAAGCGAGTGACCCATATAAAACCTACCCCAACAGAAGCACGAAGTGACTTATCATTATAAAAACTATCAGATTTATAAATACTTTTAGAATTTAATCCTACACCCCAAAGACTACCAGCATCCATAAAAACAGCTCCAGTTAAATTAAAATCTTCTGGCAAACCAGTTGGAAAGTTGAGTTCTGTTGAAAATGTATAATATTTTTCTCCGCCAAGACCTTCATTTGTTGTTTTTTCTCTAGAACCTATTCCACTAGCAGCAAATCCTCTAAGGCTATAATCACCCAAATTAAACCGATCAGAAATTCTTACAGTTTTACCTCCTACACCCATAATACCACCGACACTACTTGAAAGTTTTAAAGTGAATTTATTATTGATAAAAGATTTAAAATATTTACCGTCTAGTTCATGTTTTAAATATTTATTATTACCCCCAACACCAGCAAATTCCTGAGTGCCGCTAATAACATAACCATTTTTAGGAATAATCCTACTATCAAGCTGATCATAAGTGATAGTATGTCCGATGGCTGATGTGATGAATTTTCCCATCTGTTCAGTTAAGAATATAGAACTTGAATTGCCTGGAGAGCTTAATACATCTCTCTTAAGAGTATAGTCAATTTCATGACTTAAGTCTTCCGCAATATCATAACCAAGAGAAGGTTTGAGTCCTATAGATTTTAACGTATAATTTTGATCTCCTTGTGAAAGAAATGAAGTCCCACGACCGCTATAATTATTGAAAACATTAAAACCTAGCGATACATCTTTATCAAGAAAATGAGGTTCGGTTATGCCACCATAGTAACTAATACTCTTTTTTCCTACTTGTACTCCAGCATTTAACACTTTTCCAGTACCAATTAAATTACGTTCCAAAAATGATATACGTCCAAATGATCCTCCTGCTGTGTTATAGCCAGCATCAAAACTAATTGAAGATGTTGATTTTTCCTCAACGTCAATATTAATATCATATTTGTCTTTTCGTGTTGTTGGTGTAACGCTAATAAGTACTTTTTCAAAATAATCCAAATTGCGTAGATTCTGATGACCTTTTTCTATATAAGAACGGTTAAATATATCTCCTTCAGAAATTTTAAATTCTCGTCTAATAACTTTATCTTCAGTTTTTAGATTATTCGTAATATTAATTTGATTAATAAATACTTTTTCTGCCTTATCTATCACGAATTTAATATCGACAGTATGATCAGGGTTTTTACTACTTATATCAGGGTAAACATTAATTCCTGGATAACCTTTACTTGCAAAATGTGAAGAGATTTTATTTGCTATTTTATTCAAACTATTAATATTAAATGTATCACCTGACTTAACATTAATATATTTTTTAATTTCATTTATATCAATATTAGGTAATTTATTGTCAATAGTAATGTTGCCAAAATTATATTTTGCCCCTTCTTCAATAGAGTAAGTGATGGTAAAATATTCTTTGGTTGGATTGAGTTCTGCTGTAACAGAAATAACACGAAAATCGGCAAATCCTACTGACTGATAGAATTCCTTTAACAATTCTTTATCATACTCTAAGCGGTCTGGATCGTAAGTATCATTTGTTTCTAAAAAGTTAAACCATCTTGACTGCTTTGTTAGGATAACAGATTGTAGTTCTGTACTACGGTAATTATTATTTCCACTGAAATAGATTTTTTTAACAGTTGTTTTAGGTCCTTCTGCAATATCAAAAGTAACTTTTACTCTGTCATTCTCAAGCCTTTCAATTTTTGGCGTTACGGTTGTAGAGAAACGACCTGAACGTTTGTATATCTCTTTAATTTTTTCCACATCTAGTTGGATTTTAGCTGGACTCATTGATTCACCAGACATAGTAAGCAATTCTTTCGATAATGAAGATGTTTTGATTTTAGAATTACCTGTAAACACTACTTTAGTAATAAACGGAGTTTCTGATACAGTAACTATCAAATTGCCACCATTGACTGTAATACTTATATTTTCAAATAGAGACGTTGAGTAAAGGTTTTTAATTGCTTCATCTCCTTTGGATGAAGTATACTCTTCTCCTACTTGAAGCTTTAAGTAATTTTCAATAGTCGAGTTTTCGATTATTTTATTACCTTGAATAGTTATTTTTTTTATATACTCAGCCGATAAAGCTGATGTATTATATAAAACAGTTGTTGCCAAAATAGCTAGTTTAATAGTTGATTTGACGTTTGTTTTCACAAGAACCTTCTTTTGTTTGGTTTTATAAGTCATATACTCGATGAAAATCAAGAATTGCGTTGTCGTCTTCAGGGATCGTAGGTAGCCACGTACTAAATGTACGCCTAGCACCTCGACCCTTTGACTCCTGCTACTATCATGATTTTGATTCTATCGTCTATCAATTTTTCATTTACGAGCAGTATACTAAAATTTAAAATACTAAGTTTTTTATATCATTTGACAAGGAAATTACAATAAGAAAAATAATTATCCCCATACCTAGTCTTAGTATAACATTTTTTATAGATGCACTAAGTGGTTTGCCAAATATTATTTGATATATTATAAATAATAAATGTCCACCATCAAGAACTGGAATCGGTAGCAAATTAAGTAAACCTAGATTAATTGATATCATGGCTACAAATAGTGCGAAATTTGCTACCCCTTGTTCTAAAGATTTCCCTGACTCCTTAGCAATGGCAATTGGTCCCCCAATCTCATTTAAAGATCTTGTACCCATTAACATTTGTCCAAAGTTTCTTAAAATTAAGTTGGAAATGTAAATAACATCTTTTGATCCTTGATAGATACTTTGGAAAATATTCATTTTTATAAAAATAGGTTCATTTTTAGCAATAACTCCTATATAAGGTTTTTTTATCTCAGGTTGATTATCCAATTTTTGACTAATCTCCTTTGGAGTTATAACAATATTAATAATCTCATCATGTCTTTCAACTAAAAGATTGATGGGTTTAGTCCCGCTCATGAATATATTTTTCTGTAAATCGACAAAACTATCAATTTTATTAGTGCCAATCATAATAACTTTATCATTTTCCATAAGCCCAGCTAGTTCAGCGGGGGAATTAGCCACCACTTCACCAATTACAGGAGCTATCTCTACTTGACCATGGGAAAAATAAATAGTTGTGAATATGAGAATGGCTAACAAGTAATTAGCTATAGGTCCAGCAGCTATAATTAAGAACTGAACCCATAGAGGCTTGCTAAGAAAAGCTAGAGGTCTATTATCCTGTGCATCTTCAAGTGTTGCAGGGTCAAATCCATAAATTTTAACGTAACCACCGAAGGGTAGGGTGCAAATTTTCCATTTTACGCCATCTTTGTCTATTTTAGAGAATAGTTCCTTACCAAAACCTATCGAGAATTCCTCAACCTTTACTCCAAATATTTTAGCTATGTAATAATGACCAAACTCATGAATAAAGACTAATAAGCTGATTGTTAGAATAAATCCGAATATTGATAACATACAACTCATTATTTTTTAAATAGGTTTACTAAATTATGCTTTTTTGCTATAGCTAATATACTCGATAATCAAGTTTTTCCTTAACCGTCATCGCGAGGCATCTTTAGATGCCGTGGCGATCCAGGTAAACAGCGAAGCTGTTTTTGTAGAGTAACGCTTCGTGTATCCTAGATTGCCGCGTCGCCGCTTTTTCGCGGCTTCTCGCTAATAGACGTATTTTTAAATAATTCTAAAAAACTTGATTATCGAGTAATAGATTAAATATGTTACCAATACATCAAAAATTTTTATGACCTCAACCAAGATTAGTACCAAAACGATAGCACGTATTGCTGCAGTACAAGCAATTTATCAGTATAAACCGGAGAATCCTGATCAAAACATAGACCGGATCATGCAACAAATTGTCCAATTCTATCAAGATGAACGAGTAGCTAATGATTTAACAACCAATTTCAATAAACCAATAAAAGTAAAGCTAAGTATAAGCTATTTTGAATTGTTAGTAAAGTCTGTAGTTCTAAATTTACCTCAAATTGATAAGATGATATCAAGGCATTTGACATCGGAATGGCAAATTACCAGCTTACCTATTTTGCTTCTTGCTCTCTTGCGTGTGGCAATTTGTGAATTACAATTTCTTCCAAATGTTCCAAGTAAGGTGGTAATTAATGAATTCACCGACATTACAAGTGATATGTTGAATGAGAACGAGGTTGGTTTTGTTAATTCTGTATTGGATAGAATTGCTAAAAAATCTAGCGAGATCATGTGTCATGACATCTAATATATTAGGGTTTAGAGGTAAATTTGTTGCCGTTAAAACTGCAAAAAAGCGTAAAAATTCGTCAAAAAAGTGGCTCACGCGCCAATTAAATGATCCATATGTTTCTAAAGCAAAGCTTGATGGTTATAGGTCTAGGTCAGCTTATAAGTTGCTGGAAATCCATGAAAAATTTAATCTGTTAAAGCCAGGGATGAAATTAGTCGATTTAGGTGCTGCACCAGGTGGATGGAGTCAAGTAGCTAGCAAAATTATTAAATCTGATGAATCTAGTGGTAATAATAGCATGATAATTGCAGTTGATTTGCTTGACATTGAGCCAATTATTGGTGTACATTGCTTACAAAAAGACTTTTATGCTGAAGATACCAAAGAGATTATTATAAAGATGCTCGATGGTAGTGCTGATGTGGTAGTGAGTGATATGGCTGCTAACACGACGGGGCATGCAACAACTGACCATATTCGGACTCTTGACTTATGTGAGCATGCCCTTGACTTTGCCTTAAAAATTTTAAGACCAGGGGGGCATTTTATTGCTAAAATTTTTCGAGGTGGTACGGAGAATAATGTGCTAAACAGAGTTAAACTTAATTTTCATAAGGTCAAGCATTTTAAACCATCTTCTAGTCGTAAAGAGTCAGTAGAGGTTTATTTAATTGCTTTAAATAAGAAATCTGAATGACAGTTAAGGAAAAACTTGATTATCGAGTAAAATGGATAAAATTTCATGACCATAAGTTTTTCATTTTATTAAAAAAACTAGCATCATCCTCATCTTTGTCGCTTGTAAATTCTTTATCCAGCAATTCTAGTAATTCTTTTTGTTTTTTAGTAAGATTCTTTGGTATCTCAATATGTATGTGGGCAAACATATCACCTCTAATGCTTGATCTAACCTTAGACATACCTTTGCCTTTTAACCTAAGTTGTTCGCCATTTTGTGTGCCAGCGGGTATTTGTAATTTTACCTTACCACCTTCTATATCTGGAACTTCTACTTCTCCACCTAAAACAGCTTTAATAAAGCTAATTGGGAGTCTGCAATGCAAATTAATTCCATCAACTTTATAGAGGTCATGCGGTTTAATAGTAATAAAAATATACAAATCCCCGTTATTGCCTCCTCGCACTCCGGCATCTCCTTCACCAGTAAGCCTTATTCTAGTACCTTCTTCAATACCAGCTGGAATATTTACTAATAAATTTCTATGTTGTGAGTAACGCCCCTGACCATGACATTTTTTGCATGGATTTTTAATTATTTGTCCTGCACCTTGGCATTTTGCACAAGTTTGTTCTAATGTAAAGAAGCCTTGTTGTCTTCTGGTAACCCCTTGTCCTGCACAAGCGTCACATTTGGTCATTCCGGCATTACTTTCTGAACCGTTGCCGTTACATGTTTGGCATTTTACTTCACTGGTAAAACTAATATTTTTGTCGATACCACGAAATGCTTCTTGCAAAGTAACTGTGATATCATATTTTAGATCTGAGCCTCTAATGGTAGTTGATGGTCGTTGTCTTCTTGTCCCGCCTCCCATAAAATCATTAAAAAACTCACCAAATATATCATTTATATCAGGTCCACTATTGTTATGTCTTCCAGCTGACGATGCTGCACCTGAATTCTGAAAGGCATCATGTCCAAAACGATCATAGGCAGCTCTTTTTTGTTCATCTTTTAGGATATCATAAGCACTGCTTATTTCCTTGAACTTTTTTTCTGCTTGTTTATCCTGTGTATTACGGTCAGGATGATATTGCATCGCCAATTTATGATAAGCTTTTTTTAGCTCTTCTTGGGTAGCAGTTTTACTAACCCCAAGTATTTGGTAATAATCTTTTGTCGACATAATAAGAATATCTGATTTTTAATTTAGTTTAAATTATCCTTTTTAGCAGCCTCACCATGAGGGGTGATGTCCACAACTGTTGAAAGTTAAAAAATCGTCATCGCGATGAGCTTTGTAAGCCCTAAACCGTCTATTAGCGAGGAGTCGCTGTAAGCGACGACGTGGCAATCTTGTGAAGAAGAGCTTACTTCATGAGATCGCCACGGCGTCTATCGACGCCTCGCGATGACGGTTTTTTAACTTTCAACAGTTGTGGGATTGCCACGCTCACGTACGTTCGCTCGCTAATAGACGGTTTAAGCCTTACAACAGCACTTTGCTAATAGACGATTTTTTAACTTTCAACAGTTATGGGGTGACATCCAAAAATTCCTACTTGTTACTGACATCTTCGTAGTTAGCATCAACTACTTTGTCATCATTCGTTTCAGGTTTTTCCTCACTATGATCATCTGGTTGAGATTTATACATAGCTTCTCCTATTTTCATACTACTAGCCATAAGAGCATCAGTTTTTGCTTTAATTTGCTCAAGATTATCAGACTCTAAAGCTGCTTTTAACTCTGTTATGCTATTTTCTACTTCTTGTTTATCACTAGCTGATATTTTACTATCATGTTCTTTTAGAGTTTTTTCTGTTGAATAAATTAAGCTATCAGCACTATTTTTAGCCTCAATTAATTCACGACGCTTTTTATCATCCTCAGCGTTTTTTTCTGCATCTTTTACCATTTGTTCAATTTCCGTATCGCTAAGACCTCCAGAAGCTTGAATAGTTACTTTTTGTTCCTTACCACTAGCTTTATCCTTGGCAGAAACATGCACTATACCATTAACGTCTATATCAAAAGTTACTTCAATTTGCGGTAATCCTCGTGGTGCAGGCGGAATGCCATCAAGATTAAATTGGCCAAGTATCTTATTATCAGAAGCCATTTCCCGTTCACCTTGAAATACCCTAATCGTTACAGCATGTTGGTTATCATCAGCAGTAGAGAATACCTGACTCTTTTTAGTCGGAATAGTAGTATTACGATCAATCAGCCTAGTAAATACCCCACCAAGAGTTTCAATACCTAAAGATAAAGGGGTAACGTCTAGCAATAATATATCAGTAACTTCTTTATTTAACACTCCTCCCTGAATAGCAGCACCTAGAGCCACGACTTCATCGGGGTTAACTCCTCTATGTGGTTCACGACCAAAGAAATCCTTTACTTTCTCAATAACTTTTGGCATTCTAGTCATACCACCAACAAGTACTACTTCTTGAATATCCGAAGCTTTTAGCCCAGCATCTTTTAAAGCTTTCTTACATGGTTCTATTGTATCATCAATTAATGTTGCCACTAAGGATTCTAATTTCGCCCTAGTAAATTTTATATTTAAATGCTTAGGACCTGAGCTATCAGCCGTAATATATGGCAAATTAACATCAGTTTGAGGTACAGATGATAATTCTTTTTTAGCTTTTTCAGCAGCTTCTTTCAGACGTTGCAAAGCTAAAGGATCTTTGCGTAAATCTATACCACTTTCTTTCTTAAATTCATCAATTAAATAATCTAGAATTCTAGAATCAAAATCTTCACCACCAAGGAAAGTATTACCGTTGGTAGATTTAACTTCAAATACACCGTTACCTATCTCTAAAATTGATACATCGAACGTACCACCACCAAGATCATAAACTGCAATTATTTTGCTCTCAGCTTTATCGAAACCATATGCTAAAGCGGCTGCTGTTGGTTCATTGATTATCCTTAATACTTCCAAACCAGCAATTTTGCCAGCATCTTTGGTTGCTTGGCGCTGTGCGTCGTTAAAATATGCTGGTACAGTAATGACTGCTTGTGTTACCTTCTCACCAAGATAATTCTCAGCTGTTTCTTTCATTTTTTGTAAAATAAAAGCACTAATTTGGCTTGGAGAATATTTTTCGCCCTTAACTTCAACCCAAGCATCGTTATTAGCAGCTTTTACTATCTTGTATGGTACAAGATCTTGGTCTTTTTTTACCATAGGATCAGAGAAACCTCTACCTATCAATCTTTTAATACCGTATAAAGTATTTTGTGGATTGGTTACAGCTTGACGTTTTGCTGAATCTCCAATTAATTTTTCACCGTCATTACCAAATCCTACCATTGAAGGAGTAGTCCTAACTCCTTCAGCATTTGCTATGACTCTTGGCTCTTTTCCTTCCATTACTGCGACGCAAGAATTTGTTGTTCCTAAATCTATACCTATGATCTTCGCCATATACACTCCTAATCCCAATTTAATAAATCAATTTGATAAGTTTTGATATAGTGTCTCCTCGTTTATTTTACAAGAGGTAGCTGTGAAAAAAAGTTATATCATGTCCTTATCACTGGAGCAGAACATTTGGACGAGTCACCTATTTCACTTTGTACATTTCTACGATTTTGAACACCCCTAATTCTCTCTTTATTAGAATTTTCTCTTACCTCGATTAATCCTTGTATAAGATATTTTAACCTAGAACTTTCAGTATAAAGGATCATATATTTAAAAAACTTGGTATATTTACCTACTAGCTTATTACCACCATTCCAATACATATCCTCAATCATCAGCATCTCGTTAGGTTTTAACTTATCCCAAGACTTGCCATAAATATTTTTTAGCTCTAGGCGATTAACAGCACTCTTACAATCATATATCATTCGAGATTGTTGTATTGTAATAGCTTTATCGCCATTATAAACTTTGTCAAATGATAAAGAACCTTGGAATATTGTCTGCCACACAATTTTTGCTCTTGGATTATCCATGTTAAAGCCTATCCCTATAGTGTTGTACCCCTTAATATCTTTATATACTTGTAATATTTCATTTTCATTACCTTTAATAAAAGTAAATACCATTTCTTGGTAAAATTGTAGATATTTTGGGTCAGAAAGATTTAATCCATATAATTTATCCCGTAATTCAGCGGCAAATTTTATACTCACTACCATAAATTTAACTTATTATCTTGAAAATATCAATAATAACAGGTTTTTAACTAGCACTAAGCATCCTAGAAGAATAATTTTAAATAATCATTGACGGAAAGATTATTTCAGAACATAATCACTTCGATGGTCGTGCAGTTGCGTAAATATCTATACTAGAATTTACGAGGAAAGTCCGGACTCTACAGAGATATGGTGCTGGTTAACGTCCAGCGGAAGAGTAATCTTTTAGGGAAAGTGCCGCAGAAAATATACCGCCAAACTTTGTTATCAAATTTTGGTAAGGGTGAAATGGTGTGGTAAGAGCATACCGGTAGGTTGGTAACAAGCTACGCATGGTAAACCCCACCAAGAGCAAGATCAAATAGGCATTACAGAACTTACGTGTTCCTAGGCATCTCTGACTAGAAGTAATGTGGGTGGATCGCTTGAGATAAATGGTAATATTTATCCTAGATAAATAACTGCAGTAGATAATAGAAATATTATTTATACAAAATCCGGCTTATAGACCATCATATTTGAAACCTCAGTTTTGGATTAAAATTAAAAATTTTAATCCAAAACTGGCTGGAATATCAGAATAAATTGTGAACATGAATTGCTGTACAGAGTTTTTGCGTAAATATTACCCTGTCATTTTGTGTTTATTTTTAATGTCTTTACATTTTGCCTCTGCCTATCCTGGTGGTATGTCATATGACAGTTTCGACCAATATGGGCAGAGTATTAATAAAAACTATTTCTCTCATCACCCACCGTTAATGTCAATGGTGTGGTCTTTACTTCACTATATTTACCAAGGTCCGCAGACGATGCTACTATTAAATTTAGCATTATTGTGGGGTGGAATATTATTACTTCTTTACGCTGATCAACAAAATAAATACAGATGGCTTTACTTATTAATACCATTTCTACCTAATATATTATCCCAATCTGGAACAATTTGGAAAGATGTAGCTTTTGCCTTTGGTAGTTTCTTTGTAGTAGCTACTTGTATTTTTTATACTTATCGCCGAAAACCTGCTTCTTTGTTGGTAGTTATTGGATTATTGTTAATTGTTTTTTATATTGTTGGTGTTAAATTTCAAGCACAATTTATAGCTCCAATTTTGATTTTGTTTGTATTGTCAATTTATCTTAAAACTAGCTTGTTAATAAGAATAATACTAACCTGCATCATTTCGCTATTAATAATATATGGTAATGCTAAACTTACTAAGCATTTTTCCACTGAAAGTCATTCAGAGCAATTACGTCAATTATTTGATATTGCTGGAGTAAGTGTTGCTATCAATAACGATGATTTAGTGCCAAAATATGTTAAAGAAGACCAAGATTTATATAGTTTTGAGAAGCTTAAAGTTCATTACACTCCTAGACGGGTTGATCCATTAATTTTTGCTGATACTAGGATTTATGCCTTTACAGCAGATCCTGTAAAGTTACAAGAAATGGAATCTGCTTATAAACAAGCCATTACTTACTATCCACTAGATTTTCTTAAACATCGTACAATGAATTTTGTTATGTTAATGAAAAACTGGGGATTCCATCATTACGCCTTTATTGAACTTAACGAAGCTCAAAAACATGGTATGGATATTAAAAAGAATTACTTAAAAAATTGGACAATTAAATATTTAAAATTATATCCAAAGATTTTAACAATAAATCTTATTAGTTTTATATTAATATTTGTATATTTATCTATTCTAATAAAGAGACAATCTAATAGTCCCGAGAAAGTTATTTTGGCATATATCGTAGCAATATCTATTGTTTTTTCAATAGTACTATTTTTTGCTACTATGGCATCCGATTATCGTTATTATTATGTTATAAGAATTTTAACATTATTTAGCCTGCCGATTTATTTGAAATTCAGGCAATCTAAAAAAAGATGTTATGTATAGCTAACCATAGTAAAATGGCGTCATTGCGAGGAAGCATGAGCCGACGAAGCAATCCATAAAAGTGATTAAAAATGGATTGCTTCGTCGCTGCATCGCAACTCCTCGCAATGACGTCTCGAGCTTTTAAACTTGTCCCTATCTATTTAATTCCTTTTTTTCCCTCAACTGGGGAATCTGTTCTTCGGGTTATAGCTACACTTGGAAAAAAATAGCTTTTCCAGCTAGTCTACGCTCATTCAGCAATAGATTTTTTTCCGAATATGTAATATACTTAAACTATTCTAATTAATAAATGTAGGTTCTAACTGTGACTAATTTAGATCGTCAAAACTCAATATCTGTTAACATTGAAGATGAAATGAAGGGATCGTACTTAGATTACGCGATGAGTGTAATCGTCAGTAGAGCCATTCCAGATGTACGTGATGGTCTAAAGCCAGTGCATCGCAGAATCCTTTATGCAATGTATGAAGCATCTAATTACTTTAACAAACCTTATCGTAAGTCAGCAAGAACTGTCGGTGATGTGATGGGTAAATACCATCCGCATAGTGATGCTGCAATTTATGACTCATTAGTAAGGTTGGCACAGGACTTTTCTTTAAGAGTACTGCTCGTTGATGGGCAGGGTAATTTTGGTTCAAGAGATGGTGATGCTGCCGCTGCTATGAGGTATACAGAGTCAAGACTTGCTAAAGTTGCTCATACATTGCTGGAAGATATTGATAAAGAAACCATTGATTTTACGCCAAATTATGATGGTTCTGAAAAAGAACCATTGGTACTACCATCAATGTTTCCCAATCTCTTGGTAAACGGAACTAATGGTATTGCTGTTGGCATGGCTACCAATATTCCTCCTCATAATCTTGGAGAAATAATTGATGCTTGCTGCCTATATGTTGATAATAACGATGTAGAGATATTAGAACTTATGTCAGTAGTTAAAGGACCTGACTTTCCTACTGCTGGTATAGTACTTGGTACAAGCGGTATTAGGTCAGCTTATTTAACGGGTAGGGGAAGTATTCTAACTAGAGGACGCAGCGAAATTGAAGAGATTGCTAATAATAGACAGGCTATTATTATTACAGAAATACCATATATGGTTAATAAAGCTAAATTGGTTGAAAAAATTGCCGAACTAGTCAAGGAAAAACGTATTGAAGGTATCAGTGATCTTAGAGATGAATCAAATAAGGATGGTATTCGAGTAGTAATTGAAATAAAGAAAGATGCTGTAACAGAAGTGGTGCTGAATCAAATATATTCCTATACCCAGCTACAAACTAGTTTTGGTGTGATTATGTTAGCTCTAAGAGATGGGCTACCAGAAGTTATGAACTTAAAAGAAGTGATAGCTGCTTTTGTCAATTTTAGAGAAATAGTAATAACTCGCAGGACGATATATTTGTTAAATAAGGCTCGTGATAAGGCGCATATTTTATTGGGACTAATGATTGCTGTTAGTAATATTGATGAGGTTATTAGAATAATTAAATCTTCAAATGATCCGGCAAGTGCTAAAGAGCAACTAATGCAAAGAACTTGGGATGCGTCATCTATAATAGACCTAGTAAAACTTGTTGATGATAGGGCAATGATAGCAGATGATGGTAAATGTTATTTTACTGAAACACAAACAAAAGCAATTCTTGAAATGCGATTGCAACGTTTAACTGCTATGGAGAAAAATAAATTAGAAAATGATCTTGCAGAACTAGCTACGGAGATTAGCGGTTATACTGACATTCTAGCATCACGTGAGAAACTTCTAGATATCCTAAAAAATGAGTTAATTAGAATCAAAGATGAATTCGCTACCCCCCGGCTTACTAGCATTGAATTAGGTGACTTTGATCAAGATATTGAGGATCTTATCCAAAGAGAAGAAATGGTTGTGACCGTGACATTGGGCGGTTATATTAAACGTGTACCTCTTGCTACCTATAGAGCACAGAAACGAGGAGGAAAGGGGAGGTCAGGGCTGTCAATGAGGGACGAAGATATTACCACTCAAATATTTGTTGGCAGTACTCACACACCGATGTTGTTTTTCTCAAATACCGGGCAGGTATACAGCTTAAAATTATATAAACTGCCACTTGGTAATCCTCAAAGTAAAGGAAGACCAATAGTCAACATTTTACCTTTAAAAGAAGGAGAACATATAAATAATATTATGCCCTTGCCTGAAAATCAGGATGAGTGGGATAGTTTGAATATTATTTTTGCTACAAGCCAAGGTAACATTAGAAGGAATGATTTATCAGACTTTAAACGTATTCAATCAAATGGTAAAATTGCTATTAGGCTTGATGATAATGACCATTTAATAGATGTTAAAGTTTGTAAGGATGAAGACCATGTTTTATTGGCAACCAAAGCTGGTAAAGCTGTAAGATTCCCAGCTAGTTCAGTTAGGGTATTTAAAAGCCGTACTTCTGATGGTGTAAGAGGTATGAGGATTGCTGCTAGTGACTACGTTATTTCTATGACAATATTAAAAGGCATAGCATGTACAATGGATGAAAGAGAAGCCTATCTATCAATTCCTATAGAGAATAGGTTGTTAATAGCAGGTGGCAAGGAATTTACCCCGGAAGAATTTGGTGTGCATTTAAGTAAAGAGCAGATTTTAGAAATGGCTATTTCAGAAGAATTTATTCTTACTGTTAGTGAAAATGGTTTCGGAAAAAGAAGTTCCGCATACGAATATAGGATTACTAACCGTGGTGGTAGCGGTATTGTTAATATGGATGTGTCTGACAAAACTGGATTAGTTGTTGGAGTAATGCCGGTTGATATGTCTGATGAGTTGATGTTAATTACTAATAATGGCAAACTAATTAGGTGTAAACTTGAATCTGTACGTATAACTGGTCGTAATACTAGTGGTGTAATATTATTCAAAACCGAACAAGGAGAAAAAGTAGTTTCTACCGCATTGATTGCTGATAGCCCTGAGGAAGAGGTGGATGTGGATATACTCGAATGATAATATATAATCTGAGTTTGGTTTAATAGTTGAGCCTAAAACGATAATTTTAATTTAAGTGAACCTTGATGGCTTGAATATTTATTATTAGATGCTAAATAGTTATATACTGCCATGATTTCTGTTGCTCCACGTTTTATAGTGATAGTTCCGCCAATTTTGTAGTTGTATTTAGTAGGTTTTTCAAGCAGCAATATTTCCTCTCTGCTGCTAGATGGATATGACATGACCTGCATATGAAGCTTCTGCTGCTTATTATGCAAAAACTTTTCGACTTCCATATGCAATCTAGGAATCACTTGGGTAGTATCACTAATCTTCATTGGCATAATTACTTCAAATCCTATAAGCCCCGAAGATCTTCGGCTGTTAGTAGCAGCTACCGATAGACTTTGTCTTTCAAAGCTTGCCTCATATCCAGCAATATCCTGCCCCCCATATTTAAGCCCAATATGGGGGATAATTAAAGCTTTACCAACCTTTGATTTGTAAGCAACTACTAGCTTGCTACTATATGAGCTATTAGCAAATTTAGCTTTAGCTAGCTGGTTTTGTACTGGTAATTTTGCAGAAACATTACCCGAAGCAAGGGAAAGGAATCCTTGTAATATTAGTTTCTCAGACAAGTTAGTTTGACCATACATAAATATTACGTGGGTGTGGGCAGTAAATTTCTCAGTACGATTCTTGTATTTAAAATTAGAGAGAACATAGTTATAAGCTCCTCCAATAATGCTGCCATTAGGTAACTCTAAATCGCCTCCAATAGTTGCAGCACTAGTTCTGCCAGTATAGCTACTTAACAAGCATTTCCTATTATATTTGGTTATACCTATCGTACCACTAACCCACACATTTTTAGGAACAATATCATCTTCATCATCAGCAGCGGGTGGAGAAAGATTGTTTAGATGTTTTAAATCGCTTAATCTTAAATCAATAGATGAGTTTGCGAATTCATGAGACAAGATAATTATTTCATTCAGTGCTAAGGCAATATTTCTCACTGTTTCTTTTTGTTTTTGTAATAATTCTTCCGCTAATGCCACTGTTACCCTTGCTATCTGTGCAACTTTTTCTTGTGGCACTATAGCTTCTGCTGGCGATGTAGGTCCTGCTGGCGGTGCTACTGCTCCTCCTGCTGGTGGTGCTACTTCTCTTCCTGCTGGTGGTGCTACTTCTCTTCCTGCTGGTGGTGCTGCTGCTCTTCCTGCTGGCGGCGCTGCTGCTCCTCCTGCTGGCGGTGCTACTTCTCTTCCTGCTGGCGGGGCTGCTGCTCCTCCTGCTGGCGGGGCTGCTGCTCCTCCTGCTGGCGGTGCTACTGCTCCTCCTGCTGGTGGTGCTACTGCTCCTCCTGCTGGCGGCGCTGCTGCTCCTCCTGCTGGTGGTGCTACTTCTCTTCCTGCTGGTGGTGCTGCTGCTCCTCCTGCTGGCGGTACTACTTCTCCTCCTGCTGGCGGTGCTGCTGCTCTTCCTGCTGGCAGCGCTGCTGCTCCTCCTGCTGGTGGTGCTGCTTCTCTTCCTGCTGGCGGTGCTACTTCTCTTGCTGCTGGCGGGGCTGCTGCTCCTCCTGCTGGCGGTGCTACTGCTCCTCCTGCTGGCGGTGCTACTGCTCCTCCTGCTGGTGGTGCTACTGCTCCTCCTGCTGGCGGCGCTGCTGCTCCTCCTGCTGGTGGTGCTACTTCTCTTCCTGCTGGTGGTGCTGCTGCTCCTCCTGCTGGCGGTACTACTTCTCCTCCTGCTGGCGGTGCTGCTGCTCTTCCTGCTGGCGGTGCTGCTGCTCCTCCTGCTGGCGGCGCTGCTGCTCCTCCTGCTGGTGGTGCTGCTGCTCCTCCTGCTGGCGGTGCTACTTCTCTTCCTGCTGGCGGGGCTGCTGCTCCTCCTGCTGGCGGTGCTACTTCTCTTCCTGCTGGTGGTGCTACAACAGCTCCATCTCTCCTTGCTGGCGGTGCATGTTCTTCTATATCTACTTGCAAATGATCTTGTTGTTCTTGATGATCTTGTGGTACATATACGTGTATTGGTGGTCTTCTAACTTCGTCTCCATCTTCTCTTTGTTGTTGTACATTATTAGGAAATAGAAGTGGGGCAGGATTATGTCCTGCTCCAACTCCTTCTAATCCTGCTTGTTGTGGTATATTAGCTACTGGCACTATTGGTTGTTGTCCATCGGTTGTATCCTCCTGATTTTTTTTTGTTTTTTCTATATCCACATAAGGTTCATCAGGGGCTATATCATCATAAAATTCAGAGGAAATAAATTCAACATTCAGCTCTTCTAGTGGGAATTCATTTTGCCCTTGTGTTTTTTTACGGTTAAAAAAATTAGCCACCTTAGTTAGGTAAGAGTTGGGTCGGTTAACACCCAACTGTTTTTTAAACTGTTCAAATGTTCGTTTTTCATTAATAACCAATGGAGTATTAAAAAGTTCTACAGCCTTATGCCTAGATGAATCACCAGTTCCATATACCGTAATTGGTGGAATAATTACAGTTCCCAATGCAGATATTACAAATAGCATCTTTGCTATAAGTATTTTAACCTTAGATAAGCACATAGAACCTGTTTTAATAGGTTAAAATACAATAATTGGTATAGAATAGTAGAAAAGAAACCTATAATTGTCTAGCTAATATTACAGTAACACAAGGGATTTGTGAAATAATCATTGACGAGCAGATTATATTAAAACATAATCGCCCCCAAATTTATATGAGAGGTACAATGAAATTATCTGATTTTGATTTTACCTTACCGACTGAATTAATAGCTCAGAAACCAGAAAAAAAACGAGATGAGTCTAATTTGTTGGCAGTAGCACCAAATAAAGACTTAGTGCAGAGCAAGTTTTATGATATAATTGACTATCTATGCCCTGGTGATTTAATGGTGTTTAATGATAGTAAAGTTATTAAAGCCAAATTGCTATTGAATAAAGATGGAAAAAAGATCGATTTATACCTAAATAAGCCAATAAATAATAATTGTTGGCATGGTTTTGCCAAGCCTTCAAAAAGACTTAATGAAGGAGATCAATTTGATTTTGGTTGTAATAAGATTATTATAAGTAAAAAACTTGTAATGGGGCAGGTTGAGGTCGAATTTTTTCTAGATAATCTCTCAGTTTTTGAATTTTTAGAAAAATACGGTGAAATCCCGCTACCTCCTTATATAAAGAGGCAGGAAAATTTACTAGAAGATAATAATAGATATCAAACAGTCTATAGTAAAAAACTTGGAGCAGTAGCCTCTCCAACTGCAGGGCTACATTTTTCTGATGAATTACTTGCATTAATTAAAGCAAAAAATATTGAAACTGCTTTTATTACTTTGCATGTTGGGGCAGGGACGTTCCTACCAGTTAAAACTGAGGATATTGATCAACATAAAATGCATTCAGAATATTATCATATAGATAAAAAAACTGCAGATATCATTAATAAGGCAAAAAAAGAAAGCCGACGGATAATAGCCGTAGGAACGACGTCCTTACGGGCGTTAGAAAGCAGTAGCATTGATGGACATGGACAAATACAAGACGGAGAATTTGAAACAACCATTTTTATTAGACCAGGATTTAAATTTCAAATTGTTGATATGTTAGTTACCAATTTCCATTTGCCAAAATCCACATTATTCATGTTAGTTTGTGCCTTCGCGGGTTATCAGGAAATAACTGATATCTACAAATATGCTATAGATAAAAAAATGCGGTTTTTTAGTTATGGTGATGCAATGCTTCTTTATAAAAAGCTATAAGAAAGATAAGAATTAATAATTATTCAGATTAAACCTAAAGTTTTATTTTCCATAATATATATTATAGAACAGTTTGAAGAATAAGCAATTTACTATCACCATGTCATCATTTAATATTTCATGATGACAGTTAGAATCTGTAATATTATCCAATAATATATCTAATTCTGATGTTTCTGTACTGATAATCAAATAGTTATCAGCTGTTTCTAAATTAACAAATGTACCTTGTTGAAAATGTAACTTATCAGCTAGATGTTTAGGAATTCTAATTCCCAAGCTATTTCCCCATTTTTGGATTTGAGTTTGCATAATATCATTAATATTGTTACTGTATAAACAAGTATATACAATACAAAGTTAAAAATTCTTTTTCGTCCATTGCAAGGCACAACTGTCAAAAGTTCAACAAACGTCATTGCGAGGAGCCACTTTAGTGGCGACGCGGCAATCCAAATTACTTATTATATTTTTTGTGGATTGCTTCGTCGGCTCATGCCTCCTCGCAATGACGTTGAAGAATTTTGTGTGCATCACCTAGCCCTATTTACTTCGTATTTGCAACATCCCCAAAAAGAGTAAAAAATAGGCAAACATTTGTATAAAAAATAGCATGCTACTCAATGCTGGTAAAAATATAACAATAATAGGTTGTAATAAAATAGTCACTCCACTTGAAAATAATACTATCCTAGTGCATGTTTGCCAAGAGGATTTAGGCCCAAAATAATTAGTTAACAGATATACTAATATGATAATAAAGATTTTTTCGAATAAAATCATTATAAAACGATAGACTATCATTATTGGCATTAAAATGTAAATAAATACCTTCGGTGCTTGTGTAAGTATCTCGGAGAAATGCTTTTTAATGACTTCTTCAGTTAAAATTTTTCGATCAGAAGTAAATAATTTAGAATATCCAATACTAAATGCACTCTTTTTTTTATCAGTTATTTCAATCGTAGTAAGGGTTATATTATTGCTACTAAAGAGGAGAGGAACTTTAATTTTCTCGCTATAAGGTAGTTGATTCTTTGAGTCTATAACAGCAATTTTATTACCATTTTCATCAAGTAAATATATAGGTTCATCTTGATCAACTGAAATTTTACTACCATCATAATAGATTTCTGGTAACTGTTTTAATATATATTCAATAGTTGTGGTGCTTTTTGTAGAGCGGTTTTCAGTAAAATAATCCGTCAAAGCCAACAAATAATTAAATATAAAAAGACAAAAAATCAATGATGATATAAAAGATACAGTAAATATGTACTTAATTCCATACCCTGTATATGATCTATAAACATCTTGGTAAAAATTTATTGAACTGATTGATAACCGTAATTGATGAAATAAAGTAGTAAACCACGAGAAAACGGATAATAGTTTTGTTGTCATAATATCTATTTTGATGTAGATTCATAAAAAATTTTTATCAATATATTCCAATTCTTGAAACTAGAAAAGTATATATCTTTTAACATAAAAGCGATATTTATCATAATGAAGTTTAATAAAATACCAAAATATTCAGAAGAATATTGCAAATTAAGTGACTGTATTAGAATTTTAGCAAGTGATAGCATAGAGCATGCTAAGTCAGGGCATCCGGGTATGGTACTTGGCATGGCAGATGTGATGACAGTTTTAGTGTTTGATTTTCTTAAATTCAATCCTAATGATCCAACTTGGTTTGACCGTGATCGCCTAGTTCTATCAGCTGGCCATGGTTCTATGTTACTTTATAGTTTTTATTATTTAACAAATTATAAAAATTTTCACTTAGAAGATTTAAAACAATTTCGCAAATTACATTCAAAAACTCCTGGGCATCCAGAATATGGGGCATATGAAGCTATTGAGGCTACTACAGGTCCTTTAGGTCAGGGATTTGCTACTTCAGTGGGTATGGCTATTGGTCAAAAAAAATATCAACAAAAATTGGGCAAAGATCTTAGTGACCATAAAATTTACTGTATAATTGGAGATGGATGCCTAATGGAAGGTATAAGCTACGAGGCTGCTTCTTTAGCTGGGCATTTATGCCTTAATAACCTAATAGTTTTATTTGATGATAATAAAATTTCCATCGATGGCTCTACCAACCTTACCGTATCTGAAGACCATTTGCTTAAATTTACTGCCATGGGTTGGATTACCGAATCTATTGATGGACATGATTTTGAGCAAATTAATGCCAGCTTAACTAGGGCAAAAAATTCTGATAAACCCTACTTCATTGCCTGTCGTACTTTAATTGCCAAAGGTTCTATTAACAAAGTAAATTCAAATGCAGCCCATGGTTCGCCCCTTGGCAAAGACGAAGTTAAATTGCTAAAAGAAAATTTAGGTTTTAAGGATGAAGAGTTTGGTCTGCCAAAAGAATTAAAAGACCTATGGGGCATCGCTTGGCTAAGAAATCAAGTAAGTTATAATAATTGGCAGGACAACTTTGTTGATATAAGTCAAGAACAAAAAGCATATTTTGCTAGACCTAATATCGATTGTTCTTTTCTTGATAATATCCCTATCCCGGTAAAAGATGAAGCAACCCGTAGTTCATCCGGTAGAATTGTAGAAGAATTAAGCAAACTATCTGATAAAATTATTTTTGGATCAGCTGATTTATCATTATCCAATAATATCAAAAATAATCATAGTAAAGTAATCAGTAAAGATGATTTTAGTGGTAACTACATCCATTATGGTGTTCGTGAGAATGCTATGGGTTCTATCATGAACGGACTGTCATTATCAGGATTTTTGCCTGTAGGTGCTACTTTTCTAGCCTTTTCTGATTATATGAAGCCAAGTATGCGACTTTCTGCTATTATGCAGCAACAAGTAATCTATATAATGACTCATGATTCAATCGGTGTAGGAGAAGACGGGCCTACTCACCAACCAGTTGAACATCTAGCAGGCCTCCGAAGCTTACCAAATATGATGGTACTACGTCCTGCAGACTATATAGAAACAGCCGAGTCTTGGCGAATTGCACTATCTAATAAACAAGGTCCTTCTGTTCTTGCTTTAACAAGACAAGCTGTCCCTCAAGTTACTAAAGTTCAACATAGGGAAAATCAAATAGTTAGCCCCATCAGTTTACAAAATTTATGCTCTAAAGGTGGGTATATATTGTTAGGGAATAATCAAGAAAAAGTAGATGTTGCTATCTTTGCCACAGGTTCTGAATTATCAATTGCTCTAAAAGTACAAGAGCTGCTAACTAACCATGGTTTTAAAGCTGAGGTCATATCAATATTATGTTTTGAGCTATTTTTTAAACAAAAACCTAGCTATATCCAAAATATTTTATCTAGGGGTAACTTAAAAGTGGCTATAGAAGCTGCAAGTAGCTTCGGCTGGCATCGAATCATCGGAGAAAACGGACTGTTTTTTGGAGTCGACCAATTTGGTCTATCTAGTTGTTCTGAAGAGCTATACTCATATTTTGGCCTTACTCCTTCAAATATCCTAGAAAAGATTATTGCAAAAATTAAGGAAATGAAAGGGAGTTATAGCTAACCTAACCTGAGTTTGATGTAAGGCATCGGTTTAATAGTTTAGGGTGTCATCCCACAACTGTTGAAAGTTTACAAATACCTATACCACAGCGTCATTGCGAGCGTAAGCGAAGCAATCTAGGAAACAATATGTTTAAACATAAATCGGGAAATTATCTACTAATTTTTTAACTTGCTTGCGAGTTTCTTGCTCACAATCACTATTATCTTGCGTAGCTTTCAACCCATCTAATACGTTGCAAATCATCTCGCCAACTTCTATAAACTCCTTTTCTTTGAAACCTCTAGTGGTGCATGCTGGAGTACCAAGCCTAATACCAGAAGTAATGAACGGTGAAGTTGTATCAAATGGTATAGCATTTTTATTACAGGTTATGCCGGCTCTTTCAAGTGAATCTGCGGCCATCTTACCAGTTATACCATATTTTCGTAGGTCCACTAATACTATATGATTATCAGTGCCATTAGTTAAAATATCATAGCCTCTTGCCATTAAACTGTTAGCAAGAGCTTTTGCATTACTCATAACCTGTTTTATATAAAGATGATAATCTGGTTGTAAGTTTTCCAAAAACGCTACTGCTTTTGCTGCAACAATATGCATTAACGGTCCACCTTGCATGCCAGGAAATAAAGCAGAATTTATCTTTTTGCCCAATTCCTCATCGTTTGAAAGAATAATACCACCACGTGAACCACGCAGAGTTTTATGAGTAGTAGAGGTAACAGCATGAGCATAAGGTAAGGGGCTTGGATGTTCCTCTGTAGCAACAAGTCCGGCAATATGAGCAATGTCTGCTAGCAAATATGCCCCTACTCTATCAGCAATTTCCCTAAATTTGCTAAAATCTAATTGACGTGAGTAAGCAGAATAGCCGGCTATAATCAATTTAGGCTTATGCTGCACGGCCATTTGCTCTATTTGTGAATAATCAATTAAGAAAGTTTCTTTATTCACCGAATAAGATACAGAGTTAAACCATTTGCCAGACAAGTTAGGGGAAGCACCATGAGTCAAATGTCCCCCTGTATCTAGCGACATACCAAGTATGGTGTCATGTGGTTTTAATAGGGCTAAAAATACTGCCTGATTAGCCTGAGAGCCGGAATGAGGCTGAACGTTAGCATAGTTACAATTAAATAGTTTTTTTACTCGTTCTATCGCCAAAATCTCAGCTTTATCAACCTCGTCACAACCATTATAATAGCGTTTTCCAAAATATCCTTCAGCATATTTATTGGTAAGAACTGACCCTTGTGCTTCTAATACTGCCGGGCTTACAAAATTTTCAGAAGCAATCAATTCGATAAAATCATGCTGACGCTTTTCTTCAGCATTAATAATTTGGTATATTTCATTATCTGTTTCAGATAATTTATTAGGACAAATACTCATTGGGATAACCTATAAGAAGTAACTAATTTTTATCCCGAATTGGCTTTAATATAAGAAAAAATGCATTTTAAACTAATAGACATATATGTCTATTAGCGAGCGAACGTATGTGAGCGTGGCAATCCATGAAGCTTGTCATATGGATTGCTTCGTCGACCTACGGTCTACTCGCTAATAGACGGTTTTAGGCTAAAATTTTTTCGGTTTAGCTATAACTTAATTTACTTCAACGCTTTCAAGCCTTCTTCAAGACCTTTCGTAGAGAGTGGAAGATTTACTTGTTGACCAGCTGAATTCATTATCCCCACGATAGGATTAGCATCTTTTGATAAAATATCTTTAAGATCTTTATCTGATATTTCAACAACAGCCTGACAAGAATCTTTTGTACAAGTAACGTACTTACCTGGAGCAACTAATTTTTGGGAACTAATAATTGACGTACCTGGAGCAACAGAAACATCAGTAGGAACTATTTGTATCATTTTTAAACTTTTTGCCTTACCACTACCCAAATAACCTATTTGATACACAGCTAACACTTGTTGTTTACCATCTTTATTAGTAGAGTTAATTGCTTGACTTAAAAAACAGACCTGTTTTTTTTCAGCATCTGTGGTGCAGTTAACTACCCAATCTGAAAATTTTTGTCCCTCTTTAACCGCAGCATCAACTCTACTAGGATTACCCAAAAATAGTCCCAAACCCATTACAGCAAGACCAGCTGTAACAAATAATGATTTTTTAATACAGTTTGTCATAATTCTACTTATTTAATTATTTATATTATTAGCGGGCAATGACAGATTCGAGCTGCCGCCCTTTCGTAAAAGCAAGGATGTCGTAATTTTGACGCCTAATCTCTCTTTTTCAGTCCTTAAAACCTAGTCCTTAAGATTTCTTCGCTTACTCGAATTTAAGGACTAGAGGATATCTGAATTTAATATATTTGTCAATCTGTTAAAATAAGTGCTAGTTTAGCATCGTTTTCATGACTCAAACCATGATTCAAACATTTTCGGGTTAGTTATAGCCCCACAACTATTGAAAGTTTACAAATATCTATACCACAGCGTCTATTAGCGAGCGTAAGCGAAGCAATCTAGGAAACAATCTAATAGATAAATGATGTTACTGGATTGCTTCGTCGGCCTTACGACCTTCTCGCTAATAGACGTATAAGGAAGCTGTATTTACTAACTTTCAACAGTTATGGTTATAGCCCCTTGTATTATTATTAATCATTAATTATATAAAATATTAATATAAAATACTTAGTGGGGTCAAATAGTATGATATATTCTAGTAAAGTTTGATCTAATTTACAATTTATAAGGTTATTGAAATGGACATGAATAAATTTACTACACATACAAAATCTGTCATCTCTAATGCCCAAAGCTTAGCAGCAAAAAATGATCATCAGCAACTATTGCCATTACATATACTGGCGAGTTTGTTAAATGATGATAGCGGCATTATTACTAATCTCATTAATATTTTGGGTAGTAGCTTAGACAATTTAAATAAAGCTGTAACTATAGAATTAAACAAAATCCCAAAAGTACAAATTGAGGGAGGAGGACAAATTTATTTATCATCGGAAAGCTTAAAACTACTTAATAAAGCCCTAGATATTGCTAAGGATAATGCTGATAGTTTTATCACTATTGAGCGAGTTTTTGAAGCATTATCGTATGACCAAACACCTGCTGGTAAAATCTTATTGGATAATTCAATAACTAGTAAAAAAATAAACGCCGCAATTCTGCAGTTAAGAAAAGGTAAGAAAGCAGATAGCGAATCTTCTGAAAGTACTTACGATGCCCTAAAGAAATATGGTAGAGATGTTACTGAGCTGGCAGAACTTGGTAAACTTGATCCAATAATTGGCAGAGATGAGGAAATTAGAAGAACCGTACAAGTTTTATCAAGAAGAATGAAGAGTAATCCAGTGCTGATAGGAGAGCCAGGAGTTGGTAAAACAGCCATAATAGAGGGGTTAGCTCAAAGAATCTTTAGCCAAGACATTCCGGAAACGCTAGCAAATTGCCGTATCATTGAACTTGATATGGGAGCTTTAATTGCTGGAGCTAAATATCGCGGAGAATTTGAAGAACGACTAAAAGCGGTATTAAACGAGATTAAAGAATCTAGTGGGGAAATCATTTTATTTATTGACGAACTACATCTTTTAGTAGGAACTGGCAAAACAGATGGAGCTATGGATGCATCAAATTTACTAAAACCCATGCTTGCTAGAGGGGAACTCTATTGTATTGGTGCTACCACCCTAGATGAGTACCGTGAATATATCGAGAGAAATCAAGCGATTGCTAGAAGGTTTTTGCCAATTTACGTTAGCCAGCCAACAGTAGAAGATACTATATCAATTTTACGTGGTATTAAAGACAAATACGAATTACATCATGCTGTAAGAATTGCTGATAGTGCTATAGTTGCTGCCAGCACTTTATCTAATAGATATATTACTGATCGTTACTTACCAGATAAAGCCATTGACCTGATTGATGAAGCATGTAGTCGGTTAAAAATAGAATTATCTACTAAACCGGAAGAATTGGATGAACTTGATCGCCGTATTATTCAAATAAAGATTGAACTAGCAGCTCTAAAAAAAGAAAATGATGAACATTCAAAAAAGAAAATTATCCTCTTAACAGATGAATTAGAAAAACTTGAATCTCTTTCTTATGATATGAGTGCTAGCTGGCAAGCTGAAAAATCAAAAATACATATTGAGCAAAAATTAAAAGAGGAGCTAGAAAAAGCTAAAGCAGAACTTGAACGAGCAGAAAGAAGTAGCGATCTTGCACGGGCTAGTGAGCTAAAATATGGTATTATTCCTGATTTGACTAAGAAACTACAACAAGCAATAGAAGGAGGAGATAACAAACTATCAAAAGAAGTCGTATCGGAAAACGATATAGCTATAATCATCTCTAGAATTACTGGTATACCGATTGATACAATGCTATCAAGCGAACGTGAAAAACTACTAGCTATGGAAGATAAACTTCGCAAGTCAGTGATCGGTCAAGATGAAGCTATAAGAGGAATCAGCGATGCCGTACGTCGATCTCGTGCTGGTTTGCAAGATATTAATAGACCACTTGGGTCATTTTTATTCTTAGGCCCAACTGGTGTTGGGAAAACTGAACTAACCAAAGCTTTAGCACTTTTTTTATTTAATGATCGTAACGCTATTCTCAGAGTTGATATGTCTGAATATATGGAAAAGCATTCGATATCACGTTTGATTGGAGCCCCTCCAGGATATGTTGGTTATGAACAGGGAGGAACTTTAACAGAAGCAGTGCGTAGGAGACCTTATCAAGTTATTTTATTTGATGAAGTAGAAAAGGCTCATTCAGATATTTTTAACATCATGCTGCAGATTTTAGATGAAGGACGACTGACCGATAGTCAAGGGATAACCGTTGATTTTAAAAATACCATTATTGTTCTTACTTCTAACCTTGGAGCTGAAATACTTATTAATCAACGAGAAGAAGATGATCAACATAAAATCAAAGAACAAGTAATGGAATATGTACGAGCCGTATTTAAACCTGAATTCTTAAATAGGCTAGATGAGATTATTCTATTCCATAAACTAAGTCGTGCCAACATACATGATATTGTTAAAATACAACTGGATAATCTGAAAAAAATTCTTTTGCAACAAAATATTATATTGCAATTTGATGAATCAGCTATAAATTACCTTGCTGATAAGGGCTATGACTCAATGTTTGGTGCTAGACCATTAAAGAGAGTTATTCAACGAGAACTACAGAATCATTTTGCCAAAATGATTCTTTCGAGTAGTATCATGAGCGGTGATACGATAAACATAAAATCAACTAATGGTCAACTGGCTATTAATAAGGCTTGAGCTAGGAATAATAATATAGATAGAAAAAAATATGATAGATACTACTAAACCTAAAATTTGGGTACTAGCTGACAGCTGCGTAGGTAACGTTAATCAAGCCATAGCTCTAGCAGAAAATATCAAGCTTGGTTATGAATTAAAACCTATTGAATATAATTTTTGGGGTAATTTACCAAATTTCTTACTCCGATTCAGCCCTATCCATGTAAAAAAGGAACTATTACAATCGTGGGAAACTATTACAGACAGGCAAGGATTCCCAGACTTAATAATTTCTGCCGGGAGAAGAACTGCTTCTTTAGCAAGTTATTTAAAACATAAGTCTAATGGTAGAATAAAAATTGTTCAAATTATGCACCCTAACCTACCGCTCAAGCAATTTGATCTAATTATTTTACCACACCATGATAAAGTTAGTAAGGAAGAACTAAATATGTACTCAAGTGATTTGAGTATATTGAGAATTACTGGGGCTCTGAACAATGTCCAAGCAAAAATACAGGATGGTGGCATTGAATTACGTAAAAATTATCCAAAACTTGGGAAATTTATCTCAGTAATTATCGGTGGTAATAGTAAAAATTATACTTTTACCGATGATAATGCTTGTCAAATTGTAACAATATTATCTAATCTTATACAAAAAAGCAAAGAATATAGCTTGTTTATTAGTTTTAGTAGACGCACCCCCAATTCAGCAAAAGAAATTATTAAAAACAATGTATCTTCCTCTGCTATTATTTACGATCCAACAGAGGAAAACACTAAACCTAACCCTTATTTTGGTATGTTATCACAGGCAGATTACATAATTTCCACTGCTGATTCGATTTCAATGTGTAGTGAGGCAGCCTCCACTGGCAAGCCTCTTTACATATTTTGCCCTAATAATTTTAAATTACCTAAACATCTATCGTTTATACAAAAATTGGTAGAATTAGGAATAGCGAGAATATTAGACGAATCTGTAACTCAGCTTGAACAGTATAATTATGTCCCACTTAATGAAGTAGAAAAAATTGCTAATATAATTGCTAATAGAATAGTCTCAAAAAATTGGATACGCTCATGATATTAATTGACTCTCATTGTCACCTTAACATGTTAAAAGAAGATTTATCGGCAATAATAGCTCGGGCTAAGGATAATGGTGTTCAGTACATGCAGACTATCTGTACTACCCTTGAGGAATTACCAGTTATTTTAGAAATAACCGTAAAATACGGCAATATATTTGCCTCATGCGGTGTTCATCCCAATGAAGTCAAGGAAATTGTCTCGTACGAAACTATTATGGAATATTGTAATCACCCCAAAATTATTGGTATTGGTGAAACTGGTCTTGATTATTATTACCAAACATCCGACAAAAATAAACAGATTGGGTCTTTTGAACAGCATATACAAGCATCTCAAAGTACCGGGTTACCAATTATAGTACATACAAGAGAAGCAGAAGAAGACACCATTGATATTTTAAGCAGTGAAATGCAAAATGCACCATTTACCGGTCTTATTCATTGCTTTACCTCCTCAGAACATTTGGCAAAAAAAATGCTTGATCTTGGTATGTATATATCGGTTGCTGGAATTGTAACTTTTAAAAATGCAGCTAGTTTACAGGATATAGTACGTTATATTCCACTAGATAGATTATTAATTGAAACAGATTCTCCTTACCTAGCTCCTGTTCCAATGCGTGGAAAACAAAATGAGCCAGCCTTTGTTAAATATGTAGCAGAAAAAATAGCTGAAATAAAGGAAACAAACCTAGAAATAGTAGCAAGTGCCACTTCCAAAAATTTTATGTCTTTATTTACTAAAACACATCTTATATATTCAACTACTGTTTGAAAGGAAATTATCACATATTGCTAATAAAAATAATATATCTTTAGATCAGATTTATTTACATAATAGACTAATGCGTATGATGTTGCTAATAGTTAATAATCAACTTTAATTAATGAGTTAAATATGTTTACCACCTTATTGAAGTTACTACCTCCTACTCTATATCAATATTGGAACATATTGGTTAATTCTGTTAAATCTTTTGCTATGGTTCTAATATTTATGTTACCAACGGTGTACGCTCAACCACAAGCTCAACCTGAAATACGAAAAATTGTCCCACTAAAACTAGAAGCTGTTAATCTTGGTCAAAGAATTATATGTTATCGCCCTACAAGGCATGGTATACCAAATATGACTGTTACTAAGCTAGGTGATAAAGTTATTGCCCATAATTATGGTCATAGTGGTAGCGGTTGGACATTAGCACCAGGAGCTATTGCTTATGTTAATGAATTATTGCAAAAATCAGAATATGCTACTGATTTAAAACCTGATACTCCCATTACTATTATCGGAGCTGGTGTTATGGGGTTATGGAGTGCTTATGATCTGATTGAAAAGGGGTATAGTAACATCACTATTATTGCTGACCAATTTGATGGACTGGCTTCTAATAATGCTGGTGGATTGCTTAAGCCTTCTTTCATGGATTATCCACCAAATGCAAGACCCATGATGAATAAAATAGCTGTTAATGCTTATAAAGTTTATTCTGCTATTGCTAAAAAACAACAGAGTAATTTTATAGATGGAGCTGTTATAATGCCAGCTTACTTTCCAACTAGGGAAGAATCAGATCTAGAACCTTATGTAACTGCCGGGGTAATGCAACCAGCCAAAGATGTAGTACTTGATTTTGGTAATGGTACAACAAGAGTTATGGTAGCTTACGATGACGGAATTCTGATCAATGTACCAAAAATGATGATAAGTTTGACAACTTATTTAAAAAATAAGAAAGTACCTTTTATTAAAAAGAAAATTCAAAATTTTGCAGAAATTAAAACTAAATATATAGTAGATTGTACCGGTCTTGGTGCTAAAGAGCTTGATAATGATAATGCAATGACTCCTGGCCAAGGACATTTAATTATGTTAAAAAACCAAGATCCTGAAGATGTGAAATATTTAATTTCAGTTAATTTAGGTAATGGTAAAACTAGTTCTGGGCAAGCAGTAAATTGGTATTTTTACATGCATCCAAAGCATTTACCTAGCAGTAGTGCTGATGATGTAGGGGTTATTGGTGGAACATTTATTGAAGGAGCTACACCACAAACTCCCAATGAAGAACAGTTTGATCTGATAGTTGAAAGAGCAAGGAGTTTTTATGATATTGATGCTAGTAAAGCAAAAAAATAACCCTAGCTACGCGAATTCGGGATAAGAATTAGTCAATTCTTATCCCAAATTCGATAGTTGACCAACTTGTAAAGCTAGTTAATTACTACGGTTTATATTTGATTACCTTGAGATGCTACTATTGACTTAATCAGTTCAACTATTTTCTGCCTAATATGTGGATTTTGAATCTCGGTAAATCCTTCCACAAGATAAGATACTTCTTTTTCTGTATCGTATTTTAAAGGTACTAAATACTCTGCTTTATCTTCAGCAATAATATTATTTACAAGACTATTGTTGTCTTGCTTACCAAATAGGTAATCCTCTGATACCTCAGTAGTTTTAGTCATATCAAGAAAATATTCAATAGATACATTTAATATTTTTGCAAAAAAATACAATATACTGCCAGCTATGGGGGTAGTAGCATTTTCATATTTTTGTATCTGTTTTACACTAAGATTAATAGCTTCACTCAATTCTTGTTGGCTCATGCCGAGCATTATACGACGCTTTTTTAAACGCATACCTACAATTATATTTATTCTTTCTTTTGATTCATTATATTTATTCATTGTTATAATAATTTAATATTTCTCTACCTATTGCAACTAATGATAGTATAATATTCTAGCTTAATCAAGTAATTTTTTATTGATATTAATAATATTTTTTATTAAAATGTAACTAATAAGGGTAGTTATTATTGCTAACAAGGCACATATATCTCCAAATTGTGAATATAAAGTTTCAAATTTTAGCTTGTTAGGAAGTAAGTTATCTATATAACCTACTTCATTGATGTGACGTTGTTGAATAATTCTGCCTACGGGATCTATTACAGCCGATATACCATTATTAGCCGTTCTAAGCATAGGAAGACCGTTTTCTACACTACGCATACGACTAATCTGTAAATGTTGGTATGAACCAGTGGAGTTTCCATACCATGCATCATTAGTGACATTAATGATCACATCTGAGAGTTTATTACTCGTTCGGACAAAATTTGGAAAAATTGATTCATAGCAAATAAGTGGTTTTATGGTTATATTAGGTTTATCAAGACTAACGAGCTGTCTATCTCCTGCGGTATAATCTAACAACCCAGCGGTTAATTTCTTAAATGGTAATAGCCATTTGAGAGGCATATACTCACCAAATGGTACTAAATGAGATTTATGATACTCAAATAATTTATTTCCCACTTCTGTTAAAGCGTATAAACTCGTATAAATTTCAAAATCCTCCCCGTTCTTACCATTATTTGTTATACCACCAGTAATTAAAATTGCCTTTTTAATTTTTAGCATCTTTAATATTTTTATTTTGATTGGTTGGTAATCATGCGGTACTACCATAGCAGCTTCCGACCATATAATTAGGTCTACGTTGCCCGGCTCTTTAGACAATGCGATATGAAGATTAAAATTTTTCCAAAATTCTTCAACGTCCCACTTAGCAATTTGTGGAATACTTGGCTGAACTAGTCGAACTTTTATATTTGAGAAGCTGGTAGGATTGTTGTGTAGCTTTAATAAACCGTAGGAAGTTATTAGAGCGATTATTACCAATGAATTTGCTAATAATATTTTTAATAGATTATATTGTTTAGTAAAGATATGATAAAAACTAGTTGATATATATATTACAATAAAACTTAACCCATATATTCCTATGATACTAGAAGACTGAATTAGAATATCAGAAAATGAAAAAGCATATCCAAGCAAATTCCATGGTAACCCGGTAAATATCCATGATCTTACCCATTCAAAAAATACCCAATAAAGGCAAAAGATAAACTGATAAAAATGATGACTCTTGGCTAGGAATCCGAAACCACAGGTTGTAGCAATGAAACAAGCCAAAATAATTGGTAGGCCAAATAATGCCAGTGGCACTGCCCACCAAAATTCATCAATATAAACAGTAACCCCTATACTAATCCAGTACATACTGACTAAAAAATGCCCATAGCCAAATATAAAACCTAATATAGAAGCTTCTTTCCAGCTATTAGCAATTTGTACTTGATAACATAGCAGTGCCAAGGCAAATAATCCAGGTATAAAGAAAATTGGAGCAAAAACTAAAGCACTAATCATACCTGAAATCAGGGTGAATATTTTGGATGAGAACATTAATGTTACTTTGATAAAAATTGTTTACAAAAATATACATCATGCTATTGTTTGGGCAAGGTTTTAATAAAAATAAGGAATATATATGCAAGTTAAAGTCACTGCTTTGCTTGATGGTAAGAAAGGATTAATTACAGGTGTCGCTAATAATTTATCAATATCTTGGGCTATTGCTCAAATTGCCAAAGAACATGGTGCAAACTTAGCCCTTACCTATCAAGGAGAAGTGCTTGAGAAACGCGTTATACCACTTGCTGAAGAAATTAAGTGTGATTTCGTTGTTCCATGTGATGTAACAGATGAAGAATCACTTGATAATTTGTTTAAAATTATTGAGCAGAAGTGGGGCAAACTCGATTTTTTGGTTCATTCTATAGGTTTCTCTGACAGGAATGAATTAAAAGGCAGATATATAGATACCTCATTGTCTAACTTTCTTAATACCATGAATATATCATGTTATTCTCTAATTGCCTTGGCAAAACGTGCAGAACCTTTGATGAAAGACGGTGGTAGTATCCTTACCCTAACTTATTATGGCTCACAAAAAGTAGTTCCTAATTATAATGTCATGGGACCTGCTAAAGCTGCGTTAGAATCTAGTGTAAAATATCTTGCAACTGATATGGGATCAAATAACATCCGAGTAAATGCCATATCAGCTGGTCCTATAAAAACTCTAGCATCTAGTGGTATTAGTGATTTCAAAACTATGTTAGCTCTCCATGAAGCTGCATCGCCGTTACGCAGAAACACTTCTCAGCGTGATGTTGCAGGGGCTACATTATATTTGCTGAGTAACTTAGCAGAAGGAGTTACTGGTGAAATACATTATGTAGATTGTGGCTATAACACTACAGTAGGGATGGGTAAAGGTTCTAGTAATTGCCATTAACTATACTGAATTTGATATTTAGACCATAGTACTCTACATTTTTATTTCACTACTGTTAAGGAATCTTCCGAGCGTCATTGCGAGAAGCCGCTGAAAGCGGCGACGCGGCAATCCAAGATACGGGAAGCGTTACTCTAAAAAAACAGCTTCGCTGTTTACCTAGATCGCCACGGCATCTAACGAGCCTTGCTATGACGGTTTTTTAACTTTTAACAATTATGACCTTACGCTCTCCTCGCTAATAGACGTGTAGAGATGGTGTATTCGGTTTCCTAAATCACTTTGATAAAGTTATCATCAGGAATCAATGGCTCTCCTCTGAAATTTACTGCATTGTTGAACTTATTGCAACAAGTTGTAAATTTTTTATCACAACCTACAGTAAGTAAAACAGTTTTATTATGCTTCATACTATCGGGAATTGTTTTATCCAATGTAATTAAATTCTCAGAATGACTAAGGATTTTACTATAAAATTGAACATCAGCTTGACTATTAGCTAAAATAGCATCCCCGTAATTGAAATAACCATTTTCTTTATCAAGGTTTGAGATAACCATAATTCTACCAAACATTTCCTTAATATTATATATCTGACTATAAACTGTTTTATCTATTTTGCATTTCAAATCACCAAAATTAGCACGACAATTCTTACTAAAAGATTGCAGTAACGACTGATTATATACATCTATATTTGGCTCTAAACGTAAAGTAAAATCCAAATCTCTTTTAGTATAAGTGATGCAGCGATAAGTAACAAAATGCCTACAAGAGTTAGCAAAACAAACATATATCTTGACCATAGCCTGGGCTAAATCATAATGTTGCTTTACTCCCTCATTCTCAAAAACTCCTTCTAAGATAATGTAATTCTGAGCAGAATCATTAAATCCTCCTTCCTTTAAAGTCATTCCAGAATTCGGAACAAATATTACATCATCAATTGATAAAGATCTATCAGATTCGGTAAGATACAGATCAAGACTATCTTGTAGTTTTATATGGAAACAATAAGTAAACCCCTGTAATTCAGCTATGGGATTATCAATATTTTCTGCTAAAGCTACTGTCATATAACCTCCAATAATTCTATGGGAGATAATTCTATTGACCCATCAGAAGAATAAAAATACTCAAAACTATCACTAGCAAATCGCACAGCTACATCAAAAATAAAATTACCTGTCAAAATTTGATCTTTATCTAATGGTTTTGGCAAGGTTACTACTCCAGTATTATAATCAACTTGCACCTCTGTATTGATATCATTAACATAGAATTCTCCACTAGCAAATACCGGTTTACTAATTATCCTAGCGTAGGGCAAAATTGGGTCTTCATATAGTTTAACCAGTTGGAATTGGGTTAATTCCCCATCACCTTTGCCAATAATTTGCCTTGATACTTGATAATCGACATTATCTCTAAAGCGGAAGGCAAAATTCCCTCCCCTTCTTGCTCTAAAGAAAGAACTAAACTGTTCAAATTCGAGACTACTCAGACGACAATTTTTAATCAAATATTTTTGTTTAGCATATTCTCTATCTAAATTTCTCACTTCCCTGCCCGATAATGTCATAGCACAAGAAGTAGCAAATTCTGGTCTGCCAACAGCAAAAGTTTCAATAAATTTTGGCATACGTATATCATGAAAATTCATAATTTCTCCTATAAATACGCGAATTCGGGATAAGAATTGACAAATTCTTATCCCAAATTCGGTAAAATTATAGATTGCTTCGTCGACCTACGGTCTCCTCGCTAATAGACGTTTTATAGACGTATATGTCTATTAGCGAGCGAACGTACGTGAGCGTGGCAATCCATGAAGCTTGTCATATCGAAACAATCAAATTTGAGACGGCTCTGCATCTGATTGTTAAATTAATATTTTGCTAAAAACATGATTTTAATTTTTTAAAATCATGTTTTTAGCTTTAGAAAGGTTTAAGTATACAAAGCTTATTTCTTTAGCTGTTCTATTTCTTCTATTGATAGTTCTGTATATTTAACTATTTTTTCTATCGACTCATTATTAGCTAGCATTTTTTTTGCCATTGCTATTTTTTCTTCAGCTTTACCTTTATTAAAATTTTCTTCTAGAGCAATTTCTTCTGCATCTTCCTGCAATTTAGTCCTAATATATAAGTCGTATTCTGCTGGGGTAAGCTTATACCGTTCAATCATATGGTAAGCATCTAATACCTTACTGCTCTTAATATCTTTAGGTGGTTCTGTCTCTTGTGTTGCACATTTGAATAGATGTAACCACTCATCAGCAACACTGGTTAATTGTGTTTTTTTAAATTTTCCAAGCTCTATAAATATGGAATAGTTTATTTTCATCAACTATTCCCCTTCAATAAAGCTTTATAATCTATCGTAAGCTTAGTAGTTATAAGGTCAGAACTACGCTGAAAATTTATATTACATGCTTTCATACTAGCAACCATATAATCTTGAAGAATACATACATTAGCTGTTAATTTATTAGTAATTTTTTCAGCAAGTAAAGTCAACAGCCCTTGGTTTTTATCCCTAGCAAAAGCACTTATCTCAAATTCCACCTGGTAAATATTTTGATCTAATCTTGATATATTTTCAACTTTCAAAATATTTATTAGTAAGAACGGATATTTTGCATCTTGGACTACCGATATGTAAATTCGATCAACGCTAAGTCTAATATCTTGGTCATTAGATAATAATTTATATATTGTCATGTGAAAATCATGAATAAAATTAACAGACATATATCTCTAGCCCTACGATATTCAAGAATTTACTTTGTTCTGCCACGTTAATAATCCGCTTAATCTCAAATTGCCTATCTCTAAATGATATACGCATCTTGGTGGTAACGCCTTTGATAAATCTTATTTTAAACAGATAAAACCCTTCCGTCATAATATGACCAAAATTCACAGGTTCTATCGATATAAATCGATTATCACAAATAGGTTTTATTTCAGCATAAACAGATAATTTCTCTTGCCATTTTTCTTGCTCTATTTCACTTGTAGAAAAATTTTCTAAAATTTTTACCTGATGCTGCAAACTACGTGCTACTGATTTTTTCATTTTTAACTATATTTTTAATTGTCTATATGCTAAATATAAATTTTTAACTTCCGTTGACAAAGAAGTAGCATTTTGCCTTTCTCTGTCATACATTTCTGCTATATGCATTAATATGCCATGTCTGATTGATGCTGGAATACTAATTCTATCATAACCAGCAAAATATTCAACCATTAGCTGACAATTTTCTAATTTTTTATTTAAATATAATAATGATCTAGCCATATCTAGGTGATATTGCCTAGGTTGCAACTCAATCGCTGATCCATCACTATTTGTTAGAATAATTTTTATTAGCTCCTTTATCGGTTGATATTTTAACTGAAAATTTTGCTGATTTTTAATATTGCAAACAAATTCTATCCTCCTTGTTATTATCGTAAGTTTAGTAAAATTCTCAGCGGCCATAATTGCCGCATTTATTAGACTATTAATTAAATCATCATCATAATTACCTTCTATCCTCATATAGTTTTTAACTTCTACTAAAGTCCAAATAGTCTGAGGAATTAATTCAATAACTTTAAATATATTTTCTTTATGCATATAATACCTAGTAAAAACTGTTGAAAGTTAGTAAATACACCTTCTCTACACGTCATTGCGCATAGGTGTCAACTTAAGAGCGTAGCTTCATGGATTGCCATGCTCACATACGTTCGCTCGCTAATAGACGGTTTAAGCCTTACAGCAGCACTTCGCTAATAGACCTTTTATTTCTGATTCAGCCAAACATCGCCAATTTAATAGCACTCTGATTTACTACATCGCCCCCTACTCTTTTGACTGCATAAAATTTTACAAATGGCTTATCGGTATAAGGGTCTCTCATGATATTAATACCACCACGATCTATAATTTTATATGCTGATTTAAAATCACCTATGGCAATTGCAATATTATCTTTCTTTATCGAGGGCATTTCAGAACAACAAACCACAGGCACTCCAAAAATTGTTTGCTTTAAAGAGTCCGAGAGCGACTGCTGCCAAATAAAACGACCATTATTATCTTGCAGTTTTTGAATGAATGACAAGGTAGTACGGTTCATTAAAAAACTAGCATTTGCCAAATATTCTTCATCAAGCAAATTGATAAAATCCAGTAATTTTTCTGCGGTAACTTGCTCACCCATATCAAAATGTTCTATTTTATCATGATATCCAGATAAAATACCTTTCGGTCTCGTCTTACCATCTCCATTAATAAACGCATCATTTTCGGCTTTTACAAAACTATCTCTTAAACGTTCTATCAGCCAGTTCTCTATCCTAATAGCTGAATCATCTATCAAAGTTTGGCTGGCTTTTGGCTGAGCGTAAAGCTCATGTACAAAAATTCTCTGTTGCTTTAATTTAGGAGCAGTTGTTTCATCTCTTGCCTCTAGATCGCCAACCCAACCACTAGCAAAATTGCCATCTTCAATTACTATATCAAGGGCATTACTAGAAATTATTTCAATTGATGCTAATTGCCTCATAGGTGATCTAGCGTTAATCTCAGTGATTATACTATTATATAAAGCTGGTACTAATAATACCCCACCTTCCTGCTCCCCACTATTTAAAGATTTTTGGATTAATTCACTTTGGCTACCTTTACGAATATAATTATTAAAAGCTGTTTTATACTCAATATCTTGCATCCCCCCTATTTCTGGACGAGACAAAAAATTTTCTAGATTATATATTTTCTCCTGTAACTCATTGATTTTCATCTCATTATTGTTTTGTTTGGTCATTAATTCTGTATCCATGTTATTCTCCATTAAAATTGTATCATTTGAATATATTTGTTTTGTGATATGCGAAATCTTAGCACAATAATTGGCTGGAAAAGTTACTATACTAACTTCAATTAACTCAGCTTCAGTGATAACTCTTTGGTTTAAACTGTTGTAGTTTGCTATTTTTATATTAAAACCAACAGAAAGACTATCAACTGCCCCTTGACGGACAAGTTCTATAGCCTCTTTGCCTTTTTCAATTTTATTATTAATTACAGCTTCAACTTTTAAGCCGTAATCATCCTCTATCAAAGACTTAATTACACCTATTGGTTTTTGCCAATCATGTTGCCAAAGAAACTTGATATGCGAATGATTAGCTGAGGCAAAAGCTCCTTTAACAATTAGGTCATTATGCTGGTCAGAAATATTATAAACACTAGCATAACCTGAAATAACTACGCCATTGTCTGTACTAGATTTTATGATTAAATTTTGAATCACTTGATTCTGCTGTAAGTTTTGAGTATACATATTACCTTATAATTGCAACGACTAATGGTAATATATATTATAAATCTCTAGCACTAAGTGTTTTATGAAAAAATTTATAAAAAAATAAAATGAGATTAGTAAAAGAGACAAACTACTAATAATTGTTGGCGGTACGGGTATATTAATTCCATAGTACCTTACATTTTTTGTATAATCGTCATCGCGAGGCACCGTTAGGTGCCGTGGCGATCTCGTGAAGTGAGGAGTAATACTTCACAAGATTGCCACGTCGGCGATTTCATCGCCTCCTCGCAATGACGGTTGGAAGGCATATTAATAGTGGTCATACAAAAAATTTAGGGTACTATGACAAAAAGCAAACAGGGGATGACTTATAAATGTAACCAACTAAAACCCCCGTATCCTCACTGTTGCTTTGTTAGATTGTTTCTTTATAAAATTCAAAAATTGACTAACTGAATCAACTATGTCATCATTTTTGCAATGTGGAAAACTTAACAATTCATTAAGTAGTGTAGTATTAAAAGCCGATTGTTTTGGCAAAGCTACGGCTGAAGATTGGAATAAAGTTAACACTGAGGAAAATCTAGTGATTTTATCAAGTTTTGGTTTTATGGCAACTATGTTAACAACCCCATCTAATCTTATATCTTGTATAACTTGCTGACCACTTGCTTTATCTTCAATTAATATATATCTAGGACAATATTTCTTGGCTAATTTCTCTACTTGACTCTTTAACTCTGGATAAGTAAGTTTTTGCCTGAACATTGATACAAGATAATATCTCTTATCTAAAATGCCCCAAGAGGTACAAACACTATAATCAGCATTTTCTGAAATTTTAATGGCAGTATCCCAGCTTTGCACGAAATAATCAAAGTTTCCCGGCAAGCTCTCATAAAAGCTAATATCCTCCATATTCAATAATATGCAATTATTAGCTATTGGTTCTTGCAAATATTGGGCAGCATAATTATGTATACCAATTTCCTGTTCTAATTTTATAAGATATTCAGGATTATCTCGAAATCCATGTAAGATATCGCCTTTAACATATTGATATTTATAATTATTAATAGAATATACTTGATCTCGTTTAGCCATAGCTGGAATTTTTAAGTGATGCCAAGAATTGGAATTAAGAAGCAAATGCCCACTTAAATCTTCTTCGTGTAATCTCTGCATAACTAATACTATTGCTCCTGTATTCTTATTGTTAAGTCTAGTGACAAAAGTTTGTTCAAACCATTCAACTACTCGCTTTCGCATTTTTGGTGAGTTGATTTGACTCGGGTTATGAGGATCATCTATAATAAGTATATCACCCCCCTCGCCTGTTGCTGAACCTCCAACTGACGTAGCAAATCTAAAACCATTATCCTTTGTCATAAACTTACTTTTTTGATTATGTTTTTTACTTAAAACCGTCTTCGGAAAAACTTGGCTGTACCAGTCGGAAGTAAGTACAAAACGACAATCTAAAGAGTGTTTTACACTTAACACTTGAGAATAGCTGGCAGACATGATCCTTTTTGTTGGATCATGTCCTAATATCCAAGCTGGCCATGCCACTCCAATACACACAGATTTTAGAGATCTAGGCGGCATATTGATTATTAACCTTTTAATATCGCCCTTTTGTACTGCTTGTAAATATTCGGCAATAAGCTCAATATGCCAATTGGCTTGATATTCTATCCCAGGATTAATTGTATTAAACACTTTATTTATGAAACTATTAAAGTCTTGTCTCAATATTGCATGTAATAACTTCTTTGGATAAGTCATTGATATTTACTCAAAAACTCGGATATGATTGCTTCATCCTCTTCTTTCACTATAGTGTTTTCATTTAAATCCTCATCTTTGCTGAGCTTATTTAGCTGAATAATTAAATTGACTAATTTATTCAACGTTTCCGTAATATTTTTCTTAATTATTATCTCACCCTTGGATTTTTTTGATCCTAGTTCATCTAGTTCATCTTCAAGGAGGGAAACAATTCTAGCAATAAAACTATATAACGTAGTAATTGTGTCTTTTGTCATAATCTATCCCCACCATCTATTGGTTTAAGACCGACAAGAGACCTTTTCTCGTTCAAAGTCATAAAACTAGCATTCGAGATTTTAGCCCATAAATTTTCGCGTTTTTCTGTTAATGCTGAAATACTATCACGATCAAAATCGATAATAATTTCCTCTTGATACCAGTGTGACAACCAGTTACTTAAGGCATCTGATAATTTATCAAGTAAAGGAATTAACGTCTCTTCCCAAAGAGCTAATCTAGCTTCTTGCATATTACTATAGGTATTATCGCCATTAATACCTAGCAATTGAGGAGGAATACCAAAAGCTAAAGCTATTTCCCTAGCTGCCGAATTTTTTGCTTCAATAAAATCCATATCTTTTGGATTAATGCTCATTTCTTGCCAATCAAGCCCCCCTTCCAAAAGAAGAGGCTTACCAGAATTATTACTACTGGTAAATTTCTCCGTAAGCTGCTCGTGTAGCCTATCAAACTGTTCGTCACTAAGATAACCATTACTCTCTTTGACTATCAACGCTCCGCTTGGACGGGCTCCATTCCTTAGTAAAGAGCTATTCCAACTAGTAGCTTGTGAATGCAAATCAATTGGTAAAGAAGCAGCATCAAGGCAAGATAATCCATAACACGAATTAGTAGGATGATAATTTTTTAAATGTAACACCTTACTCATTCGATTAATTGCTGAGATAGGATAAATTTTCTCTCCACTACTACTCATATATCTATACGCTACTGGATAGTTCTTATCTAATACTAACTCAGTTGCATTGCTAGGCAGTAAGTAAATCTCCCGGGGGCGATTATTCATTAATGTAGCTAAAATATAGGCATTACCATATAACAGCTTACTTGCTATCACTTCACCGAAAAAATCTGCCCCTGCTTTCTCTGGATTAGGTCTTTTCAATAAATTATAAACAGGATGATTTGCTATTCTTGTAAAAGATCCTCGATTATTTTTACTAACTATCCAAGGCACATGGCTTGCTGACTGTGCTATTAAATTCACACATCGATAAACTATAACATTTTTACGATATGCCTCTATACCAACTTTTACATCCCTAAATTCCGAATTCCCTAAAGCAGTAAAATCAATAAATGTATGTGATTTACAGGACTTAGCTTTAAAGATTTTTTTAAAATATTTTGTTATCATATTCACCTAAAATAAATAATAAATATCACTTATAACATATTTTGTATTTGCACTAAGTGTTTTGGTGCATAAATAACTTCCAAATCTTTAAATTTTACAATAGAATACTATTACCATGAAATGTCATCCTGAATTTATTTCAGAATCTGTTGAAACTGGTGTAATTAGGATCACAACTGTTGAAAGTTAAAAAATCGTCATCGCGAGGCGTCGACAGACGCCGTGGCGATCCAGATAAACAGCGAAGCTGTTTTTTTAGAGTAACGCTTCGCGTATCTTGGATTGCCGCGTCGCCGCTTTTTCGCGGCTTCCTCGCAATGACGCCACAACTGTTGAATAGTATAAAGAATTCAAACTAATAGAGTTATATTAATGTCTGCTCAAATAATAGAGTTGTTAATTTTTGCTGGAGTCGCTTTTTTTATTATAAATAGGCTAATTGCTACTCTTGGCTCTACATCAGAGGATGATCCAGCTAAACGCAAATCTTCCTTTTTCGGGGAAACAGGAATCAAAGACGTTACTTATACAGCAAACACTGCTGCTGGCAATATTTTAAAGAATAATTTGCCTCATAGCATGGTAAAAACCCCTCCTATTAACCCTATGGAGCTTGATGGCTTAATAGTTGAAGAGAATTCCACTGCTATAATAGCTGGTCTTGAAGCTATATCGGCTAAACTTCCATCATTTAAAGCAAGAAAATTTTTACATAGTGCAAAAGCAGCCTTGGAACTGATCATTGAAGCCTCTAATGATGATGATATTGAAGATTTACTTACATTGGTGGATAAAAGATATATACAAGAATTTCATATTTTTTCTGAAACCTATGGAGAATTTGTCAATGGCAGTGTACTAGATGCTAAAATTTCTGAAGCTTATACATTCGCTAATAATATTTTCATAAAAGTATTATTCACAGGTGAAAAAATAACTAGTAGTATAAAATATATGCAAGAAGAATGGACGTTTTCTAGAAGCCTTATCTCTAAAAATACAGATTGGTTCTTAACTAAGGTTGATCGCCTAGAAGAAGAGAAACAGCCAGTTTCCTAGCTTCTATTGATTCACCCCCAAATTTGAAGATCCAATGAAGTTTCAACAAGAGTCTATTATTTTAAACAATGAACAAGACTCTATATCGTTTGCACAAACTATTGCTAAAAATTTAGAATCGAGTGAAATTATAACTTTTTCCGGTGATTTAGGTTGCGGAAAAACATTTATATGTCGAGAGATTATAAAATATTTTTGTGGCTCTGCTACTCATATCATCAGTCCTACTTTTAATTTGCTACAAATTTATACAACATCAAAATTCACGATTTATCATTTTGATCTTTATCGTTTAAACTACTTAGAAGAAATTTATGAACTAGGTATAGAAGAAGCCTTTCAGGGTAATCTTTGTTTAATTGAATGGCCAGAGCTAATTGAAAAAATATTACCTAGACCTATAACCAAAATTCACTTACAAATACTCGAAGGTAACAAACGATCTTGTAGTATTTCTTATTTCTGACATCCCTTGACAAAGTGATGTAAAAGTGTTACATTGCACTTATGCTAAACATTAATAAAGCTATACATCATGGCAACAAAAAACCCAAGAATCAATGTAACTTTTGAAGAAACAACTGCTGGCTTACTTTCACATTTAGCCCATCAGGAGCATAAGTCTGTTGCGAGTTTAGTGCGTGAATTAGCTCTTGAAGCTTTAGAAATGCGAGAGGACTTCTATTTATCTAAAGTAGCGGAGAAACTTGATAAGGACGATGTTAAAACTTATAGCCATGATGATGCATGGAAGTAAAATATCAAGTATACTCTTCTGCTTTGAAGAATTGTTTTTTGAAAATATCAGGAACTCGCGTACTCATGTACTAAATGTACACTCCGTTCGCTCGCCCTTCATTTTCAAATCCAATTCTCCAAATCATTCGAGTATATGTTATTTAGAAGAAGTAATAAACAAACACATTCCTTCTCTCTCTACAAAAGCTAAGGCACTTATTAAAAAAGTTATTGAAGAGCGTTTGATGATCGACCCTATTGGTTTTGGAAAACCTTTACGTTACAGCCTGAAAGGTCATAGACGCCTCCGGGTTAGCGATTATCGTATTGTCTATAGAATTGAGCCGAAAATTAAAACAATTTTCATAGTCGCTATAAAACATAGAAAAGATATATATAAAGATGATTGCAGTTAGCGTAGTTTAAGTAATACAAAAAAGTTTTTTTATATTATACTCTGCCACTTTCAATAAAAATAATTAGAATGACCCTTGATAATATTATTGTATTGGTATACTTGCTATCAATACTTGTTGTTGGTACATACTACAGATCTAGAGTTATAAGTTTTACAGATTATGCTACCGTTCAAGGCAAGACTAGCAATAGTAAACTATTGTTGGTTGCAACTATTTTTGCTTCATCTGTTGGTGGAGGTGCTACTTTTGGTATTGCTGAAAAAGCCTTTTCCGGTGATTTATCGTATAGCTACGGACTAATACTCACTCTACCAATCGATATACTCATAGCTATTTATCTTGTACCCCAAATAACTAAACATTATGGAGCAGAAAGTGTCGGCGATATAATGGTAAAATATTATAGTATATCAGGTCGTTTTATTGCTGGCACTGCGTCTGTTATGGTATCTATAGGCTTTGTTGCTGCCCAAATTAGTGTTAGTGGTTATATTTTTCAATATATTTTAAAGATTAATTATTTAGAAGGAGTAATATTAAGTTATGGAATTGTTATCATCTACACAACTATTGGAGGATTACAATCGATTATGTTTACTAATTTATTACAATTTTTTGCAATGATAATGGCTATTCCAGTTATTGCCATATGTGGTCTCAATAAAGTTGGCATCAGTGAATTTATCCAACAACTAGCTAGTGAAAAAGTGTATTTTATCTATAATAATAATTTTGCCAGTGAGATATTTATTAATACGATAACTGTCATGCTAAGTTTTTGTGTAATGAACTTATATCCTAATTTTATTCAGAGGGCTCTAATTAATAATAATGCAAAAAAGACTAGTACCGCTATATATATAAAATCAGTTATATATGCTATATTCTTAATATTTATCACCTTAAATGGTCTGATTGCCTATAATCTTTATCCCGACTATTCTTCTAATCTTGCATTACCACACCTAATTGATCAAATAGTACCCTCAGGGTTACAAGGCTTTGTGATAGTTGGTTTACTTGCAGCAGTTATGTCTACCGCTGATTCTGATTTAAATGTTACCTCAATAGCCTTAGTGAAGGACTTATTAAATCCTATTTTTAAAATACAAAATCAAAAGAAATTATTGTTAATTGCTAGAATTACTAATGTCATAATCGGCAGTTTTGCAATAATTGTTGCCTTAAAATTTAATAATGTAATTGATTTAGTAATGTTTATTACTGGATTTTGGGGACCACTAATATTAGTCCCTTTAGTATTTGCTCTTTTCAACATTACTATAACACAAAGCATGATGGTTTTATGTGGATTAAGCGGGATCACATCTTTTCTCATTTGGTCATATTTTTTCACTCATAATTCTCGTCTAAAGGGGGTATTTATTGGAACTATGTGCAGTTTGTTAGTCTTCTGCATAGGATTAATTACCAAAAAGCTGGGTAATTTGAAAGTTGAGCTATAAGCCTTGATAAATAAGGAGTAAAGTCGTACGTACAGTTAATGTTATGTCGAACTCTGGTTGTTTGGTAAATTATGTTACAAAAATCTAAACTTATAGGTAGTGAATTAATAAAATCTCATCTAGAGAATGCTCCTAATCTTCCTGGGGTTTATAAAATGCTTGGTGCTGATCAGCAAGTTATCTATGTGGGGAAAGCTAAGAATCTAAAAAAACGCCTTACTAACTATATTAAAACTGATCTTGACAATAAAACAATACGCATGGTATCTCTAACACATCATTTAGAATATAATGTTACTAACTCCGAAATTGAAGCTTTATTACTTGAAGCACAATTAATCAAAAAGTTTCAGCCAAAATTTAACATATTACTTAAAGATGACAAATCTTTTCCCTATGTCAAATTACGTTTGGATACTGATTACCCACAATTAATTAAATATAGAGGAAAAAATTTATCTAGTGGTGAATTCTTTGGTCCATTTGTTTCTTCAGAGCAAGTAGATACTACCCTAAAAGAATTACAAAAAATTTTTAAACTACGTTCTTGTAGTGATAATTATTTTAAAAACCGCAAGCGTCCTTGTTTACAATACCAAATTGGTAGATGCTCTGCCCCATGCGTTGGCAAAATTAGTAAAGCAGATTATAGTGAACTGGTTAGCCAAGTAAGAGATTTCTTAACTGGCAAAACTAAGGAACTACAAAAAACTCTGTCTGACAAAATGGAACAATTAAGTCTACAATTACGTTTTGAAGCTGCTGCCGAAATACGAGACCGGATAAAGGCACTGAGTTATATCCAACTAAAATCAACCTTATCTAGTAGTTCTATAAAAAATGCTGACATTATAGCCATTGTTGAAAAGAATAATTGTTATTGTATTCAACTGTTTGTATACAGGTTTGGTCAATCTTATGGAAATATAGCATATTTTCCGTTTCAAACGGATGAAAGCAATAAAGCTGAAATTCTAACACAATTTATCAATCAGTTTTATCAAACTAATCCAGTTCCAGATGAGATAATTATAAATCATCCAATCATTGATCTAGAATTAGTAACTAAAGCTATTAAACAACTTAGTGGTAATAATAAATTGTCTATAATACACCCTATCCGTGGTAATAAAGTAAAATTATTAGAAAATGCTGAATTGAATGGCCAGCTAGCACTTGATCAGCATTTAAAACAATTTGCTAAAAATCAAATGATCTTCCAACAAATACAACAATTATTCAACCTACCACTACTACCCGATAGAATCGAAGTTTACGATAATAGTCACATTATGGGAACATTTGCTGTAGGTAGTATGATCGTTGCAACTAAATCCGGATTCGATAAAAAAGAATATAGGATATTTAATATACCTGTTGCCAAGGGAGATGCCAAAGGAGGTGATGATTACGAAATGCTAAGAACAGTCCTAACAAGAAGATTTACAAGATTAAAAAAAGAACATCCAAAAAGTATATACTCAAATGATTTGGAGAATTGGAACGTAAAACAAGGGGTGAGCGAACGGAGCGTACATGAAGTACGTGAGTACGCGAATACCCCGCAGTTTTGCGAAACCAATTCTTCAAAGCAGAAGAGTATAGTTAGTTTAATGATTATTGATGGAGGTAAAGGACATCTATCAGTAGTACAAAAAATAATGGCAGAATTCGGTCTTGCAATTCCATTTGTTTGTATGTCAAAAGGACCTGACAGAAATGCTGGATGCGAACAATTTCATATGCCTGGTAAAGAAGCTTTTACAATCGATAAAAATCTGCCAGTCATGAAATATTTACAGATTCTGCGTGATGAAGCACATAATTTTGCTATAAAAAATCATAGGCTACGTCGTTCTAAAGCTATTAAAGTCTCTAGTTTAGATGACATAAATTCAGTTGGTCTTATCCGGAAAAAAGCCTTGTTACATTATTTTGGCTCATATAAAACAATATGCGATGCTACTATTGAGGAATTATCTAAGGTAAAAGGTATAAGCAAAACTCTTGCAAAGCATATTTTTACATCATTACATAACAAATAACCTAATTTGATTATAACTCTTCTATGTAGTTTTTATAAAATTCATTAACAAAAATCATCTTTGGATCATATTTATTCTTTATTGTTTTAAATCGATGAAATTTTGGGTAAGATTGCATAAACTGCAACCTTGTTTGATAAGGTCTATAAGGAAGATAATAACTGCCATTTAACTGTAAAGCTTTATTAGTTATCTTAATTGCCACTCTGCCTATATCTTGATCAAATTTCTCAGTTTTAGGACCGCGTAATAACATCACAAAGCATAACATATCTTCTTTTGCATAATTTAGCAAAGTTTCAGAATCTCCCTCAATATGTCTCAAGGTAAGATTCATAAGATAAGGGCTAATATCCTTTTGAAGAGTCTGCAAGAAACTGACGAATTCATTAAAACGGTTTATAGGAATAAAATATTCTTGTAACAGATCTATTTTTTTTGGATCTTTAGTAGTATAGACTTTTGTAGACTGGTATAATAATTGATTACGTGATGCTGTTTTAAAAACTTTGTTAACCGCTTTACTTGTCTCAATATACCAACGAATCTTCTTAAAAAATTGGTTATTATAAGTGGAGGCAAATAATAAGCTAACAAATTCATCGCTTCCGTTTAAAACGGAAAGAGAAGAATTAGTAATTGGTAAATCATAATCTTCATATATCTTTACAATAAGCCTCTTTAAAAAGTATCTTTTGCTAATAGAAAACCTACCGAAGAACATATTGGCTTTTGAATTATCTTTAACCTCTCTCTGAAAATAGCTAGGAAATTCACCTATATTAAAAACTTCTTGTTTCAACCGATATAATCTATTTGGAACTATTTTAAGATCAACATCTATGATCACTCCAAACATTCCATAACCACCTATTGCAGCTTTAAACAAATCATAATTCTTGTTTCGATTACAGTAAATTACCTTCCCTTCAGAAGTTAAAATATGAAAACCATGAATGGTAGAAACCATTGGCGGTTTATTAGCTTGCCAACCATGAACATTAGTTGAGACTGTACCCCCTACGCTAAAATCATAATCTGATTGCATAACAGCAATAGATAAACCTAGAGGATTTAGGAATTCAATCACTTGTTGCCATGTTGCTCCAGCTTGTATCCTCACTAAGTTCTTTCCTAAAAGTTCTATATTATTAAGATTAGATAAGTCTAGAACTATACCACCCCGGCTATAGCTGTGTCCTCCTTGGCTATGCTGCGTTCCTTTTACAGTAATATGAATCTTTTTATCCTGTGCTTTGTTAATTATTTTTTTTATATACTCAATACTATCCTCTCTGGGAATAACTTCGTACCCAAAGATTTCAGTATCATGTAAGCTACCTGTATCACGAGTAACAGGTAAAGCTTGTACTTTAACTACAAAAAAACATGTTAAAATTAAGATGATTGGTAAGATGATTCGAATAATCATTATTGTCTCATAGCATATTTTTCATAGTACCCTACATTTTTTGTATAACCGTCATCGCGAGGCACCGTTAGGTGCCGTGGCGATCTCGTGAAGTGAGGAGTAATACTTTATAAGATTGCCACGTCGGCGATTCCATCGCCTCCTCGCAATGACGGTTGAAAGCCATATTAATAGTGGTTATATAAAAAATGTAGGGTACTATGTAGGTAAGGCTGGAGAATAATTCTCATCATGCTTAGTTAATAACTCACGAGCTATGAATATATTACCTGATAATTTACCTACAGCTACTATCCCTTGATTCTCACGAAATAAAGCGGGTAAAACCCCTTGGTAAGATATTTCTAGGTCTTTAATGTCATCTGTAATGACAAAATGCACTTTATCAGCAGTAATTTTTCTGATTGAACCTACTTTAACTAAGCCCCCTACTCTCAATTCTTTGCCAAGTTTTGACTCGTTAATTTTTGACGGAGGGTAAAAAAATACTATACTATCTTCAAGGTTGTATAATACCATATATATTCCCCCAGCACTGCATAAAAGGTAAAATAATATAAACTTTAATCTATTTTTTACCTTTTTTTGCATTACTTAGATATAACTTTAATTTTATAATAATATTAGCCTGACATTTCTTAGTCTGACATCTCTCTTGCATTATATCCTTTTAATTTTATGATTATTATAATCTCAATTTGGTATAAGATATTTAACTCACCTCCTTACGCATAACCCCCACAACTGTTGAAAGTTTACAAATACCTATACCATAGCGTCTATTAGCGAGCGTAAGCGAAGCAATCTAGGAAACAATATATAGATAAATGATATTATTGGATTGCTTCGTCGGCTTTACAGCCTCCGTAGCTCATGACGTATAAAGAAGCTGTATTTACTAACTTTTAACAGTTGTGGGATGACATTGTTTTGATGCTAGTACCACAACTGTAGTAGTATAGAAGATAAATTTTATAAATTGATATCAATTTGCAACTTAATTTTGTTTTTATAATCTTTCTCAAAACATTTTGCCATAAAATATGCTAATATTGCAAAGAACATAAGATATATGATTGGCAATAATTGAAAATTTAGGTATCTCATTAATATTAAACAAACAGAATTAGCTGTACCAGACATCAACATTGACCCAATATTATGACCAAGACTTACTGCACGATAACGATCATTGACAGCAAAAGCTTTTGTCATGATACCATGAGAAAGAGCATTGAAAGGAGCAACAAAACATGCTAACATTAAACAAGAACCCAAAGCTAAATTAACCATCTGATAGTTAACGGATATAATAAATAATAGACTAGATACAATAGTACCAAATAAGCTAAACTTAAATACTAACATTTGACTAAGCCGATCTGCTAACAAGCCAGCAATAGGCATAGGAATGGCAAAACATATGGTTATTAAAACTGAAAATGTACTAATAATGAAACTAGTTTGCGGTAGAACCATAGGCAAATATTGTTTCATAAACATAACGGATATTTGGTAAGTTGCACCAAATCCACCAGCAAGGAACACTGCCATCAAAATAACTCGCCACTGCTTCTTAATTAAACTAGCCAAGCTTTGCGTCTTCGCTTTACTGTCTTGATTCTTTTTAAATTCCGGTGTTTCATCAAATGTTCGGCGAAAATATAAAACGATTAAAGCTAAAGGTAAACTAAAGAAAAAAGGAATACGCCAACTCCAATCTGGAAAAATATGGGCATTAAAAAAATTGGTCGCCCCATTCCCTAGTAATAAACCTACAACCCCAGTACAACGAGTTATTGCTGAAGCTGTATATCGGTATTTCTCCCCTAAATGTTCGATAACATAAATAGCCGCTCCATCATATTCTCCACCTATAAAAAAACCTTGCATAAAGCGACACAAAGCCAAAATTATTGCACCCCACACACCAATAGATGAGTATTCTGGTAGGAAGCCTATAACCATCGTAGGTATTCCAATACCTATGATGGTTATACTTAATGCAGTTTTACGCCCATACAAATCTCCGATACGGCCAAAAATCACTGATCCCATAGGTTTTGATAAATATGCTATCGCATAAATAGCAAAAACATTTATTAGATTAGTTAGATAATCAGTGTTTGGAAAGAATTTTGCTGCCATAATACCAGCAGAAAAACCATACAAACCATAATCATAATATTCAACTATTGTACCTAGAAATGCTCCGATAATTCTATTTCTTGTTTTTTTTTTCACTATATACTGCTCATAATTTAGTACTCTGATTAAGAACCATAGTACCCTACATTTTTCTATAATCGTCATAGCAAGGCTCTTTAGATGCCGTGGCGATCCAGGTAAAAAGCTAAGCTGTTTTTTTAGAGTAACGCTTCGTGTATCCTAGATTGCCGCGTCGCCGCTTTTTCGCGACTCCTCGCAATGACGCTCGGAAGGACTCCTAACAGTAGTGACATAAAAATCTAGGGTACTCTGTTTAAGAACCTTCAGTTAACAATTTATTTCTGACTGAAGGTGCTAAGTTAATATTAAGCTCTTTTAAAGCTTTTTCATCAATATAATCAGGAGCATTCATCAATAAATCTTCCGCTTGCTGATTTAGTGGGAAAGCTATTACCTCTCTAACATTAGTTGAATCAGTTAATAACATAACCATCCTATCTATTCCAGGGGCTATCCCGCCATGTGGAGGGGCTCCAAATTTAAAAGCCCTGATCATACCACCAAATTTTTTATCAACAACTTCCGGGGAGTATCCAGCAATCTCAAAAGCTTTATACATTATTTCCGGTTTATGATTTCTAATTGCACCACTAGATAACTCGATACCATTACAAACAATATCATATTGATAAGCTTTAATGGCTAGTAGATCATCTACTGTTTTGGCTGATTCTAAGCTTGCCATACCACCTTGTGGCATAGAAAATGGGTTATGGCTAAAATCTATTTTTTTGGTTTGCTCATTTAATTCATAAAATGGGAAATCTGTTATCCAACAAAACTCAAAACAATCTTTTTTAAGTATATCTAATTCTTCCCCTAATTTAGTTCGTAGCTTGCCGGCAAGTTTAGATGCTTTATCAACTTTATCACTAGAGAAGAAGACAGCATCACCATTTTGTAGATTCGCTAAAGACTTTAAATTCAATAATTGCTCATCTGTTAGAAATTTAACAATAGGTCCTTTAGCTTGCCCATCTTCTAGGAACTGGATGTAACCAAGCCCACTTGCCCCCTCGTAAGTCGCAAACTCTGCCATTTTGTCAAAGAAGCTTCTAGGTAAAGCAGAAGCTTTAGGAGCTGGCACGGCTCTAACAACAGAGCCATTTTTTATATTTTCTTTAAAAATAGCAAAGTTAGAATCTCTAAATAATTCTGTAACATCTGCAATGATCAGTGGATTCCTAAGATCCGGCTTATCAGAACCATATTTTAACATTGCTTGTTCATATGGAATTTGTATAAAAGGTGTATTTGATACTTCTTTATCAGAAAATTTGCTGAATATCTCATACATTACCGGCTCAATGGTATTAAATACCTCTTCCTGCGTAACAAAAGACATCTCCACATCCAACTGATAAAACTCACCTGGTGACCTATCAGCCCTAGCATCTTCATCTCTAAAACAAGGGGCTATTTGAAAATAACGATCAAATCCTGACACCATAAGCAATTGTTTAAATTGCTGCGGGGCTTGTGGTAGTGCATAAAATTTACCAAGATGCAATCTACTTGGCACCAAAAAGTCCCTAGCTCCTTCTGGTGAACTAGCCGTTAGAATCGGTGTTTGAAACTCCGTAAACCCTTTTTGCATCATCAGATGGCGCACGTGAGCAATAACTTGCGATCTTAACATAATGTTATTATGTAATTTCTCGCGTCTAAGATCTAAGAAGCGATATTTTAGTCTAGTCTCTTCGGGAGCGAGTTGCTCAGAATTGACTAACAATGGTAAACTTTCAGCATTAGACTCAACTATAAACTCACTTACCAATATTTCAATTTTACCAGTCATTAACGAGTCGTTTATTGTTTCATCACTCCTTGCTACCACTCTACCTACAACAGTTATAACTGATTCATACCTTAACCGACTAGCATCATCCATTAAACTTGGATTTTGATCAGTAAACACCAACTGGCTTATACCAAAATGATCCCTAAGATCAATAAAGACTAAATTACCGTGATCCCTTCTTCTATGTACCCAGCCCGATAATTTTACCCTTTGTCCAGCATCCTTTAATCGCAATTCATTACAATTATGCGTCCTATATTTATGCATTCTATATCTCTTAAAATGAAAAGATTATATAAAAATATCTCTATTAAGCAAGCAATTATCTTTTACCTAAAGGACAGCATATCATAAAAATTAACTACACTAATACCATTTATGAAATAATTTTATAAAGATTAAAAAGAAACTTTGTGTTTTGTACCTAAATAATTAAGTTGTTTAGTTGAAGAAGTTCTAACACAAACATTATCTGGTATTTCTCCAAGAAACCTAGAAGGAGAGGATCTTATTATTTCATAAAACATAAAACGACTTTCTGCATAAGTAATATATAGGTCTTTCTTAGCTCTAGTAATACCCACATAGGCGATTCTCCTCTCTTCTTCTAGACCTTTCTCACCCTCTTTTAGTGATCGCTGATGTGGAAACACCCCCTCTTCCCAACCTGGTAGAAAAACTAGATCAAATTCAAGACCTTTAGCAGCATGGAGCGTCATAATGCTAACAGAACCACCAAAATTTGATTCTAATTCCTCATTTTCCATTACCAAACTAGAATGTTCTATAAAATCTTGAATATTATCAAATTCTGCGATTGCTCTAAGCATTTCGTTAATATTTTCAATTCTGCCAGTTGCTTCATCTGTTTTTTCTTCTTGTAGCATCTCAAGATAACCTGATTCTTCTAGTAAAGATTTAGTGACATTAACAGCCGGGTCATTTTTATATCGAAAACTCCAATTATCGATATTACTAATAAATTTGTTTAGACTATCTTTGACTTTATTTTTAAAAGTTTCTGCTTGTAACATCTGACGAATGGCAGCAATAATAGGTATATTATGTTCAACCGCATAATCTTTTATTTGTTTTAATGTGGTATTACCAATAGCTCTCCTTGGAACATTTATTATGCGTTCAAGAGCAAGATTGTCACTATGATTTAAAGTGATACGTATATAGGCAAGTAAGTCACGTATCTCCATTCGTTCATAAAACTTAAGACCACCAATAATTTTGTATGGTAATGCATTACTAATAAACACTTCTTCAAATGCTCTAGTTTGGAAACCTGCTCTAACTAATATCGCAACTAATCCTGCATTATACTTTCCCTCTGTAACTAACTTGCTAATTTCAGATACAACGAATCTTGCTTCTTCTTTATCATTCCAACAAGATATAATTTTAATTTTTTCTCCATCATTTTTATCAGTCCATAATGTTTTACCGTGACGATTCTTATTATGGTCAATTACACTTGATGCAGCTAATAAGATTTTTGAGCTAGATCTATAATTTTGTTCTAATTTTATTATTGTAGCATTTGGAAAATCCTTTTCAAAACGTAATATATTACCAACTTCTGCACCCCGCCAACTATATATAGATTGATCATCATCACCAACACAGCAGATATTTTTTGAGCTACTTGCCAACATCCTCGCCCAAAGATACTGCACAGCGTTAGTATCTTGATACTCATCAATCAGAATATATTTATATTGTTCCTGATAATACTTTAATATTATAGGGTTTTTTATAAACAATTCATTATTGTAAAGTAGTAAATCCCCAAAATCTACTACATTAGATGCTAGTAAATTTTGCTGATATTCGTCATAGACAAATTGAGCCACTTTATGAATTGGTAGCTTAATATCAGATTCAGAAAGTTTATACGGCAATAACCCCTGATCTTTCCAACACGAAATAATAATATGTAAAAGTTTGGGAACATATTTTTTGGTATCTATATTTTTCTGCTTAACTATATCTTTAACCAATTTAAGCTGATCATCAGGGCTAATAATAGTAAACCTACTATTCAAGCTAAAATTCAAATGTTCTGCTTGCTGACGCAAAATTCTTGCTGCTATAGAATGAAATGTACCTATATTTAGCCCATAACAATCAATCATTTTGTTGATTCGATCTTGCATTTCTCTAGCAGCTTTATTAGTAAAAGTAACTGCTAGAATATTTTGAGGTAGAGTTAACCCTTGCTGGATTATGTTGGCTATTCTAGTCGTTAACACTTTAGTTTTACCAGTCCCTGCTCCAGCAAGCACAAGAATAGGACCATGTACATGGGACACTGCTAGCAGTTGTTGAGGATTTAATGAGTTTAGGAAACTTTGTTGGGTCATGATCTAGTACTACAATTGTAGATTAGTGGAGTTATAGTCAGATAGTTTGATATTTTATTTATAATGATGCCGGAAACATCAAAAACTTATCATGCCAATTCTCAATTTTTTAAAATTTCCATAAGCTAAACTTGAGGTTCATTAGCTACAAGAGTTAATTTTTGGATTTCCTCTATACTCAAACCAGTAGACTCAGCAATGACGTCAATTGATAATCCAGCTTGAAGTAAGTTTTTAGCTATAACAATTTTTTCTCTAGCTGCACCTCTAGCTTCTCCTCTAGCTGCACCTCTAGCTTCAGCAGCTTGCAATTCATCTCTATCGTTATAAAGTTTTTTTTGGTAATAGGAGTAGTTTGCCCTCTCTTCTTTGGTCATTTTGAGAATGTTAAGCTTATCCGCTACTTGGCTCATATAAGGCGAATGATAGTTTGGTGGTACTTTATCATATTTCATGACATGTAGCCAGTCATCAATCTCTTTCTCTAAACGATCATTAAACAAAGGCACTGATATATAAAAATACTCTGGTAGGATGTCAGTAGCATCAAAAACCTCAAAAGTCTCCATATTCTTAATATGCACATTTAATCTTTCATTAGTTTCTATCTCATGAATAATAGTTTTACCATGGTAAATAACTCCATTACCATTTCCTATAGGAAAATAGAGTAGGGATATATGAAATATCTTTATTATTTGGGTATAATCTTCTCTTTGAGCAAGGTTATCAACGATGAGTCTTGAGGTGTTAAAGCAGGCCTTATGAATAAAAGAATCTTTAACATTACGCTCGATTTCAATAATGTATTTATGATGATCTTCGTCTTCTACAATTACATCAGCTAGACTTCTTTTGCTTTTACTATCTTCTTTGTTACTCTCGGCCTCAAGTAAGGCTACTATTTTAACGTCCTTATAACCCTTGGTCTTAAGAAGAGCTGAGATAAAACCTTCTACTATAGCATAATCGCCTTTATCTTTCAGAAGGTACTTAATAGCATAGTCAAAGGAAATTAACGGTTTATCGTTACTCATAATAATTATTTATGTTATTAGTAGTACTCAGTTATACTAAAATGATCCTACGAATTGGATTTGAAAATGAATAGTGAAAAGGCGTAGCGTACATATAGTATAGTTGCGAATCCATGATATTTTCAAAAAACTTCGTAGGAGCAGAAGAGTATATTAATATTAAAGATAATATAGCATAAAATCAATAGTACTACTAGCTTCATTATTAAATTAACCAGTGTGATTGAAGTTAAGTATAGTAAATTCAGGAAAATTTGATGCTAGGAACGATGGAGCGAAGCCTATAGATAATAGGCGAGCGATCGAAGACGACATCACCAAATTCTCATCAATTGACTATAGTAAGATCTATAAATCTACACTGTAGTATTGTGATTATCTTTTATAACTGTCAGCAAAGAGTTTTTTAAAACAAGAGCTTTTTCATTATATTTTTTAATGAAGTCAGGTAGCTTAGAACAAATTATATCAATATTTTGTTGAACCTTTTCTACGGCATTAAATATAGTTAACGGACAGTCAACACGGTTAACCGTTAACATATCACGTAAAAATTCATCATCATAAACATCCGCTGTAGGACCAACTAAGCAAGGCACTCCTAAACCTAGGCTTTCTAAAACTATCATAGGGGAACATTCCGAATTAGTAATGTATAAAGTTAAATTAGTATTTGCTATCAATTTTATTAATTCTTTATGTGTTAAATTCTCAGGAAAAACTTTAAGTTCTACATCTTCCATCATCCAAGAAGCATATTTATTGTTATCAAAAGAGAAATTAGTATAACTACAAACTCGATCTTTAAACATACTTATCGCCGCAAATTGAGGGTAGAGATTCTTGATCCATATGTTTGATGTACTCCATATACCAATTTTAAATTTACCAGGTAAATTTAAAGTTTCTCGGGAAATTATCTTTTTGTCTAGCAGCAATGGTATGAAGTTTTGTAATAGATAAGATTGTACACCATTGGCTATAAGAAATTGTTCTAGACCACTTTTCAGAGTGATAATGGCTTTAATTTTATGCTGCTTATATAAATTCAACCATCTATAAAAAATTTGGCAATGACCAATATTTACCCATTGGGCAGGAGAACCATGCCATAAATAGTAGATATTTAAACAATTATCCCCTTTCATTTCATGTAGCTTCTCTACTAATTGAATATGAACATCAAGCCCTCCAGATATAATTAAGTTTTTAATACCTGTCTTTATAAGTAATTTTGCTATTTGAGTAATAACTTTGTCAGGTAAATATGAGTTAATATAACTTATCAAAACGTTGAGTTTCCCCATAGGAAAAGGAATTGTTTTATCAAATAATCCTTTAGTGGAATTAGCAACTCCAAGAAAAATGCTAGGATAAATTACATAAATATCATCAATATCTTTTTGTCCTAGAGGCAGCGGATCTAGATTTCCACCGTTGCTGGAATGACATCGATCTTGATTTTGTCCTTGATATTTGATTATAAAATTTTTAAAATTATCATAGTCATTTTTTGAAAAAAAAGAATAGAACATAGTAATTATTCGTCTAACAGACAACTTAACCCAAGAATATTTTAGAAGAAATCGTGCTATTTCTTTAAGAAAGGGGGGAAAAAGGATTTTTGAGAGCAGTCTATACGTTACAAAGGAAGAATCTTTATTATTAACAAGCTCTATATTTCTTAAAATTTGTTGTTTTGTTTGTAATATCTGTTTTTTGGTATGATTGTTTACTGAGTCTTCTATAAATGAATACCATAAGTTTTGCATTTGAGTTTTATTTGCAAAGATTTCCTGATAAGATAAACAGTTTTGTTGTTTAATCTTTGCTAATAGTTCCCTTTCAACATTTAATTTTTTTATTGCATTTATAAATCCTGTATGATTCCTGTTAATTATAAATTCATGCTGCACCTCAGGTAACACCTCCCTAGCAATACCTACATCCGTAGTGATAATTGCACAACCAAATGCCATAGCTTCAATGATGGTTAGCGGCGTTCCTTCTTGCACAGATGCTATTAGCAAAATGTCTGTTTTTTTTAAAATCTCCCAAATTTCTTGTTTAGAACGTATTCGCTCATTTTTATCCACTATACATCTTTTGATATGAATTCCATCTTTATCAAGCTGTTCTAGTGCCGGTATAATTACTGTTTTTAGACCTTTATAATCAGGAGTACTACTATGCCAACTTCCCCAAGAACTATTACCAATCCATGTTACAACTAAACTTGCATGATCTTCATCATGACTTGATTCCGCATTATGAATTAGTACATTATCATAAATTACTTGCCAAGGCTTTGGATAATCTATGATATTTGCATAAATATCATATAATCTTTTAGAAGTAGTGTAGTAGTTATCAATAAATTGGAAAGTTGGTAAATTTTTTAATATTTCACTTTCACTTTCAATAAATAGATGATCAGGTATGCTAGTGGTAATGGTAGTATTTAATAATATTTCTCCTGTAGCCTTACTATTACTAGAATTATCTGCTATACTTGTTAGTAATTCTGTCAGATAGCCACGATAGAAAAAATGTATTAATTTAATAGAAGTATATTGGTTTAATTTGATTAAAAAATCCTTATATATTTTGTAATCACAGCTGTAAATAATATGACAATCATATTGGTCACTTAGTAAAGATTGAACATATTGAGAGACGTTATCAAAAGCCCATCCCCTAACATCAGATACTAAAATCAGGGTTTCTTTTGAATTCATAAATTTACACTAAATAACTCTAATAATCCAGCTTCTAACCCATATACTGGCATATAATTTAAAAGTTGCTGAGCCAATTCTGTGCTGCCAACAGAAATATTTATATTCCCAGCCTGACTTGGTAGATATTTTATCCCTTTGACAATAGCAATCTTATTAATTAGTTGAATAAGTTCGTTTATAGAGTAGGTACGTCCCGTGCAAACATTTAGTACAGGGGCTGAGGTACTCGCAATAGACAAGGCTCTAACACACATATTGGTAACATCTGAAACATGTATAAAATCACGACTTTGATTACCATCACCAAAAACAACCAGCTCCTTACCCTCTTCTACTTTCTGTTTAAATATTGATATTACACCAGAGTAATCAGAACCTCTAAGTTGCCCTTTACCATAAACATTAAAAAGGCGTAAGCCACAGGTTTTAAGAGATTTAAGCTCACCAAAAACCTTAGCTTGCAGCTCACAGGCTAATTTATCCACTGCATAAGGAGAAAGCGGGTTTACCTTACCATTCTCTTGTAAAGGAAAGTCACTTACTGTACCATAAACAGCAGCAGATGATGCATATATAACTGGTATATTCTGTTTACTTGCCTGAAGAAATATATTAATAGTTCCCGTTAAATTCACTTGATGATTGTGATACCAATTATCAATTGATTCCTGTACATTTGCTATCGCTGCAAGATGGAAGCAACCATCAATATTTCTAAATAATTTTTCTAAAATATCTTGATCTAAGATATTCCCTTGAACAAATTCAACATTTTTATTAAACGAATAATTGAAATTACCTATTGAAAGATCATCTAATATTACAACCTGATTGCCTTCTTTTACTAGTAAGTTAACAAGATGTGAACCGATAAAACCAGCACCTCCAGTGACTAAATAATTTGACATATGGTATTAGTGCAGTTAATTTTTATGATATAATTAAGTGGGTATTTGCTCTATGGTATTATTTATAGAATTATTATTAAGAAAAGCAAATGAAAAAAATTATCATTTTCACAAATACAGATTGGCACTTTTATGCCCATCTTCTACCAATTGCTTTAACCGCTAAAATGCAAGGCTATGAAGTTAAAGTATTAACAAATATTAGTGAATTTAAAGATAAGATAGAACAGCATGGTTTACGAGTAATTCCAATTTCAATAAAGCGTGGAAGTATCAACCCTTTTACTGATTTAGTATTATTAAGCAAGTTAATTAGCATATTAAATAAAGAGAAACCGGATATATTGCATAATTTTACTATAAAACCAATTTTTTATGGGAGTATAACTGCCTTCTTGTGTAGCATATGCTCAAAACAGAAGAGTTTACCGCAAGTTATTAACACTTTTGTTGGTATGGGTTTAATTTTTATAAGTAGTAATTTTTTGCTAAGATTAGTTAGAAGCATTATAGTTAGAATAATATCCATAATAGGATATTATAGAAGCATGCTATTTGTCGTACAAAACGATGATGATTTAGCCTTACTGGTAAAATTAGCTATAGCACCCAAAAATTTAATTGTTAAACAATGCAGCGTTGGTATAGAAACTGAAAAGTTTCCTTCTCTTCTAGAACCACTAGGTAGTAAAATAGTGGTGGCATTGGTAGCTAGAATGATTGTTGATAAAGGTATATATGAATTTATATATGCTGCAAAAATATTAAAACAAAAAGGTATAGATGCTGAGTTTTGGTTAGTTGGCGAACCTGACAAAGATAATAAGCAATCAATAGCACAATCAATATTAGAAGACTATCAAAATCTAGGATATATCAAATATCTTGGTTATCAGAAAAATATAGAAAAAATATGGAAAAAAGCACATATTGCAGCATTACCTTCCTACCGTGAAGGGCTAAGCCGTAGTCTTTTAGAGGCTGGGGCATATGGTAGAGCCATTATTACTACTGATGTCCCAGGTGGTAGAGAATTAATACAAGACCAAATAAACGGATTATTAGTTAAACCGCAAAATACAGAAGATTTAGCAAGAGCTATGGAGCTATTAATCACTATGCCTCTACTTAGAAAACACCTAGGTAAAAAAATTCGACAAGATATTTTAGAAAAATATGACTCTAAATTAATCTCCGAGAAGATGACTAATTTTTATATAAACTAATTTTTAGATTTGGTATACTCGGTGAACTCCAAGAATTAGCGTTCCCGCGACCAAAGATATGCGCTGCTCCGTTACTCATGTACGCTACGCCGCTCGACTTTGCTACTGCCTAGCTCTTCTTGAAGTTATACTATCGTCTACCAACTCTTCATTTACGAGCAGTATATCACAATTTAACAATAAACCAAGTAGTAGCATAAATGGCAGTTTTAATGGATGGCAAGAAACTAAGGCAGGTTTTTAAAAACTTATGGGTAAAACCCCAATTCGGGATAAGAATTAGTTAATTCTTATCCCGAATTGGCTTTAATACAAGGAAAAATGCATTCTTAAAGCGGTTTTGCGAATGCATTTTAAACCTTTCTAAAGCTAAAAACATGATTTTAATCTTTTAAAATCATGTTTTTAGCAAAATATTAATTTAACAATCAGATGCAGAGCCGTCTCAAATCTGATTGTTTCAATAATTTTACCGAATTTGGGATAAGAATTGACAAATTCTTATCCCGAATTCGCGTGTAAAGATATGATGTGTACAATGATGACTATATTATAAAAAATCTTCAGACACTGTATCAATTTCACCTGCAATAGGAAGCGATTCAGCTTGCTGTGGGTCACAATTGTTATAAACTGTATCTGAATTTTCATCTGAAGTAATGGATTTTGATTCAGTGTCATTTGTTACATTTTTTGAAAAAATTGAATATCCTGCTACACTATTACGCTCAACAAGATACTTGGTCTCACTGCGAATATTCTTAAATTTTTTTTCTAGGACTTCTAATAAAGGGTTACACTCAGGCAGGCTATCATAGCTGCTTGCAGAGAGATACAACCATACTCCAGTATTAATATTTGGATCATCTATAGCTTTCCCTAAAGTTTGAAGAAATCCTACACTATTGAATCCCGCAGTTTTAATTAACTCACTGAGAATATAGCTAAACACATATACGTCACAATCTCTAACATGATGAGTGCTAAGAACATAAAGAGAACTAATATCATAATGACTCTTAAAAAGCGTTTCACACTTCTCAACATTACCTGTCTTTATTGCATCTAACAAATCTTTCTTAGAGCTAAAACTTGAAAATAAATTACTTGTATCAGTGGGTTCTTCAATTCTAAAATTTTCTAAGTCCGCTATTTTTAACATTGTATTAGCAGCAATATCTGAATTTTCATCTGAAGTAATGGATTTTGATTCAGTGTCCTTTGTTGCATTTTTTGAAAAAATTGAATATCCTGCTACACTATTACGCTCAACAAGATACTTGGTCTCACTGCGAATATTCTTAAATTTTTTTTCTAGGACTTCTAGGACATTTAATAAAGGGTTACACTCAGGCAGGCTATCATAGCTGCTTACAGAGAGATACAACCATGCTCCAGTATTAATATTTGGATCATCTATAGCTTTCCCTAAAGTTTGAAGAAATCCTACACTATTGAATCCCGCAGTTTTAATTAACTCACTGAGAATATAGCTAAACACATATACGTCACAATCTCTAACATGATGAGTGCTAAGAACATAAAGAGAACTAATATCATAATGACTCTTAAAAAGCGTTTCACACTTCTCAACATTACCTGTCTTTATTGTATCTAACAAATCTTTCTTAGAGCTAAAACTTGAAAATAAATTACTTGTATCAGTGGGTTCTTCAATTCTAAAATTTTCTAAGTCCGCTTTAAACTCGTTTATATTTACTACTTCCAACATAATATACCTTTATTAATTTCATTTAAATGTTCATCTCCCAAATCTACATATTCTAGTTCTTTCTCTATCCACTTTAGCATCTTCTTTTATCAACCTATTATTTGTTTACTTGGTTGATATTTATACACTATTCTTCTACTACTTACAACTTATGGGTAAAGATATGACTATATGTACACCTAGCATGCTCACCATTCATTTTCAAGTCCAATTCGTAGGATCATTTGAGTATATCATCCCCCCTTAGTCTGCCCTACTCCCTTTCCTCCACTACTAATTCGAAATGCCTCACTTTTATTTTTACCTAGAAAATCTTTAAAATCTTCTTTTGTAAACTTAAATTCAGTAATATTCTTTGCTGGACTTTTACTTGTATCAAATCTCTGATCTTGTTTTTTATCAATAGCTAATAATTCTACAAAATCATTTTTAATTTTACTCGGTGTTGTTGGATTATTTAAGGTCTTAATCAGTGATTCTATAGACTTGGTATCATTTCTAAGTTCATTATTGCGTGCAGTTGCTGCAACTATTACATACTCTTTTAATACAGCCTTGTTATCTTTTCCCTTCCAGCATTCTTCCGTACAAAAAGATAACAATGTGTCAGCTTTGTCTTGATGATTTCGCATAACATCACGATCTTGCCAAGAGTTCTTTTTTTTAGTTTCTTCCGCTGGAGCTATATGATCTAATAGCTTATTAAAAAAAGTTTTATTCAAATTTTCATTATCATAAACTTCATAAACATTTAGGAAAAATTTTTGTTGTTCAAATGCTTTATCTACCCCTTTACCAAGTTCAAAATTATCTAAATACTCCAAAGTCTGAAAACGACCTTTAATATGTAAATAACCTGCATATTTTTCAGCATGATCAAAGCTGAGAGTAGATATACCTTGAGTATCTAATGTAACCGTATTTAATGCATTCTCACGTAAATCATCAAAAGTCTTTTCATTAGTTTTTGTGTATATAAAATTTCCCCCAACTTTAGCTAGCATTTTATATACTACATCAAGTAAAAATTTCACTAGGACATTTGGACCTTCAAAATTCTTAGCACTATATATAGCAATATTTGCTGAATCATCCATACCACTGCCGAAGGCAAGAGCTAAAACCCTACCTTGCTTTTTTGCTAGGGTAACATTCTCAAAACCATCCAACTCTTCCGCAACATCGACTTTACTGTCATTTTCGGGGAAATAGCCTATAGGAGTATTGTCTCTATACCCCCCATCGACATACTCGACACCATCAATTTTTACAGGTTGAAAAACTAAAGGAAGAGAAGCGGAAGCATGGCAAGCTCTAGCAATTGGAACATCAGGAGTATTTTCAGCACTAAAAATTTGTAAAGTACTATCATCTCGCCTTACTGCAGTAATTAATAAGTCTTTAAATTGCACTGGATCAAGAAGTCTTAAAAGAGCTAAATCCTTAAAAAGGAGTTCACCACCCTTTTGACATTTGTTTGTTAATTCAATGAATTCTTTACCATTAGATTCTATTATAGCTTGAATTTTCTTGGATTGTTTTTTAAAATCTTGTTCCTGAAAATCTAAACCTCGAATATTTTCATTTATATCAGCAATCTGCTGACTATTATTATCATCTTGTTGTTTTAATGTTTCAATCTTATTTAAAAGATCTTGCCTTTTTTTGTCTAACTCTCTCAGTTCTTCTGAAATCCTTTCATGTCTCACTGTAGCAAGTTCCACAAAATTCTTGCCCTTTAAAAAGTTATAAGCACCTTTTCTTATAGTCTTATCTACAAGTTCGTATAATGGAGTACCATCTTTGCTAAGCGGCACCGGACCAATTGAAAATCCTTGAGTCCCAAGTAAATCTTTGAAGTTTGTATTTTTTGAAATAGCTTCATATTCTTTAGGTGGTATACCAAATGCAGTCACTGCAGCAGCTATTGCCCCTGCCGATGATCCTGCAACTGCTTCTACCCCTTCAATTACTTTAGATTCATTCAAGCCCTCATAAACACCAGAATATCCAGCCCCCTTAGCTCCACCACCACTAAAAACTACATATTTAAAAGGACTTTGCTGCCTTTCTTGCATTTCTTTTTGTAACTTACTCATAATCTTTACTCAATTATTATAAAATTCTTATATAATTTCACCTTCTAGTATAGTCTTTCCGCTTAGTAAATTTAGCAGAAGACAAGAATACTCCAGTTCCTATGCCTAACAATACTGAAACAGTGAAAATACTGGCAATCATAAAATGCCCCAACACAGCCAAAACTACAGTAGTAATACAGACCATTATCATGAATATAATACTACTTATTCTACCTTTTTTTGTTACGCTTTCATAAACCTCAATACTTTTAATATCCATCTGATGTCTATGTACTTGCTCTTTTTCTGCCATGGCAATTAGCTTTGTCAATGTTCCTGGATAAATATTTTCATATTCTGCCATTAAATCTACAGGTGGCAAAACATGTGCAAACTTCTTACTATAGAAGCTATTATCAGACTCCTTAGGATTACTAACTTTTAAATATCCTTTGTTCAACCTATTGTTATTAGCAAAAAAACTTTTACTATCTTTCATATTATTTTCTTATTTCTTGAAATGTTGAATTAATATCTTTTTCTACCCTAATAAAGTATTCAAGTAAATCTATCTCTGGCTTTTTTCTTACTGTCGTTTGAGATATTTTAAATATACTAAAAAAGCCTATTAGGAAATGTCTTACAAATTCTTTATTCATTTATTCTCATATTAAATTTATTAACTTATTACTATCAAATTCAGGTTAACTAGAGTAATTATAACAAAGCTTTAAGAAAAAAGGGAGAAATAATCTTTAGTTTTGATAAAAATTATTTTTTAACCCCAAGTATCGATGTAATAAATTATATAGTAGGCTCAATTAATCATCGCCATTAGGGGAGATGTCACCGCCATTATGTCATCCCAGCTTTCGCTGGGATGACATCAACCCACAACTGCTTGAAAGTTAAAAAATCGTCTATTAGCTAGGAGACCGTAGGTTGACGAAGTAATCTATATGACAAGCTTCATGGGTTGCCACGCTCACGCACGTTCGCTCGCTAATAGACGTATAGGGAAACTGTATTTACTAACTTTTGACAGTTATGACCAAAGTGACTCCTCGCTAATAGCTCTAGGCTATTCTCCCTATAACTTTTAAATGTTATACGTAAGGTGAATTACTCATTAAATTGCTCTTTAATAATTCGATTTTCAAGGCTATTTTTTTTATCAAATAATAACTTTATCTTCTTGTTTTTTACAGATTTAATTAATACTGACTTAATATTATCAAACTCTTGAAAATCTGCAGCTGCATTTACTGGTCTTTTATTACTTTCTAAGATTTCAAACTTTATAGTAGTAGAAAATGGTAGTAACGCACCATGCCAGCGTCTTGGACGGAAAGGACAAATTGGTGTGAGGCATAATACGTTTGACTCAAGTGGCAAAATAGGACCTCCAGCAGATAAGTTGTACGCACTACTGCCAGCTGGGGTTGCAACCATTGCCCCATCGGCTACTAATTCACTCATACGCTCAACTTGATCAATTTCGATCTTGAATTTAGCAGCTTGGTTGGTTTTACGAAATATTGATACTTCATTAATAGCTAGGGCAGTATAGGTTTTATTGTCTATGCTTTCTGCTTGCATTTTTAAAGGGTATAAATGAGAAATTATAGATTCTTGTAAATTATCCATTAACTTTTCAACAATAACTGGATTCATTAAAAACCCAATGTTACCAGAATTAATTCCATAAAAAGAAACATCAAGATGCATATAACGATGTATCGCATGTAGTAATTCCCCGTCCCCTCCAACTACAACAATTATTTCTGCTTCTTCTACCTTACAAAACTTATAAACTAGTTCAAGCTGTCTAACTAGTCCTAATGATTTTGTAGAACTATTATAAACAATCGCAATTTTATTTAAATTAATTTTAGTTTTTGCCAACATAAATACAATAAATGATTAATTGTTAATATAACAACACAAGAAGCCAGTACATCACTTAAAAAATGCCCTCCCATTAATATACGACTTAGTCCAACTAATGTACTAAAAATCAATGTAATACTGTAAATTCTTGAGAAAAATATCAAAGGAGCAACATAAGCAAGATTAGTTAAGCTATACCCCATAGCTGCATGGCCTGATGAAAATGAGCAATTATGTAAACATTCATTAGAGATTGAGAAGGCTCTAGTAAAATTTTTTGTACCATTAAACTCTTTAATCTGCAGCGGACGGGCCCTACCAAAATTTTCTTTAAATATATAATTTACTAGTAGCCCAGAACCTATTGCTGTAGATAAAATTATATAAATGCTTCCTGAAATAATAAGCCTATTAAAAGTTTTGTACTTAACAATTAAGTAAAGTAGGTATAATAATATTACTATAGTCAGTAGTTTAGTTAATATGGGAATAACTTCAAATAATAATAGTACAATATTATTGTTACGATAGATAAATCCATTATTGCTGTCGTAGAATAATTTTGAGAAATCTATATCCAAATTAGGAAATAGTATAGTTAATAATAAAACTATACCAAAGGTGAATATACTAGTATAAACTAAATTAGTATTAATCATAGACTACAAGCCAAAAATAAGTTATAAAAGTATACTCAAACCCTACATAATATAGAAGTTAATATGTCATTCAACATTAAAAACCATAAAAATGATTTACTATTTTTACCACTTGGTGGTGCAAATGAAATAGGCATAAATGTCAATCTATATCATTATCAAGGAAAATGGTTGATGGTTGACTGCGGTAGCGGTTTTGCCGATGATTATTTACCAGGTGTTGACATGATAATTGCTGATATTAGCTTTATTGAACGCTATAAAAAAGATCTAGTAGGTTTAGTTCTAACTCACGCACATGAAGACCATTTGGGAGCAATCCAATATTTGTGGAGTAGCCTAGAATGTCCAATATATGCCACTACCTTTACAGCAAATTTTCTAAAACTTAGATTAGCAGAATATGATTTTGCTAAAACTATAAAAATTCATGAAGTAAAGCCTTCGGCAAAAATAAATCTTGATCCATTCCAACTAGAGATGATACCGCTAACCCACTCAGCTCCAGAAATGAAGGCGATTATGATACGTACACAAGCTGGCAATATTCTCCATACAGGAGACTGGAAATTTGATAATGATCCGGTACTTGGTAAGAAAGCTGATGAAGCTCTACTAAAATCTTATGGTGATGAAGGGGTTCTAGCTTTAGTCTGTGACTCAACTAATGTATTTAATGAAGGAACTTCTGGCTCGGAAGGAGACGTACGTAAAAGTTTAGTAGATATTATCGCAGGTTGTCCTCAGATGGTTGTGGTAACAACTTTTGCCTCAAATTTGGCTCGTCTTGAGACCCTAATTCACGCAGGTCAGATGGCAAAAAGAAAAGTTGTCCTATCGGGAAGAAGTTTGCATAGAATTTTGCTTGCAGCACAGGAAAGTGGTTATATGAAAGATATTGCCCCTTTGATCGATGAACGAGATATAGCAAGATTTAAAAGGCAAGAACTTTTAGTTATTGCTACTGGTTGCCAAGGTGAGCCTCTAGCAGCTACTGCAAAAATGGCAAATAATAGTCACCATAGTATAAAGTTAGCTCCTAAAGATACAATTATATTTTCTTCAAAAATTATTCCCGGCAATGAAAAGAAAATTTTCCGTATGTTTAATATTTTTGTAAGGTCAGGAGTTGAAGTGATAACTGAACGAGATCACTTTGTACATGTTTCTGGGCATCCAGCAATTGACGAACTCAAACACATGTACTCTCTAATTAGACCTCAGATTTGTGTACCAGTGCATGGTGAGCCGGTACATATACATGAGCAAGCAAAATTAGCTCGTAAAAATGGTATAAAACACGCTATTGAGGTAGAAAATGGTAGCTTATTATTACTTGATCCTCATAATCCTCGTATTTTATCCAAGGTAACAACAGGTTATTTGGCTGTTGACGGCAATTATCTTTTACCAGCAGAATCATCAATTTTTAGAACTCGTAGGCGTATGCGTGATGCTGGTATAGTAGTGGCAAGTTTGGTAATAAATAAAAATGGTAGCCTTAGTTGCAGCCCTATTTTATCTATGCCGGGGCTTCTTGACTCTGACGATGATGCACAGCTAATTAATATGATTAAAGATGATATTACTGAAACGATAGAAATTCAGAAAAAATCAAAAGGTAGCATTCTCAATGAACAGATTGAGAATGCTGTAAGGTCAGCTATTCGTAAAACATTGAAACATGAGATAAGTAAATCACCCATTATCATAGTCAATGTGGAAAAAGCTTATTGAAAACTAGTTTATTAATCTAGTTTATTGAATGCAAGTTAACTAAGGAGATATTATATTATGAAATCACATAGTTTTACATCTGATGATGCTGCACAAAATATAGATAAAGACTTACAATATATAGCAGAGTCCTTTGATCCTAAACATGACAAAGATTATCAAAAAAATCCTAGGTCTAGTGAAAAACAGGTTAACAAGGATATAGAACGTGGTGTCTTTTATCTTGAAACCCAAGATGGACAGCTAGTAGACTTACTAGCTAAGTGTAAGTCATCCAAAGGTCAGGACCATAAGGTAACTTATCAAGATATGCATGATATATTAACAAAGGATTATCATTTATCAAAAACACAAACAGAATATATTTTAGCTGCAAATCACCAAGGTAGTATAGCTGGTGCTATAGTTGGATTCTCTAAGTTGCAACTAAAAGCATTTGATAACTATGGATATGATCCTGGGAGTGAATGGCTAAGAAATGGTAGTATGTCCAAGATCACTATAGATAAAGATCATAACGTATCATATATCGGTGGACAAAATATCATGTTTGATTGTAGTATGGATGCTTTCTTGTCAGATAGTGACCTTAGGAAGATGATGGGTACAGAATTTAATAGCCAAGATTATATGGCTGTAAATATTACCGCTACGTTAGGAAAAGCAGGAGATTCTGAATTAACACCGCAAGTAGTAATTGATGTAGCTGGCACTGGTAAGATTGCTGATCGATTTATTAGTGATATACAAGCAATCCAAACAAATTGTAAGAAAAAAGACCCTCAAGCAATTATTGATAGTAATAAGGCTTTATCGACAGAGTTATTAACTGTTCCTCTTAATGAGCAACAATATAAAACAGATATGAAAGAAAGAGTTGCAAAAATCATATCAGATGAAGAAGTAAAGCCGCAAACAATAAGCACATTTAAAAAAGCAAATGGTGCTACAGAGGCTTTATCTGACATATTGATAGAGCGAATTGATCAAGCAATCAAAACTCAAAAAGATACAAAGACAGGGAAATTAAGTTCACAGTCCATTAATGACATTGCTAAAAAAGCTGCGGAACAGTTAAATAAGTTTATCGATAATCCAAATAAATATACAGTAAAGAAATTTACTAAGCAATTAGTAAACGATCGAGCTGAATCATCGAATACGATAATACCAAGGAAAAATTTTATTAAAAGAATTTGTGAATATTTAAAAGACAAATGGCATGGATATTCTGATGACAAGAGCAAACTACCATTGGCTGAACAATTGAAGAATGAAGCAAAATTTGTCGGGCAAAAAGCAAAATCACATATGTCATCTAAAGCACCAACGTCACCACCTCCACATAATGAAAAGACGAAAGCTAAAGGAAGAGGTTAAGAAATTTTTAATAGACTTCTTGTATACTGCTATGATTTCAAGAGTTGAGTAGACGATAGTATAACTTCAAGAAGAGCTAGGCAGTAGCAAAGTCGAGCGGCGTAGCGTATATGAGTAACGGAGCAGCACAGATATTTAGTCGCGGGAACACCAATTCTTGAAGTTCACCGAGTATACTGCTCGTAAACGAAGAGTTGATAGACGAAGATCAAAATCATGATAGTAGCAGGAGTCAAAGGGTCGAGGTGCTAGGCGTACATTTAGTACGTGGCTACCTACGATCCCTGAAGACGACAACGCAATTCTTGATTTTCATCGAGTATATAGTAGTAGAATTATGTAAGAACTCTAATCTTTGCATCAGCTGGTCTAATATATAACGGCTCTATGGAGTTAGAGAAATTGTGCTTCCTTATTTTATCGGCTATATATTTACATATATGCAGTGCCTTAACTCTAGTAAAACGAGGTAAAATTGTTAAATTTTTTATATCCCTAATCTTGTCGTATATCATCTCTACCCCGCTACCTGCACAGACATTAATAGTAGCATCTTCTGTATTTAATAACTCCACAGCTTGGTCATAATTTATCAGTGAAGGAATAGAAGCTTGTTCATTTTGGTCAAAAACTTGGCTATATAATTGCCCTCTATATGCATTGAGAAAAATAAAAATTTTATTATAATTTTTTACTTGCCTGCTAGCCATCCACCAAGAAAACTCAAAATTAGATATAGTACTGCCTATTATATCTGTACTTAGCAACAAGCCTTTTGCCACTGATAGCCCTATTCTAATGCCTGTAAAACTGCCAGGACCGTTTGTAACGGTCAAATAATTTAAGTCATGATAAGAAAGCTTTGCTATTTTCAATGCTTCTTCAATCATTGGCACTATAGTTTCAGCTTGCATAGAAGACCTTAATTCCTCAATATAGGCTAGAATAACCTGATCTTCAGAGATTGCAACAGATGCACTATTATTTGCCGTATCAAATGCTAAAATTTTCATTTATAATATAATCAATATTTCAAGTTTTGTAAGTATACTCAATTATAATAACAATGGAAATAAATAGAACAATTTTTAGACTGTACGACATTCGTGGCAGCAGTCTAATAGATATTAATCCAACTATTGCTTATAAAATTGGCTTTTGTTTTACCAAAATGCATATATCCAAGCAAGGGAACGAAATATTTATAGGACGTGATGGTAGATTAAGCTCCCCTGCCCTTTACCATGCTTTGGTTAATGGCATTATTTCAGCTAAGGGGAAGGTTAGCTCAATAGGTATTGTCCCCTCCCCTGTTTTATATTTTGCTGATAAAATATTTAAGCCACAAGCTAGCATAATGATAACAGGATCCCATAACCACAAAGATGATAATGGCTTTAAGTTGTTATCACAAGGCAAGCCTTTTTTCGACCAACAAATACAAGATTTACTGAATAATATTCTAAGCCAAGATTGGTCCACCAATCTTATTATACCAAAAAAATTTCTAGCACTAAGTAATATACGCAATTTAAATGTTACCGATAAATATCTAGATAGGATTTTGCAAGAAATAACTATAGATCCTCAAATAAAAGTCGCATGGGATCCTGCCAATGGCGCGGCTGGCAATATTATTGACTTATTAGCATTAAGATTACCTAACAAAAATATCGTTATAAACTCGCAAATTGATGGTAATTTTCCTAGTCACCACCCAGATCCAACTATTCCCAAGAATCTAGAACAACTAATAGAGATAGTTAAGATTCAGGATTGCGATATTGGTATTGCATTCGATGGGGATGGAGATCGTATAGGCATTGTAAGTAAGAAAGGACGAATAATTTTAGGCGACCAAATCCTTGGTATATTAGCAAAGGATGTAATTGATCAAAATCCAAATGCAACTATTATAATGGATATCAAATCAAGCAGTAGCATATTTAATCAGATTAAGTCATATGGCGGAAACGTGATAATGTGGAAAACAGGCCATTCATTTATCAAAGATAAGATGCAAACAACTAAGGCGTTACTTGGCGGTGAAACTAGTGGTCATATATTTTTTGCTGATAAATATTACGGATATGATGATGCAATTTATGCCGCCCTACGGTTTGTTGATTTATTATCAAGGTCAAAAAAAACTTTGGACGATATGATAGATGAGTTACCTAAATGTTATAGTACCCCTGAAATTAAGATTTCTGTACCAGATAACCTTAAATTTGATATTATTCAGCAAATAAAAGAGGATTTAAACAGCAGAAATATTAGTTTCAACGATATTGATGGTATAAGGGTTGACTCACATAATATGCCCAATAAATTTCAAGGGTATGCATGGTGGTTACTAAGAGCTTCGAATACTGAAGCTAAAATTATTGCTAGATATGAATCAGATAGTTTGGAAGAACTAAATAGTATAAAATTAGAGCTTTCATCTTTACTAGCCAAATATGGTTTGAAGCTATAGCTAACCCAAAAAAATTTTAGCATATACCCCAATTCGGGATAAGAATTAGTTAATTCTTATCCCGAATTCGCGTTAAGCACATATTTTAGTTACTCAATAACACTATGCACTTCATACTTTACGCAAGTTGTCTTGATAAATACGATAAAGATTTATAATTGTTTGCTCATAATCAATAAGTTCTTGTATAGTCCAATTAAAATGGGTAAAGATGTCGTACGCTTTATTTAGCTCAGTATTAATATCAGCTACATTCAATATACCAGTAGGCAGTAACTCTCTTATCTTTACTGCCTGCGTCTTTTTATATTCATCGTGATTTGCTGTACCAAATTCTGCTATATCATGCATCTCATTGGTTCGTACCTGCATTTCCACATCACGTCTAGGGTTGCCGACACTCGTAACAATATGCAAGGAACGATAACCATTATCTTTAGGATAATCAATATAGTTCTTTTTCTCTGTTGTTTTAACAGAATAGATGCCACAGATAATGTCCAACACTTTATAACAATATTCTAGCTTATCAACTATAAATCTAAAAGCCACTAGATCCGTTAATTCGTTAGTCTTTAGTATCATCTTATTTAAGGCAGAACAAGGGTCTTTTAATCTATAATATGTTGTTGCTGCTATATCATTTTCACTTAGCTTAGTACTAATAATATCAGCTATTTTACGTAAATCGTTAGTATCTTGAGATTGCATATTTGATATTCTAGTTGTAGTGAATTTGTTTTTAAAATAATATTATGGTAGTCTTTGATGCTAACAAATAAAAATAAGCTTGTCAATTGCTAGAAAATCATTTATTGAACAAGTATATAGGCAATTATACCTACTAAGAGTAAACATATACAACCTAATGTGTTTGGTACTCAAGCCTAGCAAACAAAAAAACTCATAATAAATTATTACAATGGCTACAAAGAAGCCGAAGCATGATGAAGTTGTTAAAGCAGCCACAGAATCTCGACCTGCAGCGGACGATGATGTACGTGAGGAGCAGAGTACCGGAAGCATGAATAAATTACCAGCAGAAGTATAGTTTTGCAAGATATCTAATAGACTTCTTTCGAAACTCGCTTATGCTGAGGGATTTGAAGGAGACGCGGAACGCAGAACCGCAGCGTACTCTAATGTACGTGAGGATTCGAGTACCGCATCGACGTACAAATCACCAGCAGAAGTAGAGTTTCGAAAGAAGTCTAATGAACTAACCTTAATTACGGGACTTATACCATTTCCGAAAACTAATCATCACGTCGTCGTACTTTATGATCTCCACTCCTCACGTACTAATGTACGCTGTGCTCCTCGGCTTGAACACTCCTAGCACTTGTTGATTTTGATTCTATCGTCTACCAACTCTTCATTTACAAGCAGTATAATACAACAAGCTTTACCATATATAAATAATTTTATAAGTTGAATTTTAGGTAAACTTATTTATTTTAAATTATAGTTTTTACTCAAAATATTCTTAATTTATGATTCCAAAAACATGACCATAGATGAAAAAATTTATATTACTATATGCGTATTATTTGCAATTCTCATTGTAATAGGTAATTTAATATATCAAAAGTTTGTTTTCTTACCAATATTACCTTTTTATACTTTTGAACTTTCTGTAGGCGCGATAACATACCCATTAACATTTTTACTTACTGATTTAATTGTTGAATTTTATGGGAAAACCAAAGCTAATTTCTGTGTTAAACTTGCACTAGCTATGAATATAATTGTTGTATTAATTATAGCAATAATGGATAGGTTAAATGCCACAGAATGGTCTAAAATCGATAATATAACTTTTCATAAGGTTTTTGGGTTATATAGTATTGCTTTCATAGGCTCAATTATTGCCTGTTACACTGCTCAACTTATTGATATTACAATTTATTTATGGATACGTAAAGTCACTCATGGTAGATGGCTATGGCTTAGGAACAATGGCAGTACAGCAATTTCGCTATTTATAGATACTTGTATTGTTATTAGCTTCATGAGTATATTTGGAGTGCTACCAATAGATCGTATGTGGTCACTTATAGTGAACAGCTATTCATTTAAACTTTTCTTCACAATATGTAGTACTCCTTTATTTTACATAGGAGTTAGCATAATAAAATATGTTACTAAATATAAAAGTTAATTTTTTTATTCCCCTATAAATTGTTCTCGTATCTCACACAAGTCATTTTTTACTTACATCTATCAATAACATTCTAAAATGACCAATATTTATAACATAACCTTGTATGGATCTCCCGTAAAATGCAAGAAAAAACGCATATTCCTAGTTAGAATTTCTTGCATATTCTTTGTTTACCTAAAGAAATAACATACAAAGATCGAAAGCAAGCTAGATTCATTAATTGATTTAAGACTTGGTGGTGAAGTTAGTAAAGAAGAACCTCAAACTAAACGGTCAGAAGCTAGACTATACCTTGCGTCCACCGTTTGACGCATTCGTAAAATGCACTAAAATCGGAGAATGGCTGGGGCGGATGGATTCGAACCACCGAATGACGATACCAAAAACCGTTGCCTTACCACTTGGCTACGCCCCATCATTAAATACTAGTGTATAAGTGTACACTTAGTATACACAGAGCTTATAACAACAAACATTTCTTGAGTCAAATACTCTTTTTAATTTGACTATTCTTAATACGATTTTTATTGGTATTGTAGACACAAAATTAGCTTTTTGAACAGGCTAAAAGAATAATTTTTATAAAAAATTATAACATCTTTTCTAATATGTGTTAGAATCCGATATAGGTAAGCAATTATTTTAAAGCTAATGGATAAGGTGTTAAGTTCTGTTCAAGAATATATTAAGTCTGGTGAATATTTTGTTGATGCTAAAAGATGGTATAATTTTAAATATATATATCCACTTGTACACAGAACATTTTTGTTGATATTTAGTGTAGTTCTTTTTGTATTATTTCTAAGTGTGGTGATTAATTTTGAGACTTTATTACCAGTAAAGCGTCAGGTGAGATACGCAATTAGTGCTAAATCCCTTAAAAGTGCAACAATAACTAACGCTAATCATATTAAGCATAATGCAATTAATTCTATTGCAGATATTATGATTAGAAATTACGTTATACATAGAGAATCATATGACTATGATTTACTTCGTCCTCAGTATATATTTATGCAGAATAACTCTACGCGTATAATATTTAGACAATTTGCCAATTTTATGAATATTGACAATCCATTGTCTCCAGTTATGCGTTACCAAAAGTCCTTAAAGCGTTCTGTTAATATATCATCAGTGGTTTATCATAAAAATAATAAGGCTGAAGTTACATTTACATCTTTGGCAAAAAACGCTTCTAATGATATTTTAGAAAATATGGTGTGGCAAGCTACAATAAATTTTGAAATAGATGCAATTAATATACATCTACCGCCTAACTCAAGATTTAATTTTGCTGTCACTGGTTACAAACTTAAGTTAATAGAAGATAAAAGTAAAAAAATAAGATGAAGCAACTAATAATATTTTTTGTAGTAGTATTTTTTGTAAATACTGCGTTAGCCGTTAGGGAATCTAGACCAATGCCGATTGATAGTAGAATTAGGGTAATGGTTTATAGTCCTGATGATGTATTTAAGTTTACTGGATATTATGGTTATCAGGCTAGTATAGAGCTAGCAAAAGATGAAGAAATAGTTAGTATTTCCATGGGAGACACCACTTCTTGGCAAATAGTACCAGCGGGTCATAGGATCTTCATTAAACCGATGGAACAAGATGCTACAACTAACATGACGCTTATTACTAATAAGCGAACTTACTTTTTTGAACTATATGCTACAGAAGCCTTAGATATGAGAGATCCAGATATGGTTTTTAATTTAAGGTTTATTTATCCTGATGATGAGAATTCTGGAGATCACTTACAAAATTACGTTACATCTTCAGCTAACCTTGATTTATCGCATCCTGAAAAATATAATTTTAATTATTCCATAAGTGGTAATGAATCGATTGCACCAATTAAAATTTTTGATGATGGAGTGTATACTTACCTACAATTCAGAGATAAAAATGCTGAGTTACCAGCTATTTTTGCAGTTGATGAAGCTCTTAGAGAGTCGATGGTAAATTATAGACTCTCACAAGATAACGCTAATATGGTGATTATTGAACAAGTATTTCACAAGCTGTCAATACGTCATGGTAAAAAAATAGTATGTGTGTTTAATGAAGCATTTAAGCCGTATTAAACTTATAGCTAAATAGTTAACCTGATTAACATTTAGCCATAGTGAACCGGTGTCATTGCGAAGAAACGTGAGTCGACGAAGCAATCCATTTTTGGTTACTTTTATGGATTGCTTCGTCGCTACTAAACTAGCTTCTCGCAATGACGTTTGTGAATTTGGTGTAATGTTATTCGGGTTAACTATATGCAGGAAGTCTATTAATTAAGTTAAGTAATAATGTTTTTAGAAACTATATATATCTCAAAAATTTTATATTTTTTTACACTGTTAGTATTAGTTAGTGGTTTATTTATAATGTTAACTAGTGATAATTATGTTCGTAAAATTATTGGGCTTAGTGTAATGCAAAGTTCGGTGCTAATTTTTTACCTTATGCTTGGTAAGGTAAATGGAGGTATTGTACCAATTGAACGTACAATACTACATAGCTATTCAAGTCCACTCCCTCAGGTGTTAATGCTCACGGCTATTGTTGTTGGGTTTGCTACTTTATCATTGGGTCTTAGCTTGATTTACCGTATTTCTAAGCAATTTAATACTATATCAGAAGGTGAGATTAATTTTAGCGAAACGACTAATGATCGAAGTGAATGACATTAATTAAACATTTTCCCGCTCTGCAAGTATTGCTACCATTTTTTGGAGCGTTATTCTCAATACTCACTTTTCGCTATAGGCTAGCTACTCGAATTATAGCAGTTATATCGATTGCACTAAGTTTATTTTTAAGTATTTACGGTTTATCTGTAATTAATAAAGAGGGCGTATCATATAATTTTGGTGATTGGCATGCCCCTATAGGTATTGAATATCGGCTAGACTATCTGAACCAACCTATAATTATCTATATTAATTGCGTATTATTATTTTTTCTAATCTTTTGTAACAAATTGGTTACAAATACCATACTTAGATTTCTTGATAGAAAAAGACAATCGTTATTTTATGCAGTTTTATTATTTGCCCATAGCGGCTATCTTGGTATTGTAAGTACTAATGACCTCTTTAATCTTTATGTATTCATTGAAATATCTTCATTAAGTAGCTATGTATTAATGGCACAGGGCAATAATCCTAGGGCTGTTATCGGTGCTTTCGATTATCTTATGCTTGGTACTGTCGGGGCTACTTTGATATTAATAGGCATTGGATTTTTATTAAGCAGCACAGGCAGCCTTAATATGTTAGATGTTTCAGATATCTTGCAAAATTCTACTTCTGCTGGTAATTTGGATGTCGCTCCGGTTCTGCGTTCCGTGGCTCCTTTAAATTCCTCAGCAGAAGCGAATTTTGCAAGATATCTAATGCTTCTTAAGACGCATTATGACTCCAAAATAGTGATGCTAGGCATTAGTTTTTTTCTCATTGGCTCTATACTAAAAACAGCTTTTTTTCCTATGCATTTTTGGATGATCAGGACCTATAGTTCAGCTGCTCCTGTTATTCTGACATATCTTGCTAGTATATCCAGTATAATTGGTATTTATATAATCTTGAGGTTCATTCATTTTACTATTGATTACAATGTGATCATTAAGTATCTATCACATTTTATCAGCTTAATCGCTTTGGCAACTATTATTTTATGTACATATTTTGCTTGCAGAAGCCAAAGAGTCAGAAATATTGTTATATATTCTTCGGCGGTGCAAATTGGTTATATGTTTTTGCTTTTAGTTATTCCTAGAGGTGAACCACTGTTATTTCCCTTTTTGTTTGCTGATAGCCTTAACAAGATCGCTTTATTTCTGATCATTGCTTATTCTGATATTTCGAAACCGTTTAGTATGTTATGGCGTGTTTTGGTAGTTTTTAGTCTAATTTACAGCTGTGGTTTGCCAATAAGTAGCATGTTTTTCATTAAGATTAGTATTTTCGAGTTGTTGATTGTTGAAAATATGTGGTTAGAGTTTGTTATTGTTGTCATAAGTTCTGCTATGTCGTTACTTTATCATTATAAAATTGCCAGAAAACTATGTTGGGATCACTACGATTATACACAATTAAAATCGAACACTAAGTATTGTGGACTAATTTTTATTAGTATAATGCAATTTTTTCTACCAATATTCTTACCTTTTTTAGGAGTCATGAAAACGATATGAGATATAGTGCTTCCATTGCTTGCAGACACAATATCGGGAAAAGTGCAAATACCCCTGAGTTACAGACACTCGGAGAGCAGTAATGTATTCTGCTATTACCCCTAGTTTTTTGATTTTATCGACTTTACTGCTAGCTATCCTAAATTTAGTAGTTCCCCTTATCAGTAATAGTAATAATAACACCCGTAACTCTTTATTAATTACTATTAGCAGCTTCTTTTTTGTCAATATTTTAATTATTGACTGGTTGTTTCTGAAAGGCGTAAAAGCAAATCTGTCAATAAACATATATGGTAATTTTTCTATAGGGCTGCATTTAGAAGCACTCAGTCTCATTTTTTTAACTTTGCTGAGCTTTTTATGGATTTGTGCTTTAATTTATACAACCAAATATTTGGCAATCAATAATATCGATAATTCAAGTCGTTTTCTATTCTTCCTTAATCTAAGTGTGTTATTTGGCGGGATGGCAGCATTATCTTCAAATCTTTTTACTATGTTTATTTTTTATGAACTATTAACATTATCAACTGCTCCACTAATTGGTCACAGTGGTGGAGATAAAGTTATGGCAGGGGTTTATAAATATTTAAAAATATTAATGATTTCAGGGACATTACTATTCTTGCCAGCACTAATAATTATTTATGCTAAAGCAGGTCATGGAGATTTTACATCGCAAGGTTTTATCAAGTATTATTTCTCCAAGAATCAAACAATAATTTTGTTATTAATGTTTATTTTTGGTATATCAAAAGCAGCTTTATTTCCTGTACATCAATGGTTACCAGCCGCGATGGTAGCACATTACCCAGTAAGTGCCTTACTACATGCTGTGGTAGTTGTTAAAACTGGACTTTTTTGCATTTATAAAATTCTGATGTATATTTTTGGTCTTAAATATTTACAATCTCTTTTTGTAGAACTTAACTGGGTTATTTTCTTACCAATTATAACTATAATTTATAGTTCTTTTAAAGCGTTAAAGAGTGATAATATTAAGAAGATATTAGCCTATTCTACCATTAACCAATTATCTATAGCTTTACTTAGTAGCTTCATGTTTACATCAAAATCTATGGGAGCTGCTATCCTACATTTATGTTCACATTCATTTACTAAAATCTGTTTATTTTATGGAATGGGAAGTATTTATAGCTTAAAGAATACCAACCAAGTCTCTGATCTTATAGGTACTGCTAAAGAAATGCCCAAAACTAGCTTTATGGTACTCATTGCCAGTTTATCCTTAATAGGCATTCCTCCTTTTGGTGGTTTTATTAGTAAATTTTATATTATGTTAGCTGCTGCAGAACAAAATCAAATATTAGTTATGGTAGTACTAGCTTTAAGTACGCTATTCTCTGCACTGTATTTAGCAAAGCTGATAATATTTATTTATAAGCCTATTGATAATAATTCTAAAATATTCTCTATAGAAAATAAATTGCCTAATTCTATGCTATTGAGTTTAGTTATATGCTCGTGCATGGTGGTATTATTTTATTTTATACAAATTTTTATTAAGAAGTTTTTTGTATTTATAACTTGAATTCGATGGAGCGAAGCCTATAGATAAAATGAAACTACAAACCAAGCTTAAATACTTGCTAGATCCCCGCTTTCGCGGGGATGGCATCAAAAGTGAAAAATGACTTTTAAATTCCCTCTTCCCCTAATAAATTTATTGTATAATCATCGTGATCGTAATAATAACCTGCATTATGACCTACATCTTCGTTTAAATAGCCTGCATTACCGTTGTGATCATATCTTTCTTTATATGAAATAGTAGCAGTAAATATTTTATTTACAAGATTGAACTCATCATCTGAGTAATTTGATAGTAATGCCGTTGATAATTCTGCGTTAAAAGTTTGTTCATCACTGTTTGGATTGTTAAGAAACTCATTTATCTTTTTTACAACTCTATCGACCTGTGAGTAACCTAGATTTAACTCTTGCAGTTGCTTGAATACTAGTTTTGTATTAGGGTAATCTTTCAACAATTGCTGGATTTTTGCTTGTTCGGCAACTTGCTCTGCCTGTAGTTTGTTTGTTGCTACCCTTGCCGCTATATTTGTTGTTGTTTCATTTGCATGTTGCCATGCTTTATAATCCATAGTGTACTCTCTTGCTTTTCCTGTATTTTTTAGTGCTTGGTATTTACAGAGTTCTTGCTCTATAAATATCTGTACCAGTGGCTCTTCGTTTATGCTAGACCAATCTAATGGCTTTCCTGAATTTAGGAATTGCATAATAGCCTTTTCTGTACTACTAGAAACTTTTAGGTCATTTTTTTCAAGTTCTAAAAGAAAATTTTCACGTACAATCGATTCGCCTGTGATAAGACTAATCAATTTCTGTCTGTTTGTACCCCAAATTCTATCGTTATCACAGATTTTATCCAAATTACTTTTTTGTGAAGGATCTTGATAATATTTCTTTAAAAGCAGTGTGCTGAAACTAGTTAATTCCGATAGATTGTTGTCTTTAAACCATTTTTTTACTTTTTCCACTTCTTCATCTAAATTACGTGGTTGAGTTATTGCAGCTTCTTGAGGCTTGCTTTGTGCTAGGCTTGTTCTAGCTTTTGGTACGAGCGGTTGTTGCAATTGTATACCAGCCATACCTGAAATCAATGGGGTTTCCTCTACAACAGGCTTTTGCTTCGGATGATGGAAAGATTGATCATTAAAACAGGAGTTTCTTAAGGAAATAATCTGTTGTGTAATCTTTGCTCTGTATTCTAGCATGCATTCACTGTCTATTATACTCTGAATACTACTAATATTACCATATGTATAATATTCTAAAAACTTAGATTCACAATGTTTTTTGAACTGATGTAAGTGAGCAGGTATTGGTCTAAATAAAAGTTTCATTTCTTTTAGAAAATAATTCGCTTGGGTGTGATCTAAACCATTAAAAGCATTACCCTGCTCAGCATTGAAGGTATCAAGCTGATTATTTCCTGCGTGAGCATCATTAAAATCACCACCAAATCTACCTTGCTCAACCCCACGCTTATAGATTGCCATAGTTCCAAACTCATCCTGTTCATTTAAATCATTATGCATTGGTCTTTGGGCTCGAGCATTGGATAAACTATCTAAGGCGTCTTCATCATCTCTGAAGTTATTGAACTGATGATTTCCTACGTGAGCGTCATTAAAACCACCAGCAAATCCACCGAGTGCAATCTCACGATTATAGATCGCCATAGTTCCAAACTCATCTTGTTCATTTAAACCATTATGCATTGGCACTTGGGGCTGAGCATTAGGTAAACTATTAAATGGTGCTAACACTAAATCTTCTGCTTCATAACCTAAATATTCTAAGACTTCATTTAACGCATTCTCACTATATATTTTTGGAGCATGACTCTTGTCTTGCTCAAATTTCTGCCATAAACTATTTATCAGTTCTTTTTTAATTTCTATAGCTTGTACGCTCCGTTCAACTTCTGTTTTTATTTGTTTTGCTGCATTTTTTGTTAGTGTAACTGATATGCCAAGTACATTGTCAAAAGTTACTGTTATTTCATTATTATTTTCCATCAATTCTAAAGCACGTTCAGTATCATAGTATCGTTGTGCATTTTTATACAATTCTTCGCTCTTCTGCCCAAACATTTGATTTCGTATTTCTTCTATCAACTTACTTAATATGTTAACATCATTACTATTAGGCTCCTGCTCCTCTAAATTATTAGTAAGTTTTAGGTATTGTTCAATATTGAAGTTTTTATTTTTTGCCATAATTTATAATATTTTAAAGTTATTTTTTTTATTTTGATAAACTAATATTACCGGTACAAACGGTTTTTATTAAAAATCCAGCACATTATATGAAGTATTTTAGAAATTGCAAGTATTTTTATTGAAATGTTGAACCAAGGCAGTTTAAAAGTCACAACTAATGATAGAAAATACTAAATTACAGAAACAAATAATTGTCATCGCAAGCCACAAAGTGGCACAACTGTTGAAAGTTTACAAATACCTATACCACAGTGTCTATTAGCGAGCGTAAGCGAAGCAATTGTAAGTTAAAAGTATGATAGAATAGATATTGAAGTCAATAGACTTCTTTCGAAACTCGCTTATGCTGAGGGATTTGAAGGAGACGCTTCACCTCGAACCGCAGCGTACTCTAATGTACGTGAGGATTCGAGTACCGCATCGACGTACAAATCACCAGCAGAAGTAGAGTTTCGAAAGAAGTCTACTGTATACCATGCAAACAATTTGAGCTAAATCACCAAAAAAAGCTAAAAAGGTAGTGTACTAGAGATGTCTGTCCTTTTGCATTCATCCTTGAAGCAATCTTTTTAGCAATTATAGAATTCATGCTATTTCTGCATTATATTACTTAGTGCTTTATAGTTTATGTGCTATACTTTATCGTATAACATGATTGATATAATTTTGATTATCTAGTATGGCTATTTCCCATTTTCTCAATCCAAAAAGATTGAACAAGCTGCAGAAACTAGCGGAGAGGAAAAGAAAAAATTGCTATAGCTAAAAATTTACTTAAAAAAATATGACATCTGAGCATATAGCTCTGATTACTAGTTGAAATATTAAAGAAATCAACAAACTACTAAAATATCAAGTAATATGATTAACAAACTTTCTGATATCAAGACAAATCTCAAGAACATTAATATTATTGAGAGTAGCAAGCCCCCTAGAATGAGGGTAGGTACTGATGACTTTAAAACATTATTGTTAAATAGCGATGTATTTATTGACAAAAGTCTAATGATCAAAGAATTCCTAGAAGATAGTGGAGATGTTATATTAATCACTCGACCAAGACGTTGGGGTAAAAGCCTTAATATGGACATGCTCAAGAAGTTTTTTGAAATAGAAGTGGATCAGGACGGCAAGCCTTTAGCACAAGAAAAGAGAGTAAATCATAAACTCTTTACTGGAGGCATAGTAGATTTAGGTATTAAAGGTAAAAGGACTCTAAAACCTTTAAAGATTAATAGTAATGAATACGCTATGGTTCAACAAGGTAATTATCCGGTTATTTCTATAAGTTTTAAGGATGTTAAGGGCAGCAGTTACCAAGAAATTGAAAACGGTATACGGAATCAGGTTATAAGATTGTTCTCTAACCATCGCTATTTAAAACACTATATAGCAGACAATAAGAATTTACTAGATGATGTACAAAAGGAAAAATTAAACCAATATTTTACAGGAAATCTTGATAAAGAAGACCTTAAGGATAGTTTAAGGTTTTTAAGTGAAATACTTTACAAACATTTTAACCAAAAAGCTTATATATTAATCGATGAATATGATACACCAATTAATAGTTCATACATTGAATTTGGCAATAAATCAAAAGAGTTTGATGATGTACTAAAGATATTCCGTGGGATGTTTGGCAGCAGCCTAAAAGGTAATACTTGTGTAGAAAGAGGAGTAATAACTGGCATATTAAGAATTGCTAAAGCTAATTTATTTTCTGATTTAAATAATGTTAGTGAATATACCTTACTTGATGATGATTTTTCTAAGTCTTATGGCTTTACCCAAATAGAAGTTGATGATTTATTGACTAAAGTACCTACCAAAACCAGTCATGAAGAGATTAAAGACTGGTATAATGGTTATACATTTGGTGGAGAGGTAATTTATAATCCATGGTCAATCATGCAATGTTTAGCACACAAAGGTAAGCTCGATCATTATTGGCTTGATAGTGGGGGAACAGCTTTAATAGATAAAATACTGCTATCCGATGAAATGCAAGAAGATTTACAGAGCTTAGCTGCCGGGAGAAGTATTATCTCACCTATTACCAAACAAATAAGTTTTGCTGATATCAATGAACCAATAGGATTACTCAGTTTATTACTGTTCAGTGGTTATTTAAACCCTACTGCCAAAATACCGGAAAAGAATGTTTATGAGCTATCTATCCCTAATTATGAAGTAAAATATATTTATGAAACAAGAGTTCTACAATGGGTAACTGATCAGCTAAAAATTGATAGTTCTAGATATTACTCTTTTATCAGTTTATTGCCAGCAGGTAAAGTAGAGGAATTTAAAGAGCGTTTACAAGAGTTGTTGGTAAATTCTACCAGTTTTTACCAAACAGGGGAGAAAAAGGCAGAATTATTTTATAGTGGCTTTATGCTAGGGCTTGTTAACATGTTAGCCCCTAGTTACATAATAGCAAGCGAACAAGAGTCAGGTCGTGGTAGAGCTGATATTATCATGATCCCCAAAGCTGGTAGAGAAGATAAAGCAATTATTATTGAGTATAAGATTGCTAAAAATGCAGAAGATTTGCTTTCAGTAGCCAAAATGGGCTTAAAGCAAATTATAGATAAACAATATGACACTAAGATAAGAGAACACAAACATGTCAAAAAGATCATTAAAATCTCTATGACCTTTTGTGGCAAAAAAGTAGTACTAGAATACCAAATTGATTAAGAAAAATATTACATACATAAATTCCTTACCCCTATTATTAAAATTTACTCTTTAGTTAGGTTATTTGGGGCTAACTATAAAAGCCCTGTTAAAGGCAGAGTTTTGTTATAATTAGCCTTTAAAGGGATTTGCAAAAATTCTAACCTAAACTGGTAAAAAGTTCGCAACGTACACCATGTGGCATCCTGCTGTAAAATTGCCCCCATGAGAATTGAAAATTAAAACTCTAAAAGCTTATATCTTAACTAGGTTTTAGTATGACTAGGTTAGGGCTTTAGTCACATTACAATTTTTTTTCAAAAGGGGTCAAATCTACACTTTAAAATTATTCAGGCAAGATACTCCCAAAGATTAATTAAATTGATACATCTATACAAATGTACGATAAGGATGCTGGTTTATCACATTTCTTACTTCGGTTTGGGTTCTAAAATCATCCACTACGCCCCACCATTCTTCGATTTTAGTGCATTTTACGAATGCATTAAAACTGGCTATAATATCAGAAAAATGCATTCTTGAAGCACTTCTACGAATGCATTTTAATCTATTATCGCTAATAATCTTAGCTAATGAAAATGGCAGCTCATCGCAGCTACATTAACACTGGTCTAGATAATGCTTTAAATATTGTCCAGTATAACTCTCACTACAAGCAGCGATATCCTTTGGAGTGCCGGTAGCTACTATTCTACCGCCTTTATCTCCACCTTCAGGTCCAACATCTATAATATAATCCGCTGTTTTGATAACATCTAGGTTATGCTCAATAACTATAACAGTATTACCCATATCAACTAACTTATGCAGCACTTTAAGCAATTTATTAATATCATCTATGTGCAACCCTGTTGTTGGTTCATCAAGTATATATAAAGTTTTACCGGTTGAGCGTTTTGATAACTCTTTAGCTAACTTTATTCTTTGTGCTTCGCCTCCAGACAAAGTGGTAGCAGATTGTCCAATTTTTATATAACCAAGTCCTACCTCATTTAAAGTAACAAGTTTTTCGTAAATTAGTGGTACTTTAGCAAAGAAACTCATTGCATCCTCAACTGTCATCCTAAGAACGTCAGCTATAGATTTATCCTTATATTTAACTTCAAGGGTTTCTCTATTATATCTGTCTCCATTACAAACATCACATTTTACATAAATATCAGGTAAAAAATGCATTTCTATTTTAATCAGACCATCACCTTGACATAATTCACATCTTCCACCTTTAACATTGAATGAAAACCTACCAACTTTATAACCCCGTGCTTTTGCAGTTGGTAGTTCAGCAAACCAGTCTCTAATATGGGTAAACGCACCAGTATAAGTTGCTGGATTTGATCTTGGTGTGCGACCTATTGGTGATTGGTTTATATCAATAACCTTATCAATATATTCAAGACCTTTAATTGACTTATATTCTCCTGGAAAATTTTTTGAAGAGGGTTCTAAAAATTTTAAAGCGGCTTTATATAAAGTATGAATTATTAAACTTGATTTACCGCTACCTGATACCCCCGTTATTGCTGTAAAACTGCTCAGAGGAATTGTAATATTAACATCCTGTAAATTATTAGAAATAGCCCCAGTTAATGCTATTACCTTACCCGCAGGTGATACTCTAGTATTTGTTGGCACTTCAATAGATTGTTTACCGCTTAAATAGCTACCCGTTATACTATTGGGACATTGTTTAATTTCCTCAATTGTTCCTTGTGCTATTATATGTCCACCGTGAATACCAGCACCTGGTCCGACATCTATAATGTGATCCGATTCGTACATTGTTTCTTCATCATGCTCAACAACAAGCACTGTATTACCAAGGTCTCGAAGACTCTTGAGAGTTTCTATTAATCTAGCATTATCACGTTGATGTAAACCAATTGAGGGTTCATCAAGTACATACAACACACCACTAAGCCCTGAACCAATTTGTGATGCCAAGCGAATACGCTGACTTTCTCCACCAGACAGAGTTCCTGATTCTCTAGACAAAGCAAGATAATCAAGACCAACATTCATAAGAAATTGTAATCTTTCCTTGATTTCCTTTAATATGCGTTCGGCGATAGTCATTTGTCTTTTATTGAGCTGTTTGTCTAATTGATTAAACCATTTCTGTAGTTGCAAAATACTCATGGTAGATACTTGTCCAATATGCATATCAGCGATTTTAATACAAAGAGACTCCATTTTTAGTCTATAACCTTCACAAGATGTGCATTTGTACTCTGCTTTGTATTTTAATAATTCTTCTTTTACTAAAGAAGAATCAGCCTTACGCTCCTTTTCTTGTAAGCTAGGTATTATTCCAGCAAAAGGTTGCTGTACCACCTGAGATTTAGAACCATCATGATACTGAAATTTTATAACATCGTCACCTGATCCATGGAATAATACTTGCTGTACAGTATTTGGTAGTTCTATAAAAGGAGTGTCTAATGAAAACTCGTAATGACTTGCTAAAGCTTTTAATGTTTCTAAAAAAAACTTTGAGGATATTTTCCCCCAAGGTGCTATAGCTCCATCTTTAATACTAATTCTGCTATTTGGAACAATTAATTCTTTATCAAGACACAATTCTGTGCCGATACCCTCACATTTAGGACAAGCACCAAATGGGCTATTAAAGGAAAAAATTCTTGGTTCTATTTCAGTAATTTGAAAACCAGAAACTGGACAAGAATATTTTTCTGAGAAAATGATTTTCGAGCCTTTAGTAAGGTTGGTTTCTAATCCGTTTGGTAGGTCAACAATTTCAACATATACTATACCATCTGCTAACTTAAGAGAGATTTCTAAACTATCTGCAAGCCTGTTACCTAAATCATCTTCTAGAGAAATCCTATCAACAATTACTTCAATATTATGTTTTTTATTCTTATCAAATTTTGGAAGATTATCTATCTCATAAATTTCATTGTTAATGAATAATCGCCCAAAACCCTGTTTTTTAAGATCAAGCATTTCACGTCTGAATTCACCTTTTTGTCCTCTGATAATTGGAGCTAATATGTATAATTTAGTACCCTTAGGAAAATTATGAATGGCATCTATCATCTCTGATATGGTCTGATTCTTGATTGGTAGACCTGTTGCTGGAGAGTAAGGTACTCCTACCCTTGCATATAATAATCTTAAATAATCATAAATTTCAGTTATAGTACCCACTGTAGAACGAGGATTTTTAGATGTGGTTTTTTGATCAATAGCTATTGCAGGTGACAAACCAGAGACCGATTCAACATTAGGCTTATCCTGAAGGTGTAAGAATTGCCTAGCATATGAAGATAAACTTTCAACATATCTACGTTGTCCTTCTGCATAAATAGTATCAAAAGCTAGTGAAGATTTTCCAGAACCACTAAGCCCTGTAATTACTACAAACTTATTTCTTGGAATATCAACATTTACATTTTTTAAATTATGCTCCTTAGCACCACGAACTTTAATATATTCTTGTATCATAATTTGTTATAAATTTTTAAGGAACTTATCAAAAAACTTGTAGCATTATAGGTTGTTTTGAATTACTATTGCAATAGTAATTTTTAAATAGGTAATGATCTGTGGCTGGTAGTTTAAATAAGGCAGTATTAATAGGTAATTTAGGGCGTGATCCAGAAATTAGGCACACGGCTGATGGTAAAGAGATAGCAAATTTCAGTATCGCTACTTCTGAAACTTGGAAAGACCGTGTTACTGGAGAGAAGAAAGAAAAAACCGAATGGCATAGAATAGTAGTATTTAACGAAGGTTTGGTGTCTGTTGTAAAGAATTATGCCAAGAAAGGCACTAAAGTTTATTTAGAAGGTAATTTACAAACTAGAAAATGGGTGGATAACCTTGGTCAAGAAAAATATACAACAGAAATAGTACTACAAAATTTTAACTCACAATTTATATTATTAGATTCTAAAGGTAGTGGGACTAACTCCCTAGATTCTATTGTACCAAAAAGCACAGTTGGTAATAGTAACTTTGACCATAGTGATCTAGATGATGAGATACCTTTTTAAAATTGTTCTACTTTCTATATCCCTGTTATTTTCTGCGTGTGTTTCATCTATAGATACTAGGATTAAGGAGGCAGATAAGGTAGCCTCAATAAACAACTTTGAGAAAAAACTAGTTAAGGCTGGCGATTTTGTTATTACAACTTACCAACGTGTTTCAGATAAAGATAGCCCTTACGTATTTTATATTGAAGGTGATGGTAGCATTAGTATAGGGCGTTACGCAGTTTCTAGCAATCCAACCCCTTCCAAGGTTATGTTGCTTAAGCTTGCAGCTCTTGATACTAGACCTAATATAGTTTATATAGCTCGTCCGTGCCAATATACGCCAGTAGAACTTAACCCCAATTGCAGTCAAATCTATTGGACAGACAAAAGACTTGCCAAGGAGGTTATAGAATCAACAAATATAGTAATAAATAGTATAAGTAATGGTAAACCAGCTAGTTTGGTTGGTTTTTCCGGGGGTGGTGGAGTTGCTGTCTTGGTTGCAGCAAGAAATAAGCATATTAAAGATATAATAACTATAGCTGGTAATCTTGATATTGAGAATTTCAGTAAACATCATGGGATATATGCGTTAAAGGAGTCATTAAATCCCATAGATTATGCCATAAAAATTAGCAATATTCCACAATTACATCTTTCGGGAGCTAAGGATGCAATAGTACCAAGTAAAATTATGCAGGGCTATATAAAAGCTAGTTCTTCAGATTGTATACAGCAAAAGATTTTCCCTAATATTACTCATACCAAAGGTTGGGATAAGATGTGGCAGGATGTGCTAAAAATTAATCTTACCTGTGGTATAACAAACCCCAATTCGGGATAATAATTAACTAATTCTTATCCCGAATTAGCTTTAATATAAGGAAAAATGCATTCTTAAAGCGGTTTTGCGAATGCATTTTAAACCTTTCTAAAGCTAAAAACATGATTTTAATCTTTTAAAATCATGTTTTTAGCAAAATAGATTGCCACGCTCACGTACGTTCGCTCGCTAATAGACATATACGCCTATAAAACGTCATTGCGAGGAAACCATAGGTCGACGAAGCAATCTATAATTTCACCGAATTTGGGATAAGAATTGACAAATTCTTATATCGAATTAATGGTTAATCATGGGAGATTTTTATGCAGAAGGCAGTAGCTTTAGTTAGTGGCGGTGCAGATTCAGCCACAGTACTAGCAATGATAGAAAAAATGAATTACGAAATTCATGCCATAAGTTTTAACTATTCTCAACATAATAATATTGAACTTGAGAAAGTTAAAGAGTTAGTTAAGAACTATAATATCAAACAACATAAAATTGTAAATATTGATTTACGTAGCTTTGGCGGATCAGCTCTTACTGATGATGCTATAGAAGTACCAAAATATAAAGATCATAGTGATTTAGGGGATAATATACCAATCACTTATGTACCAGCACGTAATACTATATTTTTAAGTTATGCTTTGGGATTTAGTGAAATAATAGGAGCCTTTGATATTTTTATGGGGGTACACGCAACTGATTATGCTAATTACCCAGATTGCCGTCCAGAGTACCTAGACGCTTTTGAAAAGCTTGCTAATCTTGCAACTGCGGTAGGAGTATTGGGTACACGAATTACCATTCATGCTCCCTTAATAAATATGACAAAAGGGCAAATTATCAAAACCGGTCTAGAATTAGGAGTAGATTACTCCAAAACAATTTCTTGTTATGACCCATTTAATGGGTTATCTTGTGGGACATGTCATTCCTGCTTACTTAGACTTAGGGCCTTTGAAGAAAATAATACAATTGACCCAATTAATTATAAAATCGCTTCTACACATGCTTAATCATTCTATATATCACCAATTTCCTATGTTAGACCTAGACAACATAGTGCTGAGAGAATTAACTAGTGATGATTCAGAAGACTATTTTGGTTATATGAGTAAATTAGAGATGCGTCCTTTCTTGACAGATAACAACATTCCATCAACTATCCCACAAGCTGCTGATGAACTAAAATATTGGTCTAGCTTATTTCATCACCAAAGAGGATTTTACTGGGGTATTTCCCTTAAAGATAATAATAAACTTATAGGTACGGCTGGGTTTAATACTGTTTCTACAATGCACCTCAAAGCAGAAATAAGCTACGATCTTGATCCTGCATTTTGGGGTAAAGGAATTATGCTAAAATCTATCAAAGCTATTTTAAGATTTATAGAATATGCTGGTATTGTTCGAACCCAAGCTACTGTAATAAATGACAATATACGTTCAATTAATGTTTTAGAACGATGTAATTTTGTCAAAGAGGGTTTGCTTAAGAAATATGAAATTGTTCAAGGAGTACATAGGGATTATTATATTTACGCTAGAGTGCTTTAGGTTTCTGTAAAAATTTTCAACCTAAAACAAATCAGTTTGATGTAAGACATCGGTTTAATAGCCTATGGTGTCGTCCTTGCAGGCGTTATGTCATTCCTGTGTAGGGAGGAATCTAGAAAAATGACCAAGATAGCTTGTGTTGAGTTATTTTAGACCCCTGCCTACGTAGGGGTAACATCACCCCTAATGGCGATAATTACTTGAGTCTACTATTAATTTATTATATCAATATTTGAGGTTATAAATCAATATCAAAACGAAGTAAAGATAGGGAAATATCGACTATAAGCATAGAAATGAGGATTTTGGAAGTTCTTCTTTTGATAAACTAATTCATTTCCATCTATATCTACAATATTTCCACCACTAGCTTTAATTAACGCATGTCCCGCTGCAATATCCCATTCCATAGTTGGACCAAACTTGGGATAAATATCCGCCTTCCCTTCTGCTACTAAACATAATTTAATTGAACTTGGTATAGTAACTATTTCAGTAATTAGATGTTTCTTTAGGAATTTCTTGATATCTGAATTTGACGAATGTGAGCTAACAACAGCCCTATAATGAGTTTTAGGTAGGGCATCAAAGCTTGTTTCTAGGCCATTTTGTTCAATTCTTAAAGCATTATTAGCATCTGTATAATGTAATTTTTGCACGGATGGTTGATAGATAAAACCAATAATAGGCATACCATTTTTTATCAATGCAATATTTACTGTATACGTATCCTCACCTTTGATATAACTTTTTGTACCATCAATCGGATCAATCAGCCAAAATTGATTGCTATTCAAAGCAATTATATCTCTTTCTTCACAAACTACAGGAATATTAGGTGCTAGGTCCTTTAAACCATCATATATAAAGCTACTAATTTCCTTATCAGCATTTGTCACGGGAGAATTATCATCTTTATAAGAAACTATTAACCCTAAATCTCTTCTAATTAGAGCAATCCCACCAGCTTCAGTAATTAAACTTTTTAAAGACTTAATTAAATTAAGCATCATTTATTATTCATTATTTGCTATTTGTTATAAATTGTTTAGCCTCATCATCTTCTAACCACTTTCCTGTTTTTAATAATATTTCCTGTTGAAATTTCACTATATCCTCCTGTGGAGTACCTTGTAATTCTGTAACGGCTAAATATTCTACCCCATAACAATCTAGATCAATTGTTCTTAAAAAATTATCTATGTTATCTAATTCACTTTTTTTATTCTCAAAGAGAATAATGTTATTAGGTAAAATATTTGTGATACTCATAAACTCACGTAATGCCTGAGCTTTATTTAGATAGTCGGTAAATATTATACCCTTATGAAAAATTGGTGACCTTTTATCAGTTTCATCAAATTTTAATATTTCTTTATTATTAACTTTATCAGTAAATTTAATACCGAGTCTACTTAGCTGCTCATATTGCCATTCCTCATAATTTTTAATCAGTTTACATGCTGGGTTAATTTTAGTAAACCCAAAAACCAAAGCCCCTGAACTTTTCAGTTTATCGATAAATTTTGGCCAACTAGCTTCTACTAACATAACTTGTCTTTGCAATAGCAACTTAGCAATTATCTCATCCATATTAGGATGATATTTTGCCAAACTTGCCAGCTCTTCAACAAACCCTCTATAAGGATTAGCATAACGAAACATCTTAGACTTAGGCGTAACTATTGTATCATCAATATTGATTAGCACTAAGCTAGATGCATCAATTTTTTCAAGTAAATTTTTTACCGTAACAGAATCTATAGAATAAGTGGGAATAATTATTGCATAACTTGTATATGGTAACATGATAAAAATTAACAATAATTTTAATAAAAAGTTATTTTTTATTATCATATGGATTTACACTCTCTTGATTCTTAACTTTGATTTTGTCATTGCTTCTCTTTACTGCATTTACCTTATTAACCAATTCATTAAGTGATTTTTTTAAATCACGAGAATTGAATATTGATTCTTTTTGGTCAGATAATTTATAATTATAGCCAATAAACATCACATTATCGTCATAATTTCTTAGTTGACTTTCCATTGCAGTCAACTCACTGGAATTCCCATCGACCATTATTAAAACTTTTGGCATAAACTTCACTTCTATTAAAAAATTTAATATCAACTGAAATGAGGCATTATTATTACTACTCAATATACCCTGATAAAATGTTGGATAAGTATTATCAAAAGGCTTCATATTATTAAAAATAAGATAATTATGTTGTGGGAAACTATTGGACAAATCAATATTAAATTTCTTTAAATACTCAGCTTCCCATATTTCTAGTTTCTTTATATTGTTAAAGTTACCAGTTAAACCATGATCACTCACAATTACTGGACTACCTTTATCCATTATATTTTTTATAAAATTAGGCAAATTGACATCTAATAACTCATTTTTGTATTCTGTAAGCAGTATTGTATCAAAATAAGTATCCTTTGAGGGTTTAACTGATTTGAATATTTCCTGTAGCTTAGATAACTCATTTTTATTCAATTGGATAATTGGAGGGAAAAATGATTTGAATATAACTTTTTCTCTAGCCAAGACTACTAAGATATCTTTAGGGGAATAATTATTGCATAATTCTTCATAGTCCTTATTTATTTGGTCTAAACTATTAGTATCAATAATCTTACCATTTACTATTAATGGTAATAGTAATATTATGTAAGAGATGAGTTTATATGTTTTAAATTTAATTCTTCTGATTAGCATAGAAATTGCTCTTATTTTTTGTTTATAGCAAAAGTAGTTGCCCTACATCTTTTATAGTCAATTGATGAGAAGTTGGTGACGTCGTCACTCGTCGCTCGCCTATTACATATAGGCGTCGCTCCATCGCTCCTAGCACCAAATCCTCCTGAATTGACTATATGTCATACGCAGGTCATCTAACTCAATGTCATTCCCGCGTAGGTAGAGGAATCCATATTATCTAACGACCTTTGCAGGTTATTTTTTGGATTGTATCTTGAATATTAGCTCTTTATGGAGTTAATATGGTCAGGAAGGAGTGACACCGTTTAAATTAGATAGGTCTTTAAAGACCGAAGGGATATTGATGCCCTCCTCCCTTGAATCACAAAGTATGATATACTCTTCTACTTTGAAGAATTGGTTTCGCAAATACTTGCGGGGTATTCGCGTACTCACGTACTTCATGTACGCCTAGTACGCTCACCCCTTGTTTGTTGTCCCCATTCTCCAAATCATTTGAGTATACGAACGGTAGCAGAATCCTTTAGAGATCGAATTTATAATCATGTATCAAAACTTTGCAAAACAACCACTAATTATAGGTAAAGCAAATGACTGAAAAAAGCAAGATATTTATGGGAATAGATGTTTCAAAAAATACGCTTGATATATCTATGAATAATAGATATCTTTGGCAAACTTGCTTATGCTAAGGAATTTAAAGAAATCACGAAACCTTGACCCGCAGCGGACTATGATGTACGTGAGAAGCAGAGTACCGGTAGCACGAATAAATTACCAGCAGAAGTAGAATTTCGAAAGATATCTATTGAATATATTTGTAATATTGTGGTTAATTGCATTATAATGAGGTTTATGTATAATAACTTTACTTTTATTGACTTATTCGCTGGAATTGGTGGTGTAAGAAGATCATTTGAGTCTGTTGGTGGTAACTGCGTTTACACTAGCGAGATTGATACATCGGCATTAAAAACATATAGAGCTAATTTTAGCTGTGATCATAAAATTGATGGTGATATAACACAAGTACACGAACAAAATGTACCCCCTCACGATATTTTATGTGCAGGATTCCCGTGTCAACCATTTAGTATAGCTGGGGTTTCAAAGCGTTGCTCTTTAGGAATTCCACACGGGTTTTTATGCAATACTCAGGGAACTCTCTTCTTTGATGTTACAAGAATTATCAGCTACCATAAACCAAAAATCGTCTTTTTAGAGAATGTAAAAAATTTATTATCACACGATAAAGGTAAGACATTTGCAATTATTAAAAAAACACTCAGAGATTTAGGTTATACTGTTTCTGAAAGGGTTATTGATGCACGATATTACGTACCACAGCACAGGGAAAGGCTTTTTATAGTAGCAAATAGGATAGATGCAAAAATAAATTTACATAAAATAGATTTGCCCAATACAAAACATATAATTAAAACAATATTTCATTGCCAAAATAATTCAAATAAAGATGACATTACTAATGGCTATGTCGAAAAAAATGGTAAAATTAATAAGAAATATACCCTTACGGACAAACTGTGGCAATATCTACAAGATTACGCAAAGAAACACCGTGCAAAGGGCAATGGTTTTGGTTTTAGTCTTTGCATGGATGATGACATTAGCAGGACTCTGTCAGCAAGATATTATAAAGATGGGGCTGAAATATTAATACATCAAGAAAACTCAAATCCTAGAAGATTAACTCCTAGGGAATGTGCAAGATTGATGGGGTTTCCGGATGATTTTAAAATTGTTGTTAGTGACACGCAAGCATACAAACAGTTTGGTAATTCTGTGGTAATTCCAGTTGTTAGGGAAGTTGCAGAATATATAACAAAATTTCTATAATTCATGAGAACTAACGTGCTATATTCTGGATTATTATCAGACTATTTTGAAATAGTAGCATTTAAAACATTAAGTAAAGTTGATACGATACTCGGTTCTAATCAACATGAATTTAATGGTGACCGTGCATTAAAAGAACTGTTTCGTTTGTGCAATAATAATACACTCGAAAAGAAGCAAATATACTCTACTTTTATTTACTTAAACGAAGATGAATCACAAAATATCTTGCAAGATGCTTTCCTGACTTGGTACGATGCTAGAGCAAAGAGTCATGATAAAACTGGGAGGAGTGAGTATCGACTATATTACCAAACAAATGATGCTACAAAACGAATGAAGAAAGGTGATTTCTTGGCTATTGCAAGAAAAAATGATGTGTTTCATGTAATTATAGCACAGCATAACAGCACTGCAGAAAAACAAATTATGTGGCTCTTTGGAGTTGAAAAAATAGAAGATAATAATAAATTTCAGATTAAGAAAATTCAAAATACAAATAATAAAGTTACCTTTGCATCACGATTTATTTTGGATATTTTAGGCATAAAAGTCCAAGAATTGAATGAAAATTACTTAGAGATAATGCAGAAAAGATTTGACAATAAAATACCAAGTACGAGTGAACTTTCGCAATTCACACTAGAGTTAATGCAAAAAGAAATTGACCCAATTGAAGAGCCGGATGTTGCAATTGTGAGATTATTTGAAAAGGAAGAGGTTCTATACAAAACTCTTGAGAGGATCAAGATAGTTCATAAATTACAAAATGGCTTTATTGAAAATAACAATGTTGATGTTGACAGCTTCTTACAATTTTCATTATCTATACAAAATGCAAGAAAATCTCGTGCTGGTAAAGCTCTTGAGAATCATTTATCTTTTATTTTTAATGCAAACAAGGTGATGTATACACACAGCGGAATAACAGAAAATAAGTCAAAACCAGATTTTATTTTTCCAAATATTGCCAAATATCATGATATACATTTTGCAGATACTGGTTTATCAATGCTGGCAAGTAAAACAACTTGTAAAGATAGATGGAAGCAAATCTTGTCTGAAGCAAAACGAATCAAGAAGAAGCATTTATTTACTTTAGAGCCAAGTATTTCAGAAAATCAAACTCAAGAAATGAAGTCAAATGATTTAACGTTAGTTTTACCGAATGAAATAAAGGCAACTTATACGATAAATCAACAACAAGATATTATAAATTTAAAAGATTTCCTACTGCTTGTTAAAACAAGACAAAATAAATATATTAACCTCAAGTATCGATGTAATAAATTAATAGTAGGCTCAAGTAATCATCGCCATTAAGGGTGATGTCAACCCCTTAACTGTTGAAAGTTAAAAAATCGCCTATTAGCGAAATGCCGTTAGGTGCTGTGGCAATCTTCATGATAGTCAAGACCTCCTTCACAAAATTACCATAACTCTTCTATTAATGCTATGGTATTAGCCCTTAGATCTAGGTCATAATCTATGGTATTATTTATTATTCGTTTGATATTTGCAAATTTTGTTATCAAATAATCAGGGGAATTAGAACGCAATTGATTAAATATTTTATTCTCTAATTCATTGAATTCAATATTGATATTGAGAGATTTTTTAGTAATTCTATTAACTAAATATAGCATGCTACAAGCAAAATCTCCCCATAATTCCTTGTTTTTACTGGTAAACTCTTCGATAAGATCTAACCTCACTTTAGGATTTGCATAGTTAGCAATATACGTCGTAATTTTAACATATATATCACTTCCCACTAAGCGATTTTGTGATTTTATGTTAATTTTAGCACATCTAGATCTTATAGTACTTATTATTCCAGCACCCCTTGAGGTAATCAAGAAAATAAAACTATCCTTTGGCGTATCTTCTAAAAGTTTAAGACAGGAATTTGCTGCATTGAGATTCATTAGATCTGCTTGATAAATAACAGCTACTCTATATTTAGAGATTGATGATGTTCTATAAAAAAATTGCTGTAAATCTCTAATTTGGTCAATAGATATGTCTTTGACACTGCTCGTCACAGAATTATCCCTAGCTACTAACCGATAATCCGGATGATTTGTTAATTGAATTTTATCTACAATCAAACTGCTTTCTATAAATATAAGCAAATCTTCTAAAGCTTTTGCGGTATCATCAACATCAATCAGCCAACTATTATAAAGCCTAGCCTGTTTGAATCTACATTCAAGATATTCTTTGATCATTCTACTAATGGCATAATAAAAAATAGGTTTCTAGGCTTTGCCAACATACGCGAACTCGGGATAAGAATTAACTAACTCTTATCCCTAACATGGGTCAGAAATGCCAACGTAAGTAATGATACTTGTATGGCAAAAGCAATGTCAACCCCTACGTAGGCAGGGATGACACTAGTTTTGTTGTATTGAACTCAGGTTACTTATTATTACAGGCTTCCTTCATTTTCTTACCGGCTCTAAAGACTGGTTGTTTATAGGCAGCAATATGCATTTTCTCACCAGTTTTTGGATTACGACCTTCACGTGCAGCTCTAGTTTGTATATGGAAAGAACCAAACCCCACTAGGTTAACGTCCTCACCACGACTAAGTGCTTTAAGTACACTATCTACAACCCAAGTAAGGGCTTTTTCTGCATCACTTTTTGAATGACCTGCTTCAGCCATTAATGCTACTAATTCTCCTTTATTCATATGATCAACTCTCCAAATAAATTGTTAACATTTCAGACATTAATGTATTTAGTATACTCAAATGATTTAGAGAATGGGATTTAAAAATGAAGAACAAGCGGGGCGTACATAAGGTACGTTGTTACGTTTGTCCTTGATATTTTAAAAAACAATTCTTCAAAGCATTCGAGTATATACTAACATACCAGCAAGATTTGTTATATCTCGTTGGCTAGATTATAGCAAACACTAAATTGACTGCAACTGAGACTTCTTTAGAACTTTTGAATATATTATTTTATAATCTAATTTCAATAAAATTGTATCTATTTTACATCAAGTTAGTTTCTTATCCTGTAGTTAGGAGGATAGTATATTATTTTTGCTTAAATGAAATAATTAGTTGAAAATCATGATAATTTATATATTATAATTTTCTTATTTAATATATAAAAAGGTAACTTTTATGATCACTAGACTATTCTACATATTATTTATTTCAATTTTTAGTTTAAATACTAGTGCTAATCCAGCTCCATTGGGTTTTGAATTAAATAAAGCAAGTATAGCGGATGTAGAGCAAGTATATCAGATTACCAAAAAAGAGAGGAATCATTGGGATGGATATAATTATTATGTTAATGTTAGAGATGTCAAATTAGAAGGGCTGACTGAGTTATTAGTAATATGTAATGATGATAATATTATCCAAGCAATCATCTTAACGATAAATAACGATAAATTTACAGAGTTTTATGAGTTACTTTCAGAAAAATACAAACTCACCCATAGCCAAAACCCTAATTTAGGTAATAAGGAGATTAGATTTGCCGATGGTAGTTGTACTATTATATTAGATGCTCCATTCCTTAGCTTTAGTATGAGTCTTATATACATAACAGATGAGTTTCTAACAAAATTTAAAGGTAAGCAAAAAGAAGAAGAAAAAATGAAAAAAGCAAAAGGTAAAGAATTGCTATAATTCAATTATGGGAGTTTTTGAAGTATAAGCCCAACAAACATAAGCCACTGCAAGGGCATCTGCTTCATCAAAGTTACTGATTGCAATTGCTCCTGGTAGTAAAAGTTTAATCATTTGCAGAACCTGATTTTTTTCAGCATGACCATAACCCACTACAGATTTTTTGATAACATTAGGTTTAAATTCTTGAAAAGCAATATCATATCCTCCTATAAGTGACATGACTGCTCCTCTAGCATATCCCAATTTTAAAGATGAAACATTATTTATATTAACAAATGTCTCCTCCATAGCAACAATAGCAGGTTTATATTGTACTATTATCTTTTGCAAGGACGAGCTAATGAAAGCTAACCTTTTATGCATTGCTTCGCTTGATTTAGTCTTTATGACCCCACTATCTAAATATTTCAGAGGCTTGGTATCAATTACCCCCCATCCCATACCAGCTAAAGATGGGTCAATTCCTAGTATAATCAAAATTATTCCCCCACTAATAGATTTTTGTAAAAAATTATCTAATTCTTCAATTCATTTATTTGAATATATTCCCTTTTAAAACTTTGATATAAAACTGGAATAACGAATATAGTGAAAAGAGTTCCTATACTCATTCCACCAACTATTACTAAACCAATAGAATTTTGAGCGGCTGCTCCCGCTCCAGAACTAATCACTAATGACATTGCCCCAAAAATAGTTGCTAGAGTAGTCATTAGAATAGGTCTAAGTCTTAAGCTAGAGGCCCTAGTTACAGCTTCTCTAACAGTTAGTCCTTGGTCTCTTAAGTTATTAGCAAATTCTACTATCATAATAGAATTTTTTGTTATCAAACCAATTAAAGTGATCAAACCAATATTACTATACATATTAAGCGTATTACCACATATTAAGAGAATTAATACCCCTCCAGTAATTGAGAATGGTACAGCAATAAGTATTAATATAGGATCAGTAAAACTTTCAAATTGAGCCGAAAGCACTAAATAAATAAACAACAAAGCAAATAAGAAAGTAACAATAAGATTACTTTGTGATTCTGTCATTCTTTTAATCTCTCCAATATATTCTAATGTAGTTGTGCTACTATCCAATAATTCATCAGCTATAGTATTTATCGAATTTATGGCATCGGTAATTTTTTGCTTTGGAGCTAAACCTGACGAAATCGTTACAGATCTAGAATTATTATAGTGGTTATAAGACTCAATAGACACTTTCTCAACCATATTAGCAACTACACTTAATGGCAGCAAATTATTAGTTGGTTTATTGGTTGGTATCAGTATCTTACTAAAATGATCGGTACTATTACGGTATTTTAGGTTATATTGCATAGTTATATCATAGAGATTATTGCCCATTCTGAAATCACCAATTTTTCTTCCTGCCAGCAAATATTGCAATGTTATTCCTATATTTTCTAAACTCACACCAAGCAGATAAGCTTTATCTCGGTTAACAATTACGTCAATTGTCGGCATAGAAGAATTTAAATCACTACCCACATTGATAAAAACTGGATCTTTCTTCATTTTATTAACGAATTTCTGTGATATTTGATCTAACTCGTCATATTCAAGTGAGGTCTGTAAAGTAAATTCGACAGCATTTCTAGCATTACCACTAACCAACGAAGGTGGATTTTGAGCAAAAATCGACATTCCCGCTATTTGTTGAAATTGCTTATTAAGCATATTTTTTATATCTTCTTGTGACATTAACCTTTCCTTCCAATCTTTAAGAGGTACGAAAGCAAAAGCACTGTTACTACCTCCAGAGCCAATTATTGTCAAATAACCTGCTATATCTTTATGAGGACTAAGTATTTTCTCAGCTTCTGCTACTATTTTTTCTGATTGTTTAATACTAGAACCTTGAGGACCAGTGAAGAAAATTTGTAAGAAACCATCATCTTCCTGAGGAATAAAAACTTTTTTGACAAAAATAAAACTAACAACTAGTACAACTAAAGATAGTGCAATAATAAGTGAGAATTTCTTTTTATGATCAAGAGCAAGATCTAAATAGTACAAATACTTGCCTTGTACTAATTTAATGAACTGATCAAATTTAACTAAAAACCCTAAAGGAGGTTGAACATTTTTGTTAATCATTCGACTTGCCATCATTGGCGTTAAAGTAATCGCCACAAAACCGGAAAATAAAACGCAGAATGCTAAGGTCCAAGCAAATTCAATGAATAACTTACCAATAAATCCATCTATAAAACCTATTGGTAAAAATACTGAAACAAGTGTTATAGTCATCGCTACAATGGCAAAACCAATTTCCTTAGATGCAAGAAAGGCAGCTTCTATAGGAGAATGCCCCATTTCATTGTACCTAAAAATGTTTTCTAACATTACTATTGCATCATCTACTACCAAACCAATAGCTAATATCATTGCTAAAAGGGTAAATATATTGATAGAAAATCCTAAATAATACATAACAATAAACGTACCAATTAATGATATCGGAACAGTTACAAATGGTATGAGGGTGATTTTTACTGATGCCAAGAACAGGTATATTACTACCATAACCAAAACTAGTGCTTCCATGATAGTGAAGAATACTGATCTGATTGAAGCCCTAACTGGAATTGATGAATCATGGGCTATATCAATTGTTATACCCTTAGGTAGATTTTTTTTTATTTTATCTAGTGAATATCTAACCTCTTTGGATAAATCAAGTATGTTTGCCTTCGATTGTTTTATAAGACCAAGTGCTATCGAGTTTTTTCCGTTATATCTAAAAATTACCTCAGTATCTGGAGGGGCTAAATATATTTTAGCAATATCCCGTAACTTTAATATATTAGCATCTTTCACTTTTAGTATAATTTTTTCAAACTCTTCCAGTTTACTTAAAGAGCCATCTAATCTTACAGTAAAATCACGTGCAGTTGTTTTAATAGTTCCTGCTGGATAATAAATATTTTGTTTTTTTATAGCACTCTCAATTTCTAACACTGACATTTTATGCTGATATAATTTTACCGGGTCTGGTTCTATACGCATAGAGTAATCTTTAGCACCATATATCTCAACCTGACCTATTGTTTCAAGTTTTTCTAAAATGGTTTTTACGCTATCTTGAACAATTTGGGTTAATTGTAAATCATCATATACATCACTACTGATACTTAAATACAAACTAGGGAAATTATCTGCATCCATCTTAGCAACATAAGGCATGCTCATACCTTGGGGGAATATGTAACTTATATCAGATATTTTAGACCGAACATCGTTTAAGGCTGTTTCTATATCAACCGATGATAGAAATCTTAAAACTATATGACTGCTACTTGTAGTACTTTGTGAAGTGATAGTATCAAGGTTCTTGACAGTTTTTAGTGCTTTTTCAATACGAGTTGTTATCTCTTTCTCCATATAAAGAGCATCTGCCCCAGGGTAATTTGCATATACTGTTATTACAGGAAAAGAAATATCGGGAATACCCCTAATTTGCAGTTTAGTAAAAAATACCGCCCCTAAAATAACAACCACTAGACTCAACACTGTTGCAAATACCGGACGTTTTATACATATTTCACTTAAGTACATATTATCAATAAATCCTACTCAGCTCCAATTACTAGTCTTTTCTCAATAATTTTAGCTAATTTACTGATAATTATTACCATAACATAGTAACAAAGTCCTGCTATTAACATAGGGGTAAAATAAGTATAACTTTCAAGCGATACTAATTGAGCTCTACGCATTAAATCCATTTCACCGATCATTGATATAATCGATGATTCTTTGATTAAATTAATAAGCTCATTAACCAGTGAAGGTAAGATATTTCTTATGGCTTGGGGCAAGATAATATCTTTCATCATTAATCTCTCGGGTATAGCTAATGCTTTAGCTGCCTCAATCTGTCCTTTATCAACACTATTAATTCCAGCTCTAATTATTTCCGAAACATATGCCCCGGAGTTTAATGAGAAAGCTATGCTACCAGCAACGAAGACACCAAGCTTAATGCCAATTACACTAGGTAAACCAAAATAAATTATGCTAAGTTGTATAAGTAACGGAGTACCACGAAAAATAGATGTATAGAAATTAGCAAACAGTCTTAACGCACAACTTTTACTTACCTTACAAATTGCTAGTAAGATACCAATAATCAACCCTAATAACACTGAAACTATACTGTATTTCAGTGTTACTACCATCCCTTGCATAATAAAATATATAGAAGAAAAATCAAGTAATTGCTCAAACATCTAACACTCTTAAATAACCTCAATTTTGGAATTGTGCCAAACTTACTACCTATTCAAATTTCCGTATATTACGAGCAACCTCAATGGAAGAATTCATCATATTAGTACAATATATTTCAAACATTTTCCGCTGTAACAAAGCTAAATCTAGTAACCCATTACATTTCAACAAATCTTTAGTAAGTACAACATTATCCTGCATTCCTTTACTCATCGATGATAAGAGTTGACTAAATATATCTTCGGTTATTCTAATACGATTATTAACAACTGCTAAGTTTTTAGAAATTGCAGAATTTACTATATCAGTATACTCTTTTGATAATCTCGATAATTGACTAACCAAATTGTCTATTGTTTCAGATTTCATTTCAGAACTATCTGAATTGTCCTTTAATTGAACACCCGGAGGTAGTTTTTTATTCGAGTTTAACTTATTTTTGCCCATATTTTCTCCAATATTTTCTCCACTTTAACTCGATAATCAAGCTTTTCCTTAACCGTCATTGCAAGCGAACGTATGTGAGCGTGGCAATCCATGAAGCTTGTCATATGGATTGCTTCGTCGACCTACGGTCTCCTCGCTAATAGACGTATTTTTTAATAATTCTAAAAAACTTGATTATCGAGTTTAATATAAATATACTCTAAATTGATACTACCACTAAGCATTATTATTGACGAATATGTCTTATATTACTAAGTTTTGTAACCTCTAGGTTGCAATTGGAGCGTATAGGGTTAATATCTATGCCACCACGTCTTGTATATCTCGCATAAACAGTTAATTGATCGGGAATACAAAACTTATTAATATCACAAAAAATACGCTCAACGCATTGTTCATGAAACTCATTATGATTACGAAATGATACAAAATATTTTAATAAAGAACTATGGTCAATTTTTTTGCCTCTGTAACTAATTTGTACCGATGCCCAATCTGGTTGGTTAGTAACTAAACAATTCGATTTTAGCAAGTTAGAATATAGTACTTCATTTACTACTTGCGTATCGTCTTCAGATAATTTTGGCAAATTTTGGCTAGTCTCAAAACTAGTAATTGTCACCTCCAGCCTATCCAAATTTATGCCTGAAAAGGACTGCAGCTTTGTTCCCTCATATGATTCTAAATCTTTTATAGAAACAGTTACAGGTGCTTGAAATACCAAACTTAAGTCCTTTGCAATTAATTCCTTTACTTGCTCTCTATTATCAAACTTAGTATTATTAAAAGAATTTAAATAAAGCTTTAGTGATTTTGATTCTATAATATTAGGCGACTCACAACTTACCATGAACTCCAATATTTTTACTTCAGGTTTACCACTTGGGCTTAACCAAGAAACTTCATAACAATTCCAAATGTCAAATCCATTAAACGGCAAAGAACCTACTATCTGTAAGCTATCTCTAGCAAATTTACGACTGATTGGGTATAGTAAACTATTGTCATACAAATCTGCATATTTAGTTTGCTTTCCAAGTACGGTTTCAATAAACATTATTTTATCCAGTAAGTCATATAGTTTGGATGTCCTGTATCATTCAACAAATATTTGAGACCTATAGCGATTCTTAATATAAACCAAACAAACAAGCATGCGTATAACACCGGACCAATTAGTATTATAGTGGTTATCATAGATATTATAATACCAATAAATCCTATGCAAAAAGTACGTAATATAAAAGTGTAATGGCTAGCTAAAAGTCTATCTTTAATATCCTTATTAATATATGCAAAAACTGCTCCAATAATAGGTAATAATGGTGCAACTACTCCGCACAGAAATAATATATATATTACTATAAGGTTTGTTTTCCCTGCATTTATGTATTTCTTAATCTCCTTATCCATGTTCATCTCTTAAATTTTTAACTACTAGATGCATTATACTACCATGTTTTATATAGTCTATCTCATTATCTGTAAAAACTTGTAATATTACTTTGATAGTCTCAACTATACCACTTTTTCTCTTTATGATACAATTAAGTTGCTCATAAGGCGTTATTTCATTACTCAAGCCAGTAATGGTGACATACTCAGAACCATCAAGTTTTAAGTCATTTACAGTAGAAGAAGAAAGAGCAAGCGGTAAAACACTCATACCCACTAAGTTTGCCCTATGAATTCTTTCAAAACTTTCAGCAATTACTGCTTTTACTCCAAGTAAACTAGTACCTTTTGCTGCCCAGTCTCTTGATGAACCAGAGCCATATTCTTTGCCTGCAAAAATTACTAAAGGCACAGAATGAGCTTTATAATCCATTGCAGCATCATAGATACTCTCTTGATTACCTAGTTGGTTTATAGTTACCCCTCCTTCAATTCCAGGACACATGGCGTTTTTTATCCTATTATTGGCAAAAGTGCCTCGCATCATTACTTCATGATTGCCACGCCGTGATCCATAAGAGTTAAAATCGAGAGGTAGAATGCCATGCTCAGTTAAATACTTAGCGGCAGGACTTGTTTTACTAATATTGCCGGCTGGAGATATATGATCAGTCGTAATAGAATTGCCAAAAATAGCTAATATTCTAGCAGATTCTATATCGTGCAAACTACTAGATATATGTTCAATACCTTCAAAATAAGGAGGATTGTTAATATAAGTACTATCTTTACTCCAATTATAAGTATCGGTTTTAGTTACCTTAATATCTTGCCACTCTTTATCGCCTAAAAATACTTCACTATATTTGTCTTTGAACATTTTAGAGTTAATAGATTGATCTATTAACTCTTTTATCTCTTGGTGGGTTGGCCAAATATCCTTAAGATATATATCCTTACCATTATGACCTTTACCTATCACGTCAGTTTCAAGATCAATGTTCATAGTACCTGCTAGGGCATAAGCAACGACTAAGGGAGGAGAAGCCAAATAACTAGCTATTGTTAAAGGGTGTACCCTTCCTTCAAAATTCCTGTTACCAGATAACACCGAAGCAACAACAAGATTGTTCCCGGCAATAGTCTCTTCTATTTCCTGCATAAGCGAACCAGAATTGCCTATACAAGTAGTACAACCATAGCCGACAAGATTAAAACCTAAATTATTTAGATACTGGTCAAGTCCAGTTTTTTTTAAATATTCCGTTACTACTTTTGAACCAGGGGCCAATGAAGTCTTAACCCATGGTTTTTTCATCAACCCAAGTTCTACTGCTTTCTTAGCAAGCAAGCCTGCCCCAATCATCACAGTAGGATTCGAAGTATTTGTACAGCTTGTGATTGCAGCTATTACGACATCACCATGTCCTATACTATATTGCTCATCAACAGAGTATTTTTTATCAATATCAACATCACCTCTAGTTAGAGAAGGTAGTTCAGTTTTAAAATTACTAGCAGCATTTTTTAGGTTAACCCTATCTTGTGGACGTCTTGGACCAGCTAGGGAAGATTCTAAAGTAGATAAATCCAACTCTAATATATCAGTATATTCTGGAGTAATTATTGGATCAAACCATAATGATTGTAGCTTGGCATATTGCTCTACTAGCTTTATTCTATTTTGATCTCTAGCTGTAAAATTAAGGTATTTTATAGTCTCATTATCAATTGGGAAGAACCCACAAGTAGCACCATACTCAGGAGCCATATTTGATATAGTCGCCCTATCTGCCAAGCTCAGTGATTCTAACCCATCTCCATAAAATTCAACAAATTTGCCGACTACATTTCTCTTTCTTAGCATTTGGGTAACTGTTAGCACCAAATCTGTAGCTGTAATCATACCATTTAAAGAACCACTTAACTTAAAGCCAATTACCTCTGGTAAAATCATTGATAAAGGTTGACCAAGCATGGCTGCCTCAGCTTCAATTCCCCCAACTCCCCAACCAAGAACTGCTAAACCATTAATCATCGTAGTATGACTATCTGTGCCAACTAATGTATCCGGATAAGCGAAAGTTACACCATTTTGTTGTTTGCTCCACACAATATTGGCTAAATATTCCAAATTAACTTGATGACAGATTCCTGTTCCTGGTGGTACTACTCTAAAATTATCAAATGCTTCTTGCCCCCATTTCAAAAACTCATAACGCTCTAGATTCCGTGCTACTTCCATTTTGACATTCTTAGCAAACGCATCACTTGTTCCATAATAATCAACTTGTACAGAATGATCTATGACAAGGTCAACCGGAATCAGAGGATTAATCTTTAATGGATTACCCCCTAGTTTTTTTATAGCATCACGCATAGCAGCTAAATCAACAATAGCAGGAACTCCGGTAAAATCCTGCATCAGTACCCTAGCCGGCATAAACGGTATCTCAGCGTCGGATTTTCTAACCTTAAGCCATTCTTTAAATAGTAACAAGTTTTTTTTACTACCAGTTAGACGAAGGACATTTTCAAATAATATCCTTAAACTATAAGGTAAACGCTTTAACTCAAGATTAATATCACTTGCCGCTTTATTTATATCAAAAATTTTATAAAGATTATCTCCTACAGATATTTCTTTAAGATAATCAGGATTCATTGCCATTTCTCCAATTTTTTAAAATTCAAGTATACACTAAAAATACCTACCACTAAGGCCTTCATTTAACTTAACTTGAAAAAATAAATATTTGAAGTAAATTATATAAAAACTTTCTTAGAATCGTATAAATGCTGTCATTTGAACAACTAACTCTTATTATAGACGAAAAAACTATCTTCACTAATATTAGTATGACTTTTTTACCATCATCTATAGTTTATTTACAGGGAGCAAATGGTTGCGGGAAGACTTCACTACTTAGAATTGTAGCTAATATACAAAATCCAACAAGTGGCAATGTTTTGTATAGATCATTGAACTGTAAATATTTAAAGAAACCTTATTGTAATTATATTGGACATAATCTTGGATTAAAATCCCAAATAACTGTATTAGAGCATCTAAAATTTTGGTCTACAATTTATGATTCCCTTGAAGCTTTAGAATCTTCGATATACTATTTCAAGTTACATAATATTTTACATGAGAAATGTTACAAGCTGTCTGCTGGTAACCAAAAGAAAGTTGCCTTAGCAAAACTCATTGCTTGCCAGTCAAATTTATGGCTATTAGATGAAGTAGAAGCAAACCTAGATCAAGAAAACAAAGAATTACTATATAACTTGATTATTTTGAAAGCAAATAATGCTGGAGTTATTGTGGCTACCTCCCACTCTAATATAGATATTAAGACAGCACAAATAATCAACCTTAAGGATTATAATTGTTAGACCTTAGTAAGTTTTTGTAATATCGATTTAAGACTTTTACACCCAAAATCCAAGCTACACAAACAACAAGAAAAACAACCATCAAAAAACCAGCTAGATCGTTATGTACAGCATTTGGGAAAATACTGAAAGAGACAAATTGAATAATTGCTCCAGAAGATTTTCCTACTTTGTATCCAAGTACATCTACTGCTGCCTTTCCCTTAGTTTTCATTTCATTATCAAGAGGTATATATACCATTTCTTTAGTAGAATCAAACAATGAATATTTTACGCTTTTCCCTAAAACATGCCACAAACCACCTACAAAAACAATTATCATTAATGGAGAAAGATAACTAAGACCAGTCATAATTGCCATTAAAGGTTTTTCTAGTACAACAAAGGTAAAAAACATCATACCTGATAACAGTGTTACGATAGGGGTGATCACTGCTCCCCAAAACCAACCACAAACCCTAACTAAACTACTACCTAGAAAAGCACAAATTAAAGTAAGTACTCCCGTCCAAAAAAACACCTCACCAGTGTAAGATATAAATGCTTGGGTACTAGGGTATAATTGCTTGGTTTTAGACATCCATAATCCTTCAATTAGGTTGATTGTCATGGAATATGAAATCATTAATACACAAATAATTCCTAAATATTTAGATGTAAAAATTATTTTGCTGCTGTCAACTAACCCTAGTTTTAGTATATCGGTTCTTTTATTTTTGAATCTAATATTTTTAGTAGTTTCTATAATTTTCGATTCAACAAATCTATGCAAGATTAAACAAATTAGACCGGAAATTATAATGATTAGCATAAACGATTTAAGGAGAATTTCTGTTTTGTCGTTAAGATGGGAAAATAGAGGTAACAAAAAATGTTTACCTTTGGCAAAATATATAATTATACTGCCAGATATTAGTAAGTTAGTTTGACCAAATAAGGAAAAAAACGTATAAAATCTTGGAGCTTCTTCAATACTGGTAATCTTATTAGCAAGTTGCCAGTATAATAGTGTAAATACAATTACTGGCCACAACTCCCCCATTATATAGAATAACACAATACTCCATTTTCCCCAAATGATGATAAACCATTTTAAATGTGGAAGTACGGTAACATAATATTCTATTACTTCAGGATCTGGATGAAAATATTCCCGGTATGGAAACAACACAAAAGCAAATAATATGAAGAATCCCAAGAAAAAAGATACTACTATCCTAAACACTTGCTCAGTTGTCATAATATTACAAAGTTTGGAGTAAAGAATGACAAATAAGACACCCATAGGCATCTCACCCCAAAGTTTTATAAAGCTTAAAACTTCCGTACTAATTAATGTCACTACCAAGCTATCTTTGATACTACGTACTAGATTTTGGTTAAGGAGAATACAAAACATTAGTAAAGCCATAGGTATAAACTTTACTAACTCGTTAGATCTAATAGGCCAAACAACGTGTCTAAATTTACTATTTCTAGCCCTATTCCACATATTGAAAGAAGAATTTACTGCATCCATTTAATACCCATGTTCATTTCTAAGCAACCTAAACTATAAAAAAAACCATGTCAAGTGGTTTTATAATTTAATACATCGCTTCTAGCTAGGCTAAGATTAACATATACCTTATATTACGCTTCCAGTAATTGTTGTTTGTTTAGACTTGGGAGATGGCAAATGTTTTATATCGCTGTTAGATGTCCCATTTGGCACAACATGTTTAGATACACTATTCTTTATATCATTAATGGCCATTTTACCATTCTTACTTTTAGTACTCTTTGCCACATAACTGGTTGCTTCTTTACCTATTTTTCTAGCCTCACTTTGAACATCTTTTTTATGTTCAGGTAATTTCGTTTTCTCGTCAAAACTAACCTGATCAAACGTAGCTTTACTAATTGCCTTGCTCTTAGACTTAGAGTCTTCTGAAGTAAATTGTGCCTCAGTCAAATCTGTGCCTTTCATAGAAATATCTTTAAATGTTAGCCCACTTATATCGCCAACAATTTTAACATTATCTAAAGTTATTTTATTATTTGCATGATTTTTATTATATTTATTAATTGCAGGCAAAAGAGTTTTTAAAGATTTTGCATCAATAGTTGCCCCTTCAAAACTAATTTTATCTTTAAAAATAGCTCCTTTAAAAGAGCAATTGCTAATTTCACTATTTTGAAAAGAACGTTCTTTAAATATCGCCTTATCAAAATTAAACCCATTAATTATAACATTTTCAGTAGGTATCGGATTTTCTTTGTCAAAAACCAAACCTCTGAAATCTTTACTTATTAGAGAATATTCTACAGTTTTTGAGATTGTACCAATATTGGTGGCATCAGCTTGTTGTTGAAGTAACTCACTTAAATCAACTTTCCCTTCATCTATTTGCTGAGAACTTTGCTGAACACTCTGCTGAGAATCTTTATCAGAAAAACTAAAACGAACTTTGCCTAAAGATTCACTCCATTTTTGTCTACGTGTTCTCAGTGAGGTAAAACTTCTTTGTATTAGGAATCTAGCCCCTTCAACTAATGTTTCTGATACTATTCCTAGTAATTTCTTGTCAGATAATAATTTGAATATCCCGAACATAACCATGTTATAATTACCAGTCTTAAATTGTTCGGCTATCTTTGTTAAATCTGGTATCTTTTTGCTAGCTAACTCAATAATTTCCTGACCTTTTACTTTTAAATTCCTACCCACAACTGTCGTATTGAGAAATTCATCAACTACAGCACCAAATCGGTCAGCATTCTTGCTAAGAAAATTTGGAATATCTTTATCAATTATTTTCCTCACATCTGCATTTTCTGGTTTATTTATAAAATCTAAAATAGAATCTGCTACTGTAACAGCTTGAGCAATTTTCTCTTGTTCAGGACTATTTACTACGTCTTGAATTTTAGTAATAATAGTTGTTACCCCCTCTTTATCTTTTAAAGTAGCATTAACCAAATCAGTTGCTATTGGTAATATTTGTGGGACAATATCAATAGCTAACTCAGCCATCTTTAATACTAGCTCAGGTTTAACTCCAGCAGGATCTAGGCTAGCTTTAACCTCTTTTTGCTCAGTTACATTTTTTGTAACTGCTAAAATAGTATCTTTATTTTGTTGTAAATAAGCAGGGATACTCTTAGTTAATAGAGGAGTAATATTTTGAGCAATCTTACCTGCATCATCAATTATATTAGACAAAATTTCTAGCGTAGCTTCATTACTAGTTTCATTACTAGGCTCATTTTGGTACTTAGCTAAATTACTATTAATTCTAACTAGCTCTGGCACTGTACTAAGACCATCTGACACTATATCGACAATTAATGGCACTGTAGCATCTATCAATTCTTGTGGTACACCATATCTTGCAATTTGGGGATTATTATTGCTAATATTATTAACTATAGCCTTGATAGTTTCTGTATTTGCTCTAAGTAAATTTGGCAAATCCTCCTTTATATTTTTCTGGACATCTACATTTTCAAGTAATCCTATAAATTGTTTAATTAATCTTTCTGTAGCTTGATCTTTCAACTCAATATCACCAGTTTCCTGAGTTATTGTTTGTATATCTTGATAGAGTGCCTTTATTTGCTCTAGACTTAGTGCTTTCATGGTATTTTGTAGCACATCAATAGCTGTAGGAATTACCTTCCCATAAAATTCAGGGTTCACATTAGCTAGCATTGGAACAATAGGTGATACTACTACTTTATAAATATCCTCCTTCTCTAAATTTTGAGTATTGCTTTGAGCTAAAGATTCAGCATTACTCTTTAGTGTTTCAAGCAATTTTGGCAAAACTTGAACAGCAACATTGGCAATCTCTGTTTTATTTTTTGCTAAAACATCCGGCAATCTCTCTTTTAGTGTTGTTAAGGTTGCATCTTGTAACAAAATATTAGGTAACTGTTTAACAATAGCAAGTTTTTTAGCTCCCCCTTGTTTATCTAGGTGACTTACTTCCGAAATAGTTTTAGCCTCTCGTATTTTATCATCAGTATCATCCAATATAACTGGCTTTAAAGCTTCATATATATTACTAACCCCTGCATGGTTTGCTAAAACGTTACCAATAAGTTCTGACAGTACAGGTACTACTTCCGGTAATAATTCTTTTTCCATTCCCAAGCTACTAAGCGTTCCCTGCAGTTCTGTATTTGATCCAACGATTATTTGCAATGCTTTGGCTATATTTTCTCCATCATTAATTAAGAATTTAGATAGTATATCATTTTTTATAAGTACAATAAGATCTATTTTATCTAATATTGTAGCAAGTAAATCTTTTTTTACTTGAGGATCGTCAGATAAAGCTCTATCGGCAGTTAGCTGTACAATTTCTATAATATTTTCAGGATTTTTAAGTATCTCAACAACGGTATTTTTGATAATAGGTAATAATTGACTGTTTATATATTTCTCATCAAAACCAGATTTCTTTAATTCTTGTAATAAAATAGCCCTATCATACTTGGCTTGTAGAGATTTTAAAGAATCAATTTTTTCTTCTAATTCTTTAATTTTAGATTCTTTTCTTATTGTAGATGATTTTAGCTCTTGTAATTCTTTGTCTAGTTCCGGTAATTTCTGTATATCATCCTTTTTAGAGTTAAAATCTTTTTGTATCTCATCTATTTTCCCCAACTCTTTTAATGCAATCTTGGTAAGAATTGGAGCAAGATTTTCCACTAATCCATTAATTATTTCGACATTTTGAGTAAGAAATGTTTTTGTATCAGGATCTTGCAATAATTTTATAAAGAAAGGAGCGTTAGATGGATCATATTTTTCTTCACCATTTAATATTTTCTGCAATTTCTCTATTTCCTTAGCATAAAAACCCCCTGAAGTTATAACACCAACAGTTGTTTTAGCATGACTTACTGCAAATTGTATACCCTCTATGGCAGCTTTAAATGCCTGACCTTTACCAATACCTTTTTCTTTTGTTCTTGCCTCTGCTAAAGGAGATAATATTTTCTCTAAATGAGTTTGATCTTTTAAAATATCGCTACATATTTTAAAAAATTTCTCTTTTTCTTCTTGATAGGAAAGTTCTCGCTTTTGCTGTTGCTTTATCTCCTTTTTTTCTTGCTTTTGTTGTTGTTCTTGTTGCTTTTGCTGTTGCTTTATCTCTTTTTCTGCTTGCTTTTGCTGTTGTTCTTGTTGCTTTTGTTCCTGTTTTATCTCCTTTCCTGCTTGCTGTTTATCATGTGAGTTAACTAACTTGTTATAATCCTCTATCTCTTTGTTGCATGCATTAAGTTTTTCTTCCCATGACTTCAGTTGTTCTTTTGTCTTTTTTTCTTGAGGTTTTTGCTGAGGTTCTTGCCTTGCTAATGCAATTAACTCTTTATACTTAGTAATTTCTGCTAATAAATCCGCTTGCCTTTGCTCAACTAATTTTTTATATTCCTCTATTTTTTTTATCTTTTTTTCTATTTTTGCTGATTGTTTGGCAATTTTTTCTTTATCTTTGAGGTTCTTTATATCTAATACTTCTTTTTCTTTTTTATAAATATTTTCTTGTAGATTTTTCAAAGTATGATTAGCCGATTTAAAAACTTGCTTGACGGCTTTAGTAAAGGTTGATACCTTATCATTTGTTTTACTCATATCTAATTCTCCTTTATTTATAGTTAACCTAAGAAGGTTTTAGCCATATGTTAATCTTAGCTATACGTCTATTAGCGAGGAGGCTGTAAGGTCGACGAAGCAATCCAGTAACATCATTTATTTATAGATTGTTTCCTAGATTGCTTCGCTTACGCTCGCTAATAGACGCTGGTGGTATAGGTGTTTATAAACTTTCAACAGTTGTGGTATTGCCCCCGCGGGAATGATTGCATGGACTTCGTCCATATATGACATCAATTCTATCACCATTAGCTAAAAGAATCAATTCGCAATACTCCCATTATCCGAACGAAAAGTTAAGTTTGGAATATTATAGTAGTGAACTAAAAACCTACTGACAAAAGCACCTGCAATTACCGTAATAATAGAGTATTTTATTGTATTATAATTAGGATTATAAGCATAAGCATCTAATAATATACTAAAGATTACACCCCATAATATAAATATTTCAAAATTAACTTCTCTAGGTATATACTCCATATTCTTGTCATGCTTACAAATTAAATTCCGCAATATTATACCAGCACTAGAAGTCAAACACGCAAAACATGACCCCCAAAACTCTAAAGGTTCAATTCTTTGTACAATTACGGTTACAACGCCAATTATCATAAAGGATGCTTGCCCTAAAGAATCACAAATAACAAGAGTATTACTCCATATTTTTTGGATAAAACTATCCTCATATAACTGCTTATTATAATAAGCTAGGAGTTTAACGGTAGAGAAGCCAACAAGTACCGTTATAAAAACACGGAAAGTATAATATGGAGTCAAAACAAGTTTTATATTATCACCATGGTGTACTATTATAATATCGAGTAAAATACATCCTAATAGAGACGGTAACATTGCTAATACAAAAGTACCAAACAACGTGGCATTTGTTTTAGAGGATATAGTGATAGCAGAAATCGCGAATGCTATACTCCCGATAACTCCAATAATATAACACCATTCTGAATCAATAGATTTTGGCAATAAAATATGATATATATAGCTTTTAACGATTTTTTTATATTCATCGCTATCGACAAATTCTTTTATTGAATCGTTAAACCGTGCGACTATGTTAGAAGATACAGTTTTCTTACTGAACATTAAATGTACAGGGGTTTTAATACCAGTAGGGATTTCTTCTATTTGATCTTTTTTAATATAGTTTAATGAAAGAGCTACCCCTGAAATTCTGTCAGCAAGAAACCCATCAATTTCATTACGTAGCAGCCCATTAAATAACTCTAGATTACTTCCATATTTAATGATAATATCATTATTATTCACCTGATTTAGGTAATCAGTCGTTCTTGCATCACCATAAACAGCTTTTTTAATTATACCAAGACGGAAATTTAGTAAACGTATCTGAGCTAAAAATTCATTTATATTACTAAAACTCAATTGTTTTTTTGCTGAACGTAAAGTAAATAAGGAAATTTCTTCAAATCGATATGGAAGAGAAAAATTAGCAAAGACTGCTCTCTCAGCAGTATAAGTAGCTCCCGCCACCATATCACTGTCACCATGCCCTATATTTGATATTGCTCGCTCCCACACAGAATCAGCATATTGTACGCCAATGCTAATTTTGCTACTAATACTATTGATTAATTCAATATCTAAGCCAGTAACACAATAGTGACCATTTTTAGCTATATGACTAAATTGGTAGGGTTCTAGTGGATACCAATCAACAAGCAGATTATCTTTATCAGACATTTCTTCAGTACATTGAGTAAAATATTTGTCCTGAATACTAGATAGTTGATTACTACTATCCTCAGGATTAGCAAAGGTAAAAAAGTTTTGCACAATAATAATAATCGGGATGATACTTTTAAGTACTTGCATTTTGCATTAGTTCTCCTAAATTAAGGTCTATTCCAAGTTTTTGCAGCATACATTAATATCACCGTCAAAGAACTTAATATTAAATTCTTGTTTTTTGCTTGCAACAACTTTTGATGTTATGAATTCTCCATTTTCTGATTTAATTACCGCAAAGCCACGTTTTAGTACAGTTTTATAATCTAGACTTGTAAGTAGCAAATTATTTAAATTTAATTGATGCTCATAATTTTTTAACTTAGTGCTAATAGATTTTAGCATATAATTAGATTGATGCACTAATTCCAACGACTGATAATTAACTATTCTTAGAGGATTTAATATTTCTATATTAAGTGAGTCAAGTTTTGCCACTTTAAATCTGAGTAGGTTAGGCAAAGAATCTGTTAATCTAAAACTGAGTTCATCAAGAAGTTGTTGATTATAGTCTATATAAGTAGTTATACTCCTAAAAATGTCAGTATTAGAGTTAACTGCTTGCTGTTCATATTTAACTAGCTGATTAATACGACTGCGTAGTACATCATAATACGAACTGATTGTATAATGTAAATTAGAAAGCACAGGTACAGCAAATTCAGCTGCAGCAGTTGGTGTGGGGGCTCGCCTGTCAGCTACTAAATCAATTAAAGTATTATCCACTTCATGTCCAACTGCAGAAATAATAGGAATAGCTGAATTAAATACGCTCCGTACTACTACCTCTTCATTGAAAGCCCACAGATCTTCTATAGACCCCCCTCCCCTTGCAACAATTATAACATCAGGTTTTATATCTTTATCTAATTCATTAAATCCTGAAATAGCACTAGCAATTTCACTTGCAGCATTTTCGCCTTGAACAGCAACTGGCCATATTAGTATATGAGATGGACAGCGGTCATTAATACGGTGTATAATGTCCTTAATTACCGCCCCAGTCATTGATGTAACCACCCCAATCTTATTAGGCAGAAAAGGTAGTGGCTTTTTTTGTTTATTGAATATACCTTCTTTTTCTAATCTCTCTTGCCGCTCCTTGAGAATTTGCATGATAGCACCAAGACCTGCGGGTTCAAGGACTTCTACCGATAGCTGATATCGTGAATTTCCTGCATACCCAGAAAGCTTACCTCTAGCTACCACTTCCATACCATCAATTGGTACAAACTTAATTTTTGCAAGTACAGGACGCCAACAAGTACAGGCTAGAATAGCTGTATTTTCTTTAAGATTAAAGTAACCATGACCAGAAGTTGCTATCTTAAGACCAGAAATTTCCCCCTTTACTCTAATATAACCAAAATTATTCTCTAGCAACTCCTTGATCTTACTAGAAATTTCAGTAACTGAAAATTCCTGATCTACTAGATTAGTAATAAAACTATCTTCTTCTAACATAATGACACTGCTTTAGATAGTGGATTTTGAAAATGATTTTATATAAGCATTTTAAACTAATAAATTCAAGAACAAATAGACAATTAGTGTATTATAACCTCAAATATTGATGTAAGACATCGGTTTAATAGCCTAGGGTGTTATGCCACAACTGTTGAAAGTTTACAAATACCTATACCACAGCGTCTATTAGCGAGCGTAAGCGAAGCAATCTAGGAAACAATCTATAGATAAATGATGTTACTGGATTGCTTCGTCGGCCTTACAGCCTCCTCGCAATGACGCCGAGCTATTTTCTTCATAAATCTCTCCTTGCCAAATGTGCATAGTCGTCATACTTTAGTAAATCAATATCATATGGAAAGTTTTTATTCGTTACATAATATTCTAGTACTCGCATCATCCCCTGTTTATGACGCTCTAAGTCTTCTTTCGTTAAGTCTATTTCCAAAGTTTGGATTATTGGTTTCGAGCTAGAAATTTTTACATAAGTAACCTGTTTAACGCTATGAACTTTTATATAGTCAATTGATGAGAAGTTGGTGACGTCGTCACTCGTCGCTCGCCTATTACATATAGGCGTCGCTCCATCGCTCCTAGCACCAAATCCTCCTGAATTGACTATAGCAAAACCACCTTCCTGTAACATTAAACCTCCAATGATTAGCTGCGGAGATAATCCGGCTTCTACATCTTTTTTACTCGGTAAGCTACCAGTCTTATAATCGATAATGACAGCTGCCCCAAGTTCATCTACCTCAATTCTATCAGCAACTCCAATTATTGTTAATTCTTGCCCTCCAATATTTAACGAAATTTCTCCTCTACATTCTGAGTAAATATATTGGAAATCACTTCTGCGTTTTTCATCAAACTCAATAAAAGACTCAGCAATAGGAATAAATTTTATTTGCCAAATTTTTTGTGTATATGCTGGTAGAATAGTATTCTGTAAAATATTATTACTGATCTCCAATATTAATCCAATTTTGTTATTTTCTAACTTATCATAATTTTTAGAATATTGTTCTAAGACCTTATGAACAAAACTACCAAATTCAGATATTTTAGGCTCCTGCCCTATCATATCCTTACTTCTTAAACGCAAAATCTTTTTAGCATAGAAACTATAAGGATTCCGTACTAACATTTCTATATCAGTAACTGATATCACTTCAGGAAAAATTGGACTATATACATAACCACTATGATTATGGCTAACCCAATTAGTATTTTTGACGTCATTGCTAAGCACTGTTGTAAGGCTTAAATCGTCATATATGGACGAAGTCCATTGATGGGTTTGGACGAAGTCCATGCCATCATTGCGAGCGAACGTACGTGAGCGTGGCAATCCATGAAGTTTGTCATATGGATTGCTTCGTCGACCTACGGTCTCCTCGCTAATAGACGATTTTTTAACTTTCAACAGTTGTGGAGCGAAGCCCGAACGAAGCAATCCATTTCTATTCACTTCCCTAGATTGCTTCGTCGCTACTAAAGTAGCTCCTCGCAATGACGAACTAATGTTAGTCGGATTAGCTATAATTGACTCAACCATATTAACATTAGATATCTTTTGAAACTCTACTTCTGCTGGTAATTTGTACGTCGTTCCGGTACTCAAATCCTCACGTACGCTTGCCGTACTGCTTGCGGTTTTGCGTTCCGTGACTCCTTCAAATTCCTCAGCACAAGCGAGTTTCGAAAGATATCTATTATTTGGTACATCCACTAAGTTATTTTCTGATAAATATGTTAAATAATTTTCTGAAATCAAACTTTTCTGTAAAATAAATTGCAATTTTAGTAATAAATTTGATGGTAATAAACCTGATTTACCATCTTGTCTTTTTGCTCTAGTAATTATCACTTGAGCATTATGCAGAAATAAATAGAAATAATATTGATGTATGGTAGATCCAGTAGCAATATGTAATTTTTTAAGCGTCTGCTCATTAATCCACTGATTTATAGCTGATGACGAAGCTAAGCTCCCTTGATTAAAGTCGGATAAAATTACTAGGTCAAATTTAAGTAACATTAAATCTTCAGCTTTACCAATAATTATATTTTTAGAATAATTATTATGTGCAAAATACTTACAACTAAACATTAAAGATTTAAGTAACTCTGGAAAGCATTTTTTATTACTTAATGTTAGATTACAATTATCTTTGATTAAGCTAGATAAAAAAGTTGATAGTTCAGTAGCAGGCTGTTCATACCAAATATTTGGATAAAGTTTTTCAGCAATCTTAATCGAGGATTTTAATATTTTAACAAAATTACTACCACTATTTGTATAAAGTAAGTCTATTAGTTTCTTACACCACTTTATTAATGCATCATCATTGGTTTTTTCTACTAAAGACAGCATCTGACTAGGCTGCCGTATGAAACGGTTCTTACCACTCATTAATAGTTCTAATTTTGGTACTAATTTACAATTAATAAAAGGATTCTTTAATAGTAAGAATAACTTTTTTATATCAAAATCATTACATAATATTTCACTAACAGAAATTATTAGAGAACTAACTAGCGTTTTTGTTAAATTATCACCTAGTAAATCTTGAAATTCTAAAGAATATTTGGTCAAAAAATTACAGTAAAAACTCTTGCTTGTTTGATTATTAATAATAATAGCTATCTTCTTATCACTATACTGTTTGCAGATCAGGCTTATTTGTTCTGCTTCTTGAAAAATATCCTCAAGCTCAAAATATTTTATGCAATCTATAGACTCGCTAGTTTTTAAATCTTTATAGTCAATTGATGAGAATTTTGTAACGTCGTCTTCGATCACTCGCCTATTATCTATAGGCTTCGCTCCATCGTACCTGCTATCTAATTCTCCTGAATTAACTATATCCTCAAAAATTATCTGATCTAGAATAGAATGATGTTGTTGCTCATTACCTAAAGGCTGAAAATCTGATAAATCTTTATTTAGAGTTGTCAGTAATTTTTTTAGGCTATATAAACAATCTTCTTCATGCTTATCATATTCTAATAGAGGTCTATTACTAATAGGCGGTAAAATTATAAAACCACACGGCGAATTAGCAACATTCTTTAAGAAATTCCATGATATAAGATTGTGACCTATGACACCCGCTACTATTAAATTGGTATCAGCTCTTTTCAACCTTGCTATCTCTGCTTCCATCATAGTTATTTGATAATTTACACGATCTAGCAATCCGAACAATTCTATCTGTTTTTTCCATTGATGATGGGTATATTTAAGAAATTCATAAATAACATTCCAATGTTTTGATGGATTCATTTTTTCTATTTCATTTACAGAATCTATCGATAAATTATTACAAGCTAGCTGATAAAATAACTCAGCTATTGTTGAACAAAACTGTAAAGATTGTGTTATACTGAATTGTAGCTTAGGGTAATTATGGATGATTTCTGCTAATATAATTCTCTCTTGCAAAAACGTTATAGGCTCTAGCGTTATAGGTTCTAGATTTTCTGATGTAATACCAAATATTTCCTCACCTTCAGCCATAATATTGGAAAAAGGGATAATATTCGGTAAAATCGCAATATTTTGCTTCTTAATCAAAATATTTTGTAAATTTAAACAAGCAAAGCCGCTCGGCAATATAATTTTAAGATTGCTAATAGATTCTTTAGCAAAATTATCTAGAATAAAATCAGCTACTATATCCAAAAACGATGAAGACGGGTTGACTCTATAAAGGTTCATTAAATTCCCTAATTATATCATACAAATATAATAACATAACTTGACAGCACCACTAATAGCTAAAACTCTTAAAAATCTTGTTTTAGTAAAACCGGCAATTAAAGGAATAAACTTGCCCCATAACGGTATTATCGTAAACCAAAGTATAAATATGTTATATTTTAAAAAAAATTGGGAAAATGATTGGTGGTTAGTATGAACCTATTCATTTTTAGAATAATAAAAAATTTTCAATAATATCAAACCAAAGAAATAATTTATGCTAGTAGCAAATAATGAAGCAATGGTGGCGACAGTAACTATTATTAAATTATTATAAACACCAAATATCCTCATAGAGTGAACGATTAATTCACTATCTAAACTTACAACTAAATTACCTACTAAACTATCAATAAATAATAACGAATATGCCTCAAACTGATCCATCACTCAAACTGGTTACAAACCACACCTTCAAATATAGCAGGTACTTCTCCTAATAATTGAGACCCCTCATCTTCTATTATAGGATGAGTAGCTATGAAATTGTTTAAACTCTCTATTCCTTCCTTAATTTTTTCATAATTGTCTTTATGTTCTTGATTTGGTGAATTATGAAATTTTTCAACTAACTTATCTATTTCTACAACCTCTTTAAAAGACTTAATGAGAGAAAAACCATTATTTTTTTCCTCATTGCAAAAATAATTTATATACTCTTCTACTTTCTCAGGTAACCTTAATATGAAGTCTGAAAATTTTTGTAACTGCAGGTTAGTAATTGCTGTAACAACTCTTCCAATAACATGAGGTGTTATTTCTTTTTCAAACAACTCACTTTGACTTGTTTTTAATACTTTAATAACGTCATTAGATGTGATAACTATTTTATAATCTTTATCAGTTTCATCTAATTGAGATTGTACAACTGACTTATCTTTATTCAAATCTTCATCCTTAAAAAATTCTTTATATCGAGCAAACCAAGACCCAAAAGCTGTTTTCTTTAATGTATCAAAATATATTCTTAATTGCATAAAACCCCTTAATTAAAGCATATCACCTTATAATATTATCTTAATCTCGATATAACAGCAATTATAAATTCAAAAATAATAAATTTGACAAAATATTATCGATACTATAATTTGCTACCTTAAAATACAATATATTATAATTTAAATTTTCCTGTGGACAAAGCTTTATCCTTAAAAAAACCACTTTTGCTATGGTCTCTTGCCACCCTGTTTTTTGCTTTTCAATTTATATTAAGACTCTCAACTGGAATTCTTAGAGAAGAAATTATACAAAAATTTGCCATTGATACCATAGCATTTGGTACGTTTGCTGGATATTATTATCTAGGTTATGCAGGAATGCAATTACCAATCGGCATAATGCTAGATAAATTTAATTTTAGGATTGTCACATTCTTATCTATCTTAGTTACCTCTCTTGGTACTCTAACTTTTGTTGCTAGCACTGATTTTAATTACTTACTCATTGGTAGATTTATGATCGGAGCTGGTTCTGCTGTAGGTTTTTTATCAGTAGCTAAGATTACTAGAAGCTCCTTCCCGGCTAAATATCATTCCTTAATGCTTGGATTCTCCTTTACCTTTGGCTTACTTGGAGCAGTATTTGGCATTACTCCAATGAAGCTATTATTTACACATTTTGGTTATGACGTAACTTTTAATAGTCTAGCTCTAGTTGGATTTATCATTGGACTAATGATTTTATTAGTAAAAACCGATGATATAAGAAGTAATTCTAATACTAGCGACTCCAAATCTTCAATATTGAAGCTCTTATTAAATCCTACTATTTTATTTATTGGAGTTTGTGGTGGTCTAATGGTAGGAGCATTAGAAGGTTTTGCTGATGTATGGGCTATTCCATTCTTCAAACAAGTTTATCAAATGAATGATATGGAAAGTAACTTGGTTACCTCATTCGTTTATATAGGTATGTGTTTTGGTGGTCCAATACTTGCACTTATTGCTAATTTATCAAAATCATCTAATTTTATAATAATAATGACTGGATTGCTAACGGTAGCAATTTTTACTATTCTATTATATTGTCCTTCATTAAATTTCTTTATTAGTAGTTCTCTAATGTTTTTATTAGGAGTTTTTTGTTGTTATCAAGTTCTAATTTTTACTGTTGTAGGTAACCTTGTTACAGATAAATCTGCTGGACTTGCTATTGAGATAGTCAATTGCATTAATATGTCATTCGGACATTTTTTCCATAAAATTATGAGTAATTTAATATCTTACAACTGGGATGGTCTACTAAGTGAATCAGCTGTACCTATTTATAGTCGCTTTGATTTTATTATGGCAATTTCTATAGTTCCAATTTGTTGCCTTATTGGAATCACCGGCTTTTACTACTTGTCCAAAAAGTCAAAAACTCAAATATCAATCAATAGGCTTGTGGAAAAGACTGTTTCAGCTTAAATAGTAATATTTTATAAAATATTACTAATAAAGCTTAGTGCAAATTATAATTGTTGTATACTACATAAACATAACCATTTGTCCTAATAACAAAATGACCAACGAAACAATTAACAAAAATACTTTATTAATAATTGATGGTTATGGATTTGTCTTCAGAGCATACCATGTTCAGTCACCATTAACTTCTCCGAGTGGCTTAGCTGTTGGAGCATTGTATGGTTTTACCTCCATTTTGTTAAAACTATTGAACGATTTTAAGCCAAAGCATGCTGTCATTATTTTTGATTCTGGTGGTAAGAATTTTCGTCACCAAATTTATGAGCAATATAAAGCAAATAGACCGCCTACACCAAAGGATTTGAATGATCAATTACCACTTATTCGTCTAGCAGCAAGTAGCCTAAATTTTCCAATAATTGAGAAAGCTGGTTGTGAAGCAGATGATATAATTGCCACTCTAGCCAATAAAGCAACTGCATTACAAGAAAATACTATTATTATCTCTTCTGATAAAGATTTAATGCAATTAATTAATTCGCATACTAAAATGTATGACCCTATAAAAGCAAAATACATATCTGAAGATGACGTGATAGAGAAATTTGGTGTAGGACCAAGTAAGCTCAGGGAAGTAATGGCTTTGATCGGTGATAAGTCAGATAATATACCAGGTGTTCCAAGCATTGGTCCTAAAACTGCTGCAACACTTATAAAACAGTTTGGTTCGTTAGCAGAACTTTTAAAGTCTCTCGATCAAATCAGTAACGATCGTCAAAGGGAAATCATTAACTCCTCAAAGGATCTAGCATTAATTTCCTGGCAACTAGTTGGTTTAGATTATAATGTTAATATAGACTTGGATTTTAGTTTATTGCAATATAGACCACCTGATAATAGGCAAATCTCTGACTTTCTAGCAGAATATGGTTTTAAATCTCTAAACAAACGAGTGGAAAATTTATTCCAAATACAAATTACCAATGAATCTTTGCCTATTAAGCAAGTCATAGTTCAGGAGATATCTTCTAAACAACAGCTTGACTCTGTGACGATTAAAGCTGAAGAGCATGGGGTTGTTAGTATTTATCTATCAGATCATCTAGGACAAAATCCTTCTATAATTTTATCGATTGATGATAAATGCTACAACATTAAGTTTATAGCTAGAACCCCTAGCCATATGCCTGATTTACTTTCTGATGATTTTCGCCAAAACTATCTGCATCAATGGTTTATGCCTGATATTCTCAAATTGCTAAAAAATAAGTCTATTAAGAAAATCACTTATAAACTAAAATCATTATTAAAATTCTTTGTCGATAGTGAAATATACTCATGCGAAGATCTAGAACTAATGCAATATCTGATATCTGCCGGTAAACCTCAAAAAGACCCGTTTGATTCGGTGAAAAAGGATAATTTAGAAGCCATGGCAGAAATAATTACTGGCTTTAGTACTGATTATCAAAAACTATTGTTAGAGTTAAAGGATAATCATGCCTTAGCACTATATAGAGAAATTGATTTACCTTTATGTTATATAATAGATAAAATGGAGAAAGCTGGGATTAAAATCGATTCACAGTATCTTAAACAGCTATCAAGTGAATTTGGTAATGAAATTACTAAATTAGAGCAGGAAATTTTTACCATTACTGGTACAAAGTTTAACATTGCTTCACCAAAGCAACTGGGAGAAATTTTGTTTGAGAAAATGCAACTACCCTTTGGTAAATTGTCATCAAAAGCTAAGTCTTATTCTACTAGTGCAGAAATACTTGAAAAAATTAGCGAGAGTGGTTTTGCTATTGCCGATTTATTATTAAAATGGCGTCATTTAACTAAATTAAAAAATACTTATACAGATAGCTTACCCCTGCAAGTAAATCCAATAACTAATAGGGTACATACCACATTTTTGCAAACTTCAACTAGCACTGGTAGGCTTAGTTCTCAAGATCCAAACTTACAGAATGTGCCAATTCGCTCGAAAGAAGGCAACAGAATCAGAGCAGCTTTTATTGCAGAATATGGGCATAAATTAATTTCAGCTGACTATTCACAAATTGAACTCCGAATCTTAAGTAGCATGGCAGATATACCCTCCTTAAAGCAAGCTTTTGTTAATGGTGAGGATATACATAGTAAAACGGCTTGTAATATATTTAAAATTACCGAAAAAGATTTAACACCAGAACATAGGCGTAAAGCAAAAGCCATAAATTTTGGTATTATTTATGGTATCAGTAGCTTTGGACTAGCAAAACAGTTAAATATTAGCTCTGCACAAGCAGCAGAATACATAAAAAAATATTTTGAAGAATACCCGGAAATTCAAAAATATATGGAATATATAAAAAACTATGCCAAGGAACATGGTTATGTCCTAAACCTATTCGGGCGGAAATGTTTTATTCCCTTAATCCATGATAAAAAACACTCCCTACAGCAATTTGCCGAAAGGGCAGCAATCAACGCTCCAATTCAAGGAACTAGTGCAGACATTATAAAAGTGGCAATGATTGATCTTGACCGTAAGATACGGAAATTAAAATTAAGAACCAAACTAATTCTACAAATCCATGACGAGTTACTTTTTGAGTCTCCTATTGATGAAATAGAAATAGCCACTCACCTAATCAAAACCACTATGGAAAACTCACCTAAATTAGCCATTCCACTTATTGTTGAAACCAAGGTAGGAGATGATTGGCTAAATACACATATTTATATTAAAACTAAAAATCCATATGTCAAATAGTCATTATTCCCATTCCAAAATTACTTTTGTATCACCAGCTAAAGGTGCGTCTAGTACAGTATCGTAGTGTAATTCAAATTCATACCTATTACCTCCATACTTATATGATTCACCAACTAGTTTAAAAGCTAAATTTTCTAGTATTTTTTTAGAGGCGGTATTAGTTTTTAGCGTTGTAGCCTGAACTGTAGTAAAAATTTCACCTCCAACAAATTTTACTGATTTTTCGTCATAAGTTTTATTTACATAATCTTGTTTTTTTGCTAATTCTTTACCATATCCCAAAATTAATGCACCAACATTCTCATATCCTACATGTGTTGCAGCACCTCTATGATATTCTTTATTGAACAAATAAGCAATTTCCCCTACGTGTTCTTTAGAACCATTACCTATCACTTCATATCCAACAACTACATCGTTAGATTTGTCTGTAACTAAAAAGGCAGCAAATGGATAACCATTGTTCCATCGAAAACTTTGTTCGTTAATTCTTTTTGCAAATTCTTCTTGAGTACTTACTTTTCCTGTTGCATATTGTGACATTACAGCAGGATCTGCAAATGTAACGTTAAATAATTGTTTAATTTGATCCGAGAAATTTACAAAATCCTTTTCTGTAGTGTATAATGATTCAGCACGAAATCTATCTGTATATATATAACTTTTTAATATACCATCTTCATTCTCTTCACCAATGGCTACATCGAATTTACCACAAATTCTTTCATAATATGTAAGTGCATCTTGTAAAGTATTAATTTGCTTAGACATTGTTACCAAATAAATATTAAAAAATATTAAACTTCTTGCGAAACTCTACTTCTGCTTAGGTTCTTATAGCATATTTTTAAGATATAAGAACCGTAGTAAATTTAGCAAAGAAAAAATATTATCAGTTGGAATATGGTTTAGATAGTTGATACTACTGTAGAAAAAATATCACAACCCTTCCCCTTTTTCAACTGGCTCTATTCCATATAGTGATACCATTCGCTCAAGGACTCTTCCAACAGTAGGAGCTGCAGTCCAGCCAGCAGTAGCAAAGCCAAAAGATTCTTTTGTTCCTTTTGGTTCATCAAACATTATAAAAATAATATATTGGGGATCAATGGCTGGTAATAAACCTAAAAATGATGACATTCTGCTATTCTTAAGATATTTTTTCTTGCCATGTCCATCTGAAGTTAATTTTTCAGCAGTACCAGTTTTACCACCGACAAGATATCCTTTAACATCGGCTCTACGTCCTGTCCCTTCTTTTACCACCAAACGAAATAACTCACTCATTTGTTTAGAGGTTTTCTCACTAAAAACACGCGTGCCAACAAGACGCTCATCGTGCCTTTTGATTAGAGTCAGATCATATAATATCCCTCCATTTACTATTGGCAATACTGCTTGCATAAAGTGTAAAGGGCTAATTGAAATGCCATAACCATAGGCCATAACAGCAGTAGTAAGATCACTCCACCTCTTGTCAGATGGAAACAAAGGAGTACCTCTCTCTGGTAACTCAATTTTAAGCTGATCTAGTAAACCTAATTTCTTTAAATAGTTTTTAAAATCATTCTTCCCAACTTCAAGCATAATTTGGCTAACACCAATATTTGATGAATGCAAGAAAATTTCTGGAACACTGTGCCATCCTTGCCTTGGATGATAATCTTTGATATTAAATCCCCCTACCTTCATATAACTAATATCATAAGCATCGTTCATTGCTATAGAATCAGTATCAAAAGCTACGGCCATAGTCAAAGTTTTAAATACAGACCCCATCTCATAGATACCAAGACTTGCCATATTAAACAGTTCTTCTGGCTTTGCTCTACTAGGATAATGTGGGTTAAAATCCGGCTTACTAACAATAGCTAAAATCTCACCATTATTAGGGTTGACAATTATTCCCACCGCTCCTATTGCACTAAACTCCTTTAATGTCCTATCTATTTCTTCACTTAGAATATTTTGTAATCTTACGTCTATAGATAGTTCAAGAGGTTTTTTAAGTTGATCCGGCTGTATAAAGTCAGAATTAGTTAGAAACTTATCATAGGTTCTTTCTAATCCAGCAAGACCAACCAAATCCCTACCCACATATCCTATAATATGTGACAATAAATTGGAAAAAGTATAGATTCTTTTTTGTTCTTGTTCAAAACTAAAACCTGGCATTCCCAAATTTGATATCGCCTCTTGCTCTTTTGGCAATAAATCCCTTTTGATCCATACAAAACTTTTATTACTTTGTAGCTCTGCAAGTAACTTCATTTTATCAATCTCAGGCAATATCTTGGATAATCTTTCTAAACATTGCGAAGGATTAATTACTTTCTGTGGATTGACAAACAATGAGGAGGAAGGTAAATTTACTGCTAATAAGTTACCATTACGATCTACTATCTCTTTCCTAAAGTCACTATTTTTTACTTGATATTCTGGCTTAACATAGCCATTGGTCGCAACAATTATTAAGCGATATGATAGACCACAAAAAAACATAGCAAAACAACAGCTGACTATTAATAATCTGATTTTGGTATTGTTAGCACCTACATCCCATAAAATAATACTACCAAAATTTTTCTTCATCTTAGTTAGAGTATTTTTTAGAAATACCAATAAAAATATATCGTTACCCATCTACATACTACTGCTAATGGCTTATTAGTATGTTATTCTGCGAAAGTAGCGTATCTATAATAGACCTCTTGTGCAATTCTACTTCTGCTGGTAATTTGGATGTCGATCCGATACTCGAATCCTCACGTACATTTGAGTACGCTGCGGTTCTGCGTTCCGTGTCTCCTACAAATTCCCTAGCACAAGCGAATTTCACAAGAGGTCTAATACTGAATAGTCTTTCAAGGTATTTTTTTAGATCCCACACCGAATCAGGATATACTGCTCGTAAATGAAGAGTTGGTAGACGAAGATCAAAATCATGAAGTGCTAGGAGTCGAAGGGTCGAGGAGCGGAGCGTACATTTAGTACGTGAGCACCGAAGATCCCTAAAGACGACAACGCAATTCTTGATTTTCATCGAGTATAACATCTTTTTTTCCATGTAAGTACCATACTAATGTTGATTTTCATCGAATATATTCTGTTTTTTTAGTTGAAACAGTTTGTATGTATTTATTATTAGCAATTGTTTTATAACGCCATTTAGTGTTGGTTTTACTAGAATACGAGCCACTTACTTCATTAGCCTTTGCATATTTTTTACTCTCATTAAGTGCTAAAGGGTCACTAATCATTTGCTTAACCTTAATAGTATCTAATTGTAAATAAAGTGATGATAATTTTCTTAGTCTAGCTGGAGAAATAAGGTATGATTGTTCGACTTTTAACACGTGAATCATGTTTTTCTCATCAGTTAGTTGTTTTGAAACTTCCCCAAGCTGATAATGCAAACTAATGACCTTATCTTTGACTCTAAATAAGCCATAAATAGAAAGAATTATAGTACCTACCACTATATAGCTAAATACTCTAACTACCATATATATTACCTATTTTCTGTCCAGCCCTCAACTTTGCAGACCTTGCTCTTGGATTAAGTGCAACTTCTTTAGGCGATGGACATAATGGTTTTTTTGTAAGAATTTTAAGCCATTCTTTAGAACTTTCTTCAGGCGAAATCTTTACACTGTATTTAGACCTAGCAACTACCTTAGCAGAATTTGCTTTTAAAAAATTCTTAACAATTCGATCTTCTAATGAATGAAATGAAACAATTACTAGTCGACCATTTGGTGCTAAAATATTCTTGCAATTATCTAGAAATCTTGCTAATTGACCTAGTTCATCATTGATATGAATACGAATTGCTTGAAAAGTCTTAGTAGCAGAATCAATTTTACCTTTTCTAAAACCTATACTACTACGAACAATATGGGCAAATTTTGCTGTATTGGTAATAGGCTCTAATAACCTGTGTTCTATAATCTTTTTAGCGATTCTTCGAGAATAAGATTCATCACCATATTTATAAATTACATCTGCTATTTCTTGTTCATCAGCCTCATTTATAAAATCTGCAGCACTATATCCCGTATTGCTCATCCTCATATCAAGTGAACCATCATGGGTAAATGAAAAACCCCTATCTCTAGAATCAAGTTGCATAGAAGAAACCCCTAAATCCATAACTATCCCATCAAATTTCAACGAGCCTAATTTTGAAAAACTTTCAGCGAAACCTGTCTGAATAAAGTTCACTCTGCTAGGATAATCGTTTACCAATTGATTAGCATAAGTTCTAACATTTGGATCACAATCAATTGCTACTAACTGACAATTACAAGAATCTAATATCATCCTGCTATAACCACCAAAACCAAAAGTGCAATCTAAATAACTTCCTCCATCTTTAGGACATAAGACTTCTTTAACTTCATTCAACATAACCGGCGTATGAGATGATGCGAACTCTTGTATCATACTACTATATCCTTAATGTTTTTCAGTGTTAAACGGTTACTTTGAGCAATTTGCCGAGCTGAAGAAAGATACGTTTCAAAATTTTGTGGCTGCCAAATTTCAAAGACCAATCCCTTCCCTACAAAGCAAGCTTGATCTGATATACCAGCGTGATCTATTAAAGATTTAGGTAGAATCACCCTCCCCTCACTATCAAAGCTAAGCTGGATAGCTTCACCAAGAATGATTGTTTCGAAAGCATCTCGCTCCTCAGAATAGGGATCTAAGGTTTGGATTATTTGACTTAGCTCCTCAAGCCTCTTCAAACTACAACCTTCAATGCACTTATTTCTAAAAGAAGGATAGGCAATAATCCCATTAAACGACTGACTAGACAAAGCTAATCTATAGCTGGCAGGTATCGAAACCCGACCTTTCTTATCAATATTGTTTATATATTTTGATAAAAAAATATTCATTTACCCTTTACCTTTCAATAATTACCACATGGGGTATCAGATCCCAGCCTACGCTGGGATGACAGCAAAAATTGCTTAAATATTATCCCATAATTAAGTTATAACTAATTTTTGGTTATAATTGGGATAATTTGGGATTATATGGAATTTTTAGGATATTGTACTATAATTATAGAGTCAAGAAGGTTTTAAACAGTTGATAAACAAATTATAAATTTTTATCTATTGTGACTTATTTGACGTATATATGTGATTCAAAGAATTAATAAAAAAATATTAAAAAAAAGTGGATGACGAGTATTAGTGCAGAGAAAAACTTTACTATAATTATATTATACTAAAACTTAATGAGCATTTTATGATTACACTACTTGCTTCAATAACGGGCTTTATTAGCTCAATTATTCCGGAGATTTTAAAAATTCTAAAGGATCAAAATGATAAAAAACATGCACTTAATCTTTTAGATCGACAAATTGAAATCAATAAACTAGGACATACAAAGCTACTAACAGAGCTTGATGCTTCAAAAGACATTGCTGAAAATAATACTTTATATTCAACATATAAATCAGGCGTTAATTGGGTTGACGCGTTGAATGGGTTAGTTCGCCCTGTCCTTGCCTATAGTTTTTTTATTATGTATGCCTACATCAAATATGTACAATATAGAACCATACAGAGTACGGCGATCCTCGTAGAATATCTTGATGTTTTATGGAATATAGACGATCAGGCTATTTTTGCCGGTATTATTAGTTTCTATTTCGGACAACGGATGTTTAACAAATTATGGAAACGTAAAATGTAATATTGCAATATGTTGCAATATGTTATATTGTAGCTATGGAGTTAAGAACATTTAATTTATTTAAAGATTAGATATATGCTAAAAAGAATTTCGTGGCTTGCTTTTTTTGTGCTTATCATATACCCAATTTTACTTGCATTTTTGGTTATAAAATATCACATTAGCCACAAGATAGGTATATTCGAAATAGGTTTGCTGATAGCCGGTTATTATGGTTCTAATATTACTGTTGGTGTTGGTTTGCATAGGCTTTGGTCACATCATGCCTTTAAAACAAATACAGCGGTGGAGTTTATTCTTGTTATAATGTCAGCTGCTACTTTACAAGGACCAGCCTTGTCTTGGGCCTCAAATCATTATAAGCACCATAGTTATACTGATAAAGATCAAGATCCGCATAGCCCATCAAAGTTTGACAATAAAATCTTGGGATTTTTATGGTCACATATTGGATGGATGATCATTGATGGAAGTTATAAGTCAATTGACCGGATTACTATGGTTAAACTTGGTAAAAATAAATTGCTAAGATGGCAATTAAAATATTATTGGCAAATTGCTGCGTTTATGAATATTGTATTTCCAGCATTAATAGGTTACTTAATAGGTGGTACTATCAATTCTGCATATGCTGGTTTCCTGTTTATTGGTATGGGGAGAGCATTGCAACAACAGGCAACTTTTTGTGTCAATTCTCTATGCCATTTCGTTGGTAGTAAACAATATTATAAAGGTACTGCAGGAGATATTTGGTGGATGGCTTTGTTCTTATTAGGTGAAAACTGGCATAATTTCCACCATGCCTTCCCATCAGATTATCGCAATGGTGCTAAGTGGTATCATTTTGATGTCCATAAATGGATAATATACGTAATGAGCAAACTTGGACTAGCTTGGAATTTAGAAGTTACTTCCAAAATCAGAATACAAGCCAAGATAAATGAGACTAGTAAATACCTAATAGAGGGACGCAAACAACAATTAAATTTACTGCAAGATAAAATTAATCAACTGGTAGAACATGTGTATGTAAAGCTTAATGAGCTTGAGAATTCTTCTATATCTATTAAAGCTCAATTAAAAAAATCTTTTATGGAAATTCAGGAATCACTGAAGAAGCTTGCTGAACAACTACATTCATCAATTCAGTTAACTGAAAAGTCATCAGAAAGATTACTAAAAATTGCTAGTAAAAAAATTAAAGATCGAGAAATGGCAATTTATAGATTATATAACGAGCTAGATAGAAAGTATATTAGGAACTAATATATATACTCAAATGATTTGGAGAATGGGGACAACAAACAAAGCAATTTTGGGTATCCAGCCTTTAACATATGGATTAAAATTTAATAGCAGACGAAGCAGCCATTCATTTTGGAAATACGATAAAAATACTTAAGGGTACTTATGCTGCACAGTTAGGCAAGGCTGAGGACATACTTCACAGCATAAGTAAATTTGAAGGAGAAATTATTATGCTAGACTTAAAATCTATTGAAAATATGAGCTTTGAAGATGCCTTAGCTGAACTAAAAGAAATTGTAAAAAAAATTGATACGGGAGAGGAAAGTTTAGATTCATCAATTAATAGTTTTGAAAGAGGAGTCTTACTAAAAGATCACTGTGAAAAGAAACTACAAGCCGCTCGCTTAAAGATTGAAAAAATCACTAAGCTGCCAGATTCAACCATCGCTATAGAAAAGGTAGAGTCCTAATTTAAAAACAAATTAATAATTTTATGTCTTTTGCATTACTAAATTTCGATGAATTGGAATCAGCTCTAGTATCTAATTCTCCTTATACTTATATGGTTGCTAAAAATGTAATTAATATAGATAAAAAAGATATCATTTCTATCGATTATCCCCAAATAAAAAGTGCTGGTTTTTTTCCTCTTGAAAGTATAAAGTATGAGGGAGTTTTTAAAAATTTAATCCAAGAATTGCAAGCTCCTAAACTTGCTGATATCTTGACTAAAAAACTAAAGATTGAGCTTAAAGATAAGCCTTTTATGATAACTATAAGGAGGTGGTCAACAAAATCTGATGGCAGAATCCATAATGACAGTAAATCTAAAATTGTTACGGCTTTATTATATTTAAATGACAATTGGTTACAAGGTAAGGATGGAGGGAGTTTTCGGGTATTAAAGGATAAAAAAACTTTTGAAAGTGCAGCAGCTATTATTCCTCCGGAATTTGGTTCTTTTGTAGTATTTGTTCGCTCTGAGAATTCGTGGCATGGTCATATGCCGTTTGAAGGGGAGAGGCGAGTCATTCAAATAACTTGGCTTAATAGTATAGAAGATATTGAGCGTAAGAATAAAAGAGGAAAATTAACATTGTTTTTAAAAAATATATTTAGTCGTTCTGTAAATGTTGGTATCACTAACTGATAAGGTTTATTGGACATTAAATGCTACAGGGCAATTTAAAAATTACAACCATTAGTTGTTATAGATGTAAGTTTAACCACCACCGATGTCATCCTTGCGAAGGCAGGAACATCACCACAACTGTTGAAAGTTAAAAACCCGTCATTGCGATGAGCTTTGCAAGCCCTAAACCGTCTATTAGCGAGCGAACGTATGTGAGCGTGGCAATCCATGAAGCTTGTCATATAGATATCTATTATATCATACTTTTAACTTACAATTGCTTCGTCGACCTACGGTCTCCTCGCTAATAGACGATTTTTTAACTTTCAACAGTTGTGCTACGATCCCTGAAAACGACAACGCAATTCTTGATTTTCATCGAGTATATTAAAGCCAGTTCGATATAAGAATTATTAATTCTTATCCTGAATTGGGGTAGTTATCAATAAAGGTACAGTCTCTAATATCTTTACCTTATCTTCTAGTTCTACTAATCCACCTATTACTTCACCCAATTTTGCATCAAACTCATCTATTTCATCTTGTAAAAATTTAATGTGTTTTTCTATACTATCTTTATCTATACCATCAATGCTATGATGCAATCTCTCTTTTTCATTGTTAAGTATTAGTACTAAATCTTCTAGCCTTTGTTGATATCTCTTCAAAGTCTCTGATTCAGTTTGATATAGATAATTTGCTGTAATCTGCATCTTAATATAATTGCCTTCATCTTATTTGTGCAAGACTGTTTTTACTGTTTCTTCCAGTATCTTCTGTAATGCATTATTCTCTTTGAGTGTGCTAATTCTCCTAAACTCATCAAGTAACATTTTTACGCCCATTTCTACTTCATCTAAATGAATGGTCATGTGCAAAATATGCTGTTCTTTCTTGGTAGTTAGAGTGGTTATCTCTTTTAATTCTTTATGTAACAAAATTACTTCTTCTTTGGCTGTAATGAAACTATTCGAGAAATCCTGACTCATAAGCCAAATATTGGTACATGCCAGCCTAATACTATATAACCACTTAATACAAATTACTATCAATAGCATTTCAATAATGATTAAAATACTTGAAGAAATTGCTAATAGTTGAATCATTTCATTCCTCCTTTTATTGCCTTCCACGAGATAAGCTATACATTCGAATGCTCGATTGGTATACTCAAATGCTTTGGAGAATGGAGACACAAACAAGGGATGAGCAAACGCAAGCAGTACGTGAGTACGCGAATTACCCGATAGTATTTGCAAGAACCAACTCTTCAAAGCAGAAGAGCATATTCAAGTATACTTTTTTGATTGTTTATTACTTAGTAATGCCACTTTTACCTCTAATGTCTTTATACTTTCTCTTTGCTGTAATAAAATTTTTATCTTTTTTATTATTGTTATTTTATCCTACTATTCTTGGATATAACATTTTCTTGGTCTAATTTTATGGGTACATAGGAATTCTCTTTAATTTTAGAGCTGTATATTTTTATATGATACAATAGATATTATGATGTGTAAAGTGCTTTTAATAAAAAAATTTGTGAGAATATTAAGTTTATTGAGAATTTTGTTAGTTCGCCACCATAGTACCCTTCTAGCAGAGATAATTTTTGGAATTCATTGGAAGATATAGTATTGTATAGTAAACTTTGTTCTAAAAACCAAAAATCTTTTTACTCGATAATCAAGTTTTTCCTTAACCGTCATTGCGAGGATGCCCGGCAACGGGTCGACGTGGCAATCTCGTAAAGTAATACTTCAAAAGATTGCCACGTCGTCGCTTTCGCGACTCCTCGCTAATAGACGTATTTTTTAATAATTCTAAAAAACTTGATTATCGAGTTTTAGGGTTTTTAGCAAGTTCTAAAAATATCTCTCGTTCAAATTGCAATAATTTTTGCTCATCAATTTGTTGCATGGAAATGATATCTTGAAACTTTGACAATAGCCATCCTTGAAGATTATCATACTCAGCTATACTCTTCTGCTTTGAAAAATTGGTTTCTGCAAATTCTTCAGCTAAAGTAACTTTAGATAAAATAACTTGCTTGCTTACTTTCTTTATTTTTTCTGGCAAATCCAAGGCAAAAGCCTCTTGCAGTATTAAATGTTTATTCATATTTACTTGCACGTTAGTAATATCATAATCAGCTATAAAATAATCAGCAGAACTTGATTTATTTGGTAATAGGATATTTCTTAAATTTTTTACTAGCTTACTTTTATCGCTACTTGCACGATAAAACATTTCCTTAATGCCTCCCCAACTTGGAACTAAGCCAACCGATACCTCAACAAGGCCAGCATTTAACTCCTGATTAGCTACAATAAAATCAGAATGTAACAATATTTCACAGCCCCCACCTAACGCAGCACCTAAAGCACAGCTAACAATATTAATATGCGAGTATTTTAACCTTATCATGGTTTTTTGACCAAGTTTTAAGAAATCTTCTAATTTAGCAAAATCTTGATTTTTTATACAGGAAGCAATGAATTTTAAGTCAGCACCAGCTGAAAAATTGTTGGTTAATGGCATAATATATAGTGTTTGCTTCTCATTTTCTGCAATATCAACAGATTCTAACAAAAGTTTAAAAACATTTTCATTGAGGCAATTCATTTTAGTATTAATAGTAAAAACTAACCTATTTTTATACAGAACTAGTTGAGCCGAATCATTCTTCAATAAAATCTTACTTTCTTCTAATCTGACTTTAGGCAAATGAAACTGACTCAGTTCAATAGTTTCATAGGAACTATTAGCGATATATTCCGGTAATGTTAAATTCATTAGCATTGCTTGTTTTTTAAGCCACTCAAATCCTCCTCCTATGTGATTAATTAACAACTCAAAAGGACCAATCTTCCAACTATAACCAAGCCTCATAGCTGTATCTATATCGTAAATATTATCAGTAACCGATGGAATTAAAGATGTTATATATAAGTAAAACTTCACTAGTATCTCATGAAAAAATTTACCATAGCTAGAGTTGCTATTTAACAACTGATCAATAGAACTATATTCAATCTTGGTATCTTCAAATGCTGCATAAGTTAAAGTTGTAAAATCTATGACTTCTTTAGTTTTTATGCCATTTATCTTTGATATACGGTAAAAACCTCCTAAAGCTTTACGACCAATCAAGTTATTCTCTATCATCTTATCAAGGATAGAAGATGCTGAGTAAACTTGGTGATAATCATCATTATTCGGTAGGGAATTAACTAGTGATGTAGAAATTAATCTTATTACGTCGTGACCTATCAAATCATATAAGCCAAAGATTCCTGTACTTGGTAATTTAAATAAATCAGTAAAAATTTTATCGATAATTACTGGACTTAAATTTTCATCTATGCTACTACGAACAACCAGCTCAAGTAGATAACAACCAACTCGATTTGCTATAAAACCTGGAGTATCGTGACATTTAATAATAGTTTTCCCTAAATCTCGTATTAGAAAATCTGATATCCTCTCTATAACCCCTGAGCTAACCTCTGAATCTACAATAAGTTCAAGCAATTCCATATATCTTGGAGGATTAAAAAAATGACTAATGACAAATCTAGACCTGATGGTAGATTTTATAGAATCAGGCATTTGCTCCTTTAATTTCCTTAAAGGTAAGGTTGAAGTATTAGAAGCTAGAATAGCATCTTCTTTTAGGTAGGGTAGAATCTTCTCATACAGCTGATGTTTTATTGCAATTTTTTCAATAATAACTTCAATGATTAAATCACATTCTGTAATCAGCTTTAGATCATCTTCTAAATTACCAATGGTGATAAACGCTAATTTACTTGGATGTGATAAAGGAGCTGGTTGTTGTTTCTCTATATTTTCTAGAGCCTTGGTAAGTATGGCATTCCTATCATTAGGGTTGTTGCTTACTACATCTAGTAAAACAACTCGGTTAGAGGAATTGGCTACCAAGGAAGCTATTGCTAGCCCCATTACTCCAGAACCAATAACACATATTTTCTCTATTTTATTTTCCATCTTATTCACCAAACCTTTGTAACGAGCATCGCAACTATTATATCATGAATTTCTTGCACACTAAGAGTTGAAGCATTTATTTTTACTATTCTATTTGGAAATTTGGCTGATATATATTGAAATCCGTCATAGACTTTTTGATGAAATTCAATATTTTTGCTTTCAAATTTGTTATTATTCCCTCGCACTAATGCCCTTGGTAAGGCAATATTTGGATCTATATCAATAAAAAATGTAATATCAGGCATCACATCAGATATTAAAGACTTATGAAGATCATAAACTAAATCAATCCCTATATCTTGCCCCTGATAACAAGCTGTAGAGTCTACAAACCTATCACAAATAACTGATATCCCAGAATTTAGTTTAGGAATAATCTTTTTATGAATATGTTCATAACGTGCCGCCATGATTTGCAGCAATTCTGACATAGGTAGTAAATCTTGATTAACTAAAATGTCACGCATCTTCTCTGCAGAAATAGTTCCCCCTACTTCACGCGTTAAATCTACGGGAATATTTTGTGATAGTAAATACTGGTATAACATATTACTTTGGGTGGATTTACCGCACCCTTCCCCACCCTCAAACGTAATAAATTTACCCTTTTTAATTGACATAGCTATCACTATTCATCTCATATAACCTTGAAATAGTTCTGTTAAATTCACCTTTGCGAAAACCATTCTGATATATTTTTATAGGTTCATCTTGCAATGTCATGAATAATACAACCTTATAAAAATAAGCATTATCAACAAAATTAATAAACCTAACAGCTAAGTCTGTGTTATCAGAATCTATTATACGAATATTTTCTACTATTATGATAGAAAATTTTTGGCAAATATTTACATAATCAACATAACCTAATTCTCTTACAAATAGCTCTTCAAAATCTGTTACTAATACTTTTTCACTAGCCATTTTAAAAGATATTTTACGTCCAAAAACTAGGATATCCTTAGAAACTAATCGGTTATTACTATTTAACTTGCTAATAATATTCTGTATCTCAAGCTTATTATCTTCATTAATGGGGTATATTATACGTCTATTAGTCGTGTGTATAATTTTATCTAATCGATAATCATGATCACTATCTAAATGCATAACTTCAAACTTTTGATAAATCTCTTTAATTATTGGCAAAAAGGAATTCCTTTGTAAACCATCTTTATACAAATCTTTTGGCTCGATATTACTAGTAATGAAGATAAACACCTTATGTCTTATGAGTTCAAGGAGCAGTGGTCCTATTATCATAGCATCAGTTATGTCTTTAATTTCAAACTCATCTATGCATATTACTTCCGCCTGCTTTGCATAATTTGCAGCAATTCTTTTGATAATATTATTTTTAGATTGTGATTTATCTTGCAACTGATAAATATCTTTATGTACCGATTGCATAAAGTTTTGGTAATGTACCATTAATTTCTTAATTTGCAATATTTGGAAAAAATGTTGCATTAATACAGTTTTGCCATTACCTACATTACCATATAAATATATAGCTTTTTTTGCTAATAAACTGCTATTAAAGAATCTAAAAAACGACTTATCTTCAATTTGTTTAGCAAACTCTTTAATTCTGCTGAGTAAAAGCAACTGCTTTTCGTCAAATTTTAATTCAGGCAATATATTACATTCTCATTTTAGATTTAGTATAACCTATCTATTCCGTAAAAAGCTCTATAATACATTAGATGAGTTACAAGCTGATATAGATACTTGGCTTACAAATTATAATAACGAAAGGTCTCATTCAGGTAAACATTGTTTTGGTAAAACACCAATGCAAACTTTTAGAGATTCACTTTATATTGCTAAAGATAAAAATATTAGTAATATAGAGAGAATATCAGACAATTTGGCTATTACTTATCAAGCTGCCTGATTATTACTTATTGTCAGATTAAGTCGTAACTAGTACATTATTTAATTTTGTAGATTTAGTTGACTTTCTATTATTGAATACACCATACTAAATCTCAATTGGTCCAGTAGTTAAACCATTAACAAATTGTTGCAAGTAAGGATTATCACTATTTTTTATCTCATCTTTTTTACCAAACCATAAAATCTTCCCTTTATAAATCATAGCAACCTCTTTAGCTATCATATAAGCACTATTCATATCATGAGTTATGGTGATGGTAGTAGCCTTTAGCTCTTCTTGAACTTTAATTATTAATTCATTGATAACATTAGCCATTATAGGGTCAAGACCGGTAGTTGGTTCATCAAGGAAAAGAATCAACGGATCGCCACAAATAGCCCTAGCTAGAGATACTCGCTTTTGCATACCTCCAGAAAGCTCAGATGGATAAAGACCCAGTATTTTTGTAGACAAACCTACAGAATTGAGTTTAGATGCAGCTAACTCCTCTTTATTTTTTGGAGATAATTTATACAATTTTTCAGTAAAGAATGTAATATTATCTTGAACAGTTAAAGAATCAAAAAGAGCCCCTCCCTGAAATAGAAATCCCATGGTTTTCATCATTTTAAATCTATCTTTACTTGGAATATTTACAGTCTCCACTTCATCAATAACTATACTACCTTCATCAGCCTGCATTAAACCAACTATAGTCTTTATTAACACTGATTTACCAGTTCCTGATCCCCCAAGAATTACTATTGAACTATTTCGCTTTATATCTAAGTCTATACCATCAAGTACCTTATGATCGCCAAAAGATTTATATAATGAGCGTATTTTTATTTTTGATTCATCCATAATCTATTCTCGAGTCTTATACTTTAAAAAACAACTCTGTTATCAAGTAATTACTGATTAGAATAAGAACTGAAGAATTTACTACCGCGGAAGTTGTACTCGTCCCAACTCCTTTTGCTCCTGTACCTGAATAATAACCACTATAACAACTTACTATTGAGATAATAAAACCAAACACTGCTGCTTTTACCAAACCAGAAATGACATCTATTGGTTCTAAAAACTTAAAGCTATTCGTTATATAATTAAAGCTATTAAAATCAAGCTTATAAACACTTACCAAATAACCACCCATTACTCCTAATATATCACCTATTAATACTAAACATGGTAACGTAATAACTGCGGCTAGTACTCTTGGAAAAACTAAATATTTTATGGGATCAGTTGACAAAGTATAAAGAGCATCTATTTGTTCAGTCACTCTCATAGTAGCTATTTCAGCAGCAATTGATGCACCAACTCTACCAGCAACCATAAGACCAGCAAGAACTGGTCCAAGCTCTCTAGTTATTGAAAGGACTACCACCGTAGCTATTGAACTTTCAGCTGAGAAACGAGAAAAACCTGTATAACTTTGTAATGCCAGCACAGCACCGGAAAAAAAGGTAGTCATAGCTACAACTGGTAGGGAATAAAAACCTATAGACAATAACTGCTTTAATACTAAGTTGTAGTATAAAGGTCTTTTAAAAATACTAGTGACTCCCGCAATAGTAAATAGAGAAAAAGCCCCTATAGTCCTTGCAAAACCAATAGTATGTTTACCTAATAAATTAACGGTATCAAGAATCATTTTTGTATACTCTCTTATATCTGCTACCTAGTAGAGTGAGAATTTCATAACCAATGGTATTTATTATATTCGCTATTTTATCTAAAGTACAATAATTCCCTATAATTTCAGCTTGTTGTCCTAGAAAAATTTTGTTTGGTGGTAGTTCAGTAACATCAACAGTAATTGAATCCATTGACACCCTGCCAACTACAGGAGCTGAATACGAATCAATAACTACTACCCCACAATTGCTAAAAGCCCGGGGATAGCCATCAGCATAACCAAGAGGTAAGGTAGCAATTAGCCTATTACTATTTGTTTTAAAGGTCATATTGTAACCAATGTAACTTTCCGGTGGTAATTCTTGCAATTGTATTATTGGAGCAGTCAGTCTTATTGGATTATGCATTGGATTTTTAAATGTATTACCCAAAGGATTAATACCATACAATGCAGCACCAGGGCGTATTAAGTCAAAATGATATTCTTTCCCTAGAAATATACTACTAGAGTTAGCTAGACTAGCTTTGACTTTTGGGAAATATTTTAAATAATGCTTAAACTTTTTTAATTGTTGTAAATTATAAGGATCATCAACTACTTCAGATGCAGATAAATGACTTATAATATACTGCAATTCAAGACCAACTAATAGATCAGGTTTGTCTATTATATGTTGCATTTCTGTGTCGAGCATTCCTAAGCGATTCATACCAGTATCAACATGGATTGTACAAGGTAATACTTCTTTTTTAAGAGAGGCAAACTCTTGCCAAATTTCAACTTGTTTTAAACTATTAAGTACGGGAATTAAATTACTATTTCTAAATTCCTCAACATCATTGCTAAATACACCATTAAACACAAAAATATTAGATTTTTGCCCCAATACTTTACGCAATGATATTCCTTCATCAACTGAGGTTACAAAAAAACTTTGACAATTCTCCATCTGTAAGGCTGGTGCGATAGCATCAGCACCAAGTCCATAGCTGTTAGCCTTTACCACAGAAGCAATCTCTGAAGTTTTACAAATTTTAGAAATAATACGATAATTAGCACGAATTTTTGCTAAGTCTATTTCAAGTGTACATTTATCAGTATGCATAAAGTTTTAAATTCTCATAATTTTACAGATTTTTGTAATGCTGCTATAATAATTGGAGCAACTGATATTACATGGAACTTAGATGGTAAATCAGTAGTTTCTATTGTATCAGTTATATATACGTTCATTATATCAGAATTCTGAATATTTTTTTTAGACATTCTAGAAAGCACTGGGTGAGTTATAAAAGCATTGACAGATAAAGCTCCTACTTCCATTAATAGCTTAGCTCCCTTACAAAGGGTTTCGCCACTATCAACAATATCATCAATTAATATACAATGCTTGCCGGAAACGTTACCTATTATTTCTGATATTTGGCATTTATCATTAGACTTCTTGACATCTCTACTTTTATTAATAACAGCTATATTCATGTTAAAAAGCCTATTCACATCACGTACACGTGCAAAACCACCAACATCTGGAGATACAATAATAGAATTATTATAAGTTTCAATAATCGGAGCAAATAAACTTATTGGATCAAGATTTTGTAGTGGAATTTTAAAAAAACCCTCTAATTGCTGTGAATGCAAATCGACAGTTATTACATGATTAACACCAGCAACTTCCAGCATACTCGCTACAAGACGGCTCGATACTGGAGTAAAACTACAATATCTACGATCTTGGCGGCTATAACCAAAATACGGTATAACCGCAGTTACTTGTGAAGCTCCTGCTCTTTTTACCGTATCAACTAATAATAAAAGTTCCATCAAGTGGTTATTGGCTGGTCTAGAAGTAGATTGTACTATAACAACATCACACTTATGCATATCTTCAAGGATTTCCACCCTTGTTTCAGCATCATCGAAAGCTGTAATATAAGTTTCCACATATTCACAATTTAGTTCCTCAGCTAAATATCTAGCTAATTTTTTATGACTAAGACCTGCAAGAATTTTCATGCTAATTATAATAATTGGTTTAAGTTTCTGTAGTATACAATAATTATAATTTGCACTAAGTGTTTTATAAAAAATATTTTTATTATTTTTATTCAAGTTGTCGTCTATTAACGAGTAGTAGCATTGCTGCGATAAAATAAAGCTCCCACAACTGTCGAAAGCTCAAATCGTCATTGCGAGGAGTTTCTGCAAGCGGCGTCGTAGCAATCCAAGATACGCGAAGCGTTACTCTAAAAAAACAGCTTCGCTGTTTACCTAGATCGCCACGGCATCTAAAGAGCTTTGCTATGACGATTATAGAAAAATGTGGGGTACTATGGATTGCCACGCTCACATATTTTCGCTCGCAATGACATATTAAGTATACGCCTTTTAAAAAATCACGACCTCTTTCCCAATTCATCTATTAACTTATCAAAACCACTATTACTGAGAATATTCATGAACTCTGACTGTTGAGAATTGATAAGACTAACACCTTCTGTAATAACATCTGAGACTTTTAAATTAGTTTTATAGCTTGTACCCTTTACTTGACGTACTAAGTAATTTACTTTAGCAGTTCCTATTAACATTTCTACCATAAACTCTCCTTCATCAAGAACACGCACTTGTTGAACTTTAGGTTCTTGACCATGGTAATTCTTTACTAAATCAGCATAGGCCTTGCTTACATAATTACTGTAAACTTCTGTGAATTGTTTAATTTGTTCAGGAGTTAGAGTTTTTCTGTAAACACCAAGGGTGAATTTAGCCATCCAATTCAGATCTAAGTTAGCTAAAATTAGCTTTTTAGTTTTAGCTATTTTGGCATCTTGATCTAAACTCTCATCATTACATACATCTAGCCCAGCTCTTATTAGTTGATTAACATAATTATCAACTACCATTTTGTTATCAGTAGCAGAATAGGCTGACAAGGACAGGCAACTTAAAATTAAGCAAACAATAATTTTTTTCATAATTTTGCATTTTTTAATTAGGTTTAGGGCATTTAAATTGCTTAGGATAGACAATTACCGATTCACGATTTTGATGTGTAGCTGATCTTACAGCTATGTAAGGATCAGTAGAACTACATCCTATATAGTCAGTAAACGGTAATAATCCTAACCTAGTATTTATAACTTGTACACCAGAAACTATGATTTCAAAATCTCTATGTACCGCGTACATTATAGGATTTAAGTAACTATTTGTAAATATAGCATCTGTACTATCTCTTGCATTAGTACCACCAAGAAATGGTATGACTAAATATGGTCCTGGACCAACTCCATAGTGGGCGAGAGTGCTACCCAAAGTTTGTTTGGTAACTCTCAATCCAATTTTATCTGCTACATCAAATAACCCACCTATACCAAACGTGGCATTGATTAAAAATCTCCATAGACTTTTCATAGTTTGGTCATAATTCATCTGTAGACCATAATTGACGGCAGTCAAAGGCACACTAATGTTATCTAGAAAACTGCTCACTCTAGCCCTAGTATAATTATTACTAATTCGTTTATAGCCTATAGTAATAGGGCGTAAGAACAGATAGTCTAAAACAGAATTAAAGGCAAAAATTTTACGATTTAGTTTCTCATAAGGGTCATAAACTTGAGTACATCCCTTACCTTCATTATAAACATACCTAAAATCTTCATCATCTTGAGTATTTTGAGTACTCGCTATTGCAGTTATACTAGAAAAATTAACTAACAACAGTAATATAAATTGCTTCATGGCTTCATTAATGGTTTTTCTTACAAATCACCATATAGTATTTATCATTTTTTTCTAGAGATAATTCTTCACTATTTAATATGGTAAACTTAGTTTGACCTAAAGCTTTCTTAATATCTGCTATAGTAAAAACAAATCCTTTTCTCTTTAATGAAAGGTTTGTGACGTTATCTATTGGTAAACAAAATGCAAAATACCCTAATGTATTGACTATAGAATAAATAGAATTAAAGTAATCTAATAGGTTTTTAGTAAAAGAAAGAGAGTTAAAACTCAGTACTACATCATATTTATTAGAGTCGTGTTTAATAAAATCCGATATTGAAATTTCTAATAACTGATCATAAATATTACCATATATAATGACAAGCTTATTCATAATTTCTGAATTTTCAATACCGGTAAAAGTAAAGCCATCAGGAAAACGCTTTTTTACTTCATAACCCACTAAGCCTATATTACTACCTAACTCCAAAATATGGTAATGATCAGGTAAGTCTGTTATGTTATTCATAGTTGTGCTTACAAAACTGTAAGGTAGGTACAGTTTATTATTACTGCGAAATTTATTGCCATAATATTCAGCGGTAAGATTTTTATATTGATGCCAAATTTGCGGTGGAATCTCTGACAAATTATTATAATTTTGTAGAAAAGATGCTAACTTTATTTGATCAGCTTCAAAAGCTCTTTGTAGATGATACAAAGCTTTTTCATAATTATTTTTTAAGAAATATGTCCAACCAAGCCAATAATTAGCTTGATGGTCGTTAGGAGAAAGAATTTTATCAACCAATTTAAGCCTTAGTATAGCGTCATTTAAGTTATTTTTATACAAATGTTCTATACCAAGATTAAAATTAGTTTCTTTTAAGTGTGTTACCCTATATTTTACATCGACAAAATAATTGATAGATGTAAAGATTTTCTCCCTATACCAAGATGGGAAATTCTTAATATAATTATAGTATAATTTTATTTTGTCTTTTATTGAGTCGTAACTGTTACGAATAATTTTGCTGCCGAACATAAATTGCTATAAATTTGATTTTTTAAACATATATTCATCATATACTACTCGTAAATGAAGAATTGATAGACGATAGAATCAAAATCATGATAGTAGCAGGAGTCAAAGGCTCGAGGTGCTAGGCGTACATTTAGTACGTGAGTACCTACGATCCCTGAAGACGACAACGCAATTCTTGATTTTCTATCTGAGTATATGATAACATATATATCAAATGACACTAATACTTAATAGTAATAAATTATATAAAATAAATCATATTGTACTAAATTCTGCTTTCAAGAATTGTTTTTTTTTAACAATATAGTATAATACCCCCCATTTGGGATAAGAATTAACAAATTCTTATCCCAAATTAGCTGTGATATAAAGAAAAATGTACTCTTGAAGCGGTTCTGCGAGTACATTTTAACTTTTTTACCGTTCAATAGATGATTTTAATTATTAAAATCATCTATTGAACGCAAATGATATTTTAACAATCAGGTGGGCAGCCGCTTCAAACCTGATTGTTTCTATATATACAGCCGAATTTGGGATAACCTGTTATCCCGAATTCGCGTAAATTCGCGTAATACGAAAATAATTATAAGGTTCTACAGAATCATGTCACTTATTGCTAAACGCTTAGATATAATAAAACCATCTCCAACTTTAGCTTTAGTTAAAAAAACATTTGAACTAAAAAAGCTGGGTAGAGATATAATCTCTCTTGGGGCTGGTGAACCTGACTTTGACACACCCAATAATATCAAAGAGGCTGCAATTAAAGCACTGCGAGATGGTTTCACAAAATATACTAATGTTGATGGCATTTTGGAGCTGAAACAAGCAGTACAGACTAAATTCAAGTATGAAAATAATTTAGATTATGAGTTAGATGAGATAATAGTATCAAGCGGCGGTAAACAAGTAATCTATAATTTATTTATGGCTTCCCTTAACCAAGGGGACGAAGTAATTATTCCCAGTCCTTACTGGGTCTCATATCCAGATATGGTAATGTTAGCTGAAGGGATTCCAGTATTTGTTAACTGTGGCATTGATAGCAATTTTAAGCTTACAGCTGAAGCTCTAGAGCAAGTAATTACCCAAAAAACTAAATGGTTAATTATTAACTCACCAAGTAATCCAACAGGAGCTGCATACTCTTACCAAGAGCTAGCAGATATTGCTGAATTACTACGCAAATATCCCAATGTAAATATTATGTCAGATGATATTTACGAGCATATTATTTTTGATGATTTTAAATTTTATACTTTTGCCCAAGTAGCACCGGATTTAAAAGATCGAATATTTACTGTTAATGGTGTATCAAAAGCTTATTCTATGACAGGATGGCGTATAGGATATGGGGCTGGTTCTAAATCATTAATTAAGGCAATGACTATTATTCAGTCACAAAGTACTTCTAACCCCTGCTCTATAAGCCAAATGGCAGCTATTGAAGCTTTAACTGGCACTCAAGATTTTATTAAACCTAATGCAAAAAACTTTCAAGAAAAACGTGATCTAACCTTATCAATTCTAAGTGATACAAAGGGTATTAGTTGCGATAAACCAGCAGGGGCATTTTACCTGTTTCCTAAATGTAATGAATTATTTGGTTTGAAAACTCCCAGTAGTAAAATTATCAAAAATAGTAACGATTTTGGAGAATATCTGCTTGAAGAATGTAACGTTGCGGTTATTCCTGGTATTGCATTTGGTCTAGAAGGTTATTTTAGAATTTCATACGCAACTTCGATAAAAAACTTGGAGCAAGCATGCTCGCGTATAAAGAATGCTTGTAATCAATTAACGTGATAAAAAAAATCCTTAAAAAAAACAATTTTGTACTTAGTGTAGTTACTAAGATGCTGTATACTTATTTGAGAGTGGTTTATTTTACCTGTCGTTGGCAATTTGTTTTTTCAGATAATCACAATAAACAAGAATTTTTGGCACAAAAAGGGGTAATTTTTGCTTTTTGGCATAACAGATTGGCTTTAGGTCCAGGAATATTTGCTGGTCATAAAGATATTTATGCTCTTATTTCCCCTCATCGAGACGGCAGAATAATTAGTGATATAGTAGGTAAATTTGGCTTTGGGGTAATAAATGGTTCTAGTAATAAGAATCCTGTATCAGCTTTAAAAATAATTATCCAAAAGTTACATAACGGTAGTAATATAGTGATTACACCAGATGGCCCACGTGGGCCTATTTATAAAATAAATAGTAATATTAACAAAGTTGCTCAAAAATATAATATAAAATTGATACCAGTTTCTTGTAGTGCTTCTAGATATTTTTTACTCAAAAGTTGGGATAAACTGATTATGCCTCTACCTTTTGGTAAAATAACAGCTTTTATAGGCTTACCACTAGCTTTTGTAGGAAATGAAAACCAAGACAATATTAATTTAGCACAAGCATTAACGGGGTTGAAGTAAATCTATCTATGATCTATTTATACTATGTCTTAAGTTTTCTACTTCTTCCAGTGTATTTCTTTTTATTAGTATTAAGAGTTATTATTGGCAAAGAAGATGTAAAACGTATTAAGGAACGTTTTGCTATTTCCCATGCACATGCTAAACGAAATGAAACTTTAGTTTGGATACATGCAGCCAGTGTAGGGGAATCTCTTATAGCTTTTACCTTAGTTGAAAATATCAATAATCTTTGGTTAAAAAGAACTATGCCAAAAACCTCCTTAAAGTTTTTGGTTACTTCGGGAACTAGATCTTCTGGAAAAATATTACAACAAAAACTACCGCAAAATGCCATTCATCAATTCATTCCTATAGACAATATTATTTTTGTTAAAAAGTTTTTTAGAAATTGGCAACCAAACCTAGGAATTCTTGTTGAATCAGAGTTATGGCCATGTCTCATTAGCGAAGGGGCAAAACATTGTGAACTATTATTATTGAATGCACGTATTTCTGATAAATCATTTGAATCATGGAAAAAAATAAGTTCATTTTTTAGATTAGTTACCGCTAACTTTAGTGAGATTATTGTGCAAAGTAACCGTGATTTCCAAAAATTTACGCAACTTGGTGTGACAAATATAGTTAATTTAGGTAACATTAAATTTGCCAACAAAAAATTACCTGTACATGAACAAGAGTTAACAATTTTAACACAACATATGAGTGGTAAAAGAATTATTGTATTTGCTAGCACCCACTTAGACGATGAGGTAGTAGTACTTAACATTATAAAACCAATAAAACAACGATACCCAGATTGCTATTTTATTCTAATTCCACGTCATCCTGAACGTAAGAATGATATAGGAAAAGCGTGTACTCAATTAAATTTAACTTATAGTATCAAGTCCAAACAAAATATACCTATTCTAACTGATGATCTTTACATTGTTGATAAATTTGGCGAACTTGGATTGTTTTTTAGCATAGCCTATATCTCATTCATTGGCGGTTCATTTAAACAAGGAGGACATAACGTACTTGAACCAGCATATTTTGCTAATTATATTATATTTGGGCCAGATATGAGTAATTCTACTAATATTGCTAATGAAATGCTTACTAATAAAGCTGCTACTCAAATTCGAGATGGAAATGATTTACTGAATAAAATTGAGTATCTTCTATCTGAGACTGGTACTCAGGAAGCTAAAGTTTATCAGGCTAATGCTTTGGAATTTGTCAATAAAAACCAACAAATTTTAGGTAATTATTTAAATATTATAGAAAAACACTTAGTGGGAAATTAATGTTATGTTATACTCAGAACATGTGGTATTAGTTGATGAACAAGATAATATCCTTGGAATAGAGGATAAGTTAAAAGCTCATAATTCTAATACTCCATTGCATAGGGGATTTTCTGTATTTCTTTTCAATAGCAAAAAAGAATTTTTGATACAAAAAAGAAGTTTACTCAAAAAAACTTGGGGTGGATTCTGGTCAAATAGTTTTTGTGGACATCCACAAATTAACGAAACTTATGAACAAGCAATTTATAGGCATGCAAAGTTTGAATTAGGTTTAGTAAACCTACAGAAAGTAGATATTATTGCTAATTATCGATATAAATTTGCTATAAATAATATTGTAGAAAATGAAATATGCCCGATATATTTGGCTTTATCAGATGATATCATAAAAATAAATGAACAAGAAATAGCAGAAGTAAAATTACTTAAATGGGTAGACTTTAAGTTATATATGGAAAAATACCCAACAAAATTTTCCCCTTGGTGCATCGAAGAGTTCGAGATATTAGAAAATAATGAAATATTCAAAAAATTTATAGATTCAGCTCTGTAACTATAGTATAAAGCTGAACTAATGATATAAAGTATTTCTAGGGGTCATAGCTCAGTTGGTAGAGCGTTTGAATGGCATTCAAAAGGTCGGGGGTTCGATTCCCCCTGTCTCCACCAGATACCTCCAACCTTTCCAAGGTTTTTATAATTTCTTAAAAGTATTTTTATTTTGGTTTCCCACCAAAAGTCTCCAAATTTGACATACAAAATAGTCTATTTTTAACCGTTTTTCACGGGGAGGAAATATGACAGAATCGTTAATTTTTCCGACAACTTAATTGAAAATCCTGATACTATTTTCTATAATATAGTCGGTAATTTTGTCCCACCTGAGTGGCGGAATCTTACCAATAATTGTGGTAAGCAATTAAGTAAAACCTCTCGTCAACTTTTGTCATTGGTTTTACGAATGTTGGTTGGATATATGAGAGTTTCGTCTGAAAATGAAATATAGAATACAGATTTGCAATATAATGCTTTGATAAAAGCTTGAGTTGATCAATGTAATATATATAAAGATCAAGCTAACTTACACAAAAAAAATTATTGACTCGATGTTAGTTATATGTGGACCTACCGCTAGTGGCAAGTCTTATTTGGCACATTATTTAGCTAAAATATATAATGCTGAGATAGTTAACTGTGATTCTATGCAGATATATAGGCAGATTCCCATTATTACTGCCTCGCCATCACAAATATACCGTAATGAGATTCCTTATCATCTTTATAATTTTTTATCTATAGAACAAGAATTTTCGGTAATACAATATATAAATTATGCTCTTGAAAAAATTACAAACATTCGTAGTAGAGGCAAGTTACCAATAATTGTTGGCGGTACGGGGTTATATATTAATTCATTACTTTTTGGTTATAATGAAATACCATCAATATCTCCTAAAATTAGGCAATATGTTAGAGAGCTACACTCTAAGATTGGTTCAACCCAGTTTTTTTATAAACTAAAAGAGCTAGATAACCTAGCTGTTCAGAAGTTAAATGAACACGACACTCAAAGGGTTATAAGAGCCTATGAAGTATTTATGGAAACCGGGCAATCTATATTTGCTTTCCAAAGCTTACAAAATAAATCTATTCTTCCAGCATTTGATTTTAAGGTAATTTTTCTACATCCAAAGAGGGAATTTCTTTATCAAACATGTAATACTAGGTTAGAAAAATTATTTAATGAAGGAGCAATTGAAGAAGTAGCTCAAATTAAAAAAGATTTTCCTGATATATATTCTTCTGCAATAAAAACCATTGGTCTACGGGAAATATTATGCTATTTAAATAATGAAATTACTTTGCAAAATGCCATAAATCTAGCACAAATTAAGACTAGGCAATATGCAAAAAGGCAAATTACTTGGTTCAAAAACCAAATAAAGGACAAGGTAACTCTAGAATATTCTAATAATCAGCAATTTGAAGAGTTGATTATTGATTTGGAGATATTATAAATTAACTAGACCTATAATTAACCTAAGTTCGATGTAAGCACCAAACAAAATGCAGTGCATTATGTAATAACATAAACAAACTGTTGTTGGTGAGCTATCAACCTCATTGTATAGTATTTACGACTATACTGTGTTAAAGTTGCAGTTAGCCGAGTTGGTTAAAGAGCTATTAATTGTATCATATATGTTGTAAATATATTCCATCAATTTTAATGTGATAAATTGTACAGCAAGTTTGCAAATCAGAATGCCTTCGTTAAGTGAGGAGTTTGACGATGTCATTTACACTCCTGATAAATAATACTGCTCAAATCACTAGTTACGTTGGGATAAGGTTATAATTTAGAGGTCTATCGGCGTTATACATGTCAAAAATCACCATAAGGGATTATACGAACTTTGAGATTGTAAAGATGCCCTACTGATACTAGGTTAGTGAAATTTAGGTTCAGAATTAGCAAACAAACTTTCCTATTTTTTTTAATGATTTTTATTATTAATATTCAAACTTAAGTTGAGTTATTTTTGCTTATTCTTTATAATTGTTTGTAATAATATGTTTTATACGTACCGTTAAGGCATAATTTATTTTTCAACAGTTTCATTATATGAAAAAATTTCTAACATTATTCATATTACTAATTATTTATAGTAATACTTTTGCTCAAGAACAAGTATCTAATTTAATCACTCCAGTTAGTTATTTTGTCAATCATGAGCAACAACTTAAAATCCTTGATGAGCATTTAAATAAATATAGACAAGCAAGTATAGTTGGTACTAGTGGTATAGGTAAAACTCAACTGATTAGGATGTATAGTTATGAGAATAAAAATAATTATGATCTAATTTGGTTTTTTGATTGTAACCTAGACCTTAATGAACAATTTGTTAAATTAGCCCAACAACTCAATATGGTTAAACAAGCTAATATATCTGAAGCAATAACTCTATCCAAAAAAGAAGTAATATCATATTTAACTACTACTACTAAATGGTTATTGGTGTTTGATAATTTAAAAGTTAATGAAAATAAAAAAGTACAAGATTTAATTGATTGGGAACATAATGGTCATGTAGTGTTTTGCTCGCAAGATAATGAAAAGTTACATAACATTATAGCCATGCCGCTACTCGATCACCCTACTATTGTAGCTTTAGCTAATAACTTATTGAACAATAAGGATAATAATAGTATCGAATTTTTAGTGCAATCTTTTAGTGGTTATCCAATACTTATCGTGCAAGGGGCGCAATTACTTAACAAAATTAAAGGTTTAGATAAAGAGGAATATAAAAAGAAAATCTATCAATCGACTAATAAAATAGCAACAAATATTAGTATGGCTATTCAACAGCTAAACCCTAATGCAGTAAAGTTACTTAATAAAATAGCTTTATTAAATAACCAAAGCTTTTCAAAACAGCTTCTTACCATCATTACTGATAATAAAGATACTTTAGAGGATGATATATATCAATTATCTAAATTTGTGCTAATCAGTAATATTAATGCTAGCGAGGATAACCCTATTTTTGAAATGCATGATATAATCAGCAATAAAATAATAGAACTAAATGGCAATAATAATAAAATATATTTAGAAAATATGATTAGCAAATTACCTAAACCAAAAGGAATTTATTCAGCATATTTGTGGAGAAGTGCCAAAACTATACTAGAAAATTTAGAGATTCTTCTAAAAAACTCTGAAAAATATAATATTAATTTATACGCAATACTTACCTTAAGGTCTGAGTTATTCTCTCTATATCTAAACATTTATAACGACAAAGCCAAACAAATGTTTGATTGGTTTAATCAAAAAGATAAAAATAAGGAATTTAAATTGTGGCAAATGTCTGAATCTCAAAAATTTTATTATGCTAGGTACTTAGGAGCAATAGGAGTGTATCATGAAATGATATTAAGGAATTTTGACACAGCGAGTTTTTATCTGAATAAATCATTAAATATTGTAGATAAGTTTGATGATGATGAAGCCAATTATTCTCTTAAATTTAGTATTATGTCAAATATATCTGAATCTCAGATATTTTTAGGTAATATAACACTTGCTAAAGAATTGCTTAAAAAGATAGAAGAACTAGCAAAACAAGGAGTAATACAAGAAATTGATATATCTATAATGTATCAATTAAAAAGTGCATTATGTGAGATGCAAGGCAAATATAAGGAAAGTTTAGAGTATGTAGATAAAGCTACTGAAATATTTATAAAAAATGGATTTGATATTAATGCCTTAGCCCTTAGTGAACACCGATTATATAGAGCAAGTATATTAAATTTTCTTGGTAGATATCAAGAAGCTTATACTCAAGTTCAACAGATATATGACGTATATAAACCCCTTAAACATAAGCCTAATAAAATATTTGCAGATATTTATACAGAAATGGCAAGAAGTGAATTAGGTTTAGGTAAAATAGATAAAGCTTCTGAATACATTAATAAAACTATTTCCATATTTTTAGCAGATGAAAACAACGATTTTGAAAGCGCAAATTATTCTAAAAATGTTGATTTAGCAGATAGTTATAGAGTACAAGGTGATGTTTTGTTTGCTCAAGATAACTTTAAGCAAGCTATAGAATCCTATAAAAAAGCGTTTGTTATATATCATTATTCATATGGAGATAGAAGTAAAAATGTTGCCCGAATAAGTGATCTGTATAATCATGGAGCAAGAGCCTCTTGTAAAAGCAAAGATTTATATAATTACAAATTCTTTGGCAAGCCACAAATTAAGGAGTTTGGCATACACCACCCTAATACAGTTGATATGTTTGAATATTGCAAACAATATAACATGGATTTGTGGGTCAAGAACAATTAAACATTAAGGTTCTATGATTTCTACTCGGCAGCTGTTGGTAAAATCATTGATGGCATTATGTGTTTATAATATATAAGAGACCTTGTTTAAGAGATTAATTTTTGCATTCAATACTCCAACTTTACATTAGCTCGGTTTAATTAATGTAGGAGATTTATTCTTTAGGCTTCTTTGTTCCTGCTGATATCCTATCATTTATTATAGTATTTATAAATATTGAAGATTTGGTTGAACGATAGCAAGAAAATTATAATATCGAAAATTGAAATAATAAATCTTGGTTGTAACAATATCACGGTTCTATAAACAAATTAGAATTAGAAGGGGGAAAAGAGATATTTGGTAAAAATATAGCCTGAGATCAAAGAGATGTTGATTATCAAAATCGTATCGCATACGAGTAGAATATTAGATATTGTTTATATTATGAAAAATAATTAATTTTTTTATTAAAATAAGTTGACTATTATTTTAGAATTGATTCTAATTAAAATATGGCAACATAAATCAACCTAAATAGCATGGCAAAATATAAAATGGCTGATGATTTTGATGATAGGGATAAGCTGATAGACAATTAGAATCGCGTTGTCAACAATTCCTCTCATATCAGGGGGCATCTTCTTCCCAGCATAATGCTTCGTACGACACTTGTCTTGATACATCTGACTCGGAAGAAGATATAGCACTAGCTGGAAACTCCATATGTGTTGTGAAATTATGTAGCATCAAACCCTAAAATTATAGTCCCATATGTCAAATTGACATGGGGGGTTTTTAAAACAGTTATATATAATTATAATTCTAGATAATATATAAGTAAGATTTAAACAACTATGAGTAAATTTGTACAAGCCGATGGTAGGGTTATCTATCCCCAAACCAATCTAACGAGAGAACAAAAAGAAGCCGTCGGGTTACTGTCAATAGGAACATTCCTTGAGTATTTTGATCTGATGCTTTATGTTCATATGACAGTTTTACTTAATAGTCTGTTTTTTCCCCAAAATGATCTAGACTCTGCCGCTTTTTTTACTGCAATTGCATATAGTATCACTTTTGTTTTTAGACCATTTGGAGCATTGCTGTTTGGTTGGATAGGAGACACTATTGGTCGAAAAATAACTATCATTGTTACAACCTTTATGATGGCAGCCTCGTGTTTTGTTATGGCTACCTTACCAACTTATGAACAAATTGGAATTACGGCTTCATGGATTATTAGTATATGTCGTGCAGTACAAGGTATATCTTCCTTAGGTGAGAGGGTGGGAGCAGAGTTATATTTAATGGAAATAACAAAACCACCAATACAATATCCAGTTGTAACGTTGATTACGGTTTGTGCCTCCTTGGGGTCAATGGTTGCATTAGGTTTTGGTTTTTTGATTACTAACTATGGATTTAATTGGCGGTATCTTTTTTGGTTTGGAATGATAATTGCCACTATAGGTACAGTTGCTAGAACTAACTTAAGAGAAGCACAAGAATTTGCTAATGCAAAATTGCGATTAAAAACATTTTTTGATAACCACTTTATTGATAGAAAAATATTAAAAGGTGATCCGATTTTAGAAGAAAAAGTGCAGAAAAAAACAGTATTCTATTATTTTTTAATTCAATGTGCTGGTCCAGTACCAACATATTTTGTGTATTTTTATTGTGGTAATATACTCAGGAATTCTTTTGGTTATGGCATTGGAGATATTATTTATCATAACTTTCTTATTTCGATAATACAGCTATTCACTACGCTATTATTAGCGTATTTAAGTTATAGAATATACCCTTTAAAGATTATTAAAGTCAGGTGGGTAATTTTCTCTACTTTTATAATATTTTGCCCTTATTTTCTTTATAGGGTCAGCACTCCTATACATTTATTTATAATACAACTATTGATCGTGTTATTTGCACCTGATTCAGCTCCAGCTAGTGCAATTTTTTATAAATATTTCCCTATTTTTAAACGCTTTACTTATAGTAGTATTGTATACGCCTTAGCACATGCCACAATTTCTGTTGTTACATCTTTTGGTTTTATATATTGTACAAAATATATGGGGCAAATAGGAATACTATGTATTATGTTGCCTATAGTAATAAGTTATGGATTTGGGATATTTTACTTTGCAAAGTTGGAGAATATAACTGTAACTAATAGTTATTAGTTTTATAATAAGTATGTATTAATTTAGAACATAATTCTGCAAAATTTTGCTCAATTGTTGGTGTATTAAAATACATACTAAGGCTCATAAACCTACTAAGGGTTTCTATTATAATTTTTTTTGCTTTCTCCGGTGATTTAGTTTCTAGAGTTTGTATATTATGAGTTCGATCAAATAATTTAATCAATGCCACATCATATTTTTCTTGTTGAAGTAATATATCTAATGTTTCCGCCGAGCTAATCTTTCCGTGAGGCTTGTTCCTGTTTAAGTCTTCTACTTGACTAGCAACCTGCTCCCCAAAAATATAAGCAATCATCTTTTTAGTAAGTTTTGTATCCTCAATGGTATCATGCAGTATGCTGGTAACAATAATATCAGTGCGAAAAAGATAATCAGAAATCATATACGCCACCTCTAGTGGATGGGAGTAATAAGGCTCGCCTGACTGCCGCATTTGGCTACCATGATATTTCTTGGCGTAATATATTGCTTTTTTGACTTCGTTAATATCTATTGGTCTATTTACTTCCTCATTCATCTTACAGAGTTTGTCCAGTAACCTAGTAGCATATTGACAAGGTGCATACTTTGAATTGTCCCGATAATTAATATCTTCTTCTTTCATAAAAAACCCTAAATATTTTTATATTCAATTTATAGATTAAACTAAAATATAAATTATTACCAAGGACTTTTTATCTATTTTTACAAAAGATGAATATTTTTGTATTTTGTTGAAATATGCATTTTGTTGTTGTATAAATAGACAGCTACTTCCTTTATATTCACATATCCTATAAATCGTTGTGTAAACTGTAAATGACTAGACAAAAAAATACCAGTAAAATTTATATTGTTATAGAACTCTTGCTAGAAAAAACTAGAATAATATTTTAATGAGGTTGCCTTGGTGTAAATTGTTATATATTTATTATTTATTTCAGAGTATTTTTAGTTTATTTTCTAATTTTACCTATACACCTGAGCATCCGTAATGGAAGTCAATAAAAAAATAGTAACTTAACATAAATTTTCATTCCAAGAAGAATTATTTTTTACAATAGAGTGCATAAAAGCTAGTAATTTACGCATAACAGCAACAAGAGCAACTTTTGCTGGTTTAATGGAAAGAAATAAAAGAAAAGTTCTTTTACAACAAACTATTCCATTCAATGGAGGATGTATTAAATAGAATGTCAGATGCTATATTAAAATATGAAGCAAGTCCTCAAATTATTAAGTCTATCACTAGTTGGAACTGGATTATTAATCCTATTAATTCTTTATTGAAAGATAATTAGTATGACTTCTAGCTCTTTCTCGAAAAAATGATAGCCTTCTTGTAATTCTTGTGTATTGTTGTAGCTATCAGTTTTCGTGCAAGAAACTATCAACGATAAAAGTTGACGAGATGTTTTACTTAATTGTTTGCCACAATTATTGGTAAGATTTCGCCACTCAGGCGGGACAAAATTACCGACTATATTATAGAAAATAGTGTTAGGATTTTCAATTAAGTTGTCGGAAAAATTAACGATTCTGTCATATTTCCTCCCCGTGAAAAACGGTTAAAAATAGACTATTTTGTATGTCAAACTTGGGGAATTTTGCTAAAAAAACACTATAAAAACAGTATAGAATTTTTTTAATGAAATTATGAAATAGTTGGGACGGTAATATATATGCTGATTGGAAGGAAATTTTTAAATCACATTCTCTGCTCTTGCGAGGAGGCGATGAAATCGCCGACGTGGCAATCTCATGAAATAATATCTGCCTTTGTTAGGCGGCTTCGAGATAATTTAAGCTCTTCTTCACAAGATTGCCACGTCGGCACTTTGTGCCTCCTCGCTAATAGACGGTTTTAACTTTCAACAGTTGTGTACCTCGACCCTTCGACTCCTGCTACTATCATAATTTTGATTCTATCAACTCTTCATTTATGCTCTTCTGTTTCTAGATTCTTCCAAATTCTATTTTTAGAGATATAGAAGAAAATTATAAAAATTACTAAGAACATCATCACTTTTAAACCCATGGATTTACGGTTTTCCATTTCAGGTTCAGCAGCCCATTGTAAAAATATCGTAACATCCATAGCCATTTGTTCGACTGATGAGTTTGTTCCGTCTATATACTTTACTTGTCCATCTGACAAGGGAGCTGGCATGGCAATCTGACTATGTGGAAAATATGGGTTGTAATTTAATCCTAGCATTAGTTTAAAATTCTCAGGAGGATCACTATAACCAGTAAGTATAGAATATAAATAATTTGCTCCATCAGGTCTTGCTTTGATAATCAACGATAAATCAGGCGGGTCTGCTCCATTATTGGCAGCTCTTGCTGCTTGTTCATTAGGATAGGGACGAACAAATGGATCAGAGGTTAGAGCCGGTCTTTCAAACATTTCTCCTGCATCATTTGGACCATCTTGTACAGTATAATTTTTGGCTATTTCTTTAATTTCTTCATCTGAAAATCCTATATCTTTAAGATTACGATAATATAAATTATAAAGACCATGACAGCTACTGCATACTTCTTTATATACTTGGAAGCCACGTTGTGCAGCTTTCCTATCAACAGTTGCAAAAACTCCATCAAATGACCAAGCAATCTTTTTTGTAGGTAGTGCTTCGTTTGCGATAGAGATGTTTGATAGTAATAATATGAATAGACAAATAATAGAGTTTCTCCATGACAGAAAAAACGTCATCCGAGCTACAGCGGGAATCCAAGAAAGATATCCTGAAAGACCATTAAATATTGGTTTAAATATCATATGCCCCTGTATAAAATACCTTTGTATAACTTTGTTGTCTTTCATATAGAATCCGGTAATGGCAGAGTTTTTTCATATTTGCTAATTAGGGGTACTGCAATTAAAAAATGAAAGAAATAATAAGTAGCAGCAAACCGGCTTAAGGTAATGTAAGGTTCTTCTGCTGGTTGTCCTCCAAGATACCCAAGTGTCAAGCAGTCAAATATGAACAGCCAAAAAGCTATGCGGAACATTGGTCTATAATTGCTACTCCTAACTTTTGAACTGTCAAGCCAAGGTAAAACAAATAATAACAAAATACTAGAGAACATTAATATTACGCCACCTAGCTTTGACGGTACTGCACGTAAAATGGCAGAAAATGGCAGAAAATACCATTCGGGAACTATATGAGCTGGAGTAACCAAAGGATTAGCTGGTATGTAATTGTCAGGATGCCCTAGATAATTTGGTTGGTAAAAGACAAAAAAGGCAAATATTAAAAAGTAAACACCGAATCCAACAAAGTCTTTTACCGTATAATACGGGTGAAAAGGGATGGTATCTTTAGATGACTTAACATCGATCCCTTTAGGGTTATTTGATCCATGAATATGTAGTGCTACTAAATGGAGTAGTACTAAAGCTACTATAATAAACGGCAATAAATAATGTAAAGCAAAAAATCTGTTAAGTGTAGGGTTATCAACTGAAAATCCTCCCCAAAGCCAAGTAACTATCGATTTGCCAATAATAGGTATAGCTGAAAATAAATTGGTGATTACAGTTGCTCCCCAGTAACTCATTTGTCCCCAAGGTAATACATATCCCATGAAAGCAGTAGCCATCATAGTAAGAAAAATTATTATGCCTATATGCCACAACAACTCTCTAGGTTTTTTGTATGAGCCATAATATAATCCTCTACAGATGTGTAGATAAACTGCAGCAAAAAACATTGATGCTCCAACTGAGTGTATATAACGTATTAACCAGCCGTAATTGACATTACGCATAATTTTTTCAACACTCTCAAAGGCGTAATCGACATGAGGAGTGTAATGCATAGCTAAAATAATGCCAGTGATTATCTGAATTACTAAAGCGATACCAGCTATTGACCCTAAGTTCCATAGGTAACTTAAATTTTTGGGTGTTTGGTATTCGCCTAAATGTTTAAGGAACGAGAAAACAGGTAGTCTATAGTCTATCCATTCTATAACGGGGTTTGATTTTTTAGGATCATTAGTTTCATTCATAAATAACTATCCGATTTTAATTTTTGTATCGGAAATAAACTCATATGGTGGGACAGCCAAATTTAAAGGAGCTGGTCCTTTACGAACGCGACCAGATGAGTCGTATTGAGAGCCGTGGCATGGACAAAACCAACCATCATAATCTCCTTGGTTTGCAAGTGGTACACAACCTAAATGTGTACAAATGCCGATAGTTACTAACCATTTATCATGTCCAGCTTTAACTCGTACTTGATCAAGTTCAGGATCTATTAACTCGGAAAGGTTTACACTTCTTGCTTCAGCAATTTTTTCTGGAGTCCTGTTAGTAATAAAAACCGGTTTACCTTGCCATTTAACAGTAAGAGTTTGACCTGGTTGTATGTGAGATAAATCCACTTCTATTGAAGATAGGGCAAGAACATCCGCTGAAGGGTTGAATGAATCAACAAGAGGGTAGGTAGCACATGCAGCTCCAACCACAACCATACTGCTGGCAGTTAAGGTTATAAAATCCCTACGAGTTGCCTTATCATAATCATTAGTATTTGACATAAACTGACTAGTATACCTCTCCTACTTCAATAGTTGTTTTCACAACTCTTGAAGTAGGGAATTATTTTACAATGAGTGCAACTATAGAGCCTAGGTTCTATAGTAGTGGCTTTCACTTTTTGCACAAACTTGATATTTATTATTATATTTAATATAATAGACTACTGGAAAAGTAACAAAAAATCAAGGGTAGCTTCAGCAATTCAACAATTAACAGTGAAGTATTACCCTAATTTTGCTTATAAGGAAAAATGCATTCTTAAAGCGGCTAACGCGAATGCATTTTAAACCTTTCTAAAGCTAAAAACATGATTTTAAAGGATTAAAATCATGTTTTTAGCAAAATATTAATTTAACATAAAAAATACGTCATTGCGAGGAGTCGCGAAAAAGCGGCAACTCAGCAATCTAGGATACGCGAAGCGTTACTCTAAAAAAACAGCTTCGCTGTTTACCTAGATCGCCACGGCATCTAAAGATGCCTCGCGATGACGATTATAAAGAAATGTACTATCTGTATACTAGCTTTCTTACTTAAGTTTTCTTAAGTATCTTATAGTTATTCACTAAAGACAATATTTAAGATACAAGGGTACTATGCTTAAACCTTCTCGGATTAGCTTTATCTATATAGGATTTTACTATAATTATCTTTTATTAAAAGGAATAAATTCTCTTTGTACATACCCAGTATATAATTGCCGAGGTCTGCTAATTTTTTGTTCGGGATCTTCATGCATCTCTTTCCATTGTCCCATCCAACCAACAGTTCTTGCTATAGCAAAAAGCACTGTAAACATCTGTGATGGTATCCCCATAGCTTGATAAATAATACCAGAATAAAAATCAACGTTTGGATAAAGCTTACGATCTATAAAATATTGATCATTGAGAGCAATTTTTTCAAGCTCAGTAGCAATTTGTAGTAATGGGTTATTATTTTCTCCTAATTCATCTAATACTTCTTTGCAGGTCTCTCTAAGTACAACTGCTCTTGGATCATAACTTTTATAGATTCGGTGACCAAAACCCATTAAGCGGAAAGAATCATTTTTATCTTTTGCTCTTGCAATATATTGTGGAATACGGTCTATTGTCCCAATCTCTTTCAGCATATTAATTACTGCCTCATTTGCTCCGCCATGTGCTGGTCCCCATAAAGACGCTATGCCAGTACTGATACAGGCAAACGGGTTAGCACCGGATGATCCGGCCAAACGTACTGTTGAAGTGGAGGCATTTTGCTCATGGTCAGCATGGAGAATAAATATTTTATCTAAGGCATTCTTTACTACTTGGTTTACCTTATATTTTTCACAAGGCGTCGCAAACATCATATGGAGAAAATTTTCAGTAAAATCTAAACTATTATCAGGATATATAAAAGGCTGACCTATTGAATATTTATATGCCATTGCTGCAATAGTTGGCATTTTTGCAATCATTCTAATAGCAGCTAACTCGCGTTCATTTTCTTCTACATTTAAAAAATTTGGATAAAATGCAGATAAAGATCCTACCACAGCCAACATAATTGCCATAGGATGAGCTGAGTGACGGAAAGCCATAAATAAACTTCTAAGCTGCTCATTAACCAAAGAGTGATTAGTAATTTTCTGAGAAAAAGATTTATACTGATTAGTGGTTGGTAATTCACCATTTAACAGTAAATAGGCGACTTCTAAGAAATTACTTTTTTCTGCTAACGTTTTAATATCATATCCCCGATGTCTTAATATCCCTTGATCCCCATCTATGTACGTCATTGCAGATTTACAAGCTGCTGTAGACATAAAGCCAGGGTCATAAGTGAAATAGCCTGTTAATGAATATATACCGCTAACATCAATAACATCTTGACCAATCGATGCTTTTTTTATTGGTAAATTAAAAGACTTATCACCTATTTTTAATTCAACATTTTCCAAAGTTTTAATTCCATTATTTGTCATATGTTCTCTTTTATCATATTTTATGTTGCCCACTAATACAAAAAATGTATTTTTTTATATATTTTACCAAATTGTCACCCCTACCACCACAATGTCACCCCTGCGTAGGCAGGGGGCTAGAAAAGTCTAAATAGTCTTCTAGGCTATTTTTTTAGATTCCGCACTGAAGCAGAATGACATCTTATGGCTGTTATATCTACTTAAACTTGTACAGTTGGTATATTTGTTAAACCGAGTTATATGTATCTCTATCCAAAGTACCTTCACTGTTATCAATAATCAAGGTAATTGTTGCATCACCTGTAATATTAATGGTGGTACGTAACATATCTAATATCCTATCAATTCCAGCAATTATAGCAACACCTTCAATCGGTAAATGGATTGAAGATAGAACCATAGGTAGCATTATTAAAGAGGCTCCTGGAATACCAGCACCACCTATAGATCCAAGAGTTGAGGTAATAATAATGACTAAATAATCATGCACCGCTAAATCTATACCCATCATTTGAGCAAAGAATATGGTGGTAAGAGCCAAATTTATAGCAAACCCATCCATGTTTATCGATGCCCCAAGTGGCAATATGAAAGAAGTACTAGATTCAGAGATGCCTAGCCGTTCACGACAAACTTGCATAGTTGTAGCAAGCGTTGCTTTACTACTAGAAGTAGAAAAGGCAAGTATTTGGTATTCCAAACTCTTTTTATAAAAAGGTAATGGTGACATTCGACAAAATACATAAATTAGCATGCCAAAAATACCATATTGACATATCATGGCAATCACTACGGCAGCAACTAATTTTGATAAACTAATCATTACATCAAAGCCTTGCGTACCGACTACCCAAGCCGTTAAAGCAAATGCACCATATGGAGAAAGTTGAATGATCATTGAGATCATTTTTAACACCATTTTTGATAATCTATGAAATAAATCTTTAACAGGTGCAGCACTAGTTCCCATTTTATTTAGTATAAGTCCAGAAAATATTGCAAAGAATACAATTTGTAAAACATTAGAATTGGCAAAAGCCCCTATGACATTATCAGGCACAATATTCACAAAAAAATCAATCATATTAAAGGATTTCTCTTGTGAAGTATTTGAGGCAACATCAAAATTAATATGAACACCATGACCTGGCTTTAATACAAGAGCAACGGTAAGACCAAACACTACAGCAAAAAAAGTAGTTCCTAAAAAAGCAGCAACAGCCTTTATTCCTACTCTGCCAAGAGAAGTAGGGTCACTCATACTAGTTATGCCTGCTACTAAACTAAAAAATATTAAAGGAGCAATAATCATTTTGATCAAACGCAAAAAAATATCTCCTACCGGTTTTATATAAGATACATATTCAGGAAAATATATACCAAACATTATACCTAGGATTAATCCCAAGGTAACTTTTTTCCATAATTTCATTGTTTTCCTTAATTAATTTAAAGAGTGTTTTGATCCGACGTCATCCTGAAATAAATTCAAGATAATGTCCACTTGTGTTCAGGATGACACCAACTTTGGAATTCTAGATATACTCAAATGATTTGAAGAATTGGATTTGAAAATGAATGGTGAGAAGGCGTAGCGTACATATAGTATAGTTACGCATGCGAATCCATGATATTTTCAAAAAACAATTCTTCAAAGCAGAAGAGTATAACATCGCTGACTTAAACTCAGGAAGCAGTGGATTATATAGTTTGGGTAAATCTTAGTTCTAATAAACACTCTCTTAAATTAGATACTTTGAGTTACCCAATTTAAATAGCTAGACAGCCCATCTTGAATGTCGAGCTTTATTATTTGCGGAAGATCATAATTATGTATATCAGTAATCACCTTTTCTATTGTATTGTAGTTATCAGATTTAGCCTTTATCACAATACGATATTCTAGCACAGAAGATATCTTGCCTTCCCATTTAAAATAGCTGACTATATTATCTACTTGTATGCAAGCAGCTAGATTTTCTTCCAATAAGCTAGTTGTTATTTTGTCTACCACCTGCTGGTCATTGGTTGTAGTTAAAATCATACAACATCTTTGTACCACTTATACCTCCACAAAGCAATTAGGTGTTTCAAATAATTTGACTTTTGTAATAATAAAAGAACTATTAGCAAACAATTTTGGTAAAATATTCAATTTTAGGTATAATGCTATATTTTCTGCAGTTGGATTTTGTTGCATATAATATATTTTTTGACCAGTCCAGTCACATATTCTATCTCCCATTTCTCTATCATTTTGGTGTAATATAAGATTATGATCAAAATTATCATTTATCCACTTTTGTATTATTGACTTCATGTGACCAAAATCTACAATCATACCAAGATTATCGGTAACACTTGATCCCGCTGTAACTTCAAGGACATAACGATGACCATGTAGAAATTGACACTTATTCTCATGTCCAACAATTCTATGACCTGCATCAAATTCAATTCTACGAGTACACTTTATCATAATTAACCTCAAGTATCGATGTAAGACATCGTTTTAATAGCCTAGGATATCATCCATGCACTTTTGATGTCATCTCAGGCGTAGGCGGCTGGTATCTAAGAAAATAGCCTAGAAGGATGTTATATCTATAGTATCTACATTTTTTATATAACCACTATTAAAATGGCTGCTGATCGTCTATTAGCGAGGAGTCGCGAAAAAGCGGCGACGCGGCAACCTAGGATACGCGAAGCGTACTAGAAAAAAAAACAGCTTCGCTGTTTACCTAGATCGCCACGGCATCTAAAGAGCCTTGCTATGACGATTATAGAAAAATGTGTACTATGATGTTATATACTCTTCTGCTTTGAAGAATTGTTTAATTCTTTAAATATGAGCTAGCAAAGATTCATATCTAGCAATATCCAATTTAATAATATCAATTTTTGTATCATCAATTTCTTCGTCTATTTCTTTTGTTAAAGAGTCTATTTTCCTAATTATCTCATGTAGTTGCAAACTACTAGTATCAACAGCAAATTCTGTTACTATATTTACATTTGTCCACGTGACCTCAGCTAACCCTGAGTAGATAAAATACTTAAATACAGAATTATCTACTGTAATTTTTGTCAATCCATCTTTTAAATTTGCAATTAATAACTCATGACCTGGTAAAACCTCAAATTCTCCTAATTCTCCCGGCATTGTTACCATCTGAGCTTCCATGTCAAACACAACATTCGCTGGCGTTACAATTTTAACCCTAATTATTTTATTCATTATGCCACTTTTTCTTTAAGTGTTTCGCCTTTCTCTACTGCTTCATCAATGCTACCAACCATATAAAAAGCAGCCTCTGGTAAATAGTCATATTTGCCGGAAACCAACCCATGAAACCCTTCAATAGTATCAGCTAAACTGACAAATTTTCCAGCTATACCTGTAAATACTTCGGCAACATGGAAAGGTTGAGATAAAAAGCGTTGAATTTTCCTTGCCCTAGTAACGGTTAATTTATCTGATTCCGACAACTCATCCATTCCTAGAATGGCAATTATATCTTGCAGAGACTTATATGTCTGTAAAACTTTTTGTACCTCACGAGCAACCAAGTAATGTTTCTCTCCAACAATTGCCGGATTTAGTAATTGTGAACTACTATCAAGTGGATCTACTGCCGGGTAAATACCAAGCTCAGCAATTTGTCGACTAAGTACGGTAGTCGCATCCAAATGAGTAAAAGAAGCAGCAGGAGCAGGATCAGTTAGGTCATCTGCTGGCACATAAATAGCCTGCACAGAGGTAATTGATCCAAGCTTTGTTGAAGTAATACGCTCTTGCAGCTCTCCCATATCTGTTGCCAATGTTGGTTGATAACCAACTGCTGAAGGTATTCTACCTAATAGGGCTGATACCTCAGAACCAGCTTGAGTAAAGCGAAAAATGTTATCGACAAAAAACAAGACATCCTGTCCTCCATCTAAATCCCTGAAACTTTCGGCTATAGTAAGACCAGTTAAAGCAACTCTAGCTCTTGCACCGGGTGGTTCGTTCATTTGTCCATAAACAAGAGCTACTTTAGATTTTTTGGGATTTTTTAAATCAATTACCCCAGAGTCAATCATTTCGTGATAAAGGTCGTTACCTTCTCTAGTCCTTTCCCCAACTCCTGCAAAAACCGTATATCCTCCATGTGCTTTTGCTATATTATTAATAAGTTCCATAATTAACACTGTCTTTCCTACCCCAGCACCACCAAATAACCCAATTTTTCCTCCTTTTGAATAAGGGGCTAAAAGATCAATGACTTTAATCCCTGTAACCAAAATGTTTTTTTCAGTTGATTGATCAACAAAATTTGGAGCTGGTTTGTAAATTGAAGCAAAGTCAGTTGAATCAATCTTACCTCTTTCATCAATTGGTACACCAACCACATTTATTATGCGTCCGAGTGTGCCAATACCGACAGGTATCTTAATAGTCTCACCTGTATCTATTACTTCTTGCCCTCTTACTAACCCTTCTGTTGGACCCATAGATATACATCTAGCAATATCGTCTCCTATATGCTGTGATACTTCTAGTATCACTTTCTCTCCATTATTATCGCACTCAAGTGCATTGAGAATTTTTGGCAATTTACCATCACTACTAAACTGCACATCGACTACAGCTGAAATAATCTGCACAATCTTGCCAATAGTTTTTGTCATATTTTACCTTAATTTATTTTTTATACGGCTTCTGCCCCTGCAATAATCTCTATCAAGTCCTTAGTAATCATATCTTGTCTAGATCTATTAAGTTTTAGTGTTAACTTATTAATAAGCTCCTTAGCATTTTTGGTTGCATTATCCATTGCTGTCATTCTAGCTCCTTCTTCGCTAGCTCTATTTTGTAGTAGAGCATAATTAATTTGAGCCGATACATAAAGATTAATCATATGCAAAATAAGCCCTTCACCTTCATATTCATAGCTCAAATATTTCTCATTTGAACATAGCTGTTTTTCAATTGGCAATATTTGCTTTTTAGTTGGAATCTGTATCATAGCATTTTTACAATTGTTAAAATATATTTGACAATTGCTAATTCTAGAATCCTCTACCATCTCCATCAGTTTTTTTTTGATTTGAAATGACAAATTATTATTATGAGCTTTTGGAAACTCATAATAATCATCAATATAATGGGAATATTGTCCCTTAAATGCATCATAACCCTTTTTGCCAATAATAATAAGCCTTACTTGTTTACCAGCATTTTCCAAATTTGCAATATCAGATTTTACCTGCTTGGACAGTAAAAAATTAAAAGCTCCGCATAAACCTCGTTCGGAGGTGACTACTATTAGTAAATGTGACTTATTTATATTAGACCTCTTGCATAATTCTACTTCTGCTGGTAATTTGTGCGTCGCTCCGGTACTCGAATCCTCACGTACACTTAAGTACGCTGCGGTTCTGCGTTCCGTGGCTTCTGCAAATTCCCTAGCAGAAGCGAATTCTGCAAGAGGTCTATTCAAGTCACCTTGCTCTAATAATCCTTCCGAAAAAAATTTTTTCTGTTCAATAGGCAGATACTGTAAATTATTGCTAGATGCCACGCTAGACATTATACCCTGTAGAATCCCAATATAATCCTCTGAGTCCTTAACTTGGTTTTTGGCTTTTGTAAACTTAGTAGCCGAAACTATCTGCATAGCCTTAGTGATTTTTTGCGTTGTTGTAATGCTCTTAATACGAGATCTTAACTGTTTTAAACCTGACATAGCTACCTAATTAATCTTAATCTGAAGTCGATTTAACTTACTGAACACTCGATAATCAAGTTTTTTAGAATTATTAAAAAATACGTCTATTAGCGAGAAGTCGCGAAAAAGCGACTACGCGGCAATCTAGGATACGCGAAGCGTTACTCTAAAAAAACAGCTTCGCTGTTTACTTGGATCGCCACGGCATCTAAAGAGCCTTGCTATGACGGTTAAGGAAAAACTTGATTATCGAGTGAACAAGCATTAAAGTTTTGCACAAAATGTTCTAAGAAAATTTTTAACTTTTGTTCCATTTCTTCAGTAATTCGTCCTTGCTCTCTAATAGATACTAAAATATTGTTTTCACTCAGTTTTATTTCTTGTAGCATTCTATGCTCAAATTCTTTTATTCGTTCAACAGGAATACTATCAAGATAATTTTTTACCCCAGCATAAAGACTAACCACTTGTTCTTCAACAGGGAAAGGGCTATATTGATCCTGCTTCAATATTTCGCTAAGCTTTGTACCATGTGAAATAAGTTGTTTAGTTGCAACGTCTAAGTCTGAACTAAACTGAGAAAAAGCTGCTAATTCCCTAAATTGTGCTAACTCAAGTTTCACACTTCCTGCCACTTGCTTCATAGATTTTACTTGTGCTGCTGACCCTACCCTACTCACTGATATACCAATATTTACTGCCGGTCTGATACCTTTATAGAACAGCTCATTTTCTAAAAAAATCTGTCCATCAGTAATTGATATAATATTGGTTGGAATATATGCGGAAACATCACCTGCTTGGGTTTCAATAATTGGCAAAGCCGTAAGAGATCCACCACCAGCTTTATCTGACATTTTTGCGGCTCGTTCAAGTAACCTAGAATGTAGATAAAATACATCTCCTGGATAAGCTTCACGTCCCGGCGGTCTTCTAAGTAATAGTGAGATTTGTCTATAAGCAACAGCATGTTTACTTAAATCATCGTAAATAACTAGTGCATGCATACCATTATCACGAAAATACTCACCAATACTACAACCAGTGTAAGGGGCAACATATTGTAACGCAACAGGATCAGAGGCAGTAGCTGCTACAACTGTGGTATATTCCATTGCTCCTGAGTCTTCTAATCTTTTTACTACCTGTGCAACAGTTGATCTTTTTTGACCAATAGCTACATAAATACAATAAATTTTATTTTTTTCATCGCCGTCAAGATGAGCTTGTTTTTGGTTAATAATAGTATCTATAACAATAGCGGTTTTACCTATTTGCCTGTCACCAATAATTAACTCCCTCTGACCTCTACCAATAGGAATTAGGGCATCAATCACTTTGATACCCGTTTGCACCGGTTCTTTAACACTTTTTCTAACAATTATCCCCGGAGCTTTTTCCTCTATATTCCTATATGTATCAGTTATAATCTCGCCTTTACCATCAATAGGATTTGCCATACCATCAACGACCCTACCAAGCAATGACTTGCCAACTGGTACTTGTAAAATCTTTCCAGTTCTTTTTACCGCATCACCTTGTTTGACTTCTCGATCACTACCAATTAATACAATACTTACAGAGTCTGTTTCAAGATTAAGAGCAAGACCTTTCACGCCTGACGCAAACTCAACTACCTCGCCAGCTTCTACATTATCGATACCATATACCCTAGCTATACCATCACCAACTGTTACAACCTGCCCTACTTCTCGTAAATCGCTAAGCTGATCAATATTAGCAATTTCTTTTTTTAATATTTCAGCAAGTTCAACAGCCTTTAATTGTTGGGTAGACCCCATAGTTATTCCTCATATAAAATTTATTTAACCTATCTTTGTACCTCAATTCGATATAAGAATTGTTAATTCTTATCCCAAATTCGCGTTATATGTATCCCGGAAGTTCAATGTAACAAGTTACATCGAACTTCCGGTTATCTTTGTAGCTTTCAAGGTTTTCGTTATTTTTTCTAACATTCCAGCAATAGAATAGTCCCTAACTATGCTATCATATTGCACCACAATACCGCCAATAATTGACTGACTTTGGCAAAAATTTATAGCAACCTTCTGCTGAAAGTCATCTGCTAAATATTTTGTTAACCATTCTTTCTCTCTAGTTTGCAAAGATTTAGAAGAAGTTACTTTTACCATTTTAATATTTCTGCTGTTATTAAGTAGTTGTTGGTATAATACTATTATGTTTGATAAAATAGGCATACGTGAATGCCTTAGTAATATTAACAAAAACCGCTTAACTATAGATTCGATATTAAAGGTTTTTGTAATTAACTCAATTATTTTACATTTGTCAATATCCTTTACTATAGGAGAAAATATAACAGCCTTGATTTGCGGATTATCCTCGATAAATTGATTAATAATGGTAATCTGCTGTAATATTTTATCTTCCAAGCTACTTGCCAATGCATTATCAAATAAAGCAGAAGTATAGTTACGTACTAATTTATTGTTAATCATTATGTTTTTATATCCATTAAAATTCTATAACTATTACTATGGCTTAAACTCGATAATCAAGTTTTTCCTTAACCGTCTATTAGCGAGAAGCCGCGAAAAGCGGCATCGTAGCAATTTTTTGAAGTAATACTTGTCCCTACTTCACAAGATTGCCGCGTCACCGCTTCCAGCGACTCCTCGCTAATAGACGTATCTTTTAATAATTCTAAAAAACTTGATTATCGAGTTATAGAATATATTAAACACATAACCGATGCAACGCAAAGTCCAACGCCAATTTCAATGATAAAGATACCAATATGTTGAGCTAATAATTTATCATTTGCAAGAGAATAGTAGTTTAAGTAATTATCGTCAAATAATATTGATACCATACCGGTCATGGCATAGATAAGTACCCCGATAGTAGCCATACCAACTAGTAAATCAGTAGAAAAATATTGTTTTAATTTGAACTGACCATGAACTAAATCAAAACCAATTATCATAGAAGCAAATATAGCTCCAGCTTGGAATCCGCCTCCTGGTGATGCATCACCATTAATTTGAATATATAGACCATATAAAAATATATAAGGTAAGATAAAAAGAGTAGAATGTTTTATAATGATAAAATCTTTAAGCATGTTCATTACTTTTTTGTGAAAATAGCAATAATACCGATATTCCAGCAATTAAAATGACTGCCGTTTCTCCAAGAGTATCATAACCTCTGTAGCTAGCTAGTAGTGCTGCTACAAAAGAGGGAATACCAATATCACTTTTAGTATTTTCAATATAATATTTGGTTAGGTGACTTTGTATAGGAGAATCTATAGATCCATATTCTAGTAAATCAAGTCCTGCAAAGCTAAATGTTACTATGAACATTAAACATATAATTGATGAACTTATTACTCGTGTTGGTTTAAGATCACATTTCTGTATATCTTGCAATCTAGTGAGAAAGCTTAGGAAGACACAACTAGACAAACAGCTACCTAGAGCTACCTCAGTCATTGCCACGTCTGGAGCGTCCATAAGAAGATAAGATAAACCAATAAGTAAGCTAAAAACAGAATTTATTACTACTGTTTCTAATAAAGAATTACAAAATATAATCTTAATTGATACGATGGCAAGCATTATAAGGATTACCATAAGCAACCAGCTAGCTAGTTGAAAATTTATTATTTCTAGTATCATAAATAAGCGATCAATTGTTTTAACCTCAGTTTTGGATTAAATTTAAAAATTTTAATCCAAAACTGGCTAGAATAATTTAAGTTCTTCAGAAAAATGCATTCTTGAAACGCTTCTACGAATGCATTTTAATCTATTATCGCTAATAATCTTATTTTTATTGATATAAAAATAAGATTATTAGCAAATGAAATATTTAACAATCAGGCGTCAAACCGCTTTAAGCCTGATTGTTTACTTTCTCATTCCAATTTCGGATTAATTTCATTAATCCGAAATTGAGGTTTTTAGGTTAGTTTTTCTTAATAAAGCAGCCTTGCCAATTGCATGAGTAGATACCGGGTTTAATATTAAAATCAATATAGAGGCAAAAACTAATTTAAAAGAGCTAGTAAAATCATGTTGTAAAAAGGCAAGCCCAACAAGTGATAAAGGTACGCCGCAACATTCAATTATACTAGCAGCATGAATTTTTGTATAGAAATCAGGAAATCTAAAAAGTCCAACAATCCCGGAAAATATTGCTATAATTCCGAGTAAGATTAATCCATAACCGATAACAAAAAACATAAATATTCTATTCTCCTTGAGCAAGCGAATATCCAGCTTTCCCATCAAATTCAAATAGATTTTCAATTTTAATAAAGTCTATTTTTGCATTGCTTAGAGCTTCAAGTAAATGGGCTATAGATAAATGCGTTACTCTTTCCCCATCTTTCTTTGCCATAAAGCGGCAACACCAATGGTCAGACAGCAATTCAAATATCTCATCTCTTGGCCATAATTTAAGTCCCATGGAAGCTATGGTTTTTAATTCTAAGTCACCTAAATTGATAGTTTGAATTTTTGCTGCTACATCATGGGCAGTCAAAGCCTCCATCTGTATGAATATATCACTACCTACCAATTCTTTAGCTTCTTTAGTATTAATCGAATATATCGTGTCAATAGTTTCTTGTGCAGTTGATGATGAATATGCAGCTGCTGCGAGCTTAGAAGGTTTGGAGCCTAGTCTTTTCACTACTTCATCAGCAAATTCCTTAGTTCCAACTTTTTTACTAGATATTTTCTCATCATAGATATCCCCAGTATGAACTCCGTCCTCAATGGTTTTTTTCCAAGCATTTTCTATTAATGCAGCAATATCCTTTTGCTTAATATGAATTAGCATCATAATTACTGCGTTAAGTAAACCAGAAGGATTAGCCAAGTTACGATCTGCAATATCCGGGGCAGAGCCATGTACCGCTTCAAATAAAGCATAATTTTGACCTATATTAGCAGAACCGCTAAGTCCTACTGATCCAGAAATTTCTGCTACTACGTCAGATATAATATCCCCATACAGATTTGAAGTTACAACGACGTCAAATAATCCTGGCTGAGTTGCCAGTCTTGCAGTGCCTATGTCTATTATATAATAGTCACTTTGAATCTGCTTATATTCACCAGCAATTTCATCAAAAACTTTATGAAAAATTCCGTCAGAAAGTTTCATAATATTATCTTTACTAAAACATGTGACTTTTTTACGGTTATTTTTTATCGCATATTCAAAGGCATATCTAATAATTCTTTCACTACCAACTCTGCTGATTAGTTTAAGAGATTCATAAACATTGTGAGTTTGGCGATATTCAATTCCAGCATATAAGTCTTCAACATTTTCCCGTACTATAACTGTATCCAAATTTGGATGTAGTGTTTTAACAAAAGGAGCATAAGAGACAGAAGGACGAACATTTGCATAAAGAGATAAGGCTTTTCTAAGAGTTACATTTAAACTTTTATACCCACCACCTAAAGGAGTGGTAATAGGGGCTTTTAGAAGAATCTTAGTTCTTGCCAATGATTCCCAAGTATCTTGTGCTATCCCTGAAGTATAATGCTTCTGGTATAATTTCTCTCCTACTTCCACCATTTCTATACGTATTCTTGCTTCAGCTTCTTTTAAAATATACAGTACTGCTTGCATTATTTCTGGACCTATACCATCACCATAAGCTACTGTAATGGGAGTAAATTCTGTCATTGATAAACCTCTATAACAAATTATTCGTATTTAATTGTAACATGTTTTAATTTATTATTTAGTTCTGCTATCACTTCTTGTGTAATATTCAGACTATTTTTAGCAAATAAAATTTGAGTACTAGGTATAACTAGATCAAGATTATACTTTTCTGCTAAAGCACTTATAATCTTTGTTATTGCTTCTTGTACTTTTCCTATACCTTCAGCATGGGCTTGCTCAAGACGTACTTTCCTATCTCGTATTTCTTTTTGTGCTATGTTTATTTCCTTTTCAAAAAGACTAAATTCTTGTTCAAAAGCTGATTCGCTTAAAGAGTTACGTTTTTCCATTAATAGATTCTCTATTTTTTTTAGCTCTCCATCCTTCTTTGATAGATCTTGTCGAATTTTCTCGCTTATTTGGTCTACAGATTTTCTTATAGACTGGATTGCTACAGAATGTTCTAGAATAGAGTGTATATCTACAATAGCAATTTTTGTCGCAAATCTATTTGCAATATTTGTATTAGAAGCATAAATAGTTGAATAGCTGTTAATTATTAAACAAAATATTATTGTTAACCAGCTATGACATCGTTTTGACCACATAACTATCATACTAATGTTAGTGTTTTTGATCCACATAGAATTTTCTCTTCTAAATTCTTCAATTTTTTGCAGTATATACCAAAAATTTCTTCCACTAATATGTTTTTACAAAAATAATATCTTTTTTAACTTTCAACAGTTATGAACAACGGTCGTTCTATTTTTCCAATACAGCAATTCAATACCCTTCCTATTTAATTTTCGTCAAGTACAGTAGTTGTGTCTTCAGCCAAATTCTCACGTAGCACTTCTATTTCTTCTATGGATAGTTCTATTATTCTACTTATAGTTTCTATAGAAAAATTTTCTTTTAGCATTTTTTTTGCCATTGCTATTTTTTCTTCAGCTCTACCTTCAGTTCTAGCTGCAACTATATAATCACGTTCTTTTAGCGATTCATTGACATAATTCTGATAGTGCTGACGTTCTTCTGGAGTCATTTTTAGAACACTCAGACGTTCTGCTACTTTCTTCATATAAGGCGACTTAAAATCATCTTTAACCTCAGAATGTTTGGCAAAATATAACCACTCATCCAACTCATCTTTTATAATACCATCAAAAAGCGGTACGGAAATAACAAAATATTCAGGAAATACATTGTGAACATCAAAAAACCTACAACCCATATCAGCAAGATGTAAGTCTACTGGATGTTCCCTGTCCATTTTTCTAAATATAGTCTGACCGTGATATAATGGAGAGCTTATATCGCTCAACACAAAATATATTAAGTTGATATGAAATATTTTTTTGATATCACTATAATCCTGATCTGAGCTGATATTATCAACAATCAACCGACAACTATTAAAGCAAGCTTTGTGGAGAAAAGTGTGGGTAGTTGAACGATCTATTTCCACAATATATTTATGACCTTGCTGGTCTTCAACGATAACGTCAGCTACGCTTTTCTTTAAGTCTTTACGTTCTTTATTACTCTCACTCTCTAGTAAAGCGGTGATTTTTACTGGTAAGTAACCAGCATCTTTAAGTATAGCCGAAATAAAGCCCTCGACTATTTCATAATCACCTTTATCTTTGAGTAAATATTTAATCGCATAGTCTAACGATACCAATGTTTTACTATTCGTACTCATAAGCTATCCTCATTATAAATTTCCTTCAATATTATCCACTCCATCATCTTTTGACGCTTGCGAGCATATGTACAAAAACAAAGCTCGCATGCCTTCATTGAAAGCGGTGTAGTTGCTTTCTTGCCGCATGAAATTGCTGCGATACACACCACTTATGTAGGCTAAATCTTCTAAGACTATTCTAGCATTTTCTCCACTGAAAAGCTGCAAATAAATTGATTTTAATTGCTCTTTTGAGAGTAAAGTAGGTGGAGATTGGGTTGCTGAAGAATTACTTTAATCCTAATTTAATGTTTGTCTTCTAACAAACTGGTTTAAAGAAGGATTTATTTTTACCATAACTTACCACCAACAGTTTGTTTATGTTTTTACATAATGCTTAGCATTTTGTTTGGTGCTCTTAAGACAGTATCAAAACCATCATTGGAGTATACCTAGTTTCCTACAAATTTTATTCCACGTTATTCTAAAACCATCTACACGCAGTGATCTTACGATCATCAAAATTAATTGTACTATTATATTAGGTTTGTAACTCTTAAATAATACAGTAGGTACGTCATTAAATTTTATTAATTTACTTGATGAAAAGCTAGGTATCTTTGTTGCGGATAATAGTAAAGGTTTAACTTGCTTATCAAATTGACTTAAATATTCATCATTCATAACAAATAAGGAAATATTAATTAACCTTATTGTCATTTTTTTATTATTGAAACAATTACTAATTCCATAATTAACTCTAACACATGATAAGGCCAAATCAATTGCTTCTATATCATGTTTGCTTGCTATAGATATCCACAAGCATATATCTTCACCAATCTTTATATTTTCAGGGAATTTGTTTGACATAAAAAGGGAGGTTTTTCCCATTACACTAGACATTGCTATTGGACATTTAGTAATAATATTTGGAAAAACTTGCTTGCTAAAAGTACCAGAGCTTATATATTTTATCAAATTTCCAACCCAATCTATTCTATGGTAAGAAGTATGCGAGAATAACAAACTATTATCCTCCATAAACTTCAATTGAACCTCAAGTTTATTGTCATAAAACAAATCATCAGAATCAATGAACGCTATGTACTGCCCAGATGCATGTTTAATACCTAGATTACGTGCCACTGCTGGTCCTGCATTTTCCTTACGAATATATTTAATTCTACTATCTTTATTACATTCCTCAATTAACCTAGATACATCATCTTCAGAACCATCATCTACTATAATCAATTCAAAACACTTATGAGTTTGTGCAATAACACTCTTTATAGACTCAATTGCCAAATCAATTCTATTATAAATTGGCATAATTACACTAATCTTAATGTCAGCTAAAAGAGCATTAGCCATTGATTCAGCTAGCTTAGATGGTTGTTGGTAATATGCAAGAAAAACACTAGTACGATGCAGAAATAAATAAGGTGATCCTTCCATTATAGTCATTTCTTCTAAAGTTAACCTTCTGAGAAACCTAGACCATAATTCACTACATTCATTCATATGGCTAGTAATTTTATGTGTTCCTTGGTCTAGATGAATACGACTTTTAATTAAAATACGATCATCAAAATGAATAGGTGCTATCCGTAAAAACTCAAACCAAAGAGCATAATCTTGGGTAGTTAATAATGTTTCATTAAAAGTACCAATTTCACGGAAATATTTTATGGGTATTAAAAGAGTACATCCATGAATTAATCCTCGCATAAGAGGGAATAATGGGATATTACATTTTTCCACTGATAATATTTTATCTGGTCTTGTAAAAGACAGTGATTTGGATTTATGATCTATAACTTCATATCCACCGTAAATAATCGTATTACGATTGGGAAGAGTATTAAGTATATTAATTTGATGTTCAATTTTATTTGGATTGTAAACATCATCATGACTAAGCCACGAAAAATACTCTCCTGTCATTTCCTTAATTGCCAAATTTAAGGCTGAAGCTACCCCACCGTTTGGTTTGGAAAAATAACGAATCTTGTTACCATAAGATAAAGCTATACGTTCCGTTTCACCATTATCATTTGATCCATCATTAACAACTAAAATTTCTAAATTTTTATAAGTCTGAACAACTGCACTATCTATTGCTTTACGCATATAATTAGCACCGTTGTAAACGGGAATAACGATTGAAACTTTTGGATAAAAGAGGCTATTGCTCATTGAAATACCTCACATAACTTGTCTAAATGATAATGAGATATCCTTTAATAACCAAAGTCCTAAGCTTTTATCAGAATATAACCCCCCATCTTCTGTACAACCCTCATTCACTAATAAAATTGGTTTTGGAAAATTAAACGGTGGTTGTTGCAAGTTTAAAACACGCCAAAAAGTTTCTTTAAGCTCCTCATTTAACCCTCTATTTACAAATGTTGTTGTTAATAGATAAGTAGCACCTGATTTTTTAAAATTAGCTATTACTTTAAATGCATCTTCAAAATTTAGGTGTACTAGTAAATCTCGTGAAAAAATAAGATCAGTTATTGGTAAAGTGTCTTTAGTTAGATTCAAAACTTTAAATATTCTTGTAGTATTACCAAATTCTTCTTTATTTTTTTCTATCAAAGCATCTACAATATCAACTCCAATATATTGTTCTACTTCAAGCTCTGTCTTTTGCATCCAATACCAATCACCACATGGAGCATCAAGAAAGGTTTTAATTTTAAATTCTCTAATAATCTTTGGTATCTCGTTTCTAACAATTTCCGTCTGTAATAGATCAGACCCTTCGCCAGAACGTGATACAGAGCCTCCAAAAATATTCTTATCATATACTTCAGAGAATTTATTCTTTAAGTTATTTTTTGATGCACTATCTAATCCTAAAAACTCAAAAAATGTTTTTTGCATATGCTCTAAAGTAAAGTCCATCAAAAAACAAGCAGTAGCATTTTTTGTCACTATTGCATATGAAGTTGTATTTAGGATAGCATGTTCTAGTTTTTGCAAAACAACTAGAGAATCCATAGATGTACACAAAATCCCTGCATTATGCTTGGCTATATATCTAGTAGGTGATGCATAATATGGTGCATGACAAAAAACAGGACGACCAGCGGCAAAATAGGAGACCAATTTTCCAGGAAAACTATTGGTAGCCTCAAGACGATACTCTTCTGAAAACCAGTACGGCATGTACAGGAGATCTGAATCTTCTAAGAAATTGATGGTTTCTTCTTGTGACTGCCATCCTAGATATTCGAAATTAGTTGGCGTCTGAGTATATACCTGAAAGTGAGCCCCAAGGACTCTAAGACGAATTCGCCTTCCTGCTATAGACCAATTAACTTGATTTAGAGTATTAATAAGGCATTGCCATGCATCTTGTGCATATAATTGTCCTGCTATAGCAATGATAAATTCATTTCTATTCTCATGTGGTCTTGTTGCAGGTATCTTGGCAAATTTATTAGGTAAACTAGCAATTACAGGTATACTACGCACACCGTATTTATGCGAATAAGTCTTTGACATTGCCCATGAAGCAGATGCACATGACTTACTATGTTTTATGACCTCATCGAACTCTGCTAGAAGTCGTCGCCTAGTATATACATCAATATTATTCTCACGCAACCACCACTCGAAAGGATCCCATACTTGAGTAAATAATGGTAATGCTAACTTACAAGAAAGAGGTCTAGCTAAACGTACAATAGTTTGACCTTCCAACACCACCCATAATGCATCAACTTGCTGTTGTTTTGCAAAATTAACAATTTGCGGTAATATTGAGTATTTTACCCGCATTGCTTGAATTAACTCAAAGACAAGTGCTAGTAATCTACCTGCTTTGCCCCATAATCTCCTCGGAGCCATTTCCCGAGGTTTTATCAATTTAAGGTGAGGAATTATCTCTAATTCTTTAGGTATGATTGGTTTAAGGTGGGGGTGTACAATTGAGCAAATTGCAATTTGTTCAATTGGTAAAAACCGTATTAAACGGTCTAGCACTAATCCTGCAGTAAAATTATGACAAGGAGGCATATCTGTTAAAAGTAAAATTTTCATCTAGCAACAACCCTATTATAAATATCAGCTAACTTTTTAGCTTGGGCTTCATCTCCATAATGCAATTCAGCCATCATTCTACCTTTTTGTCCTCGCCGTTTACATTCATCCGGATTATCAATTAAGTGTTGTAGTGCTAAGTACAAAGCTTCTCCATCACGCATAGGTACTGCCAAACCAATATCTGGAGCAAAAGTAACGTCAGGCAATGAAGTACCTTCAAAAACAATTACAGGTTTACCGCAGGCCATTGCTTCAATTGCCATCATGCCAAATGCTTCTGCAACTGATGGCATTAAAAAAATATCTGCAGCTACCAATGCCTCCCGCACTAATTCTTCATCATTAGTCCAACCAAGATTTACTATCTGGAATCGGTCGGCAAATTGCTGTAATAATGCTCCTCCACTACTCAAAGTCAATAAGCAAATTGGCTGATTTGACTTAATACGTTCGAGTGCCTGAATAATATAAGGTACTCCTTTAAACTCATTTTGCTCTACCCGAAAGCATATTACCAAAGCATTTTCAGGAATATCAAATAGCTTTCGTGCATTTGGACAAGCAGCAGCAGAAAAGAAGTTTAAATCTAACCCAAATGGCACTAAATGAACTAGTTTATTCTCAAACATTGGTGAATTATTAACCATATCTTGCATCCATTTTGAGGCTACAATGATATCGAAATCAGATCTCTTGTAAGCTGCACGCTTATAATTAAATAAAAATCTAGTATTATCCTTAGCAAGTGGTATATGGCTAGTCAGGTCAGGACAATTACCACAACCAGTCATCCAACGTTTACAATCAAACGGATGAATACAATGTCCTGTCATAGCCCAAGGATCATGCAAAGTCCAAACCGTTGGCTTTAGCTTGGTAATCTTTGATAAATCTGATATAGAAAAATATCCTGAACTTATAATATGAAGGTGAATAAGATCAGCTTCTTTAAAGGCCGGCATTTTGATCATTCGCGAAGCGTTCAAATGCAGTATTGACTGTAAAGAAGTAATTCGTTCTATTTTATTAATTACCCGATTAATTTTTCGAGCTATTGCTCCTTCAAAAGTTAGTATTTCTGGATTTTGAGTATCCTTCTCCCAAATTAAATGACGAGATTCAATACCATATTTTTTGAGAAGTGGTGTTATAGATAATCCACTAAATCTACGACCTGGTGATTCGTATCCATTCACTTGCAGTATCTTCATTAAACTACTACTCATAAAATCTCAGCTATATTCTCTAATAATATTACCATCCTTATCAGTAAAATTACGTTTTTTCCACAGAGCTCTATGAGGTTTGTCAATAATATTATTAATAGATTCCCGAGGGGCTTTTGTATAGTAATATAAAATGATCGATTTACGATATTCACCTTCTGGAAATTTACATGGATCTGGTAAACCATGATAGCTTTTATCGTGCGTATCAAATGCAACAAGACGATTAAATAATGGAGCAAGCTTTTTTAAACAATTCTCGCCATTATTATTATAGATTCCAAATTCTCCTCCCCATCCTTCTTGCCATTTTGGGTTCAAATATATAATAACATTCATACGACGATTAAGTCCCGTTGCATCATGATAATTACCATCAACATGTACATCTAATAAACCATTTGGCATTGTGACATTAAGCCCTCCACCAGTAAAATATGGATCAGGCACAAGTTTTCTAATATTAAAAGTCTCTGATAAGGCTAAAAGAAATATAGACGAATTGAGCAAACGAATAGTATCAACAATAGCTTCCGGTATATCAAATTCTGATTTCCATATAGTCCTTTGTTTTATCTCAATATTTTCATCATAGCTTCTATCCCATATATCTTCATTAGGGGAAGGAAAATTATCTAAACAACTTTGAGCTAAATCAGCATGTAAAAAATTATCGATTACTAGGTGTTTAAATGGCTCAAGATAATACATACCATTATTTTTTGCATCAATAATCTTATTGCTTGCAAGTAGTGCAAACTCTTTCATTTGAGATTGAGAGAACCGACAAGGCAAATTAGCCTGAGATATTCTAGTCATACAAACCTTTATGTACATTTAGGTGGTACTAATTCACTTAAACCACACAACTCTATTAATATAATCCACGTAGCTCAAAACGATACGGAGTATTTTTTGAGATACTAAGCCAGCATTATAATCTGAAACGATTGTTTGTAAATGACTATATTTACTATGTTGTTTGGTTACAATACGCACAGCATCTAGAACATTTTCTACTTTAAGACCACTCATTATCAAAACACCTTCATCCATACCCTCAGGTCTTTCGTGAGTATTACGAATGGTAATTGCTGGTAATTTAAGAAGAGAAGCTTCCTCAGTAATTGTACCACTATCAGATAAAATACAAAAAGCCTCCATTTGCAATTTTATGTAATCTAGAAAACCGAATGGTTTTAAAAACCGAATTTGTTTATCCAAACCTTTAATACCTAATTTTTCTAACAGCTGACGTGTACGAGGATGTGTTGATACAATCACGGGCATATCATATTCTTTAACCAACATCTGTAAAGTATTAAGTAAGTCCTGTAAATTGGCTGACACATCTACATTCTCTTCACGATGAATACTGACTAAAAAATATTGATGAGCTTGAAGTTCTAGCCTATCTAGCACATTTGATAGATGCACTTTAGGCATAAAATAACCTAACACTTCTTGCATATGCGAACCAGACTTGATAATTCGCTCTGGCGATACACCTTCGGCAATAAGGTAACGACGGGCATGTTCAGTTAGAACTATATTGATGTCGCTTAAATGGTCAACTACTTTACGATTTAGCTCTTCTGGTACTCTTTGATCAAAACAACGGTTGCCAGCTTCCATGTGAAAAACTGGTATCTTTTGCCTTTTGGCTGCGATAACTGAAAGGCAGGAGTTCGTATCACCATAAAGCAACAATGCATTTGGTTGTTCTTTTCCTAAAACCTCATCAGTTTTCTCAATAATGCGTGCAATGGTTTGTGTTGCATTACCACTAACAGCAGCTTCTAAAAAATAATCTGGTTTACGAATGTTAAGATCGTCAAAGAAAACCTGATTTAGTTCATAATCAAAATTTTGCCCTGTATGAACCAAAATATGATTAGTATACTCATCAAACTCAGAAATTACTCTAGACATTTTAATAAGTTCTGGGCGAGTACCAATAATGGTCATTACTTTAAGCATTAAGTTGCTCTTTAATGAAGTCAAGTGTTAGTAAAAGTTTTTTAACTTGTTCTATATTCAATCTTTCTGTATTAGATGATGTATAGTCAGTTAGAGAAGCAACGTTTAGATCTCCTTCTACAAAAAACTTTGAATAATTGAGATCACGATTATCAGCAGGAATCTTGTAATAATTTCCTAAATCTTCAGCTTTAACCATCTCCTCACAAGAAATCAAAGATTCATAGATCTTTTCTCCATGACGCACACCAATTAAACGAATCTCATTATTAGCATTAAATAATCCTTTTATAGCATGAGCTAATACTTCAATCGTTGAAGCTGGAGATTTCTGCACAAAAATATCACCTTGTTGACCATGTTCAAAAGCATATAACACTAAATTTACAGAATCTTCAAGTGACATTAAGAAACGTGTCATATTTGGGTCGGTAATAGTTAGCGGTTTCCCCTCTTTAATTTGATTAACAAAAAGAGGTATTACTGAACCCCGGGAAGCCATTACATTACCATAACGAGTACAACACAGGATGGTATCTCCTTTAGAACTCATTCGAGCTTTAGCTATCAACAATTTTTCCATCATTGCTTTTGATAAACCCATGGCATTGATAGGATATACCGCCTTATCAGTACTGAGTACCACAACCCGCTCAACACCATTGGCAATAGCTGCATTCATCATATTTTCAGCTCCCAGTACATTAGTTCGTACTGCTTCCATCGGATAAAATTCACATGATGGAACTTGCTTCAAGGCTGCAGCATGGAACACATAATTAACATTTTTCATAGCATAGTAAATACTATCATAATTTCTTACGTCTCCAATATAAAACTTAAGCTTTGGATTATTGAAAGCAATCCTCATATCTTCTTGTTTTTTTTCATCCCGACTGAATATGCGAATTTCTTTAATATCACTTTCTAGTAATCGTTTCATCACTGTGTTACCAAATGACCCCGTACCTCCAGTAATCATTAAAATTTTATTAACAAACATTCTTACCTTTTATTTAAATTTATACATACGTTGAATTAACTCTGACCACTCAGGCGGTGCATATCCCGTTGCCTTATTAAAAAGCTCGGCATTAAGTGAGCGATCAATGACCAGTTCATTAGATGGAATTATTTCGATTGTTTTTTTATAAGTACTAGCCACAAGTTTTAACAAATCATATTTATTGATCGGTTTTGCTGCGACATGATAAAGTCCACACATATCGGGTCGCGGTATAACGATGTCACGAACTATTCTTGCTAATTCAATAGTTGGAAGTCCAGAGAATACGGCTTGGACAAACCCTCTAACTTGTTTTTTTTGTGCAAGAAACCAGCCTATGAGACTCTTACCTCCCGATAACTCATGTCCGATAATTGAAGTACGAAGTGTTATAGTGTTAGGATAACTTACTTCCCCTAAAAACTTTGAACGACCATAGAGATCATTAGCATCTGCAAAATCACTCTCTGTATAGTTACCCTTAGACCCAGAAAATACACAATCTGTACTAACATGTATAAAACGAGAGCCTATAGCTTGACATATTATACTAAGTCTATGAGGAAACAAAGCATTAATTGATAGTGCTTGTAGGTAATCATTTGCATCCTCTAGTTGTTTAATTAGCCCAATACAATTTACTACCACATCAGGTCGAATTGTTGCAAATAATTTAATAAGAGAATCATGATTTTCTATATTTACTGGGGCAATGAGTTGTTTAGATGACTCTTCAGAAAAATAACGGCAAGCACCATTATTCCTAGCTGTCCCGTAAACGTTAAGGTTATGATCTTCAGCCATAAACCTAAACATGGCATTACCAAGCATGCCTGTTATACCAAGGATTAATATTTTCATAGATTATTCTTCAAGCTTTTATTCAGTTTTTGCTAGGATTCATGAGGTTACGTTATTATATCACCAAACTCATTCTTTAAAATAGATAACTTTTCCAAATCTTGTCATATTGTCGCCATCCGGTAATTTTAATTGTCACTATACAAGCCATTGGAACAGTTGGAGAATGGATGAAGCAACGGTTATTGAGTAATTAGATTTGTAATGAGGCAATAGCCCTATTTCGAAACTAGAGTTTAAGGAAGAGAGGTGTTATAAGTACCTGATTTGGAGTAATTAAAAATAATTCTATCTTTAATCCTATTTTAATCCTTGACTCTTAAGACAGTATCAGAAGCATATTGGTTTATTATTTGGCATATATACACATATATCAAGGCATTTTTTACTTACATCTAGACCTATTATTTTATTCATGATATAATCTTCCTTCTTCTTATTGTGCAAGGCTACTGTATTTCAAGCACCTTCTGTAATTTGTTCAAAGCAAACCTTGTAAGAGGGTACTTATTCTGTGAACGACTATTTCTGTCTAGAACCTATCAAGTCACCCTCTTATAACTACTTATAACATGTTTTTAAGATATAAGAACCTAATTCAAGGTCTTTTTTTAAACTAGGGTTTTAACAGATATTAATTAAAAAACCCAACGGACTTGGTAAAACGTATATTTGCAACAAAACTGCTTTGCAATCTTTTAGCATTACAAATCACATTCTGAACCTGAATTGCCAAGTAAGAGCTTGTCCGCAAACTAAAATTAAGGTATGATGAAGTGAACAAAGTATTATTAGTAAGAAGTATAGAAGAATGAGCAGAAAAAATTATCCAACAGATTTAACAGATGAAGAATGGTTAAGGATAGAGGGTTTGTTTCAAGTATCGTATGTAAAGGGAGGTAGACCTTTAAAACATAGCAAAAGAGAGATTTTGAATGCAATTTTTTATGTATTACGTACTGGGTGTCAGTGGAGATATATGCCGCATGACTTTCCAATTTGGAAGACAGTATATGAACAATTTAGAAGATGGAAGAAGCAAGGTGTATTTGAACGTATGAACCATGAACTTATCAAGGATGTTAGACGAAAATTAGGTAGAAATGAGTATCCTAGTGCTTGCATAATAGATAGTCAGTCTGTCAAGACAACAGAAAAAGGGGAGCTAAAGGTTATGATGGAGCTAAGAAAATTAAGGGCAGAAAGAGGCATATTATTACCGATACACAAGGCTTTGTATTAGGTTGTTATGTCGGTTCTGCGAATGAGAATGATCGATACGGAGCTACAGTGCTACTCAGTAACATGCAAAAAGAGTACACTACTATTAAACAAATGTGGGCTGATATGGGGTATCAGTCTAAAGATTTAAAGGGTCTCATTAAGGAAAAGTATAACATAGATTTAGAAATTGTTAAACGCCCAGTGTGCAGATTTTGGATACCAAAAAATACACCACTAGAACTATTGCCAACAAGGGAAGTTGGGTTTAAAGTACAGCCAAGGCGATGGGTTGTTGAGAGAACCTTTGCTTGGATAAATAGAAATAGAAGGCTCTCCAAGGAATATGATTTTCTTACTGATTCTAGTGAAAATATAATTTTTTTGGCTATGAGTCGATTACTTCTTCGTAGGATTACTTCTATTACTTAGTTTGCGGACAAGCTCTAAGTCGCTCCTATGCATCATTAATAGCCCTTTTAGATTTATAACTGGTAATTAGACGTTTACCATCATGCTCTAGATCGGCAATCCAAGTAAGATCATTGCCTATAACAGTAGGCTTATAGTTTTCCTCTGATAATATTTCTTCTTTCTTTTCTTTCTTGAGTGTTTTAAGCTTTGCTGCCACAATATAACGATAACCACCTTCATCGAGAGCTTGCAAGTTAGCTTTACTAAACATTGCACGATCAGCAATAAAACAGACATCTTTAACTTTAAGATACGCTTGCCAGCTATTTATTGCTTTAATTAACGTACTAACTTCTGCAGTGTTGCCACTAAATAATTCGTACCCCAGTGGCAGTCCATCCTCATTAGTTGCTAGGGCAAGAACTAATTGCGTAGTATTAAAGCGATGATCTTTACTATAGCCAAAGGCTCTTAGCTCATCTATTTCTACTGATTCAAAGTATAGTGTAGTGACATCAAAAAATACTAGGCTAATCTCTTTATTAGGAATCAGGGTTAGGGTGTTTTTAAAGCATAATTCTTTAATTTTAGGTATTTGCTCATGTAATTTGTCCATCATCCGATAAGTAGCATCTAGATCATGATGCCTGTCAAATTGATCGCTTAAATACTCAACTATCCCTTTTTTACTATTTGGTCTTACCATACGGGCTAACACTAAATCCTTCAGCATCCCAGCGTCACGTTTCCTTGCTAGTAACTGGTTAAAATGCATTTGATCATAAACATGCCCCCCTATTTGATGCACTCCTTCAACAACTCGCTTGACTTCTACAACCTCATTTAGTTTTACTTCGTTAACAGGTAGAATATCTTTTAACTGCTTGTTAGTTGGACGACCTCTTTTAACCTTGTTAGTATCATCAGTAAACAAATTCCCCTACCCAGTTGCAGCTTCTCTCTCAGCTTTAATCTTGGCAATCAAATCTTGTGCTAGGGCAACTAATTTAGCTTCTTCTACTTCATCTACGAAGACTCCTAAATGACGTACTATACGCTGTTTGACGTTACCTTTACTATCACGATAACCTTCTACTATTTGGATAGATTGCCTTGGACTATTAGGACTTTTTTTACGACGTATGTACATATTAGGGCTATAAAATATGGGGCTATATTCAATTAATTAAATAATAAACAACATCGCAGTTAAAGTCAATAATAAAATATCTACTAGGCACAATAGAACGAGAGTACCACTTCACCTCCTTACTAATGCCACTTATAACAACTAATATCAAAAAATCTGCGGAAGTCAGGAAGAAAATGCCGCAAAGATTAGAGCAAATCCAAAATTAAGAGAGATAAGTAAACAATTAGTAGCAGAAGATTTAGCAACAGAAAATGTTAAGGAAAATCCTGTCCAAAATTTAACTATTTTGGCAAATGGTAGTAAGCAAGATAGTGAGGTATCTAGCACAACTAGTACGGTAGAAGAATTTAACAATTTTAGTCACTGTCTCTAGTTCAACACTACTAATAATAAATTTTATAAAAAATCACTAATTGTGAGCAAAAAGGTGTACTTCTCGGGTTAATAAAGATATGTGTGAAGATGACACTACGTGGTGTGGTGTTAAGCACCAAGGTTAGAAGCAACAATCGCAAAATTTTTAAATCTAACCTCAGTGTCTATTCTCTATAACCAAAATAGGGGTTAATTGTATGACGAGCAATATCAAAGATCAACAACAAAATCATTCAACAAATGAAAAAATAAATAATATCACTAATATTGCTGCACAAATACTTAGAGAAGTTTTGCAGAGCAATAATATAACTTAATATAGAATTTATCGAAGTTCGTATAGGTTTAGAAGGAATTGAAATACTTGGCAAAGTTTTAGAAGATAATAAGCTTATAACCGCAATACGTCTTTGCGACAACGATATTGACCTTGAGGGACTAAGTCTGCTTATCGAACTGTTAGAGAATAATCATAGTTTGATTAATATAGATATTGAATATAATAATATCGGGGTTCAAGGACTAATCATACTAGATGAATTTCTAGAAAATAATAAAACCATAAAGCAAATAAGTCTTAGAGGCAATGATATTGGTGATGAGGGAGCGGATATACTGGCAGGAGTTCTAACAAATAATGAAATTGTAAAGCAAGTGGATATTGGTGGCAGTAATATTACTGATAAAGGAGCAATCATACTAGCAAGATTTCTAAAAAATAATAACACTATAAAGAAAATATGTCTCAATAATAATATTATTGGTGATGTTGGGATTGTCCAGCTTGTTAAAGCTTTGGAAACTAATAGAACCATCAACCAAATAGACCTTAGCTATAACAATATTACTGATAATGGAGCAATAACACTGGTGGAACTTCTAGAGTTTAATAATAAAATTACAAGCAAAATAATAATAGATTTCACAGATTTTGACAATGAAAATATTAGTTATCAAGTAGAAGAGCTGTTAATTGAGACTCTAGAAAGCCACAACAAAAAACTGGAGGTATAATTTTAAAAATATTCATCTTTTAAAATTTAGAGATTAAATAGAAAATGGAGTGAAAAATTGACTATGAAGAATTTTAACCTACCCCAAACCTATAAAGCAGTCATGTATACTTTGTTTGGTAATCCGTCTGAGGTATTAAAAACTGTTAGATTAGAAATACCAACACTTCAGGATAATGAAATATTAGTTCAAATGCATGCATGTGCTATTAATCCTTCGGACTTACTAACTATTAGAGGAAGATATCCTGACAGAGTAGAGTTCCCTAAAATAGCTGGTTTTGAAGGAGTTGGAACTGTTCGTGTTGCTGGTAATGCTAATAATAATCACCTAATTAGTAAAAGGATACTGGCATTAAAAGGAAAAGGTACTTGGCAAGAATATAACATTATTCCAGCTCAAGAAGCTGTTTTAATACCTGATGAAATTGATAATCGAACAGCAGCACAATTATATATTAACCCTCTTACTTGCTGGTTAATATTAGTTGATAAATTAAAAATTGATAAAAGTGACACTCTTGTAATAAATACTGGAAATTCAATTTGTGGACATATTATTGCTGGTTTTTCTAAAAGCTTGGGTTTTGATTTGATTTCAATTGTAAGGAGTGTTGAGAATAAAGTTAAACTGGAACAACTTGGTTTGAAGAAAGTGATTAACTCAAACGAAGAAGATATTACTAAGGCTATTTTAAAATTTACAAATAACAAAGGGGTTGATTATGCTTTAGATGCAATTGGTGGTGATGCAGGAGCAACACTGTTAAAAGCAGTTAATCCTGGTGGTAAATTTTTGCAATATGGTTTAATGTCTGGGCAACAACTTCCAGCCTTTTTCTTTACTGACGCAATGGAGAAAAATGTACAATTTGAATTTTATCATTTACGAGATTGGGTGTATAGTGAACCAGTAAGCTATAGACAGCAAATATTTAAACAAATGATAGAGAGTTTTGTTATGGCAGATATAAAAATGCCTATAGATACTGAGTACAATATAGATCAAATTGTAGAAGCTGTTACTATTGCAGAATCCGAGGGAAGAAATGGTAAAATCCTACTTAATTTTGAGCTTAATACAAGTAGCGATACCGCAGAAAAATGCATGTACTATTGTTGGTGAGAACTATGAAGTATATGATTCATAAGGGAGTTTGGGCTTGTGTAATTCATAGACCTTGTTACAAATAGTAAATAATATTGATGCAATTAAAAAGGTATCTATTACACTAGAAAAGAGCATGTTTTGCTTGCAACAATATCACGGTCCTCAAATGAAATCTTAAATGTTATAGAAAAGATTTCTTGTATATAGGTGAATTTGCAAAATTCTTTTTGCAATATCTATGCCGATTGTAGTAATCTACATTATAGATAGCTGCATTACAAATATATGAAAACTGTTTTACCTGAACGATCCCTGATAATTCAAGAAAGACTTGATAATATCGTCAAAGAAATTCTCGCTGTATCAAAGCATAAGATTGCGATGATTATTTTATTTGGCTCTTACGCTAGAGGCGATTGGGTACAAGATGAGTATAAAAAAGGTCATATTACCTATAGCTATCAAAGTGATCTCGATATTATGTTAGTCATGAAGAAAGGCAAACATGCCGGTCTTGCCGGGTTAGCAATAGAAGATAAAATAGAAAAAAGGTTGGAAAAAAAATCATTAAGAAGTCCTTTTGAGTTATGGGTAACTTTGGTGCTAGAATCAATCAAGACGGTAAATAGTCAGTTAGAGAAGGGGCATTATTTCTTTTCCGATATAAAAAAAGAAGGAATTCTCTTATATGATAGCGGTGAATTTCAGCTGGCGGAAGCTAAAAACTTACCCTGGGGAGAAAGAAGACAAATAGCTAAAGAGGATTATGAGTATTGGTTTGAAAGAGGTGTAGAGTGTATAGATGCAAGTAATATATTTTTACAAAGAAATAGCTTTAATAAGTGTGCTTTTGAGTTACACCAAGCTACTGAGTGTTTTTATAATGCTATCCTGTTAGTCTTTTCTGGCTATAAACCTAAACTACACGATATAAGAAAATTAGGTAGTATAGCCGGAAATTACAATGAAGAATTATGGCAGATATTTCCTCATTCTAGCGTTGAGCAAAGGCAATGTTTTAGATTACTTGAACAGGCTTATGTTGAGGCTCGCTATAACAAAGATTATAGAATAACTAAAGAACAGCTACTTTACCTTATTGATAGAGTTAAAAAATTAAAAACAGTGACGGAAAAAATTTGCTTGGAAAGGATTAATAAAGAGATAATTTAAGCCCCTTAAATAGACAAAGTAAGTCTATAAACACAATGACCTGTAAGTTTGAGGATATTGGGGTATAGTAGTTTTGTTGTTATGAATTATTATAACAATCTTTGCGGTGTTGAATTACTAGTATATTAATTGCTGTATCTACTATTTGATAAATCGCTCTATAATCACCAATTCTGAGGGAGCGGCAACCTTTGAAGCTATGTTTTAAAGGTTTACCAAATTTTATCGGATCAGATAATAGCTTTTTTTCAATGGTTATCTTTTAACTCCGATATTAATAAGTTTTACTGAGTGGATGTTTAATTTATCTGAGAGAAACGGTTATGATAAAACAGTTATCGCGGTAGCTAATAAGCTAGCAAGGGTGGTATTTGCAGTACTCAGTTCAGGTAATGATTATACCGAGAGTAAAGTTTGTAGTTAAAAAACTGCTCCAAATAATTGATGAAATGACATTATAGGTAATAAAAGTTTAACAAATTCCAATCCGGAATATGCGAAAAATGATAATATTGATGGTAAATAAGACGAACCTTAGCTTACGAAAAAACTGAATGTAGCAATGGCTCTTTAGAAGTCGATGGTATGATAAGTATAAGTTTGTAAGCCAGCGAATTTCATCAGGGCTATAGGGTAAATTGCTTGATTTCTTGTCTATAAGCCGGATAATTTATTTTTCAACAATCTCATTATATGAAAAAATTTTTAACATTATTCATATTACTAATTATTTATAGTAATACTTTTGCTCAAGAACAAGTATTTAATTTAATCACCCCTATTAGTTATTTTGTCAATCATGAGCAACAACTTAAAATCCTTGATGAATATTTAAGTAAATATAGACAAGCAAGTATAGTTGGTACTAGTGGTATAGGTAAAACTCAACTGATTAGGATGTATGGTTATGGGAATAAAAATAATTACGATATAATTTGGTTTTTTGATTGTAACTTAGACCTTAATGAACAATTTGTAAAATTAGCCAAGCAACTTAATATGGTTAAACAAACTAATATATCTGAAAAAGTTGCTTTGGCAAAAAAAGCAGTAATATCATATTTAACCCCTACTAATAAATGGTTATTAGTGTTTGATAATTTAAAAGTTAATGAAAATAAGCAAGTGCAAGATTTAGTTGAATGGGAACATAATGGTCATGTCGTGTTTTGTTCGCAAGATAATGAAAAGTTACCTAATATTATAGCAACGCCCATACTTGATGAGTCTACTACTATAGCTTTAGCTAATAACTTATTGGATAATAAAGATAAAAACAGTATCGAATTTTTAACGCAATCTTTTAGTGGTTATCCAATATTGATAGTGCAAGGAACTCAATTACTTAACAAAATTAAAGGTTTAGATAAAGAGGAATATAAAAAGAAAATCTATCAATCAACTGATAAAATAACAACAAATATTAAAATGGCTATTCAAGAATTAAAACCTAGTGCAGTAAGTTTACTTAATAAAATAGCTTTACTCAATAATCAAAGTTTCTCAAAACAGCTGCTTACCATCATTACTGATAATACAAATACTTTAGATGATGATATATATCAATTATCTAAATTTATGCTAATCAGTAATATTGATCCTAACAAGGATAATCCTATTTTTGAAATGCATGATATAATCAGCAATAAAATAATGGAATTAAATGGTGATAATAATAAAATATATTTAGAAAATATTATTAACAAATTACCTAAATTTAAAGGTCCTTATTCAGGATATTTGTGGAAAAGCACCAAAACTATACCAGAAAACTTAGAAATCCTTCTAAATAATTCTGAAAAATATAATATTAATCTATCCGCAATACTTATCTTAAGGGTGGAGTTATTTGCTCTACACGCAAACACCTACCCCAACAAAGTCAAACAAATGTTTGATTGGTTTTATCAAAAAGAGAAAAATAAGGAATTTAAATTATGGCAAGTGCCTGAATCTCAAAAATGTTATTATGCTAGGTACTTAGGAATAGTGGGAGCGTATTATAAAACAATATTAATGGATTTTAACACAGCAATTTCTTATTTTACCAAAGCATTAAATATTCTAGATAAGCTTGATAATGAAGCTGATTATTACGCTATTAAATTAAATCTTCTCTCTAATCTAGCTATGACTTATATATTCTTAGGTGAAATAAAAATAACTGAAGAACTTTTAAAAAAGATAGAAAAGCTAGTAAAATCAAGAGTAATACAAGAAGATGAAATATATACACTATATATTATAAAAGCTTCATTCTTTGAGATGCAAGGTCACTATCAAGAAGCTTTAGAGTGTGTAGATAAAGTTATTGAAATATTTATAAAAAATGGTCATAATATTAATGACTCATACGCTTTTACAATTTATATGTATAGAGCATATATGTTAAATTTTTTGGGTAGATATCAAGAAGCTTATACTCAGGTTCAATCATTATATAACTCAATACACAATGAGTATGAAGATGGAGATATTTATGCAATAATGGCAAGAAGTGCATTAGGTTTAGGTAAAGTAGATCAAGCTTATGAATATATTAGTAATGCTATCCTCCTGTTCTTAGCAGAAGACAAGAAAAATGCAGAGAACACAAATTATTCTAAAAATCGTTATTTAGCAGATGCTTATGTAGTACAAGGTGATATTTTATTTGCTCAAGATAAACTGAATCAAGCTATAGAATCTTATAAAAAAGCTTTTGTTATATATCATTATTTATATGGAGATAGAAGTCAAAATGTTGCCCAAATGAGTTATTTGTATAATCATGGAGCAAAAACTGCCTGTAAAAGCAAAGATTTATATAATTACAAATTTTTTGGCAAGCCACAAATTAAGGAATTTGGCATACACCACCTTAATACAGTTGATATGTTTGAATATTGCAAACAATATAACATGGATTTGTGGGTCAAGAACAATTAAGCATTAAGGTTCTTCTAGGAAACAAATCAATCAATCTGCTAAATTTTCACATTTTTAGCAAAGTATATCCTAGATTTTTTGCTTGTTTTTCTAAATTAAAGATTTAACTGGTGTAGAAAGCTTAGGGATATCTTTGTATATAACTTGATCTGAATAGAGAAGATTATACATTATTTCCAAGTGTCCGTATGACTAATCCATTCCTTAGTATTACCATCCTTTCATCTGCTAATTTAGCTAATATTTTGTCCTCTTGAAGTTCTAGACTAGTTATAATAAGACCTTTTGCTACTTTAGATAGGGATTCATACATTATTTTTAACGTTCTATAACTTGCCTCAAATACAAAATCTCTTTTACCTAATATGAACATATATGTTAAGTGCTATAATAATCGTTTAGCTGCCATAAGATTTATTTGTTATGACTCAATTGTATCATATCTGATACAGAATATCAATAAGGAGATCGATGTAAACAGTGGTATTCGGTTAAGTTTTTAACTTATCTATTTTAAAGCAAACTCATAATAAATCAAAAAGACCCATATTTAGACTTAGAGCGTAATAATTCAAAAAACTTCCTATACCATAATGATACTAAAAAGCCGTGTAATAGCCTTAAAATAATAAATAGGGGTATCTATGATAAACCACTTGATAAAGTTACTCCTGCTACGAGTTAAAACAATTATTTTTACAATAACCAAAAATTATTAATGCTAAAAAAATGTGACACTTGGCTCTAATACTGAGGTTACTTGGATAATTTAATGCAAACTCAACTTGACTCGTCCAGTATTTAATCTATCTCTGAATGCATAATACTTTTATCAAAGGGAAAAATATGACAGACAAAGCAACAAAATCAATAATTTTAGTTCGTGTTTCAACAAGGGAGCAAGAAGAAGGGTATTCAATTGAAGCTCAAAAATATAGATTAGTAGAATATTGCCAACGTAAAAATCTTGAAGTTATCGAAACTTTTGAAATTATCGAATCTTCAAGTAGAGGTGATCGCAAACAATTTAAAGAGATGATCAAGTTTGCTAAAAGCCATAGAGAAACAATTGCTATAGTTGCTGATAAAGTAGATCGTGTTCAAAGAAGAATCTCAGAAATTTCATTACTAGAAGAACCAATAAAAGCTGGTAAAATAGAATTACACTTTAGAACAGAAGGTTATGTAATAAACAAAGATTCTCAATCCCATGCAAGGCTAATGTGGGGGATGAACGTATTAATGGCACAATCTTACGTTGATAGTTTAAGTGATAACGTTAAAAGGAGTCTAGATCATAAATTACGTAAAGGACAATGGATAGATCCAGCACCCCTTGGGTATCTAAATAGCAGAGACGCAAGTGGCAATAGTATAATAATTCTTGATCAGTCTAGAGCTTTTATTATCAAAAAACTATTTGAAGAATATGCGAGCGGGGTCTATACTCTTAGGTCTATGGTAAACATGGCTAAAGAATTAGGCTTAAGAAGTAAAAAGAATTGTCACCTAAATAAAACTGTTATACATCGTTTAATACAACAACCATTTTATTACGGTGAGATGAGAGTAAAAGGAGAGATGTGGTCACATGGTTATCAACCTATTATAACAAGAGAGATTTTTATGGCATGTAAAGATGTACGTTTAGGCTGGAAGAAGAAGCCATTCAAATATGGTGGGAAAGATTTTCTCTTTAGAGGATTAATCACCTGTGCAGTAACTGGCAAAATGGTAACATCTGAAATTCATAGTAAAACATATCCAAACGGTAAAGTGGATGAATGGACATATTTAGCTACTTGGGATCCACAGAACTTAGACAAGAAAATATATATAAGGGAAGATGAGGTTTTAAAGCAAATAGAAGAGGTTTTTAAAAGAATAGGTATAAGAGACCCGGAAATGCTAAAAGAGACCCTTGCATACCTAAGAAACACTAATGAGCTAAAAAAAACTGAGCATGACCAAGCAACCTCTATGTTAAAGAAAGAACATACCGAAAATGAGAATAGATTAAATTCATTAATAGATTTGCGACTCAATGGAGAACTTAGTACAGAAGAATTTCAAAGAAAAAAACAACAATTAAAAGATCGTCAATATGAAATTGATCGTTTACTAAAAACTTATGATGAAGCAGACGATAAATTTACTGATACCGCTACAACGCTAATAACTCTAGCATCTGAGGCCTATGAAACTTTTAAAGGTTCTGAAAGCCCTCAAAAACGCAAAATGATAAATTTCGTATTTCAGAACCTTAAACGTCAGGGGCAAAAAACTTGAGACCTCTCTACGTTTCCCGTTCGATATTTTTGAAAAAACGACAACTTGTACTACAGTGGCGGGGAGCATGGTATACGTTGAGAACTTTTTACCAGTTTAGGTTAGAATTTTTGCAAATCCCTTTAAAGCCTAATCATAACAAAGCTCTAGCCTTAACAGGACTTTTATAGTTAGCCCCAAATAACCTAAAGAGTAAATTTTAGTCATAGGGGTAAAGAATTTATGTATGCAATATTTTTCTTAATCAATTTGGTATTTTAGCACTACTTTTTTGCCACAAAAGGCTATAGAGATTTTTACAATCTTCTTGACATGTTTGTGTCCTTTTACTTTAGCATCATATTGTTTATCTATAATTTGCTTTAAGCCTGTTTTTGCAATGGATTCTAAATTTTCAGCAGGTTTAGCTATTTTATATTCAATAATTAGTGCGTTATCTCTAAGTCCAGCTATAGGGATTAATATATGATCACATCTACCATATCCAGTTTCCTTATTTGATTCTATCATATATTGACTGACTAGGGGAGCAAGCAACCCTCCTATTAAATTATGGTAGTCCTTTTCCTCCGTTAAATCATGATAACTAGTTGATCTTAACAAATACTCTTGTAATCTTTCTCCAAACTCACTGATTTGCTCAGTAATCAATAAACCAATAAAATTATCATATTCATTCATTTTTATGGTTAATTTTTTAGTGAGCCATTTTATTACCCTTTCTACATAGATGTTGCGTACTTCCTTATTAGGAATGGTTAAACAATATCTAGGGTCTTCTTTATTGTCATTAGCAAGAGTTGCGTTCAGATAACCAGTGAATAATAATAAGCTGTAAAATATATTTTGATTATCTTCAATTTCTTCTAAAGAAATTTGCTTATACAACTTCCTTACTATACCTTCTCCCTCTAACAGCTTGGTTAGATCTTCTTGTATTTCATCTGATACAAAAACTTTATCGATAATGCTAGTCCCACCACTATCTAGCCAATAGTGATCAAGCTCGCCCTCCCGTGCAAGACATTGCATAATTGACCATGGATTGTAGATGATCTCTCCACCAAAGGTGTAACCATTATACCAATTTTGAATTTCCTCAGGATTTGTTTTGGTTGGGACAACGGTTAATAGCTCATCAACTTCTGCTTGAGTGAAACCATAAAACTTAGCAAATTTTTTATCAAGTAAGGTATATTCAGTAACATTATTTAAATCAGAAAATAAATTAGCTTTAGCAATACGCAAGATGCCAGTTATTACTCCTTTCTCTAAGTAGGGATTCGTTTTCAAACTGCTACCAAGTATTCCTCTAAATAGCTTAAGAATTTGGTCAAACTCTTTTGTTTTATGTCCAAGTTCTAAATATGCATTATTAATTGGTGTATCATATTCATCTATTAATATGTATACTTTTTGATTAAAATGTTTAAACAATAGTTCGCTTAAGAAGCCTAAACTATCTTTAAGATCGTCTTTATTAAATTCTCCTGTAAAATATCGTTTTAGTTGTTCCTTTTGTACATCATCCAGTAAATTCTTATTTTTTGCTATATAATGTTTTAAATAACGATGTTTTACAAATAACTTAATAACTTGATTTCTTATCCCGTTCTCAATGTCTTGGTAACTGCTGCCCTTAACATCCTTGAAACTTATAGAAATAACCGGATATTGACCTTGGCGTTTCATGCTACTTGCTATGTCTGCAATTTTTAAGGACTTTAACTCTTTAGTTTCATCAAAACCTAAATCTACTGTACCTCCAAGGAATAATTTGTTATTTATCTTTTGTTCTAGTGGTAAAGGCTTGCCGTCCTGATCCACTTCTATTTCAAAAAACTTCTTGAGCATATCCATATTAAGGCTTTTACCCCAACGTCTTGGTCGAGCGATTAGGATAACCTTACCGCTATCTTCTAATAATTCTTTGATCATTAGACTTTTATCAACGAATATATCGCTATTAATGAGCAGATCATAGAAGTCATCACTACCCACTAACATCTTTGGTTGATAATTAATATTATTTTTACTCTTTTTTTCTGTCATTGTTTTTACGATTTTCTACTAACTATAATACCATTATACACCTGTTTTATTATCCACTAATAGATTATTAGTAAAATTTTTGCTAATAATACTATTTTTTATCAATATTGAAATCAAACCTTCTTGATCTCTTGGTACTTCTACTGTCAACTTACGATTATCATCATCAATTACTGTCTTCTCATAGCTACCATTACGAATTAAAAAACCCAACGGACTTGGTAAAACGTATATTTGCAACAAAACTGCTTTGCAATCTTTTAGCATTACAAATCACATTCTGAACCTGAGTCACCAAGTAATTTGCTGGTAAATGCTGCATCTACTAGGTCATAATTGTAAAAATCATGCTCATCTGCTCTAGTGATAAAATCCTGCCCCTGAGCAACAACATTAGCCATAATATTACCAATTTTTTTGTAGGCTGCAGCCTTAAAATTGTCATCCTTACTTATGCTAGATGCGTTGAAATAATATTTTTTAGCTTGCTCAAATAACCCTACAGATTCAAAATACTCAGCCTGCTTTAGCATTATATCAGGATTCTCTGCATCTTGTTTTAGCCATGCTTTAAAACATTCTTTTATCCTAACCGCATTATTAATTACTTTATAGCAGTCAATCGCTTTAGCATATTCACCTTTGTTAAAAAATAGCTGACCAAGTTTCTCATATATTTTTGGTAGATGACTATTCGCCTCTATAGCTTTTACATAGTAAGCCAATGCCTCATTTTCACCATTCTGTTCAGCGATACTAGCTAAGCAACTATAGGCTATAGCCTTAAGATTCTTGCAGGCAGGAGAGTCCGGATAATCCTCTAGATACTTTATAGCTTTATGATAATAAACTTGGTCAAGTTTGTCTTCATCAATAGGCAAACTACTAACTTGGTACTCAAGATTTTCTATTACTTTAGCATGGCAAGCCGTTATTAACTCTGCTGCAATCTTGGCATGATCAGGTAACTCAACTCCACAGACGCTGGCAAAGAATTTCACATATTCATATTGCTGCTGTAAGCAATAACCATAGCCTTGTATCTGATGCTGAAGCTGAACATTACCCGATTCAGCATATTCAGCAAAAATCTCCAATGCTTGCTGCAAGATCATTATGGCATTTGGTATGCTTACTATTTTATCACTAAGTACTTTTTGCAACTTTGATAATAAGTCCAGTTCTAGAAAATATTCATCTTTATCATGCTTTGGCAGGAGGTTGTTGTAACGAATTGATGATGGTATCCAATCTTTGACAAGATGATAGTTCTCAGAAAATGCATTGAGTGAATTAGCATCTGAGCATTTAGTTGCATTACCAATAGCCTTAACTATCACCTCTAATAGTTGATTAAAATTATTACTGGCAGTGTTTAACAGATGAGATGAACACTCCATAGCTTTCTTAGAAATAGCTATATTGACCATATCACCTTTAGCGTCAGAATATTTGGATGATGTGTCTATTGCCGCAAGTAAGTCAGGTACAGCTAACTCACCTTCGTCAGTTGGTTTATAGAATAGATGTATTGAGCCATTATCTTTGAGCTTATTAATCAGTGCTTTACACTTTTCTTTTGCTCCTGGAATACCGTTTAATATTTGATTATCTCTTAATATTGCATCTATAGACTCTTTGATATTCTGAATATTTTTATTTGGTGATACATGGGTAACTACTAAAGATATGCTATCCTCTATAGATTCAATATCCTTAAAACTTTTAATAAAATTATACTAATTCCCTAATTTAATTTAGCAAATAATTCATACAACAAATCGATTTAATTAGTGAGGCACTTAAATTTTTAAGGCAGGAACATACTACTATTTCTAGTTGTTCGATTGTGTCATATACTCTATTCTTTATAGTATTAGACTTTAAATATTGCCACAATTTTTCTGTCGGATTCAATTCAGGAGAATATGGGGGTAAATAAAGAATTTCTATATTTGTTGCAATAATTAGCTCTTTAGCTTTGTGCCATCCAGCACAATCCATAACAATAATCGCTTTTTGTTCTCCTATCTGTTTAGACATCTCTGCCAAAAATATATTTAAACAAACGGTATTGACATTTGGCATCATTAAAGTAAAATCATCACCTGTGATTGGGTTAACCGCACTATAAACATAGAAATTTTGAAAGCCCATTTTGGCTTTAACTTGAGTTCTGCTACCTTTACGAAACCAACCATAACCTAATTTAGAATGAGTCCCAAAACGTGATTCATCAAAGAAATACAAGTAACTGCTAGGGTTATTTGTTATTGTTTCTTGAAGTTTTTTTTAAACCCTTCATGAGTTTCTTTATTCTGTTTGTAATGCACTGGTCTTGGGGTAATGTATGCAAATTTAAGTTTCTGTAATACTCTATGTACAACCGATTTACTAGCATCAATCTCCAAATTTTCTTTAAGTTTTATGATGATATTTTTTATTGTCATGTTACAATCGTCTTGTAACCATTTATTTATTGCTTCACAACAATTTTTTGTTAATTTACTTTTTCGTCCTCTACCTTGTTTATATTCAAGGCTTTTATCATTACCTTGAGCAAAGCTTTTTACCCAGTTCCTAAGCGTATTGGTTGTTATATTAAATACCTTACATACTACACCAACACCATTTTCTTTAGCAGCAATTATAGCCATAAGTCTAATAGCAACTCTATTATCTCGGTTCATGCTTGCAAGTTGCTCAATAGCACGTTGGTATAACTCTTCTGTTATTAATCTTTGATGACATCCCATTATATTCCTTTCCTTAATTTATTCATAAACTTGGAATATTATAACATAATCTCATCTTTTTTCTACTATTTATACTAATTTAAATTAGGGAATTAGTATTACAAGGTTTTCAGGGGATATTAAAAGTGCAGTAAAGAAGCAGTAAAAACGCACTGCTCTTTTGGAATATTTTGCAAAACTTTTTAAAAGACTGGCTTGTATAGAATTTTAAAACGCAACAAAGATGCAGAAATTTAAAGTGCAGCAAAAAAGTACTGCTTTTTTGGACTACCTGCAAACCCTTATATTACAAGGCTTTCAGGGGACATTAAAAGTGCAGTAAAGAAGCAGTAAAAACGCACTGCTCTTTTGGAAAATACTACAAACCCTTATACTATAAGGCTTTCAGGGGATAGCAAAAATGCATTTAAAAACGCAGCAAAGATGCAGTAAAAAAGCACTGCTTTTTTGGATTGCCCGCAAACCCTTTTAGAAACTGGGATACAAGGCAGGTCAAAAAAGCAGTACGCTTTTAAATAAAAATGCGTTTTTGGACTACCCGCAAGACCTTATACTACAAGGCTTTCAAGGTAGGTCAAAAAAGCAGGATTTTACATATATATAAATATATATAGCAGACTTATAAAAAGTCTGCCGTAGATATATATTTTTGCTTCTGCTGGCAAAGTGAATCTGCAATAATTTTTACAAGGTAACAAACATGAAACATCATAAAACTGAAAGAACAGAATTAAACAAATTCGACAAAAGACCAATAGCTAGGTTTTATCGCTGTTGGCTGGAGGATGAGGCAAATGGAGTAGCAGAAGGTAAGAGGCATGGGATCAACCATGAGCAGTTTAGGGTAGCTGATCGCCTAGCTTGTAAAGAACAACCATGTTTGGTGGTAGCGGTATAATCCAAATTGAGGCAAACAAAGACTTTAGCAAAATGCTGGGGTTGGAGAGGCAAGTACAGGCGGCTCGCATTCATCAACGAATATTTGCTAAGCTTGGCAGGAAGTCACAGGAGATAGTTGAGCATTTTTGCTTACTGGAGCTGCCGTTGCGGCAATTTGAACTAAAGCAAATACCACAGTGGTCTAAAGGTACGGGCAGCACTAGATTACGTGAGGCACTAGATGATTTGATTGAGGTTTATCGGCAAGAGGGGCTAAAGAATTCTAGCAAAAGTGTAACTTAAAGTAACATTTTTTGCCTTGAAAGCAGTATAACTCTAAGGGTGAGTAGTAACTTGCAGTAACTTTTAGTTTTAGGCTATTGCAAGCTGGTAAACCTTAGGGTATAATGAAAGGTAATAATGGGATAGTAGGTTTGGTAGCTTGGCGTAAGGGGAAAGAGGAATAAATGGCAGTAACAAGAGAAGAAGAGACAAAGAAGATGGCAAGAATTTTGGTAAAATGTAACTTAAAGTAACATTTTTTGCCTTTAAAGCACCATAATTCTAAGGGTGAGTAGTAATTTATAGTAACTTTTAATTAAAAACTATTGCAAGCTGGCAAACCTTAGGGTATAATAAAAGGCAATAATGGGATAGTAAGCTTGGTAGCTTGGCGTAAGGGAAAAAGAGGAATAAATGGCAATAACGAGAGAAGAAAAAACCAATAGCAAACTGCAGCAATTGTTAGCACCAGTAGCGATTAATGCAGATAAACTTGATGTAGAGGCGGTGGATGTATCAGGTTTTGAAAGTGGTATTTTTACGGTAATGGTAGGAGCGGCTAACGTGAATCCGAACGATGACAGGCATGTACAAATCAGGTTGCAACATTCAAACGACAATGTTAACTTTACTGATTGCCTTGATACAGAGATTATAGGAGCTGTGCTTGGGGAAAATACTGGCACTTTTGCTTACCTTAAAACTAGACCTGATGATACTACTGCTTTTATGGCAGGTTATATTGGTGATAAGAGGTTTGTAAGACCAGCAATTAAAGTAACAGGTGACCTTGGAGAGGGGGTTTTAATAGGTGTTGCTGCAATATTGCACGGTTCTAAATATCGTCCAGTAGCTTAAAAATTAGAGAGGTTGCAGTTATGAGTTTTACTATTGATGTGAAAAGTGATATAAACAAGATAGCCCGTTATATGGATAATATCGAGAAGAAACAGCTACCATTTGCAGTTAACTTGACTTTGAACAAAATAGCATTGCTTGTGCAAGAGCAAATCTGCAAAAGAGTACCAATCATATTCAATAACAGCAAAAAATGGTGGGACAAACACCAAAGAACTGGTATCAAGGTGGCATTTGCTAGTAAATATGCCTTAATATCTGCTGTGTACACTAAGGCTCATTTTGCCTACATTCAGAATTAAAGTGTCATATCGTGGCAGTATGATTGCTGTACCAACCAGTAATGTACCAAAAAAGCAAAGAAGTTCAAAAACTTTGAGAGATCAACAGGGGAATAGAAGTATATTTAAACTTGGCAAATCTATTTATCGTAGGGTTAGTAGTCAAAGACTGGAAAGGCTATATAGCCTAACCCATGAAGCTAAAGTTAGTCCAAGGTTTGGGTTTAAGGCTACAGCAGTTAATACTTTTAATAGCCGCTTTGATAAGGTGTTTACGACTTCTTTTAACTTTGCCTTAGACACAGCAAAATAAAGGAGACAGAAGCAATTTAACAAATAGTATGGAAAAAACGAAACGAAACAAGGTACTTTCTAAGCTTGTCGAACTTGGGTGACTGACCACCCCGCCCCTTGCCTAGCGATAAAAATTTTTGGTATATTTCGTTTCTTTTAATTTAACAAAAGTTCTGTAACCCTCTAAATATAAGACTCTTACATTTAATGAGCTGTAGTAAAAAACGAAATTAAGTATAAACTTGTAAGCCATATATCTATTTTTAAACATTGTCTATACATATAATAAAATTTAGTTTAATCTTAATTTTTAAGAAGCATTAGAGAAAAGAAATGCAAATAGCAAGTATACATGAAGCGAAAATTCATTTTTCTGACTTAATTAAAAAAGTTCAAGAAGGAGAAGAAGTAATTATTTGCAAAGCAGGCAGACCAACAGTTAAAATAATAAAATATAATGCTTTATCAATTCCACGTAAAGCCGGAGCATGGAAAGGAAAAATAAAAATTGCTAAAGATTTTGATCAATTGCCACAAAACTTATTTAACTATAATTACTAGAGATAATAAAATAACTCAATATTCAGTTCCTATTATTATTGCATAAGTATAATTTTAAGAATTGTTTTTTAAAATAAACCAAGTTTAATGAATAACCATAAAGTATCAGACATTGCCAAAGCTTTGCAATTAAGTGAACGTAGAGTGCAACAATTGGTTAAGGAAGCTATACTGCCTGCTCCAGTAGCTGGTAAGTATGATTTAGCTGACTGCATAAAGTCTTATGCACGATATCTTGAATCAAGACCAGTTGGCAAAAATACCTCTGATAATTTAAACGCCCAAAAACTACGCTTACTCAAGGCTCAAGCTGATAAAGCAGAATTAGAAGTACAAATACTGGAAGGCAAATACTTAGCTAGCAGTGAGGTGGAGCTTCATTGGTCTAATTTGATCATTGACTTTAGAGCTAGGATGCTAAGTCTTCCAAACAATATAGCTAGGCAAATAATAGTACTTGATAATGATTTTATAGCCATTGTGCATTGCTTAGAGGCGGAGATACATAAGGCACTTTTGGAACTTAGCAATTATGGGACTGTTGTAAACTGATTCAAAAAATTTTCATCTTGCAACAATCCCATTATGCCAACAAGCCAAATAATTTGGAGTCAGATTACCAAGAAAATAGCCAAACTAGTAGCACCACCACCAAAGTTAAGCGTAAGCCAGTTGGCTGATAATTACCGTAAGCTGTCAAGTGAGTCTTCGGCTGAGCCGGGCAGCTGGCATACTAGTAAGACTCCGTATCAGCGTGAAATCATGGATGCAGTAAATGATCCTAAAATAGAGATGATCGTAGTAATGTCATCAGCACAAGTTGGTAAAACCGAAGTGATCAATAATATTGTTGGCTATCATATTCATCAAGACCCAGCACCAATGCTGATAGTGCAACCTACTGAAAAGCTAGCAGAAAGCTGGTCAACGGATCGTTTAACTCCTATGCTGCGTGATAGTGAGGTGTTTAAGAACTTAGTCAAAGACCCAAAAAGTAGAGATTCCGGCAATAAGATCTTATACAAGCGTTTTCCGGGTGGACACATTACCATGGCTGGTAGTAACTCACCTTCTTCACTGGCAAGCAGGCCAGTCAGGATTGTGCTATGTGATGAGGTAGATCGTTATCCTGCTAGTAGTGGTTCAGAAGGAGATCCAGTTAATTTAGCCAAGAAAAGAGCCACAACTTTTTGGAATAGAAAAATTATTTTAACTTCAACTCCAACTATCAAATATTTTAGCAGAATAGAACTGGCTTATCTGCAAAGTGATCAAAGACGTTATTATGTTCCATGTAAATTATGCGGTGAGTACCAAACCTTAAAATGGTCTCAAATACGATGGCCTAAAGACAAACCTGAAGAAGCACATTATATTTGTGAGGTAAATGGCTGCATTCTGCACGATAATGATAAAATGTCGATGCTACAGCGTGGTAAGTGGATATCTGAAGCTAAAGGAGAAAGTAACAACATTGCTGGTTTTCATATAAGCGAGATCTATTCGCCTTGGGTTACTTGGGCTAGAATGACGGCAGAATTCCTGAAAGCGAAAATGATGCCTGAAACCTTAAAGACTTGGGTTAATACCAGTCTTGGTGAAACTTGGGAGGAAGGAGGAGATAAGGTAGATGAAACTTCACTATTGTCGAGAAAAGAAAATTGGGGCAATGTTGTACCTAACGGGGTTGTTATTATTACTGCTGGTGTAGACGTACAAAATGATCGACTTGAAGTGGAAATAGTTGGTTGGGGTGTAAAAGAAGAAAGCTGGTCGCTTGATTATAGAGTAATCTATGGTGATCCTGCTAGGAGTGAGATATGGGATGATCTTGATAATATCCTAGAGCAGAACATTAAACACCAAAGCGGCATTAACCTTAGGATTGCCTCAGTTTGTGTTGATTCAGGCGGTCATCACACCCAAGCAGTTTATGCTTACTGTAAGAAAAGACAGTTACGTAGGATATTTGCCATAAAGGGTTCATCAATAGCAGGTAAAGTCTTGGTTAGTAGACCATCAATTGCCAATAGAATGCGAGTTAAGTTGTTTTCCATTGGCACTGATACAGCCAAAGAAATGATCTACAGCCGATTAAAGATTACTGAACTAGGACCGGGATATTGTCATTTCCCAATAAATTATGACGCTGAATATTTTAAACAGCTAACGGCAGAGAAAGTCGTTACTTATTATAATAAAGGCTTTCCAACTCGCAAATGGGAGAAGCCAGCTGGTAAACGTAATGAGGCACTTGATTGTAGGGTTTATGCCTTAGCAGCTTTGTACATACTAAACCCAAATTTAGAACTTTTAGCAAATAAAATGCTTGAGCAAACAGCAAAAGTAGAAGTTAAAGAAACTGAGAAAAAGCTGAGTTTAAACTTTATCAAGCCAATCAGAAAAACAACTAGCTTTGTCAAAAATTGGTAAATTTAAATCCTGAAATATTATGCATTGCCGCCTTTATGTAATTCTTCATCATCGAAATCTATTGTTGCTTTAGCAGCATGCATTATAACGTTAAAATATGAGAAGCAGAATTTTAATAAATAATGCTCAGTTATTATGTTAGTTGCTAAAAAATTATCAAATTTATCTTTTTCAGTATTGGCAGTATGCAATATATTTTCTTGAATATAAAGCCTATTAATCAGCTTAGCTTCTAATAAAGTAGTAATTACCACCCAAGTTACGAAATAACAAATATTACCAAATATACTGTCATCGATGATTAGATTGATAGGACTATTATAATTATTTTGTTTGCTTACTGTATAAATTAATTCGCGAAGTATACTGTCATCGTATTTATTTGGTGCGTCGATAATTTTTATTATTGTAAAATTATTTTCCTTACAAAAATTGATCAAAGATTGCCTTATGAGTTCAAAACGGGCATGTGATGAATATAATAAGATAATGGCTTGTTGGTTGTTCATATGCGATCCCTTCTCTAATGTTTTAATAATTAAGAGTTTTGATCGCCAAAGATAAAATGATAAAAGAAAATTTTATAGGTTATATATATCTTGGCGATCGGGGGTTCGAAAAACCGCATAACACAGCTACAATAGCCTTTAGGCTTGAGATTTACACCCCAAGCCTTGAACATAGCTATCATCACCCCGATCATGTAATCGAGGAACATCATTTTTACGGTTGATGTTTTACCGGTTATGCTGGAGGTTTCGATACCCCAAAGTAACTTTGCAGTTACTTCATTTTTAATTTTAAACTACAGTTAGCAAAAGTCAATAATAAGTTTTTTCAATTACTAATTATATCTTACGGTGATTTCTGAACCAACATCATTTACTGCAGGTGAAACTGTCGAATGGCAACGATATTTAAACAAATATCCTGCTAATGAAGGCTGGAATTTATCTTATAGCTTTCGTAATTATACCACTAGTTTTGACGTTGCTGCTATTGCTGTAAATTGTAATCAGGTTTTGCCCCCTTTAGAGCAAAGATTGTAACGAAAATTGATCCCTTTAAAAAAGTAATAATATCTCCAAAAAAGTGGCGTGGCGATCCAAATAAACAGCAATTATCTTTTTAAAAAAATTAAATATTTTTTATCTGTATTTTATATAAATAAAAAATATTATTGATTAACAACAAATACACGTTTTTGTTGAATAAGCTTATGGCAAACTTCCAGTAATTTACGCATACAAGCTACTGTCGCAACTTTTTTAGGTTTAAAATTATTAATAAGTCTGTCATATAAAGCTTTTAAATATTGAAAGCCATTTTTACCTGTTAGTACTGCCATATATAGTGCATCTCGTGGTATCTTTCTGCCTCCTCTAATGAATCTTCGACCTTGTTTATTACCACTATCTCGAGCATATGGCGCTATTCCAACCATACTGATAATTCGTTGCCGCTATAATTTTTATTTCCCAACTCAGGTAAAAAACTAATTAATTTACTAGCTAGACATTTGCCAATGCCAGGTACAGTTTCTAATATTTTTGTTTTTTCTTGTAGTTCTTCTGATCCATCTATTATCTCATTTAATTTATCATCAATTTTAGATATTTCCTTTTGTAAGCATCCTATCAATGTTTCTATGCTTTCTTTGTCAATACCATCGACACTATTATGCAACCTCTTTTTTTCATTACTAAGCATCAATACTAAATCTTCCCGTCTTTGCTGATATCTCTTCAAATTTTCTGATTCAATTTGATGTATATAATTTGCTGTAAGTTGCATCTTATCACCGTAATACGCTAATTTAAAAGCATCTTGCTTGTCCGTTTTACAAAAATTTACTGACTTACTAAATGAATTAAAACTATAGGTATTTACCTTATGAATCCGTTGCTCATTACTATATAATTTTTGGCAAATTTCATCCTCGTAGCCTCCTGTGGGTTCGCACACTATTAGCTCAATTTTTTGATATTTTGTTAATTTTATAAGCTCTTCATGACCTAAATTATCATTTGCAAAACGATGATATTCCGGTTTACTGTTTGAAATATATATACATACATCAAGCCATTTTTTACTTACATCTAGACCTATTATTTTTTTCATAGTATAATCTCCTTCATCTTATTGTGCAAGGCTACTGTACTGCAGTACCTTCTGCAATTTGTTCAAAGCAAACTTAACGATAGAGGGTACTTATTCTGTTCACGACTATTTCAGTCTAGCTTGCTTCAAGTCACCCTCTTACAACTACTTATAACATGTTTTTAAGATATAAGCTTGCTGTTTTATTTTTTGCCACTGCAACTTTTGGATTGCCACGTCGCCGCTTTGCGGCTCCTCGCTAATAGACATTTATGCATTTTAAAAAACAAACCTTTCTATCATTAGTTGGGAATTTTAAATTACCTTGGGGAATTGCTGCATATTTCTCCTTGAAATCATTTTACGCAAATGTTATAGTAACCATTGCATAAGCAAATGGTTATTATGACAGAGAAATGTTTATCAATAGCAGATGCTAGTACTCTATTAGGGGTTTCACTCGATACAATAAGGCGTTGGGAAAAAAAGGGATTGGTCAAAGGTCATCGTAGCACTCTTGGACAACGCATATTCCAAATAGATGAACTAAAAAGACTTCAGTCTAAGCTAGCAAAATGCTCGAGTGATAGTGGTTATAAAGTCCTTTCAACAAATTATAAGAGTGAGTATAGCGTCGTAGAACTATTTGCAGGAGCTGGCGGATTAGCCCTTGGTATGCATAATGCTGGACTTGAAACTAAAATGCTTGTTGAAATTGATAAACTAGCAACTCAAACGTTAAGAACAAATAGACCAAATTGGAATGTCATAGAAAATGACATTACTAAAGTTGATTTTACAGGGGTTAAAGCCGATATTGTTGCTGGTGGGTTTCCATGCCAAGCATTTAGTTATGCTGGTAAAAGAATGGGTTTTGACGATATTAGAGGGACATTATTTTTTGAATATGCAAGAGCTGTCAAAGAAATAAATCCAAAAGTGATTTTAGCAGAGAATGTCAGGGGACTTGAGAAGCATGACGAAGGGCGTACACTGGCTACAATGATCCAAATACTGGATGATTTTGGTTATAATATGTTTTATCGTGTTTTGAGATCTCAGTATCTAGACGTAGCTCAAAAAAGAGAGCGACTTGTGATTATAGGTATTCACAAAGACTACAAAGCCACGGTCTTATTCCCAACAGAACAAGATTATACTGTGTCTTTGAGAGAGGTCTTGAAAGATGTTCCAAGCTCGCTTGGGCAACAATATACGGAAAGCAAAAGAAGATTGATGGAATTAATACCAGAAGGAGGTTATTGGAGAGATTTACCAGATGAACTCCAAAGATCTTTCATGGGTGCGAGCTACTTTTTAGGTGGTGGGAAAACTGGAATGGCTAGGCGTTTGGCTTGGGATGAACCTTCTTTGACGCTGACATGTAACCCAGCACAAAAACAGACCGAGAGATGCCACCCATCAGAAACTAGACCTTTGACTATTAGAGAATACGCTCGTATACAGTCATTTCCTGATGATTGGGCATTCAGCGGTTCTATTGCGGCACAATATAGACAAATTGGCAATGCTGTGCCAGTGAATTTAGGATACCACATAGGAAAAGCTCTGATTAGAATATTGGATAGTTGCCATGATACAACTATTTTTCTTGCGGCATAAAGGCCTTGTTAAAATATCCTCTAATGAATTTATCATCAACTTTGTAATGTGGCTTAAGCTTTGCGACTATGGACATTATAGCATCAAAGGTTTGCGACATGGCATCTTCTACGCCGCTTGCAAGAGCATAAAAGCTATAGCCATCTATCTCTCTTATTAGATGGTTTGGGCTGCAAGACGACGTCGTTTTGGAAATGGACGGGGTAAATTCTTTGTCATATCTTTCTGCTGTTTTAGGAATGACTGCAACGTAATAAGCTGTATAGCCTTTATATTTATGACCCTTTGGCATCACAAGACCCTCTAAAGCAGTGTAAGTGTTGTACCTGTCTGAGCCTTTGATAGTGTTGTGCTTATTTTTAATTTCTGCAATGATTTGTCGATCTTCGTTTATTAGGTCAATTTGCTGGTTTGCCCTAAGGTTTGTCCAGCCATTTATGGCACCGATCACGCTTTGGTGAAAGTGCCCTATATGATTTGAGAGAGTTTTTTGAGCTTGTCTAACTTTTTCCATTGCTAGCCAACCTTCTGCATCGGTTTCAAGGCTACTCATTTCAAATAAGCTTGAAAATGGGTCAATGACATTTCTATCTAGCTTTTTTTCGGACATAGCTATAGCGTTAGCGGCTTTATTAAATACTTCTTTTACTATAGCTTCAAGTATATCATCCTTAATAAAACTCAAATAAGACATTTTTTTCTCCAATTTTGCTCACAGCAATTATCTTTTATCTAAATTTTAGATGAAAATAAATTATTGTCAATAAACGTTGAAAAATGACCCGTTTAGCGAGCAATATTGTAGAGGGTAAAATTAGTTATTTTCGTTTTCTCATACGATAACTTTCGTTACCAATTTTTATGATGTTACAGTTGTGGCAAATTCTGTCAAGTAATGCTACCGTCATTTTATTACAACCAAAGACTTGTGGTCATTCTAGGAATTTGTGACATATAATACTAATTCCCTAATTTAAATTAGTATAAATAGTAGAAAAAAGATGAGATTATGTTATAATATTCCAAGTTTATGAATAAATTAAGGAAAGGAATATAATGGGATGTCATCAAAGATTAATAACAGAAGAGTTATACCAACGTGCTATTGAGCAACTTGCAAGCATGAACCGAGATAATAGAGTTGCTATTAGACTTATGGCTATAATTGCTGCTAAAGAAAATGGTGTTGGTGTAGTATGTAAGGTATTTAATATAACAACCAATACGCTTAGGAACTGGGTAAAAAGCTTTGCTCAAGGTAATGATAAAAGCCTTGAATATAAACAAGGTAGAGGACGAAAAAGTAAATTAACAAAAAATTGTTGTGAAGCAATAAATAAATGGTTACAAGACGATTGTAACATGACAATAAAAAATATCATCATAAAACTTAAAGAAAATTTGGAGATTGATGCTAGTAAATCGGTTGTACATAGAGTATTACAGAAACTTAAATTTGCATACATTACCCCAAGACCAGTGCATTACAAACAGAATAAAGAAACTCATGAAGGGTTTAAAAAAAACTTCAAGAAACAATAACAAATAACCCTAGCAGTTACTTGTATTTCTTTGATGAATCACGTTTTGGGACTCATTCTAAATTAGGTTATGGTTGGTTTCGTAAAGGTAGCAGAACTCAAGTTAAAGCCAAAATGGGCTTTCAAAATTTCTATGTTTATAGTGCGGTTAACCCAATCACAGGTGATGATTTTACTTTAATGATGCCAAATGTCAATACCGTTTGTTTAAATATATTTTTGGCAGAGATGTCTAAACAGATAGGAGAACAAAAAGCGATTATTGTTATGGATTGTGCTGGATGGCACAAAGCTAAAGAGCTAATTATTGCAACAAATATAGAAATTCTTTATTTACCCCCATATTCTCCTGAATTGAATCCTTACTTTTACCCACAAATATAAAATTAAGTATAAACTAATATTGAATTATATACTTAAAATATAAGAAGGGGAAAGAATGAGGAATATGCAAGCGTTATCTAATGCTTACAACTTAGGTGATAAGTGGTTAGAAAGGGAATTTAGGCATGTTAACTTTGGAGATCAAAGGCTTATAAAAAGACTTATTAAAACTAGCTCACTTATAGAAAGCAAAGCTTTTGGTTCAATAAATCAAAGTTGCAGAAGTTGGAAAGAGGCTAAAGGAGCGTATAGATTATTTAGCAATAAAAAATTTGATCCAGCGGGAATTTATTATTCACATTATAAAGAAACACAAGAAAGGATTAAAGGTAATGAGTTTGTATTTTCAGTTCAGGATACAACATACCTAGATTTTGATTCTCATATTAAAACTAAAGGGCTCGGTAGCGTCTCAAAGTCTTATACAAAACATAAAATGGGGCTGATTGTGCATAGTGCCTTGATGTTTACAATGGAAGGATTACCTTTAGGATTATCTTCTCAACAATGTTGGGCTCGTGTTATACGTGAAGAAACTGCACAAGAAAAATCAAGAAGAAAATATATATCTTCTACTGAAGATAAAGAAAGTTATAAGTGGATAGCAGCACTTAAGGACACTATGCATATTATACCTAAAGATACTAAAGTTATAACTATTGGTGACAGAGAAGCAGATATCTTTGAACTATTATGGTCGTGTCAAGAAAAGGGTAGTTTGTTTATTGTTCGTAATAGACAAAATAGAAATAGAAGGCTCTCCAAGGAATATGATTTTCTTACTGATTCTAGTGAAAATATAATTTTTTTGGCTATGAGTCGATTACTTCTTCGTAGGATTACTTCTATTACTTAGTTTGCGGACAAGCTCTTATATGAGTTTTGCAGTGCTTAAGACTATAGAATACAAGGTTGCTCTGACCCAAAAGATTAGTGTAACTAATATTGTTGAATTATTAATATCAGTACAGGCTTCAATCTTAAGACATACAAAGACTGGTGATTTTTATAAACTACCAAGTGCAATAAAAAACGAAGCTAGAAAAATCTATAAAACCTTTAACATCAAACGTTCAGACCATGCTGAAATATATTTAAAATAACAAAATAATGTTGTGCCTAAATTTTAAAAATCCCAGCACTATGACCCTTCTAAGCTTATGCCTTATTAAAAAATGCGGAAGTCGGGAAGAGATAGGCAATATGAATTAAGTGAACTGATTAAAAGTTATGACAAGATAGATGACAAATTATCAAAAAAGCTTGTAGACCTGATAAGTATTACTACAAATGCCTATGAAACTTTTAGGGATTCGACGATAGCTGAAAAACGGGAATTACTAAATTTTATGTTTGCGAACCTAAATCTTAATGGTTCAAACCTAGAGTACACCTTGGCTTTTCCCTTCACAGAACTAGCAAAATTAACCAATTGTCCCATTTGGCGGGGCGTAGTGGACAATTTCAGAACCACGATAGACGTAAAATTATTAGTTATTCAAGCCATTACACTCTATTATTAGGGTTCATCAACTTGGTATTGTAACTCCATATTCTTACCGCAAAACGCTATAGAAATTTTGAGTATTTGCTTAACATATTGATACTGCCTTATTTTTACATCATATTGTTTATCTATAATCTGCTTTAAGCCCATTTTAGCTACTGAGGCTAAATCTTTTTTATTTTTAGCTATTTTATACTCAATAATAATTGCCTTATCTCCTTTACTAGCTTTTGGGATCATGATAATATCAGCCCTCCCACTTCCTGACTCCTGTTCACTTGCTATTATGTAGCTAGGTGATAACATGTTAATAAGCCCTAACATAAAGCCACTATAAAATAATTCTGCTTTTCTCTCTCTTGTCTGATGGAAACTGGTAGAGTTTTGTAGCAATTCTTGTAACCGTTCTTTAAATTTCTCTACTTTACCTGCTGGTAACAAGCTAACAAACGAGTAATATCTAGAACTATCGATTTTTAGTTGGTTTGTTACCCATTGTAGTACTCTTGTTTCATAGATATATTTTACTTCATAATTAGGGATAGATAGCTCATAAACATTTTTTTCTGGTATTTTGGCAGTAGGATTTAAATAACCACTAAATAACAATAAACTAAGTAATCCTACTGGTTTGTTAATGTCAGCAAAAATTATTTGTTTGGTAATAGGTGAGATAATACTTTTCCCGGCAGCTAAGCTCTGTAAATCTTCCTGCATCTCATCTGACAATAATGCCTTATCAACTAGCCCCGTACCCCCACTATCTAGCCAGTAATGATCAAGCTTACCTTTGCGTGCTAAACATTGCATGATTGACCATGGATTGTAAATGACCTCTCCACCAAAGGTGTAACCATTATACCAATTTTTTATTTCTTCATGATTAGTTGTAGTTGGAACGATGGTTAGTAATTCATCAATTTCTGTTTGGGTAAAGCCATAAAACTTAGAAAACTCATCATCTAGCAAGCTATATTCACTAACATTATTAAGATCTGAGAACAAATTAGCCTTAGCAATACGTAATATGCCAGTTATTACTCCTTTTTCTACACAAGTATTACCTTTTAGACTGCTGCCAAACATGCCACGAAATAATTCAAGTACTTGTTCAAACTCTTCAGGCTTGTGACCAAATTTAAGGTAGGAATTGTTAATGGGTGTATCGTATTCATCGATCAATATATAAACTTTTTGTCCAAAATGTTTAGACAATAGTCCACTTAAGAAGCCTAAACTATCCTTAAGATCTTCCTTATCAAATTTGCCTGCAAAGTACCGTTCTAATATTTCTTTTTGGGCGTTATCTAATAGTGCTATATCCTGAGTAAGGTAACGCCTTAAGTAGTAATGACTCGCAAATAGCTTAATAACTTGTTTTCTTATACCGCTCTCTATCTCTTGGTAACTGCTGCCCTTAACATCCTTGAAATTTATAGAAATAACTGGATATTGACCTTGGCGTTTTATGCTACTTGCTATACTGGCAATTTTTAAGGGCATTAACTCTTTAGTTTCATCAAAGCCTAAATCTACTGTACCCCCAAGGAATAGTTTGTTATTTATCTTCAGTGCTAATGGATTTCCCTGTTCATCTATTTCAATTTCCAAGAACCTCCTGATCATATCCATGTTCAAACTCTTACCCCAACGTCTTGGTCTAGTGATTAATATAACATCACCACTATCTTCTATTATGTCCTTAACAAGTAGACTCTTATCAACAAAGATATCAGTGTTTAATAATAATTTTTTGAAATCATCAGTACCAACTAGCATTCTTGGCTGATAATCATTCTTAAGGCTTTCTTCTTTCATATTTTTTATCTACATATAGCAAGTTTATAATTTAATTTTTAATATTAGTTTGAAGCTTTTGCTGATAAAATTTTAATTCATCAAATCTTTTTTTTGCATTTTTGTGTAATAGCTCGGTTTTTACCATAATCAGCTTATGTGGTGAACCTTTTCTTTCAACAGATAAATTAACAGGTAAGTCTAAACCATTAAACATATTGGTAATATGATCACGAATAGCTGCTAGAATAGGCCATATTTTTGTTATCTCAGTTTTGGAGTGCAAAAAATTCGTGGCTATTTTACAATGCTCACATTTACACGGTAATTTAGCGTCAATAGACCAATCATCTTCAGGACGCATCCCTAAAGCTAGTTGGTTATCTATAATTTGAACTAGATGATCTTTGAGCAGTTTGTAATGGGCAAAATATTCAGTAGGAACTGTACCTTGAAGTTTAAAAAACAACTCAGCCAAGCTAGTCTCTGGATATAATTCTAGGCTAGATATTAAATGTTCAATAACTTTATCTAGCACTGAAATATTATTAATTGCTGCACATGCTGCAAGGGTTTGATAAAACATGGCAATCCTCTTAGGCAAAGATTCCTTAAGTTTTACAGGTTTCTGCCATTTATACGCTTCTTGGTCGCTATCAATAAGGGTATTACTTTGAGTATCCAATAATAGCTCTACAATTGAAGCTGCACCGTCATAATATAAGAAATTTTGTACAAAAGAATGGATTTCTTTTATAAAGCAATCTTTACTATCTCTTTCATGATTTTTCCAATTATTCAAAAGATCGATACACCAGTTGATGCCATATTGAATTTGCAATTTAACAAGCAATTTTATGATATCAGAATTTAATATCTCCCATTTAAAATGAGATAAAATTGATAGTGCAGTGTCCTTATCTTTAATGTAAAGAGCAATATTTGCCAATATCTCAAAATCATTTTTATCTTTTTTATAGAATGTTCGATATAGATATTTTCCAGCTTTTGCTATAATTTCCATAACTTCTTTTTCATTGTCTGGACTACTGGTAAGTACATATAACTCATCTATAGCATTATCATAATTCAGCATGAAATTCATCGGAATTTGACTTGATTCAGACCATAATACAATAGCAGCACGTCTATACCAATAATCCATGGTATTACCATAATTTCCCATATAGCCTTCATATTCCGTGTTATACGGCTCAAGAGACTCCGTTTCTTTTGTCCAACAAATCTCATCTTCATCAATATCACATTCACTAAATGGTAATTTTTTATTATTTGAATCTATCCAATAAGACAAAGTTACTTCATCATCAATAAGTTCATCAATTGTTGGATTGCGATCATCTCCATCTGTAGTCCAAGATTGTCGAATTTCAACTAAAGCAAGATGAGGGATTAAGCTTAACTCTTGTGCTACTCCATAAAGTGCAGAAGCATTTGCACGATCAGCCCCTTTGAGCATACTCCATCGCAAACTATGTTCTGTGTAACTATGGTTTAGAAAATACACAAGCCTCTGCGGTTGTTTGTTTTGCGGCTGTTTGTTCACTTCTATATCAAAATAATCTTTAATAGCATCTGTTAATTGCTGATTTACATTTTTGATGTTGCAAATTTCTTCTGATTTTAACACCAGATTGTAAGTCAGAGCAATGCGATATCCCTGCTTAATTTTTTCAACCTTGTGTTTACAATCTGCATAAAAACCTATGCATTTAGCATTACTTTGATCAATATTTTCGGAAGAGAAAATCTTCTTTTTTTTACCATGCTCAATGATCAAATCTCCACCAATATGCGGTGATGGTAATACAACTACCAAACTTGCAACCATATTCTCCAATTTTTCAGAATCTTGATGCATATCAAAAAACTGCCCTGGCTGATAAATTAACATATTATGCAAATGTGCAGTTAAAACACTATTCCCGCTAAGCCCTAAGCTATCACGTATTTTGCTTAGCATAGCTGTTAAAGACTGTTCATTGATACTGATATGTAATTTATCAGATTTGATTTCATAACTATTGCGAATATTCTCATCCAATATTGTTTGCTCACGTAAACCAAATTGGGCCTTAGAGGAGATATTTATCAATTTTTGAATATATGTCTGACTAACAGGAAGAGTCATTAGCCCTAACCCATCAACTTCTATATTAATATCTCTAGGTGCTAATTCATCGGTGACACAAAATTGTACGTTATCTTTACCTTTATCTTGCAAATCATCTGTTGTAAGTGCATTAGCAATTCTTTCTAATATACTATTTTCCATATTTACTCTTTTATAATTGTTTCCTCGTAAACACTATTTAACATCTCCGATATCGCATCATAATATCCCTATCCCATATGTTCTGCTTTTTTAACGACTACATGTAATCTTTGAATAAAATAGCCCATTTCTGTTTCATCAAATTGCTGCATTATTTTAATAGTGTTCTCAAAAACTGATTCTAGGCTAATATAATATTGCTCATACATATCACCAAATTCACACAGGAAATCAGTACCACATTCAACGTAATATACCATTAAATCAATAAGCCCAACTTTATCACTTGTTGCTTTCTTATAATCACTAAGTATTTTTTTAGCTTCTTTGAGTATATTTCGATTTGATCATCACTAACTCTTTAGAAAAATTATAACATAACTACATTACAGCACTAATGATTTATCAGCAGTTTAATTGTTATTTTTTATATTTAGTAACATATTTTAACGCGAGTTGCCAATTAATTGTTAACCACAAAGCTGAATTTCATCAAGCTTTTGAAGGTTCTAAATGTTACTACACGTGTTTTGCCTGGTGATAATTCTAATCCTCTTTCTTGTAACCAAGTTATTAGTGTATTGCTTCACAACAAATTACCTAATAAAACGTCATATGGTTTCGCTAATCTATATTTTCGTGCTTTATTAGAGTAATCGACAATTTCTAGAAAACCAGCGTTGACCCACTTTTTACAAAGTGTAGTATTGGTACGAGGTTGAAACCCAAATAATTCACCAATTTGATTGCTTGTGATAACTTCATAGTTTTGAAATAATTCTAATGCTTTACGTTGTTTTGGGTCCAAGGTTCTTATTAAAGTAGAATGATCTTTTTCACCTTTATTTTGAGCAACAATCATTTGAGTGACAACTTTTTCAAAAGCAAAAGTCATTCCTTCAATAAAATATTCAATCCAAGAGGTAATATCACTTTCAGCACGACCAAAGTAATAATTATGTGAAGGACCTATACTGATAGCACGATAATAAGCAAACAAATTCTTGGCATAATATTCTTCTAAAGAGTAAAGTCCCTTTAGATCGTATCCTCCCAAATGTAAAATTAGTGTGGTTAGTAACCTTGCAGTACGACCATTACCATCATAATAGGGATGGATAGTTGCAAATTGGTAGTGTGTAATAGCTGCAATAATTGGGCATGGTAAATCATTGCTTTCTTTGATCCAAGTGACTAAATATTTCATCAAAGTAGGAACATCCTTAGATTCAGGCGGCATATAAACAATAGTACTTGTTTGCCCATCTTTAATAACATTCTGTCCATCTCGGTAAGGAGTTGGGATTACTCTTGTTCTGCCATCACTCATGACTAAGGCATGGAGTGTTTGTATGACCTTCTCGGTAACCGGATGATTTTTAGCAACATATTGTTCAAGTTGTGCAAGTGCTGCATAATATCCTTTAACTTCGTGTTCATCACGCTCACGTCCAGGGAAATGTCCTTTCAATGTCAGTACTTCCTTAATTTGTTCAGGATCTAAACGGTTACCTTCAATCATAGTTGAATAATAGGTCGTATATAATTTGGCAGTTTCCCTTAATAAGGATAAAACTCTTAGATTAATGGGGAGTAAGGAAACTTTTTGTTTTGCTGCTTCAATACGCATTAAATCCTTTGCAATACTTGGAATTATTATATACACGGGATTGAATTTTGTCGGCATAATAAACGCTCTATATCGGCTTAATTGTATAATACATTATGCTGACAAAATTCTGATAAATCAAGAAAAATATGCGGGTAACTCTTGATTCAAGTTTGGGAAAATGATTTATCAATTAGTTGATCAGCATAATATGGAATCACATATTGTCTAAATCTCTGCAAATAGTAGTGTAAGTCAAAATATCGTGGCAGTTCATAATTACTGCATTAATTTTATATTAAGTAATTCTTACTGATGTGGTAAACTTTCTCACTTATTAATCTTAATTCTATAAGTTATAACAATAACAGCAAACCACGTGTGTATAGCAAGCTATATGGGTAATAGGTATAGTTAAATAAGTTGCAAGCATTAAGCAAATTTGAACATGGTAATTGATTGCGGTAATGACTTACAGCAAAAGCTTCTTGATCTATTAAAACAGCTTAAAATATAAAAGAAATTTTAAATTTCTTGCTTTTTATAATTTATCAGGAGTGGCTACTAATACCAAATTAAAAGAGGTTCAAATGAAAGATTTATATCAAGGTGATATTTCACCATTATCATCATATATTATAGCTTGTAAATTGTAATGAACTATTGACCCATTTAGAGCAAGAATTGTAAAGAGAATTGACCCACCTAAAAAGAAATAGTAGCTCCTACATAAATTAATAATTTGTTAATAATATGTAGGAGTGTTTAGGGAGTGTTTATCGTGGAAACAATAGCAAAGATACGAAAAATGTATCATGTTGATGGCAAGGCAATTAGAGCAATTGCCAAAGAGCTTAATATATCAAAAAATACTGTTAAAAAAGTTATACGCAGTGATGCGACTAAGTTTGAATTAGCAAAATATACTAAAGTTAAGCCAGTTTTGGGTGAATATCTTGCGATATTGCATCAGCTATTAGCAGAGAATATAAAAGAACCAGCTAGGCGTAGAATGACTGCTAAGAAACTATATAAGCAGCTGAAAATATCAGGTTATCATGGTAGTTATGAATCTGTGAATTTAGTAGTAAGGAAATTTCGTAGAGAGAATGAAGCAAAATGGAAGCAAGTATTTATTCCACTAAATTTTGAAGCTGGAGAAGCGTTTCAATTTGATTGGGGAGAGGAAGAAATATGTTTAAATGGGGAAGTTACTAAAGTTAAAGCAGCAAGAATAAAGCTATGCTATAGTCGTTATTCTTTGGTAGTGGTTTATCCTAATGAGCAGCTGGAAATGGTTATGGATGGCCATGATCAAGCCTTCAAGTTTTTTGCTGGTTGTTGTAAGAATGGTATTTATGACAATATGAAGACGGCTGTTAAGAAAATACTTATCGGAAAAGATCGCATTTTTAACGAGAAGTTTGCCCAAATGGTCTCTCACCATTTATTTGAACCACTTGCCTGTACTCCAGCATCGGGATGGAAGAAAGGGCAAGTTGAGAAAGAAGTGGGAGACACTAGACGTAACTTTTTTACTCCAATATTGAAAGGAGATAGTTATGAAGCTATTAACATTCAGCTAAGAGAGATGTCTATAGAGTGGGCTAAAACTAAAAGACATCCTGAGTTTACAGAAAGAACAATTTTAGAAATATATGAGGAAGAGAAGGGATATTTAATAGGATATAGAGGGCAGTTTAGGGGTTATAGATTACATCCAACGACCGTATCACCTTTGAGTTTAATACAATACGACAGCAATATGTATAGTGTTCCGTGTGAATATGTGGGACTTAGTGTACAGATTAAATCCTATGCTTGGCAGATAGTAATTTTACATGAAAGCAAGATTATTGCAGAGCATGTTCGTAGTTTTAAACGCTATCAGAAGAATTATAATCCATGGCACTATATAGCAGCTCTAGAACGTAAACCCGGTGCTTTACGTAATGGTAAACCGTTCAAAGAGTTAATGAGTTTGTTACCTGAGATATTTGGCAAACTACGAAATAAGTTAGAGAGTTACAAAGATGGTGATAAACAATTTATAGATATCCTGCTACTTGTTAATAAGTATGGATTAGAAAAGGTAACAAATGCTTGTAACCTAACAATTGCTGCTGGTGGCTGTAGCTCTAAATTAGTTGAGCAATATTTGTTGCAACCAGCAATGAAACTAGATATCCAAGAGAGTGAGTTTATTCAGCTAAAAAATCCTCCTGATGCTGATTGTAGTATCTATAGCAAGTTGCATTTAACAACGGAGGTAAATTAAATGAAAGACTTAATATTGTTATTAGATAAATTAGGTTTAGTTGGTATGAAGATGCAGTTAGCTGAGTCAAGTAATTTAACAAATGATGTCCCTACTACTAGTGTGTATGATGTGTTAAAGAAACTTCTTGAAGCAGAGTGTGAATATAAAAAGTCACGTTCTCTGCATTATAGGTTGCAGTTAGCTAAGTTTCCAACCATAAAGTTACTATCAGATACATGCCAAGCTAAATTGGTTGAGAATATTGATATACAAAAAGTGATTGATAATCATCAAAATATCATGCTCATAGGTGGTTCTGGTTCTGCAAAAACTCATCTAGCAATTGGCTTGGCATTCACTGCCATTGAAAAAAGTTACAGGGTAATATTTTACACTTTAAATGAATTAGCTAGCCAATTGCTTAATGCTAGAACGCATAATTATGAAAGCAAATTCATCGATTCAATTAAGAGATTCCATTTGATTGTAGTAGATGAATTAGGCTATGTACCAATAAAAGCTGAGGCTAGATTCCTGTTATTTGAGCTATTTGCTAAATTATATGAGCAGACTTCAGTGATCATTACTACCCATTTGAGATTTGAAGAATGGGGTGATATGTTTGGTAATGCTAAGGCAACAAAAGTAATTATCGATAGATTAACACATCATTGTCAAATCATAGAAACTGGTAATAAAAGTTTTAGAGGAGGAAAAGATGTAAATTAGTAAAGAGCAATATTGTAATAAAAAAATTATCAACTGAGTATAGTTAAATATTATCTGAATCTGAATTTTAATAATGGTTAAAATCTGATCAAAAAACTATATTTCATTTTATTTTTTAGTATGGTTTGGTGGGTCAATAGTTCGTTACAATAGTGGGTCAATAGTTCATTACAATTTACAGAAGCTATTTACTTGGCTCTGTAAACTACTCTCCTGTGTCTGCAGCCCCGCTATCTTTTGCTGCACTTCCGTAATCTCCCGATTCTTTTGGGCGATCTCTTGGTTCTTTTGATAAACTTCCTGATTCTTTCGAGCAACCTCCTGACTCTTTTGGGAATTTTGTGTTGCATAACTACTATTACTACTTTGGTATGAAGTAATTTGCGGAATTATGTCGAGGACTTGAGTAATTGCATTTAGGGCTTCGTTAAGTGGGGTAAATATTCTGTTCTCACTGTCATAAGAGGTCCCTAAAAATATTTCTTCTGCAGAACCAGAAGCACGATTACCACAGGGTATTATCTTTTCTTTAAATATTCTTTCCTGACCATTATGTAAAATAAACTTTTCTATTCTCTTAAATCCTGCGTATACCATATATACACTTGTTGTGAACTCCTTATACTGCGCAAGCTCTTCAATCTTTTGAATTTTCTCGTTGATAAAATCCCGTATTCTCATAAGTTTACTCCAAATTTAATTGTGTTAGTTCACCAATCAGCTTTTCAGCTAATTGTTCATTGTCAATTGTACCTGTACTAGACGTTGGATTTTCTTGATAATCACTTAAATAGCTTTGTATTTTTCTTACTAAAGCCTGTTGGTCATTAAGTTTAGTTTGTAATGTTGCAAGATTATTTTGCTTGCTAGTAAGAGTAGATTGAAGATTACTAAGATTATATTGAGTACTACTCAGGGTACTTTGCTTATTAGCAAGATCATTTTGAGCTTGTGATAATTGCGAAGATAAACTACTATTCTGCGATACATAACTATTATAATAAGATGTTTCACTACTCAACTTGCTCTGCAAGGTACTCAAATTTCCGTCAATATCCATCAGTGGATTATTACTTAAACTATTAAATTTACTCTTTAATGATTGTAATCTTTCTTTAGCCATATATTACCCCTAGTTTTTATATTTCAATAATCTCAAAAACTCCTGTAAAGGACGTTCTTAAAAACGTTCTGCTGATCTGTATACTCCAATGATAAAATTAGGAAGCCTCTTTATTGTCCAAATTATATACTTTATACAGTATTGGATATATTTTAATATGTAAAGTGTTTTTGATAAAAAAAATAGTGAAATATCAAATTTAGTGGCAATTATGTACTAATTATACTCAAATAATTTGAAGAACATTAGAAAATCCCTAATATACTCAATTAACCTGAAGAGTTGGCAAAATGATTAATAAGTTATAGTCTGAAATTGCTCGGTTATAAGAGTAAGCAATTTACCTTTGTATTTATCAATATTACCAAATAATACAAGAGTTTGAATAACTAATAATTTTATATCTATCGTGATTCTAAATTTATTCACTAGGAATTAACTATAAAAGCCCTATTATAGCCAGAGCTTGATTATAATTAGGCTTTAAAGAGATTTGCAAAAATTCTAACCTAAACTGGTAAAAAGTTCTCAACGTACACCATGTGACCTCCTGTTATAAAATTGACCCCACGAGAATTGAAAAGTAAAACTCCAAAAACTATATTAATTGGGTTTTAGTGTGACTAGGTTAGATATCTATTCACATTTTTTGCTCAAAAGGGGTCAAAAGCATATTGCCTACACTTTAAAATTATTCAGGCAATATCTTCCCAAGGATTAATTAAATTGATACATCTATACAAATGTACGATAAGGATGCTGGTTTATCACATTTCTTACCTCGATTTGGGTTCGGAAATCATCCACTAGGGTTCGCCAATATGGCTTTTTAGAACCAACAGATATTATCAATGTTATCTGTACAGCAGACGACAATCAAGTGCAGCATCAGTTAAGGATTGTTAAAACCGATATGCAGCGTTCAGGGTTGATGAAGATTTTTGCTACTAGCTTTAATATGGCGATGTATGACTTTCATAGCAACACAAATTATCTTACGTCAAATTATGAATTACCAAAACTATTAGCTGCAACCATCATGGAGCTAATAGAGACGCCTACGCTGCCAACTGATGCTAGGGCAAACCAACCAATTTTACGCATAGCCATAGTGCCTGATGGTAGCAACTGGCAAGGAACAGCTATATATAACAGTAGGGATGATGGTTATGATTACAAATTGCTAGCAACTACTACTGTGCCATCAATTATGGGAGTGGTAATAAATAGGCTTTCTTTTGGAACTACAGTAATTTTTGATTGTCATAACGAAATAATTATACAATTGCTTTATGGATCATTATCAAGAACCTCTTTCGAAACTCGCTTATGCTAAGGAATTTAAAGAAGCCACTTCACTGCGAACCGCAGTGGACGATGATGTACGTGAGGAGCAGAATACCGGTAGCACGAATAAATTACCAGCAGAAGTAGAGTTTCGAAAGAGATTTAATAGTATGAACAGTAAATACTATATACCATACTTTACTCACCAAGAGCTAGCCTGCAGGCAAACTGGTCAAATCATTTTAGCTGCAGGTTTTGCTGAAAAATTAGTTGCCTTGCGTAGCAAATTTAACTGTCCCATGCAGCTTACCTCAACCTGTCGTTCTAAAGAATACAACCGCAAAATCGGCGGTGTGCCAAACTCTTTCCACATCTACGACTATCCACGTTATGGCTTTACCGGCTGCTGTGCTATTGATGTAGCTACTTCAGATAACACCATTAAAGGAAACCTTATCTCACTTGCTTGGCAGCTAGGCTGGTCCATCGGCATCAACAAAAACTTCACCCATTTGGATAGACGGATTGATTATACAAACCTGAAACAAACAATTTTTCTTTATTAAATTACACACAGTTCAAGTAACCACTATATTCCTTTGTTCTTAAGAATTGATGGGATTACTCAGACGTTTCTTGTATTATAAGTGAATGTACCAATGTATTAACAGCTTGTTGATGTTTTGGATTACGAATTTTCATAAAATTTCTTGATACTTCAATACATATACGTTGGTGTTGGGTAAGTACTGGTTCAGCACTACCTGTATTTTTCAACCCTTCAAGAAAATAATCAATATTTTCATCTAATGCCTTGGCGATAAGCATTAATCTACCTGTGGATATTCTATTAATGCCTTTTTCATATTTTTGTAATTGTTGATGAGTTACTTCAATTAAATCAGCAAGTTGTTGCCGTGTGTAATCTTTTGCCAATCTCAGAGAAGAAATTTTTCCTCCAATAAGTTGATCAACTTGCTTTATGTATTGGTTTTTTCTTGCCATTCTAGTAAATTAATTATAAACTCATGTCCATATAGTAACATATGAAATAGCATAATTCAATCATAAATTGTTGCATTATACATATTTAGATTATAAAGCCAACAACAAATACCAACCTATAGTGTTAATTACTAACTATGTCACCAAGTAAATTGTGGGTAAATGCTGCATCTACTAGGTCATAATTGTAAAAATCATGCTCATCTGCTCTAGTGATAAAATCCTGCCCCTGAGCAGCAACATTAGCCATAATATTACCAATTTTCTTAAGAGCTGCAGCCTTAAAATTTTCATCCTTACTTAGGCTGAATGCGTCTTGATAATATGTTTTAGCTTTCTCAAATAAACCTATAGACTCAAAATATTCAGCTCGCTTTAGCATTATATCAGGATTTCTTTTATCTTGTTCTAACCATGCTTTAAAACATGCTTTTATCTCAAATTCATTATTAACTACTTTATAGCAGTCAATCGCCTTAGCATATTCACCTTTGTTAAAAAATAGCTGACCAAGTTTCTCATATATTTTTGGTAGATGGCTATTTGCCTCTATAGCAATTATCTTATGTTATAGAGCTTTCTTAAACAAACAACTAATTTTTCAAGATTTTTTTCTAATATTTCATAAACCAATCTATGTTGTAAATTAATCCTTATTGAACGCTTTCCCACTAAATCACGATAAAGTCTTTTACTATTAGGGTGAATTGGATTAACAGCTAATTCGTTACATAATTTTTGTGCTTTATCTATTAATTTAGCTGCTGTCAATTTAGCCTTATCATCTAACGCTCTTTTGTCATATATTATAGTGTAGCTCATGGCTTCCAAAATTCTTCATGTCTAATACATTCTTCTAGTGGTTCGTTACTAGATTCAAGTATTGATTCCACTAATCTAGGTACAGAATAAACAGCCAAAGTTTCTTGCAATCCTTCGTAATCTTCTTCTGATATGATTACTGCATTATTACGTTTTCCCTTCATATAGATAGGTTCATGCGTTTTATTTGTCTCGTCAATAAGATTAAATAGTTTAGCTCGTGCTTGAGTGCTAGTGTAAATAGCCATAATGTATTCTCATTAATTAAACTACAGAAATGTGTACTCTAATAATGTACTATATTACGTACATTAAGTCATACTGATTATCTTTCAAAATAGAATTAACATGGTATCATGGTATAATTTAGTATTAGGTCTATCATTAGTTGGAATTAAATTATTAATTCTATTTTGAAAGATAATTAGTATCAAAAGAAATTTGGCTACCATGATATTTTTTGGCACAATAACTCTGTCACTTCAATACATTTGTATGCGAACAACATAGGAGATGCTTCCATAAAAATATGCCTAGCTTTTTATAAAAATATATTACAAAATGAATCTATAACACCTGAAACATATTTCACCCTATTTGATGTAACTGATAAATTGCTTTTATATGTCTGACAATACTAAGATTTACCAATTTATAAGTACATCTTAAAGATATAAGTCCAATGATTTGGCGTAGATTTCTAATTCAAATTTAGCTTTGCCCCCTGCTTTTGAATGGTCCCCAAGAAGGTAGTATATTAACTTCAGTAGAGTAGTTATGTTTTTAGTTACAACAATTATTATTTTCTCTTCAATGGTACATGCTACATGGAATTTTATTAGCAAATGTGAAGAAGTTCCTTCAAAAGAGTTCTTTTTTATTGCTAATACCTTTGGTTTTCTATGTTTATCACCAATATTAATATATTGGACTGTGTTGAAATATTTCTCTTGTGTAATATATGTGAGCATCCTCCTTTCTGGGTTATTTGAAGCTATGTATTTTTATTACCTAGCAAAGGCTTATAAAAACGGAGATATATCTGTAGTTTATCCATTAGCAAGAGCCACCATTGTTTTAGTAGTCGCTTCTTTTAACATAATATTTTTCTCTCATTTAATTAATAATACTTACATTATAGGTTGTTTAGTTATAATATTAGGATGTTTAATGATACCTCTAACAAAACCTATGAGTTTACCTAATAGCAAATCATTTAAAGATCAGTCTTATCTTTATGCAATATTAGTAGGAATGTGTTCCTCTGCTTATCATTTAATTGATACAAACAACCTGAGTTGCTTAAAAACTAATTCTTCAAATATGGATTCTGTTAAAATATCTATTATGTATACATTTCTTCGTGGCATTAGTATATCATCATGGTTGGGGGTAGTAATTTTCTTTTATGATATTAATCGAAAAAAAACAAAGAAAGTGATCAAGGAAAGCTTTAAAAATGCATTATTAACTGGACTAGGGATATATTTTACTTATTCTCTTGTATTAATGGCAATGTATTATTCTAACAACTCGAGTTATATACCAGCATTGAGACAAACTGGAATAATTTTTTCGTTTTTACTTGGTGTTTGTATCTTGAAAGAACCTATTTATCCTCTCAAAATAATAGGAATTTTATTACTTTTTATTGGAATACTACTTGTCTTGCCGTACTAAACTATATAAATTATGTTTATATAGTTTGTAATTTGACTATACATTATAGAAAGAAATTTATGGATAATACTTTAAATTTTGTACTTTCGTCTATGGATGTTTATGCCTCAAAAGAAATCTCATTGAGAGCAAAATGTGATCCTAATATTACAAACTTAAGTTTTGGTGAACCAAATTTTGGTCTCTTAGACTGTCTGTTGCTAGACATTGTGGATATAGACCTTAACAAAACTGCTTCTCTTGATTCTGCAAAAAAGTATGAGGATTCAAAAGGCTCTATGGAATTATGGGAATCTATATTGCACTGGTATCTAAGTCGCTATAATTTGGAAGTATATCCAAAAACCGAAATTATAATAACACACGGTGGAGTAGAAGCCATTGTTTTGTCCATACTTTGTCTTACTGAGATAGGAGATAGTGTAGTTATTTCTGATCCTTCATATATGCTCTATAAACGTACTATAATGACGTTAGGAAGAAAGCCCGTTTATATACATCGTCCTTCCACTACATTTGAGAAGAATACTCTAGAAAGTGGCAAAGAACAGCTGTCTGAATTTTACTCAAGTAAAATAATAATAGTAAATTTACCAAAAATCCTACTGGATATATTGTAGATAAGGAAGAATGGAGGGTTATTGGTGACTATCTAAAGAAAACTAATTCTTGGTTAGTGCATGATGAAGTTTATGATACTATGGATTATGGAAGAAGCCATATCCCAGCTAGGGCGATTCACTCTTTATCAAAAAGATATATTCTTATCAATAGTTTTTTTAAAAAATTTGGGCTTCTAGGTTTAAGAATAGGGTGGATGATAGCCAATGAAGAAGTCATAAATCTCGCAACAAAAGCCCATAATTACTTATACCTTAGAGTTAATATTCAATATGAAAAAATAGCTAAAAGGTTGATTTCAGATACTGGAGCTAATGAGTGGTTGATTAAAAATTCGGAGCTTATACATTTGAGAGCAGAAAATGCAATAACTACACTTGGGGTAAAAAATGGTTTTTCTTGGGATAGGAAGCCTCATGGGGCTATGTTTCTATTTCCGAACGTTTCGGAAATTGTATAACAGACTTCCACATGAATATAAGGCTAATTCAGTAGTTAGTGAAGCTGTTGCTAAATATTTGTTTGATCAAAAAAAGTAGCTGTTGTTCTAGGCTCTTATATCTTTAAATTATGATATAAGTAATTGTAAGAGGGTGACTTGATAGGTTCTTGATTGAAATAATCGTGCACAGAATAAGTACCCTCTTACAAGGTTTGCTTTGAACAAATTGCAGAAGGTGCTGGAAGCAGCAGCCTTGCACAATAAGATGAAGGAGATTATATCATGAGTAAAATAATAGGTCTAGATGTAAGTAAAAAATGGTTAGATATATGTTTATATGAGTCTAACAATAAACCGATATATAATCGTTTTTCCAATGATAAGTTAGGGCATGAAGAACTGATAAAATTAATAAAAGAGCAAGAAATTAAGATAATAGTATGTGAGCCTACTGGAGGTTATGAAGCAGAGATTTGCCAAGAATTGTATAATAATAAGCAACAGATACATAAGGTCAATACCTATAGTTTTAATTCATTTAGTAAATCGGTGAATTTGTGTAAAACTGATAAGAAGGACGCATTTAAATTAGCATATTATGGCGATAAGATGCAACTTACAGCTAATTATTTATATCAAGTTGAATCAGAGACTTTGAAGAGATGTCAGCAAAGGCGAGAAGATTTAGTATTAATGCTTAGCAATGAAAAGAAGAGGCTACATCATAGTATTGATGGCATTGATAAAGAGAGTATAGAAAAACTCATTAAATTTTTACAGAATGAAATAGCTGAGCTTGATAAGAAATTAAATGAGGTAATAGATGAATCAGAAGAGTTGAAAGAGAAGGTAAAAATATTAGAGAGTGTGCCTGGTATTGGTAAATGCGTAGCTAAAAAACTAATTAGTTTTTTACCTGAATTAGGAAATAAAAATTATAGTAGTAACGAATTGTCAGCAATTGTGGGGATAGCTCCTTATGCTCGTGATAGTGGTAATAAGCAAGGACGAAGATTTATTAGAGGTGGCAGGAAAATACCACGAGATGCTTTATACATGGCGGTATTGGCGGGGAAAAATGGTGTCAAAAATAGTTTTCAATATTTAAAAGCTTTATATGATAGGCTTGTTAACAATTTTAAACCTAAAAAGGTTGCTATAGTTGCGTGCATGCGTAAACTACTTGAAGTGTGCCATAAACTTATTCAACAAAAACGTTGTTTTGTTATTTAGATAAATATTTTTTATTTTTTTGGAAATTTAGATAAAAGATAATTGCTGTGTATGATCCAAATAGTCATGAGTACATCCACTTAGTATTGTGTACAACAGATAGTGAATTTAATCTAGCAATAGAAAGACTGAAAACATGTTAACAGCATTAATTAATATATATAGGATAGTGTTATGAACCAACAGATAAATTTGCAGAATGATGGATACATTGTGTATCATAGGCAACTGTCTCATTTAGAATTAGAGATATTAGACATAGAATATAAGCAATTTTTTGATAAAGGAAAATTGTTATTGAAGAATGTCTACGAAATGGATAGTTCTTTGGAAAAATATTATAAAGAAAATATCGATGAACTTATAGTTGTACCAGAGGTTTCTTCTCCGTTGTCCATATGTAGGATAGAATACCTATCGGGATATTCTAAAACTTTTAAGGATAACATAACAAATATGGTTCAAGATGTTATTAGTGGTATAATGAAGGAACCATTTTTATTGTTTAAAGATAAGTGCAATTTAAAACTTCCAGGGTGAGGAGAATTTGGTCCTCACCAAGACATTGCAGCGTATATGTATTTTAAAATAAATTACTTTGTAACAGCAGCTATCGCTTTAGATGATTCCACTATCCAAAATGGGTGCCTAGAAGTAGCCTATGATTATCAAAAAGTAATGCAAAATTTTACTACAATAAAAACTAAGTTTGGTAGTTTTCCTATTTTTGATTTTTATCAGTGTGGTCAAAATAATGGTGATATAATAAATGAAGTGGCAGATAAGTTTCGGTGGCAAAAAATTGAGATGAAAAGAGGTGATATAGTTTTTTTTGATTCTTTTATTCCGCATAAATCTGAAAAAAATAATTCTCCGAATCAACGCAGGATATTCTTTTTAACTTTTAATCCAGCTTGCTATGGAGATATTTATCAGAAGTATTATGAGACCAAAAAAAATGACTTTAATAACCCTGTATTTCATATATCTACTCCTACTGGTTAAAAATAAAATATATGTTTAGGGGGCTACTCATCTTCGAGATAAATATGAGCAAAAATTATGCTATAGAAGTAAGTTGTCATGCGGTGTGTGGGACAGAAAATTAAATTTTTGTTACTGACTACATCTTATCATTTTGCAGATTTTGTCATTTGGGGCATCGTTAAATCAAATAAATTGAATAAATTTTGTTGAAACTCGCTTAATTTTGGTAATCTTGCAACTTTGCAACCCTTGATTGTGTAATATAAAAAACATACTTTATCCAGCTCTCTTAATGCTTCCTCAATGGTCACATTATATTTACCATCCTTGGTTACGCCACAACCTTGTTTCAACTTATTTTTCATATAGTGCCATATTTTTAATGCCAACATACAAACAAATACATGTCCCTTCGTTCTGTTGCTTTTCCTTAAAAAGATCGGTCTTACTTCGAGTAATCCTGTCTTCATACTGCTAAAATTCGATTCTACTTCATGTAAATTATGGTAAGCTTTATCAACCAATTCTTTACTCATCAGTTTAATTTCAATCTGTGTTTCAATCGCATAACAACCATCAAGAGCAAACAACTCTTTTTTCTTATCTTGATCAATTTCAACCACTATTTGGTTGCCATCTAATTTTAGGTTGATAAATTTATCTATCCGCCATTCTTTGGTAATTTTTTGAATATTATTTAAACCAAGTTCTAGCTTTGCTTTCTTATGGGTTGATACATATATATTACGCTCTTCAATCTTTGCAACCAATTTTTCAACTCGGTTATTCCTATCAAACTCAACTTTTCGGGCTATAGAACCATTTTTCCTTAAAATATATCTTTTGCCATTATTGGTTACTTCGCATAGCTGTTCTTCAAAAAAACTATATTGCAAAACTCCGCTTTTCTCTAAGCTTTCAATCTCAACTTTACTTAAGGTTGTAATATAGTCCCACCCTTCTTTGGTCAGGGCTTCTTTGCCTGTCCCCTTAATCATTCCTTTATCACCAACAAAGACGATATTCTTAATACCATTAGATTTTACTAGCTCAATCTGCTCATAAATGGTAGAAGGATCAGCACTATTACCCTTAAAAACTCTAACAGCCAAAGGTTCGCCATGATCATCAGTTAATAGACCAATCACTATTTGCTTTTTACCCTTCTTTTTATCCCGATTGTACCCATATTCCGCAAGTTCATTCTCTGTTCCTTCGAAATAGCTGGAAGTGACGTCATATAAAAGCATAACAGGCGGCTTGTTATTTTTCTTTTGATAAGTTTTAAATAATTTTAATTCGATCTTTTCTTGGTTCTCTTCTAACCATTCTAGAGCCTGATATAAATGGTTTTCATCAAATGAATCGACAGATAATACATCAGATATCGCATGCGATTTCGCCCATTTCACGCTGGAAAGTCTAGACCCTTGGTGAGCAAAGCGTGCTAAAATCAAAAATAAACTCAATAGAGCCTCTTTGCTTCTAGTGCCAAGAGCCTTAGTAATACCAGTTTCATCAGCAATTCTTTTTAGTAGAAAAATAGTCCCAAAACTTTCGCCAACTTCAGGCATTCCATCTAAACCATCAAATTCACCTTTAAGCATCTTCTTAAAAGCTTCAATACGTAACTCATCCCAATTAGTTAGATTAGCTATGGTTTTATTTAATACTTTTCCGTTTTCGCGATAGGAAGTACGAAGCAATATTGCAGGACGAGAATTTCTATTTGGAACAGTTGTAATATACATGAAAGAGATTATATCTCTAAATTCCAGCATTGTCAAATAAAAAATATCATTTACATGACTACAAATTTTATAGCAAAATCCTTATAAACCTCATTCTTTAGGTGTTTTAAGCACTTTTTTGTCTAGAAGATGAGACGTGAGTACGCGAATACCACGCAGTTTTACGAAACCAATTCTTCAAAGCAGAAGAGTATATATGTCATTCTCACTTTCACACACTGGTTCTACAACCAAATTGGAGAAAGAATTTTTGACAAAAACTCTTTATGTTTTTGTAACTCTTCCTTAGTTGGTTTGATAACTATAGTATTTTTTTTATTTGTCATAGTAGTTTGAACCACTAACTCGTCTATATTTTGTGCCTTTTGGCTATTAATATTGAAACTTATTTGCCTACCTCCAGTAAGTTCAACATAAACTTCTGCCAGTAATGCCGCATCTTTAAGTGCCCCATGCAACTTACGTGAAGAATTGTCAATTTTATATCTTTTACATAATGCGTCAAGATTAGCTTTCATTCCAGGAAACATCTTCCGAGCTAAAGCAAGAGTATCGGTAACATTGGAAAGTTCTAAATACTCTGTAGAAGGTCTTTTAAGCAGAGATAACTCATAATTAATAAACTTAATATCGAATGCTGCATTATGTATAATAAGCCTGCTATTGTTAATAAACCCTAGGAAGTCGTCAACAATTTCTTCAAAAAGTGGTTTGTCTTTTAAAAATTCCCCCGATATGCCATGTATTCGATAAGCTTCCGTCGGCATATCTCGCTTTGGATTAATATAAAAATGAAAATGTTTGCCGGTTAGAACTTTATTAACCATCTCAATAGCACCAATTTCAACAATTCGGTGACCACTTTTGGGATCTAAACCAGTTGTCTCAGTATCTAAAATTACTTCTCTTAATTGCTGCATTTTAATTTTTTTATTAGTTGAGTTATTTGTTTATCTAAATCTACTAGATTAACATCAGTATTAATAACAAAATCTGCTTTTTCTATTTTAATCTGTTGTGGCAATTGAATTTGTGCTATTTTATTATAAGCTGTTAAATTAAAAGCCTCTCTAGACATTGCACGTTTTAATCTAGATTCTTCTGAGCAGAATGTTGTAACATAAAAATCAAAATATTGATCAAATCCAGCTTCAAAAAGTAATGGTATCTCAGCAAATGTAATCTCTGATTTACTATTTTGCTGTTTAAAAAGAAACAAACTTTCCACTACAAATGGATGAATAAAATTTTGCAGTTTGTTTCTTGCTGAATCATTAGCATAGATTAGCTCTGCAATTTTTCTTTTATCAAAGCTTTTTAGATCAGGTAGTAAGTTAAGAACCATATTTTGTATTTCTGACTCTTCGTATAGGTTCTTAACATATTCGTCAGCAGAAAAAGTTATAAATCCTAGATTAGCTAAATAATTTAAGACAAAAGTTTTCCCTGAAGCATAACTACCGGTGATTCCTACCGCGATCATTCTAATAAATATTTTATTTTTTCCAAGTAATTTTCACTTTAAGGGATTTAAATTTAGATAACGTAATTACCTAACTCATAATTTTTCATTTCTTTTATAAATTCATACATTCTCAGTTGCAATTGAATGTTATTACCTGGGTGAGTTGGGTCGGTTTTTATTTTATGCGAACATAACTTACCATTTCCCCCTTTTCTTTTAAAAGTTATCAAATTACCAATAAGCAAATTACCACCTTTAGATGTAAAAGATATGTCATATTTTAAATGTTTTAAAATATTTTTCATTGAATAAATATGCATAATACTTTCTTGTCTATCGTATAGTACTAGTATTTCTCGAGATTTTTTATAAGACATAGACCATTCCACTATATCTTTTACAATAGGTTTAAATATTAATACTGCTTTCTCTTTTTCACTTTTTGGAAAAAAATCATATTTTGTAGCTCCTCTTTTGGCTTTTTCAACAAGTAGATTTTGCAACCACGTTAAGCAATCCAAATTAAATTTTTCGCAGAACTTTTCAGGTGTGGTTCTTGTTAGTTGATTTAAACCAGTCTTAAAAGCCTTTATATTGGCATCAATATTTCTCCCACAAGAAAATTCCATTTTTACATCTACTTTTTCATTATGTACTCCACTACAAATCGCAGTTATGAAGTTTCCTTGTATTTTAAAGTTTTCTTGAATTTTTTGTATGATTTTTTGATGATCTCCTATGCTATTTTTAAACAGAACCTCAACATTTTTTCCTATATAAGCATTTCTATTCATAATTATGATATTCCAATTGAATCATAAATATTACTAATCATCTTTGGTATAACAGCATTGCCAAGCTGTTGATAACCTTTTATCCCTTCTATAACATGGTGATTTTTTGGAAATCCCATTAAGTTTTTACATTCATTAACTGATAATCGTCTAATTCTATTATTAATTAAATATAAGCCAGTTCTTGCACCTACTCCTCCACCAAAAGCGGAAAGAGTTATTGCATGTCCCAAGGGGCTATAGATTCTTTCTCCTTGACCGCCTTTATTAACATAACCAATTCTTAGAGGTCTTAAATTTCTTTCAATTTCTTTATTGCCATCTATTACTATGTCATCTCTTTTAATATATAAACTATCATCAACTTTTTCTTCTAAAATATCATCCAAATAAACTTTTGCAAAAGTTTCTTTTGGCGGTAAATATTTAAATTTTAGATCATTATCGTAATCTTTACGTAAACAAACAAAATAAACCCTTTCTCTTGATTGAGGTATACCAAAAAAAGAAGAATTTAGAATATGCCTATAAACTTTATAACCAATTTCATCCAATTTTATATCTATTGTTTTAATTACCGATCCATTATCAATATTAATTATATTTTTGACGTTCTCAAGCAATAAAACATATGGTTTATGATATTGGGCGATTCTAATTATTTCATAAAATAATCTTCCGTTACTGCCTTTTAATCCCAATTGCTTACCAGAAATACTAAAGGGTTGACAAGGAAAACCTGCACATAGAATATCGTGTTTTGGTATTTTTTTTTCTGAGATTTCATTTAAATCGCCATAAGGTCTTTCTCCGAAATTTTTTACATAAGTTTCTTGAATATCCTTATCTATATCTGAAGAAAAAACACACTCCATTCCTTTTCCTTCTAAAGCAATCCTAAATCCACCAATACCGCAAAACAAGTCTATAAATTTATACACATTATTCCTGTTTAAATAAGTTATGATATAGTTAATTCCGTTAGATTTGATCAGGGCAATTTAAGAACCGTACCAATAGTTGGTATAAATATAATCTTAACTACTATCGATGTCATTCCTGCAAAAGTGGAAATGACATCGCTTTTAGCTAAGAGATCATTGGGTTAGGTATATAGGATGTTAGCAAAGTCATATAAATGCTATATAAAGCAAATTTTTAAGTAATTCTTTAGTTAAATTGCCAACAAAATAAGTAAAAAAGTAAAATTATATAATATATTCTCAAAATATGACGATAATTTTACTTTATTACTACTTTGCCAACACCCTTTAATATCATTTGAGTATATATACTCTAGAATAGAAAATCAAGAATTGCATCGTTATTATCTAGCGGTACTCACCAACCTAGTCCCTCGGTAATTCCCGCTACTATCATGATTTTGATTACATCGTCTACCAACTCTTGAAATCATAGCAGTATACTCAGCTATATTTCTTACTCAAAAATTCTTCAGTTCGCGGGTACTCCTATTATTGCAATATACTTTTTGGACTAAAAATGACCCCAAAAATATACATATATAAACTGTTAATGAATATGCACATTTAAATAATACTTCTTTTAAAAACATCGACAAAACTCTACTTGTAGAGAATATATTTACAAAAAATCCTGACATCACAATGCCATCTACAACCGCACCCATCATTAAACCAGCAAAATTTCTTGTATTCAAAGAACATGTTGACTTGAGTTGTACAAATACACTTGTACTACAATATGTTGATAACAATATAGATACAAAAGATACAAGTATAATTCCATTAATAACACGACCATGAATATAATAATTGAAGTCCCATAACAAACAAAAGCTTACTATTATACACAACGTTACAGCAATCCAAGCTTTTTTCCTACCATATAGTTCAGATATGATATTTGCAGTTACAGCTAAAAATACAAATACTAAAGAACACTGAGATATTTTATTAAAAAGATTTAATGAATAAGTGAATATACCAAGTAGTATTACTAGTAGTATGTAAAACTTAGTGTTAATATTGTTCATATTACCTCCTTCTTTTTGTTCTAATTTTATCAAATAATATGGATTATTGTTAGTAGATAATTTAGTTGATTTTTTAAAACTTACTTTTTAAAAGACTTGCTTGCAAGAGTAGTTAAATGATTTGGAGAATTGGAACACAAAACAAATGTCTAATGACAATTTGTATACTCTTATGCTTTTAAGAATTGTTTTTTAAAAACATCAGGAACTCACGTATTACTTTAGTTTACCCCTCATTTTCAAATCCAATTCGTAGAATCATTTGAGTGTATATGGTCTTCATAAAAAATTTGCATTGCAAGCTTGGCAGCAACTTACTCTCCCATGCCTCAGGGCATAGTACCATCAGCACTACGAGGTTTCACGTTCGAGTTCGGTATGGGATCGGGTGTTTCACTCGTGCTATAACCACCAAGCTAGCAATACAAATTTTTTTGTATAATAGACTTTTTTAGACATTTATTCATAGAACCCTAATTTCAAAATAGGTCTAAAATTTGAGTTGTTGATAAAACTGAAAACCTTTTTATGTTTCTTGCAGAATTAATGCTGTACACAAGTACAACCTCAGCAAAGTAAAACAATCGAGCTATTAGTACCAGTTAGCTACACACGTTACCGTGCTTCCACACCTGGCCTATCAACGTGGTGGTCTTCCACGGCTCTGATAGGGAAGTCTAGTTTTGAGGTGGGTTTCCCGCTTAGATGCATTCAGCGGTTATCCCTTCCGTACTTAGCTACCCAGCTATGCCGCTGGCGCGACAACTGGTCCACCAGAGGTACGTCCACCTCGGTCCTCTCGTACTAAAGGCAGATCCTCTCAAACTTCCTACACCCACGGCAGATAGGGACCAAACTGTCTCACGACGTTCTAAACCCAGCTCACGTACCACTTTAATCGGCGAACAGCCGAACCCTTGGGACCTTCTCCAGCCCCAGGATGTGATGAGCCGACATCGAGGTGCCAAACGATTTCGTCGCTATGGACGCTTGGAAATCATCAGCCTGTTATCCCCGGAGTACCTTTTATTCGTTGAGTGATGGCCCTTCCACTCGGGACCACCAGATCACTATGACCGACTTTCGTCTCTGCTCGTCTTGTCAGACTCGCAGTCAGGCTAGCTTATGCCATTGCACTCTAACAGTTGATTTCCGACCAACCTGAGCTAACCATCGCGCGCCTCCGTTACTCTTTGGGAGGCGACCGCCCCAGTCAAACTACCCACCATGCATTGTCTCGGATCCTGATTCAAGGATCGCGGTTAGATATCAAGAATCAAAAGGGTGGTATCTCAAGGGTGACTCCACAGTGGCTTGCGCCACCACTTCATAGTCTCCCACCTATCCTGCACATCTAATTCCTAATACCAGTGCAAAGCTATAGTAAAGGTTCACGGGGTCTTTCCGTCTAACCGCGGGAACTCCGCATCTTCACGGAGAATTCAATTTCGCTGAGTCGATACTGGAGACAGCGGGGAAATCGTTACGCCATTCGTGCGGGTCGGAACTTACCCGACAAGGAATTTCGCTACCTTAGGACCGTCATAGTTACGGCCGCCGTTCACTGGGACTTCAATTCAGAGCTTGCACCCCTCCTCTTAATCTTCCAGCACTGGGCAGGCGTCAGACCCTATACTTCGTCTATTGACTTTGCAGAGCCCTGTGTTTTTAATAAACAGTCGCTACCCCCTAGTTTGTGCCACCTATAAATGGTTGCCCATTTACAGGTCATCCTTCTCCCGAAGTTACAGATGCAATTTGCCTAGTTCCTTCAGCATCGTTCTCTCAAGCGCCTAGGTATACTCTACCTGTCCACCTGTGTCGGTTTAGGGTACGGTCTTTAATGAGGGTGTTATTTCCTGGAAAATATTCACTGCACACGCAATCCAATAAGCGTATACAATTTACTATCTCCGTCACATCCCTCAGGTTCAGGAATATTAACCTGATTCCCATCGATTACGCCTTTCAGCCTCACCTTAGGGGCCGACTAAGCCTGCGCAGATTAACTTTACGCAGAAACCCTTGGACTTTCGGCGAGAATGTTTCTCACATTCTTTATCGCTACTTATGTCAGCATTCTCACTTCCGATACCTCCAGCAAACTTCACAGTTCACCTTCACAGGCCTACGGAACGCTCCGCTACCATTTGCACTATTAAAGTACAAATCCGCATCTTCGGTACATGACTTGAGCCCCGTTACATTGTTGGCGCAAGAAAACTTATTTAGACTAGTGAGCTATTACGCTTTCTTTAAATGATGGCTGCTTCTAAGCCAACATCCTAGTTGTTTTGGTTTTCTCACATCCTTTAACACTTAGTCATGATTTAGGGACCTTAGATGGCGGTCTGGGCTTTTTCCCTCTCGACTATGGACCTTAGCACCCACAGTCTGTCTGCTATGCTGTACTCGTCGACATTCGGAGTTTGGTTGAGTTTGGTAAGTCTGTAGGACCCCCTAGCTCATCCAGTGCTCTACCTTCGACGGTAATCGCTATAACGCTCTACCTAAATAGATTTCGCGGAGAACCAGCTATATCCGAGTTTGATTGGCCTTTCACCCCTAGCCACAACTCATCCCCTACTTTTTCAACAGTAGTGGGTTCGGTCCTTCAGCGGATATTACTCCACCTTCAACCTGGCCATGGCTAGATCACTCGGTTTCGGGTCTAATTCATCTAACTAAAGTCGCCCTATTCAGACTCGCTTTCGCTACGCCTACACCTAACGGCTTAAGCTTGCTAGATAAACTAAGTCGCTGACCCATTATACAAAAGGTACGCCGTCACAGAACATATAAACGAGCTTTAAAACTCAATGTCTGCTCCGACTGCTTGTAAGCATTCGGTTTCAGGTCTATTTCACTCCCCTTATCGGGGTTCTTTTCACCTTTCCCTCACGGTACTTGTTCACTATCGGTCACTAGAGAGTACTTAGGCTTAGAGGGTGGTCCCCCTATGTTCAAACAGGATTTCACGTGTCCCGCCTTACTCAAGGACTCCAAAACTTTTTACCTATAAGGGGCTATCACCCTCTATGGCCAACCTTTCCATGTTGTTCTAGTTTTTATTCTGAAGCCACTGGCCTAGTCCGCGTTCGCTCGTCACTACTAACGGAGTCTCGGTTGATGTCCTTTCCTCCAGCTACTGAGATATTTCAGTTCACTGGGTTTGCTTCGCATAGCTATGTATTCACTATACGATACCTGCTAAGCAGGTGGGTTTCCCCATTCGGAAATCTTCGGATCAAAGCTTATTCGCAGCTCCCCGAAGCTTATCGCAGCGTATTACGTCCTTCATCGCCTTCTAGTGCCAAGGCATCCACCAAATGCTCTTATTTTATTTACTTTGATTCTTTTAAAGCTTGAGATTGTACGATGTGTACAGAACTAATTCTGCTATTTTACAGTATCCACTCACGATCATAAATTTTTATTATCGTAGTAGGTATTTAGTTTTCAGTTTTATCAACTTTTCAAACAGCTACAGGATTTTTGCCCTGTGTGAAGTTTTATACCGATTATTCAGAACAATGTCAAACATTATTTTATCTGATTAACAGATTTGTTTGTCTTTCTTTGTTAGCATTTCTATCATATCTTTCTCTATGTTCATTTGACGATATTGTTTGACTTGCTTTAGGTACTGGTGGAACAACTTCTATTTTTTTTATAGTAGCTTTATGCAAATCTACATTTTTTAGCAAAGGATTTGATTTAACTTCTTCGCTTATATTCCCAACAACTCTTATATTATCTAAATTCATTGTTTTTTCCGGATGTTTTTTATTATATTTTTTAATTTCCGGAAGAAGTGTAGTTAAAGTATTACCATCAATGGTAGCTCCTTCAAAATCTATATGTTCTTTAAAAGTAACTCTCTTAAAAGAGCATTCTTTCAATTCAGCATTTTTCAGAGAACATTTTCCTAATGTCACTTCATTAAAATTAAATCCTTTAATTTCAAAATCATCTAATTTCATATCTACTTTTTCAAAAGATAATCCTCTCAAATCTTTATTATTTAAGGAATAATCAAGTATCGGTGAATAGTCAGATGAATTATTTCGACTATATTTCTCAGCCTGCTCCTGAAAGATGGAAGATAAATCTATTTTCTTGTCCGACTTAGCTATCACAAGAGGATTTGGCAAGACATCTTCAATAATTTGGTTCATTTTTTCACCAATTACTTTTTCACGTGTTGAATTAGACACAAAATGTTTTTGAAAATTATACTTCCAAAGGTTAACAGTAGCTCCTACAGCTAAACTTAGAACTTTTGTATCAGATAACAAATTAATCAATGGACGAACCATTGCACTATATTCTCCCTTCTTATATGAAGCCGTTATTGTTCCTACTTCCTTAGCATGATCCCCTAGCGCTTTAACAATTGCTTCACCTTTTAGTTTTAGTTTTTTACCCATCTCGGTTTCGTTTAAAAATTTCTCAACCACAGGACCAAGGTCTTTAGCATGTTTTATTAAAAGCTCAGGTATTTTTTCTTGAAAAACTTCTTTAACCTTAGGATTATCCTTATTAAACTTAATAAGAGAGTTTACTAATTTACCAACTTTTTCTGCTTGTTTGGATTCAGGTACGTTCATAACATCTTTAGTTTGCTCAATGATTCGCTCTAACCCCTCTTTGTCTGCTAAACAATTTTCAGTAAGTTCTGCTATTATCGGTAAAACATCAACAATAAATGGAATAGTTGCTGCTGTTGCATCACGTACAAATTTAGGATTCAGACCAAGATATCTTATATTTTGCTGCACTTCTGTTTTATCCAAAAATTCTAAAATATTCTTTTTATTATCAGAAAAATATTGTGGTAGAGTTGATTTTAAGGCAGGAGCTAGATCTTGAACAACCTTACTAGTATTATCTAAAATAGACAATATCATGGCTTTTTGCGTTCCTATTATTTCTTCTTTTCGAGTTGGAGATAAATTTTTATTAGTCAATAATTCCAAGCCCAAATCTTGATGTTTCATATAGAACTCATAGATCATGACCATTTCAGGAGTATGCTCTAATATCGTGCTACTTGCATTAGTTGCCAGTGATACAGTATCCCTAAAAAATTCTTTTGACACAAATCTAGTAAATTTATCGTCTAGAACATTCTCAGCAATTTTGGTAATTTCCTTTTGATTAGCTGGATCACGTAAAAACTCAACTAAATCTTTCTTAACTACTTCTGCTACTTTAGGGTTAATGAAGATTTCCAAAGCATTTTTAATGATATCACTCCCTGAATTTTTGTTAGAAATTATTAGATTCTTATAAATTTCTTGTACTTTTTTATTTGATTCTCCTTCTAATATGCCACCTCCTAATTTTAGCACCAACGGCACTATCCTTCTAATAAAATTTTTATCTACTCCATCAAATATATCAGGATTAACTCTACTAGCTTCTGTAGGTGAAATCATTGGAGCGGGATTTAACACAGCTCCTAAAACTGGCAACAAAACACGCTGAGCGATCTGATCTTTTAATAGATCAGATCGTGCTTCATTCAGAGCAGGAATATATATATCAACCACTGAACCAGCTCCTTTGATTAGATTAGATACATGCTCTACTTGTTCTTTTTGTAATTTTTGCCTTTCTTCAATTAGCAACTTATCACTTAATAATTTTTCACTCACTTCTTGAAATTTCAGGAAATCAGCATATAGCTCATCATATAATAGCTTCTTTGTATCCAGCGGATTCCTAATAGCTGAAGGTACTATAGTAGCAATATCAAGAAGAAATGTCCCTGTCTCTTTTAATAAACCTACAGCGATGTGAGGTAAATTCTCTAATGTTAATTCTAATTGCTCCTCTTTTTTTACTTGCTCCAATTGTTTTTGCTCTTCTTGAAACTTCTGCGGGATAATTTCTTGACCATTCTGAATGAATGTGCCTTGTAAACCAATCAAATTTACGTCCACAATATCAGTATCAATATCGACCATAGCTTTAGACAAATCAGCCTTAGCTAACTTTGCCGCACGTAAATTAACCCCTTCTAACTTAACCTTTTCTGCTTGTACTTTTTCCAATATCGCTTGCTGCAATTTTGATTTTGTAAGATCACCATTCATGAATATTACTTCGGTAAAATCACCTTCCTGAGCGTCAATACTCCTCATTATGCTATTCGAGAAATCAGCCTTTTGTGCATGAACTTTTTTTAGTATACTATAACTTGCATTGATTCCTTTAGCCTTCGCTCCTTCCAAAACCGCCTCTGTTAAGTTAGCAAATTTGACCTCTACTCCTTCTAAAATTGCATTTCTGAAATTCGCCTTTTGTGCTTCCACCATATTTAGATTGGCATTAATAAAATTCACTCCTTCAGCATTAATCCTTCTTAGAATAGCTGCTTCTAAATTCGCTCCATCCAGCTTAGTCAAACCACTTAACTCAGCATCCGACAAATCTAATCCTTTTGCTTCTATGTTCTGCAATATAGTATCTTTAAATTTTGCTTTATGTGCTTCAGCCTTTTCCATCAAAGCATTAGACAAATCACTCTCTATAATTTGACACTCTGTTAAAACAGCTTTATCTAATATTGCATGCTGCATTTGTATTCTTCGTAAATCTGCTGAGATTAAAGAAATACCTTGCAAATCTGCCTGATTAAATGTTGAATCAGTCAATTTTGCGTTATTCCATTTACCATTTTTTATATTCGCATAATCAAAGTTGGAGTTATTTATCACAACCTCTTGACCATTAGAACGAGCCATAAAAGCATGTGTAAACTGACTATTATCAACGACTGCCTGACTTAAATTACTATTAAAAAAATTCGCGTTATCTGCTTTAGAGCCTAAAAAATTAGCTCCTACAAGTTCTGCACTCTCAAAACTCGCTTCACTAATATTAGCTTCCTTAAAAATAGCTCTAGATAAATCAGCTCCTGCAAATACAGCACCCCGCAAGTCTGCTCCTGAGAAATCTAAACCAGATAAATCAACTCTGCCAGGCAATGCATTATTGTTAACAACAGCTCCCCTCATGAAAGAAGCACTAACTTTAGGTGAACAATCTGCAACAATTCTTGCTGTTAATTTTATCTTCGATGGCTCTAATTTGGTTTTAGCAAAATCATTTAAACTTAAATCCTTATTGCTTTTCCTTATTTCTAAATACTCCACTACATCATTGCGAGTAAGACGCACATATTGTACTTCTCCATCTCTCTGACTCTTAGTTGACCCACGTATGTAAGCTGGATCAAAACTACACCTACTACCAAAAATATTCTTAAATGTTTCGTGCATTGGATTATCTTTTTTAGGAAATGTCTTTTTCTCAGTCATTAACGTTAGTTCTTCTTGTAACCTATCATATTCCTGGTTTTTAGTTTTAAATCCCGCCTTAACCAATATAGCTTGTGGATAACTCAAGCTCTTATATGCATTGTCTAATTCTGTTTTTTTATTATCTATAAGATCTTGTTGTTCTTTTTCTCGTACCGAAGTACTTTTTATATCAGCATATTTCCTACCTAAAACATGAGTAGTACTAAATTTTATACCATCAATATCTTTCGATTTATCTGTTTGAGAGTATCCTTTATAGCTATCAGAAAACCTACAATTAGCAAGGTCAGCTCCTCTGAAATCTACGCTTCTTAAGACAGTATCTTCGAAATAAGCATTGTCAAAATCAACATCACAAAACACCGCATCAGCTAAATTACATCCTGTAAAAGTAGTATTTTTAAATATACAACCAGTAAAATCTCCTCCGCTTAGGTCTATTACATTATCAGATCTACTAAAAGTCCTATCTGATAAATCTGCTACTACTACATTATTATCTGAAAAATATTTTTCCTTTAAATACTGGTTAAGGCTTAAACCTCCCTTGGGATCATCTGCCAAAACTGCATGCTGAGCTGTGATATAATCCTTTATATCCTCGCTAGTAGGACGAAATTTTTCAATCTTAACAGCGAGATCATAGAAAACAGGTTTATTTTTCACCATAACTTATACTCCTTCTTTGTATTAAAGATTTAATAACAATTTCTCAGGATTCTCAATCAATCCCTTTATTTTTACAAGAAAAGTAACTGCTTCTTTGCCATCAATAATACGATGATCATAAGATAAAGCAATGTACATCATGGGACGTATTTCTATCTTACCATTAACCACTACTGGTCTTTCTTCGGTCTTGTGAAGGCCTAAAATACCGGATTGAGGAGGGTTAATAATCGGAGTTGATAATAGTGATCCATAAACACCGCCATTTGAAATGGTAAATGTTCCACCTGATAAATCAGACATAGATAATTTTCCTTCTCTAGCCTTTTTACCCAAACCAGCAATTTCTTTCTCAACCTTAGCAAAACTCAATTTGTCAGCCTGCCTAACTATTGGCACTACTAGACCTTGCTCTGTCCCTACTGCAACACCAATATCATAATAATTCTTATACAGAATCTCATCCCCTTCTATCTCGGCGTTTACCGATGGAACTGCTTTAAGAGCTTCAATAGTAGCTTTTACAAAAAATGACATAAATCCCAGCTTAACGCCATGCTTCTTCTCAAACTCTTCACGATACTGCATACGCAAATTAATAACTTTCAACATATCAATTTCATTAAAAGTAGTTAGAATAGCTGCAGTATTTTGTGATTGTTTCAAACGATCTGCTATAGTTTTACGAAGACGTGACATTTTAACACGCTCAACCATCCCTTCATTTGCCCGTACAACATTGGCTATAACATTGTTTATAACAGGTAATTCTGTTTCTTTTGCAGGCGGGGTATTTATGAACTCTAGTACATCTCCCTTGGTCACTCTGCCTTCTCGACCAGTACCTTTTATGTCAGCTAATTGCAGTTTATTTTCGCTCACTAATCTTTGCACCGAGGGCGGAACATCAATCTTGTTTATACTTGCAGGTTGTTGTTGTATCTCTTTGTCTAGTGTACTAGGTGAAGCTACACTAGAAATTGCTCCTTCGGTAATTTGTCCTACGCTCTCACCCACATATACTGTATCGCCCTCATTCTTAAGTATTTTGCTTATTACACCAGAGGAAAGTGCATGTACTGCTAACGTAACTTTCTCTGTCTCAAGTTCTAAAAGTAGCTCATCCACTTTTACTACATCTCCTTGTTTTTTATGCCATTTAGCAATAGCCGCTTCTGATACAGACTCTCCAAGAGATGGAACTATAATTTCAATACTCATAATTATTTTATTCTCCCAATTATATTCTATTATACTATTATTTATATCTTGCACTAATAACAAAAATTGTTTTAACACTCAAATGATGTTAAAAACATCTATCTATAAAACATTTATTTTTTTGCAGTCATTTTAATATACTATTATTTTATTTACCACTAATATATATCCATAGAATATTATAGGGAATGAAATGAAAGATCGGAAAGAAATTGAGCCATACATGGCATATAAGCCTACTCAGGTATATAATGTCTTGAAAGATTTATCTAGAAAGCAAGGATATACACTATCAGCAGAGACGTATGAAAATCCGGGTAATCCTGAGAATAAAATCAATTATTATCTTAAAAATGACAATAATTATATCACTGTCCCATCTCATGAGGCTCAAAAAGGTAGTACGCTTACAACAACTGCAGCCCCATTAAAGGATACACTTGGAGTATTAAACCAAAATCCTAACTGGAAGAAAGCAATAATTCCTATTTGTCAGTCTAACAAATATTTTTTTGGACTTCTGACAAGGAAACACTTCACATATTTAGAACTTAATAAAGATAATGCTGGCAATATAACATCTCATCATCAGGATTCCAAAGGATGGCTTAGCCGTTTCTACCCACTAAAACCAATTAGAGACTCACTAGAAGAAACATTTGGAAAAGATAGAGTTACCTTTAAATCATCATATCTAGGTCATCAAAAAATAGCTGATAATATAAATTGCGGTCGATTCATCCTGTCTTATATAAAAAACGTTATTACTGGTGATCCTGCTAAAAATAAATCCTCAAACTCAGACAAGTTTATTTAGCGATTTTGACACAACAATTAACAAACCACCTAAGGAGGAAAAGATTTTACCTAAAGCTAAAGTCCCAACACCAAAACCCCCAAATATGGTAGACCACGTATCACGCATTAGTAGAAAACCTAATAATCCAGCAAGAACACATTAAGAAGTCGTACCACTCTTCCTATCATCCATCTCAGCAAATACATCTTCCCACGATCCAGTAGTTGCAGCTTTGGTATATTCGGTCACCCTTCCTTCAAAGAAATTAGTATGTTCAGCACCGTTTAAGATTTCATCAAGCCAAGGCAACGGATTAGTATCAATTAAATAAATCTCTTTAAGCCCAAGCTGCATTAATCTGCGATCGGCAATATAACGAATATATTGTCTTACTTCTCTAGCTGTCAGCCCTTCAATACCACCAACTTCAAACGCCAGTTCAATAAAGGCATCTTCAAAATGCACAATAGTAGCACACGCTTCATAAAGACGGCTACGAAGCTCTTCAGTCCATACTTCAGGGTTTTCTCTAATAAAAGTTTTAAATAACATAATGATAGAATCAGTATGTAACGTCTCATCCCTTACTGACCAACTAATAATTTGCCCCATACCTTTCATTTTATTAAAACGAGGAAAATTAAGTAAAATAACAAATGAAGCAAATAGTTGTAATCCTTCAGTAAATGCTCCAAATACTGCTAAAGTAGTAGCAATATCTTCTTTAGTTTCTACACCGAAACGCTGCATATAGTCGTATTTATCTTTCATTTCTCTATATTTGAGAAATGCTGAATATTCAGTTTCTGGCATACCTACGGTATCAAGCAGATGAGAATAAGCAGCAATATGAATTGTTTCCATATTAGAAAACGCTGATAACATCATCAGTACTTCCGTTGGCTTAAATACCCTAGAGTAATGTTTCATATAACAATTATTTACTTCAATATCAGCTTGAGTAAAGAAACGAAATATTTGAGTTAATAAATGTTTTTCTCCTGGACTTAAATTATATTTCCAGTCTTTTAGATCATCAGCTAGCGGCACTTCCTCTGGTAACCAATGAATTCGTTGTTGAATATGCCACGCTTCATAAGCCCATGGATAAGAAAATGGTTTGTAGATTGGACTGGCATTAAGTAAAGACATATTATATTTCCTTTTTAAGTATACTACTATAAAACGTCTATTAGCGAGGAGACCGTAGCACAACTGTTGAAAGTTAGTAAATACAGCTTTCCTATGCGTTATTGCGAGGAGGCTGTAAGGCCGACGAAGCAATCCAGTAACATCATTTATCTATAGATTGTTTCGCTTACGCTCGCAATGACGGTTTAAGCCTTACAACAGTGCTTCGCTAATAGACGATTTTTTAACTTTCAACAGTTGTGGAGACCGTAGGTATAATTTCACCGAATTTGGGATAAGAATTGACAAATTCTTATCCCGAATTCGCGTATATTCATTACTGACAGGATAAACATTCATCATAAGACACAACTTCTTTTTCTCGTTTTTTCTTATTATCTCTTTCAATATCTTGAAAATCCGCTTTCTTGACATCGTGTGATACTTTATCAGCTCTTTGAATTGAGGTTGATCTACAATAATATAAACTCTTAACCCCTTTTTTCCAAGCTCTAAAATGGATATTATTTAAATACATCTTACTTACATTACCTGCTAAGAAAACATTTAGAGATTGAGATTGTGAAATATGTGGTGTCCTATCTGCTGCTAGATCAATAAGCCAATTTTGATCAATCTCATAAGCAGTTCTGAAAACATCTTTTTCATGGTTGGATAAAAAGGTTAGATGTTGAACTGAGCCTTCATGAGTTGCAATTGATGACCAAACCTGCTCATTATTAAAACCTTTGGTGCTTAACAGCTTTTCTAAATATTTGTTACGTACATTAAAAGATCCAGTAAGAGTCTTTTGGACAAAACTATTAGCAGCAAATGGTTCAATTCCAGGCGAACTATTGCCAGCAATAATAGAGATTGATGCCGTAGGAGCAATAGCTGTTTTATTACTAAACCGTTCGTTAATATCTACTTCAGCTGCATCGAGGCAAGCACCACGTTCATCAGATAGAACTACTGAAGCTTTATCAACTTCTTTATGAATATGTTCAAATATTTGATTATTCCAAACCTTTGCCATTACCGACTCTATTGGTACATCCTTTAATTGTAGGAATGAGTGAAAACCCATAACACCTAACCCTACGCTACGTTCACGCATTGCTGAATATTTAGCTCGCTCCATGGTACTAGGTGCTTTAGTAATAAAATCTTCAAGTACATTATCTAAAAAACGCATTACAGTAGGAATAAACTCGGGGTCATTTTGCCAATCATCAAAATATTCTAAATTTACAGAAGACAAACAACACACAGCGGTTCTAACCTTACCCAAATGATCAGTGCCAGTTGGCAGGGTAATCTCGCTACAAAGATTAGAAGTTTTTACCTGTAACCCAAGTTTTTTATGATGCTGCGGAATATATTTATTGACAGTATCAATAAATAAAATATAGGGTTCTCCAGTTTCTATTCTAGTAGTTAGTAACTTAACCCACAAATCTCTAGCCTTAACTTCACGTACAACTTTTTTAGTAGCAGGGCTGATTAATGGAAAATTTTCATCACTCTCAACTGCTTGCATAAATGCATCTGTTACAGCTATGCCGTGATGCATATTTAAAGCTTTACGATTAGTATCACCACCAGTATGGCGTCTTAAATCTATGAATTCCTCAATTTCAGGGTGATCAATTGGTAAATATATAGCAGCACTGCCACGTCTAATTGACCCTTGAGAAATAGCTAAAGTCATAGAATCAACAACCTTGACAAATGGAATAATGCCAGAAGAAGTACCTTTGCCTTTAATTGCCTCATTAATAGAACGAACATTGCCCCAATAGCTTCCTATACCACCACCACGTGAGGCTAACCAAACATTCTCAGTCCAAAGATCTACAATACCTTCTAAACTATCATCTGTTTCATTTAAAAAACAAGAGATAGGCATCCCTCTGTCAGTTCCACCGTTACTAAGAACCGGTGTAGCTGGCATAAACCACAACTTGCTTATGTACTCATATAATTGCTGGGCTGACTCTGCATTATCAGCATAATAGCTAGCTACTCTAGCAAATAGATCTTGAAACCCCTCTCCGGCTAGTAAGTATCTATCTTTTAGAACTGCTTTGCCAAAATTAGTCAGTAAATCATCTCGTTTCTTATCAATCTTTATAGGAAATTTAGTATTTGCTTGCGTTGCCATTATTATATTATCTTATTTTTTTAATTTAATTGAGATCATAGCAGATTTTTGTCTTAGCACTAATACCATAATCACACAATTTTTAAAAATTTTTCTAATTCTACAAGACTCGAAACATTAATCAAATCAAATTTATGGTCAGTTTTCTTTAGCATGTTCGTCAGAACCTTACCTGCACCTATTTCAACTATTTGCTCTATTTTCAGATTTTCCAATTCGTTTAAAGTTTGGCACCACCTCACCCTACCGCAAATTTGGGAAATTAAGTTTTGTTTTATCTCTATAGGGTTAGTTGTTGGTTTGGCTGTAACATTTTGCACCACCGGAACAAACGGTTTATTAATTACTACTTCGTCTAAAGCCTTTGCCATTTGCTCTTCTGCTGACTTCATCAAACTACAATGAAAAGGACTACTTACATTCAATTTAATAGCTTTATAGCCCAAATCTTTTACGATAGATATTACCTGCTCCACTGCTATAGTTTCACCACTGATGACTATTTGTCCGTCTATATTATCGTTGGCTATATCAAGGTTAGTAAACTCTTTTACGATCTTTTCAAGCTTTTCTAGAGGAATACCTATACACGCCGCCATTGAACCTTCACCTACTGGATAAGCCTCTTGCATAGACTTACTACGTATTGCTAGCAATTGGGTAGTTACTTGTATATCTATACTTTCCGCTGCACATAATGCACTATATTCTCCTAAAGAATGACCTGCAACATATAAACACAGGTTAGTAATATTTCTATTTGTTTGTTGTTTAATGACATTCAATATTGCCATAGACACTGCCATTAGTGCTGGTTGAGCATTGATAGTCAAAGTTAAATCTTCACTTGGTCCATTAAAAATAATATGACTTAATTTTCTTCCAAGAGTATTATCAACAATTTCAAATGTTTCTTTTGCCACTTGAAAGTTATCGTAGAATTCTTTTCCCATACCAACTATTTGTGACCCTTGACCTGGAAAGACAAATGCTCTATTCATAATAATACCATAATAATTTAATTTATCCACTGCCGATTATGAGAATTCCAACAATACTGTCAATAGTTTTAATCATTCTAAATTTATTAATATCAGAGTCAATGGCATTAGACTGTATTAAAGAAACTTTTATACATTTAGACAAAAAAGCATGGCAAGATTGTGAGAAGATGGCGAAGTCTTCAAAAGATAAAGCCTTAATCAAAATTATTATGTCTCAAAGATTCTTAGACCCGAATTATAAGAAAAATAGCTTTGAAGAGATAATAAAATTTATACAAAACAATCCCCACTGGCCACAAGTCGATAAACTAAAAGAGATGGCAGAACAATATTTAAACTATGACACAGACCAAGCTTTAATTGTAAACTGGTTTAGTGAAAACGAACCAATTACTGCCTTAGGCTATAAATTTTATGCTTTAGCCAGTAGAAAATTAATAAAAGATCCACAAAAATTAGCAAAGATTATAAAAAATGGTTGGATTTATGGGGTCTTCACGCAAGCAGAAGAAAGCAACTATTTGAGTAATTTCAAAAATATATTGTGTGAAGAAGATCATGTAAAAAAAATGGATGAATATTTATGGGCAGGGAACACGTGTAGTGCAAAAAAATATATGCATTATGTGAGTAATGGCTATAAACAAAATTTTATTGCTCAAATTGCTATATTAAATAAATCCAGTGATAGTGAGAAACTGTTTCAAGAAGTATCAGAAAAATATTATACCCCAGCTTTATTATTTCACTATTTGGATTCCAAGAAACAACAGATTCCTACCAGCCAAACTATTGCTCTATTTAAAAAAGTAAAGCAAGATAAAATACATTCCGCCTGTTGGACTCGTGTGCAATCTTATTATGCTAGAGAATTTATTGATCAGAAAGATTTTGCTAGTAGTTATAAGATAATTAGCATGCCAATTACTGTTGATCCCGAACATGTAAGAGAAGCAGAATGGCTTAGTGGCTGGCTTGCCCTTAGATTTTTGCATAAGCCTGACATTGCTTTAAGTCATTTTAACAAATTTATGAAAGTTGCAGCCAAGCCATTAAGCGTATCAAGGGGGCAATATTGGTTAGCTAGAACCTACGAAGCCAAAGGGGATAAAGAGCAAGCGAATAAATTTTATCATATGGCGAGTAAATATTCTTATACTTTTTATGGGCAATTGGCTAATATAGAAATTAACAGGCATCACCCTATTTTACCACAAAAGCCTACCTCCACTAAGCATAATAATGAAAATAGTGAAATTATTAGAGCCATAAAATATCTAATTAAATATGGTAAACATGATTTAGCTCTGTTATATGCTAAAACGGCTATTGAAAAATCATCAAAACCCTCTGAGATTTTATTAATTACCGATATAATTAGTACAAGGGGCAATACTTATCATACAGTAGAGGTAGCAAAAACTGCTTGTCAATATCATACTTTTATTAAGGATTATGCTTTCCCTACCCCTTATACTAAGGCAGTAAAAAATAGCCCCCTAGAACCAGCTTTAACATACAGTATTATGAGACAGGAATCGGTTTTTAATCAATACGTAATTAGTACAGCCAACGCTAAGGGTCTAATGCAAGTTTTAGAAAGACAAACTTGTGATATTGCTAAATCTATTGGCTGTAAATGTCATATTAAAAAATTAACTACTGACCCTAAATATAATATTATGCTAGGTACTAATCATTTTAAAGAATACTTACAACTATATAATGGTAATTATCTTTTAGCCATTGCAGCTTATAATGCTGGTCCTTGTAGAATCACAAGATGGATTAATCTGTTTGGTGATCCTCGTGACTTTAAAAATTTACGACAAATAATTGATTGGATTGAACTAATACCATATTATGAAACTAGAAATTATGCTCAACGTGTTTTGGAAAATCTGCAAGTTTATAGATCTATTATTAGTAAAAATAATAACTTAAAATTAAAACAAGATCTTTTAAAGACTAAAGATAATAAGAGAGAAATATAGCTATACCCTAGTTTTAAATAATGTTATTTAAGTTGACAGTTTAACATTATCTGACTATAAAGAAATATATTATTTCGTATTGGATATGAATTTATGAAACGTACATTTCAACCTAGCAATTTAGTAAGAAAAAGAAGACATGGATTTAGGGCAAGAATGGCAACTGTCGGCGGTAGAGAAATTTTAAGGAAACGCCGAGCAAAAGGCAGAAAAAAATTATCAGCGTAGTAAGTGCTTATCTCATCCCTAAAAAATCAGAAAGAATTTGACCTAGTTAATAAGTTAGGAAAAAAGTTCCATAGTCCTTATTTTATCACAATAATAGCAAAGAATTCTACTAAACTCTTTGCAAAACTAAATGTAAAAGGTAATATTGACAACCTATGTAAGAAATCTAGTGAGATTTTATATAATTCGTCAAATACATTACTTTTTGGCATGAAAGTCGGAAAAAAGTTAGGAAACGCTGTTATTCGTAATAAAATCAAAAGACGCATTAGGCATTTAGTTAGACTGCTAAGCAAGGAATCAAAATTCAAACAAAATAGTTGGGCAATGATAGTCATCCCTAGGAAAGGTTTTGAGCAAATTGAATTTGCAACTTTATTAAGTGAACTATACAAGATAGTCTCACAGGTGTAATCCTTACTGCATAAATTACCTCCTGCAATCAAAAGTTATCATTCGTATAAAAATATCATCCTAGCCTTGATGCGGAATCTAGCCCTTATTCAACCACCATCAAGTTACCCCAATTAGGGATAAGAATTAGTTAATTCTTATCCCTAATTCGCGTAAGTTAAGTTGAAAATAATTTAGATTGCATAATACTGATACTAGGCTAGTGGAATTTAGGTTCAGAATTAGCAAACAAACTTTCCTACTTTTTAATGATTTTTATTATTAATATTCAAACTGAAGTTGCGTTATTTTTGCTTATTCTTTATAGTTATTCGTATAATATGTTTTATACGTACCGTTAGGGCATAATTTATTTTTCAACAGTTTCATTATATGAAAAAATTTTTAACATTATTCATATTACTAATTATTTATAGTAATACTTTTGCTCAAAAACAAGTATCTAATTTAATCACCCCAGTTAGTTATTTTGTCAATCATGAGCAACAACTTAAAATCCTTGATGAACATTTAAGTAAATATAGACAAGCAAGTATAGTTGGTATTAGTGGTATAGGTAAAACTCAACTGATTAGGATGTATAGTTATGAGAATAAAAATAATTATGATCTAATTTGGTTTTTTGATTGTAACCTTGATTTTGATGAACAATTTGTTAAATTAGCAAAACAACTCAATATGGTTAAACAAACTAATATATCTGAAGAAGTTGCTTTAGCAAAAAAAGAAGTAATATCATATTTAACTGCTACTAATAAGTGGTTATTGGTGTTTGATAATTTAAAAGTTAATGAAAATAAGAAAGTACAAGATTTAATTGATTGGGAGCATAATGGTCAGGTCGTGTTTTGTTCGCAAGATAATGAAAAGTTATCTAATATTATAGCAATGCCCCTACTTGATGTGTCTACTATTGTAGCTTTAGCTAATAACTTATTAGACAATAAAAATAGCAATAATATCGAATTTTTAACGCAATCTTTTAGTGGTTATCCAATATTGATAGTGCAAGGAGCTCAATTACTTAACAAAGTTAAAGGTTTAGATAAAGAGGAATATAAAAAGAAAATTTATCAATCGACTGATAAAATAGCAACGAATATTAACATGGTTATTCAAGAATTAAAACCAAGTGCAATAAAGTTGTTGAATAAAATAGCTTTATTAAATAACCAAAGCTTCTCGAAACAGCTTCTTAGCACCATTACTGATCATAAAGATACTTTAGATGATGATATATATCAATTATCTAAATCTATGCTAATCAGTAATATTGATCCTAACAAAGATAACCCTATTTTTGAAATGCATGATATAGTTAGCAATAAAATAATGGAACTAAATGGTGATAATAATAAAATATATTTAGAAAATATGATTAGCAAATTACCTAAATTTAAAGGGTCTTATTCAGGATATGTGTGGAAAAGAGCCAAGACTATACTAGAAAACTTAGAAATTCTTTTAAAAAACTCTGAGAAATATAATATTAATCTATACTCAATACTTACCTTAAAGGCTGAGTTATTCTCTCTGTATATCAACCTTCATAATGCCAGCAAAGCACAACAAATGTTTGATTGGTTTAATCAAAAAGATAAAGAATTTAAATTGTGGAAAATGTCTGAAACTCAAAAATTTTATTATGCTAAGTACTTAGGACTAATAGGAGTGTGTCATATTGTGATATTCAGGAATTTTGAAACAGCGATTTCTTATATTACTAAATCATTAAATATTTTAGACAAGCTTGATAACGATGAAGCTACTTATTCCTGTAAATTTAATTTTTTTGTTTATACATCTACAGCTTATATATTTTTAGGTGAAATAAAACTAGCTAAAGAATTTCTTAAAGAGATGGAAAAATTAGCAAAACAAGGAATAATACAAGAAGCTGATATGTCTGCAATAGATTATATAAAAAGTGTATTATGTTGGCTACAAGGCAAATATAAAGAATCTTTAGACTTGGAAGGTGAAGCTACTGCACTACTTATAAAAAATGGATTGCATATTGATGACCTACTCATTATGGAGCTATATATATATATATATAAAATAAATATATTGAATTATCTTGGTAGATATCAAGAAGCTTATACTCAAGCTCAACAGCTATATGATATACATAAGCCCCTAAAGCATAAGGATAATAAAATATTTGCAGATATTTATATAGAAATGGCAAGAAGTCAATTAGGTTTAGGTAAAATAGATAAAGCTTATGAATACATTAATAATGCTATTTCTATATTGTTAGTACAGGAAAACTTAACCCCTGAGAGAACAAATTATTCTAAAAATCCGAGCTTAGCAGTAAGTTATGTAGTACAAGGTGATATCTTGTTTGCCCAAGATAGCCTTAAGCAAGCAATAGAATCTTATAAAAAAGCGTTTGTTATATATCATTATTTATATGGAAGTAGAAGTAAAAATGTTGCTCAAGTAAGTTATTTGTATAATCATGGAGCAAGAGCTGGCTGTAAAAGTAAAGATTTATATAATTATAAATTTTTTGGCAAGCCACAAATTAAGGAGTTTGGCATACACCATTCTAATACCGTTGATATGCTTGAATATTGTAAACAATATGACATGTATCTGTGGACCAAGAACAATTAAGCATTAAGGTTCTTAAATCGTTGGAATTTTATATTAAGTGGCAGCTCATCGCAACTACCTTAACACTGGTTCTATCTATGTAATTGCTAATAGAGATTTCCAACGAGTATACTCTTCTGCTTTGAAGAATTGTTTTTTGAAAATATCATAGATTCGCATGCGTAACTATACTATATGTACGCCTAGCATGCTCACCATTCATTTTCAAATCCAATTCTTCAAATCATTTGAGTATATATACTCCACTGAATCGGTTGATGGAGTAATAGCTAATTTATAACCATATTCCGTAATTAAGTAGTAAGTGTAATATTCATGAACATTTTCTATACTTACATCATCAATAGTTCTGTTTCCAAGCAAAATATCTGCTCTACCCTGATCAAGCCTGAGGTTTGGAGCTGTTACTACAATTTTTATACCAGTGAAATTGTCATTTTGCATCTCTAGTTCAACCTTAATAACAGCATCTCTGTATATATTGCTAGATGCTGTAACAATTAAACACATAATAATCTGAGCTATATTGTCATCGATATTTGTGCTGATTAACCTTGTGAACACTAGTTCAATATTATGATTTTTTGATTTTAAAAAATCAGTACTTAATCTATTAATTTCTGCAATAGCAATTTTGTTCCCCTCAGAAGCTAGAGAGTATAAATAACGATAAAACTGTAAATATCTCATAAGTCTATTTGTACTATCCTGAACCAGTTTAGTAGCTTTCTCTTGATACTCTATAGTTTTTATTAACCCAATGGCGTTATCTATAGCACCTATTGATCCTGCAAAATCATGACATATTTTTTCATTTAAAGCTTGGCATAATTTTAGTGAATTTAGCATATTCTTAATAAACTCGTTTAGCTGGCACAATGCTATCTACTTCATCTGTCAAAGTTGTAAGAATTACAGGTTTGTAATCTAACTTCACCTTACCTTGCTCATCAATCCAAGCAAGTGTATGTTTCATCCATGCTTCATCATTACGCTCTGGGTAATCTTCCCTAGAATGAGCCCCCCTACTTTCTTTTCTAGCCGCTGCAGAATGTACAGTAATTACCGCTTGATCTAATAAATTAGCTAGTTCTAATGCTTCAACCAAGTCGCTGTTCCATATTAATGATCTATCATTGACCTGAATATTTGCATATTCTTTTCTTGCCTGATCAATCATTTCTATTCCTTCATCTAGAACCTCTTGAGTTCTAAATACCGCTGCATGATTTTGCATGATTTTTTGCATTTTAAGTCTTAAGTCAGCTACTGGTAGACCTCCTTTAGCATGACGTATATTATCAAATCTGCTAATTATTTTATCTAATATAGACTCCGGCAAGCTTTTATGCTTTTGCCCTACTTTAACAATTTCAGCAGCTTTTTGTGCTGCGGCTCTACCAAATACTACTAAATCAAGCAGAGAGTTTGATCCCAAGCGATTGGCTCCGTGTACTGAAACACAAGCAGCTTCACCAATTGACATTAACCCAGGAATAATCTTATTATGATTATCCTGACCTTTATCAATCACCTGACCATGGTAATTTGTTGGTATTCCCCCCATATTATAATGCACTGTTGGTAATACAGGTATTGGCTGAAGGGTTACATCAATACCAGCAAAAATTTTAGCAGTCTCTGAAATACCGGGCAAACGTTCGTGAAGAATTTCCGGCGGCAAATGATCTAAATGTAAGAATACATGATCTTTATGCTCACCTACCCCCCTACCCTCTCTGATTTCCATAGTAATAGCTCTTGATACTACATCTCTTGAAGCAAGATCCTTAGCAGCGGGAGCATATCGTTCCATAAATCGCTCTCCATTAGAATTTACTAAATACCCACCTTCTCCTCTAGCACCTTCGGTAATTAAGCAACCAGCCCCATATATACCAGTTGGGTGGAATTGGACAAATTCCATATCTTGCAAGGCAATAGAACTTCTTGCTGCCATACCACCTCCATCACCAGTGCAAGTGTGAGCACTTGTCGCAGAAAAATAAGCTCTACCATACCCGCCAGTAGCTAGTACCACTAAGTGAGCATGGAAACAGTGAATTGTTCCGTCATCAAGATTCCAAGCAACTACCCCTACACATTCTCCATTATTCATTAATAAATCAAGGGCAAAATATTCGATAAAAAATTGGGCTTTATTTTTTAAAGCCTGTTGATATAAAGTATGTAATATTGCATGACCAGTACGATCTGCTGCAGCACAAGTCCTTTGAGCTGCTTGTCCCTTACCATAATTTGTTGTCATGCCACCAAAGGGGCGTTGATAAATTTTGCCTTCTTCTGTTCGAGAAAAAGGTACTCCATAATGCTCAAGCTCTAGCACTGCTGCAGCTGCATGTTTACACATATACTCAATTGCGTCTTGATCACCCAACCAATCCGAGCCTTTTACTGTATCGTACATGTGCCAACGCCAATCATCTTGCCCCATATTACCAAGAGAAGCACTAATGCCACCTTGGGCAGCCACAGTATGACTTCTAGTTGGGAAAACCTTGCTAATGCAAGCAGTATTTAAGCCCTCTTTTGCCATACCAAAAGTAGCCCTAAGACCAGCTCCACCTGCTCCAACTACCACTACATCAAATTCATGGTGGATAATATTATAAGATTTAGACATTTATATAAATTCCTTTTGTTACAGAATATATCATATATTTATTCTTGACTAAGCTTTTCCAAACAAATTTTTTCAGTAATTTTTTGCAATTTCTCTACCCGGTCGATCAAATAAAGCAACTGTTCCTTAGTTATCTTGTAGTTTTTGTCATATCTTGCTCTAACATAAGCATCACGAAGTAATGTAAAACATTCTTTTTGCTCTTCACTTTCATATGGAAATATTCGACAAAGGTCATGATAAAAAATCCGTGCGCTTTGGTTTAGTTCTAATAAATCATGTAATTTAGGTTTATAACCATCAAATACTAACAAAATAGCATTATAAAAACTCTCAGTAGCTTGATGAAGCAAAAAAGCTGATTCGCGATAATTGTCATCTTCAAAAAAAGCCTTGATTCCAATAAATAGTTTTTTTCCTCTACCAAACCAATTTTCATATTCTTCTGCAGCTATTGGTCTGCGATCGTGCCATGGCAAGTCCTTAGCTTCCGATAGTACAAATTCATCACTATCATATAGTAGAATTCCTTCTGTTCTAATATCACGAAAAAAATACTTACCTTTTTCAAGTTGGTCATTTACAAAGTGGATAGACTCAACTATTAGTGTCACGGATGGTTGTGTCATGGCCACTAATCGGTCTGTATTAATATCTATTGGGAATTTTCTTTCTAATCTTTTTTCTATATTATGTTTTAAGTTAATAGCTTGATATCCAGCATATTTTCTTTTCTTTAAGACCAATAACAGATCTATATCACTCTGATAATACTCCCTTGAGGATAGATCTTGTACCCAATCACCTCTAGCATAGGAGCCAAATAAAATTATCATTGCTATTTTTGATCTTCCAGAAGCTAGAATTTCTTGGACAATAATGTCTAATCTTTCTTTAATAACTAATGAACGTTTAGGTAATGTGGTTTTCATAAGATTATTTTTATTAATCCATCAGATTACTATAACATAAAATAATGCTACCACTAAGAATGCAATCGTTATAATGCAAAATATTTTAAGTAATATAATTAACCCTGTGCGAAGCTTAATACAACTAATATAATCTTCAATTACCACACACATACCAAGCATTGAATGATAGAAAGCGGTAATAAGCAATATTCCTAAAGGGACAATATTGTAAGGTCTTTGTAAAATACTAACAAAATGAGTAAAACCCTCTCCAGTAGTATATTTAATAAAAAATATTAGCCAAATAGAACAAATTGCCAAAATAATAGCTGTTATTCTTTGATGCAACCAGTGACTCGAACCACTTTTTGCCGAACCAACCCCTTTAGCTTTTGCCAAATCTGTCCTTAAATTATTATTCATATAGAGGCCATAAGTTAAATTAACAACCAAAAAACTAACGTCATCAATATCGAAGCTACTACCACAAACCAACCTGTGAAGTTAATAGCCCTTATTGAAAAGCAATGCCCACTATCCCAAATTAAGTGACGCACCCCATTACATAAATGATAAAACCATGCAAAACTTATGAATATTAGAGGAATTCTAAGTAAATTACATTTAAAGCACTGTAAATATTCAGGATCAAATTTGCTAAAAGCTAGTAAAATAAAGCACCACGACAATATTGATAGTCCAAAAAATAAGCCTATCCCTGTTATACGATGCAAAATAGACAAAACGGTGCTTATCTGCTTTTTATATATCGTCAAATGAGGAGAAGTAGGTCTACTATTATAAATTTCCTGCTTTGTTTTTGTCATAAATTATCTATTAGGTGTAATCTATATCCTGAAATAAATTCAGGATATAGTATACTCAAATAATTTGAAGAATTGGATTTGAAAATGAATGGTGAGCAGGCGTAGCGTACATATAGTATAGTTACGCATGCGAATCCATGATATTTTCAAAAAACAATTCTTCAAAGTAGAAGAGTATATACTGCTCGTAAATGAAGAGTTGATAGACGAAGATCAAAATCATGAAGTGCTAGGAGTCAAAGGGTCGAGGAGCGGAGCGTACATTTAGTACGTGAGCACCGAAGATCCCTGAAGACGACAACGCAATTCTTGATTTTCATCGAGTATACCTATAACTCTAAATAGCAACAGTATAAACGCTAGTTAGAAAATACTCAAGTTTTCATATTGTATTGTATTGTATTGTATTGTACAATAACTATTATACAATAATGAAGTTAATTTTATGAGAACGATGAGTATTAGTTTAAACGAGACCTTATATGATAAATTAAAATATATGATTCCTTCTAAAAAAATTAGTAACTTTGTAAGCAATGCTATTGCTAAAGAATTAGAAAAAAAGGAACTGGAACTTACTTTGGCATATAAAGATGCAGAGCAAGATAATGAACGTCAAAATTTGCTAAAAGAGTGGGATGCAATAGATGACATTAGTAAAAAATAAAGAAATAATACGAGGCAATATTTATTGGGTAAATCTTGATCCAACAATTGGAACTGAAATTCAAAAAACAAGACCTGCAATAGTTATATCTAATAATATTCAGAATAAAATATCTAGTAGAGTAATAATTATCCCCATTACCTCAAATATTAATAATATTTTTCCTTTTGAAGTAAGAGTTACAGTTAACAACAAAACTGCAAAAGCGTTAACTGATCAAATTAGAACCATAGATAAATCTAGATTGGGAGAGTTTATAGAACAGTTGAATAAAACTGAGATTATTAATATTGAAAAAGCTATTAAAGTTACTTTAAGTTTGACTTAAGTAACCTAGATTCGATGTAACATTACCGTGTCTTCATATGTCAATCCCTGCACCTTCAGATGTCATCAACTGTTGAAAGTTAAAAAATCGTCTATTAGCGAATCACTGTTGTAAGGCTTAAACCGTCTATTAGCGAGCGAACGTATGTGAGCGTGGCAATCCATGAAGCTTGTCATATAGATTGCTTCGCTTACGCTCGCAATGACGCTGTGGTATAGGTGTTTATAAACTTTCGACAGTTGTGGGTTGATGACATAGGGACTATTACTCCTTATACTTCATCTCCATAGAGTAAGGCACAACCTTTGAAAATATTTTACCAATTATTGGTACTTTAGTGATAACGTTACTTGCAAAAAAGAAAGAAGGTATTACATTACCTTTAAGCTTCATTTGATGTTTATTAGTATCAATTGTACCTTGCATTGTAAAATCAAAAAATGGTCCGGTAGCTGATGTATCAGCAATATTTATGGTATTACCTATATAACTAAATCTACCTGTCATGTTCCTAAACATGATATCCTTATTATTTAATATAAAACTCATAAAACCTGGGAAAGAAACAACCGATACCATTCTAGTAAGAAAAGGCACATCGGTAGTAACAAAGTGCTTGATATCAAATGTTCCATCTACGATTGGTATCACTTCTCCCTTTTTGGCATCATATCTTTTTGTATCAAGTGTCAGATTTATAATACCAGATTTCATTTTATTATACATACCAATACCTCTAAATAAAGCTCCAGCATTATCACAGGTAACTATCCATTGTTCTAGATCTTTTTTATCTGTAAGTAGCATTTTAAAAGATCTAGTACCAATTTTTGAATTTAAAGAACCAGAAAAACATTTTATTTTATTACAATCAATTTGTAAATTAAGCTTATCAAGCATTATATTATTTTTTAACCTTACCCTATCTACATCAACTGTTAAATGAATATTTTTTGCATCTCCTTCTTTCTCTAAGAATTGCATCATATTAGATTCAGACAAATCTAGTTGTCTTCCCTGAATTTTAGCATTCAAGCTATCTTTACCTAAAAGCAAATTCCCCACTAGATCAGTCGTATTATACTTTATTACAGGTAAAGTAACATCATACTTATCTTCTGCTACTTTAACCTTACCAACTATTTTTAAGTTATTTTCTCCCGAAAGATTAAAATCAATATCACCATTTAGGTTATTATATAACTTGCCAGTTAAAGTAAAGTTAGCTTCACTACCAAGTTTTTTATGTATAGATATTTTATCAATATAAAATTCTAAGTTTTTGAGGTTAGTATTGGCTTTAATGAAGCTTTTCCCATCTTTTTGCTCTTTATATTCAAAATCTAGGACACTATTACCTGAGATTAACTTTAATATACCAACCTTTTGGTTATTACCCACAATGGTAGTTTTTACTTTTAATAGATTCTGATAATCATCTTGGTTATTATCAGTGACATTAACATCGATAAGTAAATTACTGTCATAACCATTAATTTTACCTATACCGATCAAATTTACCTTATCGCCATTAAATGTTCCAGTTATTTTAGCATTTTTTAATATGACATTGTCACTAAATGCTTTGCCATTTACTCCCGTTATTATTGTAGAAATGTCATAAGTATTTTTGATAACTGGGCTAATCGGTATTATTATGCCAATTTTTGAATTAGCAATTCCAGTAATCTTTTTAAGATCGATCCCTTGTTTTTTTACCTTGTTATAATCCTCACTTGATATGAAATCAATTAAATCGTTAACACTTCCCTTAGCATTAGCATTAACGATAAAATTTGATTTATCCATCCCTTGCCAATCAAAAGTTATTATCCCACCCGAAATAAGACTATTACTACTATATGCTTGATTTAATATGAACTTAACAGATAGCCCAGATATAGTAACATCAGTATCAATTTTTCGTAAAGGGGGATAGTCCTTATCATATTGATATTCAAGATCTACAACATGCAGCTTGGCCTTCAATGCAGTTTCTAGGGAAATATTCTTTTCTAAAGAATTTTTATCAAAATTAAAATTAAATTCTCCATTTCTAATATAACCACCTTTCATATATTCCTGTAGAAATAAAATTACTTGATTATCAGGAATAATTTTCTCAACAATTTGATAAATCATTATAGGAATATTCTGAGCATTACCAGTTGCTTGAATTATGCTACCATCCAATACACTATTGAATAATAGATAGGCTTTATCACCAAACTCTAGTTTGCAATTGATCGATTTCTTAGAAGCTCTAGAAATTTTACTGTTATAGGAACAAAATCCTTCACCATCAGGTAATTTTTCACCATAACTATCAAGCAAAGAAATATTTTTTATAGGACCTAAGTTTAACTGTGTTTCAATCTTATTTTTAAAAAAATCCACAATGGATCTAGCAGATATTTGAGCATTTATTACTGGTTGATTATCTTTAGAGATTAAGGAAAAACTATCTATATCAATAGTACTAAGAATAAAAGGCTTGGTTGTTATATCATCAATAGTTCTCTTTCGAAACTCTACTTCTGCTGGTAATTTATTCGTCGCTCCGGTACTCGAATCCTCACGTACATCTAAGTACGCTGCGGTTCTGCGTTCCGTGGCTTCTTTAAATTCCTCAGCATAAGCAAGTTTCGAAAGAGAACTAATAATAAAACTGATTTTGAAATTAGTAATTTCACCTTGGGCGTTATTTGCTAAATCCATAAAGATTTTATCGATTGATAGAATATTATTTCTTACTTGTAAGTTCTTAATCCGTATTTTCATAGCTTTTTTATCAAGGTAAAATTCTATTATCTTCTTAATTGGCTTATCTAAATATCCCTTACTACTACTTAATATTAATAAAGTTAAAATTACTACAATTGTGCAAACTATTATGCTTAGGTTAATAAAAAATCTTTTAATGAGCATCATCTTGTTATTTAGTACTTGATCAGTTAATATATACTTTGCAGCAATATAGCACAACAAACTTGTTGCACTAAGTATATACTGAAAAAAATTTGAAAATTATTTATGAATATTAGACTTCATTTTATAGGCACTGGTTACGTTGGATTAGTATCTGGCGTAATGATGAGTTACCTAGGACACGACGTTACTTGCTTAGATACCGATATTTCTAAAATCGATCAGCTTAAAAAAAATATTTTACCAATTTATGAACCAAAATTAGCCAAGTACCTACCGCCATTAGTAAAGTCTAGTAAGTTGAAGTTTACAGCCAGCTACTCGGCTGAATTAAGAAATGCCCAAGCGGTATTTATTACAGTAGGAACACCACCACTACCTTCAGGGGAGGCAGATTTACAATATATTTTTACTGCTATAGATAATTTATGTGAATGGATCAACGATGATTGTTTGATTGTTATTAAATCAACTGTACCTCCAACAACATGTAACCAAATTATTGATTATTTAAAAAAAAGAAATCTTAAATTTCCTGTTGCCTCAAATCCTGAATTTCTTAGAGAAGGTACTGCTGTAGATGACTTTTTAAACCCTGATAGAATATTAATTGGCACAAATAATAAACACGCAGAAGATTTATTAAAAAAGATATACTTGCCTTTGACTACAAAGAATATATCTCTTATATGTACTGATTTGGTTACTGCAGAACTTACCAAATATGCCTCAAATGCTTTCTTAGCAACAAAGATTGCTTTTATTAATGAAATGGCAAATTTATGTGAAAGAACTGGAGCAAATATCAAAGAACTTTCGATTGCTATGGGACTCGACAAGAGAATAGGTAAAGAATGTTTAAATGCTGGACCTGGATTTGGTGGTTCATGTTTTCCTAAGGATATCTTAGCACTTTCACAAATAGCAGGGCATTATCAATGTAACTTACAAATAGTTAATTCTGTTATAAGTAGTAATGATCAGAGGGTCTATGACATGGCGGATAGGATTCATTATATCATAAATGATAATTTGACTAATAAAAATATTACTGTATTGGGTCTTACTTATAAGGCTGGTACAGATGATATTAGAAGCAGCCCTGCCATTAAAATCATCAAAATCCTAGTTGATAAAGGAGCTAATATCAGGGCATTCGATCCAATAGGTATGGATAATGCTAAAAAAGAGCTAAAAAATATATTTTTTGCCGATTCAGCACTTAGTGCTTGCCAAAATAGTGATATAATTGTAGTGGCAACCGAATGGTCGGAGTTTAAAGATTTAGATTGGTCGCTTATTCGCCATCAAGTTAAATCTCCTATAATTATTGATTTCAGGCATATTCTTAACGGAGATATGCTCAAATCTCTTGGGTTTAAATATTATACTATTGGTACGCAATATGAAGTTTGATTTTATTCACTTAAGAGTACAAAGCTCATACTCATTTCTTGAGAGTGCCTTAACAATTGATCGTATAGTAGAGCTGGCACAATTACACAAAATGCCAGCGATTTGTTTAGCAGATAAGGGTAACTTATTTGGCTCACTAGAGTTTGCTTTGAGTAGCTGCAGGGCGGGGGTGCAACCTATAAATGGGACAATTGTAAACGTTGCTTTTACTAAAGATAATTTTTGTGAAATGGTGCTGATTGCTAAAGATGAGGTAGGTTACAAAAATTTACTAAAAGCAGTTAGTGCTAGTTTCACTGAAAATGATCGCAAAATTTGTAATCATATTACTTTTGATGATTTAGTTAAGTACCATGAAGGGCTTATTATCTTATCCGGTTATACTGATGGGATAATTGGCAAAAGCCTGATTGATGGAAACGAAGAATTAGCCATTTTTTGGACCACTAAGCTACAAAGCATTTTTGGTGATCGTTTCTATTTTGAGATTATGCGGCATAATTTAGCAATAGAACAATCTATAGAAGCAAATTATATAAAAATAGCCGATGACCTTGGTATTCCACTAATTGCTACCAACAAAGTATTGTTTAGCGATGTTAACATGCATGATGCACATGATGTATTATTATGTATATCTGCTGGTGTTAGCAAAGAAGAGGAGAATCGTAAAAAGGTTAGTACTGGATGTTATTTTAAATCACCAAAAGAAATGCTAGAACTTTTTAGTGATTTACCTAATGCTGTACAAAATACCGTCCATTTAGCCCAAAGATGCCACTTTATGGCACATGCTAATCCACTAATGTTACCAAATTTCTCTAGTCTAGATATTAATGAAATAGATCTAATTAAGCAAAACTCCACAGCAGGGTTACTATCAAGACTTGATACAAAATTTAAATGGGAGAATATTGCCATAGATAAACAGCAAGATATTAAACAACAATATCTAACTCGTCTTAATTATGAACTAGATATTATTTGTCGAATGGATTTTGCTGGCTATTTTCTTATAGTCTCTGACTTCATAAAATGGAGTAAAGAGCAAGGTATTATGGTAGGACCTGGTAGAGGCTCTGGGGCGGGATCAATAGTTGCCTGGAGTCTTCTTATCACTGATCTTGATCCTATTAAATTTGGTCTACTATTTGAGCGTTTTTTGAACCCTGAACGTATATCAATGCCAGATTTTGATATTGATTTTTGTCAAGAACGACGAGAAGAAGTTATTAATTATGTACGTTCTAAATACGGAGATAATAAAGTTGGTCAAATCATCACTTTTGGTAAGATGCAGGCAAAAGCCGTTATCAAAGATGTATCACGAGTTCTTGGCTTGCCTTATAAATATGCCGAATATCTAACTGAGCTTGTGCCATTTAATGCTGTTACTCCTGTTACATTAAATCAGGCTATAAAGGAAGTAAAGGAGTTGAACAACGCCGCCCATGGCAACGGTCTATATAATTTAGATGGTCAAGATGAGCTAATAAAACAAGTATTGGATACATCCTTAGTGCTTGAGGGACTTAACAGGCATGCTTCTACACATGCAGCGGGAATCGTTATAGCTGGCAAAGATTTAGTAGAAATATTACCAGTTTATAAAGACCTAAATTCGGATATGTTGGTAGTACAATATTCCATGAAATATGCTGAGATTGCTGGTTTAATTAAATTTGATTTTTTAGGTCTGCAAACTCTGACTGTTATTACTAAATGTCTAGAATTATTAAAACAGCAAGACATAAATATTGATTTTAGTAATATGCTATTTGATGATCAAAAAACTTATGAACTGCTGTGTAGTGGTAGAGCTACCGGTGTTTTCCAGTTTGAAAGTAGTGGAATGCAGGATGCTTTAAGACGTCTTAAACCTGACTCCATCCAAGATATAATAGCGTTAGGAGCATTATATCGCCCTGGTCCTATGGATAATATCCCAACTTATATTGCTTGTAAGCACGGTTTGCAGCTACCAGATTACTTGCATGAGATGCTTAAACCAATTTTAGAAGAGACTTATGGAGTTGTTATATATCAGGAACAGGTCTTAGAAATTGCCAAAGTAATTGCTGGCTATAGCTTAGGTGGAGCAGATTTACTTCGTAAAGCCATGGGCAAAAAAATAAAATCTGAAATGGCAGAGCAAGAAGAAACTTTTATTAAAGGTGCGATAGCTAACAATATTTCACGCCAGCAAGCAGAGTCTATTTTTACAACAGTGGCTAAATTTGCTAGCTATGGCTTTAATAAAGCACACGCATCAGCTTATGGTGTAATATCTTATCAAACCGCCTATCTGAAAGCAAATTTTCCAGCCGAATTTTTGGTAGCTTGCTTAAATCTTGAATTAAATAATCATGATAAAATCAATCTATTCATGCAAGAAGCTAGAAATAACAACATTACTATTATTCCTCCTAATATCAATCTTTCCACTGGTTATTTTAGTACTACTCATGAAGAAGGAAAGACATTTATCATCTATGCCCTAGGTGCTATCAAAAGTGTCACAGCTACTTTTGGCAAAATATTAGCAGAAGAAAGAGTTAAAAATGGTAAGTTTAAAAATATTATAGATTTTATTGAGAGGCTACCGCTTAAATCTATTAATCGAAAATTATTAGAGAATCTTATTAAAGCTGGGTGTTTTGATACGTTACACTCTAATCGTAATCAGTTATTGTTAAGTATCGCTAAACTTTTAGCTTATGCCTCTTCCTATCATGCAGAAAAAGTTTCTGATCAATTTAGCCTGATTAAAGTAAATTCTGCAAGTCAACAAGTGTTAATTGAAGCAGAACCACTTGATAATAATACTGTCTCTTCTTATGAATTTGAAGTATTAGGACTATTCATTACGCTACATCCATTATCAAGATATCAAGATTTGCTAGCTAGGCTTAATATTGCAACATCACTTGACTTACAAAATGATAGTGGTTCTACTTCTAGTAGGCAGATAAGGATAGCTGGGGTAATACAAAAAAAAGATTCACGTATGTCATCTCGTGGAAGGTTTGTAACCTTACAACTATCCGATCAATTTGGTATTTTCGAATTAACTATTTATAGTGAAGAAATACTTAAAAATTTCGTTCACTTACTTGACATTCAATGTTTAGTTGTAGCACACTGTGATTTGTTTAAGGATGCTGGGGGAACAAGGTTAATCGCTAAAAGCTTCACAACTATTGACGATATAATGAATGAAGAACGACTAGAGATAAAACTCTATCCACAAAATCATTATGAACTATGTCAAATCGTTGATTTGCTTAAAAAGCGTATTAGCCCTGAACGTAGTAATACAAGAATAATTTTATTGCTTAAAGTAAGTATACAAGATGAATTTCAAGAGTTGGCTAGGTGTACGAGTGGTGAGCGGACTAGGCGTAGTCAAACCTTTGTTCCTACGCGAAGTCCCATCGTGCCACAACGCCAACACTTGAAAGGCAAAGGGTATATAAATAATAACTTTACTGCTCGAGTCCATTTACCAGAAATTTTATGTCTAGAAACTGAAGATTTTGAATTTTTAAATCGGTTTATGCTAGGTTCTAGTTAATTCCCTAGATTTTACCTCATTCTATGTAAGAGATCATTAGACTTCTTTCGAAACTCGCTTATGCTGAGGGATTTGAAGGAGACGCGGAACCTCGACCCGCAGCGTACTCTAATGTACGTGAGGATTCGAGTACCGCATCGACGTACAAATCACCAGCAGAAGTAGAGTTTCGAAAGAAGTCTATTTTAACAGTCTCGATGTCATCCCATAACTGTTGAAAGTTAAAAAATCGTCTATTAGCGAAATGCTGTTGTAATGCTTAAACCGTCATTGCAAGAAGCCGCTGCAAGAAGCGGTGACGTGGCAATCTTGTGAAGTAGTACTCAAATCACCTAGAGGCTGCCTAACAAAGGCAGATATTACTTCATGAGATTGCCCCGTCGGCGATTTCATCGTCTCCCTCGCTAATAAACGGTTCTTTGGCTAAAACTTTTTCGGCTTAGCTATAGCTTCGATCAATCCTTTAAATAAATTTAAATCATTAGGGTTTAAATATTCAGGATGCCATTCTACTCCTATAACAAATTTGTGATTTATTGACTCAATTGCTTCAATTATCCCGTCCGGTGCTGTCGCTGCAACTCGGAGTCCCTCGCCTATTTTTCCTATTGCTTGATGGTGGCTCGAATTAACCATACAAGTTCGCTTATTTCCCGATAAGTTTGCAAGAATAGTGTTTGGTTCTATCGTTATAGAATGCGATAATGTATGTTTGGGGGCAGGTTGCTCGTGGTTAATAACCGTAGCTACTCCGGCTTGTGACTTTATGTAATCAGGTATATGCTGGATAAGGTTGCCACCGCATACTACATTTAACATCTGCATACCACGACATATTCCAAGGAAGGGCATATTCTTTTCTAGAGCTTTTTGGGTAAGTAGTAACTCAAAATTATCCCGTTGGTCGTTGGTAGCTGTTCTATCACAAGTGAATTCTTGACCATAAAATTTAGGGTGAATATCCTCATCACCGCCGGGAATAATTAGTCCATCGATAATTGACAGCATCACTTCAATTGTATCATATTGATAGGGTAGCATTAAGGGGATTCCCCCAACTTTTATCACGCTATCTGCATAATTTTGCCTAATTGCATACCAAGGAAAAGTAGCATAGGCATATTTTTCAGAATTATTAGCCAAATCTAGAGTGATTCCTATTACTGGTTTTTTCTGTATCATACTAACCTTATCGCCTTACCATGCGAGTGCCACAAATTATGTCATGTAAACACTTTTTTTCATCAGTACATATCATGCAGACAATACTTATAATCCCTAATATTACAGTACTACTTATTAGTGCTAATATAATAAATCTAATCAACGCTTTTAAAAAGCTTATTCGTGTACCATCCTCGTTTATGATCTTCATGCCCAATATATAACCGCCAAGAGTTGCTTGCATTGAAGATGACTCAAATATTGCCTCATATATAATTGTTAATGATAGCATTATTAATGTCGGAATGGAAGAATAGGCTAGTGCCTCGGCTATTACTGCACCGTCTAGTAGAGAGTCACTTACTAGTATCATAGTCACACAAATTAGAAAAAAAATAATTAAAATTCGATCCAAAACTACAGCAATAGATCTTCGCCAAAAGCCACAATAGATATATTCATTCATAAAATTATTTTCCTTTATGTGATGTTTCAAAAGTATGAAATGGTGGTGGAGAGGAGATTGTCCATTCAAGAGTATCTGCCCCATCACCCCAAGGATTATTTGGGCATTTTTTCCCATATTTCAGAGTATAAATAACAATAAATACAAAATAAAGAGCTGCAACAAATGAAATACTAGCTCCGATAGATGAAACCATATTCCAACCGGCAAAAGCATCAGGATAATCCGGTATTCTTCTTGGCATACCAGCTAATCCTAGAAAATGTTGAGGGAAAAATGTTAAATTAACACCGATAAAGGTAATGCAAAAATGAATTTTGCCCATCATTTCAGGATATTGCCGTCCTGACATTTTACCAAACCAATAATAGAACCCAGCAAATGCAGTAAATAACGCCCCAAGCGACATAGTGTAATGGAAATGTGCTACCACATAATATGTATCATGTAAAATTCTGTCGATTGCTGAATTTGATAATATTATGCCAGTAACTCCGCCAATAGTAAATAGCAAGATAAACCCTATGGAAAATAACATAGGAGTTTCAAAAGTAATTGATCCTCCCCACATTGTGGCAATCCAGCTAAAGATTTTGATACCAGTAGGTACAGCAATAATCATCGTACCAGCAGTAAAATAGATTAATGCATTGTACGAAAGCCCAACCGTAAACATATGATGAGCCCAAACTATAAAACCAACAAATCCGATAATTACCATAGCTACCACCATACCAAAATAACCGAATATTGGCTTACGGGAGAAAGTAGAGATGACCTGACTGACTATACCAAATCCCGGCAATACTACAATATATACTTCTGGATGACCAAAGAACCAAAATAAATGCTGAAATAATACTGGATCTCCGCCACCATCAGGCTTAAAAAAAGTAGTACCAAAATTTCGATCAGTCAGTAACATGGTTATTGCACCCCCTAACACAGGAATTGCCAGTATCAACAAGAAGGCAGTAACCAAAATTGACCAAACAAATAAGGGCATTTCAAATAACCCCATACCATCAGTTCTCATATTAAAGATAGTGACAATCATATTAATTGAACCAAGAATGGAGGAAAGCCCTGTAAGATGTAAGCTTAAAATAGCCATATCCACAGCAGCCCCAGGATGTCCTACTAGACTACTTAGAGGAGGATAAAATGTCCAACCAGTACCAGCTCCTCCATCAACCAAACCTGACAGCATTAATAATATAAAAGCAGGGACAAGTAGCCAAAAACTTATATTATTTAGCCTGGGAAAAGCCATATCCGGGGCATCTATTAAAATTGGTATGAAGTAATTACCAAATCCGCCAAATAAAGCTGGCATAATCATGAAAAATACCATAATTATAGCATGAGCGGTAATTAATACATTGTATAGCTGATAATTACCACCTAGTAGATGCCCGCCGGGTACTGCTAGTTCTAACCTAAAAATAACAGAAAATAATCCACCAACAAGCCCAGCAAATATGGCAAATATAATATACATTACGCCAATATCTTTGTGATTAGTGGAAAAAATCCATCTTTGTAAACCCGTAGGGGTTTCGTGATGATCAGATATTACTTCTGCAAGAGGTCTAGTAGAGGCTTGATCTTTAAGTGTCATAATGGGTACTATTTACATTCTTTAAGTTGATTAATATCTGCCCCTACTATGACCTTGATATTTCTAGTAATTTTATCATAATCCCAATCCCACCATTTTATTTGTACTAACTCATTGATTATATCATCGGAGAATCTTTTTCTAATAATTTTACTAGGATTACCTGCAACGATAGAGTAGGGGGGTACATCCTTGGTAACCACTGCATATGCTCCGATAATTGCTCCATCTCCTATTGTTACTCCTGGCATAATGACTGCATTCGTACCAAACCACACATCATTACCAACTACGGTATTTCTTCTTTTATCAAGAGTTGGCGTATAATTGTTCCAATTCTCGAAAATAAAAAATGGATAAGTAGAAAAGCCATCCATTGGGTGATTCACATCATCCATGATGAAAATGGTTCTCATGGCGATAGAACAAAACTTACCTATAATTAATTTACACTCATGGCATCCTATGATATTATTACGCTCAAAATATTCGGGGTGCTGGTTATCATGATAGTAAGTATAATCACCTACCATTATGTTAGGATTGTGAATAAAATGTTTTAAAAATACGGTTTCTTTAACCTGTTTTGCGTAAAGATGTGGATAATGCTTGTTGAAATGTACCATAGTAACTCCTTTATTTAATTGATTTTAAGGCTAATTTTTTGTTAGTCTTCATATCCATAGAAAATTTTGATTTTGCCATAATCAACCAGTTTTGAAATTCTTCCTTACTTACCACTTCAATGGCAATCGGCATAAAACCGTGATTAACACCGCAAAGTTCTGAACATTGACCATAATACACGCCTTTTTTGCTAATTTTAGTCCAAGTTTCATTGATTCTTCCAGGAACCGCATCGATCTTTATACCTAACGCTGGTACTGCAAAACTATGTATGACGTCTCCCGCCGTAATTAGAAATTTCACAGTAGTATTTTCTGGTATGATAATACGGTTATCGACATCTAATAAGCGTTTTTGACCAAGTTTTAATTTTTCATCGGTAATTAAATAACTATCAAATTCGATATTATCGTGATCAGGGTATATATAATGCCAATACCACTGATAGCCCACGACCTTAACAGTCATATCTATTTCAGGAATTTTTTCTGCAAAACGTAAAATACGAAATGATGGTATGGCAATAATAACTAAAATTATTATAGGGATTATCGTCCAAATAACTTCAATTAAGATATTATGAGAAAATTTTGCTGGAATAGGGTTGGCTTTTGCATTAAATCTAATACAAACATAGACTAGTAAAATGGTAATAAAGACAACTATTCCTCCTGATATTAACAGTAGGAAATTGTGAAATCCGTGAAGCTCTTCCATCAGAGGGCTTGCTGGAGTTTGTAACAACATTTGCCACGCCTGAGGTTCTGAGGCTAAGCAATTGTGAGCAAATAAAAGATATAAAATTACAAATTTTTTCATATTTGGTATTAGTGGGTTTGATTCTATATGCTATAGTTAGACAATATAAGACGATATATAGTTTTATTAAAGTAAAAAATAGGGTATAGTGCAAAAACTTGAGGAATTTATCATTGACTTTAAGCTGCCTTCTGATACGATTCGACCTACTAATAAGTATACTACTCGTAAATGAAGAGTTAATAGACGAAGATCAAAATCATGAAGTGCTAGGAGTCAAAGGGTCGAGGAGCGGAGCGTACATTTAGTACGTGAGCACCGAAGAACCCTGAAGACGACAACGCAATTCTTGATTTTCATCGAGTATATACTCAAATGATTTAAGATTACAATATGGCAGGTCATTCAAAATTTAAAAATATTCAGCATCGAAAAGGTACGCAAGATAAGAAAAGGGCGAAAGTTTTTACTAAGCTAATTAGAGAAATTATCACTGCTGCTAAAATGGGAATTGATGTAAGCAATAATCCACGCCTGCGGAGTAGCATAGCTGCAGCACGCAGTCAGAATTTGCCAAAGGATCGAATAGATAAGGCAATAAGTGCAGCAAGTGATTCGAATAATAACGAACATTATACAGAGATTAGATATGAAGGCTTTGCTCCGGGTGGTATTGCAATAATAGTAGAGGCTTTAACTGACAATAAAAATCGCACAGCTGCTGAAATTAGGTCGGCTTTTACTAAATTTGGTGGTAATTTAGGTGAGACTGGAAGTAGCAGTTATATGTTTGACCATCTTGGAGTAATACAATACCCAGTGGAATTAACATCGGCAGAATCTATATTGGAAAGTAGCCTAGAGGCTGGGGCAAAAGATGTGATTTCTGAAGAAGATGCGTATTTAATCTATACAGATATTGAGGATTTTGTACAAACTCTTGAATCTTTGACTAATAAATATGGACCTCCTGAGGAATCCTATATCGGTTGGATTCCTCAGAATATCATGATTATAGAAGATAAAGATAAGGCAGAGAAGCTATTAAAATTAGTGGATCTTTTAGAAGAAAGCGATGACGTACAAAAAGTTTTTGGTAATTATGAATTATCTGATGCAATTTATCAAGCTATGAAGGATATTTAATATGGATTGCCAAATTATTGTTCTAGCTGCTGGTAATGGTAGAAGAATGGAATCTTCGTTACCAAAAGTAATGCATGAAGTTGGTGGTAGACCTATGCTTGATAGGGTGCTAACAAATGCCAAAAAAGTGACTAACGATGTTATCTTAGTTCACTCATTGCAATTAGAAAAATATATTTCTTCTTATAAAGAGGTTTGTAAATTTGCATTGCAGCTAGAACGATTGGGTACTGCTCATGCGGTATATACGGCTTTAGACTTAGTTGATGACAATAAAATTGTAGCAGTGCTTTACGGAGATAATCCTTTAATCACCGCAAATATTATTAACGATTTATTAGACCACCTAATTTCTACAAATTCAGCCATTACAACGTTATGCTTTAGACGTGATAACCCGGGGCAATATGGACGAATAGTTACTGATGAACTAGGAAATTTTTTAAAAATTGTGGAATTTAAAGAAGCAACGAGTGAAGAACAAGCTATAACAATTTGTAATTCTGGTATTATGGCTTTTGAAGCTGGTATATTAAAAAAATATCTACCTACTATTTTTTTAGGTAAGGTTGATAGATCAAAAGAGTTATATTTGACCGCCCTTGTAAAAATAGCTAAGGATAGTGGAGAAAAAGTATCATATTTGCTATCTTCAGACCACGACATAGTGCTTGGAGTAAATACTAAACAGGAGCTAGAAGAAGCTAATAAAACTATTGCTAAGTTAATGGGCTAGGTAATACACACAAAATTCTTCAACGTCATTGTGAGGAGTCGCGAAAAAGCGGCGACGCAGCAATCTAGGATACGCGAAGTGTTACTCTAAAAAAACAGCTTCGCTGTTCCTAGATCGCCACGGCATCTAACGGTGTCTTGCGATGACGGTTATACAAAAAATGTAGGGTGCTATGCCATGTGAGACGCGATACTAAAACATTTTCAATACAAACATATTTCTAAAAAATATAGTTTTTATTGAGTGTTTTAATGTTACAAATTAACCTCAAACGTTAAATTAATTGGCAACTTGGGTTAAAGAATTAGATGTAGACGTTGATTACAGTCTAATTTGAGTAAGTAAAAAGTCAAAAAATATGCCAAACCCAATAACTTACACAATAGAAAACTTAAGCGATGCACGAGAGTTCTTATCCAAATTCCATAATCCGGTTATTTTAACTAACAAAAGTGGTAGCACGAGATATTATGGTATGCTAGTGTGGGATTATATTTTTAAAAAACTAATTGAAGAATTTCCCCAAATCGTAAAAATTATTGTTAATGTAGGAAACGATCACGCAGCTTTATTTACCGCTATCAAACTTAATTACCAAAATATAGTTTATACTGGTAAATCAGCAGAGGCTAGGAAGTTGGCTTTGGCTCATAGTATAACATGAGAACGCGAATTCGGGATAAGAATTATTCCCTCCCTTTTCCAAAAGCCTAGCGATGTCCACGATAATAGACAGTTTTATATGACCGCTCACTATTGGGAAATTTCCGCTCCCTAATTGAGAAGCTACCGAAGCCTCTAATTTCAATACGATTTTGCTCAGCGAGGCTAGACTGTAAATAATCAAATACCAAATCTATAGAATCTTTTATATCTTCCTTAGAAAGATAATTAAGTTCCTTAGATATTTTATCCACTAAATCAGACTTTCTTGCCATAAATTAAAAAATTGCTTTTATCCCTTGAAATTTATTTTTAAAAAAACTTGGTAAAACACTATCAAAATCCTCCATAATAATTTCAAGAAATTTTGATTTCGGTTTTATTTTAAATTCTTTTACCTTCAAATCTTTATCAATTTTTTTGACTTCCTGTAACCATTTAATCGCATCATCCTCAGAACCCACAGCATCAACAAGTTTTAGTTTCAAAGCTTGGCGACCAGAATATATCCGACCATCAGCTATTTTTTTAACTTCTTCAATTGCTAATCCCCTTCTTAAAGCAACGAGTTCAATAAAATAATCATAAGTATCCTGTACATTAGACATTATAGCCTGACGAACAGCTTCTGTAACTTTCTCAGTAGGATTAGGAGCGGCTTTTAATTCCCCGGATTTAAAATTATTGAAGGTAATACCTAGTGTCTTTGCTAAATCTGTGACTTCTAGAGTTTGGAGAATCACACCAATTGAGCCAGTAATCGTTCCATTATGACTAATTATGTAATCCCCTCCTAATGATATCAAATATCCTCCACTCGCTGCCAATGTACCCATAACAATCACTACCGGTTTTTTTGCTGATATTTTTCTGAGTATATTGTAAATTTTCTCTGATCCAACCACAGTTCCACCAGGAGAATTGACATTAACAATTAGAGCATTAATCTTATCATCATCAATGATTTTTTCCAATCTTTTATCACGTTTTGTATCCTCAAAAATTATATCTTCTATTGAAACTGCAGCTATATAGTTACTATTAGTAGTTACATATTCAGAACTTGACAAATCAAATTTCTTAATCATCACAACAATTAAAACTATAAACATTAAAATTGTTGCTAACTTCCACAGCCTTAATTTTAATTTATTTTGCTTTCTTTCAATTATGTAGTCAGGAGTTATTGTCATTAACTTTACCTATTTGTTTATATGGAAGTATAATGGGTGCTTTAGGCTCTAAGAAGTTAAGGTGCTGTGCTAGTTTTTGGTAAGTCTCCCAAAGAACTGGGTAATAAATTTTGATATTCTCAAAAACTTTTCTTGCATCTTGCCATTTGTAAACATGCGATGTATTATTTCGATCACCCAGCATAGATAGCCACAATTCTTCTTGGTCTATTAATTTGAACTGAAATGATTTACGTAGAACATCACGAGGAGTAGTACTTTCAATTTTTTCATATGCTAAAATTTTCTTCAATACTTTCCAATACAGCTCTATTACAAACTCAAATCTTTGAATTGCAGCATCTTGCATATATTCTATTTTCTCTAAATCTTGATGCGTTAATACATCGTTTAGTCGTAAAAGTGCATCTCTTAGGGAATAAAAATAATCTGCCCATAATATTTTGTCCATAAAATTCCCATTTTTGCTATATAACAGTTTTTTAAATTTCAAAATGTTATTTCTAAGTGCATCGTTTTCATTAAGTGTATTAAATCTTATGCAATCAATTTTGAGTAAAGTATTGGCATTATCTACTATTTCAAGAACAATATCCCAATCTTGCCTACTCGCATTTGGGCATAAGATCGCAATATCAATATCAGACCTCTCTTGATTATCACCTCGCATACGTGAGCCAAAGAGCCAAATCTCATCTATAAAATCTAACTTGGCTAATTTGTTAATAAAACTATAGTGTTGCATAAAAATATATTACACCCTACTTCGCACGCATAATCCGCCCCTGATCCCTCTTCCAATCTTGTTCTTTAATAGACTGTCTTTTATCATGTAATTTTTTACCTTTTGCTATGCCTAACTCAACTTTTACTTTATTTTTTTTATTGAAATATAAAGAAAGAGCAACAAGAGTGTAGCCTTTTAGGCGAATTTTACCAATTATTTTCTTTATTTCACTAGAATTAAGAAGCAACTTACGAGTCCTTCTAGTCGAATGATTAAATCTGTTAGCTTTGTCATATTCCGCAATATGGCAATTATATAAAAACACTTCATTTGCAGAATTTTCTGCATGACTATCTTCTATACTAGCTTTTCCTTGACGCAGCGATTTAACTTCACTTCCGGTTAATATTATGCCAGCTTCAATTTTTTCTTCAATAAAGTAATTGAAATATGCTTTTTTATTTTGTGCTATTATTTTCTTATATTCCGACATAGTCCATAGCTTTATTTACTTTTTCCTCAGTAACTTTCAACGCTGAAGTTAAAGGAAGCCTTAACTCGTTAGAACATAATCCTAATCTGCACGCTGCATATTTCACTGGTATAGGGTTTGTTTCTGCAAATAATGCTTTATATAAGGGTAGTAACTGCTGCTCTATTCGCAGAGCTTCTTTATAATTACCAGCATGACAATTATCCTGTAATTTCTTGCACAAACTAGGTGCTATATTAGAGGCAACAGAAACGCACCCTACTCCTGATTGAGCATTATAAGATAACGCTATTCCATCATTACCACACAATAAGTTAAAATCTTTGCTTACAGCAGCCTTAATTCTCAAAGGACGTTCTAAATCATTACCTGCATCTTTAAAAGCTACAATACGTGGTAGTTTACTGAGCCTAACTATCGTGTCATCTGAAAAGTCAACCACAGTTCTACTAGGTACTGAATACAGCATTATGGGCAAATTACTTGCCCTATCTATAGAAGCATTATGTATAGCTTCAAAATGTAAATAAATTCCTTCTTGCATGGGTTTTACGTAAGAAGGAATACTACACATAAGCCCATCAACAGGAATTTTTGTACATATTTTTATCATATCTATAGCTATACTGGTAGTAATAGCGGAACAACCTGCTATTATTTGGGTACGGTTTTTAGTAATTTCTACAGCTATTTCTAACAAAGATTGATATTCCTGTAAACTTAAGCTAGGCCCCTCACCAGTAGAACCAGCAATCACTACTCCATCAACTTTATTATCAATTTGATAGTTAAGTATTTTCTCCAAAGAAACAAAATCTAATTTATTATCCTTAAACGGGGTTATAATGGCTGTAATAAGACCTTTAAATATATTATTGTTCATCGCATCAATTCCATTATATCACTATTTATTTACGCACTAAGCTATTATATTCTTTTTTTAACAAATTAGTAATTTTACTATCTTCAAAGATAATATTTTGATCACCCCGGTTAATCGATTTAATCCCCTTAACTTCTGCAGCTGTACCAGTCATAAAACATTCATTAAACTCCCCTAACCTATCTAGAGTTATGTACTCTTCCTTGACCTCAAGATTTAACTCTTTAGCAAGTTTTATAACTGTTTGACGCGTTATGCCATTTAAAAAACTATCAGCTATCGGTGTAAATAATTGCTCTCCTTTTACAAAAAAGATATTTGTAGTAGTACATTCAGCAATAAATCCTCGCCAATCTAATAGAACTGCATCACTATAACCCAAAGACTTAGCTTCTTTTTGGCATACTATCATCATATTGTAATGTCCTGATGATTTACACTGTGGCGGTAGTGAGTTTGGATGGCATTTCCGCCAACGTGCAATATGCAAACTTAAATCATCAGAAGGTCTAGGAGTTGATGGAACAGCAGCAATTAATAAATTAACCGATAAATTTACATTAGTTAGATTAAGAGATTCACTACCATACCAAATTAAAGGACGAACATACGCATCTTTAATATTATTTTTTTCTATAAGTAAGTGATGAGCTTTTATAATATCTTCAAAACTATATGGTATTTCCATAGCTAAAGTTTGTGCCGATTCTATCAAACGCTGTGTATGTTCTTCTAATTTAAAAATTTTTCCATCATAGGCTTTTTCTCCCTCAAAAACTCCACCAGAATAATGTAAACTATGAGTAAGAACATGTATGTTAGCTTCTTGCCAAGCAATAAAATTACCATTAATCCAAATATAACTTGATAATTGTTTAAGGTTTCTAGGTCGCTCTTCTACAATTATATTTTCTTGTGTTATTATCATTGTCAACCTTCCATTATTAAGTTAATATATTTTCACTACTTATAAATACCGAAATTTTATTTATGCAAAGCCCTAAGCCTCACATTCTTGTAGTCGATGATGATACTAGAATACAAAAACTTTTAAAACAGTTTTTGTATAAAAACGACTTTTTAGTATCAACAGCAGCTTCTGTCCAAGAAGCTGAGGAACTATTAAAATCCTCTATCTATGACTTAATTATTCTAGACGTTATGTTGCCGAATGTTACAGGACTTGATTTTGCCCATACTATAAGATCAAGTAAAAACCTTATACCAATTGTTATGCTAACTGCACTATCACAACCAAGTGATCGTATCAAGGGATTAGAATCCGGTGCATCTGATTATCTGACCAAACCTTTCGAACCGAAAGAATTATTACTCAGGATTAATAACCTATTAAATAGCTACAATAATTATAAAAAACAAGATAAAATCAAGCGATTCGGCAATAATTATTATAATTTAGAATCAAAGGAATTTATAAAAAATAATCAACCTGTACAATTGAGTTCTACAGAACAAAAATTGCTAGAAGTATTATTAAAACACAATGGACAAGAAATGAAACGTGATGAGTTGTCAAAAATAATGGGAGGGCTTAGCCCTCGTTCTATTGACGTACAAATTGTCAGAATAAGAAGTAAGATTGAAGATGACCCTAAAGAACCAAAATATCTAAAAACCATACGGAATAGCGGTTATGCTATTTATACATAAACTTATACCACAAACTTTACTGGCTAGATTTGTTCTCATTATTATTGTTCCAACATTAATAGGACAAATTCTAGCAGTGTTTTTGTTCTATGATCGTCACTGGTATAATGTTTCTTATTATACTAGCAATATTATTGCTAATGAAATTATTTCCCTTCTTGAACAAAACGACAATAATCTATTAGAAAAAAACACAACAGAGACAAATTATTTAAATTTGTCGTATCAGTTTCATCAAGAATTAAACTTGCCACGCAAACAACCTAGAATTAGTGAAGAATTAGAGATTTTTAAAAATATTATTAACGTAAAAATTAATAAGAAAAATATAGTAAAGATTAATGATTCAAAAAGAATTGAAGTATTACTCCAATTAACCGATGGTTTACTAAAAATAACTTTCCCCGCAAAATTATTGATGAATCCAACTGCTTACATTTTTGTTCTATGGTTAATCTTCTTAACTATTTTACTACTTTCTGTTTCCTTAATCTTCTCTAAAAAGCAAATTAACTCCATTTTAACTCTTGCAGATGCTGCTGATCAATTCGGACAAGGAATTACAAGATTACCAACATTTAAACCTTCTGGTGCAAAAGAAATTAAAAAGGCTGGTATTGCTTTTCTTAAAATGAAAGAAAGAATTGAAAAACAAATCACTAAAAGAACTAGAATGTTAGCTATGATTTCACATGATTTATGTACTCCTTTAACTAGAATGAAATTACAACTGGAGTTAATGAACAAATCTGAAGAAACAGAAGGTCTTAAGGAAGATATACTTACCATGCAACAAATGATAAAATCATACCTTGACTTTGCTAAGGGTGAAAATGGTGAAGAAGCTCAAATAATTGAGTTATCTTCTTGGCTGTCTACTATCATAAATAAATGGTCTGTTGCCAATATTGAGCTGCTTGCAACAGAGCAGATAATAGCACAAATCAAGCCTATCAACTTTGAACGTGCAATATCTAACGTAATAAGTAATGCTATAAAATATTCTACAAAAATAAGAATTACTGTATATTCTAGTTCTACTAATGCCATAATAAAAATTGAAGATAATGGTATTGGCATAAAGGATGCAGAGAAATTATTAGTGTTTAAAGCATTTTATCGTTCAGATAAGTCACGCCCACTTAATAATTCAGGTAATGTTGGACTTGGTCTTGCTATTACTAAAGAAATAATCATTGATCATAATGGAACAATATCCTTGCAGGATAGTAAAATTTTAGGTGGTTTATTGGTTGAAATTTCGCTACCTAACCTCAAGTGTTGATGTAATACCAATTCCCAAAATTAATTTATTCTGAGGAATTTGAAGGAGACAAAGGAAGCACAAAACCGCAGCGTACAAAGACGTACGTGAGGATTTGAGTACCGGTATCACGTACAAATTACCAAAAGAAATTAATCTCGGGAATTGGTATAAGACATCGGTTTAATAGCCTAGGGTGTCAATCCCTGCGTAAGCAGCTTACTATTACCCATAAGTTTTTCTTGACATTTATGGTAATAGGAAGACTAATAGCTAGGGAGATAAGTTAAAATCGTCCCTTTAAAGGAAAGAAATAAACCGTCTATTAGCAAGAAGACCGTAGGTCGACGAAGCAATTGACAAGCTTCATGGATTGCCACGCTCACATACGTTCGCTCGCTAATAGACGGCTTAAGCCTTATAACAACACTTCACTAATAGACGATTTTTTAACTTTCAACAGTTGTGACCTTACGACCTCCTCGCAATGACGTTAATTTAGATATATATGATAAAAATACTGTTTCATTTTCCTATTGTTAGAATTTACCTAATATTTCAGTTTATTACTCGTATTCTATTAAGCTCATATGCTTTATGGCAACAACAAATAACCATATCTGATCTAGTGTCAATTTTTGTTATTGGTACATTTAATGATCTAATATCTCTTTGTTATTTTTTACCAGTAATTTCGCTTGTTATCATTGGCTTCTACAAGTTATTGGCTCGGTATAAATTTTTGTATGTAAGCTGCTCTTTTATCGCTTATTTTTGTACTATTGCACTACTAATATTTATTGCCATCGCAGAGATTACTTTTTGGGATGAGTTCGGTGTTAGATTTAATTTTATTGCTGTAGATTATCTAATTTACACTCATGAAATCATTGGTACTGTAAAAGAGTCTTTGCCCTATATAGAAATATTACTAGGCATTATAATTATTACACTATTAATTGTTTTTTTCTTGAGAAAATACATAATTAATCAAGCAAGTACTCTAAATGGCAAGAAACATATTTTTTGTGTGATAATGCTATTTTTGTTTAGCCTAGTTGCTTTTAATTTCTATAACCCTAATAAAATTGCTTTTAATTCTAATAAATATGCTATCGAACTTGCTAAAAACGGTTCATATGAGTTTTTCTCTGCCTATCTTAATAATAGCTTAGATTATAATAAATTTTATCCAGTAGTTGATAAAAAACAAGCTTTAGATACTGTTCGCACTAGTTTATCAAAAAACAAAGAACTATACTTAGATGATTCTACTATAGCACGTTATATCAAAGCTAATTCTTCTAATAATAAAAAACATAATATTATTTTTATTACTGTGGAGAGTCTTAGTAGTGAATTCATGGGTAAATTTGGCAATCAACAAAATATTACTCCAAATTTAGATAGATTAGCTGATGAAAGCATATTTTTTACCAATCTATATGCAGTAGGCACTAGAACAGTAAGAGGTTTGGAAGCTATTACTTTATCAGTACCACCAACTCCTGGTTCTTCCATTATCCGTAGACCTGATAACCAATCGCTATTTAATATAGCTACTATTTTTAAGAATGCAGGTTATGTTATTAACTTCATAAACGGTGGCTATAGTTACATTGATAATTTGCAAAATTATTTTCATGGTAATGGTTATAATATAGTTGATCGAGGTAATCTAAAATCAAATGAAATAAGTTTCTCTAATATTTGGGGAGTAGCTGACGAGGATATATTAATAAAATCACTAGAGTTAGCTGATCAAAATTATAAGGAAGGCAAAGCTTTTTTCTCATTAATTATGACTACCTCTAACCATCGTCCTTATACTTTCACCGAAGGTAGAATTGATCTAGCGTCTGGTAGTGGACGTAATGCAGCTGTTAAATATACTGACTATGCTATTGGTAAGTTTCTTGAATTAGCAAAAACTCGCCCTTGGTTTAATAATACTATCTTTGTTATCACTGCTGATCATTGTGCATCAAGTGCTGGCAAAACTGATTTACCGATTAATAAATATCACATACCTCTATTAATATACGCTCCTAATATATTAAAACCACAGATAATTGATAGTTTAGCAAGTCAAATTGACATTGCTCCTACTATTTTGGGATTATTAAACTTTTCCTATAATAGTAAGTTTTTCGGTCAAGATATGTTAAACATACCGGCAAAAAGAGCATTTATCAGCACTTACCAATTGCTTGGTTTTATGAAAGATAATCACTTAGTTATCTTAAGCCCACAGGGACAGCCAAAAACTTATAAATTAGTTGGTAAAGATAAAATAGAGACTGAGAATATTCCTAACTTAGTAGAAGAAGCTATTAGTTTTTATCAGATAGCTTATGATTTATATATTCAGGGTGAAATGAGGGAATAGATATTTTGTGCTACTTTTTGGTTATCTTCCGCTGCATACTTACCACGTAGTGTAAAGAGAATTGTTGAATTACAACAATTATTATGTTGACATTTGGAATAAATTATATATAATTTATCACTAAATATTATTAGTGCTTAAGTTGAGCAAGCATATGAAATATTTAAAACAATCAAATTAAATAAGGAGTATATAATGAAGCTGTCTGGCAGCATAATACACAAGTTGAAGAGTATATACAAATAGGATATTTTGATAGAATTTCTAATAAAGTATATGAATCGTCGGAGGAATTCTCTCATACAAAAAACTCTGATGGGGAATCATCTAATAATGATGATTCTGTGAATGTTGTAGGTGATCTCGATGTTTCTGGTATCAGTTCGCACTAAAGATTTTTCAATTTTGGATTAAAATGTTATAGTCCAAATATGTGTTATCTTCCTATACAAACAAAAATTACAGAAATTGTGGGGAGATAGTAGTTTTTATCAGGTAGCTCATGATTTATATATTCATGGTGAAATGAGGGAATAGATTTCTTGAATTACATCTAATAGTAGCTTATTTTAAATAAAAACCTACTGTTAGATGAATGACCCTAAGAGATTATAAATTAATTTTTAAGCTTGCCAAAAGCATTTTAGAACAGGAATATCACAATCTCAGCCTTTGGTATTTCGTTAGTTTCATTTATGGTATCGTTATTTATTTTACTTTAAGTAACGAACCTTCCTTTATATCTATTCTAGCTATTTTCACAATTTCTTTATCACTAATAATCTTAAGAAATAACATATTTGGGCGATTTATTTCGGGCATAATTATTGCTTTTTCATGCGGTATGTTAGTGGGCAAATATCGTATATCAAATTTACATGTTGTTGGTATTAAAAAGCCGATAATTTCACAAATAGGTGGCACTATAGAATCGATGAAACCGACCACTCATGGTATGCAAATTATCTTACATCAGGTCAAAATTCAAAAACTTAATAGGTCTAATCAGGTTTTAGAGAAAGTTAGGATAAGCATGCCAGCAAAATATGCTCAAGAAATTAATATTAACGATAGCATTAACCTAGTGGCTCAGCTTTATAAGCCTCAAAGTAGTATTCTACCAAGTGGCTATGACTTTGGCTTTTATGCATATTTGGCAGATATCAACGCCACTGGCTATGCACTATCACCCCCCCAAATTATAGCACATAGTGATCTCTACACTAATAGTTTTATCTATAAAATTAAAAAAAATATTTACAACCGCCTAATCCAAATACTTGGTTCTATTAAAGGTAATTTCGCCGCAGCAATATTACTAGGAGAAACAAAAGCCATCGATAGAAAATTAATGAAAGAAATGAGGCAAAGCGTTATATCTCACATACTTTGCGTCTCCGGTTTACATTTGTCATTGGTAGCTATGCTGTTTTTCATATCAGCAAGATTCTTATTAAATCTATCAAATTATATTGCTTATAATTACAACATAAAGTCAATTGCAGCAATTTGTTCTTTAATAGGCAGTTATGGTTATTTGGAGCTAAGTGGCATGCAAATTGCTGCCACAAGGGCATTCATTATGACGGCAATTTTTATTTATGCAGTTATGATAGGACGGAAGCCCTATCCCCTAAGATCGCTCGCGATTGCAGCTTTCATAATATTATCGGTAAATCCCGAATATATATTTCATCCAAGCTTCCAATTATCTTTTGTGGCAGTATTATCGCTAACTGCTGGTTACGAATTTTATATAAGAAATCAATGGATTTTAGGTAAAAGCAAGGGGATATTTTCTTCCATAAAATTTTATATTGCCTCTAATATTTATTCAAGCTTCCTTGCAAGCATAGTAACTGCTCCTGTAGTAATAAACCAATTTTATACATTTCCTACTTATTCTATTCCCATGAACCTTATTGCTGTACCAATAATGTCTTTCTTTCTGATGCCGTTATCTATTATCTCATTATTCTTAATGATATTTGGTATAGATCAATATTGTTTAAAATTAATAGGTTTTTTCATTGATATAATTATTGCAGCAGTGAAATTTACTAATACCTTACCATTATCAGTATGGTATTTTGGTTATATAACCAAAATTAGTTTAATTACTTTCTTATTTGGATTTTTTTGGACTTGTTTATGGAGAACAAAGTGGCATTTCTTAGGTCTGATTATAATGATTATATCTGTAATCTTAATGCTAAATTCTCCTAAACCTAATTTCATATTTGATATAAATTTAAATGCTATTGGTATAAAAAATAACAATGGTGAACTTGACATTTATGTGAATGAGATACCAGAGTTTAAACGTATATATTGGGCCAACTGGTTTGGTCAACAGGATGCTAAAATATTCCCTATAGAAAAAAATATTTTTACTTCCGATGGATACACAATTTTGATAAACTATAAGCCAATTGCTCCAAATAAAATATGTAAAAATGTCGAGTAGAAACCAATGTAAAGGTAACAAAATTACTATTACTAAAGAATTTCTAAGAGAGTTTGAAGTAATAATGATATTTTGTAATCAGCACGAATGTACAATTAAAACAAATAATAAAAAAAGATGGCAGGGTAACTGCAAGAGTTTTTAGTGATTGCTAACATTAATTAAAGATATTTTTATGCCCAAGTTAGAGAAGTTTAAATCAGATATAGCTAATATTGTTGGTGAACCAAAGGAAGGCTTTGTACAGGATATAGATAGATTCAAAAGTCTACTCAACTTTAGCTTTGATTCGAAATATACTCCTGAACTTGCTGAAGCTATGGAAAGCATGGGAATAGAGAAAGAAGTAAAAATACAGGTGTCGTTGGATGATGACACAACAAATGTACTTTCACAAACTGTTGAAGCTACTAGCCAAAAATTTGGTGAATTTAAAGGCAATATTAGCACCACCCTTAATGCTCATGGTGAACTTGCTAAAGGATATTCTGCCGAATATGTTAAAGGACAACCTAATTTAGATAAATTCGGTCAACAAGCTAAACAAATGGATACATTGATAGAAGAGTTTCCACATAAATCCTTACAGAAAACTGAACAAATTGATACAATTGCAACTATAGGAGCTGGTACAGAAAAAATGTATTCGGCATTGGAATTTTCACCAGCTGATCCAATGCATGTCAGAACCATTACAGATTTAGGTGCAAAACTGAGGCATTATATTAAATCATTTGTTAAATCACCTGAGGAACAGAAAGAGGCTTTTATTGAAAATGGTGCTGGGACAATCCAAGCTATTGATAAAGCAAATAGAAGTGATGGATTGCAAACTAGTAAGACTGCATTAGAAAAGATATTAAGCAAACTTGAGGGTACAGCCGGATCTCAAATATATCACCGTCTGAGAAAGACTCTCAATAAAAACGATATATCTATGGGAGATGGTAGTAGTACTATTAAACCTAATACCACCCCTTCTAACACAAAGCATTCTAATAAAGATAAGGGACGGTAGATCCCCGCCGTAGCCGTAACTCATGGGTGTCAATTTAAGCATTTTAAGTAACCTGATTTTTTTATTTTGAGTTCATAATGTCTGTTACTACAGTAACAATAGATGATAGCGATGATGAAGAGCTATATATAAGGCGGAAGTACATAGAGTGTCATTTTTATGGGAGGCATGATGTTTAAATTAGAACAAAAATATTCAGGATTAGTAGCTGGAGTAGATGAAGCCGGCAGAGGACCGCTAGTTGGTCCTGTAGTAGCTGCATCTGTTATCATTGATCAAACAAAAATCATACATGGTATCAAAGATTCTAAAAAACTTACTAAAACAATGAGGGAGTTGTTATATAAACAAATAACCCAAAATTATATTTGGTCTGTTGGTATAGTGCATCATGATGAGATAGATATAATTAATATCCTTGAAGCAACTAAAAAAGCTTGTACTATATCAGTAGCAAATCTTGCTGTTAAACCGGATACGGTATTAATAGATGGTAATATGAAATTTCACGATCCAAGATTTATTAGTATAATAAATGGCGATAATTTATCAATTTCTATTGGAGCAGCATCTATTATTGCGAAAGTTACTAGAGATCGCTTAATGCTTGAATATGCCAAAGAATTTCCGGAATATATGTGGCACAAAAACTCCGGTTATGGTACTAAAGAACATCTAAATGCTATAAGCCTTCACGGTCTTTCGCCTTATCATAGAAAAAGTTTTAAGATAAGAAGTTCTACATTATAGGCTATAGAAGGGCTATTTAAAAAAACTTGATTATACTCTTCTGCTCCTACGAATTGTTTTTTGAAAATATCATGGAAAGGAAAAATGCATTCTTAAAGTGGTTTTGCGAATGCATTTTAAACCTTTTTAAAGCTAATTATACTTCTCTGATTTGTTTAAATATTAATTTTTTTTTACTAAATATGTTTATTTTACGAAAAAAATTAGTTAGATATCTTGGCTTTGACATATCACGTTTATAGCTTTGCTTAGTCATTAATACATAGTTAGAAATTAAGGAAGGTATAACTTCGGAATAATATACTTTATATAATCCTTGCATTGTTGCCATAGTCGTTAAATATCCCCATTTCATCACCTGTTGGGGTACTCTTGCTAGAGCTTCTATACAGGCAATTGTTTCTTCGATCTCAGGGTCACTATTTTTATAAACATCTGCGACTGGTGCTAAATTAAACTTCATATCTTCAATCATAGCTCTAATCATCAGCCCCATATATTGCTCTTTTATGAATCTCTTAATAAAAAACAATTTTCTTCTATTAACGGAAAATAAAAATTTCTGTTTATATATAAAGCCAAGTAATCTTGCCCAATAAGCCCTTATACCCCGTATCTTGTTTTTATTATAAAATTTTACCTTTTCTTCATAAGTAATCATTTGCCTCATCCCTATAGAGAGAAGCTTGGCTAATAGTTTATCACAATTAATAATATCATCTATTCTAGCCTGTCTTACATGGGGGGTTGCTTTTGTTCCAAAAAAATTTGCTGAATGACGACTAATTTGACTGCCACTTGCATCTCTTTTAATATCAGCAAAATGCCCAAGTTCTTGCCCAGCTATAATTTGCAATCTAGCAGCTGCTGCCCATCCATCACCATAAGTTGGGTGATTTTTATCATTTTCAGCAAATGGATTTCCACCGCAGGAAACAAAGACTGCTACATTCTTACCGTCAGTACTTTGCATACCACTATTAGAACCCGAACGTTGCCAATCAACTATATCCATCATATCACCGATATTATGGGAATAAGTAATAAATACCTGAACCTTATCATGCAATAACCACCTAATAACTATAGGATGGGCTGACTGAACAAAAAGCCTTGTTAATTTTTCAGTAACGGATTGGTCAACTGGTTGTAATTTCTGAATTTGTTTTTTCAAATCTGTATAAATCGATGCCAGTTTTTTATCTGATATAGAAGATTTGTATAGAGATCTTAATAACTGATTAGTTTGTTCAATTAAATTTGGCTCGGTTATTTCCTCTTTACTTACCATCAAACTAATATTGAACTTTGGATCAGAAAATCTTGCAAAATTACAACTATTATCGGTATCTATTCTAAGTTTTCCTGATTTGATTAATTGCTGAGCTAATTGTTCATATTCTATTTGCATGTCCTCAGGATAAATAGCAGGAATCTTATCAAGTATATGATAAATTGAACTCATAGGGGTATACTGAATATTTTAAAAAACCTCAAAGACTTTATCCTTAATAACTTCATCAAACTGATCTAACGTTATATCAATACCAAGTTTCTTAAACGAGGTCACAGGCATATCTCTCAAACCACAAGCAATAATTCCGGAGAACATATCAAGATTTGTTGAAATATTTACAGCAACACCATGATATGTAACCCATTTTTTAACTCTAATACCTATTGACGCAATCTTTGCGGGTACACCGTTTTCTTTTACCCATATCCCCACTATACCACTTATAGTAAAAGCTTTAATCCCAAAATATAAAAGGCTATTTATAATCCATTCTTCTAATAGTTTAATATATAGTTTTAAATCCTTTTGCCTTCGTTCTGAGGCTAAATCAAGAATGGGATATATTACTCTTTGTCCACTACCGTGGTAGGTAAACTTCCCCCCCCTACCAGTATAAATTACCGGTATATCTCTAGGATTTAACAATTCATTTGCCTTAAAACTAGTACCTGCGGTATAAATATCCTTATATTCAACTAAATAAACAATCTCTTGTGAAGATTTATTGATTAAACTTGTAACCTTATCTTCCATCAACTTTATTGTGTCTTCATATTCTGAAAAGCCTGATAAGGTAACAAATTGAACCATAATATTAACCAAGGGTGAGCGAACGCAAGCAGTACATAAGTACGCGAAATCCCCGCAATTATTTGCAAAAACCAATTCCTCAAAGCAGAAGAGTATATTATAATAACCTAAGTTCAATATAAGCACCAAACAAAATGCTACGCATTATGTAAAAACATAAACAAACTATTAGAACAGTTTGTTAGAAGAATTATTAATTCTTCTATAGAACTGGCTTTGTCATAAGGAAAAATGCACTCTTGAAGCAATTCTGCGGGTGCATTTTAACTTTTTTCATCATTCAATATGTGATTTTAATAATTAAAATCACATATTGAATGGAGTATTATATTTTAACAATCAGGTGTAGAACTCGATAATCAAGCTTTTCCTTAACCGTCTATTAGCGAGGAGGCGATGGAATCGCCGACATGGCAATCCTTCGAAGTAGCAACCCTTACTTCACAAGATCGCCACGGCATCTAACGTACAACTGTCGAAAGTTTACAAATACCTATACTACAGCGTCATTGCGAGCGAACGTATGTGAGCGTGGCAATCCATTTTGCTAAAATAAAAACATGATTTTAAAAGATTAAAATCATGTTTCTAGCTTTAGAAAGGTTTAAAATGCATTCGCGTTAGCCGCTTTAAGAATGCATTTTTCCTTATATTAAAACCGCTTCCTCTTCTAACTTTCAACAGTTGATGACATCGGAGCTATTAAACCGATGTCTTACATCAATAGTTGAGGTTAACTATACTGAAAAACTTGAAGTATTTGCAAAAATATCATAAGTTACAAAAAAGTTACTATTTATTAGGGTTGTTAATATAATTTTCATGATGTTATTTGATATTACTTGATTACTGGCTATAAACCTGTCTTAATCTACTGAAGACGTCTTGTATCGCTAAATTATGAAAGAGGAAGTTTTGAAAAAAAATTAAGTAAGGAGTATAAGTGGAACAAGATATGTATAATTCCTTACTTAATTTTGACAATAAGATTACCTTACAAGAATGAAGTTATGCAAGAGCCTATTTCTACATACCAAAGTTGTAATACTGGAGTACCAGTAGTACAAACGCTGTCATTCCCACCGTAGCTCGGATGACAGCTATGTGTGTAGTACAACTAAAGTTTAACAGCAGGTTTAGATAATATAAAATCTAACTGCTAATAATTAAATAATAAGTATACCAGGAGGATATTATGTTGAATGTGTTTAAGAAGAAACCTAGTCCAGATAAGAGTGTTGGTTCAAATAAGAGTGCTAGTCTAAGTAGGAATCCTAGCCTAAAGACTACTAGTAATGATACTAGTACTGGTACTGTAATTAACGAATTTGGATATTTCCAAGGCAGACTTGAATCTTTAAAACAACTATATGGTGATATACAAAAGATTGGTACGGCTCTCGATCAATCTAGTTATACTGCGGCTCAGGATAAATATAAAATTTTATATAACGAGATCAAAAAAGACCCTATCCTTAAACCTGAGGAAACAAAGCAATTATTATTTAAGATATACGAGTATCAAGCTATTAGTGCTTTCCGAGCAGCTAAGTTTCAAGAACATAATAAACATTTATTACATGCGTATGACAAGTATAGTCCTAGAGATGAATCTATAATAGGACTAGAAAGCTGGGTAAAGACATATAAAAATTTTGATACAGATGTACAAAAAGTACATGACGTTTTTTCACAATACTCTAGCTTATTAAAAAAGGTCGAAACAGAAGTTCAGTTACTAATTAAGGATAAAAAATATACAGACGCTATTACAGAAATGCAGTATTTGAGTAACAAGAGCAACAATTTCCAAATATTTGCCATACACGCTAAGATCCTTATAAAACAAGGTGATGATTTGGCAGCTGCTGGAAAAAAATTAGAGGCTACAAAATGTTACGGGAATGCTTATCAGTATTGTAAGTCAAAATTACCTAAAGACGAAAATGTAAAATACGATGTTATTAGTGATACCTTTAAAGAATTAGAAGACAAGTTGAACTCAGTTGGTGATACAAAACTTGCTGCCGAAGCTGCTACCTATGCTTCAAAGTACAACCCAAATCCAACAGTTGCTACGGTATCTGCAACTCCAGTTGTAAGCCCTAAGGTAAAGAAAATTGAACAAGAACTTAAACAAGCTCAAAATCAAGTTGAAAAAGTTTCCAATAAGTTAGAGACGGCTATAACTGTTGATGTACATACTAAACAGTTAGAGAACCTCAAAGCTGAATACGAAGCTAAATTAGCGGCAGTTACAGCTCAACACAAAACTGAATTGGAGGCACTTAAACCTAAAGCTTCACCTACAAAAGATACTAAAGTGAACGAAGCCGGTGACTTTTCTACTGCTTCATCTCTACCACCACCGTATAGCACTATCGATAGCACTGTCGATATAGGTGATTATAAATATTTGCAACTTGTTAAAAATGCCCCCACAACTCCCACAGCCCCCACAGCTCCGGTCGTTACTTCTCTTGCCGGAGAGGTTTTAACTGAGTTAAAAGAGTTGTATAATTCAAAGCCGGAGTATCATTCAGATATAAGGTATATAAAGCGGAGTCAGGAATATCAAAAGAATATAAATAAGGCTAAAAGCATTTTGAATGAAGCTGTTAAAGAGAATCCTGATGTATATAAAACTATAGAGGATCCTAAAATTTTGGTGCTTCTTGCTGACGTTTTTTTGTCTTTAAATCAAAAGGACTTAGGAAGAATAGTTTGTGAGAAGGCTCTTAAACTTGATCCAAATATATGGGAAGCTACCAGTGATCATATAGTTTTGATAAATTTAGCTAAAGTTCTTTTATCTCCAGAACAACCAAAAGCTGAACAAATTTATAAGAAAGCTATTGATATTTATATATATTCCCCCGACAATAGCCCTAATTATGATATGACTAATATAGTATCAAAGACTGTTGCTCAAGATGAATATAGTGCTAAAGAGAAGGATTGCTTAGCTAAGGTTTGTTTATCTTCCCCTACAGTAAATAAACAAGTACGAGCTCTAGATTGTTACCCACATACAGATGTTACTAAAAGACAAGAGACTGCTAAGCAATTAAAACAGTTAGGTAAGCAACAGTTAGATAAGCAGAAAACGTTTCTTGATGCACGGAAAGCCTATGCGTTATATTCAGTGGCTTTTCCTGTTCTAAAAAACGATCCAGAATTATTGCATGATATGAAAGAAGCATACGCTTCTGCTAGGTATACGACACCTGAATTGATTCCTTGTCCCCCTACTGAAGATTCTACTGCATACCTCATCGGTTTTACTATATTTAATAACGATTATTAAGGCTACTCTTAAGTAGTGAATAAAGTCCCATAATTTATTCCTCCTACTTCAAAGCCATTAACAGCTTTTGAGGTAGGAGGGATAGCTGCTCAGGGTAATTTTAAAATTGGGCTGTTTAAACAGCCCGGCTTTTAAATTGTTCTGTTGCTATCCACAAGCGGCTAGTTTCGAGAGAAGTCCAATATTAAAAAAATACTAAAAAGATAAAATATCGAGTAGGCAAATAGTTTTTTAGCTTGTTTATGATCTTTATCACTAAACAGAGAGGTAGCATAGTATAAAAAAATTAGCCCCAGTATAAATGCAGTTACTAAATATACAAAATTACTTATTCCTAAAAAAAAGGGCGTAAATGTAGTAATAACCATAATTATACTATAGGCAAGAATTTGCTTCTTAGTATAATATTCTCCCTTTACCACCGGCATCATCGGGACACCACAATTTTTGTAGTCTTCTGAGCGAAAAATTGCTAATGCCCAGGAGTGTGGTGGTGTCCAGGTTAGAATAATCATAAATAAAGAAAAGGAGAAAAGTGAAATCTCATTAGTTACTGTTGCCCAGCCAATCATAGGAGGCAATGCACCTGCAACCCCTCCAATAACTATATTTTGCATTGTTGAACGTTTTAGCCACATGGTATAAATGAAGACATAATACAATATGGTTATTAGTAATAATAAAGCAGATAGTAGATTAACACAAAGTCCCATCAAAAAAACTGAAAAGAACCCCACAACCACGCCAAAAGCTAAAGCATCCTGTGGTTCTATAACCCCAATAACTAGAGGTCTGTTTTGTGTACGTTTCATTATCGCATCAATATCTCTATCATACCACATGTTAATAGCTGCACTACTACCAGCTCCAAGTGTAATACAGAGCATAGCGATGCAAGCTATAAATGGATGGATGGGGTATGGAGCAAGCCATAGACCAGAAAAGCTAGTAAATACCACAAGTGCCATAACTCTTGGTTTCATGAGTAGGATATAGTCCATAACTGAGCTATTAGAGCTTTTTTTAGTAGTATTCATCTCTAGTTTTGTAAGAGGTCTATTAATATAATTAGAGGAATTATTCATATATTTTTATCTTAAGAAAATTTATTATTTCTAGGGAATCCACTAGGAGGGATTTTACCAACCAAACCTCGTCGTCCAAGAAATGGTAAAAGATCTTTCTCTACCCTAATCTTTTCTCCTACTTTCCAGCTTAGCCCTAAACTACTATCAAATATCTTGACATCCATAAGTTTAGCATTTTTGAACTTTTGTAGAATTACCCCTTGTCCTCGTTTCATTATTGGTATTTCGTCTAGTTTAAATACTAGTAGTTTCCGGTTCTCACCTATACAAGCTATACAATCACCTTCTACAGGCACACAAGCAATACAGGAATGATTTGCAGGAATTTGCATAATTTGCTTACCGAGTTTAGTTTGTGCTACTACCTCATCTGAATCAATGATAAAGCCTTTGCCAATACTACTTGCCAATAAAAGTTTTTGGGTAGGTCTATAGACCAACATGCTTACTATTTCTTCATTACCTATATCTATCATCAATTTTATAGATTCTCCATTGCCTTTGCCTTTAAATATATTATCGGCTAGGATAGTGAAAAAACGCCCCGCTGCACTTAATATAAGAATTTTGTCAGTAGTATAGCCTTCTAGAATAAAATTTTCTGCGTCTCCTTCCTTATATTTAACAGTTGATAAATCGTTATTATGACCTTTTAAAGAGCGAATCCACCCCATCTTGGAACATATTATGGTAAGAGGTTCTTTGGCTATGAAAGCTGAAATATCAACAATTTGAGCAACAATATTAGCTTCTTCAAAACTAGTTCGGCGTAACCCCAATTTAGTGCTAAAACCAAACTTTGTTTGTACCATTTTAACTTCTTTCTTAACTATCTTTTTTAATTCACTCGGATCTTGTAGAATTTTCTGTAAATGTGCATGCTCTTTTTCAAGTAGATTATGCTCGTTAATAATTTCTTGTTCTTCCAATTTTCTTAAAGATCGCAATCTTGTATTAAGAATTGCTTCAACTTGCACATCGGTTAAAGCAAACTTAGCTATCATTACTTGTTTAGGCTCATCTTCTTCACGAATAATTTTAATTATTTCATCCAAATTTAAGTAAGCTATCCTTAGACCTTTGAGAACTTCCAACCTATGTTCAATTTTGCCAATAAGAAATTTAGATCTGCGAGTAATAATATTTTGTCGGTGTAATAAAAACTCCTGCAATATTTCCAGTATATTAGCTACTTTAGGAATATTATTTGAACCTATAACATTCATATTAAGCTGAATTCTATTCTCTAAAACTGTCAGTTTGAATAATGATTCCATAATAACATTAGGATCACAATTACGATCCCTAGGTTCAATAATTAATCTTATATCTTCTGTAGATTCATCTCTAATATTGCTTATTAAAGGAATTTTTTTGTCTTTTAACAGTACAGCTATTTGTTCGATAAGTTTAGATTTTTGTACTTGATAAGGTATTTCAGTAATTACTATCTGATATAAACCATAACTTAGGTCTTCCTTTGCCCATCTTGCCCTTACTCTAAAACTACCACGCCCCACACCATAGGCTTGATGGATTGAATCGATTCTATCAACAATTATTCCACCCGTTGGAAAGTCAGGACCTTTAACAAATTGCAAAATATCGTTAACATTTGATTGAGGATGGTCAATTAAATATATTAGTGCATCACATAATTCATGTAAATTATGTGGTGGTATACTGGTTGCCATTCCAACTGCTATACCTTCTGAACCATTAGCCAGTAAATTAGGAAACATAGCGGGCATAACTACTGGTTCGGTATCGGAATCATCATATGTAGCCCGAAAATCAACAGTATCTTGATCTATATCTGACATTAATAAGGTACAAATTTCTGTCATTCTTGATTCTGTATAACGCATAGCTGCTGCGTTATCTCCATCAATAGAACCAAAATTTCCTTGTCCATCAATTAGTGGATATCTGAGAGAAAAATTTTGTGCAAGACGTACTAATGTATCATACACTGCAACGTCACTATGTGGGTGATATTTACCCATTACATCACCGACAACTCTTGCACATTTCTTATAGGCAGAGGTTGGGTCTAACCTTAATTGGAGCATGCCGTACAATAATCTGCGATGCACTGGTTTTAACCCATCACGAACGTCAGGCAAGGATCTTGACATAATTGTTGATAAGGCATAAGAGAGGTAACGCTCTGATAATGCATTACCAAAGTCTATATTTTCTATTTTAGCATTATCTATCATACAAAACTTTTTATTATTATTTATTCCATGTTTAGTATAATATCCTAAATATATGCTAGCACTAATAGCAAAATGGTATTAAATAATAAAAATTATACTTTTTCTTTTAATCGTTCTATTTCAACAATATATTTATCACCTTGCTGGTCTTCAACCCATAACTGTTGAAAGTTAAAAAACCGTCTATTAGCGAAGTACTATCTAATGAATGTGGATTGCCACGACCACTACGTGGCAATGACGTCTTGTACTTTTCTGCAATTTTTAAATGCCACGCGTAAGGTGAATTAGTTACAAAAAGAGTTTTTTTGGGGTTGTCTTTCTGCAACTTTAGTGTAAAATCAACAGAAAATCAACTTATTTTAGACCGCTGCCTACGCAGGGCAGTTTAAAAGTCATAACTAATGATAGAAAATACTAAGTTATAAAAACAAATAGTTGTCATCGCGAGCCACAAAGTGGCGTGGCGATCCAAATAAACAGCTTGCTGTTTTATTTTTTGCCACTGCAACTTTTGGATTGCCACGTCACCGCTTTGCAACTTCTCGCAATGACATTTATGCATTTTAAAAAACAAATTTTCTATCATTAGTTAGGACTTTTAAACTGCCCTAGTGACATAATGATGGCAGGGATATAGACATGAATTATTTTTTTTAATTATAGAATGGTAAAATGATGACAAAAAAACAAAAATTCTTTAAAAATTTGCTGGCTAGTAGTGCAATCGCCTCGGTTGTAGCTAGCCTAGGCAGTAGTGGTGTGGCATTGGCGGCACCTAAGGCTGTTCGTGGTGCTGTAACTATACAGAATGCGGCTTTGACGGATGGTAATGTTAATGTGAATTGGCACGGAATTGATAACATCGGTCAACCTATAGCAGCAGTATATGATGTAGCTGCTGTGTGGAATGATCCTAATGTAGCAGATCGACAATTAGCAATCACCTATGGTGGTAATCATGCACTTGATGCTGACCACGCAGGTGCTATTATTACAGCTATCAACCTAGCTAACCATCAGCCCGGCATACTTACGGTTAGTCAAAATCTGTCAATCGGTTCTATAGTGCGTAATGCTGGTGGTGCTAATACGTTACCTATAAAGATAGTAGCTGGCCACACCGCAATTTTAACTGGTACTCCAGCTATTGCGGATAATCATGGCTTCAATGCAGACCCCAATACCTACACCGGCTTGGGTGATGTAGAGCTTGGTGGTAATGATCTTGCTGGTAATGCCTCAACCCTTGTAGTTCGTTCTTTTAATAATGAGGATATAGCTGTCGGCAATGTCTCGACTGCTGTGCATCAACAGGGCGTATTAACCTTCGAAACAGGTGGTACAGTTAGGCAGATTGGTGCTAATAATTTTTCTTTAGCAACCGTAAATATCGGTGCAAGACCAGTTACTTTAGGTGAGCATGTTTGGGCTGATAATACTAACCTTACTAATCCAGCGTCTGTACTTAATGTGAGACATAATGTAATAATCCATGGTAATGTAGTTAACACTAGTGGTGCTGTTGCTGGTGAATTAAACTTTCTAGAGGATGGTAGAGTAACTGGGACTATTGGTGCTGCTGGTGCTAATCATGCTTTAGCAACCGTAAATATCGGTGCTGGAGCACTTACTTTAGACGGTAATGTTTGGGCTGATAACACTAACCTTACTAATCCAGCGTCTATACTTCATGTGGGAGATAATGTGACAATCACTGGTAATGTAGTTAACACTAGTGGTGCTGTTGCTGGTGAATTACACTTTCTAGGGAATGGTAGAGTAACTGGGACTATTGGTGCTACTAATGCTTTAACAGTGGTTAATTTCGGGGGAACTGGAACAGGTGTTGTAGAGTTACAGGGTGCAGCCAATGCCACAAGTTTTAATATAAATAATGATAAGATTACTGTCAATGCTAGAGGTTTGGTGAAGGGTGATGTGACTTTTAATGGGACTGGTACGTTAAATGCTGATGCTGGGATTGAGGGTAATGTGAACTTCAAAGGTAATGATGGTATAATTACTCTAGGAGCTGGTCAGAGAATCGATGGTAATGTGGATAATAATAATGTTGGTGCTATTAAGGCTGGCATATTAAACTTCGCAGGAGTTGGTGAAGTAACTAGGAATATTGGTGCTACTCATGCTTTAGCAGAGGTTAATTTTGGAAATGCTGCTGGAGGAGGTGCTGTACAGTTAGGGGGTACAGCCACTGCTAGAAGGTTTAATATTAACAATGCTGCTGCTGATGTTACCGTTGCAGGTTTGATGAAGGGTAATGTGACTTTTAATGCGGATGGTACGTTAAATGTTGCTGCTGGGATTAGGGGTAATGTGCATTTTAACAGTAATGCAGGTACAATTAATTTGGCACATAATAATATAATCACTGGTGCTGTTACTGCGAGTGGAGCTGGTAAAGGAATATTAAACTTCGCAGGAGTTGGTGAAGTAACTGGGGATATTGGTACTATTGATGCTGCTAATCCTGCTAATAATAGGCTTATTTCTCAAATTAATATTAATGGAGCTAATGATGTTACATTAAGACAAAATGTCTATACTAATGCACTCAACTTTACTGCTGCTGGTACTGTAAAAATTGGTGGTAATTTTAGAGGAGAAGTTAATTTTGATCAACCTGGTGTTGGTGCTGTTAATGGAACATTAGAATTTGATGGTGTTGCTGGACCTTATGATTTCGACTCAACAATAGCAAATGGTGATCATGGTACTTTAAATGTTCATACTAACCTTACAGCCACAAATGCACAGATTGGAAAGATTAAAACCATAAATATAGGTACTATTGTTCCTGCTCCTCACACTCTAAAAATAGATGCTTCAAATGGTAATGTTAATCTTCTTGGTCGAGTTAATGATCCTGCTGCTCTTGCTGCTGTTGATCAAACTATTAATTTCTTGGACGCAGATTCGGTTTTGCATTTATATTCATCAAATGCTGTTAATAATACCATAACTTTTGCGGATAACTTACCAGGAGGAGCTGCTGGTCATGAAGGAATCGTGTTAATGGAAGGTAATGGGGTACTATTAACTGTGGAATCTGTTGGCGGAAAAAGCCTTGGTATAGTTGGTCAAGAGCTAAAGGAATTGCAAATTAAAGGCCCAGTCACTATCGCAGGAGGTGTTGCTAATGGACTTGATGTCCATGAAACGGACGCGTTGAACATTATGAAAGGGGCAATATTTACCGATAAAAGTACCACCTCTGCACAGATTGCAAATATTCATATTGGGGCGGATCCTGCTGGTGGTGCTGCTGTCGGTCCAGCAAATTATATACTTGATGCAGAACACATTGGTTTTAATTTAAATCCTCATGCTGCTAATCAGATTGTTTTTGACCATGCAGATGCTCAGTTAACTTTACGGAATAGTGCTGCTGACAATAAAACAATAACTTTGGTAAATAATTTAAATCCAGGTGCTGATGGTAAGGGTATAGTTGAGCTTTATTCTGCTGTGGCTGAAAAAACATTGACGATTGCTGGAGGAGGTAAATCTTTAGGTATTATTGGTAATAACCTAAAAAAGGTAATTTTTTCTGGTGCTGGTAAATTTGACACTCGGCAGATTACCATTCATAGCAAAAATATAGAATTAAATGCAAATGTAGTAGAACTGGGTGATGTTAATAGCAATATTTTATTTGCTACAAATACTGTACTTACCGCTGGTAATATTACAGGTAATGTAGATTTCCAAAATCATGATGGTACAGTTATATTGCAAGCTGGTAAGAGAATCAATGGTAGTGTAACTAGTACTGGTACTGGTGATGCTAAGGGAACATTAGTATTCCTAGGAATTGGTGAAGTAACAGACCCGATTACTAAATTAAAGATGTTAAGAGCTGGGGCAGGTGAGGTAAGATTAGCAGGTGGCAATTATAATATTACTGAAATTCAAGGTAATGGTAATAATAATTTAATTTTTGCTAATAACTTTAATTTAGAAGGTTCTATTAACTCAACAGGAGGAACTGCAGTTGGTTTAATATTCAAAGGCAACAATAGAGTTACTGGTGTAGTTGGAACGGCAACAAGTCCTGTTGGTACTATACAAGTTCAAGGTACTACCGTCTTTGGCGACAAAGTTCAAACTGCTAATGATCAGGACATCATAATATCTGCTGGGGCAACTGCTGAGTTTGCTAACAGCGTGACGACCCGTGATATTAAGGGAGCAGCTGACGGTCAAGGTACGGTTCAATTTAGTAATGCTGAAGCTATAACCGTTAATAGTGCAATAGCAGTAGATACTCTAGAAATAGCGAGAAAAGATGTAGAGATTACCCAAGCAGTTTCAGCGAATTATATTAGCTTCTCTAATACACAGGAGGCAACTTTAACTTTAAGGGGAACAAGTACTGTAGATAGTATTAGGACTGTTGGTAATAATGTTCATACTCTTGAATTGGCTGCAGATTTTACCACTAGAGATCAATATATTGGGTTAGAGAATAACAGGTTAAAATCTATTGAATTACTGGGTGATCATAAAATTACTATTAATAGTGGTGTCTATTCCGATATATCAACTAAAACTGATAATACTGGTAAAGTAGTTTTCAACTCGGATAGAAGCTTTGCTTATAATTTAGGAACAGATAAATTAAGATTGTCTGATGTAACCTTTGCTAATAATGCTACGGTAAAAGGTGATGTTTATTCTAAGCAAATAACAATTGCTAGTGATAAGACTGCAACTTTTGCTGGTACTACAAACAGAACTATATCTGTGCCAAACTTCACTGTAGATGGGTCTAGCCTATCAAGATCATTGAGAAGTTTTGCCTATAGTACACAAATTGTTTCGGATGAAATAAAAAATGAAGGTATTGCAAAATTTGATAAGGCAGTACTGGTTGATGCCAAAATTACTGGTGGTAAGGTAACGTTTGCCGATAATGTTTGGTTTAAACAAACTGCTGATGGGAAAGAAGTAAATTTTGCTGCAAATAAGTATGTAATATTAGAACAAAATATTAACTTTGCTAATATTAAAGCAGATCAAGCTAAGATAATTATATTACCTAAAACAGCCTCTATAACTGGTAATTTAGCAGCTAAAGATTTCACCGTAGATCTTGCAGCTAATCAATTAAAATATACTGGTCAGGCACAGCTGACAGGAAAGATAGAACTAGTTACTGCCTACGACACATCAAGTGGAGCAGGTGGTAATATAGAGGTTCAGAAAGATAGTAAATTGGATTTATCGAAAGCAGACGAGCTGACTATAAAAGTGAAAGCTCAGACTGATATTAACAAAATTCCTAAGGAGGGGGCTAAATATGTTGTGATTTCGTCAGTTAATGGTAATGGTCTTGTTGCAATTGATCATAGTAAAATTAAGCTTGACCCAACTGGTGAACAAAACCGTTTTGTACAGTGGTCCATGGATTCTAGCGATCTAAAACTATATATAACTGACATTTCTAAGGAAGTTATAGCTAAAGAAATTGCTGATAAATCCACATCACAGGAAAATCGGGAATTTTATACACAGTTGAATAATGTAACAGATCGTAATAGTTCTGCTGCTCAGTTCATGAACAATATAGGTCAGATGGATAAAGAGCATGCTATTCAAGCGATGGATAGAATATTGCCTGGTAATGAACATCCAATAGGAGAGAGCCTTGTAAGAAATCCAACATCTGAAATAATTGGAGGATTGATTGCTCAAGCTGATACCCAAATTACTGCAACAAGGATGGGAAATTCAGTACCTATGCAAAATGCTGCATCAGCTGTAGACTCTGAAAATGCTACATCAGCTATAGGCTCTGGTGATGATGATACGCTAAGGTATGGAGTATGGGGTAGTCCATTCTATGGTACTGCTTGCCAAGAAACGTATAAAGGAGTTAGTGGTTATAAATCGAAATCAGCTGGTGGAATAGTTGGATTTGATGGTTTAGTAAATGATAACCTGCTACTTGGTGCAGCTTATAGCCGAATTAACACACAAATGTCTCATCAGGATAAGAAAATTGGTGATAAAACTAACGGTAAGACTAATATCTTCTCCTTATATAGTTTATATAATCTTACCAATAATTGGTTTACTGAAGCTATAGCATCATATGGTATAACTAGGGTTAAGAACTCTGAAGGACGCCTAATCGCCACAACGAAGAGAAATGTTACTGCTCTAGAGACTGCTGCTGCTAAGTATAAATCTATCTCTTATAGTGGTCAATTACTTACAGGGTATAATTATATAGCTTCTGAAAAGTTAATGATTACCCCAACAATTGGGTTCAGATATTCGCAATTTAAGGATGCTGGCTATACGGAAACTGGTACAAAATTCCAAAACTTAGTTGTTAAGAAAAGGTCGTACAATAAATTTGAAGGTATTTTGGGGTTAAGAACTGCGGCAACCCTGAAGGCTAACAAAGTATTGTTAATACCAGAATTGCATGGTTACGTTAATCATGACTTCAAAGGAAAAGCACCAATTATTGATGCAAGGTTAGATGGGATAAATGAACCATTACCAACTAAATCAGTTAAACCTGTTAAGACCTTCTTCACTGTTGGTACTGGTTTCACTGCGAAATATAATATGATGGAATGTGGTATTATCTATAATGTTAACATTGCCAGCAAATATATTGGTCACCAAGGTAGTTTGAAGGTTAAAGTGAATTTTTAAGTAGCTTATCCTCAATTTAATGAGTGCAAAATACGCGAATTCGGGATAAGAATTAACTAATTCTTATCCCGAATGGGGGTAAAATGGGGATATAAGAGTATTTATGTCATGGCAATTGTCATAACATAAACACTCTTAGCCCCGGAATCCTTTAAGATTTTAGCACATTTGTTAATGGTAGTGCCAGTTGTCAATACATCATCTACTAATAATATTTTTTGACCTATAATTTGATATTTTTTATTGAATATAAGGCTATTTGATAAGTTTTTTTCTCGTTCTTTTTTAGATAAAAAAGTTTGGGATTTGGTCCATCTTGACTTAATTAATACGTCAGGACTTACCGGTTTTTTTAGTAGTTTGCTGATTTCTTGAGCCATAATCAAAGCAGGATTATACATTCTAAACAATCTTTTGAATCTATTCATTGGAACTGGAATAATCAGGTCAATATCTTGAAATTCGCTGTGATATTGTCTATAAAGTAATTTGCTGAAAGTTTTGGAGAAAATAGTTTTATCTTGATATTTAAAGGCATGAATTATTTCTTTGCTATGCTCATTAAATTTAATTAAGCTACGAGATACATCATACCAAGGTTTATGTTGAAAGCATTTTGCACAACACATATTATCTAAAATTGATATATCTAATCTACAACCACAAATATTGCAGTAAGGTTTTGTAATAAAATCAAGTTTCTTCCAACAATTTAGACAAAAACCCTCTTTAGTGGCAGTCATTTCAGCACAAGACAAACATCTTGCTGGCAAGATATAATCTATTAGGTAATTATACAATCTACTAATTTTGTACATTATTATAAAAGTAAACCTTTAGGCAATATCTCTAGTTAAATTTACCGGTCTACGAACACATGGGTTGCCAGTACTCGAAGAATCTGTTGATTCAATAGACACACAAGGGCTTTTAATCTCGTAAGGAGGACCAGGAGTGCATGATAATAATTGCAAGAGTATAACAAAAAACAGAGAAAATCTTAATAATTTTGTCATAATTGTCGTTTGGAATTAATTTTATTGTCTTAGATTCTATAGGAGGTTAACCTAGTTCGCAATATATCTCAAGTACATTTAATAAAAAATAAGTTTTAGATACAAAATACATAATAGCTTGTGGCATTTTTCCTGACAAGCATATATACTCTCTTCAAATGTTTGCAAGTAATAACCTAAGGAAACGATGGTAAGTACATCCTTCAAAGAAAGACCTCCTTATGCTAGAAAGTATAATAGCTGGCGTATTAGAATTTTATATTCAATAATTATTGGTTATTCAACATTCATATTTTGTCGTCAGAATTTTAATATTGCCATGCCTGCTTTAATGGATAATTTTGAGGTAACAAAAACTCAACTTGGCTGGATTTTAACAGCCTCTTCTATAGTTTATGGTGTAGGAAAATTGTGTAATGGATTCTTTAGCGATAGATCAAATGCTCGTATATTTATGGTGGTTGGTCTTGCCCTTGTAGGCATCATAACATTGTTATCTGGTTTCGCTTCTAGTATAACCTTACTGGGTCTTTTATGGATTCTGAATAATTGGTTTCAATCCATGGGATGGCCGCCTGCAACACGTATGTTGACTTATTGGTACGCTTCTAAGGAATTAGGAATGAAATGGTCTTTAGGGGCTACTTCTAATCAAATTGGCGGAGCAACTACTATGATAGTGTGTGGCTATTTAATAGACGTTTATGGTTGGAAAGCAGCATTTATAATTCCTGGAATAGTGGCATTATTAATATCGTTATTTTTATTTAATAGATTACGTAATTCTCCCAATGAGGTTAATTTACCCATAGTAGAAGAGTATAAAGAATGTGATATATCTCTTGGAAACAATGGTGATAATTTATTAACGCGTCAACTAATAAAAATTGTATTTTGTAATAGGTTAGTGTGGTATGTGTGTTTTGCTAATATGTTTGTTTATATTGTACGGTCAGGTGTAATTTTTTGGGCACCCGTATTTTTACGTGAACTAAAAAACGTTACTATTGCTCAAGCTGGTCTACAAGTTGCTTCTTATGATATTTTAGGTTTAATTGGTGGTGTTGTTGCTGGATGGATGTCAGACAAGCTATTTCAAGGACGACGTGGTCCAGTTGGTTCAGTATTTATGTTTGTTTTGGCTTTTACTCTTATTTTATTTTGGCAAATACCAAACGAGTATGAAATATTTAGCATGATTATTCTTGCTTTGGCTGGTTTTTTTGTATCTGGACCGCAAGTCTTAATAGGTGTTGCTACAGCAGATTTTACTAATAAACAAGCAGTTGGTACAGCTAATGGTCTTTCAGGCTTATTTGGTTATCTTGGTGCTGCATTGGCTGGGGTATGTGTTGGTTGGATTTCTGATAATTTAGGTTGGAATGGTGTTTTTTTATTTTTTATCTTTTCTGCTTTCTTGGGGGCAATACTTTTTTCCTTAACTTGGAATTATAGTTCTAGAAAAATTGCATAAAGTACCACTTTAACCATGCTATCAGAATTTGCTTGCCAAAAATATATAAATTTATATAAATATTAACAATAAATTAATAAAGGTTTACTGTGACTCAAGAATATACATTTTCAATGATTAAGCCAGATGCTACGAAAAGAAATCTAATTGGTAAAATTATTTCTTACTTAGAAAATACTGGACTAAAAATAGTAGCTCAAAGAATGACTATTTTAACTAGAGATCAAGCAGAAAATTTCTATGCAGAGCATAGGTCAAAGGCATTTTTTAATAGTTTAGTGGAATATATCATTTCTGGTCCAGTCGTCTTGCAGGTGCTTAAAGGGGAAAATGCTATTTTAAAAAATCGTAGAATAATGGGAGCTACTAACCCAAATGATGCTGAACTAGGCACAATTCGAAAAGATTTTGCAGAGAATATTGAGGCTAATAGTATCCATGGTTCTGATAGTTTAGAAAGTGCAGAAAGAGAAGTGAAATTATTCTTTACTAAAAAAGAAATTGTAGAATAACTTAAGTCTTATGAAATATAGCGTTGTAGTTATTGGTGGTGGTCATGCTGGTTGCGAGGCAGCTTCGGCTTCTGCACGTTGTGGTGTAGATACTCTTTTAATTACTCTGAAGCTAGATAATCTTGGTGAAATGTCTTGTAATCCTGCAATAGGCGGAGTGGCGAAAGGTACTCTAGTGAAAGAGGTAGATGCACTTGATGGGCTTATGGGTAAAATTATAGATCAAGCTGGTATACATTATAAGATGCTTAATGAAAGTAAAGGACCAGCAGTTTGGGGACCAAGAGCTCAAGCTGATAGAAAACTTTATAAAAAAGCTATGTATAATGCTTTAATAAATCATCCAAATTTGACAATTTTATATGCATCTGTAGAAAATATTGAAATCCAAGACTCTAGAGTGAAAGCATTGATTTTAGACGATGGTACGAGAATTGCATGTCAAAAAGCTGTGTTGACTACAGGTACGTTTTTATCTGGACTCATTCATATAGGACCTAAAAAAATCCCATCTGGTAGAGTGGGTGAAAGGCCATCATACGGCTTATCTAACACATTGAAATATCTAGGTTTTTCCCTTGGTAGGTTAAAAACTGGTACACCTCCAAGAATAGATGGGAGAACAATTGATTATAACGAAGTAGAAGTGCAGACTGGAGATGCCGTGCCACGCCCTTTCTCTGAACTTACAGATTCTATTAAGGTAAAGCAAATAAATTGTTTCGTTACTAGAACAACTGAACAAACTCATGAAATTGTTAGAAATAATTTAGATAAATCAGCTATGTATTCTGTACAAATCGAGGGCATAGGACCAAGATATTGCCCATCTATTGAGGACAAGGTTACTAGGTTTGCTAAAGCAAGTCATCAAATATTCTTAGAACCTGAAGGTTTGGATGACCATACGATATACCCAAATGGTATATCTACATCATTACCTGAAGATATACAACTAGCATTACTAAAGACAATTCCTGGTCTTAAAAAGGCTACAATGTTAAGACCAGCCTATGCAATAGAATATGATTATGTTGATCCTAGAGAATTAAAAGCAACTTTAGAAACAAAAAAAATTGAGGGGTTATACTTTGCTGGTCAAATTAATGGCACCACTGGTTATGAAGAAGCGGCGGGGCAAGGAATCATAGCAGGTATTAATGCAGCTTTATCACTAAAAAGTCAATCAAATTTTATTTTGACTAGAGCAGATGCCTATATTGGTGTTATGATTGATGATTTAATTACTCTTGGTACAGCAGAGCCTTATAGAATGTTTACTTCTAGATCTGAATATAGGCTTTCAGTTAGGGCAGATAATGCAGATTTAAGACTAACTCAAATGGCTATAGATTTTGGTATTGTATCTGATTTACGCAAAGAGATTTTTAACAAAAAATGTGAAGATATTCATAAGGCAGAAAATATTGTAAGAACTCTTTCTCTAACAACCACTAAGTTAGCTAATCTAGGCGTGTCTATCTCACAAGATGGTTCACACAAAACAGCCTTTGATTTGCTGGGATTACCAAATTTTGGTATCGATAAAACAATAGAAATTTTTCCAGAGCTTGTTTCATTAAATAGAAAACTTCTTCATTATCTTTGTATCGAATCAAGATATTCCTCTTATTTGACTAGACAAAATGCAGATATTCAATTATTTAAAGAAGAAGAATTAGAATTGTTAGATGATGATATTGATTATTTTAAAATACCAAGTTTGTCTATAGAGGTGCGAGAAAAACTACACCATCATAAACCAGCTACTATTGGTGCGGCTAGAAGAATATCCGGTGTTACTCCAGCTGCTTTAATAGCAATTATAATTTATATGAAAACAAGGCATAGAAATTAATGTATGACTGTGATAATATTTCACGTGAAACAATAGATGCTCTAGGAAAATATCAATCGTTAACATTGAAGTGGAATAAAACTATTAACCTCGTTTCTTGTAATACCGAACATGAGTTTTGGGTAAGACATATTTTAGATTCTTTGCAACTCATGAAGTACATAAATGACCACAATATCCATTTAGTAGATGTTGGTTCGGGTGGTGGATTTCCAGGGATAGTATTGTCTATTGCAGGGATAAAGAATGTTACTTTAGTGGAATCTGATATAAGAAAGTCTATTTTTTTATTGCAAGCTTCTAAAATTTCTAGTAACAAAGTAAAGGTGGTTAATCAACGAATAGAAGATGTTAAATTAGATTGTGATATATTAACTTCTAGGGCATTTGCTCAGTTAGAGAAAATATTTGTTTATACCAAACATATTAATGTAAAAAATAAATATTTATTATTTAAAGGTGAGCAGTATCACGAAGAAATTGAGAATGCCAAAAAGAGGTGGTCTTTTTGGTATTCGGTATATGATAGTGAGACTTCTAATAATAGTAAAATTCTAGAAATTAGTAATATACATGACAAAAATAGTTGCGATAGTTAATCAAAAAGGTGGAGTTGCTAAAACTACGACTACTGTAAATTTATCGACAGCTTTATCTGTAATGGATAAAAAAATTTTAGTAATAGATTTAGATCCTCAAGGAAATAGTAGCACTGGATTTGGTATAAGTCAACAAGATAGAAAGGTTACTATTTATCAGGTATTAACAGGTTCAAAGCCTATTGGAGAAGCTATAATACAAACAAATATTCCAAATTTACAATTAATTACATCTAATACTAATTTGTCTGGTGCCGAGTCGGATTTATTAAGTATAAAAAAGCGAGAATATTTATTATCAGATTTATTAAATAACTTAGTCGATGACTATGATTATGTTATGATAGATTGCCCTCCATCTCTTAATCTGCTAACAGTCAATGCGTTAGTTGCTTGTGATAATGTGTTAATTCCCATGCAGTGCGATTTTTATTCATTAGAAGGGTTAAGTCATTTACTAAAAACAATTGAAATTATAGAGAAGAATCTAAACCCAAAAATAAAAATCGCTGGTATTTTATTTACTATGTACGATAAACGCAATCTATTAACTGAACAAGTGGAAGAGGACGTTAGAAAATGCTTAGGAAGATTGGTATTTAAGACAGTTATTCCAAGGAATATAAAACTATCTGAGGCACCATCTTACGGTCAGCCAGCAATTATTTACGATCATAAATGTGCTGGCTCTATTGCTTACATGGAACTTACTAAAGAGATTTTAGGTAGAAATATATGAAAAACAAAGGTTTAGGTAAAGGGTTGTCAGCTTTGCTTGGAGAAGAGGTTTTTACTATAGAGAAAGATGAATTAGTAAAAATTATAGATATCGACAAAATTGAAGCTAGGAATAATCAACCAAGGAAAAAATTTGAGTATGATAAAATAAAAGAATTAGCCGATTCCATAAGTAATAATGGTTTGTTACAACCAATTATTGTTAGTTCAATTAGCGAGGGGAGATATAAAATTATAGCTGGTGAGAGACGTTGGCGTGCTTGTAAGATAGCTAAGGTTAGTGATATTCCTGCGATTATAAAAGATTTAAATGATAAAGAGATTATAGAAATAGCTCTAATTGAAAATATTCAAAGAGAGGAATTATCGGTTATAGAAGAATCAGAAGGATTTGAGCGATTAATAAAAGAGTTTGGTTATACACAAGAGCAACTAGCAGGAAAACTTAGCAAAAGTCGTAGTCATATAGCGAATTTATTAAGGCTAAATCAATTGCCACAATCTATCAAAGATAAAATAAATGATGGTTTTTTAACTATGGGACATGCAAGATGTTTAATTAATCATGAGCAGGCTGAGATAATAGCTAATCATATTATTGAGAATGATTTAAATGTTCGTCAAACTGAAGATATGGTAAGAAACTGGTCCAAAAATGAATATACAAAAGCACCAGAACATGAGAAACGTGTAGGAAAGAAATTCCTAAAAGAAGGTAGTAAAGATAATGATTTACAGTTATTAGCTAAATCATTGTCAGAAAGATTTAATATAAAAGTAACTATTGAAGACTATCCAATTGGTGGAAAATTAATATTTCACTATAATAGTTTAGAGGAACTTGATTCAATTTTGTCGAGGTTAAATTAAATGCAAATTTTTTTAGATAGTGCTGATATTAAAGAAATTGATGAGATTAACCAATTGGGTATCATTGATGGTATAACTACTAATCCTTCTTTGATGTCTAAGACAAAAGATGATTTTGGATCAACCATTATTAAGATATGTAAGATAGTACGCTCTGATGTTAGTGTAGAAGTAGCTGCCAATGATGTTGACACTATGATTAGCCAAGGTAACAAAATTTTAGGAATATCAAGTAATATTGTTATCAAATTACCTATGACATGGAATGGTATTAAAGTGTGCCAGTATTTTGCAAATAAAGGCAAGAAAGTAAATATGACACTATGCTTTTCGGTTAATCAAGCTCTTATCGCTGCAAAAGCTGGAGCATATTATGTATCACCTTTTATAGGTAGGCTTGATGATATAGGTCAGAATGGTATGAGTTTAATAAGAGATATAAGACAGATGTATGATAATTATCAATATCAGACAAAAATCTTAGCGGCATCTATAAGAAACCCAAACCATGTTTATCAATCTGCTATGTATGGAGCTGATGTTGCTACAATGTCTAGTAAAATTATCAAACAATTATTAGATCATCCACTAACAGATTCAGGTTTAGAGGTTTTTAATAGAGATTGGGCTAAATCTAGATTAAAGTTTTAATAATTAAAAAGGTGAATATATGAAAAAAACTCAATCTAGTTCGCTTGCCCCTCATTTTCAAATCCAATTCTCCAAATCATTCGAGTATACTTTATATTACAAAAACTATAAAATTAATTCATGTATATTAAGGTTAATTTTTCCACCAACTATTTATAAAGTTAAAAGCTACAAGTAAATTATAAGAAATAATCGACAATAAAGGAATTAAGAGTTATGTCATATCAATATGTTTATGTTATGAATGGTCTAAGTAAGACTATCAACGGTAAACAAATCTTAAAGGAAACGTATTTATCCTTCTTACCAGGGGCAAAGATTGGTATTATTGGTCCAAATGGTGCTGGCAAATCTACTCTTTTAAAAATTATGGCAGGTATTGACAAAGAATATGACGGTGAGGCGTTTGTAGCGAGTGGGGTTAGAGTTGGCTATTTAGCTCAGGAGCCGCATCTTGATCCTACTCGAAATGTTTTTGATAATATTATGGAAAGTTTAAGTGAGAAGAAAGCTTTAATCGATGAATTTAATGAAATAAGCTATAAATTTGCTGAGGAAATGTCAGATGATGAAATGAACGAACTTCTAGCAAAACAGGCTGATCTACAGGAAAAAATAGATAGTTGTGATGCTTGGAGTTTAGAGAGGGAAATAGAGATTGCTATGTTTGCATTAAGGTGTCCAAATAAAGATGCCGATGTTACAAAAATCTCAGGTGGGGAAAAAAGACGAGTGGGGTTATGTAAACTTTTACTAGAAAAGCCTGATATGTTATTACTCGATGAACCGACAAATCATTTAGATGCTGAATCGGTATCTTGGCTAGAAAATTATTTAAAAAATTATAAAGGTACTGTAGTAGTTATTACCCATGATCGATATTTTCTTGATAAGGTAACGGATTGGATATTAGAGGTGGATCGTGGTAGATGTGTTCCATGGCATTCTAATTACACTACTTGGCTCGAGCAGAAGCAAGCAAAATTAGAGCTTGAAGATAAAGAAGAAGATGATAGGAGTAAACAATTAAAAAGAGAACTTGAATGGATACGTCAATCACCAAAAGCTAGACAATCAAAAAGTAAGGCTAGAATTAGTGCTTATCAGGATTTGTTGACTAAACAAAAAGAACAAAGATCCGGCATTGCACAAATTATTATACCTAATGGTCCACGCCTAGGCGATTTAGTTATAGAGGCAGAGCATATAGCAAAGAGATACGGTGATAAGGTGTTGTTATCAGATTTTAGCTTTAAGGTTGTTCCAGGAGCTATTGTTGGTATTATAGGTCCAAATGGAGCAGGTAAATCTACTTTATTTAACATTATCACTGGCAAAACTGATCCAAATCACGGCTCTATTAAATTAGGACAAACTGTTAAACTTGGTTACGTTGATCAATCAAGAGATGATTTAGACGATAACAAGACTGTGTGGGATGAGATTTCCTCAGGTCTTGAAGAGTTACAACTTGGTTCTAGATCAATGAAAAGTCGAGCTTATTGTGCAGCCTTTAATTTTAGGGGTGGAGACCAACAGAAGAAAGTAGGGCAACTTTCTGGTGGTGAACGCAATAGAGTGCATATAGCCAAATTACTAAAAGAGGGAGCTAACGTTATATTACTTGATGAACCATCGAATGATCTTGATGTTGATACGTTACGAGCCTTAGAAGATGCGATTTTGGATTTTGCTGGATGTGTATTAGTAATAAGCCATGATCGTTGGTTTTTAGATAGAATAGCAACACATATTATTGCTTTTGATAAAGATGGAAATGCTACATGGTTTGAAGGAAATTACCAAGATTACCATGATTATATGATTAATTTAACAGGGGAAAATATTATTAATCCTAAATATCGTCATAAAAAGTTAGTATAAACCTCAATTTTGGATTAAAAGCAGAAGAGTATACAGCAGAAATAGAATTATGAAGAGGTCTATTATGTCTCTAGGAGAAATATTAGTGGTTATGTTAGTAGCACTGATAGTAATGAAACCAGAAGATATTCCAAGCATTATAAAAAAAATCCAAGAATTTAAATTATACTGCTCAGCTATCAAAAATCAAGCATTAGCCTATATTACGAAAGACTTAAAAATTGATAATAATATTTTAGAGAATAAAGCTGAGCTGTTGAATTTTTATTTAGAAAGAATCATTAATATCCAAGGATATTATGATGGTAATTATTCTCTAGATGAGCTTAAAGCAAAGTATGATGAGCTTATAAAAATAAAAAGTACAAAATATGTACAAGATTGTAAGAAATAATGAATTTATTGAGTATATAAAAGATATATTAGCACCTTTCGGTCAAATAACTACTCGTACGATGTTCGGTAGTTATAGCATATATAAAGATAGAGTGATAATAGGGATTATTGCAGAAAGTGAGCTATATTTTAAAGCAGATAGCTTCACCGCTAAATATTTTAAATCTTTTGGCTCACAGCCATTTACCTATAATAGCAAAAATAAGCTGGTAACTATATCATATTGGAAAGTATTACCTGAGATTTTAGATCAAGAGGAAGAACTTGGAAAATGGGTCTCTATGGCATTTAATGTATCTATTAATTCCAAGAAAATACCTCATGCTTTAAATCATTGAGGTAGAATTGTGAATTATGAAGGACACCAAAAATCTGATATTGTATTTACTAACCTCAGTTTTGGATTAAAATTAAAAATATTAATTTAACAATCAGATGCAGAGCCGTCTCAAATCTGATTGTTTCTATAATTTCACCGAATTTGGTATACTCAAATGATTTGAAGAATTGGATTTGCAAATGAATGGTGAGCATGCTAAGCGTACATATAGTATAGTTACGCATGCGAATCCATGATATTTTCAAAAAACAATTCGTAGGAGCAGAAGAGTATATAAGAATTGACAAATTCTTATTCCAAATTCGCGTAAGTGGCAAACTGCTGTATTAAATGCAGCATAAATATGTTAAAATCACTAAATATATTACAGTTTTACAAGTTCTGTACTGTCTGCAGTAGTGCCTTTTAAGGGCAAATCAAACTCCATGGCGAAAGTGGATTTTTCATCATTAGTGAAACAGCCTTCTGAGACTAATGTACGCTTCCAAATTTCAAGAAACATTTCAGGTGAGCAAGCTTCTTTAATATCTTGTAAATAAGTACGTTTTTCAAGAAAATTCAAAACCGGGAAGAAGCTCGAGCTATCTAATAAAACATGTTTAGGCAGACCTCTATAACTATCTACGGTAACCTGCTGCAACTCTTTATCAGAATAAAGATGCCATAATTCAGGCATTAATATGGTTTCTTCTTGATAAAAATGCAGAAGATTGTTAGACAAAAACTTATCATATAAGGAGCAGATATGGCAGCCTTGTATAACCCGTTCTTCATCATCCACTGTTTTTATCGCATTTTCAAAAATCCCCTGAAACTCCATCAGCTCATTTTCCTGGTCGTAATGTACTTGTTCAACATGCTTATGCACGGTTGATCCTTTTTCATTAAACAATGGGGTAAAATATTTTTCTTCTTTTTGTGCATGCATTTTTAGATCAAATGCAATATTATTAAAAGAATCTTTAATACCAATTACAGCTGCTATTTTTCGAAAATCTGTTTTACCTAGCTCCTCTCCGAACTGGTACAGCTTCTTACGAATGAACTTATGTACACTTCTATACAGATCATATCTTAGCATTTGATTATATTCCTTAACTAAATTAGAGGATTAGATTGATCATAGGTTTGAAAAATAACGCGATAGCATTTCTGTATTTGCATATTAATAATTTTTATGAATGTTAATTATCTGCATCATAACATATTATTTAAATGTTATCACTACCTATATTACTGTTCCGCCTATTATTAATTTATTACATCGATAGTTGAGGTTATGTTATAATCTTCTGAAATCATCTAATTCTAATTAGGTATAGCTTGTTTAAGAAAATACTAAAAATAAAATTTGTTTTTGTAACTATTACATTGATTTTGCTGATCAGCGGAATCAATTTTTGTATATTTTACTTATTTGTACCTGGTTTACTTGCAGAAAGTAAAACTCTAATAATTAAGCCTAAGTTGTCGATTGATCAAATTACTACGATATTAAATGATAACAAAATCATTAAATATCCTTATTTATTTGCATTTCTTACAAAAATATATTCATTAAAACATCCTATAAAAAGTGGGGAATATACTTTTACTCAAAATATTTCTCCAATGCAAACTTTAAAAATATTGTCCAGTGGCAAATCGATTATTCATAAAATGATTATACCTGAGGGTCTGCTTGTACATGAAATAATACAAAAGATTAATAATGAAGAACGCTTAATTGGTGAGATTCTAGGAACAATTCCTGAAGGATTTTTAATGCCATCTACTTATTTTTTTTCATATGGTGATCAAAAAGAGCAGATCATTGATAAAATGCGAAAATTAATGTCCCTGCATCTTGACAAAGTCATGGAAAAATTATCACCCAATTCCCCATTAAAAACCCGTCTTGACGTCTTAATTTTAGCGTCCATTGTGGAGAAGGAAGCTAGCTTAGACGCAGAAAAACCTTTGATTGCTGCTGTATTTCTAAATCGCCTTACCAAACATATGAAATTGCAAGCAGATCCAACGACGATTTATGCTATAACACTTGGGCAAGATAAACTAGCAAGGCGATTAACTAAAAAAGACTTAGCTATCCAATCACCCTATAATACATATTATGTCTTTAATTTACCACCTGGAGCTATTTCTTGCCCTGGAATAAAATCTTTAGAAGCTGTAGTAAATCCTGCTAAAATTGATTCATTATATTTTGTTGTTAACATTATGGGAGGGCATAATTTTTCCAATAACCTTAACGATCACAATAAGTACGTTGAGATGTATCGCAAAAGTTTAAAGGAGCATTAAGTATGGACAATACTGAATTTGCCAAATTGGCTGAAAAAACAATATCTTTAATTGCCGATACAATTGAGGCAGAAGATAAGAATTGTCTTATCGATATTGATTTTCAAGGTGATATTCTAACCCTAACTACTAACCAAGGAGTATTTGTTATTAACAAACACTCAGCTGCTAAAGAAATTTGGTTATCTTCACCGATTAGTGGTCCTTACCATTTTTATTATGTTGCTGGTAAATGGAAATCAAAATCCTCTGATGATCTAATTGTTATTTTAGAGCAGGAGTTAAAAATTAATATGCTAAATTATATCTACTAGTTGTAGCTATTAGTTGTTATCTTAGATTTAAGGAATAATGTCTAAGATTCATGATGTTATATTATTGTATTCTTTACTTAATTCTCTAACTGTCCAAATCCATATGATACAGATTATACCAAAGACTACCATTAAATAGATAGAGATGGATTGAAAAGTTGCAGAAGGCATAATAATAAATATTAAAGATTGGAGAAATGCACTTGTTGACTTTCCAAGCTTAGTGCCGATTATGTCGGCAGCTGCCTTACCTTTTGTTTTAAGTTCAGTATCTAAAGGAACATATGACATTTCTTTAGTAGAATCAAATAAAGTATACTTACTTGATTTACTTAGCACATTATTGATTAGTCCCATTGTAATAGCAATCAAAGAAGGGTCGGTTAACATAAAGCTAACCACAATTAAGGCAGCAAATCCATCAAAGTCGGATACTGCAAAAAATAACATACCAGTTACAAAAACCATTATTGGCGTTATAATTGCTGCTGTAAACCAACCCAACCTTCTTACAATATTAGAACCAAGAATAACAAATAGAATAGTAAATATGCCAGTAATACTTAGATAGTTGCCAACAAAAGCAGCGAATTCAGTTGGCGTTTTATAAATTTTTGCAGCTGATGCCTTCCAAGGTCCTTCAACTAAATTTATAGCTATGCCATAGCAAATAAGTAGTGTAGCAATTAGTCTAATATATCTTGAAGCGATAATCATTTTAAAACTTTCCACAAGAGTTATTGATTGCTTCTTGACCGAAAATTTCAGTTGTTCTACCTGATCTTTAGCTAATATTTTATGGTTTAACATCCAAAAAGTTGCCACTGCTATTATACCAAGAACAAGTACACAGACTAAGATAATTTGTACTGAAAGTTCTGTATTTGTATGTTTTAAGTCAAAATTTCTAATTAAATATTGATTGAAATAAGCTAAATTTTCTAAAAACTTGCCTGATATGTAAATACCTGTTTGTGCCAAGAGTCCAAATAAAGGATAAAATCTTTTCGATTGTTCTACCGAAGTGACATTATTAACAAACTGCCAAAAGAGTAATGCAAACATCACACCTGGCCATAATTCTGCTATAATATAGAATAGGGAAAAACTCCAATTAGATAAAAGTAATATAAACCACTTCAAATTAGGATAAGACTTTATTAAAATGCTTGCATGCTCACTACTCAAATGAAATATTGTATGATTAGGAAAAATATAAAAAGCAAATAAGGCAAAAAATATTAGAAAAATTGACAGTATAAGGTAGAAGATATTTTCACCTTTCATGTTATTTACTAATTTTACATAGATCATCATGACTAGAAATGAAGAAGGAAGAACACCCCAAAATTTGAGAAATGATACAGTTTCAGTACCAATCATAGTATTAACAAGGCTGTCTTTTAAGGCTCTGATAATGTTTTGTATAAACAAAATACAAAACATCAATAATGTTATATATAGAAATTTGGATAATTCATGTCTTTCAACAGGCCAAATATATTCTAATAATTTATTTGTTAATTTTGAGGGTGAGGATGTATTGTGAGTTATAGAAAAATACGAAAGAATTCTAGAAATGACTGCCATATAAGGCCCAACCTACTTATTTATTGGCTAGGGCTACATATTAAAGCTTATTGTCTTTAGTGTCAAGAAGAATAAGCACGAATTTGAGCAGGGTAATTAAAAATTATAATCAATAGTTGATATAAACATAAGTTTAACTGCTCCTGATATCATTCTTATACTAAAAACGGGAATCCATAATATCTAATAGCCTTTGCAGGTTATTTTTTAGATTCCCGCTTTTAGCTAGGAATGATCGTTTTTGCCTAAAACCTTCTAGAATTAGATATACGTGACTACGGCTCATCCATGCTACTTTCAAAAAATAATTCTTGAAAGCAGCGAAGAATTGATACTAATATTAGACCTCTTGCAGAATTCGCTTCTGCTAGGGAATTTGTAGGAGGACCGGAACCTCGACCCGCAGCGTACTCAAACGTCACACTACTGGACAAAAAGGTTAGGTTGGTTGCACAAAGTGTAACTTAAACAATTTTATGATTAAGGAATCAAAAAATTGCTTAGAACGACTATAAGCTTGTTTAATTGATCTTATACCTAACTGTAGTACAGAATAACTCCTACATCCTAGCGTTTTCTTCATTTTTATCGGTTGCTCTTGCTCTCCAATTGCTCCTATTTTTATTGCCATTGCATATGCTATAAATAAACATTTTATAAAATTCTCTAATCGCACTTTACTCTTTATATGCGTATCTTCCATTCTAAAACCATTACTTTTGCACCCTTTAAAGCCTGCCTCGATATCCCATCTCTTCCGATATATTTCAGATCCGTTTGACATGTTCTTACTGTACACTATCGATAGATATTCTCCGCTTGCTAATTTGATATGATCAAATTTCACTGGGACAGAATAAAACCTTGTAGAAAAATTTCTTATCTTTGTTTCTTTCATGCTATCGATCCTAATCCATTGACCTTCTTTATTAACTATTCTATTTGTCCTTCTCACCCTTAATGCATAATTAATATTTTTATTGTGAAGATAGGTAATTAATTTCTCATTATCAAATTCCCTATCTCCTAATATTCCCTCTATCTTTTCCTTACCAAATTCCTCTATAAATTTCGATATTACTGCAATTTGATCGTCTGCCGTACATGCTCCTTTATAAGGAATTATTTTATATATTAATGGCATAACAATTTTATTATATGATACCGACAATACTAATATATTTCTTATCTCCTGTCCTAATTCCCAAGTGGTTCTATCTATTGATAAAACCACTTTCCCTTGAGGAATATAATTTTTCATATACTTATAATAATCATCAATATTGATATTGTCTTCTTGAAGAAATCTATATACCGCTTTTATTTTTGAATCTAATAATTTATCTCCTTCTATTTCTTCTGCCATATTTTTATATTTGCTTCCTCGACACAACATTAATGATTTTATTATGCCCTTGAACGTGTTTAGTCTTGTATCTTTCATCTCAAAATGATTATATAGTAATTCGGCTAGTAACATAGAGTACCACAGATTTTTTTGTGTTCAATCTAAAATACTCTATTTACTAGCTCTTGCAACCACCCCATCTCTTTTGTCCAGTAGTGTGACTCTAATGTACGTGAGGATTCGAGTACCGCATCGACGTACAAATCACCAGCAGAAGTAGAGTTTCGAAGCAGGGCTTTAAGGCAATTAGCGGTACTGAGTAATCCAAACAGTTTTACTAATCAGTTAGACCTAATGCTAGGAGTTAAACCACAAATACCGTCAGTTGACCGTATCCTTGGTGCTTATCGTGCTTGGAAATGTATGGTAAATCTTGGCAAGGTGGTACTTTCTTCAACCCCTGATATGATAAGTTTTGTCAGTGAGTTACAGAACAATGGCATACCACTACTTCAGTCTTATGCTAATTTATTACAAGTGGCGGCTACAGCCTTTAATGGTAAAAAGAAAAAAGAGCTTGCTAGTTTGCTTGGTGTGGCTGTAGATTCACTGCTTATTCACAGTCATTCTCGTTTTGCAGGAGAGTATCCAGTATCTGGTAGCATATTTAAACTTACCAATGCATTTTTTAAACTAAACTTTATGGAATGGTGGGATAATACTTGGAAATCTACAGTTGGTAATTTGTTATCGCATAATTTAGCATCACAAGTCAATAAGCCCTTTAATTCGCTATATCATAATTTACAAACTTTGCTTAATAGATATGGGATTAATGAAAGTAATTGGCATCTTTATCAGCATTTAGTACAGCAAATAGACAATAAGCCATATTTAATACCTGATATGGCACTACTACCTGATCATTTACTAGAGCAACATTTACAACAACAAAGTGCTAAAAGTACAATTAATAGTCTCGATATAACTAGATTAAAGCAGGATTTGACCAATAATTTACGAAGATATTTACTTGATCGGGTTGATACAGCTATTGCCACTCCGCATACTGCCGAGAAAAATGCCGTGTTACTCGGTAATTTAGGCATTAAGGCAGGTTCGCCAGCTGCCGCGGTGATTCAGTGTATAATGCAATTCAAAACTTTTGCCTATACTTACATTACTAGACCGTTAAAATCAATAACCATCGATCAAATACCAACCCACCAACAAATAGGTAGTGGCAATTTGTTGGATTTAGCAACATGGAAGGATATTGCTAAATCAATGAGAAACCCGACTACTATTAAAATGTTGTTTCAATTATTACCGGGTTCTATAGGACTTGGTTACTTATCGATCAATGCTAAAAGGTTGGTAGAAGGGAAAGAATGGATTGCACCAAACGAAGAAGGAGTATTTATGGCATCCTTATTACAGGGTGGTGGTCTTGGATTATTTGGGGATTTTTTCTTTAATGAGTATGATAGTTATAATAATTTGCTTAAAGCTTTAGCAGGAACTATGGGTAGTGATATTATTGATTTTGGCACAATAGTTACTTTAATCAAAAATGGTGAGCTGGATAAGGCAGAAAAGTTGCTTAAAAAATCTCTTCAAAAAAACATCCCGGGTCGTAATTTATTCTATCTACAACCCGCTCTATGTGGCTTCCATGACTGTCATAACTTGAATTGGTAGGAAAAAGAATGCACATAATAATTGAAAATGACCATAAGGCAAAACCATTTGTAAAATGGGCAGGGGGAAAAAGACGTTTAATAAAAGAATTATCTTCAAGAATACCGCAAACTTATAAAAGCTATTATGAGCCATTTGTAGGAGGTGGAATCCTATTGTTTGCTCTTGCTCCAGCTAGTGCGACTATATCAGACATAAACCGAGATTTAATCACTACATATGCTGTGATTAAACATAAACCTCAAGAATTGATAAAGCTATTGGCAAAACATAAAGTAAACCATTGTGAAGAATATTATTACAAAATCCGAAAACAATTTAATGGTTAATGATATAGAAATTGCTGGACATTTTATATATCTTAATAAAACCTGTTATAATGGTTTGTATAGAGTCAATAACAAAGGGGAATTTAATGTGCCTATAGGGAAGTACAAAAATCCAGCAATAGTTGATGAGACAAATATAATAGCTTGTAGTGAATTTCTACAAAATGTTGATATCAAACATCAAGATTTCAGCAAAATTTCTCCCAATAAAGGTGATTTTGTTTTTTTTGACCCTCCCTATTATCCTATAAATAATAAATCGTTTACTAAATATACAAAATCTGATTTTACAGAAATAGACCAAATAAAACTTTATCAAAAATGTAAAGAGTTAAACGATAAGGGTGTATATTTTATGCTTTCAAATTCCAATATTCAGTTTATAAGGCAGATGTATAAAGATTTTCATATAGAAATTATCGAAGCACCAAGAAATATTAATTGTAGAGCTAATGCAAGGAAAGATGCAGAAGAGGTTTTGATTAGGAATTATATTTAGCTAGTTACTAATCTGTACTAATTGAGCTTTATAGTTTCAATTTAACAGATATTGATTACTTGCCAAATAGCTCCTCTTCCTCTGAAGCATTTCTTATTGTTTCTATTATTCCGGACTTTCATCTTGAATATCTATTTTTAATAGCTCGTTAATTTTACTGATAGGTAAGCCAGTCATTGTAGCGATTTCCTTAACAGCCCTTCCTTTTCTCATTAACATTCTTATTAATTTAGCTTCTCCTCTAGCTTCTCCTCTAGCTTCTCCGATTTGGATTCCCTTAGCCTCACCAATTTCAAAGCCTTCTAGAATGCCTTCTTCTTTCCAATGTTGTGCCAAACTACCCATAAGACTTGTACCTGTTTCCTGATTTAACTTACTTGTTAATAGCTTTTCTAATTCTAGTTTATCCTCTTTATTTATTCTTGTCAACGTATAGCATAGTAGCAGCTCTATATAGTTATAGCCAATACTTACCTTGACTAGTTCAGGTAACATATCGGCTATTTCTTGCCATTTTTTAAGTAGATCGCGTTCTCTTATATGTTTTGCAAAAAACTCAAATATCCCAGACCACACCCTTTGCTTTAACTGCTCATCAGGAATATCATTAACATTAACTATTTGATAATCATTTGTCCAAATCTCTTTAGCTAGTAGGTTATCTTCAAAAAGTTCCCACAAATTACGAGAGGCATTATAGTTCCCCGCACCATTAAAAAATATTAGTGGGTATATTAATGGCAAAGACTTTGCCTTAGGATTTGCAGTTAAATATCTATCACAGATATTTAACATATATCGTAACAAACGGAATGCCATAAAATGATCAGCCGAACTTTGATGCTCAATGAGGAGAAACAGATAACCGTCCTTACCATCAAACTTAGCAGAAAATAACACATCAGAGATAGAATCTCTTAGATTTTGCTCTATAAAACTGGTGTTTTCAAATTTTAAACTAGGAAAATCTATCAGAGCTTTAATATGTTTAGGCAAATGAGCGTTTAAGAATTCATGTGCTACTAGTGGATTTTCCATTACTTTGCGAAAAATTTGGTCATGCTTCAAATGTTTAGTAGTCATTTTACCTACCTAATTTTAGAGAGTTCCTTAATGTGTTTTGACATAAAAACTTTTAACAGGCAACAGTTTTTTCGTTTTGTTATATAGTTTTTGAGTAACAAATATTTGCTAAGTTAAGTTGAAAAACAATTTAACTTATATTAGTGAAAATATGATGTAAAAATATCACAAAACTTGATGCAAATTGTGATTTTTTATGATATAATAACTCCCCTACAATACAGATACTACAGGGGATTATATGGGAAAAATACGAAAAATTGTTGTCGAATTTAACAGATCACAAGATATCGATAATCTTAGAACAATCATGAAAAATGTTCATGCAAGTAATAGTGATCATTTACCGGATATCGCTAAATTTCACTTAGGCGATAAGATTTTTATACCAAATCAAGTAGAAAAAGCAGAGCTGCACATAGTAACTGCGAGCGGCACTGAGATTAGAACATTTCCTAAAGCATCACTAAGCTTTTATTTGGGTACTGGGCATCCTTTCACTAAAATATCCATGAATTCTAAGGATGAAGGTAATTATATCGTCCTGCCTTGGAATTTAGGCAACCGAGTTGGTAGAGATAATCTGAAGAACCTAAATGAACGTCTTCGAGCCAGCAATATTAAAGGGCTAAAATATATCATCTGTGTTAATAGTTCTGACAACCTAAATAGCCTTAGTCTTGAGAATAGTAAAGATTTAAGCCAAAGCCTAACCTCGCTAGCTAGTTTACACCTATCAGATATTGCAGCAGAAGATGAAACTGAAGGTTTGCTTAATAAAATAGGTGATTTAGAACAACAGCTAGTTGCACGAGATAACGTTGTTAATCAAAAACAAAATGAGAATACTAATTTACTCAGACAAGTTGAGCAAAAACAAGTACAGATTAATAGTTTAACTACGCAAGTTAATAACTTCACTAATCAGATTTATTACAAACAACAAGAGATTAATGGTTTAAATAATCAAATAACAAATTTAAATAACAAAATAACACAATTAAGTAAAAATGAGGTTTCTTGGGATAGTAGGGTTAAAAATCAGACTCTCTTTGAATTCGTAGGTTTTACCGGGCAGTTAAAAACTGTAATCGATCCCGTTAATGGAACTATGACCTTTAACGTAATTTAACTGTAATAATTTAAGTATATTAATATGTTAGCACTAATATCAGGCTTGTTAGGATTTTTCAGTAGTTTTATACCGGAGATTTTGCATTTTCTTAAAGATAAGAAAGACAAGGAACATGAGCTGAAATTAATCGGTCTGCAAATCAAAGCTTCAAATACTATCCATAGTGCTAGACTTGAGGAAATCCAAATTCAGGCTGATAATGATGACAGTAAATATCTGTATCAATATGCCGGTATGCAAATAGCCAATAACAGTAGTAATAATTGGGTGGATTTTTTATCTAGCACTGTTAGACCAATGATTACTTATGTATTCTTTCTGCTCTATGTAGCATTAAAATTAGCTATCGTCATAAAATTTGGTGCATCAGTTGACACTATATGGAGCAGTGAGGATCAAGGTATATTTTGTGCAGTTATTGGTTTTTGGTTTGGTCATCGGGCTTTTGGCAGATACCGAGTGAATGGTTATGGTAACAATAACGGTTACACCTATGTCAACGGCAGTAGTAATGGTAAAGTTAATGGATACAAATATTAAACTTGCTGCAAATGATAGCAATAGTAAAGCAGAATATATCATTAAAATCTTTGAAAGCTTGAAGCTACAACCATATTACTGCCCAGCTGGTTTAAAAACTATCGGCTGGGGGCATGTGATAAAAGAGTACGAACAACAACAAATGTCTGATGGTATATCGCGAGAACACGCTGATTACTTGCTAGAGCAGGATATAGAACAAGCCAAATATGCCATTTATCGACATTGCCGTGTACCATTAAACTGCTCACAAGAGGGAGCTTTGATATCATTTATCTTCAACTGCGGAGCTGGTGCATTTCAAGCTTCCAGTTTACGACAAAAGCTGCTACGAGGTGAATATTTATCAGCTGCTGATGAATTTCCTAAATGGGTTTATGCTAGAGGTATCAAGCTTAAAGGTTTAGTTAGAAGACGATTATTAGAGAGAGAAATATTTTTGCAAAATTAGATTATGTGAAAATTTTATAAAAAAACAGCATCATATGACAAGGATAAAAAAATGAAAGCCGCAAGGATAAAAATAGAGAAAAATCAAGATCAGTATCAAAACATTGTTAGCCAAAATGTTGTTAATTTGAGCAAAAAGAAAAATAAACCTCAGGAAATTGTTTTAAACGATACTGTAAAACAGACTTCCACTACCCCTGAGGTAATACCGCAAACTGTGTCCCAAACTATGCCCCAAACTGCCCAGCAGGCAAGAAAACACTATGCTATTTCTAGCAATAATGTTGATAGCCAAAATATTATTGAAGCAAATGACGCAATAGCTGAAAAAGTAAAAGAGCTGAATCAGTTGGAAGAGATACAACAACAGCTACTCTGCAAGGAAGATAGCTTAAAGTTAGAAGTGATGAATTATATGCAATTCCATATTTACCTAAAAAAAGGTGATAATATTCTTGTATCGTGGAAGCAAGCTACCCGCAAAACCTTTGACCTACCAAAGTTCAAAGGTGATTATCCTGAAATGTATAGTGAATATGTCAAAGAGGTATCTCCTAGACTATTTAGGCTTTATTAAATATTCGGTGATATTGTCAACTAAAAATTATCATTTCACTTTTAATATTATTTTTTCTTGCTATCATTAATAGTCAAGCTATTGATGGTAAGAAAAATGATAGGGTATCCTCAAGAACAAAGAAGTTTAAACAAAGAACAAAAAGAAGCTGTGAGGTTACTATCAATAGGCACATTCCTTGAATATTTTGATTTGATGATTTACGTTCATATGGCAGGGGTTCTTAATGAATTATTTTTTCCCAAAACTGATCCACACACTACTGCTTTGTATTCTGCAGGTGCTTTTTGTACAACTTACCTACTTAGACCATTAGGGGCTTTAATATTTGGATGGATAGGTGATAATATAGGGCGTAAATCAACAGTTATCATCACAACTTTCATGATGTCATCTGCTTGCGTTGTTATGGCTAATCTTCCTACTTACGAACAAGTAGGAATCGTAGCGGTTTGGATAGCGATTATCTGCCGGGCTGTTCAAGGTATGTCTTCTATGGGCGAAATAGTAGGGGCAGAACTTTATTTAACTGAAATGCTTGCGCCCCCAATACAATATGCAAGTGTTGGATTGATAGGGGCTTGTGCTGTCCTAGGAACAGTAGGAGCTTTGGCAATTTCTTCACTTGTTGTTTGTTATGGTATTAATTGGCGTATAGCATTTTGGATTGGTGCAATAATTGCATTTGTTGGTTCTGTTGCAAGAAAAAAACTTAGAGAAGCCCCAGAATTTGCCGATGCCAAACGTCGAATAAAAAAAGTTTTTAAAACAACTAATACAGATATAAATATTTTAAAAAACGATCCTATTTGGCAAGAAAAAGTTAATAAAAAAACTGTAATAGCTTTCTTTTTACTACAATGTGCCTTACCGGTATGTGTTTATTTTATTTATATATATTGTGGTAATATTTTAAAAACTAGCTTTGGTTACACAGTACCCGAAATTATTAAGCATAATTTTATTGTTTGTATAATGGAGTTGTTAATCACATTAATATTATGTTATTTAAGTTTAAAAGTATATCCATTATTAATCATAAAAATTACACTGCTAATATTTTCTATTTTTATGATATTTTGTCCGTATTTATTGAATAATGTTAATTCTCCTTATCAGTTATTTTTTATTCAATTTTTTATAGTTTTATGGAAACAATGCTTAAACCCCGCTACTCCTATTTGTTTAAAAAGCTTTCCTATATTTAAACGTTTTACCTATGCTAGCATGACATTTTCTGTATCTCGTGCTATGATATATGTTATTAGTGCTTTTGGTTTTGTCTACCTTGTTGAGTGTTTTGGCAATTGGGGAATATGGTTTATTATAATTCCTATAATCATTGGTTTTACTTACGGATTATTGCATTTTGAAAACCTGACGAAAATAGCTAAAATCATCCACTCAAAAAACTGTATAGTCTAGAGCCGGTATGGAGTTAATAGGCAAATTTTTGTAACATAGATTTACTAATTGTTGCTCGGCTGTTGGTATTTCTAAGCGAATACAAAGAGTTATAAAATATCCTATAGTTTCCTTAACTACCTTCAGTGCCTTTTCAGGTGATCTAGCTCCTAGAGTTTGTAAGTTGTGAATGCGATCAAAAATTTTAATCAATGCTACATCATATTTTTCTTGTTGAACTAATAAATCTAAAATCTCTTTGGAGCTAATCTTGCCGTAAGGCTTGATTCTTGTTAGAGCTTCCACTTGGCTAGCAATTAGACTCCCAAAAATTTGAGTAATCATCTCTTCGGTAAGTTTTGTATCTTCGATCGTGTCGTGTAGTAAACTGGTAACGATCATGTTAGTGTTAAATAATTGGTGAACTGCTTGAGCTGTATAGCTAGCAAACATATAAGCTACTTCAATCGGGTGTGAGTAACATGGTTCACCTGATTGCCGCATTTGACTACCATGATATTTCTTAGCATAATAGATAGCTTTGATAATTTCTCTGATATCTACTGGGTGAGTTACTTTTTCATTTAGTGAAATCAATTTACTAAGTAACTTAGCAGAATATTCGCAAGATTTAAACTTGATCTGCCAATTGTTAATATCTTCCATGAAATGCCTCTTTCGTTATTTTAATTCTACATTAAATTACACTAATATTGCCAATGATTTTGTTATATTTCTTAAGAATTATTTTGGAATTTACGCCAAAGATTTTCAATCGCCTGCTCATAAGCAATGAGTTCTGATATAGTCCAATTAAACTGGTTAAAAATATCATAGGCTTCATTTATTTCATCATTAATAGCAACTGTATTAAGTCTCTCCTCATAAAATAACTTTCTTAATTTTTCTTCCTGCGTTTTTTTATATTCTTCATGGTTGGCAATGCCAAATTCGGCTATATTATGCATCCTTCTAGTCCGTATTTGTATTTCTATGTTACGGTCATAGATATCAGCTATAACTACGAGATGCAAAGAACGGTAACCATTATCCTTAGGATCAGCAATATAGTCTTTAGTCTTTCCCATATTAACAGGATAGATATTGTAAAGAGTAACCAATACTTTGTAACAGTCATATTGTTTATTCACAATAATCCTAAAACCAATTAGGTCAGTTAATTTTTTCACCTCTATATTCTTCCTTAACATCTTTTGTAAAACAGAATAAGGGTCTTTTAATCTGTACTGTATTTCAGCTTCTACATCATTTTTTCTCAGATTAGTCCTAATATTAGCCATAATGTTACGTAAATCATTAGTAGTGCTACCTTGCATAATTAATATTATACTCTATACTCAGAATCTTTAATGTTAACAATTAACAACTAGTCTGTCAATTATCAGCAATTAATTAGTTAATAAATTAATACATATTTGTCATAAAAGACTCATAAACTATCATTCTGCCATTCCATTAGATAATTTGGTGTACAGGCATACTTTAAATATAAAGCCATATTACACTAATAATAGAAATGCTTCAATGCTTTTTTATATTATTTTTAAAAAATTAATTCCTATTTTTTGTGTTTCAGAAGACAGACACTGAGGTTAGATTAAAATCTTGCATTGGTTGTCCTAACCTCGGTGCTGAACACCACACCACGTGGCATCCTATCCCCAAATACTCTCATTAATCAGAACACTGTTATTTTTTCCCTAATATAGTGTTAAACCACCGACAAACTACCAGTCAGTTTTTTGTTGTGGATATCTATAGCCTTAATTAACCACTCTATTGCTACATCAGCAACCATTACTCCTCCCAAATCTATTATTATCTTGCTGACAACTTTATTAGCATTTAGAATTCTTATTAGTTTTATTATCCCAGTAGTACTCATAGTGTCCTCATAGCCAAAATCTATCTCTTTGATGGCTCTATTAATTTCTAGAGCCTTAAAAAGTCTAACAATCCCAAAATCATAAATCTTATTGCCCTCAAGTTCTATGTACTTTATAGTGCGATTTTTTGCTAGAAAGCGTGCTAGTATAGCTGCACCATAATGATCAATATTGTTACATTTAAGCTTTATACAATCCAATGTGCTATTAGTCTTTAGTCCTTTGATAAGCAGACTTATTCCTTTACGACCAATATTGTTGCTGTTAAGATTTATTTCACTTAAAACTTTATTATGTTGCAAAGCTTTGCTAAGCAGTCCCACCCCTTCTGCTCCAATTCCAGTATTTGCAATATCTAGAGAGGCTAGGGTTTCGTTATGTTCGAGAAGATTACTTAATGATCGTACTCCTTCTACACCAATATTGTTACACGCAATATCCAGCATCTCTATAGACTTATTATGTTTTAGAGTTTTAGCAAGCTCTCCTACTCCTTTTGCTCCTATGTTATTTTCAGCAAGAGATAGCCTATATATACTATTATTATCCTCTAAAAACATAGATAAGCCTTCTGCTCCACCATCTTCAATATTATTTCCATCAAGATTTAGTACAGTTATATTATGGTTTTTTAAAGCTTCTGCAAGTCGGCAAGCTCCTGTATCACCAATATTGTTATCACTAATATCTATTTGGGTTATAGTGTTATTGCCTTTCATCGCTTCTGCAAGTTTACATATACCTCTATTGCCAATATTGTTCTCGCTAATATCTATTGTAGTTACAGTGTTATTATTTTGCAAAAAATCCGCAATTAGCTCTATTCCATCATCGTCAATCGCATTGTTGCAAAGATATAGGCTCTTTACTGTGTTATTGTTCCTCAAAGCTCGGATAAGTTGCTTTACACCACTAGTACCAATATTATAGTTTTCAAGATTTATATCAGGCACATTTTCACCAGCTTGTAGTTTTTCAAGAAGTTCATAAAAGTTATTAATTTTAACAAGTTCAGTCATAATATTTATCCTCCAAATTTATTAGATATTTTTACATAGTTGTGTAAATAATTATTAATCTCATCATTGATGCAATCCTTTAGCTGATGTTGATGTTACAGGTATTTGCAAAGTAAAGGTTGTACTCTTACCCTGCCGGCTACTAACATCAATTTTACCATTTACTTCATAAATAAATTGTTTGACTAAACTTAGACCTAATCCTAAAGTTGATTCTGAGCTTGAATCCGTCGCCAATTCTTCACCATCGAGACCATTTAATTGCTTATAGATATATTGTCGCTGCTCTTCAGACATGCCAATACCTGTATCATGAACAATGAATTGTAAAATATCTTTGGCTTTCTGAGCTTCTGTGGTTTTTTTACTATTGTAGTCTTTATCATTTTGTAATATTTTGATACCTTCAGGAAAAAAGTAAGTGGTTAAGGTAATACCGCCTTGTTCAGTATATTTAATGGCATTAGTAATTAACTGGGTTAATATTGCCTCAAGTCGGTAACCGTCACCAATGATAATGGTTGGAATGTCATCTCTGAAATTATTTGCAAACCTTATGCCCTTATTTTTAGAGGATAACATTAGTTTATTAAGAACGTTATTTACTAACGTTTCAGGGTTGAATTTCCTAGAAGTTGTAGCGGCAGGTACTACGCTTGTGGCAGCAATTGAGATTGGGTAGCTAGTAAAATTTACTATATTTCTAGAGTAATACATTAAGTCCTTAGCATAAGCGACAAACACAGCTATAGTACTCTTTTTGTTGGGTTCATCCTCGTGTTCATATAGTACTGTAGAAAGAGCAAACATCTCACTACAAGGTTTGTTTATGCTAATGGATATAGTTCTTACAGAATCTTGGTGGATAAAATTAGCTAGTTCTAGACTAATATTATTTTTTTCATGGGTAGATTTGTTTTCTTGTTGATTTTTTATATCGGTAGGCATAGAATTAACTCCTATTTTACTCTAGGTGGAATAGACACTGAGGTTAGAGAAAAATTTTGCGATTGATATCTAACCTTAGTGCTTGACATTTACATTATTGTAACGTCGTCTTAACAAATACTCTTATTTTTCCTCAGAGTACAGCGGTTTTTCACGATTAGTAATTTTTTTTATAAAGTTTTTTAGAATAGTGTTAAACTAGAGACAGTGAGTAAGATTATTCTTATAGTCGCTGGCTAAACAGCTAAGAAACAAGCCGTAAATTAGTTGTTCAAACAAGCTACCTAACGCGGTTAATTGCATAAATATCTAATTATCTACTTACATTTTAAGGCAAATATCAGCCTAAAATTGTATCAGGTTTTTTTATACCCAATAAAGCTAATTGTTTAGCAGAAGAAAGGGAGTACTTCCATTGACCATGACTTTTAAACCACCATTTTTACCAATATACCGATGATTCTTGTAGCATTTTTGTGATATTTATGATACAATAAGTGAGATATTTATATACTTGAATAATGAACACTTACCATCATGGCTACTACCCAAAATAAGTCGTTACCATTCTTTAATTGGGTTGGCGGCAAAAGAAAACTTGCCGATCAATTGATACAATATGTTCCTGATACTTTCAATAATTATTATGAGCCTTTTCTTGGTGGTGGTGCATTATTCTTCAAAATAAAAGATAGGTGTCAGAAATGTTTTTTATCTGACATTAATTTAGAATTAATTACCAGCTACAATGCTGTAAAAAAGAATCCAATAGCAGTAAATGATTTATTGTCCCAACACAAAGCACAGCACTCAAAAGAATATTATTACAGTGTACTAAACAATGATAACAGCAATGACCCTACTAACATCACTGCTCGGTTTCTTTATTTAAATAAATATTGTTTTAATGGCATTTATTGTATCAACAAAAAGGGCAAGCTTGGCTTGCACTTTTCTACTCATAACTATGGTATCTCTCATTTTAAGAAAAGACTAAAACAATGCAGTAGCTTTCTAAGTGATACCGTAATTTACGTCACTGACTTCTCATTTATCGAACCTCAGGAAAATGATTTTGTCTATTTTGACCCGCCTTATCATAAGGCTGGAGAGAAATTTTATACTCGATTGCCCTTTAATGAACAGGAACAAGTCAGGCTAAGAGATTTTGCCAAGGAACTCACTAGCAAAGGTGTAAAACTAATGATTTCTAATAGTGACACCAATTTTATCAGAGAAATATACCAAGATTTCACCATAAATACTGTTGACATTAAATACACCATAACTGGACAGAAAGTAAACGTACAGAAAGAAATCGCCAAAGAGCTTATCATTATGAATAAGCTGATTGCTATGCTGATTACTCAATATATACTCAGCACTACTCTTACATTTAAGTATATTTAGTTTTTTATCTGTTTCGTCAATTCTTCAATCATTCTTTGCTGTACTTCAATCTGTATTTGCAATGCCTCAATAATATTATTAAATTGAACATTATCAGTAATTTCTTTTGTTTCCTTTGGCAGAGCTACTTTATTTTCTGTAAAAAATTCTGTGTCTTTCAGAATTTTGTCGAATGGAATCGCAGCTTTGTTCTGAAACTCTCTAACTTGCTCCTTAGCTATAATATCATATACTTCTGTTGACCTTTGATCCTTATGACCTAAAGCCTCACCTATTATCTCTCTATTTGCTCCAGCTTTACGCATCCAACTATACTCGATGAAAATCAACAATTGCGTTGTCGTTGTCCAAGACCTGCGGTGCTCACGTACTAATGTACGCTGCGCTCCTCGGCTTGAAGACTCCTAGCACTTGTTGATTTTGATCTTCGTCTACCAACTCTTCATTTACGAGCAGTATACCATGTGTTCTTCTTAAGTCATGTATCCTTAAGTCGTCAATACCCGCTACTTTACAAATTTTCTGCCAAGCCTCCTGTGGGACTGCTATGTGACCACTCTTACTATCTTTATGGCTACTTGGAAATACCCATACTGATTTATTATTATTTTCTTGTTGTCTTCTTGTCAATATGCTTAGGGCAGAGTTCACTAAATGAACTCTTTGTGTTTTATTATTTTTAGCAATCTTAGCTGGTATAGTCCATGTCATGTTTTCAAAATTAATATCCTGCCATTTCATAGATAAAACATTACTTCTCCTAGCTCCAGTAAATAATAGCATTAAGATAGCATCTGCAGTTATACTAGTACATTCTGCAATAACTGTCTTAATAAACTTTGTCAATTCCTCTATGGTTGCAATATATCGTGTTCTGACATTTTCCGGATTTCTTTCAATATCCTTTGCTGGATTCTTCTCTAACATTTCCCATTTAATACCCCTATTGAACATCGCACTAAATAACTTAACAAAGTCGTTAGCACTATATAGACCTCTATTATTGCTAATATCATTAAACGTTTTCTGAATATCAGCCCTTGTTACAGTAGCTATTTTCATGTCATAATAATCTTTACCTAATCGTTTCATTCTAGCAATATCATTTTCCCAGCCTCTATTTCTACGTTTACAGTGTTCTTCAATATAATGTTTATCAAAAAACTCTTTAACGGTTAATTTGGTTAATTTATCATCTATTGGATTATTTGTTAGTTCGGCTGGTTGATTATCTATTTGATTATTTGCAATAGCTAATTTTTCAAGAGGGTTAATGCCTCTTGCTATCTGTCTTTTTAGTTCAGCAGCTTTATTTCTTGCCTCTGCTATCGACATATAAGGAAATTTACCTAATTTAATTGAACGACTAGGACATTTCTTCTGCACTGTTTTACGTAAGTAAAAAGTCTTGCTTTTGTTTGCAATAAGATATAAGCCCTTTTCTTTGATATCATTATAAAAATCTTGTTTAGTTTTGGGAGGAATAATTTTGCTTATAGAATCTTGAGTAAAATGTAATTTGAAAGTTGCCATATATCTACCTTAATTATATTATTAGTTTCAATAGCGTTTACACTAATGATGTTATACTAATTCCCTAATTTAAATTAGTATAAATAGTAGAAAAAAGATGAGATTATGTTATAATATTCCAAGTTTATGAATAAATTAAGGAAAGGAATATAATGGGATGTCATCAAAGATTAATAACAGAAGAGTTATACCAACGTGCTATTGAGCAACTTGCAAGCATGAACCGAGATAATAGAGTTGCTATTAGACTTATGGCTATAATTGCTGCTAAAGAAAATGGTGTTGGTGTAGTATGTAAGGTATTTAATATAACAACCAATACGCTTAGGAACTGGGTAAAAAGCTTTGCTCAAGGTAATGATAAAAGCCTTGAATATAAACAAGGTAGAGGACGAAAAAGTAAATTAACAAAAAATTGTTGTGAAGCAATAAATAAATGGTTACAAGACGATTGTAACATGACAATAAAAAATATCATCATAAAACTTAAAGAAAATTTGGAGATTGATGCTAGTAAATCGGTTGTACATAGAGTATTACAGAAACTTAAATTTGCATACATTACCCCAAGACCAGTGCATTACAAACAGAATAAAGAAACTCATGAAGGGTTTAAAAAAAACTTCAAGAAACAATAACAAATAACCCTAGCAGTTACTTGTATTTCTTTGATGAATCACGTTTTGGGACTCATTCTAAATTAGGTTATGGTTGGTTTCGTAAAGGTAGCAGAACTCAAGTTAAAGCCAAAATGGGCTTTCAAAATTTCTATGTTTATAGTGCGGTTAACCCAATCACAGGTGATGATTTTACTTTAATGATGCCAAATGTCAATACCGTTTGTTTAAATATATTTTTGGCAGAGATGTCTAAACAGATAGGAGAACAAAAAGCGATTATTGTTATGGATTGTGCTGGATGGCACAAAGCTAAAGAGCTAATTATTGCAACAAATATAGAAATTCTTTATTTACCCCCATATTCTCCTGAATTGAATCCGACAGAAAAATTGTGGCAATATTTAAAGTCTAATACTATAAAGAATAGAGTATATGACACAATCGAACAACTAGAAATAGTAGTATGTTCCTGCCTTAAAAATTTAAGTGCCTCACTAATTAAATCGATTTGTTGTATGAATTATTTGCTAAATTAAATTAGGGAATTAGTATTATTGGTATTTTTTATTTAAATTAAGTGGTTTTTTATTGATTTTTAATATAGGAGGGCATAGAGTAAAATCCTGTTTTTTGTTTTGTAAAAAATAGACATTGAGGTTAGAATTAAAAATTTGACTATTATCATTCTAACCTCGGTGCTTGATACTGCACCACGCAGTTTCATGTTCTACAAATACACCCATTATTCCTGATAGTACAGGGGATTTTCACTAGATTTAGAAAATTTTTAGAATAGTGTTAACTTAGTAACATCAGCTAAAATTGTTATTATAGTTGATGCCTAAATATCTGATAAGTAAGCACTTAATTGATAATGTGTATTGAGTTATATACCGATGATTTTTGTGATATTTATTGTTAATTTAATTATTAATATTAAGTTTTAAGCAAAAAACAATTAAAAAAATTAACTTATTTAATTAACCTATTTTAGTTTAAAACTATAATAACAATTCAACTAAGAATGTGACTAGAAACTATTATTTTTCATGTAGGTTTTATTTTGGTTTTGCAAGAAATTACCCCAATTTTTATCATAAATTGACAAATATATTAGGTTTAGATGGTTTTTAAATATTAATTCAAACTATAGGAGGAAAGCTTATGAGTACTAGGACTTCAATGGCTAAAACTAATAAAAAATTTGGCACACCCGGAGGGAGTCGAACCCCCAGCCTTATGATCCGTAGTCATATACTCTATCCAATTGAGCTACGGGTGCTATATATACTCTTCTGTTTTAAAGAATTGTTTTTTGAGATATTATTGGATTCACGTACCAAAGTACACTGAGTGCGTTCCTAATTCATTTTCAATTCGTAAGACCATTCGAGTATACTTGAATCCTAGATAGCATAGTGTGCTTATTTTTATAAAACATCTTAAAATTGAAAATTTTTAGAAAGAGTATACTATATCCCTAAACTCCTATTATGTCAAGATCATAAGTTTCCAAACCTAGAACAGGGCAGTTTAAAAATCGCAACTGTGAGTAGAAGGGGGTGCAAATGTTTAGAACAGGAATAAAAGAACTAAAAGATACTGCAAGCTAGGAAATAAGGTATCTAGAAAGAGATAAAGATAGTAAGAAAGAGTGGCTTTGTTGCATAAATAGGATTTGAGATAAATTACCCCTAACCCCAAAATAGAAGGTTAGCAAACGGCAACAGAAATTGGTTTGCCAATCTCAAACATTTTGTTTAGAAGGTAGCATTTAAAATTGTAAAAGTAAAGACTTGATCTGACAGTTTGGAGTTGTTGGATACGAAAATATGGAATAAAATCGTACCCAGCAAATTTTAACAACCTCTTATTAAGGAGATTGTCAGATGACAACATATCAAGAAAAAATTATAAAACCAAGAATTGGTTTATTACAATTAGCAGAACAACTAGGAAACGTATAGCAAGCTTGTAAAGTAATGGGCTATAGCAGAGATACATTTTACCGCTATAAGGAACTGCATGAGCAAGGTGGAGCAGAATCTTTGTTTGAGATGACTAGAAAGAAGCCATGTTTGAAGAATCGTGTTCCATCTAATATCGAGGATGCAGTAGTTAATATAGCTGTTGAATTTCCTGCTTATGATCAGGAACGTACTGCTAATGAATTACGTAGGAGAGGTATCATTATCTTTGGAGGTGGAGTAAGGTCTGTTTGGCTACGTCATGACTCATCTTCTAGACGAAAAAGTGCTTAAAACACCTAAAGAATGAGGTTTATAAGGATTTTGCTATAAGATTTGTAGTCATGTAAATGATATTTTTTATTTGACAATGCTAGAATTTAGAGATATAATTTCTTTCATGTATATTACAACTGTTCCAAATAGAAATTCTCGTCCTGCAATATTGCTTCGTACTTCCTATCGCGAGAACGGGAAAGTATTAAATAAAACCCTAGCTAACTTAACTAACTGGGATGATTTACGCATTGAGGCTTTTAAGAAGATGCTTAAAGGTGAATTTGATGGTTTAGATGGTGTTCCTGAGGTTGGTGAAAGTTTTGGGACTATTTTTCTACTAAAAAGAATTGCTGATGAAATTGGTATTACTAAGGCTCTTGGCACTAGAAGCAAAGAAGCTTTATTGAGTCTATTTTTGGTTTTAGCACGCTTTGCTCACCAAGGGTCTAGACTTTCCAACGTGAAATGGGCGAAATCGCATGCGATATCTGATGTATTATCTGTCGATTCATTTGATGAAAACCATTTATATCAGGCTCTAGAATGGTTAGAAGAGAACCAAGAAAAGATCGAATTAAAATTATTTAAAACTTATCAAAAGAAAAATAACAAGCCGCCTGTTATGCTTTTATATGACGTCACTTCCAGCTATTTCGAAGGAACAGAGAATGAACTTGCGGAATATGGGTACAATCGGGATAAAAAGAAGGGTAAAAAGCAAATAGTGATTGGTCTATTAACTGATGATCATGGCGAACCTTTGGCTGTTAGAGTTTTTAAGGGTAATAGTGCTGATCCTTCTACCATTTATGAGCAGATTGAGCTAGTAAAATCTAATTTTGGTATTAAGAATATCGTCTTTGTTGGTGATAAAGGAATGATTAAGAGACTAGGCAAAGAAGCCCTGAGCAAAGAAGGATGGGACTATATTACAACCTTAAGTAAAGTTGAGATTGAAAGCTTAAAGAAAAGCGGAGTTTTGCAATATAGTTTTTTTGCAGAACAGCTATGCGAAGTAACCAATAATGGCAAAAGATATATTTTAAGGAAAAATGGTTCTATAGCCCGAAAAGTTGAGTTTGATAGGAATACCCGAGTTGAAAAATTGGTTGCAAAGATTGAAGAGCGTAATATATATGTATCAACCCATAAGAAAGCAAAGCTAGAACTTGGTTTAAATAATATTCAAAAAATTGCCAAAGAATGGCGGATAGATAAATTTATCAACCTAAAATTAGATGGCAACCAAATAGTGGTTGAAATTGATCAAGATAAGAAAAAAGAGTTGTTTGCTCTTGATGGTTGTTATGCGATTGAAACACAGATTGAAATTAAACTGATGAGTAAAGAATTGGTTGATAAAGCTTACCATAATTTACATGAAGTAGAATCGAATTTTAGCAGTATGAAGACAGGATTACTCGAAGTAAGACCGATCTTTTTAAGGAAAAGCAATAGAACGAAGGGACATGTATTTGTTTGTATGTTGGCATTAAAAATATGGCACTATATGAAAAATAAGTTGAAACAAGGTTGTGGCGTAACCAAGGATGGTAAATATAATGTGACCATTGAGGAAGCATTAAGAGAGCTGGATAAAGTATGTTTTTTATATTACACAATCAAGGGTTGCAAAGTTGCAAGATTACCAAAATTAAGCGAGTTTCAACAAAATTTATTCAATTTATTTGATTTAACGATGCCCCAAATGACAAAATCTGCAAAATGATAAAATGTAGTCAGTAACAAAAATTTAATTTTCTGTCCCACACACCGCATGACAATCTACTTCTATAGCATAATTTTTGCTCATATTTATCTCGAAGATGAGTAGCGTGATTCTTGCTTGTCTCCTTTTATCGTTAAGGCAAGTTGTGTAAGATTTACATCTCTCACTTGCAGTAATCCTAATATTATTTGTTCTATTAATTTTATACTTGCAAAACTATTAAAAAAGTAGTCTCCTATTAATTGTGATAACGCTGTAATCATTCTCTTGCCTCTTAAGTCTTTAACAACCTAAGTAATAGAGCTTTGTCTACGCGTTATCTACTATTTTTTATTCTCTCCTTAATCTCTTTGTCCTGTACTGAGCAAAAAATATTTAACCACAACCACCACCAAGGAAGTTTGTGACGTACTTTCCACCCCTTACCAGTCAGGTTGGATGAATTTCATCATGCGGGGAGCAATCAAAACCGATATTGATGTAACTTTTAAGGTAGATAAGCCCTACCCGGTTAGTATACTTAAAATCTATGCTAAGGCAAAAATCTTGCCAAATTATAAGGGGTAAGTTATTCTAATGTTTTATTTAAAAAATAAAGGAAATGTCATGATATTTTTAAAAAAAATAAATCAAAATTTATTCTTTTTAATATTCTTATGTCTTTTTCTCAATGGTTGTACTCATCAAATTATATCAACAGTTACTGTTTTTCATAAGGATTTTGATATTAATCAAAGAAAATTTATTATATTGCCTTTAGGTAACCAAAAAGATAGCCTTGAATTCCAACAATATGCGAAGCTGGTTGCTGAACAACTAAATAACAGTGGATTAACTGAGATACACAATCAAGAGCAAGCAAATTATATGGTGTATTTTTCGTATGGAATGCTTAACCGTGAAAAAATCGTAGAATCTTTTCCTGTATATGGCTATGTGCAAGGGGATACTACGTACCATTCAGGATCTATAAGTTCATATAATAGTGGTTCTTACACTGGTAGTTCTTATACTCCACAGACTTTGCAACGAGTAGGAACAGAAGTTGCAACACACATTGTATATACTCTTGGATTTGATCTTAATATTTATCTAAATAATGATGGAAATGATGCTATTAAAGTATATGAAGGAAAAGTTACAAATATTGGTAATATAGGTGATTTTTTTATAGTTGGCAAATGTTTAATATTAGCTCTGTTTAAAGATTTTCCGGGACGAGATGGTTCTAGAGAAGTGGTTGAGATACCTTCTGAACATTGTATGACTAACTGAATATAATCATTGCGTTGTAAATTTTGTTTCTAAAATATAAAAAAGCAGACATGTAATGTTTGATTTTCTAAACTTTTTCTCGAGTGGTGCGAATGTATTTGCTACGGGGACGTCTTTGCTTAACACTTATGCCCAACTAAGAAGTAATAGAGAAAAAACCAAACAATCATTATATGAGCAGCAGTATTTACTCAAGCAACAACAAGAGCATCTTAAATTTGATCGTCAACAACTCTTTGAGCGAACCGCTGAATATGGGGCGATATCAAGTTATCACGTGGATATGTTACGGCAAGAGCAGTTATATAATCGTCAGCAGCTGGGCTATAATATCCTAAAAACTGGCATTGGTATAACTAGCACTGATTCAGCTGGCTTGTTGCTGAGGCATATGGCTTATATGGATGAAATGAAGGCAAGAAGTGTTGAGGCGGAGTATTTTCATCAAAGACCAAGATCAAACTTAAACACGGCACTAATTGACTTAAACAAGCAGGCAATTAACCGCAATATTAGCTCGATTAACTCAGCCGCACCTTGGCAAGCATTAGGTACGGTGTTAAAAGGTGTATCTGATCTTGGCGAGATAGCACGACTGAGTAGCGGAGAAGAAAAAAGAAAGTAACTGTGGAAGTATAAAAATGAAATGGCAAGCTATAGCAGCAGTAACTAATCAGATCAACGAAGAAGCTAAAGGCTATTTGGCACGTAAGCTAGAGAAAGATGCTAGTGTAGAAATGCCACATTTATGGTCAGATTTCCTTAGCGATACCACCAAGCATCTAAACCAGTCACAAAGTAATATTGAAGTAGCCCCCAATAGTAAAACTGGTGGTCTGACATGTTTAACGCAATTTGATGAGATGCACCCGGATTTTCTTGAGAATAACAAACCATGTCTTGATTACTTTCTAAGTAAATATGACCAACGAGCCAATGATTATTTGCAGCGTACTAATAATCCACTGACCAAACGTTTGTTGCAAGCTAAGATTAATGATTATAGGATATCGTTAGCTGGGCAAATAAGTCACACAGAAGCCAAGCTGATTGATGGTAAACGTCACCATTTAGCAATTGAAGTTATCGAAAAGTTAAAGAATGCTACTTATGATAACCCACAGTTTTATACTAGTCACTTACAAGATGTTGCAGTAGCTATTAATTCTCTATCATTACTGCCGCAAGAGCGAGATCAAATGTTGATTAATGCCAAACATGATTTAGCATTTGCCGCGGCACAAGCTACTTTAAAGCATTCGCCGGATGCTATATTAAATCCCAATATAGTTGCTGAATGGAAAGAAGATTTATCGTTTGAACAAAGGATTAAGCTAGAACATCAAGCAAATAATCTACTGCATCATCAGCAATTACTGAGACAACATCAACTTAGTTCGCTTATCAATGCCGATTTGCACAGTATCTTAAATACTGGAGAACGTGTTGAGGGCATTGAAAACCTACTGCAAGCCAGCTTTAATGCTGGTGATCCACGATTACTGCAATTTAGAAGCCAAGAAGCTTTGTATAAGCAGGCTTTTGTTATCTCACAACAAATAAAACACCTACCATTCAACCAAGGTCAGGAAATATTACAACAAATTGCCCCAAAGGGTGGGGATAGTGATTATGACAAGAAAGAGAAACTATATCATATTTAATAGATTAATACGATGGAAAATAATGACAGCTCAAATAATTACTTAAATTATCAGGCAAATAATAAACCAATCCACCCGCGTTACTATTCTACCTTATTACCGGAGCGTAGATTTAATAAAAGTATCGTTGATTTGTTAGGTAGTAGTAAATGGGATGTCTTGCGAGCAGTTAGCCGGCAAGCTTATGCAGATAGTCCAAGCCTATCAACTTTATGGCGAGCTTTTGACCCACAAGATATTATTGATCCTGAACTGCAGGATATTGCTGAATATTTTAAAACTTACAATAATAAATTAACCAAGGAAGAGTTTGAGCAAAAATATGGTGACTCAGGTTTAAAATATGACCCTAATTTTACCGAAACACTAGTAGAAGATATTTTAGAGAGAAAAAAGCAGCGAGAAATTAACGAGTATATCATTGCTGCAGGTAAAGGTGGGTTAGTTGAAGCTATTGGTAAATTTGGAGCTGAGATAGTATTTGGTAATTTGTCAGTAATTAATATTGCTGCTAGCTTCATTCCTATTGGTAGACCAGCAATGTGGGCGGCACTTAGCCAAAAATATGGCAAAATTCCAACAACATTAGTTAAGGATTTGCTAGGCGGGGCTATAGGTCAGGGAGTTACCGAGCCAGTTCTTCATAATGAACGACATACTGAACAAAGACCTTATGACTTGTCAAATAGTTTGATTAATATTATAGAAAGTGGTTTATTTGGTGCAACTTTGCATGGTCTTGGTTATTCGGCTAAATATTTGCGAGACAGATTGTATTTATATTCAAATAAGCTACATCCTGAAATTGAGACCTTACATCCGATAGTTGATAGTCAGTTAAAAGATAATATTGACACTGTACTAAAAGAATCATCTCCTCAGGAGAATATAATAGAAACTGAGCAAGTTGATAGTCAAGTACCAACAAGTACCGATGCTAATATTGGAAACAGTTCTTTATCAAGGTTAGCTGAGTTACAAGCAAAGAAGTTACAATTAATTACGGCAGCCGAGCAACAATTTCCCTCATATTCTGCCCAGCAGAGGCAAATAGCAGAATTACAACAACATATGCATGATCAGTTTGGTACTAATGGTAAAACTGAAGCAATACCAAGATGGTTCTTGGATATTTTACTAGAGGAAGAAGGTAAATTACAACAATTATATCAGGAGCATATTAATAACCCGGAGTTTCAGGAATATTTGACAGCAGTAAAACAATTAGATCAGCAAATTATCAATAATTTACGACGTCAGCAATGGGAGACTAAAGGCTATGATTTATCACCCGAAGAGTTATATATAGCAAGAAAACAGCTAGAGGAAGGCAAACATATAAATCTTGAGAATCCACAAAAAGCTGAATCTTTTTACCATGGTGATGATAAGAAATTTGAGAATAACAATGCCAGTCCTAATCTACAAGAGCATCTAGCTTCTTTAGAAGCTGAAATAGCCAATTTACCTGAACAACAAAAAGTTACTTATCAAGCAGAATCCATCAAGCAAGATGTTATTTACCAGCAAACCGAAGAAATTTTACGTAAGATTAAGCAAGGGGCTAACCCTTCAGAACTAGAGGAGTTATTTAAAACTCTCAGTCTCATCGATCCACAGTTAGTGGATGAGCTAAAAACTATCCATAAAGAATTTGTTGAACAGAAAAGATTGGATTTGCTAGAGAGAGACAAACAAATAGATATGTTCATTGATGATTTTAAGAAGGAACAGTTTGTAAAAAAAAGAAATAATGCCCTGAATTTAATCAAGATGGCTACCATAGAGAGATTTGTTAGAAATCATGACAATAAGATTGCTGCAATAAAAGAATATTTACGGCAGGTTGATTTACGGCAACAAACTATTGCTAAAGAGCTGTTATATGGCATTACAAGAGATTTAGAAAAAGCTGGTGTAGATTCGCGAGTTTGGAAATATTGCTTATGAAAAGGACATAATACAGGAATTATGGAATATCAGCCATCCTGATAAAAATCCGACAGGGAGTGAGAGGGCAATAATAGTAGCTCAAATAATCAATAAATGGCAAACAGCTGCCATCAATAGAGCTAATCTAGCCGGTAGTAATATAATACCGTTAGAGGGTTATATTACTAAACAAGAGCATAACAGTCTTAAACTTCGAGAAGCTGGTTATGAGGCATGGTTGAAATTCATCCATCCGCTACTTGATCACCAAAAAATTGCTAAACTAAATGAGAAAATAGATCATAAGGCAATATTTAATAATCTTGCTAGTAGTATTCATTTAAAAGATACTGACCAATATTTAAATATAGCATTCACTTACGTTAGAGGAAGTAACGTAGCTGATGTGGTGTCAGCTAGTAGGAAACTACATTTTAAATCGGCAGAAGCTTGGTTAACATATCAGAAGGAGTTTGGTAATTACGTACAAAATGACTTTGTTGACAAGCTCATTAGCCCTTTAATTAAAAGTCGATCCTTCATTGCTGATTCGATAGTTAGTAACCTTAATATACTAGGTCGGAGTATTGGGGTGATGGAGAGTATGGGTTGTAATCCTGAATTAATGCTACAATCAATCAAAAGCACTTTTACCAAGGAGCTACAAGAGTTAGCAATTAAAGACCCAGCTATTAGCCCTGCTTCGAAACTCGCTTGTGCTGAGGGATTTGAAGGAGACGCGGAACCTCGACCCGCAGCGTACTCTAATGTCACACTACTGGACAAAAAGGTTAGGTTGGTTGCACAAAGTGTAACTTAAACAATTTTATGATTAAGGAATCAAAAAATTGCTTAGAACGACTATAAGCTTGTTTAATTGATCTTATACCTAACTGTAGTACAGAATAACTCCTACATCCTAGCGTTTTCTTCATTTTTATCGGTTGCTCTTGCTCTCCAATTGCTCCTATTTTTATTGCCATTGCATATGCTATAAATAAACATTTTATAAAATTCTCTAATCGCACTTTACTCTTTATATGCGTATCTTCCATTCTAAAACCATTACTTTTGCACCCTTTAAAGCCTGCCTCGATATCCCATCTCTTCCGATATATTTCAGATCCGTTTGACATGTTCTTACTATACACTATCGATAGATATTCTCCGCTTGCTAATTTGATATGATCAAATTTCACTGGGACAGAATAAAACCTTGTAGAAAAATTTCTTATCTTTATTTCTTTCATGCTATCGATCCTAATCCATTGACCTTCTTTATTAACTATTCTATTTGTCCTTCTCACCCTTAATGCATAATTAATATTTTTATTGTGAAGATAGGTAATTAATTTCTCATTATCAAATTCCCTATCTCCTAATATTCCCTCTATCTTTTCCTTACCAAATTCCTCTATAAATTTCGATATTACTGCAATTTGATCGTCTGCCGTACATGCTCCTTTATAAGGAATTATTTTATATATTAATGGCATAGCAATTTTATTATATGATACCGACAATACTAATATATTTCTTATCTCCTGTCCTAATTCCCAAGTGGTTCTATCTATTGATAAAACCACTTTCCCTTGAGGAATATAATTTTTCATATACTTATAATAATCATCAATATTGATATTGTCTTCTTGAAGAAATCTATATACCGCTTTTATTTTTGAATCTAATAATTTATCTCCTTCTATTTCTTCTGCCATATTTTTATATTTGCTTCCTCGACACAACATTAATGATTTTATTATGCCCTTGAACGTGTTTAGTCTTGTATCTTTCATCTCAAAATGATTATATAGTAATTCGGCTAGTAACATAGAGCACCACAGATTTTTTTGTGTTCAATCTAAAATACTCTATTTACTAGCTCTTGCAACCACCCCATCTCTTTTGTCCAGTAGTGTGACTCAAACGTACTTGAGGATTCGAGTCTAGTCCCGACGCACAAATTACCAGCAGAAGTAGAATTATGCAAGAGGTCTTTATTTTTATTACTATTCTACCTGCGTTGTTGTATTACCTGCTAAAGATATATCTTGAATCTCTTCTAGTGGTATTGTTATTATTGACAAGTTAGTATCTACTGAGTAATCAACATGTTCGTTCTTACTATCAGAACTTTTACATACTTCTGTTGGGTGATTAACGTTTTTGTTCTTACTGCCAAAACTTTTATATGCTTTGCATGCAGCAATCCCAACAAAACCTATAATAACACAACCAGTAGCTGTGCTACCTATGCTTAACATTATTGTCCCACTATAGTCAATTGATGAGAAGTTGGTGACGTCGTCTTCGATCGCTCGCCTATTACATATAGGCGTCGCTCCATCGCTCCTAGCACCAAATCCTCCTAAATTGACTATATCCTGATTGTGAGAAGTTGATTTTTCAGGAGTATTATGTTTAGGAGTAGTAGTATTTTCTAATGTATAACCAGCATTTGTGTAACCCTCACTTATTGCACGTTTTGCAATATAATGTGCTGACAGATTATCTTTATCATCTATCGAGTTAGGACGAATCATAGAAAGAGTTGTCAATAACAGCATATCTTTATCTGTATATAACTTAAGAGGCTCTACTTCTTTAGAAAGAGGTTTATCTTGTTTTGAAAAATTATATTTTCGGAAATGATTAGCCCAGTCTCCCTGATTATGTTTGTTACGTCCCATATTCTTCCTCCTTGTACATTAACAAATTTGTTGCATTCAACTACTTTACATAAAATATCGATTAATATCAAATGAAATTATTATATTTAATAGCTAATATTCTAAATATAATAATATATTAAAAATTATGATATTATTTGCTGTTAAAAAGATTATTTCAGTATCTTTATGATTGACTAAATAGGATTATTATAGTGTATATTAAATTTTGCTAGATTTCACGTTTAGCAAAAAATATATAAAAACATTTTAGGAGCATATGATGATAAAAAAAAATAGATTAATTACTACTATAATAGGATTACTATTACTAAGTTCAAATAGCTTAGCAAGTACAACAATTGCAAAATCAAATGCCAATAAAACTAATATTAGTAGTAGTGGCACTAATGATGAATTACAAAAAATTGAGAATGATTTCAAGTCTTATGCTGCGGGAATTTCAGCAGAACTAAGAGAAGAAATAACAAAATATAGAATAGAAGTGGCTAAAATTAATGGCCAAAAACGTGAATTATATAAAAAAATCTCACAAGAAGCTCAAAATTATCTTGCCAAAGAACGAGACTATAAAAAAAGAATACTATCCTTAAGCAAAAATTCAGATAAAAACCAAGAGGATACTAGCTCTATTGAGAAAAAATCTGACAAAAAAGATTTGCCTAAATAATGCTTTATGAACAATTTCAGCAGAATATTGAAAAGCTAGTTGATAGACCTCACCTGAGGTCTATCGCATTGGCTATTTCAGGTGGTTCTGATTCCATAGCCCTTTTAATGTTAACACATAAATGGGCTAGCACTAATAGTATTAAGCTAGTAGTGATGTTAGTTAATCATCATTTACGAGAGCAGGCTAAGTTGGAGCATGAGTATGTACGAGACTTAAGCCATAAATTGGGACATAGATATCACCAGCTTCATTTCGATCACCAAAATAATTTTTCTAATTTACAAGCAAGGGCTAGAGAAGGTCGTTATAAATTAATGACTGATTTGTGTAGCAAATTAGATATATTGACAATTTTAACAGCACATCACTTGGATGATTATATTGAAAATTATTGGCTGAGATTAGAAAAAAAAAGTAGTCTATTTGGACTTAGTGCTAGCAATATTAATTGGTATAATAATGTTAAAATAGTGAGACCATTGTTTAACATTCCGAAACAACAGTTAATTGCATATTTAGTTACCAATAATATAAAATGGTTTGAAGATGAATCTAATAAATCTGATAAATATCAACGAAATATCATTAGAAAAAAGCTATCCCTAGAAGGAGAATATATAAAGAATCAAATAACTTCTCAACAATCTAGAATTAACCAAGTAGTAGAAGAGAAATGGCAACCGGAATTGATTGCTTGCATCGCAGAATCAGTAAAAATTTATGATTTTGGTTTTGCTACTGTAAATTTATTAAAGTTTGCAGAATTTTCTAGTGCAATAACACTACAGGTAATCAGTTTTGTACTTATCATTATTAGCGGTAAGAACCGCACTAGTAGATCAGGCTCAATAAGTATGATAACAGAACTATTACAACAAAAAATAGACTTTATTAAGACACTCCATGGTTGCGTGATTAAAAAAATTAGTAATAATCTAATAATTTACCGAGAATTTGGTAGGAATTTACCTATAGATATTATGCTTAATAATGTAGATGCATGGGATGGTAGATTTCATTTCTATATCAATAGACCTCTTTTAGAATTCGCTCTAGCTCAGGAATTTGCAGGAGATCCGGAACGCAGAACCACATCATACTCAAACATATGTGAGGATTCGAGTCTAGCCCCGACGTCCAAATTACCAGCAGGAGTAGAATTATACAAGAGGTCTAATAATTCAGGCTATTTGATCAGTAACCTAACGATCAAGGATTATAGTAAAATAAGGCAAGATTTAGATTTTAAAATACTGAAAGACGCAAGTTTTAACAATCATATAGCTATTTTATTCACCCTACCAGTAGTCAAGATACTTGAAAAAGTTATAGCCATACCCCATATATCGTATTATAATGATCAAGGTTTGAGGAGAAGTCTTAGTGTTTCTTTCTCTCCCAATTTTATATCGCGTTTTACGCATTTCTGTTAGGTGAGTCATAGATGAATAATCAAGGTAAGAATGTTCTAATTTGGGTGTCAGTTTTTGTTTTAATGATACTTGTTTTTCATGCATTTCAAAATGATGGTTTTATTGGAGGAAAAAGTAATATCGCTTTTTCAGATTTTTTAAGCAAAATTGATGAGAAAGCAATTAGTGCTGTTAAAATTCAGGGTAGAATGATTGAGGGGACTCTCAGCGATGGATCTTCTTTTTCAACTTATGCTGCTGACTATCCAGATCTAATAAATCGCCTAAACAGCAATTCGGTTCATATTGAAATAATACCACCTGATACAAAAATGAACTTGTTGTTTAACATATTTGTTTCGTGGTTTCCAATGATTCTTTTGATAGGTGGGTGGGTATTTTTCATGCGTCAAATGCAAGGTGGAGGAAAAGCCATGGGTTTTGGTAAATCTAAAGCTAAACTAGTTTCAGATAAAGGTCCGAAAATTACTTTTAAAGATGTTGCTGGAATTAACGAAGCTAAAGAAGAGTTAACTGAAATTGTTGATTTCCTTAGAGACCCAAGCAAATTCCAAAAACTTGGTGGTAAAATTCCAAAGGGATGTTTACTTATAGGATCACCTGGAACAGGTAAAACTCTCCTAGCAAAAGCTATAGCCGGCGAGGCAAATGTCCCATTCTTTAGTATCTCTGGCTCTGATTTTGTTGAAATGTTCGTTGGAGTCGGTGCTAGCCGTGTCCGTGATATGTTCGAACAAGGTAAACGTAATGCTCCTTGCATAATTTTTATTGACGAAATAGATGCAGTAGGTCGCCACAGAGGTATTGGTATGGGTGGTGGCAACGATGAACGTGAACAAACACTAAATCAAATGCTGGTAGAAATGGATGGGTTTGAGGATAATGAAGGGGTAGTTATCATTGCTGCAACTAACAGACCGGATGTATTGGATTCAGCATTGCTAAGACCTGGAAGATTTGATCGCCAAATTACTGTTCCTAATCCAGATATTGATGGTAGAGAACAAATTTTACAAGTACATTTGAAGAAAATAAAATGTGCCTCAAATATAGTCGCTAGAATCATAGCTAGAGGAACTCCTGGATCTTCAGGAGCAGATCTTGCTAATCTTGTCAATGAATCTGCATTAATTGCTGCTCGCAAGGGCAAAAAAGAAGTAAGTATGGCAGATTTAGAAGAGGCAAAAGATAAAGTGTTAATGGGCGTAGAAAGACGTTCTATGGTTATGTCAGATGAGCAGAAAAAACTAACTGCTTATCATGAGGGAGGGCATGCATTGGTTGGGTTGTATTGTCCTGCTTCTGATCCAATTCACAAAGCAACTATTATTCCAAGGGGTAGGTCACTTGGAATGGTTATGCGGCTTCCTGAAAATGATCGTTTTTCTATGCCACGTGATAAAATGGAAGCTGATATAGCGGTAGCAATGGCTGGCAGGGTAGCTGAGGAGCTTATTTTTGGCAGAGATAAAGTTACTTCTGGGGCTTCTTCAGATATTAAAATGGCAACCCAAATGGCTAGAGCTATGGTAACGGACTGGGGATTAAGTGATGCAATAGGACCAGTATATCATGGTTCGAGTAATGAAGATCTATATACTAGTGGTAGGGGAGCAGGTCATACTTCTTTACATACAGCAGAATTAATTGATACAGAAGTAAGAAAAATTATTGAAAAAGGTTATGATTTTGCCAAAAATATATTAACTACACATATTGATCAACTTCATTTGTTAGCTAAATTATTGATTGAACATGAGACATTGTCTGGTCAGCAAATTAAAAACTTGCTGAGTGATAGATCAATGAATTCAGAAGAGGAAAATTTATTTCCAATAAAAAATGATTATGGTGGTACTGTAAAAGTTAAGAAACTAAATCAGAAAAGGACAGCAGGATAATTGAAAAGTCGTGGCTACGGTAGGAAATGTGCTTGATGTCACCCTACAACTATTGAAAGTTAAAAATCGTCTATTAGCGATGAGACCATAGGTCAACGAAGCAATTTATATGACAAGCTTCATGGATTGCCACGCTCACGTACGTTCGCTCGCAATGACGGTTTAAGCCTTACAACAGCACTTTGCTAATAGATGATTTTTTAACTTTCAACAGTTGTGAATGATACCGAGGCTACTTAAGTTAATAAAACTTGCACACTTGGTATAGTTAGAATTTTAGATAAGGAATAAACATGGCAGAACTTAGATTACCACCTAATTCTAAAGTCCGTAAAGGTACTACATATAAACATTCTGGAGAAGCGGTTAAGTTACGTAATATCAGAATTTATAGATATGACCCAAATTCTGAAGAAAACCCTAGAATTGATATTTATGAGTTAGATCTATGCAAAACAGGTTCAATGGTTCTAGATGCCTTAATTAAAATAAAAAATGAAATAGATTCTACCTTGACTTTTAGGCGTTCTTGTCGTGAAGGAATTTGTGGTAGCTGTGCGATGAATATAGATGGAACTAACACACTTGCCTGCATTAAGTCTATTGAAGAAATTCGTGGTGATGTCAAGATATATCCTCTACCGCACATGAAGGTAGTAAAAGATTTAGTACCTGATATGTCGCATTTCTATGCTCAATATGAATCGATAGAACCTTGGCTAAAAACTGACAGTCCGCCACCTTCCAATACTGAAAGATTGCAGTCTCTTAAGGATAGAGAAAAACTGGATGGTTTATATGAATGCATATTATGTGCGTGTTGTTCCACCTCTTGCCCAAGTTATTGGTGGAATGGTGATAAATATTTAGGACCTGCGATTTTACTACAAGCCTATCGGTGGATTGCTGATTCTAGGGATGAGTATACAGGAGAACGTTTAGATGCTTTAGAAGATCCATTTAAATTATATCGTTGTCATACGATTATGAACTGTACAAAAACTTGTCCGAAAGGTTTAAATCCAGCTAAAGCTATTGCAGAGATAAAAAGCCAAATAATAGAACGTCACGGAGTGTAAAGCGAATAGACTTACTTAATTCACCTTACGTATAGCATTTAAAAATTGCAGAAAAGTACAAGACGTCTATTAGCGAGACCACGTGAGTGTAGTGGCAATCCATATTCATTAGATTGCTTCGTCGCCACAAAGTGGCTTCTCGCTAATAGACGCTAGGCTGTTTTTCCTATGACTTTTAAATTGCCATGGGGGTTATACGTAAGGTGAGTTACTTAACCTAAGTTCAATATAGCATTAGTGTATACTCTTCTGAAGAATTGTTTTTTGAAAATATCATGGATTCGCATGCGTAACTATACTATATGTACGCCTAGCATGCTCACCATTTATTTTCAAATCCAATTCTTTAAAGCATTTATAGATAAAAATCACTCTACATGATAATTTTTAATAAAATCAAACTTATAATTTTTTTTATGCAAAAGATCAACTAACTGACTTAAATTTTCTTTGCCATTAAATTGGTCTTGAAACATTTCATCATGCATAAGTAAAATTAATTTATTAGGTAAGGCAGTATCATTTCTGTTAAATTTATCTTCTATCTCTTGCACTAATTCATCTAAAGATTGAATTGGCTTGCCATGTTGATTATGCACCCATTCTAAATCCCAGCCATATAGATAGAAGCCGTTTTTATATATTCCATCATCATCTATTCTTTCTACTTTATCTTCTTCTTTTGAAATATATGGATCATCTTTACTTAGGTTGGGGAGACGGAATACATCTCTACCTGGTAGTCTAGTATTGATATGTGAACCAGTAAAACCAAAAACAGTATTATTTTTTTTAAGATCCTTAATTACATCCGGAAGCTGATGATAAAAATTCCTATAGTGGTTATTAGCGTGAGTATAGCTGTGATTTCCTATTTCAATAAAAGGATTTTTTTTAGCTAGATCAACAGCTTTCTTTAGGCTAGGACTCGAATTATCATAATGTAATCCTACCATGAACATGGTAATAGGAGTCTTTTTTTGGGTCATGACATTAATAACATTTTCGGTTCCTCCAAGAGGCCCATCATCTGATGTTATATAAATTGTTTTATTTGTATCTGCACATAATGCATAAGGTAGATTTACTATAGCTACGAAACAATAGATTAGGAAGATTTTGGTTATTCTCATAAAAATATACCTGAGATTATATGGTTAAGTAGGTTGCTTTTACCGTAACATATAATTGTATCATTACATTACCAAGTATACCAAAGTAAAAAATTGACAATTAACAATAAATATTTACTGGTAGTGATATTAATAGCGATGTATACTCGATGAAAATCAAGAATTGCGTCGTCATTATCCAAGATCTGCGGTGCTCACATACTATATGTACGCTCCGCTCCTCGACTTGGTAATTCCTAGCATTTCATGATTTTGATCTTCGTCTATCAACTCTTCATTTACAAGCAGTATAGTGGTTCATTTGAGTATAATTTTGCTAAAGACAAATAATCTTGTGGTGATAAATTTTCAGATCGAGAAGAATTATCAATCTTTAATTGAGATAACAAATCTTCTATGTGCGGGGTTAGTTTCTTCAAAGATGATTTAATCATTTTACGACGTTCACTAAAGGCTAGTTTGGTAATTAGTTCAACTTTCCCAATTAGTTCAAGTGTTAATGGATTATCAAAAGGCACGAGTCTAACTATTGCAGAGTGGACTTTTGGTGCAGGGTAAAAAGCTTGCGGATTAACATCAAAACATTTTTCGACTGAACAAAGTAACTGACATATTATTGATAATCTGCCATAAGATTTTGTTCCAACTTTACCACATATTCGCTCTACAACCTCTCTTTGCAGCATTAAAGTCATACTACTTATTAAGTATGATTTTTTTAACCATTTTATGACTAACTCTGTACCTATTTGGTAAGGTAAATTTGAAATAATAGTTATTTTATCATGTGTTTTGTCATGACTTAAGGTTGATAGATCAAATTTAGAAGCATCTGAATGAATAATATGCAGATTAGGGTATAACTCTCTTATTTCCGTCAGTAACGGTATGCATCTAGCGTCAGTTTCAACCACAGTTAAAGATTTAGGGTTGTAGGAAAGGATAGCTCTAGTGAGTCCGGCTGTACCAGGACCAACTTCTAATACAGAGTCATTTTCTCGGAGACCGCTTACGCGAACTATTTTATCACATAGACTACTATCAAAAATGAAATTCTGACCATATCTCTTAATAGGAACAATACCATGTTGGCTGCCATGCTTGGCGATTGAAGGTAGTGTACTCGGATCATTCGAGTATATCACAAAGGTAGCATTATTTTGATATATGCTTTCTTACGCATATCCTCAAAGTATTTTTGGGCTTTTTGTGACATTTTTTTATTAGTCAGAAGATTTACTACATAATCATTTTCATCTAGAGTAACATTAACTATCTTTTTATTACACATTAAGATTAACTTAAACCCATCTTGCATCTCGAAAACACTACTTTTCTCTCCTGTATTTAAATCCTTGAGAATTGTTTGTAACGTAGAATCTAGAGTGCTTAAATTTTGATTGACTATTTCTAACGTAGAAAAATCTTTATATAAAGATTCTTTGATATCATGACAATTTGTAAGGCGTTTTTGTAACCCATACATCTTTTTCAAAATTTTATCCTGTTTATCTTTTGAAGTAAAGATTTGGGCCGATATTTCTGCGTCTTTTGAATTAGTCGCTAATATTATAGCATCAACTTCTTTTGCACTAATAGCAACTGATCTAGAAATACTAGATAAAATATTCATTTTGATAATTTCAGCACCAATCTGAGATTTAAAACTATTAATATCTACAGATTTACTCTTCAAAAGTTGCATTAATTGTCCTTGTGCCATTTTATTACGTTGCTCAATAGTCTCTATAGACTCATTTAACTCACTATCAGAACTTTTTTTACCGTTTACAGACTGATAAAGCAATAAATCATCAATCACGCTGTTAATTGCCATCTTGTCAAGTTGCTTATCTGTTTGAGAATCAGGATTGTTAATATTGTTAAGTGCCATGATCATGTGTTTTCTAGCTAGAAATTCATGTAATGTAATTGGCTCATTATTAACTAATGCAACTATATTGGATAATTCTGCTTTCGCTATGGCTAGGTTAAAAACGATAGCAACTAAACAAAATAACTTCTTCATAATTTTAGACTCACATATTTAATATTTTTAAACCTATAGAAATAGTAGGTACAGCAGAATTCTTTTTTATTCCCCTACTACCATCTTCCATGTAATTGTCTGAAAGTTTTCCGGCTATTCTAACACAATCATTCAAGTATGTCACCTGGATACTCTTAGAAAGAACATTTAGTTTGCTTTTTGGCCAATCTACTCTCATATCATAGGCAACTGACCAATTTTCGGTTAATTGATAAGTGAAATTATAGTAAAATTGCCTTATTTTGTTATCAGTTAATTTATCTGTAAAATAATATTTCTGTAAATTTGAAATCTGAACCAATCCAGCAGTTAACTGAATTTTCTTAGAGTTAAGGCTTCCACCTAATTCATCTCTAATTGGATCAAAATTTCTACTTTTTCTAAATCTATAGAATAGTTCTATCTTATCAGAAAAACTACTAGCAATTCTACCAACATTTTCGATATTATTAATAGAGTTAGTATTAATAGCAGTGTTATAGGTTTGTCCTAGAAATAAACTTGTATAATTCTCCTCCGATAGTATAGAAGAATTAACCCCATAACTTAATCTATTGCTAAATTCATGATAATCTATACCACTATAACGATTCGAATTGAATATATTATTTTCTGATAGTTCATATTTTGATGGATCAATAAAGGAAAATTTCTTATTATAATTATGTCTACGTCCAATAGTCACAGATATAATTGGTTCTACAAATAGACTAGTTTTATCAAAAATTGATCCAGCTAATGGATAACGCCAAATATTTTGGATGTCAGGTATATTTCTAGTTAGAACATGATTAGTCCTAGAATCATTTAGATATAGGTGATTAATAAAATATACATCTGATCTATTACGTAAGGTAACATTAAACAAATGACCTGTCTCAGTTAAAAAATTATTATCCACTGCTAGTTGCAATGCAACTCGACCTAGTTCTTTTCCACTTCTTTCCTTATAGATTAATGCATCATTCTCTACAACTAAATTACTAGTTTCTTCGTCATTTAGAGGTATAACATTCTTGGTGCTGACCTTGGGAAAAATTAATGGATTCGTACTACTAGAATCATTTGTTCCCAATCCCTCAAAATATATTCCTTCCGTTAATAAATAATTATAATTATTGACATGTTCTAAATATAACTTAGACATTAAATACGGAGTATAATTGTTATAGTAATTTTTTAAATAAGCTTTATCAGAAGTACGTTGTAACCTAAATCCGTATCTATAATCGTTTTTGGTAAAATTACCATTGCTTAATAGATAATATGAGTTCACCTTACGATTTTTTATCGTTACATCACCATCTTTTATAGAGTATGGTACTTTACCATAATTAGCGTCTAAAGATATATAATCAGTTTTATTTGGTTTGTAACGAGCTTCTAGTTCAAAAATTTTATATATAATATTATGCTTTTGCCAAAAGACCCTAGGGGTTAGAGTAAAGTCTAGATTAGGTTTAGCTCTATAATATAGCGGTATTCCCAAAGCATTATTCCGCACTCTAGGTATCAATATTCCTGATTCTGCGGAAGCCTTAGGTGTTGGATGAGAAAAATATGGTATATACAAGATTGGTACACCATATACCTCAAAAAATAGGTGATTATAAACCATTTTATTCTTATTAAGATCTATCTCAGTATTTTTTGCAGAAACTTGCCAAATAGGTTTTTGGTTACATAGTATTTTGCATGGAGTAAAGGTGCTATTATGCAGACGAAAAACATCTTCATTTATTCTTTCTGCTAATTTTGATGCTAATAGTGTATTATCACCAAAATATAAAATAAAATCTGAGATTATCCCTGCCTTTAGTTTGTTTTTTAATATAACAAGATCTCCTAGAATAATTCTATTTTGCTGATCTTTAATTCTAATATCACCTTCAGCCCAAAGTTTATCTTGCCCTATATCATAAATCAAAGAATTAGCTGTTAGGAAGTAATTATCCAATATAACTTGAACATCACCTTTAGCATAAATAAACTGTTCTTTTTGGTTATATTCAATATAATCCGCTGACATAAAGCTAAATTGTTTGCCTATCTTTTGTTTATCAGTCCCTTGCTTATCAGCTATTGCAAAGCCAAAAACCGATAACAAAGTAATAATAATTAATATATTGCAGAAAATTCGCATTAAAGATAACTTTTGAAGTAAGATGATATATCATGTATACATCAAATTTGATATATTTATACGATAATCCGAGGTTAAATAGTAGTAATTTTTAAAATTAGGTTGTCCTTGAAATAATAGTTATACTGTCAATCTATACTTGACTAAATTAGTATGGTATTATATAATCATGTTATTATAGGGGAGTTGTTTGTATGCAATTAACTACAAAGGGGCGGTATGCTGTAATGGCTATCTTAGAAATCGCATCGCAAATGTCGGATATGCCTGTTACCTTGGCTGAAATTTCAGCAAAACAAAATATACCGGTTAACTATTTGGAGCAAATTTTTGCAAAACTTAAGAAAGCTAATATAGTTAGATCAGCGAAAGGTCCAAAAGGTGGTTACATCATTAATGAAAAATTAAATAATATCAAGATTACTAATATTATTGATGCGGTAGATGAGAATATTGAAATGACAAGATGTTTAAGAAAATCTCAGAATAGTTGCGTACCTAATAAAGTAAAATGTAACGCTCATCATTTATGGTTAGGTTTAAGTAAGCATATAAGGAACTATTTTGACACCATCTCTGTAGCTGACATGCTAGCTGATACACTAGATTAGCTCTAAAAGTTTTTGAAAATTATTTTAACTTATGTATTAGTGGACGAATAAATTATGTTATATATATGTTATATTTAGACCATAATTCTACTACTAACGTTCATCCTAAGGTTAAGGAACTTATGAAGAATTTGCTCGAAGAAGCATATAATCCGTCTTCTATTCATACCAAAGGGCGTTATGCTAGGAGTTTAGTAGAAACAGCTAGGGAGCAAGTTGCAAGATCTGTGGGCGTTGACATAAATTCTAGAGAATATCAGGTTATTTTTACTTCCTCTGGCACAGAAAGTAATAATTTGCTGATGAATAATTATTATGACGGAGAAATTTTTGTTTCTAGCATAGAACATTTATCGATCTTTGATCATGCTAAATATAGCAATAATATTAAAATTATTAGGGTAGATAGCGATGGCATTGTTGATGCTCAGCATTTAGGAGAACTACTATCGGTTAGTCATAGCAATAAAAAGCTCGTGTCTATAATGCTAGCTAATAATGAAAGTGGTGTTGTGCAAAATGTACAAGAGCTGGTTAAAATTGCCCAAAAATATGGGGCAGTATTTCATAGTGATTGTGTTCAAGCAGTTGGCAAAATATCGGTCAATATTAAAGAATTAGGAGTTGATTTTGCTACTATATCAAGTCATAAATTAGGAGGAGTACAGGGAAGTAGTGCGTTGATTGCTAAAGCAGAGCATACGCTTAAAGCAATGATGATTGGTGGAGGGCAAGAGAGAAACATTCGCTCAGGTACAGAAAATGTACTAGCGATTGCTTCGTTCGGGCTTGTATCATCAATAGCGACTACAGAGATAGAAGATAGATACAAAAAAATGAAGAAATTACAGACATATTTGGAACAAAATTTGTGCAACTATAAAAATGTTAAAATAGTGTCGAAAGATGTTGAAAGATTACCAAATACCACGTTGATAATCGTACCTAACACTGATGCACAAACCAAATTGATAGCTTTCGATTTACGGGGTATAGCAGTTAGTTCCGGTTCTGCTTGTTCATCAGGGAGAGTTGGTAAATCACATGTTTTATCGAATATGGGGTTTAGTGAGGATGACACTAGGTCTTCGATTAGAGTCAGCTTTGATTATCAACAAACTACCCAAGATGTTGTGACGTTTATTAAAGCATTTGAAGAAATATACACTTCTAACTTAAACGTCATTGCGAGGAAGTAGCAAAGCTAAAAGAGTAACTAGTATGGATGAATTAGAGAAATTAAAACAAAAAGTAAAATTAAGTGGTAAATCGCTGCCAATTTATATGGATTACCAGTCTACAACTCCTATAGATCCAAGGGTCTTGGAATGTATGCTGCCATATTTTACCACTAAATTTGGTAATCCGCATTCTAGGAGTCATTCCTTTGGTTGGGAAGCTGAAGAAGCTGTGGAGTTGTCGAGGAAAAAAGTAGCTAGGCTTATTGGAGCAGATCCTAAAGAGATTATTTTTACTTCTGGTGCTACTGAATCTAATAATTTAGCTATTAAAGGAATTGCCAAATTCTATGGTAATAAAAAAAATCACATAGTGACGGTGGTAAGTGAACATAAATGCGTTTTAGATGCTTGTAGACATTTAGAAGATGAGGGATTTAAGGTAACATATTTGCCAATTCAGCTGAGTGGTTTGATTGATTTAGAAATATTGAAAAATGCCATAACAGATCAAACTATACTGGTATCGGTGATGGCTGTAAATAATGAAATTGGTGTTATCCAACCAATTAAAGAAATTGGCAAAATTTGTCGTGAACGAGGAGTATTCTTTCACTCAGATATTGCCCAAGGATACGGCAAAATTCCAATAGATGTTAATGATTGTAATATTGATCTTGCAAGTATTTCTGGGCATAAAATTTATGCTCCTAAAGGTATTGGTGCTTTATATGTAAGGAAAAAACCTAGGGTACGACTAGTGCCGATTTTAAATGGTGGAGGACAGGAAAGAGGTATGCGTTCTGGAACTCTACCAGCTCCTTTAATTGTTGGGCTTGGTAAGGCTGCTGAAATAGCTCTGCTTGAGATGCAAAAAGATGCTAAGCATGTAGAAGAGCTTTTTGATAGGTTTTATGATAATATTACTAAAGAAATTGCCGACGTTTATCTAAACGGTGCTAGACATAATAGATATAAGGGGAATTTAAATCTAAGTTTTGCTTATGTGGAAGGTGAGTCTATGATACTAGCTATTAAAGATTTAGCCGTTTCGTCCGGTTCTGCTTGTACATCATCTTCGCTTGAACCATCATATGTACTAAAAGCTATGGGTGTTGATGAAGAAATGGCACATACCTCTATTAGGTTTGGTATTGGTAGATTTACTACTAGAGAAGAAATCGATTATGCTGCAGCGTTAATAGCGTCCAAAATTAATAAATTAAGAGAGCTAAGCCCTCTTTGGGAGATGGTGCAAGAGGGAGTTGATTTAAAGCAGATCAAATGGGCAATGCATTGATACCCCAGCATCGGGATAAGAATTTGTCAATTCTGATCCTAAATTCGCTTAGGTTGCTTAGATGCTTATCACTTAATTATTATAATATAGATAGGAAATAAAATGGCATATAGTCTAAAAGTGCTGGATCACTATGAAAATCCTCGTAATGTAGGGTCATTAGATAAAAATGATGCATATGTTGGAACAGGTCTTGTCGGAGCTCCTGCATGCGGTGATGTAATGAAGTTACAAATTAAAGTTAGTGAAGATGGAATTATTACAGATGCTAAATTTAAAACCTTTGGTTGTGGTTCTGCTATTGCTTCAAGTTCTTTAGTAACAGAATGGGTTAAGGGTAAATCTATTGATGAGGCTGGTAATATAAAAAATACTGAAATAGCCAAAGAACTATCTTTACCGCCAGTAAAACTCCATTGCTCTTTATTGGCAGAAGATGCAATAAAAGTTGCAATAGCTGATTATAAAACTAAAAAATTGCAGTAAATTTATGAAAAATATTATGTCATTGACTGATGCAGCAGCTAGGCAAATAAAGCTATTGATAGACAAACGTAATAAACCATCTTTTGGTATTAGGGTTGGGGTAAAATCTGGTGGCTGTTCTGGTCTATCTTATTACGTAGAATATGCGGATGACAAAAATAAGTTTGATGAGGTGATAGAAGATAAAGGTGTACGAATATTAATCGATCCAAAAGCTTTGATGTATATCCTAGCAAGTGAAATGGATTATGTAGAAGACAAGTTTAAATCCGGCTTTACTTTTAATAACCCAAACGAAAAAGGTAGTTGTGGATGTGGGAAGTCGTTTAATATATAAGAAAATATTTCTGTTTTTATAAAAAATGCCGTAAAACCCATGTCTTTAGCGTGTAGAATGTAAGGCGTTACTCACCTTGAGTTTCAATAGACTTCTTTCGAAACTCTACTTCTGCTGGTGATTTGTACGTCGATGCGGTACTCGAATCCTCACGTACATTAGAGTACGCTGCGGGTCGAGGTTCCGCGTCTCCTTCAAATCCCTCAGCATAAGCGAGTTTCGAAAGAAGTCTAATCTAAGTGGCAACAAAACCGCTCATTCTTAACATTGGTTCTTATATGAAACATAAACACTCTACAAAAGCATCATCTACAAGCAGTAGCTTATCAGCTAGCTCAGTAAGTGACCCTAGTGTTAAACTACGACAATTTGATGATAAATTACAAGCAGTTTTAAATAATTCTTTAGGAGGCGGTAGTAAAATAGGAAATTTTATAATCAATCGTATTTTATGTTCCCTTGATGCAACTAATATAACTAATGGAGAAAAAATAAAATATATAAAGATTATAGAGCAATTTGTGTCAAAGTTTGTTCAAGAAATGGATAAGAATTCAATGGAACAATTACAACCTTGGAAACAATTATATAATCTTGTATTAATTCGTGAGCATTTAAAGAAGGGTGAGGAAAGTGTTATCAAATATTTATTGAATAGTAGAGTTTTTGATGAGAATTTATTTAACCCTAATAGATTAAATGATGATAATAACTTAACATTATTAGATTTGCTCAAATCTTTAAACGATGTATTAATAAATAGATCAGAAATCAAGAAAAACAGCGAATTAATTCAATGGTTAAAAGAGAAAAAAGGAGCTAAGAAATCTTCAGAAATACTACAAGGCAAATTTAATCAAGAGGATTACGATAAAAATATAGAAAAATTCAAAAAAGAATTACAAGAATGTTTACCAAAGGAGGTAACATCTGAGGGAGGGTTTAAAGCGGTACGTAAATTCGAGAACAATAGGTCAAAAGAGTTTTTAGAATGTCTTGATGTTATCTTAAATAACAAAAGAGGTGAGATTTCTCAACATATAAAATTACTTCTTAACAAACAACAAGACACAGATCATTATAAGGTTTATGTACATGTGTTGGATACGCTTCTATCTGAATATTATAAATATATAGATCATAATGAATATATAAAAATAATACACTCTATTGTAGCAAAGATACAATCCGATTCATTAAGGGTGATTCACTATGAAGAGTTAATAGAACTATATTTTGATAAAATAAAGCTAAAGTCATTCTTAACAAAGGAAGAGGAAGGGTTATTAGATGAGTATACTAATCAACTGGTTACATTAATCATTAATAGTAATGCAGATAACAGTGCAAAACATTATGCTTATAGGAAGCGTTTCAATTACTATAAGTATAAAGAAAATTCAGAAAAAACAATTTTGCAAGAAACAATTGAAGTATTATTAGAATTAATAAAATATGCTGATAGCACCCAAAAACAAGAAGATTTATATCGTTTATTAATAGCTTTACATCATGAACAAAAAAAACAAAAATGTTTATTAAAAGGGAGAACATTTTAAAAGCAAGTGCAATATCTATGATATTTGTGATTAGCTTTGTTGTATTAACAAATATATTGGTACGTCGTTGTATCAATCATGAATATCATCAGCAAAACCTAATAAAATTAGAAGAATATCATAATATAATTAGATCGCTTTTAGTTGATAAATTTAATATTAATTATATATTAAGTAGTAATGATATATCTGATCAAATCTCTATTTTAAAAGAACATATTAGGAATCATGTTTTCATTTCGAAGTATCATATACCAAATAGCGTGTATGGCAAAAACGATCTACCTTATATCACTCTACAAGAACTACTAGATATACTATCAAACCAAGTATTTAAATACAATATTACTATTAATAATCATTCAATTATATCTAATGGTGTGGTAGAATTTCAGGAGAGTTTGAACAAGCAGTATCACATTAATAAAGACCTCACTTATAATATCTCAATACAAATTTCTCCTAATTCTTATTATACACAACAAGCTATCTCTAGGGTTAAGCAGCAAATTTTATTATTAAATATAGGTTCTATATTTACAATTTTAGTACTATTTACAATAATATTGTATCTATCTTATAGAGATAAAAAAATTAAAATTAAACTTAACAAGTTAGAGGCAGATTTAACTAACAGTGTGAAAGATAGTAAAAATATTCTATTATTTCACAAAATAAACGAAGAATTTACTCTAAAATGTTATCACTATTCTAAAAGTAGTAATAATAAAAAATCATTTAATATCTCTAATACTGTTAATGTAGAAGAAGAACTAGGATATAATAGTGAATATTTTCCATTACCAATAACAACATTAGAGTCCCACAATGAAATTAATTACCATACAATAAAACTAACTCCGATAATTTTATATCTACAAAGTTATTATACAGGATACACAGCTTGCTATAATTCTAATATTAAACTAGATATAGTCAGTAATATAGAGACACTTGAAGTGCCTTTTGAATCGGAAATATTTAACCAAATTATGGTTAGTGTATTATCTAATATCTTGTACTTTAATAAAAATACAGAAAGATCGAGATGTGTAAAGTTAATATTTCAAAACAACTTGATTACCTTTATCGGTGAAGGGTTTAGTTTAGACCAAAATTTAGCAGTAAGATATTCTGAAAAAATATTTAATGATACAGCTAATTTATACATATTAAATTTGGGGCAAATATTTATTTTGTTAAAAAGTTTTAAAATAAATTGTCAAGTAACTAAAAATAAGTACTCTACAACAATAGAAATAAAATTAGATAATGTACCAACAGAGTTAAATACCGACACTACCCAAAAGGCACAGATAATTAAAATGAATAAGTATAGAAAACTTAACGACTTAAAATGAGAAATTTTATACTATTACTCTTTATAGTAGTAATTTCTACTTGTGAAGCATATGCAGTACTTCTTTTTAATAAAGAAGAGCCAGTATACTATTTCGTTAATCATGAGGAACAAATTAACAACATAAGGAAGTTATTAATAAGAGACAGAATAGTAGGTATTACAGGTATCAGTGGTATAGGAAAAAGTGAAATAGCTAGAAAATATGCACAAAAATATCAACAAGATTACGATATTATTGCGTTTTTAGATGCAAGTATAGATTTAATCCCACAATTTGTTTTATTGGTCAAAGAAATAAATCAAAAAATATGTTCAAAAACGGGGTGTTTCATTTCAGAAAGTACCGGAAGCGTTAAACAAAACCTTATGACATATCTTAAACCTCAGGGGAGGTGGTTATTAATATTCGATAATTTACATATTAATGAAAATAACAAAATTAAGGATATTATTGATTGGCATCATAATGGACATATTATAATTTGTTCGCAAGATAGTCAATATTTGCTACCAAGAATCTCAGTTCCTTATTTACAAGAAAAAGACATTTTTATGGCAATTAATAAGCTTATAGACGAGCGATCAGAGGAATTTAAAAAAGATTTGGCATGTAATTTAAAAGGTTATCCAACTAATATAATTGGACATAGTGCTATTTTTTTACAAAGCAACAACCACATGACAATCAAAGAGTATATAAATTATATACGAAAACATGATAACAAATTAAATGCACATTTATCAATAGTATTAAATGAAATTACATCAGAAGCCAAAACACTATTATACTATATGGCGTTATTAAATAATCAAAAAATAGGTAATAATTTACTAGAACATCTAGTAGATGATAAGGAGAAATTATCCGATTTAATTGATGAGATAGTGAGATTTGGTTTAATTGAACAAATTAGTAACAATAGAAATAAAAAAGTATTTCGAATGCATAATGCAGTAAAATATGAGATATTAAATATATACGATTTAGCTACTAATAAGAAAACTATTGATAAACTACTTATTAAAATACAACATTTAATGTCAGGGGAGATGGTAAATCAATTTTATTTAATTATGCAGGATAATACCTTTGAAAGTAATGTAGAAGTACTGCTAGCTAATGCGGATAAGTATAATAGTAATATTTATGCAAGCATGGTCTTGCATAATAGCCTACTTGGCTACTACTTACGTTCTAGAGAACCATATAATGCCAAAAAAATGGTAAGTTGGTTTAAAGAACACGAACATAAGTTGATTTGGCAAAATATGACAGAATTAGAGCAAGTAGCGTATAGTAGGTATTTAGGACGTATAGGACGATATGAATACTTTGTTGTTAATCACCATTCAGATATAGCCATGCAATATTTAGTGAAGGCTAAAAACGCCATAAATAGTTTACCAAACGATGAGGTAGCAAAATCATCAATTTATTATGAAATGTTTCAAGTTCAGGTATTCACAGGGCAAATAAAAGAGGCAGAAGATAACTTACATATTATACAAAATATAATGCTTAATAATAAAAACTTTATACATAAAGCAAGCATGATAGATTATGGTATGGCTAGAATATTATTAACTCAAGGAAAGTATCAGCAGGCTTTATTAGCAATTATAGATACGATAAGTAAAGAAAAAACTCAGCTAAATAAATCTAGGATATTGGCACAAATAGGTGATGTAGAATTAAGACAAGAAAATGTATGGCTTGCACCCATTTATATTTTGCAAGCAGAAATACTAAATAATATGCAAAAATTTGAAGAGGCTTACGCTATAACTAACGATGTATATACTAAGATAATGAGTAGTGATCTAAATGAAATTAAAGATATCACATCTACAACAATAGCATATTGTTTAACAGAGTTGTCAAAATCTGAATTAGGGCTAAAGAGGCAGAATGATGCTTGGAAACATATAGTAAAAGTAGTTGATATACTGATACAAGACCAAGATAGAAGCAATAGGGAAAATGAGTTAGAGAATTCCATAGATATATTTTTAGCTAATGCTTTAGTAGTAAAAGCAAATATATTAAGTACTTTAGGGAAAGCAGAAGAGGCTATGATTAATTATAGATTAGCTAAAAATATTTATTGGAACATATACAATATCAAAAACATCGGCAATATGGATAATGTAAGTTATGCCTTCTTTCAGGCAGCAAAAACTGCTACGAAATTAGCTAATAAAAGTGATAGACATATACAATGCACTTATTTTTACTCACTTCTTTTGACATATTTTGGTTCTGATCATCCTAGGAGTAAAGAATTATATGGAGTATGCCCATAAAAGCATATTGTCTGAAGTGAATAATGCTCTAGAACCTAGTGTTAATCTAAATATTAGAGTTATTTTTTATAATGTTTTTGAATAAGCCATTTAGTAAAATTTTCATCAGCTTTATCTAAACTCAACTGTGAAGAGTATTCGTATACTTCTTTAATAAGAGCAAATACGTTACTATACCTTACAGCAATAGGATAGTGAATTAGCTCAAGTTCATTAATGATTTTATCACAAGTATCACGAAGCAAAGAAATATTAAGTATAGAATCTTGGTTATCGTGATCTAATAATAATTCTTGAATTTCAATATTAAAAGCACCTGCTATAGATTGCAATACTTCTATAGTAGGATTTTTGGAAGTACCTCTGAATATATTTGTAACGCTTCTACCTTGTCCAATCTTATTTTCAAGATCAGCAACACGCCAATTTTTTTCTTTTAATAGCCTTTCAATATTTTTCTTAATAATTAAGTGTGACATTCTTATAAATAAATGAATTTAGTTAGACATTTTAGTTGACAATATTATGTATTTATATACACTAAAAATAAATGTATATTATTATGCATAATATTATAAGTATTAACTGTATTGATATACTAAAATTTGTACAAGGTAAAGTAGTTTATCAAAGTATTTATTTAAATAAGAATGATTAATATTCATGTAAATGGATTTAAGGATGCATTTTTCCTTATATTAAAGCCAATTCGTAATAAGAATTAGTTAATTCTTATCACGAATTGGGGTAGTATGTATGGAACAGCAAGATGCAACTCAAGATAGTTCACAAAAAACATGTTGAAGTAACATTGATATCATAACAAAACAATAAGAAATTAGAATGTGGCAGCAATACTTAGCAATAATATTAATTATTATTGAAGGTTTATTAATCTTAATATCTTTGAAATATTTGCATCAGATAAATATAACTAGTAAAGATTTCTCCAATATATTTGGCAAAGCTAAGACAGATACATCTCGTTTATTTAAAGAACTACAACAGTTAAGTGCTGTAACCAGTAAAAGAGATGATAACATTTTAAGCGTAGTGTATCACTTAGAGGATATCGAACTGTATATCAAAAGTATTTTGAGCATACTTGAACAACAAGAAAAGTGTAAGACAACTGAAGAGTCAACAAATAAATCCAAAATAAGTAATAGTAAAACCAAAATAAAATTATAGCATAGAAGATAGAATGTGTAGTTGTGATAAGGCAAGCAACTATCGCTGTTATACTCAAATGATTTGAAGAATTGGATTTGAAAATGAATGGTGAGCATGCGAATCCATGATATTTTCAAAAAACAATTTGTAGGAGCAGAAGAGTATACTAATCATGTCAACAATACAAGGTCAATAATAATGATTAGAAACTGTATTATTATAAATAATACGGGCTATCTTTTATTTATAGCATTATCTATTTAATTACGAATTGCTATTGACTAAAATAGTTGCTGGTAATATAATGCCGACTTAATTTGTTTAAATTTTAGTTAGGATATTTTTCATGTTCGCAATCGTCAAATCAGGCGGAAAACAGTATAAAGTCGGCAAAAACAGTGTCATCAAAGTAGAAAAAATTGACGGTGAAAGAGGTGCAAAAATCCAATTTGACCAAATATTGATGATTGGTGAAGATTCAAAGCCATCTTTTATAGGTACGCCAATGGTTAAAGGAGCTCTTGTTACTGCTGAAATTACTAACCAGTTTAAAGATAATAAGGTTATTGTCTTTAAGAAAAAACGTCGTCAGAATTATCGTCGCAAGACTGGTCATAGGCAGGAATTGACCGAATTGAAAATATTAGACATTACTAAACTATAATAGGATTTATTTAAGGATATATAAATGGCAACTAAAAAAGCTGGTGGTAGTTCTAGAAACGGCAGAGATTCGGTCGGTCGTAGGTTGGGTGTTAAAAAATATGATGGACAATATGTGATACCAGGTAACATTATTGTTAGACAACGTGGTACTAAATTTCACCCAGGTAAGAATGTTGGACTTGGTAGAGATCATACGTTATTTGCATTGATTGCAGGCAAAGTAGAATTTTCTAGTAAGAGAGACTATAAAATAGTCAATATTGTGCAGTGATGATGCTATTTCTGCCTGCAGATGTCATCCCTATTAACCACACAATGTTACCCCTGCGTAGACAGGGGTCTAAAAAAGTCTAACAAACCCTCTTGGTCTATTTTTTTAGATTCTGCTACCTACGTAGGAATGACATCGAAAATTACGCTTGCAGATTTATGTCAGTAATAGTTCAAAAATTTGGTGGAACTTCCGTTGCTAACATTGCAAGAATAAAAGAAATTATTCCAATAATTAAGCTTGAAAAGCAGCATGGCAATCAAGTAATAATTGTCGTTTCAGCTATGGCCGGGGTTACCAACCAACTAGTTACTCTATGTAATGAAGTTTCTAGTCTTAAGACCAATTCAGAACTCGCAGAATATGATGCCGCTCTTTGTAGCGGGGAGATGGTAACAGCATCTTTACTAGCCCTTAAACTACAAGAACAAGGCATGAGTGCAAGATCTGTGCTGGCATGGCAATTACCGATCTTAACCAATGATAATTATAGCAAAGCTTTGGTTGAACAACTCTCTACTAGTTTGTTAATAGAATGTATTAAGCAAAACATCATTCCAATAGTTGCTGGATTCCAAGGTGTTACCAATAATAATAGGTTGACAACGCTTGGTCGAGGAGGATCAGATACTACCGCCTCTTTAATTGCAGCTGCTATGAAAGCTGATAGATGTGATATATACACTGATGTGGAAGGAGTGTTTACTGCCGATCCTCGCATTGTCCCGGGAGCAACAAAATTATCACAGATTAGTTTTGAAGAAATGCTGGAATTTACATCTTGTGGAGCTAAAGTGCTGCATCCACGTTCCTTAGAGGTTGCTATTAGATATAATGTACCCATACGCGTTTTATCGTCGTTTTTACTCCCATTATACCACGAAAAAAATGGTACACTAATAACATCTAGAGATAAAATTATGGAAAATAGGCAAATTACTGGTATTACTTCCAACAAGAATTTATTACAATTAGTGGTATCCTCCCAATTGAGTTTTTCTAAGATATGCAAACTCATCGCTGACCATAATATTCACCTAGAATTAATGGAAAATATTGAAACAAATATACAATATAGTTTCATTATCCAACTATCCGATAAAAATAAATTACAACATTTACTAGATGATCTAAAAAATACTAATCAAATAAATAATTTTATCATTGACAGTCAAATTTCTATAGTGTCAATTATTGGTTATGGTATTAAAAATGATCAAACCCTACTTGGTATGGTATTAAATGAACTAGAAAAAGAAAATATACCAGTGAAAAAGATACAAATCTCAGAAATTAAAATTTCTATCCTAATAAAAGACCTAGATACTGAAAAAACAATACGTTGCTTGCATCAATTATTTGAATTATCAGAAAATTAAGCAGAATTATGTCTAAAAGAAAAAAATTTGTAGAACTTTTTGTAACTTTTTTCTATATAGGTAGAATAAAATATTGTCCTGGTACATTTGGGTCTTTAGCTGCTTTCCCTTTGTGCTACTTGATCGTATATCTTTCTCTAACTAATCAACTAATTTTTTCATTTACTAATTTCACAACTTTACAAGCACAACTTATTACTCTCTTTATTATTACTCTTTTGATTTGCCTATTGTTATTTATGTTAGGCACATACTTCTCTTCAATATACATACAATATGCTACACAGGACGATCCAAAAGAAGTGGTGATTGATGAGGTAGTTGGTCAAATGCTAACAATAATACTAAGTTGTTTTTCTGTGGTTTTCGTAAACTACTCAGGACTTACAAAATATTTAAGTTCACAACTAATAAATTTTATCTTTTTATTTGCTTTGCCCTTAGTGTTGTTTAGATTTTTTGATATAATAAAACCATGGCCAATAAATTGGCTCGATGCTAATATCAAAGGGGGTGTTGGTATTATGGTAGATGACATTGCAGCAGCAATCTTTGCTTCAGTCATGCATTATGCTATCACTTTTACTTTAATAAATTGGTTTGGCTAAATAATATTTTAATTAGGATGTTCTAGGTTCAGGGCAGTTTAAAAATCCTAACTTTAAGTTGAGAATAATTTAAATAACCTATGTCTATAATTATTAAAATTTTCTCTAGTTTCAGTAATTTTGTTTGAAAATAGAGCTATTATAGCAAGAGTTATTGTCCTCAATAATGACATTATTAACGGATCTTCTCCAGTACTAATAGTTGACTTATCTTCTTCAAAAACCTTATCTTTTATCCAGTTTAAATTATTTTCGCATGACCAATGACTTCTGTTAAATTTTAATAATTCTTCTGGGCTTTGTTGCATAAATAGGATTTGAGATAAATTACCCCTAACCCCAAAATAGAGGGTTAGCAAACGGCAACAGAAATTGGTTTGCCAATCTAAAACATTTTGTTTAGAAGGTGGCATTTAATCGATATTTCATTTGTCATATTCTGATTATCTCTTGATAAAAACTTGCTATACTGCTCGTAAATGAAGGGTTGCAAAGATAGGAGAGATATTGTAGAGTTTAGGAGATTATGAGTAAGAATGTATTGACAGAAGAACAAAGAGAAAAGTTGAAGGAACGTCATAAGACAGAACGAGACGGACGCATACGTGATCGTATTAAGGCAGTTTTGATGTATGACGATGGGTATAGTAATGTAGAGATTGCTAAGGTACTACTCTTGAGCCACGAATCGATAAGAAAACATATTGTTGATTATCAAAAAGCCAATAAGCTTGATACCAACAATGGAGGTAGCACAAGCAAATTGAGTGATGGTGAGAGGGAAGAATTAGCGAGTCACCTAGAAGCAAATAATTATGTTTATGCTAAAGATATCATGCATCACATTTAGAACAAATATGGGGTAACATATACGATAACGGGAGTAACAAAATTACTATACAAATTGGGTTTTGTTTACAAGAAGGCGAAAATAGTACCGGCTAAGCTGGATTTTGACAAGCAAGAATTATTTAAGTTAAACTACAGTTTACTAAAAGGGAATCTCAGAGATAAGGAAGCCATATATTTTATGGATGGTGTTCATCCTCAGTATCAAGCAAGGGCAAGGTGCGGTTGGATAAGAAAGAAGCAAGATAAGACCTTACCAACATTCAGTGGCTGGAGAAGAAAGCACATGATTGGTGCTATTAATCTAGCTGATTTACAGTTAGTAAGGACAGAGAACCCCAAAATAAATGGGGAGCAGATAGTTAATTTTCTACAGAGATTGGAAGAGGAGAATAGTGACAAGGAAAGAATATATTTAATCTGTGACAATGCTAGTTACCACAAATCCAAGAAAGTTAAAGAATACCTAGTAAATAGTAAAATAGAGCTAGTATTTTTGCCACCATATAGTCCAAATCTTAACCCAATTGAGAGATTATGGAAGTTTATGCACAGTATTACAACTAATAATAAATTTTATCATAATTTTGAACAATTTTCGGAAGCAATAAACAAATTTTTCAGCAACATCGCCGATTATAAAGATAGGTTACGTACCTTAATAAACGATAATTTCCAAACTATTACCGTTAACCATTTCTGCAACTCTTCAGGTTAATTGAGTATACCAAAAGAAGTTTTAAAACGAAAAAGCGTATTTTCTACGCTCTCCCTTCGGTCATAACTATTCTTTACTCTCCATGCTTAATATCCCCTCTTTCATTGATATTTTACAGCTTTATCTCTCTCTGTTTTAGGCTTGTGTAATTTAACTGATAATGAATGGTTGGGAGGTCTGATAACTGGCTTCTCATTTTCTAGACGAAAAAGTGCTTAAAACACCTAAAGAATGAGGTTTATAAGGATTTTGTTATAAGATTTGTAGTCATGTAAATGATATTTTTTATTTGACAATGCTGGAATTTAGAGATATAATCTCTTTCATGTATATTACAACTGTTCCAAATAGAAATTCTCGTCCTGCAATATTGCTTCGTACCTCTTATCGCGAAGACGGGAAAGTATTAAATAAAACCCTAGGTTCTTATATCTAATAGTGGAGTAAAAAAATATACTTCTAGTGAAAATGGCAAGAGCTATATTGACGCAGAGAAGATAGAGCAGGATGCGTTGTGGGATGGCATACATAGGGTAATCACCAATGACCAAACTATAACTCCACATGAAGCAATAGCAAAATATGCTAGATTATGGGTAATTGAAGAGCAATTTAGAATCAATAAACATAATTTACAAATGCGTCCAATTTTTCACTGGACTAAACAAAGGATAGAAGCACACATAGCGATGTGTTATATGAGTTTTGCAGTGCTTAAGACTATAGAATACAAGGTTGCTCTGACCCAAAAGATTAGTGTAACTAATATTGTTGAATTATTAATATCAGTACAGGCTTCAATCTTAAGACATACAAAGACTGGTGATTTTTATAGACTACCAAGTTGCAATAAAAAACGAAGCTAGAAAAATCTATAAAACCTTTAACATCAAACGTTCAGACCATGCTGAAATATATTTAAAATAACAAAATAATGTTGTGCCTAAATTTTAAAAATCCCAGCACTATGACCCTTCTAAGCTTATGCCTTATTAAAAAATGCGGAAGTCGGGAGGAAATAAAAATTATAGTAGTAACGAATTGTCAGCAATTGTGGGGATAGCTCCTTATGCTCGTGATAGTGGTAATAAGCAAGGACGAAGATTTATTAGAGGTGGCAGGAAAATACCACGAGATGCTTTATACATGGTGGTATTGGCGGGGAAAAATGGTGTCAAAAATAGTTTTCAATATTTAAAAGCTTTATATGATAGGCTTGTTAACAATTTTAAACCTAAAAAGGTTGCTATAGTTGCGTGCATGCGTAAACTACTTGAAGTGTGCCATAAACTTATTCAACAAAAACGTTGTTTTGTTATTTAGATAAATATTTTTTATTTTTTTGAAAATTTAGATAAAAGATAATTGCTGTTGACAAAAATTTTAACGTAACCATATTAAAGTTCCAACGAAATTTAGAAAAGCTAAAAAAGTGGCTGGGGCTTTATCAAATCTAGAAAATATACGCCTAAAATGTTTGATTTTACCAAATAAGTACTCAATTAAATGTCGTTCCTTATAAGTATGTTTATCATATTCACGTTGTACTTTACGGTTAGATTTTGGTGGTATAACAATCTCACACCCCTTATTTTCTAAACTTTCTACAAATGCACTACTATCGTATCCTTTATCGGCTATCACTGTCGTATTCTGAACATCTTGAGTAAGATTTCCCGCTTGAGTTATATCATTTCTTTGCCCAGCAGTTAGTATAAACTTTAATGGATTACCAAGGGCATCAACAAGGGCATGAATTTTAGTACTAAAACCACCTCTGCTTCTACCTAAAGCTGCTTCTTCTTGATTACCTTTGGATATATCCAGATGAGCAAGCATGTGCTCTTATAATAGTTGCATCAATCATAATCAATTCCATATCTGCATCTACTTTAATATAATCCATTAAAGCATCCCATATACCTTTATCAACCCATCTCTTAAATCTGCGATAAATACTGTACCAACAACCATAATCGTCAGGTAGAAGACGCCATTGACAACCTGTTCTAACAATAAACCATATTGCTTCAATAAACTGTCTCATTTTTTCTTCATTCTTGTGTATACCATTTCTTTCCTTAAAAAATGATAAAATTACTTCCCATGCTTGTTCTTCTATGTAATACTTCATATTGGTAGTTCCTTTTTTTGATAACTAGAAACTACCATTTCTTCTTACTATGACAACTTTTTATTCCTTTTTCCTAACTACAATTTTTGTCAACAGCAATTATCTTTTATCTAAATTTTCAAAAAAATAAAAAATATTTATCTAAATAACAAAACAACGTTTTTGTTGAATAAGTTTATGGCACACTTCAAGTAGTTTACGCATGCACGCAACTATAGCAACCTTTTTAGGTTTAAAATTGTTAACAAGCCTATCATATAAAGCTTTTAAATATTGAAAACTATTTTTGACACCATTTTTCCCCGCCAATACCACCATGTATAAAGCATCTCGTGGTATTTTCCTGCCACCTCTAATAAATCTTCGTCCTTGCTTATTACCACTATCACGAGCATAAGGAGCTATCCCCACAATTGCTGACAATTCGTTACTACTATAATTTTTATTTCCTAATTCAGGTAAAAAACTAATTAGTTTTTTAGCTACGCATTTACCAATACCAGGCACACTCTCTAATATTTTTACCTTCTCTTTCAACTCTTCTGATTCATCTATTACCTCATTTAATTTCTTATCAAGCTCAGCTATTTCATTCTGTAAAAATTTAATGAGTTTTTCTATACTCTCTTTATCAATGCCATCAATACTATGATGTAGCCTCTTCTTTTCATTGCTAAGCATTAATACTAAATCTTCTCGCCTTTGCTGATATCTCTTCAAAGTCTCTGATTCAACTTGATATAAATAATTAGCTGTAAGTTGCATCTTATCGCCATAATATGCTAATTTAAATGCGTCCTTCTTATCAGTTTTACACAAATTCACCGATTTACTAAATGAATTAAAACTATAGGTATTGACCTTATGTATTTGTTGCTTATTATTATACAATTCTTGGCAAATCTCTGCTTCATAACCTCCAGTAGGCTCACATACTATTATCTTAATTTCTTGCTCTTTTATTAATTTTATCAGTTCTTCATGCCCTAACTTATCATTGGAAAAACGATTATATATCGGTTTATTGTTAGACTCATATAAACATATATCTAACCATTTTTTACTTACATCTAGACCTATTATTTTACTCATGATATAATCTCCTTCATCTTATTGTGCAAGGCTGCTGCTTCCAGCACCTTCTGCAATTTGTTCAAAGCAAACCTTGTAAGAGGGTACTTATTCTGTGCACGATTATTTCAATCAAGAACCTATCAAGTCACCCTCTTACAATTACTTATATCATAATTTAAAGATATAAGAACCTAGTAATATAGAGAGAATATCAGACAACTTGGCTATTACTTATCAAGCTGCCTGATTATTACTTATTGTCAGATTAAGTCGTAACTAGTACATAAAAAGTCTATCTTAATCCACTTACGAGGTAAACAATAGGATTAACTAGAGACACTTTTTGCCAAAAATCTGGTAACATGTAAGTAAAAACCTTCTCTTTTGTCCAGTAGTGTGACTAGTTGTACGCCTAGCATGCTCACCATTCATTTTCAAATCCAATTCTTCAAATCTATTTGAGTATATTCTTTATACTTTGCAAAATTAACTCTCTTAAGTAAGTTAAGCCAAGCAATCCAGTCACGTTTGCCTAAATCTTCTTCAAATGACAATAGATCTTGCACAGATTTTTTACAAATTTCTTGAGATGGCAAGATTAACTCCTGATTTGTTGAACATGCTAAACATTGGGTCTTACATGCTTGCTCTAGATGATAAGTATAGAACATAGCTTCATGGATTGTTTTACCACAAGCTAATATTCCATGATTACGTAGAAACATAACATAATTTTGTCCAAGATCATCAAGCATTGTATTACTTTGATTAGATTTAAGTAGAAGAGAGTTATAGTCATGATAAGATAGTTTTCCATAAAAATGCAACGCCCATTGACTTATGGGCATCAATCCAACTCGCATAGATGATACAGCAACAGTTGCTGGAGTATGTAGATGAAAGATAGATAAAATGTCTGATCTTTTTTTGTATATATTACCGTGAGTGACGTAGCCGGTTTCATTGTAACTATCTTCGCTACCCTCTAGAACTGTTCCATCAAAACCAACTCGCAGTAAATTATCGCTAGTTACTTCTTCAAACCTTAAACCAAAAGGATAAATATAGTAAAAATCTGCCCCTTCAGGTCTTGCAGATAGATGTGTATAAGTATGGTCATCTAGGGTCAAAATCGCAAGAATTTGATATGCAGAAGCTAAGTTAAATTTGATCTCTTCTAAAGTCATTGTTATATTAGTTTAAGCTTATACATTATTATTTTGAAATACTTTTAATTTGAATTCAGGAATCACTGCAAACAAATGATCAAAAATACCGCTTTGAATATCTTCATATATATCCCCTCTTGTTTCATTAGTAAAGACATATAATTCTATTGGTAAACCATTAGGGGTTGGAGCTAACTGACGTACCAAAAATGTAAAATTTTCTTTATATATCGCAGGGTGATTTTTAAGATATTCTTTTATATATAATCTAAATATTTTTATATTTGTTATATCGCTACCTATATGTTCCAAATTCACTTTATTTATTGCTTCCGGTGCAAGATATGGTGATTTTTGTAACTCCTGTATAAATATAGTTGGAACAAATACGATACTATTTGTATCAATACATATTGCTCTCTGAATTTTTTTTGCCACTGATTCCGTTATACCACGAGAATTCACTACATTAGTTGTTAAAAGACTAGATGTAGGTATTGTTGAAATAGTTTGATCGGCATTTTTAATCTTAACTACTGTAATAGTAATTTTTTCTACAGTACCTTCAACATTATACTGGTTAACAGTAACAAAATCACCAATTCGTATTATATCCTGAGAAATAAGTTGTAAGCTTGCTAACAAACCTGTAACAGTATCTTTAAATAGGAAGGTTAACAACGCTGCCGCTGCTCCTAAACTAGTAAAAAATGCACCAAGGGAAATATTCAAAATACTGGAAATAATTATAATGGTAGCAACAGAAACAATAAGTATTTTTGATATTTGTGTGTATAAACTTAAATAGGCTTGTACAGAAGTTGCCATTTTGTTTCGATAAATATCGGCAAAAGCCTCTATAAGAGATAGGATTAGCAATGTAACGAAGCTACCTGTATAGAGTGTTATTACAATATTCTTAATACTAATTATCCAATGTGGAATAGGAAATGCCTGTAAGATATTGCCCCAAAATATAAGGTATAAACTTAGCAATGTATGTAATAAGTAGGTGTATATAGAATATTTTTTAAATGTTTTTTCATAATCATGATGCCGTTTATTAATATAGTTTTTTATCATTGAAAATATTACTGTCTTAATAACAATAACCAATGGAATGATTGAAACTATCATAATTATTAACATGAAAGTTTCTTTATCGTATTTGTGATAAAGATGCAATAAATACTGTGTCATAAATCAACCTTTTTGATATTTGTTCATTGTATGATATTAATTAGTCAACTATTAGTCTAATTAATTCGATGATTTATTTAATATTTTTTCCAACACTTGCAATCTATCAAGTTGGTGTATATAATTACCGTATGCTCTTCCCAAATATCAATCCTGTTATTTTTTCTATTGGATCATTTACCGTTTATTGGTACTCCATGGCTTATGTTTTGGGTATAATAGTTGGGTGGTTCTATGCTTATAAAATTATAAAAAAATTTGAAGTTGGTGTTACCGCGTCACACTTAGAAAATTTTGTTACTTGGGCTATTCTCGGTATAGTAATAGGGGGAAGATTAGGCTATGTATTACTATATAATCCGATTAAATATTTTTCTGATCCTATTACCATTTTAAAGACTTATGAAGGCGGTATGTCATTTCATGGTGGTATGATTGGTTTAATCATATCTAGTTATTTTTTCTGCCATAAGTATAAAATTAACTTCTTATTTCTATGTGATCTATTAGCTACAATTGGTCCTATCGGTTTATTTTTAGGTAGAATAGCCAATTTTATTAATGGTGAATTATATGGTAGAGTAACTAAAATGCCTTGGGGAATGATTTTCCCAAATAGTGATCTACAAATAAGACACCCCAGCCAACTTTATGAGGCATTTTTTGAAGGAATTATATTACTGTCAATTCTAGCTTATACCACTTTTAAATACAAAACTATAAATATCCGTGGTTTGAATTTTGCTATATTTTTAATATTATATTCTGTATTTCGAATTATTATAGAAATGTTTCGTGAGCCAGATTTTCACATAGGCTTTATTTTTAATAACTTAACTATGGGACAAATTTTATCATTACCTATGCTAATACTAGGAATTTATTTAATAATACGAATTAGATGCCAATCGACTCTAAAGTAAGAAAACTTATTGAACAGAATGGTAGTATTAAGCTTGACGAAATGATGCTCCAAGTAATGTCGGTAAATCCTTCTTCTTACTACAAAAAACAAGATAAGTTAGGTTGCCTAGGAGATTTTACCACAGCTCCAGAAATTTCTCAGCTTTTTGGTGAAATGATAGCGTTATGGGCTATTGATCAATGGCATAAAATGGGATGTCCTCAGAAGACTAATTTAGTTGAGTTAGGTCCTGGACAAGGAGTATTAATGCGGGATTTTCTCAATGTTGCTAAATTAGTTCCAAAATTCTACCAATCCATTTCAATAGAATTGATTGAAATTAATCTTCATTTTATCAAGAAACAGAAAACAAACCTCAAATTAGTTGGTTTACCTATTAAACATCATACAGCAGTACAATATATATCTAAAATTCCTTCTATTATAATAGCTAACGAATTTTTTGACGCTATGCCAATTAAACAATATATTAAAAGCAAAGAACTTTGGTACGAGTCAATACTTATTATTGACCCAACTGATGGTAAAATTAAGTTCGATAAGATAGAAGTTAGTAAAGAATTGCAACACTACTTACTGCAAGAACACCCAAACGCATATGACGGAGCAGTAATAGAAGAATCACCTAAATCATTAGAAATCATAAAATTTATTAGCAAGCATATAATGAAATTTGGTGGGGCTAGCTTAGTTATTGATTACGGTTATGATATATATCCAATAAAAAGGATGCGTAACCAATATGACCCTACTTTACAAGCGATAAAAAATCATAAATATTACCCTCTGCTTGAAACTTTAGGAGAAGCTGATTTGTCAGCACATGTTGACTTTTATGCTTTAAAAACAGTAGCCCAAAATATAGGAATAAATGTTTATGGATCAATAACACAACGTGATTTTCTAATTGGTAATGGTATATTATTACGAAGTAAACTATTGCAAAATAAATTACCTATTATAGAAGCAAATATAATAGCAAAACAAGTTGATAGGCTAATCGCTCCGAATAAAATGGGACTATTGTTTAAAGTATTGTGCCTTGTACAGGAGTAAGGTATAATTCGACGGCGTCATTGCGAGGAGACCGTAGGTCGACGAAGCAATTGTAACTTAGATATTAATGAAGAATTTTTAAAACTAGCAAAGTCAATCAATGAAAAGGCTAGGACTAATTTAATATCGGAAGATGTCGGATCAGCAAAAAAAGAAGCGTTATCTTACTTATCTAGTAAAGATAAATGGTTATTAGTATTTGATAATTTAAAAATTAAAGAAAATCATAAGGTGCAAGCAAATTGGAACGTAAAACAAAAGGTGGGAGGACTAGGAGTACATGAAGTCACACTACTGGACAAAAGAGATGGGGTGGTTGCAAGAGCTAGTAAATAGAGTATTTTAGATTGAACACAAAAAAATCTGTGGTGCTCTATGTTACTAGCCGAATTACTATATAATCATTTTGAGATGAAAGATACAAGACTAAACACGTTCAAGGGCATAATAAAATCATTAATGTTGTGTCGAGGAAGCAAATATAAAAATATGGCAGAAGAAATAGAAGGAGATAAATTATTAGATTCAAAAATAAAAGCGGTATATAGATTTCTTCAAGAAGACAATATCAATATTGATGATTATTATAAGTATATGAAAAATTATATTCCTCAAGGGAAAGTGGTTTTATCAATAGATAGAACCACTTGGGAATTAGGACAGGAGATAAGAAATATATTAGTATTGTCGGTATCATATAATAAAATTGCTATGCCATTAATATATAAAATAATTCCTTATAAAGGAGCATGTACGGCAGACGATCAAATTGCAGTAATATCGAAATTTATAGAGGAATTTGGTAAGGAAAAGATAGAGGGAATATTAGGAGATAGGGAATTTGATAATGAGAAATTAATTACCTATCTTCACAATAAAAATATTAATTATGCATTAAGGGTGAGAAGGACAAATAGAATAGTTAATAAAGAAGGTCAATGGATTAGGATCGATAGCATGAAAGAAATAAAGATAAGAAATTTTTCTACAAGGTTTTATTCTGTCCCAGTGAAATTTGATCATATCAAATTAGCAAGCGGAGAATATCTATCGATAGTGTATAGTAAGAACATGTCAAACGGATCTGAAATATATCGGAAGAGATGGGATATCGAGGCAGGCTTTAAAGGGTGCAAAAGTAATGGTTTTAGAATGGAAGATACGCATATAAAGAGTAAAGTGCGATTAGAGAATTTTATAAAATGTTTATTTATAGCATATGCAATGGCAATAAAAATAGGAGCAATTGGAGAGCAAGAGCAACCGATAAAAATGAAGAAAACGCTAGGATGTAGGAGTTATTCTGTACTACAGTTAGGTATAAGATCAATTAAACAAGCTTATAGTCGTTCTAAGCAATTTTTTGATTCCTTAATCATAAAATTGTTTAAGTTACACTTTGTGCAACCAACCTAACCTTTTTGTCCAGTAGTGTGACATGAAGTACGTGACTCATCTTCGAGATAAATATGAGCAAAAATTATGCTATAGAAGTAGATTGTCATGCGGTGTGTGGGACAGAAAATTAAATTTTTGTTACTGACTACATTTTATCATTTTGCAGATTTTGTCATTTGGGGCATCGTTAAATCAAATAAATTGAATAAATTTTGTTGAAACTCGCTTAATTTTGGTAATCTTGCAACTTTGCAACCCTTGATTGTGTAATATAAAAAACATACTTTATCCAGCTCTCTTAATGCTTCCTCAATGGTCACATTATATTTACCATCCTTGGTTACGCCACAACCTTGTTTCAACTTATTTTTCATATAGTGCCATATTTTTAATGCCAACATACAAACAAATACATGTCCCTTCGTTCTATTGCTTTTCCTTAAAAAGATCGGTCTTACTTCGAGTAATCCTGTCTTCATACTGCTAAAATTCGATTCTACTTCATGTAAATTATGGTAAGCTTTATCAACCAATTCTTTACTCATCAGTTTAATTTCAATCTGTGTTTCAATCGCATAACAACCATCAAGAGCAAACAACTCTTTTTTCTTATCTTGATCAATTTCAACCACTATTTGGTTGCCATCTAATTTTAGGTTGATAAATTTATCTATCCGCCATTCTTTGGCAATTTTTTGAATATTATTTAAACCAAGTTCTAGCTTTGCTTTCTTATGGGTTGATACATATATATTACGCTCTTCAATCTTTGCAACCAATTTTTCAACTCGGGTATTCCTATCAAACTCAACTTTTCGGGCTATAGAACCATTTTTCCTTAAAATATATCTTTTGCCATTATTGGTTACTTCGCATAGCTGTTCTGCAAAAAAACTATATTGCAAAACTCCGCTTTTCTTTAAGCTTTCAATCTCAACTTTACTTAAGGTTGTAATATAGTCCCATCCTTCTTTGCTCAGGGCTTCTTTGCCTAGTCTCTTAATCATTCCTTTATCACCAACAAAGACGATATTCTTAATACCAAAATTAGATTTTACTAGCTCAATCTGCTCATAAATGGTAGAAGGATCAGCACTATTACCCTTAAAAACTCTAACAGCCAAAGGTTCGCCATGATCATCAGTTAATAGACCAATCACTATTTGCTTTTTACCCTTCTTTTTATCCCGATTGTACCCATATTCCGCAAGTTCATTCTCTGTTCCTTCGAAATAGCTGGAAGTGACGTCATATAAAAGCATAACAGGCGGCTTGTTATTTTTCTTTTGATAAGTTTTAAATAATTTTAATTCGATCTTTTCTTGGTTCTCTTCTAACCATTCTAGAGCCTGATATAAATGGTTTTCATCAAATGAATCGACAGATAATACATCAGATATCGCATGCGATTTCGCCCATTTCACGTTGGAAAGTCTAGACCCTTGGTGAGCAAAGCGTGCTAAAACCAAAAATAGACTCAATAAAGCTTCTTTGCTTCTAGTGCCAAGAGCCTTAGTAATACCAATTTCATCAGCAATTCTTTTTAGTAGAAAAATAGTCCCAAAACTTTCACCAACCTCAGGAACACCATCTAAACCATCAAATTCACCTTTAAGCATCTTCTTAAAAGCCTCAATGCGTAAATCATCCCAGTTAGTTAAGTTAGCTAGGGTTTTATTTAATACTTTCCCGTTCTCGCGATAGGAAGTACGAAGCAATATTGCAGGACGAGAATTTCTATTTGGAACAGTTGTAATATACATGAAAGAAATTATATCTCTAAATTCTAGCATTGTCAAATAAAAAATATCATTTACATGACTACAAATCTTATAGCAAAATCCTTATAAACCTCATTCTTTAGGTGTTTTAAGCACTTTTTCGTCTAGAAGATGAGTAGCTAGGTATAAGATCAATTAAATTTTTACTTCGATTATCACCTTGTTAATCTCTTTGTCCTGTACTGAGAAAATCTCCCTTATAACTTGCCCAAATTGAATGAATATTTTTATTAACCCCAAAGCACCATAATCGGTTTTCAAAAGTAACCACTGAAGTACAATATAACTTCTCCTTATTGGCTTGGTAGATATTGCTTTGTCCAGCTGACTGGCTAGCTGCTCGTTGGTGAATAGCTTTTAGCTCATCGTTAATTTTGTCTACCTCTGCTCCGTAGATTACTTCATTAAAAGGTTTTTGTATTAAGCGTTCTCTTTGGTCACTTCGTCCTGTCGAAAAATAGTTAACATGACATTTCAATGCTTCAATGATAAACATCTTATCTTTGTTAGGGAAATTGCTGGCTAGCTCATAGCTGCTACTGGACGCTATCTCAGCTCTTTCACCATATTCTACCTGTCTCTTTCTTGCCTGCTCTTCAATATGTTGGTAAAATTGCTCGACAATTTCCGGGTCAATGGAGAATTTAAAGATTGGTTGCTTATCACCAAAGGAAATATAAGCAATCCCTTGAAAAACTACGTAAGAAAAATCTTTAGGACGAAAATGAAAATTTTGCCCTTCATCCTGTATAACTTTACTAGTTAACAACAATTCACCACCAACAAAGAATAAGCAACGAGTTTCTAGCTGATGCGATTCAAAAACCAGCAAGTAGGATAATTTCCTTGAGAACATTACTGCTGCCATTTTCTTTGGCACATTATCAGTGAACAAGTGAACAAATTGTGTACCGTGTCTACGCATAATGCCACCTGATGGCAGCAGCATGAAGTTAATCAACTTCTTAACTCCGTTCTGATACAAAGCCAGCTCGGTTCTCCCTTCAATGGTGGGAGTTAGCTCACCACCTGAGAAGTTATTTTTTTGCGAATATACAAATTGCTCTTGTTGCATAATATTTTTTTATTATTAGTAGTTATTCTAATATTAGATATTCTATTTAAAGTTACATGTCAACAAATTATTTGCTATTTTTACGCGTAATGTAAAAAATTTTTTTCATACCTCACCGGAATTAATTAAATTATAATCGGCAGAGTACAGTCTTCTTGTTTCTTCTAATTTGATCAAATATTGTTTCTTTAGTCCATCAGTAAATACACTATCTGAATACATAGCAAATGATACTTGTGAGGCTAAGGACAAAGACGCTAATAACTTAAAGCTGCTTGGCACTTGTTGCCAAGTAGTGTTATCGTCATTTAGCAAATTATCGATAATTTTCTTTGAATAAAAAAACAGTGAGGTAAGTTTACCACCTTTAAAGAAAATCTTACCTGCTTCGGTGTGAATTACCAAAAGGCTAAAGACCATTTGGCTTCTTGGTTCAATGCTCCTTGTTAGAACGGGCAGCTCCCCAAGCTTTAGACGGTAATCCCTACCGCCTGTAAATTGTTTAGACCTTGATTTAGTATATTTATTGATGCGTTTAAATCCCGGTCTAATTGAGTACCACAACTTGAACAACTCCATGTTCTATCTTTTAGTGTTAGTTGATCATTAACAAAATTACAAAAACTGCACATTTTGCTAGAAGGAAAAAACCGATCTATTATATGATAGGCTCTATCATTCCACTTACTTTTATATTCAAGTTGTCTATGTATCTCATGCCACGCTACATCGCTAATTGCTTTAGCTAACTTATGGTTTCGCATCATACCTTTAACATGTAGATCTTCTGCAATTATTACTTGGTTTTCGTTGATAATTGCTTTAGTAATTTTATGAATATAATCGCTTCTAGTATTTTTAATTTTCTCGTGAACAATAGCCACTTTATGCTTAGCTTTTTTTCTGTTATTGCTTCCTTTTACTTTTTTTGATAATTGTTTTTGCTTATATCTTAACTTGTCCTCTAAATTAGATAATGATCTGATATTGTGATACTTCTTACCGTCAGAACAAATTATTAGGTCTTTTATTCCTAAATCGATACCTATTGATTTTTCTATTAACGAAGAGGTTTGTATTTCTTTCTCAACAATGATAGAAATGTAATATTTATTTGTAGTGCTTTTAGATAATGTTGCTACTACAAATTTACCTTGTAATTTTCTATGTTCTTCAACTTTTATTCCCTCATTAAATTTAGGAAAGTGTATTTTATTATCCTCTAATTTAAAATGTTGTGGAATTGTAAAAGACTGCTTAGCATTTTTATCCTTAAAATTAGGAAAAGCATGAGTCTTCCTAAAGAACATTCTATAAGCACTATCAAGATGCTTTAAGGTTGCTTGTAGACTTTGAGAATTACAATCTCTTAACCACTCTTTTTCTCGTTTTAGCAAGGTTAGTTGTTTGGCATTATCGTAATAATTTAAATTACCTTTTATCCTTTTTGCTTCTATTTCTTCTTTATTTTTTAAATAGTGTTCCTTTCTTTCGTTTAAAAAATAATTCCATACAAAACGCACGCAACCAAAGTGTTTAGAGAGTAATTGCTTTTGCTCTTTAGTCGGATATATTCGATATTTGTAAGCGAAATTAGTTTGCATTATTATTAAATTATACTATCATAGCATATAGTATAATAATTGTGGTATGATGTCAAACTATATTTCAAAAAATAGATGTAAATATAGCATAAAAATGCACTTAATATTTGTTTGTAAATATAGAAAAAAGCTTTTATCTAAAGCGATTTCAGATAATATTAAACAAATTATTTTTGAGGTATCTAAAAACTCTTCTTTCTCGATCGACATCATCGAAACTGACCAAGATCATATTCATATATTATTAAATATCACTCCTCAATTTGCTATTAGTTCTATTGTTAATCGCTTAAAATCAATATCTACATACAGAATATGGAAGTTAGAGCTTGTCCGCAAACTAAGTAATAGAAGTAATCCTACGAAGAAGTAATCGACTCATAGCCAAAAAAATTATATTTTCACTAGAATCAGTAAGAAAATCATATTCCTTGGAGAGCCTTCTATTTCTATTTATCCAAGCAAAGGTTCTCTCAACAACCCATCGCCTTGGCTGTACTTTAAACCCAACTTCCCTTGTTGGCAATAGTTCTAGTGGTGTATTTTTTGGTATCCAAAATCTGCACACTGGGCGTTTAACAATTTCTAAATCTATGTTATACTTTTCCTTAATGAGACCCTTTAAATCTTTAGACTGATACCCCATATCAGCCCACATTTGTTTAATAGTAGTGTACTCTTTTTGCATGTTACTGAGTAGCACTGTAGCTCCGTATCGATCATTCTCATTCGCAGAACCGACATAACAACCTAATACAAAGCCTTGTGTATCGGTAATAATATGCCTCTTTCTGCCCTTAATTTTCTTAGCTCCATCATAACCTTTAGCTCCCCTTTTTCTGTTGTCTTGACAGACTGACTATCTATTATGCAAGCACTAGGATACTCATTTCTACCTAATTTTCGTCTAACATCCTTGATAAGTTCATGGTTCATACGTTCAAATACACCTTGCTTCTTCCATCTTCTAAATTGTTCATATACTGTCTTCCAAATTGGAAAGTCATGCGGCATATATCTCCACTGACACCCAGTACGTAATACATAAAAAATTGCATTCAAAATCTCTCTTTTGCTATGTTTTAAAGGTCTACCTCCCTTTACATACGATACTTGAAACAAACCCTCTATCCTTAACCATTCTTCATCTGTTAAATCTGTTGGATAATTTTTTCTGCTCATTCTTCTATACTTCTTACTAATAATACTTTGTTCACTTCATCATACCTTAATTTTAGTTTGCGGACAAGCTCTTAAGGAGATTACCACAATAAATATAGGTAAAATAAAAACATATTGGTCACCCACATTGTATTAAAAATAAAGCTATAGCTGTTTGTGTTTTTACTTTCTCATATAAAATGGGATCATCTTTTAACGTAATAATATTAACGTTCAATTTATCTAAAGTATTTTTTAACCTACGTTTTGCATCTGCAAAGTCCGTTGTTTCTTTTAATGCAGTTCTAGCAACACCCCCTACCATCGCAATACATGCTCCAATCCAAAATGCGATACGCCAATTAAATTCGTACTTAGTTGCAACGAAGGCAATGCCTAAAGCTGTTGTTCCCCCTAAAATAGAAAAAATTGCAATTAACATTACAGCAGGATATTGCATAGGGGGTCTTACAAATTCAGTTAAATAAATCTCTGCCCCTACTATTTCTCCCATGGAAGAAATACCTTGTAGCATACGACATAGGGTAACTATCCATGCTGCTGACCTATTTGTTCATATGTCGGAAGAGTAGCTATTATAATACATGAAAGAGACATTAAAAATGTTGTAATAACAACAGTTATTTTTCGACCAATCTTATCGCCTATTTGACCAAAAACGAATGCACCAACTGGTCTTAAAACAAAAACGGAACAAAATGCAAAAGCAGACTGTAATGAAGCACTAAAAGGATCAGCTTTTGGAAAAAACAACTCATTCAACAATACAGCCATGTGTACGTATAGCATCAGATCAAAATACTCTAGGAACGTACCTATCGAAAGCAACCCAACTGCTTCTTTTTGTTCTTTAGTTAGACTAGTCTGATTATCAATAATTCTTATATCTGCTTGGACAAATTTGCTCATAATTATCTAACCATATATTTTAAGTAGTTACTCAATAACACTATGTACTTTGTATTTCACGTAAGTTGTCTTGATAAATTTGATAAAGATTTTCAATTGTTTGCTCATAATCAATAGGTTATGCTATAGTCCAATTAAACTGGTTAAAGATATTATATGTTTTATTTAACTTTAACGCTGAACTAAGTTTTCCTTTATCTAATGCATGACTACCATGTATTTTACCTTTTAGTCTAGCAGTGTTTATGCTTTCCTTAGTACGCTCTGCAATTAGAATTTTATCATCAATCGTGGAAATATTATCCATAGCCATCTTGATTTTTATACATATTGAACTTGTCTATGATAAAATTGAACTTCACTTTGATAATTTTAGAATGAATTTATAAGGTTTTTACACAATCTGCTGAATTCAACTTTGAAAAATGACATAAATGGCGTAAATATTTAATAGATAAATGACGCAAGCAAACTGGTTAGTTTTGGATAACTGTAATTTTTTTGTAAAATGAAGTCCAGCTAAAAATGGGGGGTACGTCTTGATAGGTATCTGTTCAGGTGAACGGTTAGTGACAATTACAATGATATCTGTTGACAAAAGGCATATATTGTCATACCATGATTGAATGATAAAAAAATATATTTACAATTTTTCATCAGAAAAAAATCAAAAACTTATACTGGAAAGGGGGATAAGTTTTGAAGAGATAATTTCGGCTATTGAAAGTAATTGTATATTAGACGTAATTGAGCATCCTAATTCGCAAAAGTACGCTAATCAACGAATGTATATTGTTAAGTTTAATCATTATATTTATCTTGTCCCTTTCGTTACTGGAGATGACGGAATAATTTTTCTTAAAACAATTTTTCCTAATCGTAAAGCAACACAAAAATATTTAAAGGAGGTGAAGAGCTATGAAAAAAAATGATTTCTCAGAAATATTACTTGATCAAGAAGAACTGCTATCTAATTCTTTTGATAATGAAGAATGGCAAACAGTAAAAAACATTCAGCAAGAAAAAAAAAGAGCTTTAGAAGCAGCAAACAATTATTTACAAAAGGATATGAGAATTAATATTCGTATTTCTAGCAGCGATTTGAATCGTATCAAACAAAAAGCTGCTTATGAAGGATTACCTTATCAAACTCTTATAGCTAGTATTCTTCATAAATATTCTGCAGGACATTTATAAATTGAAGATGTGTAGCCACAAATGAATAAGCTATTATGTTGTATTTAGGTTTTGGTTTTAGTACAGTCAAAGTAAAGTATTGTTGTACTAGTTGAACTCTAAAAAAATATTTTATAAAAGAATTTAGGGCATTAAGAGATATATTAAGGCATTTTGAAGATAATTTAGATGTTATGGCATTCGAAACTCCAATAGAACAGAGTTATATATATCATGCAATAAAATATGTACAAAAAATCGAACCTAAGATTATTAGGCATAAGTTAAATCAGGACTTAATTTGCATTACAGATTCTCATGCACCAAACATACAACAGATACAAAAATTATTAGAAGAAGGAGCTAATCCATTTGCAACAAACAAATTTGGTAATTCAGCCTTTTTTGCAGCATTAAGATCAGAGACAATAGATATTGCTAATTTGTCTTTAATCTTAATATTGGTCTATTATACATAATATATCTTATCATTGGTAAGCGATATAGATGGAATTATCTAGAAGATTTTAGTTTTTGGATTTCTTCAATAGTTCAACATCTAGTCGCTTATTAGATTTATAATTAAACTAATCATTAATTCTTTTTGCATTGGATCACTTTCTGCAATAAGCAAGGCAAGCGATGTCATGCTATTTGTTCCCATAGTGTTAAGCCCAATTTTTGCTTTACTCAAATAAAGCAAAAATAATAAACTACCTATTCTCTTATTACCGTCACTAAATGGATGATCCTTGATAATGAAATATAATAGATGTGCTGCCTTAGAGCTTGTCCGCAAACTAAGTAATAGAAGTAATCCTACGAAGAAGTAATCGACTCATAGCCAAAAAAATTATATTTTCACTAGAATCAGTAAGAAAATCATATTCCTTGGAGAGCCTTCTATTTCTATTTATCCAAGCAAAGGTTCTCTCAACAACCCATCGCCTTGGCTGTACTTTAAACCCAACTTCCCTTGTTGGCAATAGTTCTAGTGGTGTATTTTTTGGTATCCAAAATCTGCACACTGGGCGTTTAACAATTTCTAAATCTATGTTATACTTTTCCTTAATGAGACCCTTTAAATCTTTAGACTGATACCCCATATCAGCCCACATTTGTTTAATAGTAGTGTACTCTTTTTGCATGTTACTGAGTAGCACTGTAGCTCCGTATCGATCATTCTCATTCGCAGAACCGACATAACAACCTAATACAAAGCCTTGTGTATCGGTAATAATATGCCTCTTTCTGCCCTTAATTTTCTTAGCTCCATCATAACCTTTAGCTCCCCTTTTTCTGTTGTCTTGACAGACTGACTATCTATTATGCAAGCACTAGGATACTCATTTCTACCTAATTTTCGTCTAACATCCTTGATAAGTTCATGGTTCATACGTTCAAATACACCTTGCTTCTTCCATCTTCTAAATTGTTCATATACTGTCTTCCAAATTGGAAAGTCATGCGGCATATATCTCCACTGACACCCAGTACGTAATACATAAAAAATTGCATTCAAAATCTCTCTTTTGCTATGTTTTAAAGGTCTACCTCCCTTTACATACGATACTTGAAACAAACCCTCTATCCTTAACCATTCTTCATCTGTTAAATCTGTTGGATAATTTTTTCTGCTCATTCTTCTATACTTCTTACTAATAATACTTTGTTCACTTCATCATACCTTAATTTTAGTTTGCGGACAAGCTCTAAGACATCATATTTCTTCTCTTTATATAATAATTCTACCATTTCTGCTGAGCTAATCTTTCTGTTTGGTTTAATCCTAGTTAAATCGTCTACTTGTCCAGCGATTAGCTCTCCAAAAATACTAGCAATCATGCTTTTGGTAAGTTTAGTATCTTCTAGGCAGTCATGAAGTATGGAGGTCACAGTTAAGTCAGTCCTAAAGTAGTTTTTAGCATTATCTGCTGCATATTCTGCCAGCAGATACGCTACTTCTATTGGATGCAAGTAGTAAGGTTCTCCTGACTGCCTCATTTGCTCAGCATGATATTTTCTAGCATAGTAAATAGCTTTAGTTACTTCATCAATATCTATAGGTCGATTTACTCTGTTGTTTAGCTTCAAGAGCTTATCCAACAACCTATCAGAGTAATAACAAGATTGAAATTTTGATTGCCAACAACTAATATCATCCATTAAATACCTAACACATTATTTTAATTCTTATAATTATATACTCAATTAACCTGAAGAGTTGCAGAAATGGTTAACGGTAATAGTTTGGAAATTATCGTTTATTAAGGTACGTAACCTATCTTTATAATCGGCGATGTTGCTGAAAAATTTGTTTATTGCTTCCGAAAATTGTTCAAAATTATGATAAAATTTATTATTAGTTGTAATACTGTGCATAAACTTCCATAATCTCTCAATGGGGTTACTCATCTTCGAGATAAATATGAGCAGAAATTATGCTATAGAACGTGAGTATTATGCGACGAGTGGAGTGTAGAATTAAATTCTCGTTACTGACTACATTTTTTCACCTGTGGAATTTTATAATAAAGAAATACTGATAAAAGTGTACTTTAATGACAAGAGTTTTTATTTGAAACAAAACAATGGTAATACACATAAGAAGCATTATGTTGACTAATTTTTAGTATGTCAAGTAGAAAAGTGATGTTTACATGTCTACAAACTTCATGCCAAAACCACTGCGAACCTGATTCTTTAGACGTTTCAAGCACTTTTTCGTCTCGAAGATGAGTCGCGATAGGAAGTACGAAGCAATATTGCAGGACGAGAATTTCTATTTGGAACAGTTGTAATATACATGAAAGAGATTATATCTCTAAATTCCAGCATTGTCAAATAAAAAATATCATTTACATGACTACAAATCTTATAGCAAAATCCTTATAAACCTCATTTTTTAGGTGTTTTAAGCACTTTTTCGTCTAGAAGATGAGTAACGATTGTGTAAGTTGAAAAAAGTAGTAAAAATAAGATTACTAAAAAACACTTACATGAGGTTGCCATGAAAGTACTTAACAAAGTGCTGGCTATAGCCACTTTCATCGCTGGGGGTAAGAATTCTCTATCTCATGGGTGTTAACATGATATAGTTGTTGACCATAGTGAAATTAATGGTTTAATAAACATATCAATAATAATTAATTCCTTGTTAATCTTTTTGTCATGTACTGATGAAATTCTTGGATAATGCAAAAATAGAAATCGACAACAATACCGCAGAGCGTGCAATGAGATCAATTGCCATAGGGCGAAAGAATTGGCTTTTTGCTGGATCAGACAGTGGTAGTCATACTGCCACTATTATCTATTCCATTATCGAAACTGCTAAATTAAATAACATCAATCCTTGGAAATATACGCAAAAAGTGCTTGCAACAATTCAGGATTATAAAGCCCATAAAATTGCAGACCTCCTCCCTTGGAATATTATACTAGAATAAATAATAATTCTAGACCACCTTTACTAGATGGTTAAGATGTAGTCACTAGATGTAATCTGTATTTGCTTAAATTACTAGTGATGCTAGCTTATTTGTGCTATAATTTGTTAGATATAAGGCTTTACGGTAATTTTCAAATATAATCAACTAGTATGATAGTTAAACTTTCGGATACTAATACACAATTTAAAGATACTGATCCTGTTAAGGATAATAGTAATCCACCTAGAATGAGGGTAGATACTGATGATTTTAAAACATTATTGTTAAATAGTGATGTATTTGTTGATAAAAGCTTAATGATCAAAGAATTACTAGAAGACAGTGGAGAAGTAATTCTAATCACCCGACCAAGACGTTGGGGTAAGAGCTTAAATATGGATATGATTAGGAGATTTTTTGAAATAGAAATAGATGAGCATGGCAATCCCTTATCATTAGAGAATCAGAACAATATCAAATTATTTACAGGCGGAAAAATAGATTTAGGACTTGCAACTGGTAGAAAAAAATTACTTCAAAAGCTTAAAGTAACGGAGTATCCACATATTATTTTGGAATATCAAGGTCAATTTCCAGTAATATTCGTCACCTTTAAAAGCATAGAAGGTTCAAACTATTACGATATTGAACAAGGTGTAAAAAGCCAGTTACGGAAATTATTTCAGGCTCATAGCTATTTAAGTGATAGTAACAAACTGAAAACAAGTGAGATAGCTGATTTCAACCAATATTTATTTGGCGAGGTAACTCTAGACAATATCAAAAATAGTTTAGCTATTTTAAGCCATTTGCTTTACAAACATTATAATAGAAAGCCTTGGGTATTGATCGATGAATATGATACGCCAATTAATAGTGCTTACCGCTGGTTTGGCACTAATGAGGCAGAATTTCAGAAAGTGTTAGAAATTTTTCGTGGCATCATGAAGTCTACCTTTAAAAAGGAAACTGGCGATCAAGAATTGCCAGTTGAAAGGGGAGTGATTACGGGAATTTTACGGATTGCCAAAGCTGAATTGTTTTCTGGGCTAAATAATGTTAGTGAATATAGTTTGTTAGATGAACCATTTGCCAAAGTTTACGGATTCACTGAAGCAGAAGTAGAAGAGTTATTAACTAAAGTACCACTTGATACTAGTCCAGAAAAAATTAAGGATTGGTATAATGGTTATAAATTTGGTGGCGAGATCATCTATAATCCTTGGTCAATTATGCGATGCTTAGCAAGCAAAGGGAAGCTAGATCATTATTGGATTGATAGTGGCGGAACTGGGTGGATCGACCACATCTTGTTATCGGATGAGATGCAGCAGGATATTCAAACATTAGCCGCTGGTGGAGCTATCACCTCTAGCATTACCAAACATATTAGTTTCATGGACATTGGTCAGCCGGAAGGGTTGTTTAGTTTATTGTTATTTAGTGGCTATTTAAATCCACATGCTAAGATGCCAGAAAGGGATATTTATGAACTATCTATTCCTAATTATGAAGTAAAATATATTTACGAGAAAAGAGTACTCCAATGGGTTAGTAAACAAATAAACATTGATAGTTCTAGGTACTACTCATTTATTAGCTTGTTAATAGATGGCAAAATAGAGGAGTTTAAACAAAAAATGCAGGAGTTGCTGCACAGTAGCACTAGTTTTCATCAGGTAGGGGAGAAAAAGGCAGAGTTATTTTATAGTGGCTTTATGCTAGGGATTGTTAATATGCTAGCACCGAGCTATATCATATCAAGTGAGCAAGAATCAGGTGATGGACGCCCTGATGTAATCATGATCCCCAAAGCTGGTAAAGGAGATAAGGCAATTATTATTGAGTATAAGATAGCTAAAAATGCAGAAGATTTAACGACTATAGCAGGGTCTGGTCTACAACAAATTATTGATAGGAAATATGATACTAAAATAAAAGAACATCAACATGTTAAACAAATACTAAAAATCTGCATGGCTTTTTGCGGTAAGAATATGGAGTTACAATACCAAGTTAATGAACCCTAATAATAGAATGTAATGGCTTAAATAACTAATAATTTTATGTCTATCGTGGTTCTGAAATTGTCCACTACGCCCCGTCACTGTGGTACATTAAGTAGCCCAAAGGGCTGCCATTGTTAATTAAAATTCTCCTGTTTCGTCAGAACCTAGACTATCAAGTTAACCCCAGCATCGATATGAGACATGGATTTAACATTCTCGATGTTTCTGCGAAGGCACAACTGTTGAAAGTTAAAAAATCGTCTATTAGCGAAGTGCTGTTGTAAGGCTTAAACCGTCATTGCGAGGAACTGCTGCAAGCGGTGACGTGGCAATCTTATGAAGGAGACCTTGACTATCATGAAGATTGCCACAGTGCCTAACGGTGCTTCGCTAATAGACGATTTTTTAACTTTCAACAGTTGTAACTAGCAGGGGGGTGACATCAAAAGGGAATCAATGGTTCAGCCCTAATGGGGATTATACTGATAATTTATTACATCGAAATTTGTGTTTTTTTACTTAGAGTCCTTGACTTCGTTAAATTAATAACGTTATATTGTATACTTAAGAAATGTTAATTAAGTAGGAGTAGTTGTATGACAAGTGGTAAAGAAAACTTAAGGTTTGCCAATGAATCTGTGAATAAGCTAGCTGAGGCTGCAATTGCAGCCTATGTTAGCTTACCACCATCTTCTCCTGATAAGAAAAATTTAGAAGATGTTGCTGAGATTATAACTAGTACGATAAATGTTGCGGATGGAAGTAACTTACAGAAAAATCTAGAAGCGTTAACCAAAAAGGTTGAAAACAGTAAAAATCGTTCCCCAATTGTTATTAAAGCAAGGGAATGGACTGGTTCTCTTATTAAGTTTTTAAAATTTTCATTTAGTAAACAACATAAAGAAGAGTTAAAACAAGTAGAATCAGATTTTATTAAAGAGCTTGAACTTATAAAAAGTTACTATAAGGCTATTCCCCCTGTGCAGGAGCAAATATCTACAAGCATTCCAGCAAAAGAAACCGGGGTTTTGCCCCCATCTTTGGTAGAAACTCAGCAGAAACCTCATGTAACGACGGCTACCACAGCACCGGTAGTAGTACATGAAACTGCACACTTTACTATCTCAGTGCAGGCAACAGTTACTCCTCCTAACGATCCAGTTACGCCACCACCACCGCCACCGCCACCTCCTCCGCCTTCACCTCTTCATTCTAATATAGTGCTGCAACAGATATCTCAAGCTGATTTGTTGGCGGCTATAACAAAAGGTAACTTTAAGTTAAACAAAGTAGAAGATCGAACATTAAATGAATTACCTGCAGACCAAGCAGATGATCCCTTTATGAATGAGTTGCAGAAAAAGTTGGCAGTACGTCGAGGATTTATTGAGAGACAAGGCGATAAGAAGGTATCTCCAACATATGCTAAAGACGCTGCTGAATTTGAAAGGCTGGGAAGAGAAGAAGAAGCACGCCAAAAAAGACAAGAGGAGATAGATGCTCCAAGGATAGCAGCAGCACTAAGGGAAGAGGCGGGAAAGAAGTTAGCAGCTGAAAAGATACTATCTCCTCCTAAGGTTCAATCTAAGCTTGGAGAAATTCCACCACCACCTCCTCAGCCACTTTCTCTGCCTAGTACAAACTCGCTACCTAATATTAGAAAATTAGAAACAGCTGTAGAAGAATCCCCAACAACCAAGCCACAGACTGAGCAAAAGAGACCGGGGTTTGCTGTCGGTTCAGCAGATATCACAAATGCACTAGCAGGGTTAAGAAAAGCAGTTATTTCTCCTCAAAAAGAAACAGAAGCACCTACACAAAATTTGGGAGTAAAACTTAAACAAAAAACAGATGCACATACTAGGTAATCGACAAAACAGTGCAATCCAGCTCAATAGGCTTCGATGTCATTCCTAGCTAAAAGTGGGAATTCAAAAAATAGCCTGCAAAAGTTATATGGTTATGATATACTAAACCTCAATTTCGGATTAATTTCATTAATCCGAAATTGGAATGACAAAGTAAGTATTTTATACTAAAATTGAGGAAATTATGATATATTGCAAACAATCTAACCAAACATCTTATCCTTTTGTCTTGCCGGAATTACCTTATGGTAAAAGTGATTTTGTTCCGCATTTTTCCCCTGAAACTTTTGACTACCACCATGGGAAACACCACCAAACATATGTAACTAACCTGAATAATCTTTTACAAGATAATCAGGAATTGCAGAAAAAAAGTTTGGAAGAATTAATAATTTCTACAAGCATAAAACCAACTGAAGCAGCCATATTTAATAATGCAGCACAAATATGGAATCATACTTTCTTTTGGCATTCTATTAAGCCTTCAGGTGGAGGAAAGCCTACTGGTAAGATATTGGAACAGATAAATAAAGATTTTGGCAGTTACGAGAATTTTGCTACTGAATTTAAGCAAGCAGCAGTAAGCCAATTTGGTAGCGGCTGGGCGTGGTTAGTCTCTAATAATGGGAAATTACAAATAGTAAAAACGAGTAATGGTGAAACTCCTATTACTAAATCTATGAAACCTCTGCTTACCTGTGATGTTTGGGAGCATGCATACTATATAGATTATCGTAATAAGCGTCCAGACTATGTCTCAGTTTATATAGAACATATGATTAATTGGCAATTTGCTGAAAGTCATCTTTGAAACTGAATTTTAGAAAAAATACAATCAATAATTAAGGTAATTAGTTATGAAAAGAAAGCATACTGATATAGAAAAATCATTAGTAAACGTAAAGGAATATCAAGACCTTTGTTCCTGTGCAGATTCACAACACTACAGCAAACTAGAAAAGCATGATAAGAGATATCTTAAAACAGCACTAAGAGAAGTACAAGATTCATTAGACATAAAGAAAAAGAAAGAACTCTGCAACAATTATGATCCAAACTACTACGGTGTCGTAGGCATATTAAAGGTTATTAAAGTAGCCCAAAAACATAAAATAGAACTACCAAATAGATTAACATTCTGTAACTCTATGAATAAAAAAGCAAGTTGCTCAGAAGATGAAGCTAAAAATGGCTTTGTTGCATAAATAGGATTTGAGATACATTACTCACCAAATTGTAAAAAATGGTATCATGATTCTCTACAAGACTGTTAGGAGAAGTTAATATTTGTGTCATATTCCCTCCCCCTGAAAATCAGTTAGAAAGAAAATTTGTCTAATATTTTTGTGACTATAAATTGGTTGCAAAGTTGAATAAAATCGCCTGACTACAATTAGGAATCCCCCTGAAACCCTGATAAGTATTTGGCGAACCGTAGTGGATGATTTTAGAACCCAAACCGAAGTAAGAAATGTGATAAACCAGCATCCATATCATACATTATGTATGGATGTATCAATTTAATTAATCTTTGGGAGTATCTTGCCTAAGTAATTTTAAAGTGTAGATTGCAATATGCTTTTGACCCCTTTTGAAAAAAAATTGTAATGTGACTAAATCCCTAACCTAGTCATACTAAAACCTAGTTAAGATATAAGCTTTTAGAGTTTTAATTTTCAATTCTCATGGGGGCAATTTTACAGCAGGATGGCACATGGTATACGTTGCGAACTTTTTCCCAGTTTAGGTTAGAATTTTTGCAAATCCCTTTAAAGGCTAATTATAACAAAACTCTGCCTTTAACAGGGCTTTTATAGTTATCCCCAAATAACCTAACTAAAGAGTAAATTTTAATCATAGGGGTAAGGAATTTATGTATGTAATATTTTTCTTAATCAATTTGGTATTCTAGTGCTACTTTTTTGCCACAAAAGCCCATAGAGATTTTAATGATCTTTTTGACATGTTTGTGTTCTCTTATCTTAGTATCATATTGTTTTTGCTTTAAGCCTATTTTGGCTACTGAAAGCAAATCTTCTGCATTTTTAGCAATCTTATACTCAATAATAATTGCTTTATCTTCTCTACCAGCTTTGGGGATCATGATAATATCAGCTCTACCACGACCTGACTCTTGTTCGCTTGCTATTATGTAACTAGGGGCTAACATGTTAACAAGCCCTAGCATAAAGCCACTATAAAATAATTCTGCCTTTTTCTCCCCTGTTTGATAAAAACTGGTAGAATTTATCAACAACTCTTGTAAACGCTCTTTAAATTCCTCTACTTTACCTGCTGGCAATAAACTGATAAAAGAGTAATATCTAGAACTATCAATTTTTAGCTGATCAGTTACCCATTGTAGAACTCTTGTTTCATAAATATATTTTACTTCATAATTAGGGATAGATAGCTCATAAACATTCTTTTCCGGTATTTTGGCAGTAGGGTTTAAATAACCACTGAACAGTAATAAACTGAGTAATCCTATTGGTTCATTGATATCAGCAAAACTTATTTGTTTGGTAATAGGTGAGATAATACTTCTCCCGGCAGCTAAGCTCTGTAAATCTTCTTGCATTTCATCGGATAGCAGTATTTTATCTATTAAAGCTGTTCCCCCACTATCTAGCCAATAGTGATCAAGCTTACCTTTGTGTGCTAAACATTGCATTATTGACCACGGATTATAAATTATCTCGCCACCAAAGGTGTAACCATTATACCAATTTTTAATTTCTTCGGGATTCGTTTCAGTTGCCACGATGGTTAATAACTCATCAACTTCTGCTTGGGTAAAGCCATAAGACTTAGAAAAATCATCATCAAGTAAGGTATATTCACTAACATTATTTAAATCAGAAAATAAATTAGCTTTAGCAATTCTTAATATGCCAGTTATTACTCCTTTTTCTACACAAGTATTACCTTTTAGGTTGCTGCCAAATATCCCGCGAAATAGTTCAAGTACTTGTTCAAATTCTTCTGATTTTTTGCCAAATTTAATATATGAGCTATTAATTGGTGTATCATATTCATCTATTAATATGTATACTTTTTGATTAAAATGTTTAAACAATAGTTCGCTTAAGAAGCCTAAACTATCTTTAAGATCGTCTTTATTAAATTCTCCTGTAAAATATAGTTTTAGTTGTTCCTTTTGTACATCATCCAGTAAATTCTTATTTTTTGCTATATAATGTTTTAAATAACGATGTTTTACAAATAACTTAATAACTTGATTTCTTATCCCGTTCTCAATGTCTTGGTAACTGCTGCCCTTAACATCCTTGAAACTTATAGAAATAACCGGATATTGCCCTTGGCGTTTCATGCTACTTGCTATGTCTGCAATTTTTAAGGACTTTAACTCTTTAGTTTCATCAAAGCCTAAATCTACTGTACCTCCAAGGAATAGTTTGTTATTTATCTTTTGTTCTAGTGGTAAAGGCTTGCCGTCCTGATCCACTTCTATTTCAAAAAACTTCTTGAGCATATCCATATTAAGGCTTTTACCCCAACGTCTTGGCCGAGTGATTAGGATAACCTTACCGCTATCTTCTAATAATTCTTTGATCATTAGACTTTTATCAACAAATACATCACTATTAACTACTAAGTCATAGAATTCATCCGTACCTACTAGCATTTTAGGCAGCTTATTACTCTCCTTAACAGTGTCAGCTCCCTTGAGATGTGTGTTAGTGTTTGAAAGTTCAACTATCATATTATTCAATTATATTTATATTCTGATACCAAAGTTTTTAGTTAAATTTTAATAAATTATTTTACCGATTAAGTTTTAATAAAATGTGGTAATATGCTGTTTCGATAAAAATATGATATAGTATAGATAAGTTTGATTCAATATAGAATTACATCTCGTGACAACATCATCTAATTATCATAATTGTGTTCATTTAAAAAAATATTGGATAACTAATTAAGGTCTTTTTCTAAACTAGGGTTTTAGCAGATATTAATTAAAAAACCCCAACGGACTTAGTAAAACGTATAATTGCAGAAAAACTGCTTTGCAATCTTTTAGCATTACAAATCACATTCTGAACTTGAGTCACCAAGTAATTTGCTGGTAAATGCTGCATCTACTAGGTCATAATTGTAAAAATCATGCTCATCTGCTCTAGTGATAAAATCCTGCCCCTGAGCAACAACATTAGCCATAATATTACCAATTTTTTTGTAGGCTGCAGCCTTAAAATTTTCATCCGAACTTAGGCTGAATGCATGGTGATAATATTTTTTAGCTTGCTCAAATAACCCTACAGATTCAAAATACTCAGCCTGCTTTAGCATTATATCAGGATTCTCTGCATCTTGTTTTATCCATGCTTTAAAACATTCGTTTATCCTAACCGCATTATTAATTACTTTATAGCAATCAATCGCTTTAGCATATTCACCCTTATTAAAAAATAGCTGACCAAGTTTTTCATATATTTTTGGTAGATGACTATTCGCCTCTATAGCTTTTACATAGTAATCCAATGCCTCATTTTCACCATTCTGCTCAGCGATACTAGCTAAGCAACTATAGGCTATAGCCTTAAGATTCTTGCAGGCAGGAGAGTCCGGATAATCCTCTAGATACTTTATAGCTTTATGATAATAAACTTGGTCAAGCCTATCTTCATCAATAGGCAAATTGCTAACTTGGTACTCAAGATTTTCTATTACTTTAGCATGGCAAGCCGTTATTAACTCTGCTGCAATCTTGGCATGATCAGGTAACTCAACTCCACAGACGCTGGCAAAGAATTTCACATATTCATATTGCTGCTGTAAGCAATAACCATAGCCTTGTATCTGATGCTGAAGCTGAACATTACCCGGTTTAGCATATTCAGCAAAAATCTCTAATGCTTGCTGCAAGATCATTATGGCATTTGGTATGCTTACTATTTGCTCACAGTTAAGTACTTTCTGTAACTTTGATAATAAGTCCAGCTCTAGAAAATATTCATCTTTGTTATGCCTTTGCAGTAGGTTATTGTAATGAATTGATGATGGAATCCAATCTTTGACAAGATGATAATTCTCAGAAAATGCATTGAGTGAATTAGCATCTGAGCATTTAGTTGCATTACCAATAGCCTTAACTATCACCTCTAATAGTTGATTAAAATTATTACTGGCAGTATTTAACAGATGAGATGAACACTCCTGAGCTTTCTTAGAAATAGTTATATTGACCATATCACCTTTAGCATCAGAATATTTGGATGATGTGTCTATTGCCGCAAGTAAGTCAGGTACAGCTAACTCACCTTCGTCAGTTGGTTTATAGAATAGATGTATTGAGCCATTATCTTTGAGCTTATTAATCAGTGCCTTATGCCCCTCTGTTGCCCCTTGATTATCTTTTAATATTTTATCTATAGAGTTTTTAATATGCTGAATATTTTTGTTTGGTGGTACATGAGTAAATACTAAAGATATGCTGCCCTTTATAAATTCAATATTATTAAAACTTTTTATAAAATTAGATAACGTTTCAAGGAAATCACTACCTCTATTACTCCTTAAATATGATTCATCTACCACCAACACAAATTTTAGCTGTTCTGTAGTTTCAAAGAGCCTTTTAATATAGAAGCTGTTAGCAATTTCCTGAACAGGATCAGTGTCATTAAAGCCAGGGCAATCCCAAATGATTAGGTTTTTATCTTTAGCAAAACATTTATTAGGAATCTTAGTCTCGGAAGCCATTTTATGACCAATGACAATATCATTAAATGGTTGCTTTGCTTCAATAACCATCTCGTTAGTTTCATCATCAAAAATCGCCTGTAGCTCCCTGCCACTAAACACATGAGCGAGTGTAGTCTTGCCAGCTCCGGTATTACCAAGCAGCAATATCCCATTCTTACCATGTTCCTGCAGGCGGTCGTTACCATCTCGGATTAGATTCGATACTTGCTTGATAGTAGCCTGATCATCATTATCAAACTGATTATTCCCATCTGCTACCTCAAATAATTTCACAACCTGTATCTCCGGGACATATTCTTTTACTTTTGCCTCCTCTATGGCTTTTAATTTAGCTGCTTCTTCTATTTCCTTAGCTTCCTCTTGCTCTTTAAGCTTTGCCTCTTGTGCAAGTCTCTCATCTTCTTGTCTGGCTTTTTCATCTGCCTCTGCTTGTTGTTGCTGTTTTAGTATCTTAGCGGCTTTTTTAGTAGGATCGCAAATGCCATAATGATCTTGCAGCAAGCATTGGAGATTTTTGCTGAATATGCTGAACCGGGTAATGTTCAACTTCAGCATCAGATCCAAAGCTATGGTTATTGTTTACAGCAGCAATATGAATATGTGAAATTCTTTGCCAGTGTCTGTGGAGTTGAGTTACCTGATCATGCCAAGATTGCAGAGTTAATAACGGTTTGCCATGCTAAAGTAACAGAAAATCTTGAGTACCAAGTTAGTAGTTTGCCTATTGATGAAGATAGGCTTGACCAAGTTTATTATCATAAAGCTATAAAGTATCTAGAGGATTATCCGGACTCTCCTGCCTGCAAGAATCTTAAGGCTATAGCCTATAGTTGCTTAGCTAGTATCGCTGAGCAGAATGGTGAAAATGAGGCATTGGATTACTATGTAAAAGCTATAGAGGCGAATAGTCATCTACCAAAAATATATGAGAAACTTGGTCAGCTATTTTTTAACAAAGGTGAATATGCTAAAGCGATTGACTGCTATAAAGTAATTAATAATGCGGTTAGGATAAAAGAATGTTTTAAAGCATGGCTAAAACAAGATGCAGAGAATCCTGATATAATGCTAAAGCAGGCTGAGTATTTTGAGTCTATAGGTTTATTTGAGAAAGCTAAAACATATTATCACCATGCATTCAGCCTAAGTTCGGATGAAAATTTTAAGGCTGCGGCTTGCAATAAAATTAGTAATATTATGGTTAATGCTGCTGCTCAAGGGCAAAATTTTGCCACCAAAGCACAGGAACACAATTTTTACAATTATGAGCTGGTAAATGAAGAATTTACCAACAATTTACTTGGCGACTCAGGTTTAGAATGTGATTTGTAATGCTAAAAGATTACAAAGCAGTTTTGTTGCAAATATACGTTTTACCAAGTCCGTTGGGTTTTTTAATTAATATCTATTAAATTGAAACTATAAAATTCAATTGGTAACTACTTTGTTTGTTCGTCTAAGTTATAAATTTAGTTTTATTTGCAATTGAACCGCCTTGCTTTTTATTCATATCCTAGTTTAGGATAGATAATTAGCTTGATAACTATAACGTTATATGTTACAATCATAATAAGGTAATATTATTTATGATATGATCAAAACTTTCAGCCATAAGGGTCTAAACAATTTCTTTAATAATGGCGATACTACAAAAATACAAAGTGATCATATAAAAAAACTCAGGCTGTTACTGGCTAACTTAAATGCTGCAACTAAGGTAGAAAACATGAATTTACCAAGACTCGGACTGCACAAGCTGCAAGGTAATATGAAAGACTTTTGGTCAGTTAAAATTAATGGTAACTGGCGTCTGATATTTCGTTTTAGTAATGGAGATGCCTATGACGTTGATTATTTGGATTATCATTAAAGCGAGGTATATATGTTCAATCCCCCACACCCGGGTAGTATATTAAAAGAATTATATTTAGAACCTTTAAATTTAACTGTCACTGAGGCATCTCTATCGCTTGGAGTTACCCGTAAAACTTTATCATTTCTAATCAATGAAAAATCTAGCATTAGTTCTTCTATGGCTATTCGTCTATCTACAGCATTTCCAAACACAAGCCCTGAATACTGGCTTAATCTTCAGCAACAGTATGATATCTGGAATGCCAAAAAAAATATTGATGTTTCCCATGTTAAAATATTACTTCACATGTCTGCTTAAATTAGATTTATAACTTTTTTGTAAATTGTAATGTGTGTACTAGGTTCTGTTAATATTTTGATACATTCACTTGTAACACAAGAAACGTCTGAGTAATCCCATCAATTCTTAAGAACAAAGGAATATAGTGGTTACTTGAACTGTGTGTAATTTAATAAAGAAAAATTGTTTGTTTCAGGTCTGTATAATCAATCCGTCTATCCAAATGAATGAAGTTTTTGTTGATGCCGATGGACCAGCCTAGCTGCCAAGCAAGTGAGATAAGGTTTCCTTTAATGGTGTTGTCTGAAGTAGCTACATCAATAGCACAGCAGCCGGTAAAGCCATAACGTGGATAGTCGTAGATGTGGAAAGAATTTGGTACACCGCCAATTTTGCGGTTGTATTCTTTAGAACGACAGGTTGAGGTAAGCTGCATGGGACAGTTAAATTTGTTACGCAAGGCAACTAATTTTTCAGCAAAACCTGCAGCTAAAATGATTTGACCAGTTTGCCTGCAGGCTAGCTCTTGGTGAGTAAAGTATGGTATATAGTATTTGCTGTTCATACTATTAAATCTCTTTCGAAACTCTACTTCTGCTGGTAATTTATTCGTGCTACCGGTACTCTGCTCCTCACGTACATCATCGTCCGCTGCGGTTCGCAGTGAAGTGGCTTCTTTAAATTCCTCAGCATAAGCGAATTTCAAAAGAGATATGTTGTTTAGATTAGAATTTTGGTTGAAGGTTAGATTTAGATTGGGAATTTGGACTATGATTTTATCCAATTATTGCCATCGAAGCGGTATTTGCTGCCATTACTATTAAGTATTACTTCTAGCCATTTAGGAGCAGTAACAAACTTCCAACCAACTTCTAACTTTTGGGCTATTTTATTTGCATGGCTGATAAACTCACCTTGAGGATGTTGACTAACTATGTATAACTGTCCAGTCATTGCATCTTGAGGTGGCATAGCTACTTGAGTAGCTTCTACCACTGGATTAATGAGGATATCGAGTAAAGTTAGTGCTTCGTTATGAGTAATCTCCTTTTGTGCCTGCCCACTATGGATATAGGGTAGCTTTAACCTAGAAGTGTAAGACATAGTAATTTTTAGAGCAACGTTAAAGTTGTCCCATAGCCTCTGCCGATTTGGCTGGAGAGTTGGTAAATGCTGGCGTTTAAGTTTACCGGTAGTTCTGATGCATAGGCAAAATCAGATATTTGTGCTTGTTTGCTGTATATAGCATTTGGGCTTGAGGCTTCAAGGGTTCTAATAACATTATTACCACTTTTAATATCAACCTGATATTTTTCAAACTCTTCGCCAAGTGGTACATCAACATAATCACGCCAATCACTATCTATTCTACTACGTCTAATCCAGCTGATAATAATGTTACCTTGCTTATCTTTTTCAGACTTGGTATGCACTGGTGCAAGAGGTTTAAGATTTCTAGCCATAAACTTGCTCTCTATAGTATTCGTTTCACCAAATGAACTACCGACTGACACGGGTTTGTAGAGTAACTTCCGACCAATTAAGTGATGATTTAGATTAACTGCCATAACTGCTGAATTTAAAAAAATAAATTTATCTGCAACTTGGTGTTTATTAATAGCCCATTCTGTTCCTTGCCTACCTCTCAGTAGCTTTGTTAATTTATATTTATGGTCACCAATTAATTCAGCATTTTGGAATTGTACTAACTCATCACCTATTAGAGCAGCATTTGCCCCATTTAGTAACGCAAGTTCGCTGACGCTTGATAATGATCCATAAAGCAATTGTACAATTATTTCGTTATGACAATCAAAAATTACTGTAGTTCCAAAAGAAAGCCTATTTATTACCACTCCCATAATTGATGGCACAGTAGTAGTTGCTAGCAATTTGTAATCATAACCATCATCGCTACTATTATATATAGCTGTTCCTTGCCAGTTGCTACCATCAGGCACTATGGCTATGCGTAGAATTGGTTGGTTTGTCCTAGCATCAGTTAGCAGCGTAGGTGTCTCTATTAGTTCCATGATAGTTGCAGCTAATAGTTTTGGTAATTCATAATTTGACGTAAGATAATTTGTATTGCTATGAAAGTCATACATCGCCATATTAAAGCTAGTAGCAAAAATCTTCATCAACCCTGAACGTTGCATATCGGTTTTAACAATCCTTAACTGATGCTGCACTTGATTATCTTCTGCTTTACAGATCACATTGATAATATCTGTTGGTTCTAAAAATCCATATTGGGGAGGCAAAGTTAGTTGGTAACTAACTCTCTCCTGCCAAGCATTGTATAGGGTAATATCAGCAATTTGTTTGGCTGATTGATCATCTAACACTATTGGTAACGAAAAATTTACTTGTTCTGTGGTTTGAACTGCCTGCCGTTGTGATTGGACAGTGACTAAATCATAATTTTGTTGGCAGTCAATATGACTAACACTTACTTTTTGTGGTAGCTCTAATTCCTGAGTAATGCTTATTTCTATAGTAGTTTTGCTATCTGTACCTACTGTAACTAAATTATCTTCTTCTATATCTATGTTACTCATAGATTCAAGCCTTAATATAAACTTAAGAATACCATCACTTTCTACTACATCAAAAAAATAGGCACTTTGCAGTTGCTCTATTGCTTCTCTTGCCGTTATATACTGATTGATAATATAGCCATAAACATCTTGAGTCAGTCTAGATACATCATAATCAGTAGGTTTTAATCCAACACTTGCTAAAATTTCAGCAATAATAGCTCCAAGGTTTGAACCTCCCAGCTTACCGTTAATCCAGTGACCAGTTGGCCATAATATTCCATCTTGCCATATGCTTTTAAAGTCAGGCCAAAAAGGGAAAGGTCTTGCGTCATAAGTCCAAACAAATCTTTTTGGTATCAGTTGCTCACAGCCTTCTTTACTATTACGTTCTGCTAGATAATCTAGTGTGGCATTTAGTGCATGACGTTGAGCTAAAAAATTTACTCTACCTTTAGAATTTCTAGGAAAGTACGACTCAACAGAAGTTGGATCATAAAATACATTAGGCTGATTAGTGCAAGCATCTACTGACGGAAAACCAAATTCAGTAAACCATATAGGCTTCATCTTCGGCTGCCAGCTAGTAGCTCTACTATCCGGGTTATGATGTGCAGTTGTCCACCAATGTTGTAAATTTTTCCAAGCATATTTATCAGGGGTTTGTGGTGATTCAGCGGCAAAATAATGTTTCTGCTTCCTTTGCCAGTCCCAATAATAGTCCCATCCTTCACCACTTTCCCAGCCTTTTTTAATAAGCTCTTCGGTAATCTGAGAATGTGGCAAGTCTTCAGTAAGCGGAAAATAGGCATCAATACCGACAAAATCAATGTTTGGACTAGCCCATAGTGGATCAAGATTAAACCAACCACCTTTTGTATGATGATATTCTGTCCAATCAGCAGCATATGTTACTAGAGTATTACCTAATTTTGCTTTTACCATAGAGGCTAGCTGAATAAATTGCTCAACTGCTGGGTATGATCCAGCTCTATCGGTAAAGGAGGTTAGGCTAACCATTTCAGAGCCAATAATGAATGCATCAACTTGTCCAGCCATGAGGTCTGCATAATGCATGATAAAACGATTATATCCTGAGACCGGGTTATTAAACCAGTTATCAATTTCACTGACGCTGGTGGCTGTTATCCTTCCTCTCCAAGGCTTCGGCTTTGGCTCAAGTTCATCTACAAAGATCATGGGATAAAACATTACTTTATACCCACGCTGCCTAATATGTTGACAAATAGCTATTACACTATCATCAGAAGGAGTACCACCATAGGTTGGAGTAAATTGATTGATGTAAAGTACTACTTCAGCCTGCGACCTAGCAACACCTGCTACTTGCCAATCATTTGGTAACATTTTTGTGCTATCACCATAATACTCTACTTTGGGTACAATGCGACAATCAATAGCTCTGCTGGAGGTTGCAAACCAAGTTACTACTAATGCCACCCACTCAAGGTTCGGTAAAGTCCTTGCCATTTGCTCCAGTGCTACAAACATATTAGGCTTGTTTGCATAATTATGCATGTTAAGATAGTGTTTGTTCTTTAGTGGCGTCCAGCTATTGCCAATATTCATACCATCTTGTTTAGTATAAAGCTGATCAGCATAAACAAATTCCCCGGCTCCCGGGATCAATACTACTTCTTTAATTTTGTCCTCTACTGCTGGCTTAAACTTAACTAAACGTTTAACCTCAAAGGTAAAATTTGGAATGCGATTGCCAAACTGCTCAAGAGGAAAATCCTCTATTACCACATAGCATAAACCTCTATAGGCTGGATATGTTTGAGCAGATTTGTACTTACCAATAATATCATCGGGCATTTGTTCTTCAGTACCAAGATGAATGTTAAATTTACCCTGATCACTTCTTAAGATATCTTCAGTAAGCAACTTGCTATCAGCCCAAATTCTAATAATTTCATTAACTTCACCTTCACATATGCTAATTGCTAGGCTAACAAAATAGCTATAAGTGATGGTACTTTGAGTTGTAATAACTGTTTGCCTACCTCCTCCACCTTTACCACCACTGTTTTGACCTTCAGAATGCTCATGCTCAGTTGCCACTTCTTTAATATCAGTAGCCCAAATAATATTGCCAGCAAGCCTCATTGAGCCGTATATTTTAGGTATTACTTCACCGTAACTTGATAGCTGCACTCTTAGGTCACTAAGCCTTGACCCTTCTTGGGTAGGTAATTTAATACTTTGCTTTTTTCTTGGTAAAAAAAGATTATTGGCTGCCATACCCAAATTAGCACCCATAATCGCTCCAATAGGCCCGCCAATGAAAAAGCCGCCTACCGCTCCTGCTACTGGTAATATGGCATTGGTCATTGGTAGCTAAACCTATAAACCCCAACTAGCATTTTCTGCCATGCAGCTGATAAATAATGTTCAACTACTTGACCTGAACCTGAATAACAATGAATAATGCCTATACCTCCAAAATAGTTGCTGGCTATACCAACATGTTGGGGATGGCTAAATAGCTTAAACAACAGCACATCACCTAGTTTTATTTGCTTGATATCAATGTTTTTTAAATGTAAATCTAGAAACTGCTTTAATCTTACCCCATCAGGATGAGGAGAATAGCTAGTTTCATCAAATTCTGCTAATAACTTGCCATCTGCCCCAACTAGCCGTAGTTCCATAGCAACTCCCATAATCAGCCCAATGCAATCAACACCGCCATTGCTGGCATAACTTCTCTTCAGTCTACCTTGGTGATGATACTTAGTGCCAAGCCATGTTCTAGCGTTTGTTACTATATCTTTACCGCTGATCATTATTACTTAGTTACATTTACGTGTTCCAGCGGTACTCATCAGTCTATCTATGCCGGGCAAATCAGGTTCACCACGGAAATTGACAATGTTTTGAAATTTCTCTATGCATGTTTTACTACTTTTATCACAACCAACAATAATAGCAAATTTATCAGATACACTAATAGCAAAAGGCATTGGTAGAGCTAATATTATCTTTGTATCAGCAAAATCTTTTACTTCCATCTTTAGTCCATGATTACTACCGCTATACCAAATAACGTAACCTCCAGTAAACCAGCCATTGGGATGAGTAAGGCTTTGGGCAAAAAAGCTTTGCTGGTCAATCACCTTCGATACTGTTTCTTCCACAGTAAATCCTAGCTGTTGCAAGTTAAACTTGCATTTTGTATCACCAAGATTAGCTCGACAATGAGGCAGATAAGTTTCACACATTGTTTGTGATAAGAATTGTGTAAGCCCTCTTATTTCAGCACAAAACATGTTGTTATTTAAGGTTACTTCCCCTAATACTCCACGCTTTTGTATTAGCTTACCACTATTTGGCTCTTGATAATTTACTAAAAATATTTCAACTTCAGCAAAATCATATTTACCAGCAAGTAAATCTCTAGCATTTATTTTAGGGGTAAAAATCTGTCCTGATAAATCAAGATTATCTACTGCCATGTTACTGCTACTCTCAACATTGGTTGGAGTAAAACTAGCAATAGATTCATATTGCAAATCATCAATTAGTAAATTTTGGTCATAATCAGTAAATCCTAAAATTATTTTATCCAGTCTAGTAATTTTCCAGCAAGTAGCAAGGCTTGTCACCTCGGATTTTAAGTGATGAGTTAATGTTGGCGGTAAATTTCTCATACTCTAATTTCAATGAGAGGAATATTACCCCAAGAGCCTATGTTAAAGCTATCCATCGATAAATCAAGGTGATCCGTATCAAACCTAACTGGTACATCAAATTCAAAATCTGCCGTTATTTCTTCATCTCTTCTCGGAGGTTGAGCAAAGACAATTGAGCCAGTGGTAAAATCAATGTCAATTTCTTCTGTTTGCACTACACAAGAATCAAGATAAATCTTGCAAAAACTATTTTTTACTGGTTTAGTTATAATTCTAGCATAAATATATCCACCACTAATATAATTTTTAACTAATTGGAATTTTTTTGTTTGACCGTCCCCTTTGCCTAATAACTGATTTATACCTTGATAATCAGACCAGTCTTTATAACGAAAACCTATAGCTCTGCCACGCCTTGCCCGAAAAAAACTTATTAGCTCTTGCCACTGAGTTTGCGTCTTGATACCACTACCTATATCATATCTGCTTCTTGCCATTTGCCAGTTAATATTGCGTTGCTCATGACCACTAAATGTTGTAACGATGTTAGTTGAGAATATTGGACCACCCTTAGAACCATAAGATATCTCAGGCGGAAATTGCACCTCAGCAAAGACTATCATAAATACATCACAAATTCCTAGAACTCCTTGCTATCTGCCTTGCCATATCAGCGGCAATTTGACTTCTGCTTTGGTTAAATGAGCTAATATCCGGGGTTTGAATATTCATATTAACTACAATATTGTTGTTGCTAGCACCTGATGCCTCCAGTTTGCTAAAGGGTACAATGCTACCAACACTATTGGGAATAAACAACTCAGGCTCACCACCATCACCAACCACATGTGCTTTACCGGGCTTTACCGTACCACCATTTGCAAACACACCTCCAAAAATGGAGCTTATCCCACCTAAACTTCCTCCGCTGCCAAACATTTCACCAAATGTACCTCCGCTAGCCGAAGAGAAAGCCTGTTTAAGTGTCATTTTTAATATATCAACTTGCAACTGTTTAAAAAAATCACTAAAAGTATCTTTCAAACTTTTTACCTGATCACCTACACCAAAGGCAGCCTTGGCAAAATTATCAATTAAACTATCTGCTGCATCGTTGGAACGATCTTTAATCAAATTAAATGCATCTTCGGATTCATTTGCCATATTACCAAGTAATTGTTTATTTTGTTCCATAGCTCTGTTATAAGTATCTTGGTCAATTAAACCTTGCTTAAGCAGTTTATTTAGTTTCTCCATTTCCATGTTATACTTTTCCAGCGGTGTCCTAGTTTGTTCAAATATCCGTTTTGCTTCGTTTTGCAATTCGTTCCTTTGACTCATTACCTCAAGTGACGCTTTAGGGATGGTTATTGCTGCTAATGTTTTTGTTTCTTCTAAAGTCTGATTAAATTCTTTAGTTACTTCAGTTGATTTGTTAAACCATTTAGTTAAGGTAACAAGTCCAGCTACCACAGTTGATATTGCCACTGCTACTAAACCTAATGGATTTGCTACAAGAGCTGCCGTAAAAGCCCTAACAGCAGTAGCAGCCGCAATAAACCATACTGCTAATCTCAAAGCTAGCAAAGTAGATATTGCAGTAATTATAAAAGTTATGGCTGGGTGTCCCTCCCTAATAGCCGCAAAAAATCCTATCAGTAACGGTAATATAGGCACTAATAATGAGGTTATTAAACTGGTCATTATTGCCTGTAATTTTGATAGTTCTGCGTTGAACTTAGCCATTGCCTCACATTCTTCCTGCGACAATGATAGCCCTAGATTCCTTGCTTCTTCTCTAAGCCTTCTTATACCATCTTCACCTTGTTCAAGTATTGGTAGCAGGGCAGCTCCAGCAGAGCCAAACAACTTTATTGCTAGCTGTGTTCTATCTGAAGCATCTCTGACTCTTAACAAGTTTTCAGCAATTTGTCCAATCTGATCATTGGGTGCTACTTGATTCAATTCTTTAGCTGATAAACCCAGTAACCTCAAAGCATCTTTTGCCTCCCCGGAGTTTTTTGCTGCATCTGACACCCTCATTGCCATTTGCTCAAGACCTGAAGTAAGGGTACTAAACTCCACCCCGCATCTCTCTGCAGCATATTTTAACTCTGATAAACTATGGGTGCTAATATCTAGCTTATTAGCAAGTTTACCAATTTCCTCACCGCTATCGATAATCTTCTTTAAAGTTGCTACACTAAATGCCGCAGCTATTGCCGTACCGATTCTACCAAATCCTAGTTTAATTCTGCCAAGTTGATCTTGTAGTTTCTTGAAATTCTGCTTGATTCTGCCAAATGCTTCTTTGCTTTTATCAACTCCTCTAAAAGTTACTCTGACTTCTTTATTGTTAGAACTCATTTACCTTGTTAATTTGTGTTTATACTGATACTGTTTTTTAATTTTAAAATATGCCAGCCAATGATACCACTCATCTATTGTCATTTGTTCGATTTCAGATATGGTTTTTCCTAAATGCTCAGCTAAAGCAAACATGTTAAGTAATACTGGCTGGTTAGTTAGTTTTTTTCTGCTACCTCAGTATCACTACTCTCCATGATCGAGGTTGCGACACGAATTAACACATCAGGGTCACAATTTCTCATTAAATTTGGTTTATCTGCTCTGCTGAACAAACAATTACCTTCAGTATCTTTAGCTTTCATAATCAATGCTTCAACCATTAAGCCCAAATCATCTTCTTTAGCCATTTTATATAGACGGTTCTTCTGTGCTAAGGTCAAAGGAGAACAGTGAATATATAACGGATTCTCAGCATCTCCCCATTCTGTTACCTCAATTACCTTGATCTCCTTAGCATCAAAATGGGCTTTAATCCTGTCAATAATTTTTTCAGTCATTATTGTCTTCTCCTACTTTCTATTAGTATTGTTAAATTTTACTGTTTTACTTCTAATAATTTACCATTGCCCTGGAAGGTAAAGGAACTTTCAACTAACCCATCAAAAGAAGCTTGCCGAGAAATGCCAGTAACAATTGCTATGCCCGTAAAATATATCTTTTCTTCATTCTCGCCTTTTGGGTAAAGACTTAGCTGTACGGTCGCTCCAATGGTAAGCTTTCCTTGACCTTCAGTATCAGCTTCATCCCAAAAGGCCTCTATCGAACCTGACCAGCTCTTAATAGTAGCCTGAGACTTACGCCACTCAGTGCCAATAGTACTGGCATCTACCGTATCGCATACCTCTTCCAGCGACCATGATTTAACTTCGGCTACCTGTGTTGTGCCAATTCTAACTATTCCTTCTGATCCTGCATGTGTTGACATATTGGTTTCTCATTATTGGATTTATATTATTATATTCGGTGAAGTCTCTTTAGTTTGGTAGCTTACTGCAAATACGAGGCTTGCTACTGCTACTGGTTGATCGCCATCTGAATTTAGGCTAATATCAGTTGATTCCAAACGGCAATCTTTGCAAAGCTTCCTTAGTTCAGGATTATTTAACACTACACTTTCCACTTCAGCTGTCATATTATCAACTATGATATTGACCGAAGTAGTAGCCTTGGCATAACATTCTACCGTTATTCGTGCCGTCCTGTTCTGACATCTTGGTGGACTGATAGTGCTGGTTACTATTTCTTCTTGGCTAGAAAATATGATAATCCCCGGCAAAGTGCTGTCATTCATGCTGTATAAACGACTATCGTAAACTTTATCTTTTGCTGCCGTTTTTCCTTTAAGGATATCCACAAAAGTTTGCCTTATGCTGGTTCTAGCATGCAGCATATCAGCTTTGTCGCTCTAATTCCAGCACTACCCAACCAGTATCATCTTGTTTGATTTCAACAATTTTGTACTTTGTTTGCCGGATAGTTAGTATATCTCCATAATTGATTTTTCTTGCCTCTTCCTCACAGCATTCAAAGCTTGGATTGAATCCGACAAAGCCACTTGTTCCAATATCTATAGGGTAGTAGTTGTTAACAAATATCCCTTTGAGTTGGTAAGCTAGTCCATCTTTTGGCGTTACTGTTGCCTCTACTGCAAATCCTTGCTCTGTGTCTAAAAACTCAGCAAAATCTTCTTGAAAGATCATAACTATTTATGTTATTATAATATCAATTATTGTTATTATGGCTGATAATTATGAATGTGTCCTTAACACCGGAACTCGAAAAATATATAGATAAACAGGTAGAAAGTGGTTTTTATCATTCTTCCAGTGAAGTTATAAGAGCTGCATTACGTTTACTTATTAAATCAGAAACTCACAACACTAGTTTTGAAAACTATAAAATGTGGCTTAATCAGGAAATTCAAATAGGTCTTGACCAAGCAGCTGAAGGTAAGGTTATTTCAGGTGACCAAGCTCTACAAAATTTCAGGAATTTTCGTAAAGATAAATTAAAGTCTCATGAGTAAAAATAATTTTTGCTTAACTGTTCAAGCAGAGCAAGATATTAAGGATATTTGGTTATATATCGCCAAAAATAACCCCAAAGCTGCTGAAAAAATAGCCAATCTTTTTGAACAAGCGTTTTTTAAACTAGCTGCAAATCCTGACATTGGAAGTAAACGTGAAGATTTAACTGATAAACCTGTACGTTTTTGGTTAGTTTATAACTACTACATAATATATAATCCTAAAACAAAGCCATTGCAAATTTTGCGGGTTATAAGTTCTTATCGTGATATCAAAAATAATTACCTATAATTATTGTCTAGTTAGTACTGCAAAACTCTCAGCGTGTCTAACTGCAATGTCTACATCTTGCATGACTCTTATTCTAATGCCACCGCTAGTTCCTAAAGTGTAAGGGTCTACTAATACATCCAGCACTCCCCATTGTCCAATAATTAGATCAGCAAAATTGCCAAATAATATAGTATCAGCTGGTATTTGGTTGGTTGTTCCAACTCTATAGCCGTTAAGGTAACCAAAACCTAGCTCACTACTACTTTCCCAAACAAATTGGGCAGTTCCTTCAGCTTTTTCTGTTTGCTTTAAAATTCCCCGTATGCTGGCATTACATAAATAGCCAAGCGTGCCAATATCAGCATTTCCTGCAGCAATTAGGCTTTCAAGGTCTACGATCTTACCCCAACTTATTGGATCATCGTCATCAAAAGTAACATTACCAATGCCAGTTGTGTTAAGAATACCTAATGGCTCAGCCCCAATGCCCCTACCACTTATCGCAGCCCGATCAATTTCAAGAGCAATAACGGTAGCAAGATCACTGCGTACTAGATTTTCTATATCAGGACTAGATTGTAGCACTAATTTGCGGGTAAAATCAGTGTAAGCTGCAATGCTTTTAGGGGAGAGTGTTACTTGGGCAAAGGCTTGCTCGCTATGCTCAGGGCTTCTCCCTTCTGATACCCAAAAAGTAGTAGCTCCACCAGTTTGTTTTGGTATTGCTACATCGCCATGCAAGCCGCTCATTACTTTAGCTCCCATTTGCTTAACAAGCATTTTGTTACGCAGCAGTTCAATAAAATTGCTGCTTAGATAATCGGTACTAACTAGGTAACCACCGGCAACATTTGATAATTTTTCCAGCGTTCTGCTTACATAACTTCTTTGCTCTATTTGTTCTAAATTGACATCAAGAGGTACAAAAAAGCTAGAAGGCTCTCGATTAATTTTTTTAGCAACTGCCATTGATGCTTCTTTTTCCAGCTCAGCATCACTCCAATTGCCTGTTACCGTTGCTCTAATGGCTCTTAAAATAGAGAAGCTTCTTGCTTCCTTTGTACTCATCCCGATAATAGCTGATTTTGGTGAAGTAGTGTTGATAATTGGATTGTTGCTCAATGTTTCTAGAACCTTCTGCCTAAAAGCATCAATGCTTTTGCCCTCACGAATAAATTCTATCGCCATATTGTGCATATTATGTTTATCACCGATAGTTAATATCTCACTAAGTCTAGTAGCTTCACTTTGCCTAATGTCTTTGGTAATTTGTTCGGTATTAACGGTAATCGGTGGTTGGCTATTTTCTATTACTTCATTTTGCATGTTTTCCCTCATATTAGTCATATTATTAGCAATTATTTCTAGTTGGTTTCGACCAATGCCTACTGTATGATCAGCTGGTATTGATACTAATGATACTTCTAGTGGTTTCCATTTGTTGATCCGATAAATGTTAGGATTATCCCCTTTTGACTCTTGCTCAAGTACTATGCCATTTGGTAAATAACAATAGCCTACTGATATGTTACTTTTAATGCCATCTAGCACGTCTTGGTAAGCTGCTTCAGCTAAAGTACTTTTACCAAACCTTATTTTGCCCCTAGCTTTACCATCACTAGTTATTTCAGCAGCTTCAACAATACCAATTTGCTTAGTTGGGTCATGGTCAAGAAGTAGGGGAGCGTGGCCAGAATTTAACCAATCCAGCTTGACGCTTTCAGGTTTGTGGTCAAGTATCTCAAGACCAAAAAATCTCTCTACTGGTTCTTCGCTTGAAAAAGACAGTTCAAAACTGCGATCTTCTCTAAGTAGTTGACCTAAAACCGTATGTCGGTATAGCATTTCACTTTTACATTTAATCGTCATTAGATTCTTCTGTGCTAATTGTTTGCTGTTCATTTTCTTTGTTGGTAGTTGTTAATGTTAAATCTAAGCCATATTTTTTAGCTAATTGTTGTTCAAATACTATCTGCTGAAATAATTCATCTATATCCATACCTTGATCTGCTGCTATTTGACTCCTAGTTTTAGTTTTCTCAGCAATCGCAATTTGATTGGCATGGCTTTCTTTAAGTGGATCAACCCAAGCCCATCCTCTAGCTCGCCATATTGGTTTGTTGTATTGATCAAATTCTGATAGCGGTATTTTAATTCGACCAGTAGTAATGGCCATTAATAACCAGTTCTCAAATACCGAGTTACAAAAATGCTCTATCACCCAATTTTGCAGCATACGCCAAGTATCACGATCCTCTAGGCTACCATGCCTAATTGACGAAAAGTTTACATTCTCAAGATCATTGGCAAGGGTTGCATAGGAAATATCCAGCCCACTAGCAATTCCCCGGAGTATTGACTTCTCAAAATCAGCAAAGCTGCTTGTTGGATGATTAGGGTCAAATAGCCGCACATCCATACCAGCAGGCAGTTGTTCAAATGTCCCGGGGTCAGCTTCCATTATCTTGCTACCAAAACCATCATCTTGACCAAGATAACCACTACCATCTTGAGAAACAAAAAACCCCATTTTTGATGCACCAACTCTAGCTGCTACCAGCTCTGCTTCCTCATAAGCCCCCAGCATCCGCAGACGTAACATGGCACTGTGCATCCATGGCACGCCTCTACTTTGCGAAGGTCTTTCTAAAATATAGCCATGAATAATCTCATTAGCAGTAATTCTTTGGTATTGCTTATTATTATCATATTTTTTAAAGATTTCACCGGGATGGGAGGTAAGTAGATAATAGGCTACAGGTCTATTCCATTTATTAAATTCAATCCCCATACGAATATATCCACCATCCGGTAGAGCTTCATTTAACTCCTCGTCCAAATGATCAGCTTCAATAAACTGCAGAGCAAAACCAAACTCATTATCAAAGCCTTTGACTAAACGAATAATAACCTCTCCATCACGAGCCACTGATTCTAGAAATAATTTTTGACAATCTATCCAAGATAATCTACCATCTACCGTACAAATACCTTTTTTGCTCCAGTTATCAAATTGTTCTAGGATATAATTATTTTTATCTTGCAGAAAATTTTCACTATTACTAGAGGCACGTAGTTGTAACCGTATGCCATTAGCACCTATAACATTAGTAGAAGTTCTTTTTAAAAACCGTCGAGCATAATCGTTATTGATACAAAGTTCTCGTGATCGGCTGCGTAGTGTTTTGAGGTCTCTATATAACTCTGCATCTGCCGATAAGTTTCCAGCAATCCAATCATTAGTAAAGCGATTAATGCTAGCGGCTGCGTATTTACGCTTTTCCTTAATAACCGATTTACCTTTGAAGAAATCAAATAGCTTCATGGGTTATTGAATCTAACCTTAATCAGGTTGCCTGAACTAAGCCCATTCTTTATCCTTTCTTCTTGCAAATTTCTAGCATATTCAGCTTTGTAAATATCACGCCATTTTAGTAATTCTGCTGGGCTTAACCGTGACAGGCTACGACCACTGATCGAATATGACAATTGATCCCGGCTTGCCTTGCCAACAATGGTAGCCTCTAGTGCATCTAAAACCTTCTTAACATGCGAGCGACCATCATAAGTTGTAAGCAGTGCTAAATTAGGTTTAATTTCTAAATTACCTTTAGCAATTATGTAACGTAAAGTCTCTTTATGTACCATCGCTTGCCACCAATAATTACCAGCTGTATAAGTAGCTGTTGTTTCAGAACCTAGCAGCACAAGGTAATAATCTGCTTCAGCAATAGCAGCAACGTCAAAACCAGTGGTATAATTACGAAAGCTGTAAGACAAATTCCAACCTTCAGCAGCAGGATATTTGTTTAAATATCGTTGCCATTCGACAGTTTCACCTGCAATAAATGATGTTGGTTCAGAAATCACCGTAAGATATGATTAGTAATTGAAAAAACTTATTGTTGACTTTTGCTAACTGTAGTTTAAAATTAAAAGTGAAATAACTGCAAGGTTATTTTGGGGTTTCGCAGCCCCTATCAACAGCGGTATACAACAACCGAAAATGTTGTTCCTTGATTATTATGATCGGGGGGGTGGTAGCGTATGTTCAAGGCTTGTGGTGTAAACTTCAAGCCTAAAGGCTACCATACCGGCTGTTGACGGTTTCTGCGAACTTCCCGATCGCCAAGATATATATAACCTATAAAATTTTCTTTTATCATTTTATCTTTGGCGATCAAAACTCTTAATTATTAAAACATTAGAGAAGGGATCGCATATGAACAACCAACAAGCCATTATCTTATTATATTCATCACATGCCCGTTTTGAACTCATAAGGCAATCTTTGATCAATTTTTGTAAGGAAAATAATTTTACAATAATAAAAATTATCGACGCACCAAATAAATACGATGACAGTATACTTCGCGAATTAATTTATACAGTAAGCAAACAAAATAATTATAATAGTCCTATCAATCTAATCATCGATGACAGTATATTTGGTAATATTTGTTATTTCGTAACTTGGGTGGTAATTACTACTTTATTAGAAGCTAAGCTGATTAATAGGCTTTATATTCAAGAAAATATATTGCATACTGCCAATACTGAAAAAGATAAATTTGATAATTTTTTAGCAACTAACATAATAACTGAGCATTATTTATTAAAATTCTGCTTCTCATATTTTAACGTTATAATGCATGCTGCTAAAGCAACAATAGATTTCGATGATGAAGAATTACATAAAGGCGGCAATGCATAATATTTCAGGATTTAAATTTACCAATTTTTGACAAAGCTAGTTGTTTTTCTGATTGGCTTGATAAAGTTTAAACTCAGCTTTTTCTCAGTTTCTTTAACTTCTACTTTTGCTGTTTGCTCAAGCATTTTATTTGCTAAAAGTTCTAAATTTGGGTTTAGTATGTACAAAGCTGCTAAGGCATAAACCCTACAATCAAGTGCCTCATTACGTTTACCAGCTGGCTTCTCCCATTTGCGAGTTGGAAAGCCTTTATTATAATAAGTAACGACTTTCTCTGCCGTTAGCTGTTTAAAATATTCAGCGTCATAATTTATTGGGAAATGACAATATCCCGGTCCTAGTTCAGTAATCTTTAATCGGCTGTAGATCATTTCTTTGGCTGTATCAGTGCCAATGGAAAACAACTTAACTCGCATTCTATTGGCAATTGATGGTCTACTAACCAAGACTTTACCTGCTATTGATGAACCCTTTATGGCAAATATCCTACGTAACTGTCTTTTCTTACAGTAAGCATAAACTGCTTGGGTGTGATGACCGCCTGAATCAACACAAACTGAGGCAATCCTAAGGTTAATGCCGCTTTGGTGTTTAATGTTCTGCTCTAGGATATTATCAAGATCATCCCATATCTCACTCCTAGCAGGATCACCATAGATTACTCTATAATCAAGCGACCAGCTTTCTTCTTTTACACCCCAACCAACTATTTCCACTTCAAGTCGATCATTTTGTACGTCTACACCAGCAGTAATAATAACAACCCCGTTAGGTACAACATTGCCCCAATTTTCTTTTCTCGACAATAGTGAAGTTTCATCTACCTTATCTCCTCCTTCCTCCCAAGTTTCACCAAGACTGGTATTAACCCAAGTCTTTAAGGTTTCAGGCATCATTTTCGCTTTCAGGAATTCTGCCGTCATTCTAGCCCAAGTAACCCAAGGCGAATAGATCTCGCTTATATGAAAACCAGCAATGTTGTTACTTTCTCCTTTAGCTTCAGATATCCACTTACCACGCTGTAGCATCGACATTTTATCATTATCGTGCAGAATGCAGCCATTTACCTCACAAATATAATGTGCTTCTTCAGGTTTGTCTTTAGGCCATCGTATTTGAGACCATTTTAAGGTTTGGTACTCACCGCATAATTTACATGGAACATAATAACGTCTTTGATCACTTTGCAGATAAGCCAGTTCTATTCTGCTAAAATATTTGATAGTTGGAGTTGAAGTTAAAATAATTTTTCTATTCCAAAAAGTTGTGGCTCTTTTCTTGGCTAAATTAACTGGATCTCCTTCTGAACCACTACTAGCAGGATAACGATCTACCTCATCACATAGCACAATCCTGACTGGCCTGCTTGCCAGTGAAGAAGGTGAGTTACTACCAGCCATGGTAATGTGTCCACCCGGAAAACGCTTGTATAAGATCTTATTGCCGGAATCTCTACTTTTTGGGTCTTTGACTAAGTTCTTAAACACCTCACTATCACGCAGCATAGGAGTTAAACGATCCGTTGACCAGCTTTCTGCTAGCTTTTCAGTAGGTTGCACTATCAGCATTGGTGCTGGGTCTTGATGAATATGATAGCCAACAATATTATTGATCACTTCGGTTTTACCAACTTGTGCTGATGACATTACTACGATCATCTCTATTTTAGGATCATTTACTGCATCCATGATTTCACGCTGATACGGAGTCTTACTAGTATGCCAGCTGCCCGGCTCAGCCGAAGACTCACTTGACAGCTTACGGTAATTATCAGCCAACTGGCTTACGCTTAACTTTGGTGGTGGTGCTACTAGTTTGGCTATTTTCTTGGTAATCTGACTCCAAATTATTTGGCTTGTTGGCATAATGGGATTGTTGCAAGATGAAAATTTTTTGAATCAGTTTACAACAGTCCCATAATTGCTAAGTTCCAAAAGTGCCTTATGTATCTCCGCCTCTAAGCAATGCACAATGGCTATAAAATCATTATCAAGTACTATTATTTGCCTAGCTATATTGTTTGGAAGACTTAGCATCCTAGCTCTAAAGTCAATGATCAAATTAGACCAATGAAGCTCCACCTCACTGCTAGCTAAGTATTTGCCTTCCAGTATTTGTACTTCTAATTCTGCTTTATCAGCTTGAGCCTTGAGTAAGCGTAGTTTTTGGGCGTTTAAATTATCAGAGGTATTTTTGCCAACTGGTCTTGATTCAAGATATCGTGCATAAGACTTTATGCAGTCAGCTAAATCATACTTACCAGCTACTGGAGCAGGCAGTATAGCTTCCTTAACCAATTGTTGCACTCTACGTTCACTTAATTGCAAAGCTTTGGCAATGTCTGATACTTTATGGTTATTCATTAAACTTGGTTTATTTTAAAAAACAATTCTTAAAATTATACTTATGCAATAATAATAGGAACTGAATATTGAGTTATTTTATTATCTCTAGTAATTATAGTTAAATAAGTTTTGTGGCAATTGATCAAAATCTTTAGCAATTTTTATTTTTCCTTTCCATGCTCCGGCTTTACGTGGAATTGATAAAGCATTATATTTTATTATTTTAACTGTTGGTCTGCCTGCTTTGCAAATAATTACTTCTTCTCCTTCTTGAACTTTTTTAATTAAGTCAGAAAAATGAATTTTCGCTTCATGTATACTTGCTATTTGCATTTCTTTTCTCTAATGCTTCTTAAAAATTAAGATTAAACTAAATTTTATTATATGTATAGACAATGTTTAAAAATAGATATATGGCTTACAAGTTTATACTTAATTTCGTTTTTTACTACAGCTCATTAAATGTAAGAGTCTTATATTTAGAGGGTTACAGAACTTTTGTTAAATTAAAAGAAACGAAATATACCAAAAATTTTTATCGCTAGGCAAGGGGCGGGGTGGTCAGTCACCCAGGTTCGACAAGCTTAGAAAGTACCTTGTTTCGTTTCGTTTTTTCCATACTATTTGTTAAATTGCTTCTGTCTCCTTTATTTTGCTGTGTCTAAGGCAAAGTTAAAAGAAATCGTAAACACCTTATCAAAGAGGCTATTAAAAGTATTAACTGCTGTAGCCTTAAACCCAAATCTTGGGTTAACTTTAGCTTCATGGGTTAGGCTATATAGCTTTTCCAGTCTTTGACTACTAACCCTATGATAAATAGATTTGCCAAGTTTAAATATACTTCTATTCCCCTGTTGATCTCTCAAAGCTTTTGAACTTCTTTGCTTTTTTGGTACATTACTAGTTGGTACAGCAATCATACTGCCACGATATGACACTTTAATGCCACCTTCTTCCTGAATGTAGGCAAAATGAGCCTTGGTATAAACAGCAGATACTAAGGCATATTTACTAGCAAATGCCACCTTGATACCAGTTCTTTGGTGTTTGTCCCACCATTTTTTACTGTTATTGAATATGATTGGTACTCTTTTGCAGATTTGTTCTTGCACAAGCAATGCTATTTTATTCAGAGTCAAGTTAACTGCAAACGGTAGCTGTTTCTTCTCGATATTATCCATATAACGGGCTATCTTGTTTATATCACTTCTCACATCAATAGTAAAACTCATAACTGCAACCTTTCTAATTTTTAAACTACCGGACGATATTTAGGACAGTGCAATATTGCAGCAACACCCATTAAAACCCCCTCTCCAAGGTCACCTGTTACTTTAATTGCTGGTCTTACAAACCTCTTATCACCAATATAACCTGCCATAAAAGTAGTAGCATTATCAGGTCTAGTTTTAAGGTAAGCGAAAGTGCCAGTATTATCCCCAAGCACAGCTCCTATAATCTCTGTATCAAGGCAATCAGTAAAGTTAACATTGTCGTTTGAATGTTGCAACCTGATTTGTACATGTTTGTCATCATTCGGATTCACGTCAGCTGCTCCTACCGTTACCGTAAAAATACCACTTTCAAAACCTGATACATCCACCGCCTCTACATCAAGTTTATCTGCATTAATTGCTACTGGTGCTAACAATTGCTGCAGTTTGCTATTGGTTTTTTCTTCTCTCGTTACTGCCATTTATTCCTCTTTTTCCCTTACGCCAAGCTACCAAGCTTACTATCCCATTATTGCCTTTTATTATACCCTAAGGTTTACCAGCTTGCAATAGTTTTTAATTAAAAGTTACTGTAAGTTACTACTCACCCTTAGAGTTATGGTGCTTTCAAGGCAAAAAATGTTATTTTAAGTTACATTTTGCCAAAATTCTTGCCAGCTTCTTTGTTTTTTCTTCTCTTGTTATCGTCATTTATTCCTCTTTTACCCTTACGCCAAGCTACCAAACCTACTATCCCATTATTACCTTTCATTATACCCTAAGGTTTACCAGCTTGCAATAGCCTAAAACTAAAAGTTACTGCAAGTTACTACTCACCCTTAGAGTTATAATGCTTTCAAGGCAAAAAATGTTACTTTAAGTTACACTTTTGCTAGAATTCTTTAGCCCCTCTTGCCGATAAACCTCAATCAAATCATCTAGTGCCTCACGTAATCTAGTGCTGCCCGCACCTTTAGGCCACTGTGGTATTTGCTTTAGCTCAAATTGCCGCAACGGCAGCTCCAGTAAGCAAAAATGCTCAACTATCTCCTGTGACTTCCTACCAAGCTTAGCAAATATTCGTTGATGAATGCGAGCTGCCTGTACTTGCCTCTCCAACCCCAGCATTTTGCTAAAGTCTTTGTTTGCCTCAATTTGGATTATACCGCTACCACCAAACATGGTTGTTCTTTGGTAATTACAAGCCAAACGATCAGCTGCCCTAAACTGCTCATGGTTGATCCCATGCCTCTTACCTTCTGCTACTCCATTTGCCTCATCCTCCAGCCAACAGCGATAAAACCTAGCTATTGGTCTTTTGTCGAATTTGTTTAATTCTGTTCTTTCAGTTTTATGATGTTTCATGTTTGTTACCTTGTAAAAATTATTGCAGATTCACTTTGCCAGCAGAAGCAAAAATATATATCTACGGCAGACTTTTTATAAGTCTGCTATATATATTTATATATATGTAAAATCCTGCTTTTTTGACCTACCTTGAAAGCCTTGTAGTATAAGGTCTTGCGGGTAGTCCAAAAACGCATTTTTATTTAAAAGCGTACTGCTTTTTTGACCTGCCTTGTATCCCAGTTTCTAAAAGGGTTTGCGGGTAATCCAAAAAAGCAGTGCTTTTTTACTGCATCTTTGCTGCGTTTTTAAATGCATTTTTGCTATCCCCTGAAAGCCTTATAGTATAAGGGTTTGTAGTATTTTCCAAAAGAGCAGTGCGTTTTTACTGCTTCTTTACTGCACTTTTAATATCCCCTGAAAACCTTGTAATATAAGGGTTTGCAGGTAGTCCAAAAAAGCAGTGTTTTTTGCTGCGTCTTTAAAATTTCTGCATCTTTGCTGCACTTTTTAAATTCTATACAAGCCAGTCTTTTAAAAAGTTTTGCAAATATTCCAAAAGAGCAGTGCGTTTTTACTGCTTCTTTACTGCATTTTTAATATCCCCTGAAGGCCTTGTAATATAAGGGTTTGCAGGTAGTCCAAAAGAGCAGTTTTTTTTCTGCATCTTTTAATTTCTGCATCTTTGCTGCACTTTTGTTTTTTTGGCAATTTTTTGTTCCGTATTTTATCTTCATTTAATCCTCATGCTTTCTTCTAAATCTATGTGCCAATTTTTAGGATTAAGTACCTCATCTTTTTTGCCATCACCGTCACGTTTATAATGTGTGGGTAATATTACCTTATAGTTTTTGGATATTTCATCAGTATTGGCATCTATATATTCACCTAAATACATTCTCATCCCTTCAGTACACATAAAACCAAAATTTGCTTTCCCTTCTTTGACAAGTTTTAATCCATAATCTTTTGGATTATCAAAAAACTTAATAAGTCCTTTAGTAGCAGCTGCAGAACAATCATCACAAATAGCTCTTTTATTTCCTAAATCATTAGTATTACGAAACTTTTCACCAAATTGCTTCATTAAATAAAACTTGCCTTTGATAGCTTCAGATTCAAGCAAATTGAGGATCACCGTAACCCTTCTCTGTCGTTCTCTATCAAATAACAAACCACTTTTTTTAAATGCTATTCTTTTATTATTTGCAATAGATTCTTCCACCCATTGTCCATTTTTCTTACAAATGCTTTTAGTTGGTATCTCCTTACCATTACGTAACTCAAAGATCAGGTGGCGGTCGTTGCTTTCAAGATCAGGCTTATATAACAAAGTACCAGCGGTGTAGTAACCACGCAAACTACTAGCACCGCTAAAAGCTTGAAAGGGATCTTCGTCAAACTGAGTTTTAGTGATTTTTTTAGTGTGATGCACTAGTATAATACCAGCATCTAGATTTACTTGGTCTCTTAGTAACTCAATCCTCTTTTGCAGAAAAAATAACATCGCATCATTGTCATTTTCAGTAGCTCCATTTCTGCCGCCATCAAAAACATTACGAATAGGGTCAATTGCGATAATGTCTAGTTTATCAGGAAATACCTGCTTAATATGTTCAGCCAACGCCTCTATCGTTTTTTCATCCAAACTCAACTTTGAATTTGGAGTAATGTATAAATTATCTTTAGCTAGATTAATTAACTCTTCTGATAATTGCATATTTTGCAGTCGCTCCCGCAAGTAATGATAACCAATTTCTGCCTGAAAATAGAAAATCCTCAGTGGTCTTGGTGGCACAAAGCCAATAAATTCCCGACCAGCTGCCATATGCACGAGTAGTGACAACAAAAAGTCGCTTTTGCCAACTTTAGGTGAACCACCAAACACAAGCATGCCACCTAGTGTTAAAATACGTGGGGCAATTAGGTCTTCAGGTAGACTACTTTTGTCCCCTAAAAGAGACTCAAATGAAAAGCTTTTAATTATAGGCAATTTGCTATTTTCTTTACAGTTTACCTTTTTCGGTTCGCCATATTTTTGCAAATGCAACTTCCAAAGACCATTAACTGTCTGTTTGATTTTTTCGAGAGACCAAGAAGGAATTACATTAGATAGGTTATAGCTATGAATTTCCTCAATAGCCTTATCTTCGCTAATTAATCCATCATGACAGCGTCGTAGCCAATAGCCAATTACCCGACTTAAATGGTTAAACCGAGTACACTCACCATTGCCTCCCTCATAAACTTTGTTGGTTAGTAAACTATCAAAAGGCAATGTATTATTATTTTGAGGTTTTAAAGCATCTACAACAACATTACTATTCAATGTAGGAAGATAGCTAGCACGTGTTATTAGCTCTTCTATTTCATATTCTACTGGATTATACGACCTAATCTTAACTAGATGATGCTTACCCCCTTTATGGTAAACTGAGCCAGCAACTCTAATTGGTTGATGAGCTGACTTAAAGTGAGTATCACCACCGAAAGCTAGGGCAATTTGGTATCTAAGTTTTAGAAGCTTTTGCAAATCATCACCTGTTACTGCCTTGGTTAACTGCCAGTAAATATGTAGCTTGGCATGACCTAAATCAGTAGTACCTCCAGACTCAACAACCATAGTTGGCTCACCTAAAGCTGCAGTTAAATCAGTTAGTTTACGTTCAGTATCACCTTCATCAATATCAATAAGCAATGTTTGCATTTGGATGACATCAATACTACCAGCTACTCCAACTTTAGCAACAGTACCGGGGACAACATAAAAAGCAGAGCTTCGTTGATTAGCTAGCTTTGCAAAGTTAGCAGCATGCTCTACTACCTCATCATCAGCTTTTATCCAAGTGTTACTTGGTGGTCGGCTGTTGTTATTGCCCTTTTCAGCAAAAGACCTAAATGGTATAAAACCTTCTAAATAGCCAAATACTACGTAAAAGTAAGTTTTTAAATAATCTTTAGATGGTTGAACCATAGTTTTCTCTATATTTATGAACCCCAACATTTATCTTGGTAATGGCACATTTTACACTCGAAATAATCCTTGCTGGTAAAAGCCCTTGGCAGTAATTCATCAGCTTCTATAGCCCTGATAATATTTACTGCCTTATCAATCATTTTTTGGGCAAGTTCCCCGTCAAACGGTATTAATTCGTGGTAAATTTCTGCATTATCTTTGTTAACAGCTGTAAATAAGCATGGATTCTTTGAAATACTAGGAATAGTCTCTGTCATATAAGCTTGGTACAAAGCAATCTGAGCAGCATAGAGCGGCTTAGACAAGGTTAGCCCTTTTTTTGCAGTTTCTTTCCACGCTCTATTGTTCATTGATTTTGCTTCCCATAAGGCAGGACAGGTAATATTTATTCCGCTAGGAGCAGTCTTAATAATCCCATCGATATGCCCAGCTATTCGAGTATCAGCTGCCATAAAACCAAATTGCTTACCGTTGTCATCAACAGTAATCAGCTCAAATCCAGCTAGGCGTAACCATCTTGCCGCTAGTTCTTCAAACAAATGCCCGGCTTCAAAGATACGAAGTGTTTGACCGCTAAAGCCTGAAGTTTCATGATGTACAGCACTAAGATATTCATACTGCAACGCTCTACTACAAGGATGACCAAGGCTAGAAGCACCTAAATACTTACGTTTTGGCAGCGTTTTTCTCTCTAATGTTAAAGCTTGGTCTAGCAATAGATTCAACTGCTCATTAATAGTACTACTGACAGGTGTATTGATTGGTCTATTAAAATCCAGCATAATCAGCCCCAACTTGGTATATTACTAAGACCCATTACAGCAGCATAATCCTTATGTTCTAGACCAATGGCACATTTAATCACGTTTCTCTTATTGCCTTCCTGATCTTGTTCAACATCTATTTTAACCACAAACTCCAGTCCATTAAGGTCAGCAAAACTGTCAATTTTTCTAGCAGTTTGTGCAGCTTCACAATTATCCTTATCACTAAACCCCTTAGCTGAATTTAAGATAGAGCGGATAAAACTGCGACCCATAGCACCCCAGCGATTATTGTTTTTCTCGCTGTAAAGACCAATTAGTTGCCATATTTTGTAACCTATATATTTTTCATCTAATTTCCCTTGTAAAATTGTAAATGCACAGTTAAGGTAAACAGCCCCGCTTGCTAAATTCTGAGTAGCATAACCCGAAGTCCAACCTTGTTCTAGGTCATCATAACCGCCCATCTTAATTCGTAAAGCAACCTTAGCTATAGTCCCAGCTGGGATTAGTTCAAAATTAAACTGTTCAATATTATTGAAATCGTAAAAGCTCATGATTATTTTCCTCCTGTTGTTATTCTTGTTCCTGATTTAATTTTTTCCATTAATTTGCCAAGGTCAGCTGGTTCGATCATTGCTAATTTGCCTGATCGGTCTTTAGCAGGGTAGCCATATGGATTGTTGGTATGGTTAATAAAAGCTCGGTAAGTTGAGTTATCTTGTGCTTTAAGCTCTGCCATAGTAATGACCTGATCAACTATGCCCGGCAGCTCATTTGCCGTTTTGCTACCATCTATTTGCAGAGCAAAATTTTTGCGGTTTAAATCATCAAATTTTTCCTCTAAAATTCCAACAAACCAAATATTCTTACTTCTGCTATGCTGCAAAGTAGTAAGCCAGATAATCATTTCTTGTCCATGCAGCCCATAGGCTGAACGCATATCTTCTTTGCCGGTTTTATCGCTAATTACCTGTGGCTGTCCCTTACACCATTGCAAGCACAATCGACCTGCAACAGTAATGGAATCAATGAAGATAGTCTGATATTTATCCAACATTGCAGCTTCCCCAAAGCGTTTGCAAACATCTTGATAATGAGCATTACTGTAAATAAAACCATCACGAACTGCTGGATTAGCACCACCAATAAATACTGCAAGGTCTCGACATTCTTGCCAAGTGCGAGGTCTAATAGTATCTCCTTGCCAACCTTCTACTGCTAAATCACCTGCCTCTAGATCAAGGAATAAAGTGTTATCTTTTGGCAATGTCCAAAGTAAACTGGTTTTACCTACTCCGTAACCACCAAAAATACAGCCCTTAATACCTCTTGTTTCAGCTAAACGTTCATCGGCACTGATAATAGGTAGCTTGCTCATAATACTACCTCCTGAGCCAGTCTGTTTAGTTTATAGATCGGCTTATTCAACTTTAAAGTTCGAGCAGGTTCAAAAATGTTCTTAATTGTGCTAGACCAGCTGTTATACTTAGCCTCTGAGATATTGTAGTAGGTTTCAATGAAGTCACTTAAATTTCCTCCGTTAATTAAGATATCAGTAACAATCTTTGCCAACTTTTGCTGATCCCATTGAACCTTCTTAACAACATCACAACTAATCTTAAAGCCATGATCCTCGAGATGTATAATGCCCGTATCCTTCTCAAGTCGTAGCCTTTTAGCTCTAACATGTTCGCCATACTTTAAGCTAATGGCAGACAAAAGCCATTCTCTAGTTTTTTTTGCTTGCTCAAGTTGCTCTGATACTTGCTGCAATAACTGGTATAAATCTTGTATTTGGTATTTTGCCAGCGAACCAATTGGTACATGTAAAACAGTATCTTTATTCATCATTAATCTCCTATTTGAAATATAAAACGGTCTTAATAGGATTCCTTGAATTTTCAATTTTTGCAACCTTAAGTTATTAAAAATAACTTGTTTAAACCGGATATCTAGCATAGATCAAGCAAAAAGCTCTTTAACTTAGTTATTTAAAATAACATTTTTCCACAGATTTATAATTTTAAATTACAGTATCCATAATTAGAAATCAGTCCATGACTCAGTACGTTTCTAAAACTCGTATGCAGAACTTTTTATTTAACAAGAAATACTTTTTTATACATAACAATTAGCTAGGTTTTATAACCTACAATTAAAATTAATAAGATTATGAAACTTTCAACTTGGATGTCAGTAAATAAAATAAAGCCTACTGCAGCTGCTCGCTTATTTGAAACAACTCATGCCCATATTTACAGATATCTTTATGAAGCAGCTATTCCAAGAGAAAAAATTATGTTGAAGATTTTTATAACTACTCGAGGAGCTGTAACACCAAATGATTTTTACGGAACTACGGGTGAATTTCTTGAACAAGAATTATTAAAGGAATTAAAACAAGATGACTAATGACATTAAACACGGTCTTCAAACTATCCTAGCATTTGACCTTGGCACTACTCTAGACTGGACAATACGAGATCCAACAGATCGTATTACCTTTGGTACAGTCACTTTCAAGCTAAAGCGATTTGAAGGAGGAGGCATGCCATATTTACGCTTTAAGCAATTTACAGGTAAAGGCAATGCTTCAAAACAGGAAGTAATTAAGGCAGTTAAACGCAAAGGTTTTACTACAGAAGACCATAATGAAGCTGATAGCTTAGCATTGCTGGATTTAATTTTATCGAAATATAATTAAGGAAAGAATAATGGACAAAAAACCAACGACAGCATACAAACAACACTCACATATCAACCAAGATAAAAGGAGTAAAGATGAATTATATGAATCGATAGTTAACAAAATTAGAGTAAAATATAACGGCAAATTATCCGACGTTGAAGCACATACGGCAGCTAGGAATTTGATAGAATTTGTTAAAATCTTGCTTCATTTTAATCATAGATAGAATAAGATAGAAATAAATTGACTATTAAGAGAATTTAAGTTAAATCTTCTGTTAAAACAACTATGTTAATTGGAGATAGAAAATATGATAGAAAAACCATTAAAAGCTGTTAAAGCTATTTTACTTGCTCGCGTTTCAACAAAAGAACAAGAAGATGGCTACTCTATTGAAGCACAAAAATACCGATTGCAAGAATATTGTATGCGTAAAGGTTTAGCAATTCTAAGAATATTTGAATTCTCGGAGTCGTCAACAGTAGGTAATCGTAAAAAGTTTCAGGAAGCTATAGACTTTGCTAAAAAACAAAAAGAGGTTATAGCAGTAGTTGCAGATAAAGTTGATCGATTACAACGTAGTTATAAAGAAACCCCTCTACTAAATGATCTAATTGAAAGAGCAAAAATCGAACTACATTTTTACACGGAAAATTGTATTATCCATAAGCATTCTACTTCGCAAGATAGGATGGTATGGAATATGTTTGTAATGATGGCTCAAAATTACGTTGACAGTCTTAGAGATAACGTAAACCGCAGTATAGCTCAAAAACTACGTCAAGGAGAATGGATAAGCACTGCTCCCATTGGTTATTTGCATATAAAAAGTAGTAATAGTAACGATCGAGGTAAGGGGCAAATAATAGTTGATCATGAACGCTCACATTTAATAAAAAAAATATTTGAAACATATGCTACAGGTAGTCATACTCTTCCCGAAATACTAGAGAAAACCAAAGAATGGGGGCTGCGTAATTCTAGAGGTCATCAAGGTTATTTGTGTCATTCTCATCTTCATTCTATTATTACAAATCCATTTTATTACGGAGTAATGCGAGTCCTAAAAACTAAAAAAGAATACCCGCATATTTATCCATCAATCATTAGTAAGGAGTTATTTGATGCTTGTCAAGCAGTACGCCTTGGTTGGAATAAAAAACCGTTTAAATATGGAGAAAAAGAATATATATTTAGAGGATTGATAAAATGTGCTGTTACTGGTCGTGTGATCACTGCTGATACTAAGAAGAAGACTTATCCTAATGGTAGCACAGCAGAGTGGATATATTTACTAGGATGGCATCCTGATAATCCTAATAAAAGAATATACGTGAAAGAAGAAATAATACTACAAGAAGTTGAGCAAGTACTAGCAACACTCCATTTAGAGCCTGAATTGTTAGCTGAAGTAATTGGTTATATTAAAAACTCAGCAAAAATAGAGCAAGGTTTTCATAAAATGCGTATAGGAGAGCTACATACTGAACATACTAAGATTAAAACTCGTATGGATAGGTTAACTGATTTATTTTTAGACGGTGATATTAGCAAGGAAGATCATGAAGAAAAACGTCAGCAATTAATACAAAAACGTGAAGATATCATGAGAGAAATAGAAAACCATAATTATGCTGATGATAAATTTTCAGAACTCTTGATTAACCTAGTAGAACTGGCTTCCGGAGCGTTAGAAACCTTTAAAGGTTCGAATATTGAGAAAAAACGCAAATTGTTAAATCTTGTATTTTCGAACCTCAAACTAAACGGTCAGAAGCTAGACTATACCTTGCGTCCACCGTTTGACGCATTCGTAAAATGCACTGAAATCGGAGAATGGCGAAACCGGGGGGATTCGAACCTCCGACCTAGCGATTAGGAATCGCTCGCTCTATCCTGCTGAGCTACGGCTTCTTTTTTACTGTTTTTGAAGATTAATCATTAGACAATGAGGTCTATTATAGCAAAATTTTCAACAGTTACAAGCGTGTGACACAAAATCAAAAGGATTGACATGTTTATTATTAAGCCAAATCTCAAAATGTAAATGTTCCCCAGTACTATTGCCACTATTCCCTTGAAGCCCAATCATTTGACCTTTTATAACCATATCTCCTTCTTTTACATGTATTTTTCTCAAGTGAGCATATTTAGTGATAAATTTATTTGAATGTTTTATTTCTATTAAATTTCCATAAGCACGTTCTCGCCTTATGGTAGTAATTATTCCATCAGCAGAGGCATAAATAGGAGAGCTACTATAGCCTTTTAAGTCTGTCCCACAGTGGAATTTTTTTTGTTTTTTCCTAGGGTGTTTGCGTACGCCGTAATGACTGGTAATCTTTACGTTATTATATTGTGGTAACATTATAGGAATAGTAGTAGTTAGCTTATTTAATTGTGCTAGCTCATTAATATTATGGGAACTATTTTTATTACTAGCTTTTTGAACAAGTCGTAATTCTTCTTGGGATAAGAACTTATACTTACAATTTAATTTTAGTAGCAAGTCCTTAATCTTGGTTGACCTGATCATTGCTTGGTTATTAATATTCTCAGCACAGCTGGCTTTAAATTTTTGTAAAAAAACCTTATTATATTGGCTATCATTAATAATAAGACCAAAATCTTTTGCATAGATGCAGTTATTTTTACTTAGTGCTGCTAAATTATATTGTATAATTAAAGTGCCGTGATTTAGTTTATGATCTTTTTGTAATTGCTGAGCGGTAACAGTTAAAAGCGTCTTGTTGGTAGATGAAGAGCTACATCCTTGTAATAATAGTATAGTTAACAACAATATACAAAATTTAAGCATTTATTGCCTTTTATACCAAAGAAAATAAACCGGTATTCCGCTTAATATAAATGAGATAGCTGGTATTATGACCTTTAATGGTGTCTCACAAATAATCCATAGGCAAAAAGCAATTGATCCGAAGGCAATTAACCATTTATATAGTGAAGATTCTTCTAACTTTGCTAGCAGTAATTTTAAAAAAGCTACACTACAGGCTAGATATACAAATAAAAAAGAGATAACTGAAAAACTAATTATTGCGGTAACTTGTTCTGACAAATCTTCATTTGTTGTACTAATCAATAATAATAATATTCCAATGCAACTTACAAACAAACTCCAAATTGGTGCTCCATTTTTATTTTTCTTAGCAAAAAAAGATGGCATTAAACCGTCTTGTGCTAATCCTAAAGCAATTTGTCCGCTGATTAATACCCAAGCATTTAACGTTCCAATGCAAATAATTGAAGCAAGCAAAGAAATAAGTAGATGCCACTGACCGCTAAAAATTATTTGAGTAGCATCTACATAAGGGGCGTTAGAATGTATCAAATCTTCTCGTGGAATTAAACCAATTATTCCAATACTATTAATAAGGTATAAAATAGCCACACAGAGTGTACCCATTACTATTGCTCTTGGTATTGTTTTTGATGGGTTAATTACTGAACCAGCCTGAGCAGTTGCTGACTCTACACCAATAAATCCCCAAAATGTCAGTAACGTTACTTCACCAAGAATTTGAGAAAAAGTTAAATTAGTTATTCTCTTATCCATAACAAAATTATTACTATCAAACTGATATAATGCTACAACTGGTATTATTATTAATGGAATAAATTTTAACATTGCTAGTATAAATTCAGCACGCCCCGCTACTCCTATACCTTTAAAGTTTAGTAACATAACAGCAAATAACAATAATATTTGCAGAATTAAGCATATAAAACTATTACGCACACCAATTAAAGGTGTTAAATATGTAACAGCTGAAATAACTACTACAGCTGTACTAACCCATGAAATAATCCAATAAGTCCAGCCAGTAAAGAATGCTACATCATTGCCAAATGCCTGCTTTAAATAAACATGAGGTCCACCTGTTTGTGGAAATCGTGCACAAAGTATACCAAATAAAAGTGCTATTATTATGGCACCACAGGAAGATACTATCCATCCAACTAAACTAAAAATACCAAATGGGGCTAAACCTGCCGGCAATATCAAAATAGCAGTGCCAAGTTGGCTACCAATAACTAAACCCAAAACTGACCAAAAACCAAGCTTTTGTGACATGTAATCTTGTGACATATAATCCTTAAGATGTAATAATCATAAACTTTACATAAAAAAATAAAAACTTGAAAACTGATCTATCAATTTTCAAGTTTTTGCAAGCAATATATTATATTCGACAATTATATTGTTGTTTCTTACGATCGCATATAGCTTTGCCAGCGTAGATCATGAGTAGGTCATTCCTAGCTAAAAGCAGGAATCCAAAAAATAGCCTGCAAAGGCTATTAGATATTATAGATTTCCGCCATTGCTAAAAATGACATACTAGTGATCCACGTTGGCAAAGTCTACGCAAGGATGACATCATTTTTACCACATCAAGATACTGGTGACCCCTACGGGACTCGAACCCGTGTTTTCACCGTGAAAGGGTAACGTCCTAACCACTAGACGAAGGAGCCATAAACTTTTTGGCATAGCTAACCCGAGAAAATTTTAGCCAAAAGACTGTCATCGCCTCCTCGCAATGACGGTTTTTGGCTAAAACTCTTTCGGTCTAGCTATACCTTATATGCTATTTTTTAGATTCCGCTACCTACGCAGGAATGACATACTTTTAACTAAGATATCAACATGCAACTAAAACATTCTCGGGTTAGCTATAGCCTATCTATATTCTCAGAATCAGAGCGTTCTAGTTTATACAGTATCTATGAAATATTGCAAGTATGATTTTATCGTTTTTTCTTATTTTTTCCGTCGGTAGTTTTATTGAACCTACCAATATTTTTTACAAACTTTTGTAGCCCATTTAATTCTGTACCATAAGTTTTCGTATATTCTTTAATTAACATTATATCATCTTTATGTGAGTCATTAAGTAGTAGAACTTCTTCAATTATATCATTTTTATTAAAAGTAATTCTTACTATTCTTTGTTCAATCACTTTTGGTTTAAACCATGCTCTCCTAGCTAAAGAACGTTGAACATAATACCAAGTATTAGGTGTATAGTCAGGTATAATTGTTGGTGTGCCAATTAAATCTTTTACCTCGGATTTACTAAGCCTCCTCTCCTCAAGCGTAGGTAATAAATTATCATCCACATACTGCCCTCTTGATTCTATAGTTTGACAACTACATAATGTAAAGAATATTGATGAAACAAGAAAAGTCCGAATTATAAAAAATTTCATAAAATTTATGTTTGAAATACCTAGATTTTGCAATGGAAGTATAATATACTGCTTCATCGATTTGACAAACACTTTTTCACAGATTAAGTATAATTTTTAAGAGGCTATATGGCAGTTCCAAAGAAGAAAACATCAAAATCAAGACGTAATATGAGACGCTCTCATCTTGCACTTGGTAAGATTAATGTAGTAGTAGATTCTCAAACAGGAGAATATAAACTTCCTCATCATATATCTTTAGCTGATGGCACATATAATGGTCGTCAAGTTATTGTGAAGAAAGAAGAAAAAGATGAAGAAGTAGCATAAACCAATATGGCTTGTAAAATTCTTGGGTGCGGTGCATATTTGCCGGAACGTATTGTTAGCAATGCAGAATTATCGTTATCGGTTGATACCAACGATGAATGGATTCGCTCAAGGACGGGTATATTACAAAGGCACATTGCCGGGAACGATGAATATACGTCACATTTAGCTCTTAAAGCCAGTCAGAATGCTCTAGATGATGCTGGGTTAAAGGCATCATCTATAGATTTGATAATTACCTGCAGCACTACTCCAGATAATAGTTTTCCTTCTATAGCTTCTAAGTTACAAGGTTATCTTGGGCTTAATAATGTACCTTCATTTGATCTCCAAGCGGTATGTTCGGGTTTTGTATATGGTTTACATGTTGCTGACTCTTTGATTAAATCTAGAAAATATAGGACAATATTACTGGTCGGTGCTGAAAAAATGTCGTCTCTACTAGATTGGAGCGATAGAACTACTTGCGTCTTATTCGGTGATGGTGCTGGTACTATAATTCTGCAATATAGTGAGGATAGTTCTGGTATAATAGATAGTAATATTTACTCGGATGGTCGTTATTTTGATATTCTTTACACTGATGGTGGTGTAAGTACAGATGGCAAAAGCGGTAAAATAAAAATGAAAGGGCGAGAAGTTTTTAGGCATGCAGTAGAAAAAATGAGCAAATCCGCTGAAGACATATTACATAATAATAATTTTACCATAGATGATGTTAACTATTTTATTCCACATCAGGCAAATATAAGGATTATAGATGCAATTATAGAGAGACTAAAAATTAATCCAAGTAAAGTAGTAAAAACGGTTGCAGAACATGCCAATTGTTCTGCTGCTTCAATCCCTTTAGCCCTCGCTTCTCTTAAATCTTATGCTAATATCAAAAAAGGTGATATACTCCTTTTTACAGCTATCGGTGCTGGAATAACTTGGGGATCGGTTTTAATCAGATGGTAACAACTAAGACTATTACTAGAGAAAAAATTGCTCACATATTAAAATCTAATCTAGGGCTATCAAGTATTATATGCGAGGAAATAGTCGATCAAATATTTAAGAATATTCAGCTAATGGCAAGCAATCAAAGATTGACGTTAACAGGTTTTGGAAGCTTTTGTACTAGCACAAAAAAACCTAGGCCTGGCATAAATTTTCATACAAAAGAGATAGTGATAATTCCAGCAAAAGAGGTAATGCGTTTTATACCAGCTAAAAAGTTAAAATTATTAATTAACTAAGACATCGGTTTAATAGCCTAGGATGTCACCCCTGCCCCTTCGGATATCACCCACAACTGTTGAAAGTTAAAATCGTCATTGCGAGACGCCACAGGCGTCGTGGCGATCTCATGATAGTCAAGCTCTCCTTCACAAGATTGCCACGAAGCCGCTGTAAGCAGCTTCTCGCTAATAGACGGTTTAGGGCTTGCCTCATCGCGATGACGATTTTAACTTTCAACAGTTATGCGGATGCCACCCCTGCGTAGGTAAGGGGTTAAAAAAAATAGCAGTAGCGTATACCAGCAGAAGTAGAATTATGCAAGAGGTCTATTAAAAATGCAGAATAAAAAATATTACTCCATTGGTGAAGTAACAAAACTTCTAAATATTCACTCTCACCAGCTAAGATATCTAGAGCGGCTACTACCAAATCTAACTATACATAAGATACGTAACAGACGATATTATACAAGACAAGATATTGAATATTTGAGAGCCCATATGACAACCAAGAATATACAGATAGAATCGCAGCCTATTATCTCAAAACTATCCCATAATCAAATAAATAAAATTGATTGCCTGATCAAAAATTTTTATGACTTATCGTTGACTATCCAGCGAATTATTTCTAGATAAAAATACTGTTGAAAGTTAAAAAAATCGTCTATTAGCAAAGCACTGTTGTAAGGCTTAAACCGTCATTGTGAGCGAACGTACGTGAGCGTGGATCCCCATGAAGCTTGTCATATAGATGCTTCGTCGACCTACGGTCTCCTCGCTAATAGACGATTTTTTTTAACTTTCAACAGTTGTAGCAGCAATACGCGGGGATGACATCGCTTTGACGTTAGTAACCTCAATTTTGGATTAATGAAATTAATCCAAAACTGAGGTTTGAAAAGACTGAATACGATTAATAATCATATTACAAAAAAGCTGGCATAGAAAAACTCCACACCAGCCTTAGAAAACAGGGATTTATTTCTTCACTTCTTCTTTCTTCGTTTCTTTCTTGTTCATGTTGTTTTCATCCACGTTCACTTCATCTTGCTGCGGGTCTTTTTTCTCAGGAGTCGCTGCAGCAAAAGCAGAAATAGAGAAAGCTAAAGTTAGAATAATAGTTAATAAATTTTTCATAATAAACCTCATTTTTTGTATTGGTGATTCTAGCTTAAACTCCGTAATATTCAAGTCAAATAATAAGTAGAATTACCCTTTATTATAAAATATATTATTAATGTAATAACTCTGTGTCATTTTGGTTCACATTTTTACAAGTTTATTGACTGTTCTTTGCAAATTATTTTATAAGTTTCACATTTCTCAAGCAGTTTAGCGTGAGTATCCCTTGCAATTAACCGTCCATGATCAATTACCAAAATTTCGTCAGCCTGCTCTATACTTGAAATACGATGAGCGATAGATAATATCGTTTTATCTTTCATTATTTTTTGTAATCTATCTAGTAATTTTTGTTCACTCTCGCTATCTAAAGCACTCATTGCTTCATCTAGAAGTAAAATCTCCGGGTTATATAGAATTGCCCTACTAATAGCTATTCGTTGTTTCTGTCCTCCAGATAATTTAATGCCCTTCTCACCAATTTCAGTATCTAGTCCTTCTTGAAGATTTTGAACAAAATCCATTATTCCGGTATTATTAGCTGCTTTTATTATTTCTTCTTCACTAGCATCCGGTTTAGCAAAAACGATATTTGACCTAATCGTACCAGAGAAAATACTTGAATCCTGTGGCACATAGGCAATCATACGCCTTATCTGCTGGTCATTAGTCTTTGATATATCTTGCTTGGCAATTCTAATAATCCCTTTTTTAGGAAAATAAAATTTTAACATTAACTGCATCATGGTACTTTTACCAGCACCTGATCTGCCAACTATACCAATAAATTTACCTCTATCTATTTTAAATGACAGATCATCTATAACTAAACTATCTAATCTTGATGGATATATAAAGCTTACATTTTCAAACTCTATAATCCTAGAAGTCTTATTATCTTGATAATCACATATCTGGATATTGGTGTGTTGATTTTTAGAAGAATAATCTATAAGAGCAAAAACCCTTTCTGAAGCTACAAGAGATGAGTGTACCTCACTTAGAAGCTCAAAAATACCCCCGCTGCTCATACCGGCGATTATAGCGTAATAAATAAATGATATCATCTGACCTGATGATAAATTGCCATGTACTATATCTCTGCTACCTACCCATATAACTATAGTGATAGAGAATAGTATAACTGAAATAGCTATCGCGAAAAATATAGAACGGATTTTTAAGCGATCTGCCGTATGCTTTAAATAATCAGAAATTTGCCTATTGAAATCAGCTATTTTATTTGCCTGCTGATTAAAAGCTTGTATCGTGCAAATATTTGATACAGTTTCTTCTAAATTAACTGCAATATTGGCTTGCGACTTAAGAGCATTTTTTGATAAATTTCTTACATATTTGCCAAATTTTATTAGTGGTAACAATAATAATGGTATAATGGTAATGACAATCACAGAGAGTTTAGGACTCTGAAAGAACATCAATATAATTCCACCAATTAGCATTATTGAGTTACGAACAAAGAAAGAGAGAAAATTGATAATCAACTTGGAGATAAGTTCTATATCTATAGTCAGGCGGGAGATGATATCACCAATTTTTAGCTCTTCAAAACAAGCAATATCAAAATTAATTATATTACTGTAAGCTTCTTGCCTAATTGTACTCACGATTTTTTCAGCAATATTATTAATGAAATAAGAACGGAAAAAACTACCTACACTAAAAATTACTATTAAAATAGTAATATATAATATCGATTGATCAATTGACTGCAGATAATGTGTTTTTAGACCATTATCAATTAACTGTCTAAAACTACTACCTATTGCTAGCAACGAAATTGACACACATAATAAGGCCAACATAACAATTGCTAGATCTAATTTATAGAGCTTTAAGTAACTGATAAATCTATAAGGAATTGTCTTATGTATTGCAAACATAATTATTAAATAGCTGGTGCCGGATGTCGGATTTGAACTGACGACCTACCGCTTACAAGGCGGTTGCTCTACCACTGAGCTAATCCGGCAAATAAGAAAAAGCTCTAAAGTCAAGCACCTACTACTCGATAATCAAGTTTTTTTCTGAAGACTACAATTCATGGTAGTTTATGTCATCCGAGCTACGGCGGGGTTCTCAAAAGCCTTTAAGTCTAAGGTGTTTTTGTATTTTTAGATTCCGCTACCTACGCGGGAATGACATATTTTCGACTTCTTTTCATGACTTTTACACTGCCATGAATTATATAACTTAATAAAAACTTGATTATCGAGTTATATGTACACCATAACTGTTGAAAGTTTAAAAATCGTCTATTAGCGAGGAGACCGTAGGTCGACGAAGCAATCTATATGACAAACTTCATGGATTGCCACGCTCACGTACGTTCGCTCGCAATGACGATTTCTCAACTTTCAACAGTTATACCTCACGGGGAGCATGTTTTTATCCACCCTAAGCTTTTTTTGACTCTTTCTTAGGAGGTTTTATTTTACGATTCTTAATTTTAACTTCCATTTTCTTTTTGATTGATGCCGGAAGTAATATACCAGCTTCTTCAATAAACCTAGCAACACGATCTGTAGGCTGAGCACCCGTACTTAACCAATATTCTATACGATCAGATTTTAGAACCACACGATTTGCATCACCTCTGACAAGCATTGGGTCATAAGTACCTACTTTCTCCAAAAAATCACCATCCCTAGGAGCTGTTGCATTAGCTACAACTACTCTATAATGAGGACGCTTCTTTGCCCCACCTCTTGCCAAACGAATTTTTGTTGCCATATACCTCTATTTCACTATTTAATCTTTTCTTCTTTAAAAGGAACATGCTTCCTGACTACAGGATCATACTTCTTAAATGATAACTTCTCAGTTTGAGTTTTAGGGTTGCGTTTCTTTACCAAAAAATACCCTGTACCAGCTGTACTAACAAGTCTTACCAAAACATTCTTATTTTTTTTAGCCACAACTATCAGACCTTTTTGTATTATTTATAAAATAAACTGCTGGTCATAATAAAAGTAAGCTGGCAAATAGTCAAGAGTAAAATAGCTTTTGTGTATCAATAAGTATCCATTGGAGAATCAGAGGTCTGTCCTAAAATATTTGATTCCATTATGTTCTCATGAGCTTGATTATTATGGTAATCATTTAATATACCAAACCAATTTTCATTTGGGTTTGGGGCAAAAGTCTCTTTTATTTCACCGGTACTATTCTCAATTACTTGTACATTGAGAGCCTTTTTGTCAAAAATTATATGATATTTTGAACCAAAACCTATTCCAGCTGAAGAACAGATGTATTTCTCCTCTGTTAATAATAAATTTTTTAATATTTCTTCCATAGTTGTTGCATCTCTGAATAATCCAGCAACAGCTCTAGGATCTGATTTTGTTGGTTCATTGCTTTTAGATAAAGTTATTACACGAGAAGTTGAACTAAAAATATTTTCATATGATGCACTATAAATACTGCCACCATGACAAGAAATAAACACTATATTTGGGGAAAGATTTGTTGGAATAATTTTTCTTACAGGGGTTTGGTCATCTATACTATTTAAATATAGCCCTAGTGTTTCAAGATCATTTTCTGTAGTAACTGATCCGTGTATATCAATAAGAAGTAAACTATCTGAATCTAATGATTTAATTTTTTCTTGATATTCTTCTAAAGAAAAATGATTAGTATCTGTAATATAAGAAACAAAAGGTATCCCTTGCTCTTGATATATTAGTTTTAGGGTATCATTTTTAGATTTTACTTTAAGAAGATATTCTTCTGTATCGATCTCATTTTCCTGATCTTTTTGCTTATCTTCTTCAGTTCTTTTAACCCCGTAGATCTGATTAAATTTCTCTAAAGTCATTTTTTGACCATTCATAGTAATATTCATTTGTGGTTTTGATTCTTTTACCTCTTCTTTAGTGGCAAAATCAACCTCTATATAAAATACTTTACTTATTTTTTCTGTATGTTTTGACATAATTATTATCTAATTTTTTTATAAATTTACACCGTAGTAAACGGATTTTATATTGTACCGAATATATATTTTGATTGCAAGTATTATTGTAAATTATGTCAAATAGCTTTTGGTTCAATTGTTTATCGTCCTTAATTTATCCCAAGACCGAATTCAAGAAGCATAAAGCAATATACCAATCACCACCATTATCATTCCTACTAATCCAACTATTTGAGCAACAATGATTGTAATGTTATGGTGGATTATACCATAAATTAACCAACTCAAAGTAACAATAATTATCACAAGAAAACCATCAAGAGATAAGTCATCTGCACTCTTAGTAGTAAAAATTTTATAGGCCTGAGTATAAAATAAATATTGACCCATTGTACCAGCAAATATCATATATCTATCAAAAAAAATAACTAGTTTATTTTTTGTTTTCTCTGTATATGCAATATATGCACCTATTTAACTATTAGAACCTAAATATCTATATGCTGTTTCTCATAACTCTCATGTCGCTCTTGTGCTTCAATACACAAAGTTGCAACTGGTCTTGCCTCTAGACGTTTTAAGCCAATTGGCTCTCCAGTTTCTTCACAATAACCATATTCATTTTTTTCTATCCTTACCAAAGCTTCTTCGATTTTATCAAGAAGCTTACGATACCTATCTCTTGTTCTAAGTTCAATTGCTGTATCCGTTTCAATTGACGCACGATCATTTAAATCCGGCTCATTCCAATTTTCTTCCTTGAGATGGGTTAAGGTTTCTCGTGATTCCTCTAGTAAAGAACTTTTCCACTCAAGGAGTTTTTGTCTAAAATATTCTAACTGTTGAGGATTCATATATTCTTCATTATTGGAAGGTTTATACCCTTTTAGCAAAATAATTTTAGACATACAGGCTTCTCATATTCAAACATGGGATAATATAACCTATAATTAAAAAGCATGGCAAGAAGATTATAATACTTCCCCTTTAGATTTTGATATTGGGTGAGCATTATTATAAATATTTTCCAAATGTTTTAGACTAATTTTAGTATAACGCTGGGTAGTTGACAAACTTTTATGCCCAAGTAATTCCTGAATAGACCTTAACTCTGCTCCATTCTCAAGTAAGTGCGTGGCAAAACTATGTCTAAAGGAATGAGCTGATAAATGTTCTGATAATCCATAGAAGCGACGTAATTTTATCAGTTCACAATTAAATACTGGAGCTTGTAATTTTTTACCCATTTTACCTCGAAATATCGGGTCTTTTTCATCTATACTATAAGGTAATTTACTCAAATATTGTTCTATTAGATTTCTAGCAACTGGCGTCCATGGTATTATCCGTTCTTTTCTGCCCTTCCCTGTTATTTTTATAAAATCTAAGTTTTGTAAATGAGATGTAGTCATAGATAATGCTTCGGATATTCTAAGACCAGCAGCATAAATAAGCACTAAAAGGGCTTTATTTCTTAACTCCACCCATTCTAAATCAGCAAAATCATCAATATGTTCAATGGATAATTGAGCATCTGACTGCGATAAAGATTTCGGTAATATTTTAGCTTTCCTAGGGTTTTTGACGGAGAAAATTGCATGACAAGTGATATTAGCAGTCTTCTCTAGATATTTATAAAAATTCTTTATAGCAGATAAACTTCTAGAATTAGAAGCTGTTAGGTAATTATCTTGTTGTCTTTTAGAAAGCCAGCTCCGTACTAATCTTATGTCAACTTGCCTTATAGAACTAATGGTTATGATTTCAGAATTATAGTGAGTCATAAAATTCAGAAAATGTTCTAAATCATTCTTATAAGAAATTATGGTATGTTCTGAACAATTTTTTTGTAATTTCAGATATTTTTGCCATTTATCTATTAGCTCTAATACTTCTTGTGCTTTTTTCTGAATCATTGATTATTTACCTATACAAAAATTACTAAATATCTCTCCTAACACTTCTTCAACACTAATCTTACCAGTAACATTACTTAAACTTCTGATAGCCATTCTAACATCTTCTGTGGCTAGCACTAAGTCATTTTCAATATTAAAATTTTCTAAATATTCCAACGCTTTTTCTATACAGGCTCGTTGACGTTGTCTAGTAATATGCGGCGATTCGGTTAAACCCGCTATATTATGAGCAATATTTTCGATTTCCTTTAATAAAATATCCAGTCCTATTTTTTCTTTTATAGAGATTTTTAAATAATTCTTGTTTAATGGCAGCAATCTATCTTTCATGATATCATTCCCGCATAGGCGGGAATCTAGATCCCGCACTGAAGCAGGTTGACAATACCCCAAACTTTTATCCAAAAGATCAATTTTATTGACCAGCATTATGGTATTATCATCTATTAAATCTATAATATCAGCCATCTCCTCAAAATATGAGGGTGAGTTGCTTAACTTTATAGCATCAAGCATAATTATTTTGATATCAGCCATTTTTGCTGACTCAACTGCACGTTTGATACCTTCTAGCTCTATTAGATCATTACTAGACCTTATACCAGCCGTATCTTGTAATATAATTGGGTATCCTCCTATATCTAGATGCCCCTCAATTATATCACGAGTTGTACCTTCAATGTTTGATACAATAGCAACGTCTCTTTGCATCAAAAAATTAAGTAAACTAGATTTACCAACATTAGGAGTTCCTAAAATAGTCAATTTGATTCCAGTTCGTAGTAACTCCCCTCGTCTATTATCGTTAAGGTGTTTTATTATAGCATATTTAAGATCAGCACTAATAGTCATAACCCTATTTAATATTTCTTGTGGAATATCTTCATCAGGGAAATCGATATAAGCTTCAAGTAAGCCAATAATGGTAAGTAAAGTTTGTCTCCATCCATTATAAAGTTCTTCAAGTTCTCCACCAACTTGCTTAAGTGCCTGCCTATGTTGCCAAACAGTTTCAGCTTCAATTAAATCGGCAATACCTTCTGCAGCAGTTAAATCAAATTTGCCATTTAAAAACGCCCTACGGGTGAATTCCCCAGGCTCTGCAATCCTTAAACCATCTATGGTTAACAATGCTTCACTTAACATGACAGCAATTGCTATGCTGCCATGTGTGTATATCTCCACTACATCTTCTCCAGTGAAGCTAGCTGGAGCTTGAAAATATGCTACAACTGCATCATCAATTAATTCTTGATTTTTAGGATTTATGAGCTTTTTACAATACATAATTCTCGGAACAAACTCTATATTATTATTCTTAAGCAGGTGTTTTAAGGCAAATAGGCTTTTAGGCCCAGAGATACGAAAGACTGCAACACCAGCTTTTCCTGGTTTAGAGCTTTGAGCAAAAATAGTTTCCACGATGGCAGTGATCCTCTTGCTTAAGTAATTTATTTAATTATACTATACTCAAATGATTTGAAGTATTGGATTTGAAAATGAATGGTGAGCAAGCGGAGTGTACATATTAGTACATGAGCATGCGAATCCATGATATTTTCAAAAAACAATTCTTCAAAGCAGAAGAGTATATCTCTATTGCAACAATTATAAAGTTTGGTAACAACTATGACAATAGAAAAGACATCTTTAGCTTTGAGTAAGCTTACTTGTCAAGTGCCTAATTATAAATCAGAAATTTTATCACTAAGTACAACAAAAAGTGGGAATCCACTTTATAGCACCCCTCTTTATAGTAAGTTTGTACAAAAATTTCTAGTTTATATCCCTGTAGACTATAGATTTAGAGATAGACAAGAATTATTTGGTGAGTTTATAAATAATGCCTTTCAGTTCTTTCAAGAAAAACAGCCTGATAAAAGAAAGTTGCAGATTGTCAGTACAGTAATTGAAAATGATCCTGCAATTAATATTCTGCTACTGAATGATGACAAATCATTTATAGTTGATTCGATCATTTGTTTATTAACAAGCCTAAGTTTAAAAGCTAAATTTTTACTTCATCCTATTATAGCTTGTGTAAGGAACAATGATGGTCACTTACAAGAAATATTGGATATAAAGAAAGATAGAGTGGAATCTTTAGTCCATATCACTATTCTAGGGGGTTTTGATCAAAAAGATATTAGCTCTTTGGAAATGGCTTTAAATGAAGTTCTAGATCAGATAGATACTACTTATAATGTATGGTCTAAAATCTTAAACAGAGTGACGTTAATTTCAAACGATATCCAAAATAATCAGCAATTATATAATGACAATCATTTAGATTATCATGAATCTACAAATTTCTTAGATTGGTTAAAAGATGATAATTTTACTTTCCTAGGTATGATTAACTTTGATCTCACCTCTAAAGACTTCTCATCAGAAGATGGGGTCAAAAAGATATGGCAAGATAGTGGTGAGGTTATTGATATTATCGAACGCTCAGCAAATTCATTACATGAAAATAAACTAATTATTTTAGGTAAAATTAATATCTTATCAAAGGTACATAGAAGTAACTTAGTAGATTATATTTTAATTAAGAAAATTGATCAGGATAAAAAATATCACTCAGGTAGTATAATTTTTGGCTTATATAGCTCTGCAATGTATTATCAATTAGTTACTGATATTCCTATACTGAGACAAAAACTAAAATTTGTTGTAGATAAAGCCGCTTTCCCGATTGGTGGATATAATACCAAGAAACTTAAAAATATAATTCAATCTCTGCCTAAAGAAGCTTTGATACAGATTGATGAAGGTGATTTATACTGTATGTGCTTACATGTACTCTCAGGGATAACGAGTAAAAAACTTAAATTATTTATTCAACAAGATTGGTCTGGTTCGTTTATTAATATCATAATATTTCTACCAAGAGATCGTTTGACACTAGAAGTACATAGTAGCATAAATTATTATTTATCAAATATACTTAGTGGTCTAATACTTTCAGATTATACTGCAGAAGTAGTAGAAAATTTTTCATATTTATTTGTTACGTTGGAGGTACAGGGTAAAAAGAATATTGATTTTGATGTTGAACTAATAGAGCAAGAATTAGATAAACTCTCCACTCGTTGGAGTGAAGATTTCTACCAAGAGTTATGTAAAAAATTTGGTGAATACCAAGGTGGGGTAAATTTTAAGCTTTTTGACCCAATTTTTCCTATCAACTATAGAGAAAAATTTAATGGACAAACAGCTTTAATAGATATTGAGTATTTAAAAGAGGCTAGTATTTATCACAAACCGATATTTAATTTAATTGTTATAAATAATACAGAGTTCCAGCTAAAAATTTACAGCCCGACGCCTAAATTAGCTCTCTCAGACTTACTACCATCTATAGAAAATTTAGGATTCAAAGCTATAGATGAACAAAGCTTTGCCATAAAAGGAGCAGGAGATATAGTCAATTCAGGAGGATTTGGTGCTAGGAGCGATGGAGCGACGCCTATATGTAATAGGCGAGCGACGAGTGACGACGTCACCAACTTCTCATCAATTGACTATATTGAAGAAAGTTGGATATATGAGTTCACTCTCGAAGCATTGATAACTATTAAAAGTGATATTGATTTACTTAAAGCAAACGTAGAAGAGGCTCTAGATAAGATATATCTTGGACTTTTGGCTAATGATTCTTTGAGCAAATTAATAGTATTATCGGGCTTTAATTGGTGGCAAGTTAAATTGGTTAAAGCATTAACTAGATATTTACATCAAACTGGCTTTATCTATGGCAAGGGCTATGTTCAGTTGACCTTAATAAAGCATTTTTTATATACTAAAATGTTAGTTGATTTGTTTGATACTAAATTTAATCCAACAAATTTCTCAGATATATACTCAAATGATTTGGAGAATGGGGACAACAAACAAGGGGTGAGCGAACTAGGCGTACATGAAGTACGTGAGTACGCGAATACCCCGCAAGTATTTGCAAAAACCAATTCTTCAAAGCAGAAGAGTATACGTTTAAAAACTATAAAAGATAGTATCTTTAACTATCTTAATACAATTACTAGCAGTAGTGAGGACAAGGTTTTAAGACAGATGTTTGATATTATTGAAGCTATTGTAAGAACTAACTGTTATCAGCCTAGCTCTAATGACTTAAAAAATTCAGCTAACAAGCATAATACAGTCAGTAAAAATTATTTTTCTTTTAAATTTGACTCGCAAAAAGTTCCTCACCTGCCTTTGCCAGTACCATTTGCCGAAATATTTGTTTACGATAATGATTTTGAAGCTATTCATTTACGAGGGGGCGTCGTCGCTCGCGGAGGTATTAGATGGTCTGATAGAGGTGAGGATTATAGGGTAGAAGTATTAGGACTAATGAAAGCACAAATGACCAAAAATTCAGTTATTGTACCTGTTGGCTCAAAAGGTGGATTTTTCGTTAATTTCACTGATGATAATATGACTCGTCAAGACTATATGGACAAAGTGGTGCAGTGTTATAAAAATTTTCTTCGTGGATTACTTGATATCACTGACAATATAATTGATGGTAAAGTTATTCAGCCAAAAAATACTATTATCTACGACCAAGAAGATCCATATCTAGTGGTTGCAGCCGATAAAGGTACGGCAACGTTCTCGGATTATGCAAATAGTGTGTCGGCTGAATATAATTTTTGGTTAGGCGACGCTTTTGCTTCCGGTGGATCAGTAGGTTATGATCATAAGAAAATGGCTATTACCTCAAAGGGAGCTTGGATTTCTGTAGCAAGCCATTTCCATGCTATGGGTATTGATGTACAAAAAGACCCTATTACTGTTGTTGGTATTGGCGATATGTCTGGGGATGTTTTTGGTAATGGCATGCTTAGGTCTAATACCATAAAACTTGTTGCGGCATTTAATCATAAACATATATTTATTGACCCACAACCTGATCCAATTATTAGTTTCAATGAACGTATGCGACTATTCAATTTACCGACATCAAATTGGTCTGACTATAATCAACAATTAATTTCAAAAGGTGGCGGAGTTTTTGAGAGAAGCAGTAAGTCTATATCATTATCCCTAGAAGCCAAGTTATTGCTAAAACTAGACATTAACGAATCATCTCCTGAAGATATGATTAGAGCTATCCTACAAGCAGAAGTTGATTTGCTTTGGAATGGCGGTATAGGAACCTATATAAAAGCTTCAACGGAAAATCACCTAGAGATAGGCGATAAGGCAAATGATAATCTTAGAGTCAATGGTAAAGATATCAGAGCTAAAGTAATAGGAGAAGGTGGAAATATTGGTGTATCACAACAAGGTAGAATAGAGTATAGCAAGCTAGGTGGGAGAATAAATACTGATTTCATTGATAATTCAGCTGGCGTTGATTGTTCGGATCATGAGGTAAATATCAAAATTGCTCTTAATCAGGCTATGTCCTCTAAGAAGATTAGTTTAGAAGAACGTAATAAGTTCTTATTTACTATGACAAAACACGTCGAAGAACTGGTTCTAGTTGATAACTATAAGCAAAATCAGGCTCTTGATATAATGCAATTATCTAGTACTTCAACTATCGGAATATTTAGCCAATTTATTGATACTTTAGAAGAAGAAAAATTAATTAATAGAACTGTTGAGTTCTTACCAACTCAGGAAGAACTCAGTAAAAGGACAGTTAATAAGGAAAGTATGACCCGCCCCGAGCTTTGTGTATTACTTTCTTATAGTAAACGCTCAGTCTATCATGATTTAATAACAGCAACATTTTCAAAAGATAAGTATTTTGAATCTTATCTGATTAATTATTTTCCAAAACTAATGCAAGAAAAGTTCCGTGAGGAAATTTTAGCTCATCCGCTTAAACATGAAATTATTCGAACCGTTGTAACAAATAAAATTGTCAATCAATTAGGCGGACCATCACTTAATCTTATAAAACGTGAAACTCAGGCTGCTCTTTGTGATATAGTTCGTTCGTATACTATTATCTGTGAAATTTTTGATTTAGATAATCTATGGACTATAGTAGAATCTCTAGCAAGTAATATAGATCATAAAGTTAAAATTGACATGTTCACTGAGCTTGCTAAAATTATGCGTAGAGGTATCTCTTGGTTTCTAAAGCATAAAAAACATCCTATCAATATTAGCAATACCATTGATGAATTTTATGAACCAGCTAGAATGCTTAGTAAAGTGGTTGGTAATCTTCTTTTAGGAGAAGCAAAAAATAAATTCGATAATAAAGTTAAGCAATATACTTTATCAGGAGTGGCAGATGAAATAGCTCATAGGATTGCAACTCTTGATAGCCTAGTGTCTGTCTTTGATATAATATATATTGCAAAAAAGACAAAAGCTAAAAATAATGATGTTGCTAATTTATATTTCACTACTGGTAATAAATTTAGTATTGATTGGCTTCGTAAATCTTGTGATAAACAACTAAATGATTCCTACTGGAATAGATTATCAATTCAATCATTAAAAGATGACTTATATGATAAACAAAGACAATTATTGACTAAAATAATTAACAACTCTAAATTAAATATTGATTTAGAGTTATGGATTGATAATAATATAGATGCCGCATGTATTTTTTTAGATTTTGTAAAAGGAATTAGATTGCAAGAAACTATTGACTTAAATATTTTAATTTTAGCAAACAAGAAATTTGAAACTTTTTTGCGTAAGCTTGAGTAATGCGTTATGTCGTCATCTCTAAAACAAGCAAGAATAGAATCTGGTAAAACTCTTGAAGAAATATCTAGCTATTTGAAGATTAGGAAGCAATATTTGGTAGCTCTTGAAGAGGAGGATTTTAGTTCGATGCCAGCGGAAGTTTATGTAAAAGGTTATCTTAAATTATACTCAAACTATTTAGGGATAGATGTAAATCTCAGTGAAAAAGACAAGCAGGAATCTTCAAAAGATATTGACCTCAGAAATAGGTCAGATCCAATGATATTGGACTATAAATGGAAAAAACAACTAATTATTATTTCTGTTTTAATATTAATAATAATTCCAATAATTTATCACTTAATATTATCATCTGAATGAAAATAACTAATGATTTATTACTTAAGTTAATGCAAGAAGTGGACCAAGGTCTTGAAGGTCTCTTGTCAAAGATCGCTAGGCAACATGAAGAAATCAATAAACTGCAGGATGAAAATAAACAGCTCAGGGATAATTATGCAAAAATACTTGAGCAAATAGCCGTATATATTGCTGAACTTGAAGCAATAAAACATAAAAATACATAAAATAAAGATGTCTATAGTAACAATACTACTTGGTAACAAAACTTTCCAACTCGCATGTAGTGAAGGATCAAGAGAAGAATTATGCAATCTTGCAGCCAGATTGAATGAAAATATTGCTCAGATAAAAAAAGTTAACCCATCAGCATCATTTGAACTATTATTAGTTATGTCTGCATTGAGTTTACAGGAACAAGTACAAAACTTGACTAACAAAATTGCTAAAATTGATGGTGCTAATATACCTCCCGAAGAAGAAAAATTTGCAGAAACGTTAAGTACTATAGCAGGATATTTAGAAGACCTTGCGAGAAAGATTGGAAAGTAATATTATATAATCCCGTGTATGAAACATCAATGTTTGAAATATAATGGGCTGCCTGGTTCGTGAGCTTAACGTATTGCCCCGGGACTATAATTTTTATTATTAGGAAACCGTCCCTGTCTGAATCTATTATACAGATATATGGATTCCACCTTACATACAGGTTCTTTGAGGATTTTAGGCAACGACCAAAGTGGTTCATTTTTTTAGGCAACTTTTGTGCTATATTACATAAACAAAATTTTTACTAATCATAGAGTGCAGTCTGCTTTATTAATGTTGGTGGGTTGTTCTACTGCTCTATTACTAGTGACTTATAATCCAAATGATCCTTCCTTTAATTCTGTCACAGACAAATATCCTAGCAATTTATTAGGTCATTTCGGTGCTTATTTGGCAGATATTTTTTACCAATTTTTTGGTATAGCGTCCTTTATTTTACCAATTTGTTGTATTTTTTGGTCTCTGAGTGTATGGCGTTTAAAGAAAAAATGGGCTACCGTCAGGATAATTGTGATGCTGCTGTCAATTATATCATTATCGATAGTCTGCACTAATATAAAAATTAATTATTTACCGGCAGGTGCAGGTGGAACAACAGGTACTATTATTTATCCAATAATCAAGCAATTGGATGCTAGAGCCGATTATGCTTTAATTATTACTACATTTATTTTATTATTTTTATTGACTGAAATAAAATTTTCAGTTTTTGGGATCGCTATAATTAAATTATTCAAACTAATACCTTATAAAAAATTTATACTTTTACCTACAATATCGACAAATACCAAGTCAACGAAACAAGTTTTGATAAAAAAGATACCTTTTATTAATCAAGAAGAAGCAACGTATGCTCATAAAATAGATGCATTACAAGAAAAAAATAATGACATACACTCCCATTTTTCAAAACAACAATCTCCATTCAAAAAAGAAAATGGCGAATTACCATACTTGCCCCCTATCGAATTATTAAAACAAGCTGACAACCAAAATATCAAAGTAGAAACTTCATCAGAACTACAACATAATGCCCAAGCATTATTAACTGTTCTAGGTGATTTTGGGGTTAAAGGTCAGGTAATTAATATTAGCCAAGGTCCAGTGGTAACGTTATATGAATTTGAGCCAGCTGCAGGTACTAAATCTTCTAGGATTATCGGTTTATCAGATGACATTGCTAGATCTTTATCGGCAATATCAACTAGGATAGCCGTAATACCAGGTAGAAACGTTTTAGGTATTGAATTACCAAATAAACAACGAGCATTCTTTTGTCTAAGAGAATTAATCGAAACACCGGAATATCAAGATAGCAGTATTATGCTACCATTGATTTTAGGAAAGGATCTAGCTGGTAAACCTTTTGTTGCAGATTTAGCAAAAATGCCCCATCTGTTAGTTGCTGGTACGACAGGTTCCGGTAAATCAGTGGCAATTAACGCTATGATAATTTCCCTACTTTACCGCTATACCCCGGAAGAATGCCGTTTAATAATGATCGATCCCAAAATGCTTGAATTATCTACCTATGATGGCATACCACATCTTCTAACTCCAGTGGTTACTGAGCCAAGCAAAGCAGTGGTAGCCCTCAAATGGGCGGTAAAAGAGATGGAAAATCGTTATAGGGCAATGTCAAATATTGGGGTAAGAAATATAGCAGGTTATAATGCTAAAATTTCAGAAGCTACATCGGCAGGTAAAATATTAGAGCGTACTATTCAAACAGGATTTGATCCGGAAACTGGTAAGCCTATCTATGAAACAATTGAAATGAATATGGAGAAATTACCATTCATTGTAGTAATTGTTGATGAAATGGCTGATTTAATGTTGGTAGCTGGCAAAGATATTGAATTGTCAATACAGCGTCTAGCTCAAATGGCAAGAGCAGCAGGTATTCATATCATCATGGCAACTCAAAGACCTTCTGTTGATGTTATTACTGGGGTAATCAAAGCGAATTTCCCAAGTCGTATCAGTTTTAAAGTAACCTCTAAGATTGATAGTAGAACTATTCTTGGTGAACAAGGGTCTGAGCAGTTACTAGGTATGGGAGATATGCTTTATATGGGTAATTCTTCAAAGATTACTAGGGTTCATGGTCCATTTGTTGATGATAAAGAAGTAGAGAAGGTTACCCAATATTTAAGATCCACGGGAATACCTGAATATATTTCAGCAGTGACCCAACAACTAGATGATGAAGTAAATGGCGAAAGTCTAGGAGATGATTCAAGCAGTGATGAAACTTTATATAAAAGAGCAGTACAAATCGTACAATTAGAACGAAAAGTATCAATTAGCTATATACAAAGATGTTTACGAATTGGCTATAATAGAGCGGCTACTCTTGTTGAAAAAATGGAACAAAATGGGGTAATATCTCCTCCTAACCATACTGGTAAGAGAGAAATATTATTGCCAGAAAATTAAGTTCACTGCCATATATTATTTCCCCATAACATATCTAGAAACTCTCTTATAGGCCAAATAGTAATTTCTTTATTTTCTAATATGATTACACGTTTTGTTTTTTCTAAGCTAATAACATGTAATTTAAAATTATGTTCTTTTGCAAATTCTAAAAGTCCTTTTAAATGATTTTTTTGTATAGAAGAGGAAATTTTAACTTCAAATGCATTATCCTGTACGATAAAATCAACCTCGTAACCTTCCTTCGTACGCCAATAACATAACTGATCTCTTTTATCATTTAGATATTTATATGCTATAAATTCTAGAAACACATAATGTTCAAAAGCTTTACCAGCTTCAAATCCTATCATTTCTTGATACTCATATTTTCTTAAATAATTAACAAGAGCAGTATCAAAAAGATAGAATTTCGGTGTTTCTGTAATAATTTGTCGTTTAGTACGTGATCTATAAGGATATAAATGATACCCAAGATACATATCCTCTAATATTTCAAAATATGTTCTAACAGTTTTTGCATCTACTGCACAATCCCGAGCAATATTACTATAATTGATCATTTCACCATTAGAAATTCCTATAATTTCTAAAAATCTAGCAAAAGCCTCTCTTTTCCTCAGACTTGCCTCAAACTGGACTTCCGGTAAAATATAATCATATAAATACGAAGCTAAATATTTATGAATATTCTGCGAAGCTATATAATGGTCTGGAATAAGCCCATGATTACATATTTTATGCCAATTCAGTTCTTTTAGTTCAGGATAACATAGTGGTAAAAACATATATCTCCAAGCTCTACCTCCAAGTAAATTAGCTCCAGTTGATTTTAATCGCCTTGCACTTGATCCACAAAGAATAAATTGTAGAGAATTATTTGCCAAAAACTTATTTGATTCTATTAAATGATGCACTTCATCAAGAAGCAAAGGTACTTTTTGTACTTCATCGATAATGATAGTAGATACTTTATTTTGTGCGTTTATTTCTTCTCTTAAACGTTCCGGATATTGGAAATAAATTTGATATATATCTGCTTGCAGTAAGTCTATATAAAGAGCGTTTGGAAAGCATTTTTTTAAATATGTTGATTTGCCAGTTTTACGAGCCCCCCATAAAAAACAAGATTGCTTCTCAGGTAATTTTAAATTTAAAAATCTCTTGATAATCATGAATATATTCCTAATAAATCTGATATTTAGAAGATTATATTCCTAATATATCTTTTTGTCTCTTATTTTTATATATATTGAGTTAGGGTATACCCCACAACTGTTGAAAGTTAGTAAATACAGCTTCCCTATACGTCATATATGGACGAAGTCCATTGATGGGTTTGGACGGAGTCCATGCCATCATTGCGAGGAGGATGTAAGGCCGACGAAGCAATCCAGTAACATCATTTATCTATAGATTGTTTCCTAGATTGCTTCGCTTACGCTCGCAATGACGCTGTGGTATAGCTATTTGTAAACTTTCAACAGTTGTGGGGTATATACTTGAATGAATCTTGAACATACAAGGATTATTATAAGAATTATTATAAGAATTATTTTTTCTCCTTGGTCTGTGACGTAGTATTAGTAAGCTCTCTAAATTCATTAAGTAGCATTTCTATGCATATATGCATCTCTTCTAAACGAAACGTCATATGTAATATACCTTGCTCTTTCTTAGTAGTTAGAGTAATTAACTCTATTATTTCTTTATGCAATAGTGCTATTTCATCTTTTGCCTTGATGTAGGTATTGGGGAAGTCTTTACTGATGCTAATAATATTGTTATAGCTTAGCTGGATATTACTAAACCACCTGACAGATAACAGAATTAACAATATCTGCCCTATGATTATGCTGAATAATAGAATGACTAATAGTGGGTAATACATATTCTACTTCCATTGTATTGTTCTAAGATTGATATCATTTACATTATAGAATTATGGTATTACTAGGATTGTAAAAATAAATGAGGTTGAAATAAGTTGATTTGGGGTTGATTTGGCTAAGAAATTTGTATATGATCACAGTAATACCTCAATAAAAAGGTTATTATTTAAATAGCAGTTGATGCTATTTGATTAATGCTACTAGTAAGTACTTAGAAATTTTGCGAACTTGAAAGTACTTACCAGTTAACTATAATATTCAATATAATACTTGAGCTTTATTTAAGAGTAGAGCTTAAGTATTATATTGGTTTTTTAGTTTGAGATTTAGAAAAGTATATTCTTTGCTTTAAAAAATTAATCAATAATCATTGATCTCTTTTTTAATAATCTCATTCTATTTTGCTAGTTTATTATAGTTATTTTGAGGTGTCAAGAAAAAATATTTCTATGGTGGGAGTATTTAAATTTTAATTGTTCTGAGTATATGGCTCTTGTTCACCAAATACAAGAATTCCTCAAAAAAAAGTTTGATGAATTAAAATTAACAAGAAAAGATTTTGCTGAACAAAGTGGCATTCCTTATTCTACTGTAACTAATATTATGCAATGTCTGAAAGCTAACCCAACTATTAGTAATATATTGAAAATTGCTGACTACTTTAAGTGTTCTATGGATGAAGTTGTAGGAAGAAATGAATATATTTCTTTACCTAATATAGAAAGTCTAGAATTTTATAAAATTACATCAAGTGACATCACTTCTAATATAAAGAAGTTTTTGATTGATAAGGTAAAGAAACAAAATTTAAACTTATATAAATTAAGCATGACTATAGGTTTTAGTAATAACTCTTTACATAGTTTTGTTAATAGTAATAGGGAACAAAAAACTTTAAATAGTCAAATTGTAGTAGCCCTAGCAGATTATTTTGAAATATCACTAGATGAAATGGTTGGTAGAATTGCCCCTACTAAAGATACTGACAATGGTAAATCTTCTGATTGAATTTTTAGTTGCTGCTGACAGGCATACTCAAATGATTTGAAAATGAATGGTGAGAAGGCGTAGCGTATATATAGTATAGTTACGCATGCGAATCAATGATATTCTCAAAAAACAATTCGAAAAACAATTCGTAGGATCAGAAGAGTACACTATAAATTTATTCATCTGACAATTATCTTGTAACCGTGTCTATAACCACACAATTAAGGTTTATGATATTTATCAATTATCCAATCTATAAATATATTATCAACAGACTGCTTCTTCAAAGCATACTCATATACTTCTTTTATTAGAGCTGTAAGGTTTCTCAATGAGAAACTTAAGTTTCTTTCAATTAATATATTAATTGTTGCACTAGTAGCTTTGCTAAAAATTTTTATCTGATCAACAGTTAGTATCTCGAGGTTTATTTCATTATCAATAACAAGAGCTTCCAAGTTAATGTCTAAGGCTTTTGCAATTAATTGTAAATTATTAGCACTAGGATTTTTTGAACTACCATACAAAATGCTATAGACAGTATTTCTACTTAGTCCAGTTTTCCTCTCTATATCTATAGCATTTATGTTTTTTTGAGCCATTAACGAATTAAGTCTAGCCTGTAAATTTGCCATAAGTAATACTTTGTATATAAAATTAATATTTTTAAAATATAAGGTATAATAATCAAAAAGTAAATACCAATTACATTATTTTTTCCGTGTTAATTCTAATTGTTCCTGCTGCTCTAGCTGTTGTTTTTGTCTATATATAAATTAATAGTAGGCTCAGTATGCCATTAGGGGTGACATCCGAAGGAGCTGAGATGACACACCCTAGGCTATTAAACCGATGTCTTACATCGAATTAAGGTTAATATACTGCTCGTAAATGAAGAGTTGATAGACGAAGATCAAAATCATGAAGTGCTAGGAATTACCAAGTCGAGGAGCGGAGCGTACATATAGTACGTGAGCACCGCAGATCTTGGATAATGACGACGCAATTCTTGATTTTCATCGAGTATGCCTACTTGTTTCATTAAGAATCAAAAGATAGTCCATCATCTACCCCTGACAATGGAACAGACACTGCACCAATACCACGATCAAGTACATTTTGGTATATAGTAGTACATTTATTATTAAATGAATAATCCGTAGTGTCATGACTTGTTGCTTCATATAAGGATTCTACAATACCACTTATCTTTTTTAAATGAGCATCAGATGATAAACCCATTGATTTGTTCAATAATTCCCGAAAATCATTTATATCTTTCTGTATATTCTTATCTAGCTGTGCCTTAAACAAATATGGTTTTTTAATTCTAGCACCATATGCTTCTAATAGACAAACATTTGGATAATTACCATTTATAGAAGCAATGTCTAATGGTGTATTAGTGTCCTTATTAGCTATATTTGGATCTGCTGCCATTTCTAATAACATTTCAGTGATCTTAGTACTATTAGGATTGTTTTTATGTTCTGTTGCATAATGTAGTACAGTATTACCGTCTTTATCTTGATTATTTACATTACCTTTTGTAACTAAATGATTTACTAATTTTACATTACCTGTCTTTACAGCTGTAAATAAAGGATTTTTATCAAATAAAGTAGTTAAACCACCATAGCGTACTTTAGCAACAACTTGCTTACACACTGTTCCAAACGTCATATTTATTCCTCCAGTTAGTTTTTATATCACAAATATCCGTTTGAAACGGATATTTGTGGTCATACTACAGTAAAATTCCATTACATGCAAGCAATATTTAAAAAATTTTTAAGTTGAATAAATAGAATCAAAGGTTTATATACTCGAATGTGACTCCGAATTGGCTTTAATATAAGGAAAAATGTATTCTTAAAGCGGCTAACGCGAATGCATTTTAAACCTTTCTAAAGCTAAAAACATGATTTTAGCACAATATTAATTTAACAATCAGATGCAGAGCCGTCTCAAATCTGATTGTTTCCATAATTTCACCGAATTTGGGATAAGAATTGATAAATTCTTATCCCGAATTCGCATAAAATGAGGTTAACTTAACGTGACAATCTAGTGCGAATAGTGTATGGTAGCATTTGAAAATAAAATTGACTATAGCATTTTTTATCAAAGAAGTCTCTTATCACCTCAATTTCGGATTAATGAAATTAATCCGAAATTGGAATGAGAGTGTAAACAATCAGACTTAAAGCGGTTTGACACAAAGTAACAATATGGAATTCGATCCTAATCTACTATCTCGTATACAATTTGCCTTTACCATAAGTTTTCATATAATTTTTCCGTCCTTTACCATTGGTCTTGCTAGCTGGCTTGCTGTCGTAGAAGGGTTATGGATTAAAACTGGTAATAATATTTATCAAGAAATATATAAATTTTGGATTAAGATTTTTGCTATTACTTTTGGTATGGGAGTGGTATCAGGCGTTGTTATGTCTTATCAATTTGGTACGAATTGGTCAGGTTTCTCTGATAAGGTAGGTAATGTACTTGGACCACTTTTAGGTTTTGAAGTGCTTACTGCATTCTTTTTGGAATCATCTTTCCTTGGAATTATGCTATTTGGCTGGAATAGAGTCAGTAAAAATATGCATTTCGCTGCCACTTTAATCGTGGCAGTTGGTACAATTATCTCTGCTTTTTGGATTATTGCAGCTAATAGCTGGATGCAAACTCCTACTGGTTATGAAGTACGAGCAGATAATATTTTATACCCGGTAAGTTGGTTGAAAATTATTTTTAATCCTTCATTTCCATATCGTTTTTGTCATATGATTGTAGCAGCATATTTAACTACAGCTTTTGCAGTTGGTGGTGTTGCTGCCTGCTATCTTTTACATAAAAAATTTGTTAACCATGCTAGAATCATGTTTGGCATGGCAATGTTGATGGCAGTAGCTGTTGCCCCTATACAACTTTTTATTGGTGATCAACATGGGTTAAATACTCTAAAACATCAGCCGACAAAAGTTGCTGCTATAGAAGGTATATGGGACACAGAGAAAGGAGCAGACCTTAGACTCTTTGGCTGGCCTTCATCAGAAGAAGAGACGACAAAATATACTATAGAAATACCAAAAGTTGCTAGCTTATTACTGACACACAGCTTAGATGGAGAAGTAAAAGGTTTAAAAGAATGGCCAAAAGAAAATCGACCTCCTGTATTAATAGTATTTTTTTCCTTCCGAGTAATGGTAGGAATCGGTATATTAATGGTAATTACTGGGGTTATTGCATTAGTGTTATACTTACGTAAAAGATTATTTGATACAAAATGGTTTCAATATTGGTGCATGTTGATGACTCCATCTGGTTTTATAGCAATATTAGCAGGTTGGTTTGTTACAGAAGTTGGTAGGCAACCTTATGTAGTATATAATATACTCAGAACATCTGAAGTATCTTCACCAGTATTAGGTCAATATATCTTTGCCTCACTAATTGCTTTTGTTATAGTGTATGCTTTTATATTTGGCGGAGGCATTTATTATATTATAACTTTAATAAAAAAAGGACCTAGTACTATAGTCAATTCAGGAGGATTTGATGCTAGGAACGATGGAGCGAAGCCTATAGATAATAGGCGAGCGACGAGTGACGACGTCACCAAATTCTCATCAATTGACTATACAACTATAGTACTAGGAAATCCAACCAGTAAGGGATAATATCAACCATGCTTAATTTTGCTCCCTATATAGATTTACCTTTGGTTTGGGGTGGAATAATTGCCACAGCAATCTTTCTTTATGTATTATTAGATGGGTTTGATCTAGGCATTGGTATATTATTCCCATTTGCTCCTACTCAAGATTGCCGCAATAAAATGATGAACTCTGTAGTACCATTTTGGGACGGTAATGAAACTTGGTTAGTTTTAGGTGGTGGGGGGTTATTTGCCGCATTCCCACTAGCTTATTCAGTTTTGATGTCAGCCTTCTATATACCAATTACCGTAATGCTTTTGGGATTAATCTTCCGCGGAGTAGCTTTTGAATTTAGATTTAAAGCCTCTCTAAAATATTGTTTCATATGGGATTACTCTTTCCATTTTGGCTCTATCATCGCTGCATTATTTCAGGGAATTATGCTAGGAGCTTTTATACAAGGAATTAAAATTGATGGCAGAATATTTGTTGGCAATGCTTTTGATTGGCTAACACCTTTTTCTATCATGACAGGTATTGCTCTAGTATTTGGTTACGCTCTTCTTGGTGCTACTTGGCTGATAATGAAGACTGACGAAAATACCCAAATATGGGCTCGTAAATCCGCATCATACGTGTTAATATATGTTATGTTATTTATGGGTTTAGTAAGTTTATGGATACCGTTTTTAAATGAGCGAATTCGTATATTTTGGTTTAGTATGCCTAATTTTATATATCTCTCATTAATCCCCGTTTTAACTATTTTTACATTATTTAGGTTACTTTCAACTCTTTATAAGAATAAAGAATTTCAGCCTTTTTGTTACTCAGTTTTACTTTTTATTCTAGGCTATTTGGGGCTTATCTTAAGTATTTGGCCTTTTATAGTACCATATCAAATATCTCTGTGGCAAGCGGCAGCGGCAGCAGAATCACAATCTCTAATGTTGGTAGGGGCGGCAACACTTTTACCAATAATATTGGGTTATACAACTTATTGTTATTATATATTCCGTGGAAAATCGACTCATCACCCTATGTATTAGTAAGTTGAGAAAAATTTTTATTTCTCAAAAATCCAAACAATGGTTTTGGTTTGTAATATTATACTTAGTGGGGTTAATATTTGTGCTATCATTATCCTGTATAATTAAAGCTATCTTTTATATATTAAACTAATAGCTTTTACTACTGCTCCCTAGCTCTTCTAACTTTCGACAGTTGATGAAAACCAACATAAAGCAAAGGTGTTACATAAAGTGTTAATATCGACCCAACAACAATCCCTGTTACCAAAACTATAGCCATTTGAAAACGACTATTGGCATAGTTGCCATTATCAAAGAAAAGTGACAACAAACCAATACTCATAGCTAAAGAAGTAATTAAAATTGCCCTGATTCTTGATGTTGCCGCTGTTACTATTGTTTTTAGAGTTCTTTGTCCCTTCTGATGCATTGCACTACATAACAACACACTATGCTTAGTCATTAATCCTGCTAATGTGATAAGTGATATTTGCGTATATATATTTAATCCCCCTTGAGAAAAATATAAGCTTAATAATGCTACACTTAAAGCGGCTGGAATTCCCCCAACTAAAATAAACAGTGATAGAATTGAGTCGTTAAAACGTGCAAACATTAATAAGTAGAGTCCAAGTACAGATAGTAAAATTAGTACTGTAAATGATGATGTTGAATCAATAAGTATTTGCGTTTGCTCACTATAGCTAATATCACTATCATTTGGTAACTTGCTGTTTAACTGATTAATAAAATGAACTGCATCCTGCAATTTAATACCATGTTTAGCAGTGGCAATTACTTCAATGGAATATTGCTCATTATAACGCATAATTTGATTAACGGTATTCACCCTATTAATATCACATATATCCTTAAGCTGAATAAGGTTTTCTCCATTTTTCTGTGTTGTAATGAACATATTTTGTATATTACTTAGTGTTTTGCCAAATTTAGGATCTGATTTAGCGATGACATCATAGCTATTATCATAGTGCTTAAAGCTCCCTATCTTCCTAGCATTAAACAGAATGTCTAACGTACTTGATATATCTTTCTGACTTAAACCATATTTAAATAACTTATCTTGATTACACCAAATTTTATAATCTTGTACAGGTGAAGCCTCAATAGCTATAACATTAGTAAATAAATCTTTTGAGTTAGTCTGTATAAAATGAACAGCCTGCCAAGTATTCTCCATGGATGATTGGTTATTGACATAAAAGCTTAACTCAACATTACCCTTTGCTGAACCAGCATTTTTCCCTTGAGCAAATTTCACTGAAATATCTCCACCCACTGCTATTTTTGCTAGTTTAGCTTCAATGTCATGCAATGTTTGTACCGCTTTAGTTTTATCTTTTAATATCAACCAAATTGTTGAACGTGGTGATTCTTCAATGCTCAGAGTATATTTTATATTATCATTATCTTTGATTATTTTAGTAATTTTCTCCATATAGTGATGGATGTAACTTAAATTGGTATTAACCATAAAGGTGTTAGTAAGTATAAGCATATCTTTTTTTTCAAATGGCTCAATTTCTATTTTCATATTGTTAACTGCAACATATGTACCAGACGCTACTACGATAGTCACCAAGGATAAAAATACTTTAGCATGGCGTATAATAAGAAATAAAGACTCCTGATATTTGTATGTAATCATATCCAATGTCTTATTAACAATTTGAACAAATTTGCTTTCATGCGTATTATTTGCTAGTTTTAAAAACAATATGGGTGTTAAGGTAAATGCAACGATAAAGGACATCACTAAACAAGCAATTACTGACAAAGCAAATTCCTGCAAAATTTTTCCTACTTCTCCTTTAATAAACAAAATAGGGACATATATTACTACTAGCGTAAACATCAATATTAAAACAGATAAAAAAAGACTATAAATTGCTTGCAATATACTAGTTAAAGCATCTTTATTCTTCCGATAATAATGTTCAGCATTTTCAATCACTACAATAGAGTCGTCAACTACTAACCCTATAGCCAGTACCATCGCCAACATTGTTATGGCATTGAGTGTAAAACCACATAAGTACAGCATAACAAAACAAGCTGCAAGCGAAACTGGAATTGCACAAATTGCGATAATTGAATATCGCAATGATCCCATTAGCAGTAAAACAATTACTGACACCAACAAGACCGATTCAAGCAAAGTTTTTCTTACTTCTTGAAATGCTTGTAAAATATCTTGGCTATCATCGATAATAACCTGAAAGATAAATTGGGGATTGGCTTTTTCATAATGTTCTAGGAAATGTTTTACACTCTTTGATACATCGATTGGATTTGCATCCGACTTAGCAAAAATACCTAATAAAACAATTTTATCCATACCAAAATAAGCAAGGCTGAGTAGCTCTTTATCTGATATTGTAATGCTGGCAATATTTTTTAATTTTATAGCAACATTATTACTTTCTAAATTGATTTCACCAAAATCACTCAACTTATTAATTGCTGTATCAAAAGAAATATACTCTGTTTTATATTGATTTGATAACTTACCACCAGAGAAATCACTGTTTTGTAGTGTTAACGAAGCAAGAATACTATCTAACGGAATATAATATTTTGCAATCTTTTCAGGATCAATATCGATATTGATCACTTTTTCAGTCATACCAAAACTAGATGTATTAGCTACACCATCAACATATTTAAGCTTTTTTTTGATCAACTCAATATAATCAGCAGTAGCTGATACATTGTTCTTAGAACTCACCGCAATATACATCATTGGTAAAACAGAAAAGCTTTCAGTAGATATTATAGGCTCTTTAGCCCCCTCTGGCAGGAGAGCCTTATTTTTTAGTATCAAATCTCTAACTTGATTAATTGCTTGTTCTATAGGAACTTTTTTGGCAATGCTTAGAGTTATTTTACTCTCTCCTAACTGACTAATAGCAATAATCGACTTAAGACCATCAATGTGTGAAAAAACTTCCTCAAAAGGTTTGGTAGTATATTTCTCTATCAGGTCCGGCTTTACATTCGGGTTAACAATAGAAATGTAAATATTTGAAACAGGAATGTTTGGTAAAAGTTGAATTTTCAGCTGCAAATATGAGTATATACCAAATAGCACAACCACAATATTTATCACAATAAAGAAGCTACTATGTTCCAACAATTTTTTTATCATAAAAGTTTTTTCATATTAATCCCTAATATTCGTAGTACGGCTCGGCATCCCTATTTGCCTCGGTAGTGAGTTCAGGATTTTGGGTGGCGTGGCATTGTTTGGTATTCTAGTTACAGCTGGAATTACAATTTTAGGTTTAGTTACAGCAGTATCTTTTTTTACTATTTCTGGATCGATTACCTTAGTTGTAGGCCGCTTTGAGGCTGCAAGTTGAGGATCATTCTGTCCTCGTTCTATTAATACGTTACTAGCTCCAGTTCTTACTGTTTTTACTGGACTCGCTCCCTCAGTTGTGGATGCTTTCGGGATTACAACTGGAGCTTTATTGTTCTGTTGTTCTAGTAGGTTAGTTGCAGCAACTTTCTGCTCTAATGAATTAGGAGATTTTGTTAAATTATTTGAATTACGAGATCTCCTATGAGATCTCTTACTATATCTCTTAATGGTATTGTCTGCTACAGCTTTGTTTGCACTGTTAGGATTAAGAAGCAGTTGTTTATTTGTCTCCGTTAACGTCGCAATCTTTTGTTGTAGTGCAGCTAATTCTTGATTCGCTGGTTTTGCATTTGCTGAACGCCTATGTACCGTAGTCGCTGGCATAGCTTGTCCCTTAAAGTTTGTCTTATCATCTTTTTCTACCTTCCCAACATTTAGTCCTGCTTTTTTTAATGCAGCTTTCCTTTGCTCAATATCCCTTTCTTGCTGTGCAACCTGTGGCTCTTCTTTTCTTAGTGAGGCCTTCTTGTTATCAAGCAGTCTTGCTTGCTGTGCAACCTGTGGCTCTTCTTTTCTTAGCGAGGCCTTCTTGTTATCAAGCAGTCTTGCTTGCTGTGCAACCTGTGGCTCTTCTTTTCTTAGCGAGGCCTTCTTGTTATCAAGCAGTCTTGCTTGCTGTGCAACCTCTGGCTCTTCTTTTCTTAGTGAGGCCTTCTTGTTATCAAGCAATCTTGCTTGCTGTGCAACCTCTGGCTCTTCTTTTCTTAGTGAGGCCTTCTTGTTATTAAGAATCCTTTCTCGATCCGCAACCTGTGGTTCTTCTTTTTTTAGTGAGGCCTTCTTGTCACTAAGAACCCTTTCTCGATCCGCAACCTGTGGCTCTTCTCTTTTTAGGTCATCCTTCTTTTTATTAAGATCTCTTAATTTATTCTCAACATCTCGTTGAAGACGCTGTACTTCCGTCTGTTTTTGTTGAACTTGCTGTAATTGCTGTGCTCTTCCTATCTTTGCTCCAGTTTTTTTCGATCCATTAACCGAAGATGTTTTATTAGACAAAGGCGACTTATTCTGTAGCATTTTTAATTCCTGTTCTTTTTCTGCTAGCTCTTTAAGCACCACATCGTTTAATTTAGCCAAATTTGCAAATTGTTCTTCACGATCTTTAACTGCCTGATCGTTTTCTGCGATCAAAGCTGCAATTCGCTCTGCATGATCTTCATTCAAATCTGCGATTGTTTTGTCTCTGTCTTCTAAATCTTTAACTACCTGATCTTTTTTTTCAGTCAAATCTGCAATTTGCTCTTCATAATCTTCAGTCAAATCTGCTATTTTTGCTGTCAAATTTCCTATTTGTTCATCATAATCTTCAATTACTTTTTCGTTTTCTGCAAGCTCATCTGCTAGTTCTTTAACTTCATTAACTTTCTCTACCAACTCTTTAGCTACTCGTGCGGTTTCCTCAGTCAAATCCTCAATTTGTTCTTTATAATCTTTAGTCAAAGCTTTTAGAGATTCAACTATCTCTCCCTCTTCTTCAAGTACATCTTCTAGGTCTTGAATTTCCTGCCTTGTTTCTGCTAGCTCTTTAACTGCCTGCTCCTGCACTACTTTAAATTCTTCCTCTCTTGCTTCATGAGCTTTAACCATCTCATCTTGTTTTGCATTCAAATCCTCAATTTGTTTTTCATGAACTTTAACCTCTTCATCCAACTTAGCCTTGTCTTTTAATGCCTCATCTTTTGCTTGATTCAAAGCTACCATTTTTTCTGCCTGAGCTTTAACATCTTCAACCAACTTAGCCTGTTCTGCTAATGCATCATCCTTTTCTTTAGCCAACTTATCCTTCTCTACTAATGCATCATCCTTTGCTTTAGTCAAATCTTCTATTTGCTTATCTTTTCCTGTCTGAGCTTGAGTCAAAGCTGTTACTTTCTGCTGTTGTTCTTTTAGATCCTCAGCTGCCTGCTCTCTTGCCTTTTGAGTTTCAGTCAAAGTGGCATTCAAAGCAACAGTTTCTTTAGTCAAAGCTTCTGCCTTATTTCTAGCATCTACTAAATCCACCCCCAAGCCATCCTTATCTTTACCTAAGGTTGTTATCTGCTCTTGCAAACTCTCATTTTCCTTCTCCTTTTCTACTAATTCTTGCTGAGCTAATTCTAATACCTGTTGATTCTTTGTTATCTCAACCTGTGCCAACCTTTCTAATTCTTCTGCTTTATCAAATTTAGCTTGAATAGCATCTTTTTCATTATTAGCAACTTGTAAACTATTCTCCAACTGCTTCTTAACTTTAGCCACTTCATCTTTTTGTTCCATCAAAGTTGCTATCTCATTTTCTGCCTTTGCAAACCTCTCACTTTCTTCCTTAAATTTATTCTCCTTTTCTACTAATTCTTTTTGAACTGACTCTAATGCCTGTTGGTTCTTTGCTATCTCAGCCTGTGCCAACCTTTCTGATTCTTGTGCTTTAGCAAATTCATCTTGAATAGCATATTTTTCATTATTAGCAACTTGTAAACTATTCTCCAACTGCTTCTTAGCTTTCTCTAAGGCTGCCATCTTTTCTTGTAGGTTCTTACTTTCTTCCTTAAATTTGCTCTTCCCTATTTCTAATTCTTGTTGCTTATTTACTATTTCAGCCTGTGCATCCTTTGCTTGTTGAGTCAAAGCTGCTAGCTCTTTAACTGCCTTCTCTTTTGCCTGTTTTTCTTTATCCAAAGTTGCCATTTGCTTAGCCCTCTCTTCATGATCTTGCTTCAAAGCCGCTAAATTCTTTTCTAACTCTGTCTTACTTGCTTGTAACTGTCCATTTTCTTCCTGAGCTTTAGTCAAAGCTGCCATTTTTGCTTCATTCTCCTGCTTTTTTTCTTCTAGATCTTTAACCATCTCATCTTGTTTTGCATTCAAATCTGTTATTCTTTGCTCTCTTTCTGCTAGATCTTGATTCAAAGCTGTTACTTTCTGCTGTTGTTCTTTTAGATCTTCAGCTGCCTGCTCTCTTGCCTTTTGAGCTTCAGTCAAAGTGGCATTCAAAGCAACAGTTTCTTTAGTCAAAGCTGCTACCTCTTTAGCGACCTTCTCATTTGCTACTTCAAATTCTTGCTCTCTTACTTTCCACTCTTCAATCAACCCCCCTATTCTCTGCTCATTTTCCTGTTTTTCTTTAGCCAAAGCTTCCATCTGATCTTTTAAAGCTGTTATATTCCCTTGCAAATTTAGAGACTTACCACTTTCTTCCTTGAATTTATTCTCCTTTTCTATTAATGCTTGCTGAGCTAATTCTAATGCCTGTTGATTCTTTGTTATCTCAACCTGTGCCAACCTTTCTAATTCTTCTGCTTTATCAAATTTAGCTTGAATAGCATCTTTTTCATTATTAGCAACTTGTAAACTATTCTCCAACTGCTTCTTAACTTTAGCCACTTCATCTTTTTGTTCCATCAAAGTTGCTATCTCATTTTCTGCCTTTGCAAACCTCTCCACCACTAACTTATTCTCTTTCTCTAAGTTTTGTTTGTCTAATGCGTGAGCTGCTATCGTTTCAGCCAACTCATCCTTTATCCCTTTTAATTCGTTATCTTTTTCCTGTTGTACTTTAGTCAAATCTGCTAGATCTTTAGCGACCTTATCATTTGCTTCTTTTAATTTTTGCTCTTTTGCTTTATGATCTTCAACCTCTGCATCTAACTTAGCTTGTACCTTTTGTAATTCCGTATCTTGCTGCTGTTTCTCTTTAGTCAAAGCTGCTATTTGTGCTGCAAATTCCTGCTCTTTCTTTGCTTGAGCTTCAGTCAAATTTTTTAGCTCTTTAGCTATCTTCTCTCTTTCTTGATTCAAACCTAGCAGTTCCTGTTGATTCTTTGCTAACGTATCTTGCTGAGCCGCAAGTACTTCAGCTAACTTACCCTTCTCGTCTAATGCTTTATCGTTTGCTGTAATCAAATCTTCTGCATTTTTTCTAGCATCTGCTAAGTTTTTTTCCAACTCCTTATTACCATCCTCTAAGGCTTGTTTGTCTAATGCGTGAGCTGCTATCGTTTTAGCCAACTCATCCTTTATCCCTTTTAATTCGTTATCTTTTTCCTGTTTCTCTTTAGTCAAAGCTGCTGCCTTATTTCTAGCATCTACTAAACCCTTCTCCAAGCCATCCTTATCTTTACCTAAGGTTGTTATCTGCTTTTGCAAATCCTCATTTTCTTTCTCCTTTTTTACTAATTCTTGCTGAACTAGTTCATGATCTTTTTTATCTTTATTCAACTTAGATTGGAAATCTGTATTCAACTTATTATATCCTAAATCTTTTGCTGCACTAAGTGCTGTCAGCTGATTTTTTGTATTTTTTTCTGTCTCTTCTAACTGAGTCTTTAACTCTTCCTTAACAACCCCTTTCTCTAACTGCAAATCACCCTGTAAAGCAGCCACATTTTTTTGAGCTTCTTGATTTTGCAGCTGATTTAATGAATTATCTTTTATCTCTAGTTGTTTAGGTAATTGTGATTGTAATTGCTCTAGTTCTTCAAATGCTAATTTTTTCTCCATATAAGCATTATTCAAATCATTTAATTTTGCTTCAGCTTTTTCAATATCACTCTGCAATAGTTCAAATTTCAAAATATTTTCACGTGTTTCCAGCGGTTCACCATCTGAGTCCAATTGATTAATTTGACTATTCGATTGCTTCTTATCACCTAACATTATTTCTTGTTGGTTCGAATTTCCAGTTATATCACTTTGTGATGGATTAGTTTGTGATTGACTAGTTTTCTGCACAGAATCAGCAATATTTGGAACTTTTACAATATCAAGATTTTTGTCATCATTTACAGATAGTTTAGAATTTATTTGAGAACTTGCATTATCTTGAGTATTACGATTATTACTACCAATATACTGTTCTGGAGCAACATTATTGCTTCCTGTAGTTCTTTGCCCTGTATTTGATGAAGAATTTGAGTTATTTGAGGTATTACCACCACTAAGATTTTGAGATTCCTCCAGTTCTTGCTCTATTTTCTTCAACTCTTCCTGAAGCTCACGTGCCTTAGTGCTTTCTTTCTTTATAATATCTGCTTGAATGATTAATTCCCGCTTAAGTTTAGCTATGTTATCATCATTATTCTCAAGAGCATTAACAGAACTACAGAATAACAGTATCATAAAAAAGTATAGTTTTTGAATTTTTTTACTCATTTATATTTATTTCTCCAACAATGAAAAAAAGTATTAATATATTGTAAATTAAATTGAAATATCCTCGATTTACCAAACTATTATTATAATTTGTCAAGTTTCGATTCCGGTACGTCAATAAGTTATGGTCTATTTCGTATTGTTGAGTGAGTTGTCTCATCTTCAATCAAAACCTTGGCTTCGTCATGCAATCCCTTCTTGCCTGAAATAACCACTTGGTCATTGGGTTTGATGCCACTAACTACCTCTACACTTTGGCTATCACTATCACCTATTTCAATCCTTACTTTTTTAGCTGTATTATTCTCAATAACATAGACATAGTAATAAGAGTCAAAAAAAACAGCTGAGTTTGGCAATTTTATCCGTTGCTTGTTGCCATTGAAAATAACATTTACGTTAACAAATAAGCCCGGCATGATTGAATTATCATCATTTGGAATAAATGCCTCAATATAGACTGAGTGATTCTTATCTTGGGCAATTTCTGAAGTTTTAAAATCACTTAGTTTAAGGGCTAAGTTTAAAGCGGGAATATAGATGTTGACATAACTTCCTCCCGAACTTTTAAATTTTTGATAGTCGCTTTCATCAAGACCAAACGCAACCTTGATAATATGAATATCATAAAGAACGACTATTTTATCCTTTTGTGTAACAAGCTCCCCCACAGTAACAAGTTTTCGTTCAACAATTCCACTTAATGGTGCAACAACATAATGATTGGTTTTTTCATCATTTTTTCATCAAGTAATGTATAATATTTTTGTTTAGCATCAAGGTATTCTATGTTATGGTTCACATACTCTGTATATCTAATGAGGTTCTTATCCAATAACTGCTTCATCGCATTAGCTTTTTTCTCTTTAAGACGATACTCTTCATTTGCTAGTTCAATCAGATAGTCAATTTGCGTGGTATCTAATACCGCTAAAATATCACCTTTTTTAACATAACTACCTATAGGCAAGTCAAGTTCTTTAATTCTTCCTGTTGTATTGACTTTAACTGCATGTGTTTCATAGGCTAAGGTTTTACCTGTTGTAACCAATATATCATTTGTCTCCTCTGAATATTGAGCCTTAACCACTTCTACAGGAATTACGACAGCTTGATTGTCCACTTGCTGTGTTGGGGCTTGTCTACTGACTACTTTTTTGATAGAAACTATCACTACAACAATCGATACTGCAACAAATAATAGTCCATATATATAGGATCTTCGACTTATTAATATCTTCCCTAGGGTCATTTGAATTTTACCATATTTTTGATTAGATTGCTAATCTTCTCTTTAATCTATTCATTTTCAACCTCGATTATACTCAAATCATTTGAGTATAATTTCTGATAACAAAAGAACCGTAACAAACGGTTTTATTGTTTTCTAGTCACATATACAGTAAAATTTTATTTTATGCAAGTAATTATTTTAAAATTTTTTAATTTTGTTTACAGAAAGTAGTAATGTAGCTAACATGGAAATGTTTCAACCATAACTAGCGTGTAGCCTTATATACATTATAGCTAATCTAGAAATGTTTGAGTCATAGTAATAGAATTGATGTCACCCCCTGCAAAAACAAGGGTCTACAATCTATAAACACCCCCTCAGAACATTTCTTTCCCGTACCGAGGCTGGGATGACATCGATAGCAGCTAAATAATTTATACCACCCACTGGTAACGACTTTTAAACTGCCCTGTATTTATGTCTATATGCTGAGCTTGCTACTAAACCTTACAAAAATTGTAGGCTATTATGTAATCTACGCTTCTATGTTGTTATCGTCTTTTTTATTATTTAACAACTCTCTTGCTTTAGCAAGTCTTATAAACCGTGCAAAAGCAAAAATCATAGAGTCAACAAAACCATCAAGACCAAACACCCAATATCGTCTTATAAAAAATGATTTAAAAAAATAAAACATAGTTTCTGTAACAATTCTTGTTTTTGATGGACTCCTACCTAGTTTAACTAAGTTTTCTGCTTGCTCAGAGGAATAGCAATTTGCTTTAGCTACCAGTTGTTCAATTGACGTGCCAAGCCTGCGATAAATTATACCATTTAAATCATAGATTTTGTTTTGTAAACTAATATTTAGATTAAATAACACCGAATCATGGGTAGTAATATTATTATCAGAAAAACTACTATATTTACGATTATACAATCTGATGCATTTATTATAAGGAGCAAAGCAGCGAATCTTATCATCATTACGGTGCAATGTGACAATTTTAGTGCGATAGGCTAAATAGTTATCTTGATTATTTGAAGCAAATATAAACTCTATTTCATCCTGTAATTCTTTTGACAATTCTTCATCAGCATCAATATTTAATATCCAATCATTCTGACATAAATTTTTACCAAAAGTCTTTTGTTTAACATATCCATTCCATCCGTTAGAAATCACTTTGACTCCTAAATTTCTAGCAATTTGTACTGTATCATCAGTACTCCCACTATCAACAACAATAACCTCCTCGACAATGTCCTTAACACTGTTGATAGCTCTTGCAATCCTAGTAGCTTCGTTTTTTGTGATAATAAAGGCTGAAATATTTAGCATATCCCTCTCAACTATATCCTTGCATACATTTTCTATCTAGCTTCTGTAAAGGTTTCATTTCTATAGTCTATATGTTCATTAGACTTCTTTCGAAACTCTACTTCTGCTGGTGATTTGTACGCGACGTCTGTACTCGAATCCTCACGTACATTAGAGTACGCTGCGGGTCGAGGTTCCGCGTCTCCTTCACACCCTTGCGCATAAGCGAGTTTCGAAAGAAGTCTATTATTTTTAGGGAGTACCCACAAATTGAATAATTATTGAGGAATTTCTGAGTAAAAAAATAGCCAAGTAACCACAAGCAGTACATATATGTCCATGAGGAACGAAAGCAAATTTTGACAACAAAACTACCAAAAGGAATCAATTCGTGAACACTTCTTTTTGTTCTCGAATCCTCGCTTGCATACCTACTATTACCTACATCTTTTAAAAGTCGTATATTTGAACCTACTGACGTCATATACGACGTCCCACAAATCTAGAGATGTGGGTAATAGTAATAAGGCAGGGATAATACACCCTAGGCTATTAAACTGTCTTTCATCAAACTGAGGTTACACAGAAGGCATACACAAGAAGCTAGAAGCTAATTCATATTTTTAATTTTTTGAGATAATCTACTGATTTTACGTGAGGCTGTATTTAATTTGATAATGTTTTTTGTTACACCTTTCATTATTTCAGATTGTGCAACAGTCAAAGCTAATTTAGCTGATTCTTTCGAGCCATGCGTTACTTCTTGCAAAACTTTTTTTATGTAAGTTTTAATTCTACTTGACCTATTCTTATTTATTAAAGTTTTTTTTATTGTTTGTCTTATTGCCTTTTTTGCTGATGAATGATTAGCCATATTTATTATTTTCCTACAGATTCATTAGTTTTGTTCTTCATGGTTATGACTTTCTGCTTTTGGGGTCATACAGCCTTTACTATTTACATCTCTATCAACGAACTCAATATAAGCTACTGATGCCATATCCCCATAACGAAAACCAGCCTTTATTATCCTAGTATAACCACCTGGACGTTCACTATATCTTTTGCCTAAAACACTAATAAGTTTTTCAGTAGCAACTTTATCTTTGATTTTAGCAAGCACCATTCTTCTAGTCGCTAAATCAGATTTCTTGGCCTTAGTTACCAGCACTTCAATATATGGTCTAAGCTCTTTAGCCTTAGGTAAAGTTGTTTTTATTTGCTCATTCATCACAAGTGCAGCGGCCATATTAGCAAACATCGCCTGTCTATGACTACTTGTTCTATTAAGCTTTCTACCCTTAATTTTATGTCGCATGTTGTTACCTTTTATTAACCTCAATTCGATATAAGAATTGTTAATTCTTATATCGAATTGGCTTGTTATAAGGAAAAATGCATTCTTGAAGCGATTCTACGAATGCATTTTAATCTATTACCGCTAATAATCTTATTTTTATATCGTATAAAAATAAAATTATTAGCAAATTAATACTTAACAATGCAGGTAAAGAATCGCTTCAAACCTGATTGTTTCTATATGTATCCCTGAATTAGATATAACTTGTTACATCTAATTCAGGTTTTATTAATATGGATCTTCATAACGCTTAGATAGCTCCTGAATATTTTCTGGAGGCCATCCTGGTATGTCCATACCAAATTTTAAACCAAAGCCTGATAATATATCCTTAATCTCATTAAGAGACTTTCTACCAAAGTTTTGAGTTCTAAGCATTTCTGTTTCTGTTTTGATAACAAGATCGCCTATATAAATTATATTTTCATTCTTTAAACAATTCTGAGATCTAACAGATAATTCTAATTCCTCAACTTTCTTCAACAACGCTGGATTAAATGCTAATTCTTCTAACTTATCCTGTTTATCTTCTGTTTGTTCTTCAAATGTAATAAATAATTGCAACTGATCTTGCAAAATTCTAGCAGCAAGTGCTATAGACATCTCCGGAGAAATACTACCATTAGTTTCAACGGTCATAATCAATTTGTCATAATCTGTAACTTGACCAACACGTGTATTATCAACTTTATAGGTAACCTTTCTTACAGGACTGAATAACGCATCTATTGGGATAACGCCAATAGCTAATTCCGAACCAACGCTGCTTGCAGCGGGAACATACCCTTTTCCCGTCTCACACACTAATTCCATTTCAAGCTGAGCCCCTTTTGCCAAAGTACAAATCACATGATTAGGGGTTAGTACCTCCACATCATGCCCTGTTCCAATCATCCCAGCAGTTACAACGCAAGGACCAGTAGCACTTAATCTGACAATCTTTCTTTCTGAAGAATGCATCTTAATGACCACAGACTTAAGATTCAAAACTACATCAACTAAATCTTCCTTAACCCCAGGTATAGCAGAAAATTCATGCACCACCCCTAGTATCTTTATTGATGTTATTGCAGCACCCTGAAGAGATGAGAGTAGAATTCTCCTCATAGCATTACCTATTGTTAAACCAAAGCCTCTCTCTAAAGGTTCAACCACAATTTTTACTATATTACTACTCTTATCAGGACTGTCATAAACTATCTTAGAAGGTTTTATTAATGCACTCCAGTTTTTATTTAATGATAACATTATTTACCTATGCCCCTATACTCTTCTTCTTTTTGGTGCTCTAACACCGTTATGTGCAACAGACGAAACATCTAAAACTGACGTAACTATAAAATTTTGACTAAATACCGCACGCATAGCCGATTCCCTTTGAGATCCTGCACCTTGCACTCTAATTGAAACAGTTTTCAGACCGTGTTCTTTTGCAACTTCTGAGGCTTTATCAACAGTTATTTGAGCAGCATAAGGCGTAGCTTTTCTAGCCCCCTTAAAACCATGTGTACCTGCTGTTGAAAAAGCTATAGCATTACCTTGTACATCCGTAAAAGTAACAATAGTATTATTAAAAGTTGTCTTTATATGAACAACGCCAAGAGTAATATTTTTTCTTTTTTTCTTGACCTTAGTATTAGCCTGACTCATCATTATACCATATTACTTTGTAACTTTTTTCTTACCGGCAATCGCAACAGCTTTACCTTTTCTTGTTCGAGCATTAGAATGAGTATTCTGACCTCGAACAGGCAACTTTCTTATATGTCTAAGACCTTGGTAACTTCTAATATCCTTTTTCTTCTTGATATTAAGATTCACTTCTCTTCTTAAATCACCTTCTACTTTATATTCTTTTTCAATAATATTACGTAAAATAATAAGTTCTTGATCTGTTAAGTCTTTGACCCTTTTACTTGCAGATATTCCAGTTTTTTGACAAATCTCTTCTGCAGCAGAAAAACCAAGCCCATAAATATATGTTAAGCTCACTACTAATCTTTTGTTTGCTGGAATATTAACACTCGCTATTCTTGCCACAAATAATCTCCAAAATTTCGATAATAACCAAAAGGGAATAATATAAAAATATCCCTTAAAGTCAAATCATTTTTAATACTTTATATAAAACAAGCTCTACTTCTTCTTTATCCTTATTTGCATCAACAACATAGAATTCACTATTATCTCTATAATAGTGAAGTAACGGATAAGTTTCTATTTTATATTCTTCTATTCTTTGCTTAATAGTCTGTTCATCATCATCTTGTCTGTGCATAAACTTATCTGACCCACAAACATCACAGACATTATCAACCTTAGGTTTAATGAAATAACTATTATAAATTTGTCCACAATTCTCACAATTAAACCTACCTAAAATCCTCTTGATAATCACTTGATCGTCTATGTCAAAAAACACAACTTTAATCTTTTGATTAGCAAACATTCTTAAAAAATTAGCTTGCTCTAAATTACGAGGATAACCATCTAGAACATAACCGTTTTTATATATATCCTGAGTTAAAAACTCCTTAACTACATTATTCACCAATTTAGGAGGGACAAGTTTTCCTTGTGCCATATACTCTTTAATTAACAAACCATCCTTGTTATTAACCTTTACCATTTGTCTGAATATATCGCCAGTAGACACATGAGGTAAATTTAACTTTCTTGCCAATAACTGCCCTTGAGTTCCCTTCCCTGAACCAGGAGACCCTATAAGCACTATAATCATTTGAAACTCTTCTTTAAACATAACATATACCCTCCACTAAGTTAAAATGTATAATTTTTTGCTTTAAAGAATTGTTTTTTTATAATATCAGTTAGTTTTTTAACTTCATTTTTTTAATTAATCCCTCATACTTACTGCTAAATAAATGAGTTTGAATTTGTACAAATGTATCTAGAACAACATTAACAACAATTAAAAAACTTGTACCCCCTAAGGCAAAAGATACGGCGTATTTATTCATTAACATTTCAGGAACTATACATATAAAACTAAGATATATACCACCTATTACAGTTAACCTAGTTAACAAATAATCAAAATATTCCGCAGTATTCTTACCAGGTCTTTTGCCAGGAATATATGCCCCATACTTTCTTAAATTATTTGCTGTTTCTTCTGAATTAAAAACTACTGCTGTATAAAAAAAACTAAAAAACATTATCAACGCAACATACAACAAAATATATAAAGGCTTCCCATGCCCTAGATGGAAAGTTAATAAACTCATAATTTCCGAATTATTGCTAGAAAAATTAGCTATTGTCACAGGAAACAATAAAATTGAACTAGCAAATATTGGCGGAATTACCCCAGAAGTATTAAGTTTAAGAGGCATATGAGTCGAATCACCACCATAAATTTTATTGCCAACTTGTCTCTTTGGATATTGTACCAAAACTTTTCTCTGTGCCTTCTCAAAGAAAATTATTATAGCTATAATTACAATAACTCCTAAACAAATAGCCATAACTACTATCGGAGACAAACCACCACTTCTTGACAACTCAAACATGCTTATAATAGCACTTGGTACCCCCGACACTATACCTATAAATATAATCAAGGACGATCCATTACCAATACCTCTACCAGTAATCTGTTCACCAAGCCACATTAAGAACATAGTACCTACAACTAAAGTAATAACGGTAGTAACCTTGAAAAAAAGCCCCGGTATAATAACTACTGGACCTACATTAGTCACAACATGTTCCAAACTTACTGCAACACCATATGCCTGAAAAGAAGCTAATAAAACAGTTAAATACCTAGATAATTGATTGATTTTCCTTTTACCAACCTCACCTTCTTTTTTTAAATTCTCTAAAGGCTTGTAGGCTATTGACATTAATTGAATGATAATTGAAGCAGTTATATATGGCATAATTGCTAAAGCAAAAATAGACATTCTACCTAGAGACCCCCCAGATAGCATATTAAACATACCAAGTATACCAGATTGATTTTGCTCAGCCACACTGCTTAACGCAACCGAATCAATACCCGCTATAGGAATAAATGACCCAAATCTACATACTATAAGAGCCAAAATAGTAAAAATAATCCTATTAGCTAAGTCTTTATTAGATTTTTGTGTGGAATTTAAACTCATAAATTACAATATTTGACCACCAACTTGTTCTATTAACTTCTTAGCAGAAGCAGAATAAGCATCTAATTGAAATGATAAGGGACTATTAAATTCACCACTTCTAACAGATAGTAATTTAACCAATAATTTAGTATTCTTAATTAACCCGACTTCAACTAATCTCTCTTTTGTTACAACTTCTATTGAGTTCAAACGATTTTCTGCTATTAAAAATTCTATATCAGCAATATTTACTACACTATATTTCTTAGAACTAGGACAGTTAAAGCCTCTCTTTGGCAATCTTTTAATCATAGGCATCTGCCCCCCTTCAAAACCCTTGATAGCTACACCAGATCTAGATTTCTGCCCCTTAACACCTCTGCCACATGTTTTACCTTTACCACTGCCAATACCACGACCTACTCTTTTTTTATCTCTCTTGGCACCAAAATTGTTAGATAACTCATTTAATTTCATTTTCTAAACTCTAATTTATATTTTCTACTTTTAACAAATGTCGTACCTTCTTGATCATCCCTCTAACAGAGTTTGTATCTTTCAAAATAACAGATTTATGCATTTTATTTAGACCCAAACCTACCAAGGTTTCTTCCTGATCATATTTACGACCTATACTACTACCAATTTGGGTAACTTTAACCTTTGCCTCATTCACTTTTTCTTGATTACTACTCATAAATTCCTACAACCCAATTATTACTTTACTTTAAATATAAAGACTCACTATAGCCCATTGCTTCCAAACCCCATTCACACGCAAATTCGGGATAAGAATTAGTTAATTCTTATCCCGAATTGGGGTTAATAGCCTTTGCAGGTTATTTTTTAGATTCTGCTACCTACGCGAGAATGACATCGAAACTTCTTAAGTTGACACCCATGAGTCTACGCTGAAAGGACTATTACACTACTTAAACTTGCACACTTGCTTCTGATATTATTTGTTGCCCTTTTGTAGATTTAGTTGATACCTCATTTATTCTTTTTCCTCTCCTTTCAGCAATATTCTTTGGAGAAGAGAGTTGAGATAACGCATCAAAAGTTGCAGCAATCATCGCATATACATTACTAGAACCCAAAGATTTGGCAACAATATCATGAACTCCTAAAGAATCAAAAATTGCTCTCATAGCACCACCAGCGATAACACCAGTACCTGCCTTGGCTCTTCTTAAAATGACTTTAGCTGCTCCGCTTTTACCAATGACATCATGATGAATAGTCCTATTTTGATAAAGAGGAATTTTAATCATATCTTTCCTTGCTTCTTGAGTAGCCTTAGCTCTAGCTTCTGTTACCTCTTTCGCCTTACCATGACCATAACCAACCTTACCGGCTTTATCACCAGCAACAATACAAGCAGAAAAAGAGAATTTTCTACCCCCCTTTACTACTTTAGTAACTCTGTTTACATCCACCAAAGTTTCTGTTAGTGCTTCACCCGTATTTTTTTTAGCTTTAGCCATTTCTTAAACCTAAAATTAAAATTTCATTTTTTTTCTTGCTGCATCAGCTAAAGCCTTAACAACACCATGATATTTATAACCACCCTTATCGAATACAACTTCTTGTACCCCTTTAAGCGATGCTCTTTCGCCTATTAAATCACCTACTTTCGTGGCTGTACCAATATTACAGTTGGATTTTTTTAACTGTCTAATTTCTTTATCTAAAGTCGAAGCAGATGCAATAGTTATTGATTGTTTGTCATCTATGACTTGTGCATATATGTGCTTTCCAGACTTAAAAATAGACAGTCTGAGTCTGTTTGATACCTTTGATATCTTAGACCTCACTCTAGCCTTTCTTATATCAAACTTTAACTTTGAACTACGCATATTTAACTCTTAAATTTTAATTTTTCTTACCTTCTTTCCTCTGAACATATTGACCTTTGCGTTTAATACCTTTACCTTTATATGGTTCAGGTGGTCTCTGCTTTATAATAATTGATATAAACTGACCTAATTTTTCTTTATCAACACTTTCCAATATAATCTGATTTTGTTTAGGAGCGGTAACTTTAATATTTTGAGGTATTTCTACTTTAGTATTATGACTTTTAGCAAGCATTAAGTTTAAATATTTATCCTTCACCAAAGCCTTATAACCGACGCCATTGACTTCAAGCTCTTCTGTAAAACCTTCTTTAACACCTTTTATCATACTATTTATTATACTTCGTGCCGTACCCCACATAGATCTAGCACTTTTAGTCTCTGCTAATGGTTTTACAAAAAGCTGATTATCTTGCAATAAAATTGCTATATTTCCTGCGAAAGTTTTTGTTAATTCTCCCTTGGGACCAACAACATTAACTTTCAACCCATCAAGTTCAACTTTCACCCCTTCAGGCACAGGGACTGGCAATTTTCCAATACGTGACATCTTTATACCTTAAAACACTTTACAAATTACTTCACCACCAATTTTTTGGCTATGTGCTTCTCTATCTGATAAAACTCCTCTAGAAGTAGAAAGAATATAAATACCCATATTGTTATAATATCCTTTTAGTTTATCAATAGAAGAATAAATCCTCTTACCTGGTTTTGAAACTCTACTTATTTCACATATAGCAGGTTTTCCATTAACAGAATATTTTAGATCCACTTCAATATGACTTATATTACCATCCTTGACAACTACATACTCTTTTATATAACCTTCTTTTTTTAAAACGTCCAAAATAGCACATTTTATTTTTGAACAAGGTAGAGATATATTCATCAATTTACTTTTTTGACCATTTCTAATTCTAGTCAACATATCCGCTATATTATCTGTCATTGACATACGATAAACCTACTATTTTAACTTCAGTTCGATATAAGAATTATTAATTTTTATATCTAATTGGCTTGTTATAAGGAAAAGTGTACCCTTGAAGCGGTTCTACGAGTACATTTCAACTTTTTTCATCATTCAATGGGTGATTTTAATTATTAAAACCACCTATTGAATAGAATATTACATTTTAACAATCAGGTACTGAACCGCTTCAAACCTGATTGTTTCTACTTAACCCTTGAATTCGATATAATAAGTTATATCGAATTCAAGCTATTTTACCAACTTGCTTTAATCAAACCAGGAACTAATCCCTTACTACCAAGATCTCTCAGCTTATTTCGTGATAGACCAAATTTACTATACACTCCTCTTGGACGTCCAGTAAGCTCACAGCGATTTCGGACTCTATTCATAGCTGAGTTTCTAGGTAACTTAGCTAAAACCATCACTAGCGAAAATCTTTCTTCCAAAGATAAAGTTTTATCGTAAATCTTGTCCTTTAATTTAGCACGCTTGTTATATAAACTTTGTGCCATCTTTCTTCTTCTATTATTCTTTTTTATAGAACTTACTTTAGCCATCTATTTTTCTTCTAAAAATTAATTATAAAAAGGCAAATTAAAGCCAGAAAGTAATAATTTACCTTCTTCATTATTCATAGCACTTGTAACAATCGTGATATCCATACCACGAATTACATCTATCTTGTCGTAATTAATCTCTGGAAAAACAATCTGTTCTTTTATACCAAAAGTAAAATTACCTCTACCATCAAAACTTTTACTGGAGAAACCTCTAAATTCTTTAATACGCGGTAGAGCAACGATTACTAATCTCTCTAAAAAATCATACATTCTATCTTTGCGCAGAGTAACTTTACAACCAACTTTCATACCTTCACGAAGCTTAAAAGTAGCAATAGATTTTTTGGCCTCAGTCACTAAAGGCTTTTGTCCTGAAATTAGAGTTAGATCATTGACAGCATTATTAATTACCTTAGAATCTGCAACCGTTTCACCAACACCCATATTAACAACAATTTTTACAACCTTAGGCATTTGATGTTTATTCTTGTACGCAAACTCTTTCTGTAAGTTTGGTACAATCTCTTTAGTGTATAAATCTTTAAACCTGAGCAACATTACTTACCTTCCTTACTACTAATAATTTCACCAGACTTCTTAGCTACTCTTACTTTAGAACCATCTTCTAGAAATTTAAAAGCAACTTTTGTATGGTTACCTGTTTTAGGATCTATGTGAGCAACATTGGATATATGTATGGATAATTCCTTTGACACTATGCCACCTTCACTTGTTTTACTCGCCTTAACATGCTTGCGAACAATATTTATACCCGAAACAATAGCTCTATTTTGCTCAGGCAAAACCTTTAAGACCTTACCCTTTTTTCCCTTATTTTTTCCGGTGATAACAATAACTTCATCACCTTTCTTAATTTTTAGCTTAATCATTACAACACCTCTTCTGCAAGTGACATAATCTTAACGAATTTTTTTGCCCTTAATTCTCTAGTTACAGGACCGAAAACTCTTGTACTTATTGGTTCTCCTTGCTTATTTAAAAGTACTGCTGCATTAGAATCAAATTTAATTGTACTACCATCTGCCCTTCTAACACCCTTTTTTGTTCTAACAATTAGAGCCCTATGTACGTCACCTTTTTTTACTTTTCCGCTTGGTAAAGCTTCTTTTATAGATACCACAATGACATCCCCAAGATTTGCTATCATGTGATGTGAACCACCAAGCACTTTAATACACATAATTTTTTTAGCACCAGAGTTATCCGCAACATCTAAGATGCTCTGCATCTGAATCATAACTTACTTCCACTTGAGAATTTAATAACGCAACACAATAAACAATCTAAACAACAAAGTCAAAGGATAAAACTCACCATTCTGTAACAACTAAACCTATTATTAAAGAGATACCTCTACATCCCCTAACACTACCCAAGACTTAGTTTTAGATATAGGACGACTTTCAACTATACTAACCTTATCACCATCCTTATAAGTATTTTTTGGATCATGAGCAGCATATTTTTTAGAGACTTTTACAATTTTTTTGTATATAGGATGCTTAAACCTACGCTCTACTTTAACTGTAATAGTCTTATCAGTTTTTGAACTTACAACAACGCCCTGTAGCACTCTTCTCGGCATTTCCCTATTCTCCAGTTTTTGATCTTATAGTTAACTCTGTATTAATACGAGCTATTGTTTTTTTTACAAAAGAAAACCTGCTAGTATTTTGTAATTCACCTAATGTTCTCTGGAACCGTAGATTAAAAAACTCTTTTTTAAACAAAATTCTCTTTTTGTGAAGCTCTTCCGTAGTCTGCCCAACCAATTCCTTTGCTGATACCCCTAAATTATTCATAACGCCTCACTATCTTTGTTCTTACAGGCAATTTTGCACTAGCAAGCTCAAGTGCTTTCGTCGCTACATCATCTGTAACCCCTTCCACTTCAAACATAATTCTTCCAGGTGATACTCTCACTGCAAAAAATTCAGTAGAACCTTTTCCTTTACCCATTCTAACTTCCGCAGGCTTCTTTGACACAGGCAAATCAGGAAAAATTTTAATCCATAATCTCCCCTGCCTTTTCATACAACGAACTGCAGCCTTTCTTGCTGCCTCTATTTGTCTTGCGGTAACCCTTAAACCATCTAATGATTTCAAGCCAAAAGAACCGAAAGCTAGCATAGTACCAGCCTTTGCTTTTGAGGAAACTCTCCCCTTATGTGCTTTTCTAAATTTTTGTTTTTTTGGAGCTAACATTATTTTACTTCAAAATTAATTATGTTTCTTTCTACTTTCCACATGATCACCCCTATAGACCCAAACCTTTATACCTATAACTCCATAAGTTGTCATAGCTTCAGCAGTTGCATAGTCAATATCAGCTCTCAAAGTATGTAAAGGTACTCTACCTTCTCTATACCACTCTGTTCTCGCTATTTCAGCTCCAGCTAAACGTCCAGAACAAGCAACCTTTATACCTAACCCTCCTTGCTTAAAGCAGGCTTGGATAGCGGTTTTCATAGCTTTTCTAAAAGACACTCTTTTTTCAAGCTGCATAGCAATCGTTTGAGCAATAATGTTAGAGTCTATATTAGGCTTCTTTACTTCATGTATGTTAATATATATTTCTTCTAAACCCGTAATTTTTTGGACAGATTTTTTTAATTTATCAATGTCGTTACCACTTTTACCTATAATAACTCCAGGCTTTTTAGCAAAAATATTAATTATAACATTCTTATTAGAAGGCCTCTCTATTAATACTCTACTAACTTGTGCTTGCACATAATTCTTATTAACTAGATTTCTAACCTCTAAATCTTGGATAAGAAGAACTTTATAGTGCTTCTTATCAGCATATAACACCGAGTCCCAACCTTTAATTAATGTCGGACCAACTCTAAAGCCATGCGGATTAACTTTTTGCCCCATATCTTATTTCCCCTCAACTTCAGTAACTGTAATATATAAATTACTAAAAAATTTATTAATCCTTGTTGCTCTTCCTTTAGCTCTTGGCATAATTCTTTTCATCACCAACGCCTTACCTACAGTTGCAGAAGTAATAAACAAAGTATCAATATCTAAACCAAAATTATTTTCAGCATTAGCAACAGCAGACTGCAAACATTTTTTTACATCTTGAGCAATTCTTCTAGGGGAAAAGGTAAGCTGAATTAGAGCCTCAGACACTTTCATATTCCTAATAGAAGTTGCAACCAAATTCAATTTCCTCGGACTCACTCTAAGAGACTTAGCAATTGCTGTAGTAGAGCCTTTATTCACCTTCACCATATCTATTTTCTCTTAACTTTTTTATCTGTGCCATGACCATGAAAAGTCCTAGTTGGAGAAAATTCACCTAATTTTTTACCAACCATTTCTTCACTTACAGTAACAGGTATAAATTTATTTCCATTATGTACAGCAAATGTTATTCCAACAAAAAATGGTAAAATTGTTGACCTTCTAGACCAAGTCTGAATCATTTCTGATTTACCAGATTCAATCAATTTTTGTACTTTTTTTATCAAATAACCATCTACAAAAGGTCCTTTCCAAACTGAACGAGCCATAATTACTACCTAATTACTTTCTTCTCTTAATAATAAATTTTGATGTAAGCTTATTCTTACGTGTTTTCTTACCCTTAGTTGGGAAACCCCATGGAGTCACTGGATGACGACCACCAGAAGTTTTTCCCTCTCCCCCCCCATGTGGGTGATCGACTGGATTCATTGCAACACCACGAACATGTGGTCTCCAACCTAGCCATCTATTTCTTCCGGCCTTACCTAAATTGGTATTTTTTTGATCAGGGTTTGAAACAACACCTATGGTAGCTTTACAATCTAACGGTATCAATCTAAATTCTCCAGATCGAAGCTTGATCTGTGCATAACCCGAATCCTTACCTACTAAATTAACAGAAGTACCAGCAGATCTTGCAATTTGACCACCTTTACCAACTTTCATTTCTACATTATGTAAAGTAGTACCAACAGGAATAGATTTCAAAGATAAACAATTTCCTACTTTTATGTCAGCTTCATCACTTGATACTATTCTATCTCCTATAATAAGCTTTTGTGGTGCTAAAATATAAGAATACTCACCATCATCGAATTTAATTAAAGCAATGAAGGAAGTTCTGTTAGGATCATATTCTATTCTTTCAACAGTAGCAAATACATCCTGTTTATTTCTTTTAAAATCAATTATACGATAAAGTCTTTTATGCCCTCCTCCTCTATGCCAAGCAGTGGTTCTACCCAAATTATTTCTACCACCAGTCTTAGATAAACCTTTAGTTAAAGCTTTATGAGGCTTACCCTTCCAAAGATCAGATTTATCAACCTGTACTAATTCTCTAAGGGATGGAGTAACTGGATTAAACGTTTTTAAAGCCATTTATTTAATACCCCCTGTAAAATCAATAGTATAATCTTTTTCTAACGTCACAATTGCTTTCTTTTTATCTGATTGTCTGCCATTAACACCCTTGAATCTTTTTCTCTTACCTTTTACATTCATTATGTTAACTTTTTTAACCTTAACCTGAAAAATCTTTTCAACCGCCATCTTGATAGAAGCTTTCTCAGCACTATCAGCAACATGAAAAGTAAACTTATTTTGTTGCTCAGATAAAATATTGGTCTTCTCAGTGATCACAGGATTCCTAATAAGATCATAATGTTTATAAGACTTCACTTTAACCTCTTTTCTAAAGCATCTACAGCTTCTTGTGATAACAAAACATAATCATGGCGTATTATATCATAAACATTTGCACCAATTTGCGGTACTGAAATAGTATTTGGAATATTTTGTACTGCCAAAGAAAAATTGATATCAACCTCATCACCACTAACAATAAAATAACTTTTACCATGAAAATTATTTAATAATTTTATAAGATTAGAAGTTTTGGATTCATGTAATTTTAAAGAATCTACTATTAGCAGTTTTCCTTCAGCTAATTTTTCTGACAAAGCATGTTTTAAACCAAGTTTTCTAACTTTTTTTGGCAATTTTGTAGCATGACTCCTTGTTACTGGACCATGAGAAACTCCACCACCTCTCATTTGGACAGATCTTAAAGATCCTTGCCTTGCATTACCCGTACCTTTTTGCTTAAAAGGTTTCTTTGTAGTACCAGATACTTGCGACACTGTCTTTGTTTGATGTGTACCAGCCATAGCTTTAGCTCTCTGCCAATCAACAACAAGCTTGATAATATCTTCCCTAACAAAATCTACGGCAAAAACTTCGTTATCTAAATCAATCTCACCAACAGCTTCATTTTCAAGATTTAATAATTTGGCTTTCATATAGTTTATCCTATAGCTGTAATGGTTTTCTTAATAGCATCCTTAATGTAGACATAAGATCCTTTTGAACCGGGAATATTTCCACTAACTATGATTATGCTTTTTTCCATATCAGTATCGACTACTTTCAAATTTTGAATAGTAACTCTTGTACTTCCCATATGACCAGCCATTTTCTTATTCTTAAATACTTTACCAGGATCTTGCCTACCACCAGTAGAACCATGCGAACGGTGAGACACAGATACACCATGTGAAGCCTCAAGTCCTCTAAAATTATGCCTTTTCATACTACCAGCAAAACCTTTACCAATAGTAGTACCTACAACATCTATAAACTGACCAATAACAAAATGATCCACATATAATGTAGCACCTACATCAAGGAAACAAGTTTCAGAAATTCTAAATTCCTTCAATTTTTCCTTTGGCGTAACTTGAGCATTAGCAAATACCTGCTTCATTGGTTTTGTTACTTTAGATAATTTTTTATCTTTTACCCCAATAACCAAAGCATTATAGCCATCCCTTTCTAGGGTCTTTTGTCCCACTACTTGGCAATCTTCAACTTGTAGAAAAGTAACAGTAGCTCTCTCACCCTTTTCATTAAAAATTGAACTCATACCAATTTTTTTAGCAATTAAACCGGTTCTCATTACTCAACACTCTCTAACTTAATCTCAACATCAACACCAGCAGGCAAATCAACTTTTTTTAAAGCATCAACAGTCTGAGGAGTTGGATAACTTATTATCAAAAGTCTTTTCTGAATTCTAATCTCAAATTGCTCCCTTGATTTTTTATTGACATGCGGAGACCTATTAACGGTAAATCTCTCAATTGTCCTTGGCAACGGAATTGGACCAATTATATCAGCACCGGTTCTTTTAACAGCCCCTACTATTTCTCTAGTACCTTGCTCAAGCGAGCGGTGATCAAACGACTTTAAACGAATTTTGATTTTTTGATTATTTTTCATTAACTAAACCTTTTTATAAACAGCTAGACCAGTCAAAGCACATTCTTTAATAGATTTACTCTAATTAAACATATTTTGCCTAACCCTAAAAAAATAGTCATCCTGAAATTTTTCAGGATGACTATTTCTTATTATTTTATAATCTTTGATACTACACCGGCTCCTACTGTCCTACCACCTTCACGTATAGCAAAACGTACGCCCTCTTCCATAGCTATTGGAGCGATCAATGCAATTTTCAGATTCGCATTATCACCAGGCATCACCATTGTTTTACCATCTTTCAAAGTGATTTCTCCAGTTACATCAGTCGTTCTAAAATAAAACTGTGGTCGATATTTATCTGTAAATGCTGTATGACGACCACCTTCTTTTGTGGTAAGTACATAAACTTCAGCTTCAAACTCAGTATGCGGAGTTATACTTCCAGGCTTAGCTAACACTTGACCTCTACATACATCTTCTCTTTTAGTTCCACGCAGTAATATACCAACATTATCACCGGCTTCACCTTGATCTAATAGCTTCTTAAACATTTCCACACCAGTACAAGTAGTTTTTTGAGTATCTCTTATACCGACAATCTCTACCTCTTCACCAACTTTTACTATACCTTTTTCGATTCTACCAGTAACAACCGTACCTCTTCCAGAAATAGAAAATACATCTTCTATTGACATTAAGAAAGGTTTATCTGTATCTCTCTCAGGTTGAGGTATATATTCATCAATAGCATTGATCAACTCTTTAATCGCAGCTTCACCTTCAGGTTTTCCTTCTAGAGCCTGTAAAGCTGAACCTCTGATAACTGGTATATCATCTCCAGGAAAATCATACATTGATAAAAGTTCTCTGACTTCCATTTCTACTAAGTCAAGCAATTCTGGATCATCAACCATATCAACTTTATTCAAAAATACAACTATTGCAGGTACGCCAACTTGTTTAGCAAGCAATATATGTTCCCTTGTTTGAGGCATTGGACCATCAGCAGCAGATACTACCAATATAGCAGCATCCATTTGAGCTGCACCACTTATCATATTCTTTATATAATCTGCGTGACCAGGACAATCAATGTGAGCATAATGCCTTTTTTTAGTTCTATATTCAACGTGAGCAGTAGCAATAGTTATACCCCTTTCCCTCTCTTCAGGAGCTTTATCAATGTCATCATAATTAGTAGCCTGTGCTCCACCTTCTTTTGATAACACTAAAGTTATTGCAGCTGTTAAAGAAGTCTTACCATGATCTACGTGTCCTATAGTACCTATATTACAATGGGGTAGATCCCTTTCAAATTTTACCTTTGCCATAATTCATTCTCCACAATTTAAGATTTAATACAATTTAACATAAAAATACAAATTTATCCAATTTCCAATTATCACCAATACTCTTGGAGCGGGTGATGGGAATCGAACCCACGTGGCCAGCTTGGAAGGCTGGAGCTCTACCATTGAGCTACACCCGCGTATCTACCTAACCAACTTGTGGTGGAGGAAGAAGGATTCGAACCTTCGTACGCTCACGCGGGCAGATTTACAGTCTGCTGCCATTGACCACTCGGCCATTCCTCCAAAGAATTTACGCAAGTATTAAATGGTCTAATTAAACGTAAAGCATATATATAACTTAGTATAAGTACCAACAAATCTTCTTTGCTCTTTTCCAAGGACATTTGAACTTCGGGCTACAAGCCTTTATAAATAAGGATATAACCCTTAAACAACATCAGTATCATTCCTGCGTAATCGCATGGGTGTTAACTTAAGAAGCCTCTATATCCTTCCCGCGGCAGAAATCCAAAAAACAGCCTAAAGGCTGTTAGGTATCATGGACTTGCCTACACGGGAAGGACATCTTTTTTGTTATAAAGCTGAAACTCAAATGACCCCGGCTCTTTTCTCTTGAACTATCCTAAATAAGCTAATATTAAACTTACATTACTTCAGAACGTTTATCAGTTGTAACTTTCTATAATAAATAGTAGTTTGTGTCAAGAATAAATTACTCTAGGTTCTAATAAGATGAGAAATAAAGCTAAAATTTCTAAAGATTTGCACTATATATACGGCAAACATCCAGTATTTGCAGCATTAAGCAACCCAAAACGTTATATTCAAAATGTTTTATGTACAGAAGATATTTTCAATTTGCACAAAAATTTAATCTCTAACCACCCGTATGAGATTACCAACATAGATTACTTAACCCGTCTTTTTGGTTCAAATCATAATCATCAGGGAATAGCCGCTAACGTTAAAAGTATCTTCTCTAATCGTATTGAAGATATTGACATAACTATTCCTAATTGTAAAGTTGCTATTTTGGATCAAATAACCGATCCACAAAATATTGGTGCTATTATTCGTAGTGCAGCTTCTTTTGACATCACGACCATAATATTACCTCTAGATAATGCACCTGATGAAAATGCTACCATAGCAAAAACAGCTTCTGGAGCTTTAGAGCTAGTACAAATGGTTAAAGTCACTAATTTAAGGTGGTCAATAGAATATCTAAAAAAACATGGGTTTTGGATTATTGGTCTTGATGGCAATGCAAAACAATCTTTAAGTACAAAAATATTTTCAGATAAAATGGCAATAGTACTTGGTTCTGAAGATAAAGGAATCAGACGTCTAGTTAAAGAAGCATGTGATCACTTAGTTAAAATACCCATTTCAAGTAAAGTAGAAAGCTTAAATGTCTCAAATGCTGCTGCAATAGCGTTTTATTTGATTTCATTAGAGGCAAAATAAATAAAGCTTAATTATATAACATGAATTTTTAGCAAAATTATACTAGAAAATTAAGTAATTTTGTATATAATGACCAACCATAATCCGTTTTAAACGGATTAGAAATTTAATGATGAGTAGGAATTATATGCCAAATTTAGAATATGACAATAACAAAATATTAAAATTATTAGAAAAAGCTAAAAACAGCATAGGAACTAGCACCTTAACTATTGACAACAATATATTGAGAGCCATTGGTTTTGAAGGAATCCAGTATATTTTACAAAATAAAGTGCAATTTTCAGGAATGCTTGATAATGTTGATTCTATTAAGATTGACTATCTTAATAAAGATGATTTTGATGACTTTAAAGAGTTTATTTTATCAACCCCTCCGCTACAATATATACAACTAGATTGCCATAATTGCTATGATAATCACATTACATCTTTAAGCATAACATCTGGAGTAGAAATTAAATTTAGTGCAAACGATACTTTAATTAAAAATTTTTATAGCCAAGTTAAGGACTGTGATGCTAATAATCTAAGCAATGATGACTTAGTTAAGTTTGTAAAGAATGCTTGTAATACCTATAATGAAGCAAAATCTACAAATGACAAATCAATGCAGTATCTTCATGCTTTAAAAATACTCATGAATTTTGATTTTACTGCAATTGATCAACGACATTCTAATCTTAAAGATAAATTAAAATCTATATATGAATCACAAGAGGTAAAATCAGAAATTTACCATTTACAACAAGAAGATCTTCATTTCTATATGGTGAAAGTTACAGAAAAAAATTGTGATATGTGGAACGAATATGCTGTGAATCAGAGGCAAAATAGCAAAAACTATTATACTACACATACAGGTATACAAAAGGCAGACATTGGTATTACAGGATTTTTGCCTAGTTTACGTTATCATGACCAGGATCTTACAGAAACATATGTTGCTTTTGTTGCAAATAAAATTTGGCAAGATCACAATAAAATTGACCAAGAATCAATTGAAATGTTTGTGAGTATGATGACATCTAAAAATGCTCATTTTACTGGATATGTAGGGATTGCAAGAGCCGCTTCTTATAAAGGGGAATTTCATAAAAATCTATCAACAAATTTGCATAGTTTTATTGCTAAAGCTACATTGGAGCATCATCCAAATAAAGAGTATATGATAATTGTTCCAGCCTCACATATGAGAGCAATATTAATTAAATCATTTGAAGATAATGGCAAGAATAGTAAGATTTTTATAGGAGATAATAATACACAATATAGCGAAGAGCCTTTAGAATCATTGATAAACACCCATGAAGCAATGGTTATTGCTGGATATAATAAAAGTAATCGTATGAGCCTTGAGTACAATCTACATTTACTATCAATTCATTTACTAAAGCAACAAGCATTATTGGAACAAGAAAACACCAAGATGCCTTTAGAAGTTAAAGAAGGTAATGGTTATAAAAAATATGAGTCATTTAAACTTTCAGCACAAAATGGTATTATATTAAATGACTTAACTGCCAAGGATATGGAAGGGGAATACGCATGGTTTTTTAAAAGCCCATACCTTTTTCACAACTCTTCTACCCAAGAACCAACAATAACATGCGACCTCAAAACTCTCGCAGATTTTTTACCGGCATCTACAGAGCTGGAATATCAATCATCTGTAGAACTTATTGGTGATACAGCATGTTGATTACCCTGTATACTCGATAATCAAGTTTTTTAGAATTATTAAAAAATATGTCTATTAGCAAGAAGCCGCGAAAAAGCGGCGACGCGGCAATCTAGGATACGCCTAGAAAAAACAGCTTCGCTGTTTACCTGGATCGCCACGGCATCTAAAGAGCCTTGCTATGACGATTATAGAAAAATGTAAGGTACTATGCATCCCAGCCTTCGCTGTCACCATAACTGTTGAAATTCATCAAGTATATATATTGGGAAATATTTATTTTGCTAGGCTTGGTGAATACAAAAGAATACTTAAAGAAAAAGCTGTTTTTAAAATTTGATAAACAATCAGTTAAAGGTAGTGACAGCGAAAGCCGGACTTGAGCAAATATTACAAAAGTAATAACATGCTATAATTAAGTCTTTAAAGGAGGTAATCCAGCCGCAGGTTCCCCTACGGCTACCTTGTTACGACTTCACCCCAGTCGCTAATTTTACCGTGGTTGGCTGCCTCTTACGTTAGCTCACCACCTTCAGGTAAAACCAACTCCCATGGCGTGACGGGCAGTGTGTACAAGGCCCGAGAACGTATTCACCGCGGCATGCTGATCCGCGATTACTAGCGATTCCAACTTCATGCTCTCGAGTTGCAGAGAGCAATCCGAACTGAGATATCTTTTAGGGATTTGCTCCACGTCACCGTCTTGCTTCCCTCTGTAGATACCATTGTAGCACGCGTGTAGCCCAACCCGTAAGAGCCATGATGACTTGACATCGTCCCCACCTTCCTCCGGCTTATCACCGGCAGTTTCCTTATAGTTCCCGGCATTACCCGCTGGCAAATAAGAATGAGGGTTGCGCTCGTTGCGGGACTTAACCCAACATCTCACGACACGAGCTGACGACAGCCATGCAACACCTGTGTGTGATCCAGCCGAACTGAAGGGATACATCTCTGCTTCCCGCGACCACCATGTCAAGGGTTGGTAAGGTTTTTCGCGTAACATCGAATTAAACCGCATGCTCCACCGCTTGTGCGAGCCCCCGTCAATTCCTTTGAGTTTTAATCTTGCGACCGTACTCCCCAGGCGGAGTGCTTAATGCGTTAGCTACGAAACCGAAAGAAATTCTCCCGATATCTAGCACTCATCGTTTACGGCGTGGACTACCAGGGTATCTAATCCTGTTTGCTCCCCACGCTTTCGTGCATCAGCGTCAGTTGTAGCCTAGATGACCGCCTTCGCCACCGGTGTTCCTCCTAATATCTAAGAATTTCACCTCTACACTAGGAATTCCATCATCCCCTACTACACTCTAGATTAGTAGTTTTGAAAGCAGTTCCGAGGTTAAGCCTCGGGCTTTCACTTCCAACTTACTAAACCGCCTACGCACTCTTTACGCCCAGTAATTCCGAACAACGCTAGCCCCCTCCGTCTTACCGCGGCTGCTGGCACGGAGTTAGCCGGGGCTTTCTTGGTCAGGTACCGTCATTATCTTCCCTGCTGAAAAGGGCTTTACAACCCTAAGGCCTTCGTCACCCACTCGGTATTGCTGGATCAGGCTTTCGCCCATTGTCCAATATTCCCCACTGCTGCCTCCCGTAGGAGTCTGGGCCGTGTCTCAGTCCCAGTGTGGCTGATCATCCTCTCAGACCAGCTACAGATCGTTGGCTTGGTAGGCCATTACCCTACCAACTACCTAATCTGACGCGGGCTCATCCATCAGCGATAAATCTTTCCTCCGAAGAGAATATACGGTATTAGCATTTATTTCTAAGTGTTATTCCGTACTGATGGGTAGATTCCCACGTGTTACTCACCCGTTTGCTACTAACTAATTCAGAGCAAGCCCTAAATTAATCCGTTCAACTTGCATGTGTTAAGCATACCGAAAGCGTTCGTTCTGAGCCAGGATCAAACTCTCAAGTTTGATTCTGTCTACTTTTTATTCAAAAAATTGACAGGTTTAATTTATCACTTTTAGTGATAAGTACATTTTGCTGTCACTACCTATATCTGATTATTTACTTTTAAAAACAGCTACGAACAATTAATGTTCGTCTTTTCGTAGGAGTAGTTATATGCAAAATCTACCATCCTGTCAACTGGTATTTTGAACTTTTTTTATAATTTCCTTATTCATTTTATCTACGACCCATGGCATACTCTACTAACAAATTTTTAATAGGCTGCATATTATCAATAGTTTTAAGCCCCAAACGTCTTAGATACCACAAGGGTTTTGAATGGTTTGAGAAAATACTATTTAAGCTTTCAGTAATCATATACATATGAAAATTATCATTCTGTCTTAATTTTTGATATCGTTCTAGCATTCCTGTACTTATACCACTACTAGCCACTAACCCCGTTAAAGTTTCAATATCCTTTATTCCTTGATTCAAAGCCTGACCAGCTAGAGGATGAATTGTATGAGCACTATCTGCCACAACTGCTATTTTATTATAAAAATATTTACTAGCTATACGAGCCTTTAAAGGAAAAGAGCTAATAGTACTATCTAAAGCAATAGACCCTAAAGAATTCCCACAATTTTTACTTACTAAATACTCAAATTCTTCCTTTGGTAAGCTCATCAATAATGCAGCCTGCTCTTGCCCTGTAGTCCATATTATGGATGAAGCCTTTTGATCCTTGAGAGGTAAAATAGCAAAAGGACCAGATGGCATAAAATGTTCAATAGCACAATTTTCGTGATCTTTCTCATGCTTAATATCAAATGTCAAGGCGATTTGGTTATAGGTTCTCTCTATTTTATTAAAAAAATAATATTGACGAACTTTAGAATTACGTCCATCACAAACAATCAATAAGTCACTATTCATAGTCTTATTGTCATCTAGATATATGGTTGAATGATCAGGTTTACTATCAACTTTTTTATAATCACACTGATCAATTACCTTAATCAAAGGGTTTTTTCTAACATTTGCTAGTAATATTTTCTTAAATTCACTGTTTTTTACTATATAACCTAGTGCATCATTCCCCTTAATATTTGACATACATAACATCTCTGGTGCTTTATTATCAACAACATAGACGTCCAACATTTTGCTAGCTATCTTCTCAATCTCAAACCATACATTAAGGTCTCTTAGAAACTGCACAGAAGCAGGGGTTAAAGCGGTCGTTCTAATATCAGTACAAAAATTATCAGAATTTATCGATTGATACTCAAGGATGGTAGTCTTGATATCCTCTTTCGCAAACGATAATGCCGTAAGCATACCACTGAAACCACAACCCAATATTACTATTTCTTTTTCCATCACATCACATTATTAGATTGATTGATAAAATACTTTAAATATGCTCCACTTGCTATAAAACTTAAGAGAAAATAAATTATAGCAATGTCTAGATAACAATTATTCATTTTAAATGAACCAAGAAAACAAATGAATAAGGTTATTATACTAGTTAAACTATTTAGCACTAAGAGTTTGACAAAAATATTTACATTTTTAATTAATAAATAGATCATTAAACCAATGAACAAAATATTGATAACTAAATAAAAATTTATCATGATACAAAATTAATTTAAACTGATTAGTTGATTATTTATCCATTCTAACATAAAATCCCGGTATCGTTAAACCCCAATTCGTGATAAGAATTAACTAATTCTTATCACGAATTGGCTTTAATATAAGGAAAAATGCATTCTTAAAGCGGCTAACGCGAATGCATTTTAAACCTTTCTAAAGCTAAAAACATGATTTTAAAAGATTAAAATCATGTTTTTAGCAAAATATTAATTTAACAATCAGATGCAGAGCCGTCTCAAATCTGATTGTTGCGATAATTTCACCGAATTTGGGATAAGAATTGACTAATTCTTATCCCAAATTCGCGTATTAGTTGTTACCCTCTTGAACGATCCTTATAAAAACAAAGAGCTATTAGGCTTGAAATAGCACAAGCAATTACATAATAAATAGATGAAGTAATAGTACCAGTTTTTTGTACAAGATATTCTAGTATTAAAGGTGTTGTACCACCAAAAATACTGGTTGCTGTATTATAAGACAATGATAAAGCAGTATTTCTGATATTGGTTGGATAAAATTCAGCTTGCAGTGCAGGTTCAGGACCAATATAACAAGCAGCTAAAATTGATAATACGATTTGAGATATAATTATAAAACAAAATTCTCCAGTTTCAATTACATTCATCAAAAAAGGGATAACTAAAATAATTACCAGTAAATTAATCACAAAAATTTTCTTTCGACCAATTACATCAGATAAATAGCCAGAACATAAAGTAACAATAGCCATGATTATATAACAATAATTAGCTAAATTGCTAACTTGGTCATCGGTAAAACCACGATTTATCCTCAAAAATGACATTAGATAAGTAGCTTGTAGATAGAATATTACTGAACCTGTAGAATTGATGAAGATTGATATTAACATATCAATCCAATATACAGAGATAACTTCTTTCAGAGGAGATTTTAAAATCCCACCATCTTCTTTTATACTTTGAAAACTAGGGGTTTCACTGGTATATTTTTTTATATAAAGTCCAGCAAATAAAATAAAAATTCCTAATAAAAATGGTATTCTCCACCCCCAATCATTAAATTGTTGTGCTGATAAAAGGCTTTGTATAAGCTGTGAAATGACTGATCCAAATAATATGCCAATACAAATACTGGACATTGGTATACTACCAGTAAAGCCACGATGCACCTTACCTGTATGTTCAATAGCAAATGCAATTGAGCCAGTAAGTACTCCGCCCATTGATAAACCTTGCAGCATCCGAAGTAGAATCATTAATATAGTAGCGGTAACACCTATATTGTCATAAGTTGGTAATATGCCAATTAGTGCCGTTGGCAGAGACATACAAAATATAGATGTACTTAGAGCAGTCTTTCTACCAAAACGATCTCCCAGTACCCCAAAAAATACCCCACCTATTGGTCTCATTAAATAACCGATAGCAAATACCAAAAAAGCGTGCAATAAAGACGAGCTAGAACTTGATCCAAGAAAGAACTTTGCCCCTATTATAGGAGCAAAGTAACCAAATAGTGCATAATCATACCACTCAAATGCATTTGCTACACCGCTTGCAAAAACCAACTTACGTTTATTCATATTTTTTATTATTTTTTGGCTATCAAGGGTTAGAACGCTTATTACCCCAATTAGGGATAAGAATTAGTTAATTCTTATCCCTAATTCGCGTTTATTAGCAACATATATGATGGCTTACTCATAATGCCCACTCAAGCTGATTATTAGTACAGTCTTTTCATCTTCAAAAATTTCGTATATCAATCTATGTTTGATATTAATTCTTAGAGAATAGCAACCTTTTAAGTTGCCTACGAGTTTTTCACTGCTGATAGGTCTTGGATTATTTTTTAATTCAGTCCATAGTTTTCTAGCCTTATTATCAAATTTTTCTGACTTTAACTTTTGAAAATCTTTAAATGATTTTTTAGTAAATTTCAAATTGTACAATGACATCAATTTATATCATCTTCATTTAAGCACTCATCCAAAGGTTCTTGCCGAGCTTTTAGTATTTCCTTAACTAATCCAGGTATCGAATATAATTCTAATGTTGCTTGCAAAGATTCGTAGTCTTCTCTAGATAATAGCACTGCGTCATAATGCTTACCTTTTAAATATACTGGTTTATGTGTTTCGTTTGCTTCTTGTACAAGGCTAAATAAATTAGCTCTTGCTACCGATATTGTCTGTACGTTCATAATTTATCTCCCTTATAAGTATACTCTTCTGCTTTGAAGAATTGTTTTTTGGAAATATCAAGGACTCGCGTACTTACGTACGCTCCGCTTGCTCGCCCCTTATTTTCAAATCCAATTCTCCAAATCATTTGAGTATATACACATATAGTACATGATATTGTACATTCAATATCATTTCAACAAAATGTTTGAAAAGAACAAGCATTGCTAGCCTGAATTCGATGTAACTTGTTACATCGAATTCATGGATACATATAGAAACAATCAGGTTTGAAGCGGTTCTTTACCTGATTGTTAAATATTAATTTGCTAATAATCTTATTTTTATACAATATAAAAATAAGATTATTAGCGGTAATAGATTAAAATGCATTCGTAGAATCGCTTCAAGAATGCATTTTTCCTTATAACAAGCCAATTTGATATAAGAATTAACAATTCTTATATCGAATTGAGGTATTGCTAGTACTTCTTCATGCAGTAGCTTTATCATTTTGTGTTATATTTCCTTTCTCAGAATATATTATAAACAATGTTGCAGGTATTATTATCAATGCTCCGTATAAAGTACTGTTTTCAGGTATTTCATTAAACACAAGATATCCAGCTGATGCTGAAATTATTAACTCTAAATATCTATAAGGGGCGGTGGCAGTGGCATCAACTAGAGAGAAAGCCTTTAATAAGAAAAATAAGATTAAACTACCCCCAGCTCCTAAGGTAAATAGCAAAATAAATTCTGAACTGGTAGGTGTTTGCCAATACATTATTGATGATGGTATTGATACTAAAGATGTTACTAGAGCAGAATAAAATAGCATACTAATCATTGATTCTTTTACTACAAATTTCTTATTGATAATATCTAACATGGCAAAAGCTACAGAAGCTAAGACAAAAATCAATATCTGTGGATTAAAGTCACTAGCATGAGGTTTCAGGGTAATAACAATACCAATAAAACCAAATAAAGTTGCTGCCCATCTTTGCCAAATAATATTCTCATTTAAGAAAAAAACTGCTAGAACTAGAGTAAATAAAGGTGTAGCAAAACCAATAACTGTAGCAGTAGTCACTGGGGCAATATTGAGACCATAAATCCAAGACGTCATAGCAAAAAACAATAAAACCCCTCTTGCAATATGTATAAAAGGACGATTAGTTTTAAGAGTCTGTTTCCCATAATATAAAATAAAAGGGACAAGAATTAAAGCACTAAAGAAAAAGCGAAAACAAGTCACCTCAAAACTATGTAGCCTAAGTCCAAGATATTTTGCTGTTATGTCATTAGTTGCACTACTTACCAAGCTTAATATAAACCAACCAATACCAACAAAATAAGTTTTTAATTTATTATTCATTGTATAGACCTTAATTCGTTATTTTTTTATATTTTTTGTATTAGTGTTTTCTATATTTAGTGTTATAGTGTCACTAATGTTGAACAAGTTTAAAAATCTTATTATCAATTTGATTTCCAAATAAGAAAGAATATATATAATACAGCAATATATTTAAAGCAAGCAAAGGTTTATAGTTATGATAAAAGTCACGAAAAAATTTGGAATATTGCTGTTGGCAAGTTGTGTAAGTATCTCTAGCTTTGCTAATTCTGATTTAACTAATAATGACTATGATGCCGATTATTATGAAAATGAAGGTAATCTTGTTTTTAAAATAAGAGGGGGGGGGATAAAATCTAGTGCAAAGCAAAAAGGCTTTCCTAAGGCTACCGCCGCAAGCCCAGTATCGATTGGTAATTTTGTTGAAAATGGTTACGGTTTTGATGCTTCTACATCAATATTCTTTGCTAGTAATGTTGCTGCAGAGTTATCTTTAGGTTTTAATGTATTACGTACTAAAAATAATAGTTTAAAGAATGTGGCTTATAATTATGGTGGTAATCCAGCAGATGTTGGTAAGAGAAAAGATCTTTATATGATTCCCCTGACTGTCACGGGACAATATCATATAGCTCCCTTTGGTGCTATTAGACCTTATGTTGGCGTTGGTTATCATGGAGCTTATATGTTCAGTAAATCTAAAGGATGTACAGTCAAAAATGGTCACGGTGCTGTATTACAGATCGGGGTTGACTTATATGCTAAGGATGATACATTGATTAACTTAGATGTAAGGCAGTATTTTCTTAAGACCAAAGTTGATTATAAAAATAGTTTAATAAAACAACCTATATCATCTAAAGTAAGATTTAATCCGTTAATGATTGCAGTAGGTATTGGTTTTAGGTTTTAGCCTGACCTAATTAAGCGAGAAATTGAAATAGTCTAAGATGTCTATTGTTGACTTATTAGTTAGAAGAGACTATATCTTTTCTAGACATATCAATATTATATTATTAGTTTTTTACTATGAGTTCACAACAAAAATTACCCATACTGCCTAGAGCAACTGCTATTTGGTTGATTGATAATACTGCTTTAACGTTTAAGCAGATAGCTGATTTTTGTGGGATTCATGAGTTTGAAATTAAAGGCATTGCTGATGGTGAAGTGTCCCAAGGTATTATGGGGCTAGATCCTATTGCTGGAGGACAATTAACTCAAGAAGAAATAATGCGTTGCACGAAAGATCCAAGTAGTAGTTTAAGACTTTTTGTGAGTAGTGCCTATGATTTGGTAAGTACAAAGAAAAAACAACAATCTAGATATACTCCTATTGCTAGACGTCAGGATAAACCAGACGCGATATATTGGTTACTTAAAAATTGTCCAGAAATTTTAGATAATCAAATTATAAAACTCATTGGTACTACTAAGTCAACCATAGAAGCTATCCGTGATCGTAGTCACTGGAACATGAAAAACATTCGCCCACGTGATCCAGTTTTACTTGGAATTTGTAGTCAAGTGGAATTAGACAAGAGTATTGAGCAAGCACAGCTTTTATCTAAGCAAGAAAAAACTGCTAAAGAATAAGTCAGGGCAATTTAAAAGCCGCGAACGGTAGTTGCTATAGACATGCCTGCAAAGGCTATGAGATATTATAGATTCCCGCCTACGCGGGAATGACCTACTCATGATTCATGCAACAAATCCTCCATGCGGAAGTTGGGAGGATTTAAAATGGCATCTTTAGTCCAGGTGGCAAACCAATATTACCTAAAGCATCAGACATAGAGTTTTGTGAATCTTCATCGACCTTGCTTTTAGCATCGTTGAAAGCAGCAACAATTAAATCTTCCAATAATTCCTTCTCTATCTCTTTAAGCAAAGAGGAATCAATGGAGACCTTTCGAACCTCACCACGACCACTAACGGTAATATTTACTAACCCACCACCTGCTTTCCCAAAATATTCAGCATTTGCCATTTTTTCCTGCATTGCTTGCATTTTTTCCTGCATTGACTGAGCTTGTTTTAAAAATTGATTAAAATTTGTCATACTATGTCCCTTTTAATTTTCTAACAAAATATCTGAAATTGTAACATTTGGAAAGTGTTGTGTTAAAATTTTCCAATCTTGACTTGATTTTACTTTATTTAGCAATTGTTCTTTAAGAGTGATTATTTTTAACTGTTTTGTAATGATAACATTCCAAGTTTTCCCTGACCAAGCAAATAATAAATTAGCAATTTGTTCTTTTATTTTTGTATTGAGATCGCTTCCAGCAATTTCTATAGTTTGAAGAACAAAAGATTTTAACTCCACTTGGTTTAGTAATCTGTAATAAACTTCCATCTCATTATGCAAATGTAAAAACTCAAGAAAATCGATAAGAAGAGCGGTAATTTGATAATTCTGAGTTGATTGTTGTAATACCGGCTGTTCTAGTTGTTCCCCATCATTATATTCCGCTAATTCTTCTAGCGATGGCAACATCTGGGAGTAAATAGATTTTATCACCAGCATTTCAGCTTCTATCAATTGATTATGTGAAGTTCTCATCTCTATAATTCCTTTACTATATATTTGCCAAATAATAGATAATTGAGGAAGAGTAATTTTTGTTAAAATATTTGTAACATTATCATTAAAAGATACATATATAGGATTTTGATAATTAGGTATACTATTCTGCTTTGAAGAATTGGTTTTTGCAAATACTTGCGGGGTATTCGCGTACTCACGTACTTCATGTACGCCTAGTTCGCTCACCCCTTGTTTATTGTCCCCATTCTCCAAATCATTTGAGTATAATATCTTTATTTTATTAAGATAGGCAGTAAAATCAGCAACTAATGCTACAAAAGTTTCTAAATTTGCTGAAGACATATAGAGATTGTTTACTAAATCAATCGATTTAGCAGCATCTTTTTGAATAATATATTCAAAAAACTTAATTATACTAGCTGTATCCACTAAACCAAGTATTTGATAAACGATTTCAGGAGTGATCAAATATCCTGCTGCCAAACTAGTTGCTTGGTCTAGTACTGAAACTGCATCTCTAGCTGAACCATCGGATCTAGACGCAATTATTCTCATAGCCTCTATCTCAACGTTTAACTGTTCTTTTTTAGCGATGAACTGAAGCAATTGAAAAATTTCATCAAATGTTAGCCTCCTTAAATCATATCGCTGACATCTAGAAATTACGGTTAATGGAATTTTTTGTGGTTCAGTAGTAGCAAATATAAATATTACATGTGCTGGTGGTTCTTCAAGGATTTTAAGTAGAGCGTTGAATGCACCTTTAGATAGCATATGAACTTCATCAATTATGAAGATACTGTACCTAGCGATTAGCGGCTTATATTCACTACTTTCTATTATTTTACGGATATCATCAACACTTGTCTTGCTAGCAGCATCAATTTCAATTATATCGGGATGGTTATTTTTATTAAAACTGCTACAATTCTGACAACTCTCACAAGGTTTAATACTATCACCTTCAACTATCAGATTGGTACAATTAATAGTTTTAGCGATAATACGTGCTGAAGTAGTTTTGCCAACACCCCTAATACCAGTAAGAAGATAACCTTGAGATATACGATTTTTTAGAATAGTATAGCTTAAAATCTTTGTTAAAACTTCTTGTCCGTATAGCTCAGAGAAATTAGTAGGGCGATATTTTCTAGCAAAATTAATATATTGGTCAGTTGTTTTTGTCACTATGGTATATTCACAAAAATATGATCTACTCAAATGATTTCAAATCCAATTCTTGAAAACAGAAGAGTATGCTAGTAATGACCCACTAGAGACTATTTTGGCTGCTTCCTTTCGAACCTGACCACCTGAACAGCACCAATGCCCACTACTAGCACATGATAAAATAGTTCTTTTATCATCTAGAGGCAAGTTATTTAAGTAGCTAAATTGTATTTTTTTTCTATATCGCTTTTTGTCAGTCTACTTGGTGTTCCGAATATGTCTGGATTCTTAAGCTTAAATAAATCATCATCAAATTTTTGTACTTTTGCAATATGATTAAATATTATGGTAATAACATTTTCATCTTCAAGTATTTCTAGCTTTTTTATTTGTTTAGTTTTTTTATCAAAGGTAATCTGACTATGTCGTTCTGATAAAGTATGGTAAATAGTAATTTTAAACATATTATCTTGATCTATTACTGACTCAATTTTGAAATATTTATCAAAATCTATACTATCTTCTAATAAAAAATTAAATACATTCTCTTCTGCCTTAATACGACTTACATGTTTCATATCATAGTCATACACAGAAACATAATTAGCATTACCAATAACCACCAAAGGGAATGGTGGGTAATAATTACATCGAAACTTAGAAGGCTTATTTATTAATAACTTACCTTCAGCTTTATTCCCTGCTGAATCCTCTTGGCTAAAGTCCACAGCCATGGATTTTATTTCACGTAAATATATTTTGAGTTGATCAGTAGCTTTGTTATCAAGAGGTTTATTCTCTAATATTAGAGCTCTAGCAGAATTCGCTTCTACTAGGGAATTTGTAGGAGGATCGGAACGCAAAATCGTAGCGTACTCTAGTGTACGTGAGGATTCGAGTCTAGTCCCGATGCCCAAATTACCAGTAGAAGTAGAGTTATGCAAGAGGTCTATTTCAGCATAGGCTATGGTTAGAAACCAATAAATGACAATAATACCTTTACAAAGCCAGCTCATCTTTTATACCTAATATACGCGAATTCGGGATAAGAATTAGTCAATTCTTATCCCAAATTCGGTGAAATTATCGAAACAATCAGATTTGAGACGGCTCTGCATCTGATTGTTAAATTAATATTTTGCTAGAAACATGATTTTAAAAGATTAAAATCATGTTTTTAGCTCTAGAAAGGTTTAAAATGCATTCGCGTTAGCCGCTTTAAGAATGCATTTTTCCTTATATTAAAGCCAATTCGTGATAAGAATTAGTTAATTCTTATCACGAATTGGGGTTAATATGTGTTATATTTTGTTTCGCTGCTTTAAGTGTATTCTTTAACAAATAAGCGACAGTCATTGGTCCAACACCGCCTGGAACTGGGGTTATATATCTCACTTTATCAACAACATTGGTAAAATCAATGTCTCCTACCATCTTGTCGCTATTAGGAAGTTTACTAATACCAACATCAATAACTATAGAGTTAGGACTGAAATATTCTTTTGTTAGTGTTAAAGGAGATCCAATAGCAGATATTACTATATCAGTACGGGAAGTTATAGAACTTAAATTTTGAGTTCTTGAATGGCATATAGTCACAGTACAATCTTCTCTAAGTAATAAAGCTGATAATGGTTTACCTACAATATTAGAACGCCCTATAACTACAGCATTTTTTCCAGCTAAATTTGGTTCAACTTGTTTAAGTAAATCAATGCAACCAAGAGCCGTGCAAGGTATAAAGCCATTGCCTGAGTTACTATGTAGATAACCAACATTTATAGGATGGAAACCATCGACATCTTTGCTAGGATCGATGGCAGATAAGATTAAATTTTTATTGATATGTTCAGGTAGAGGAAGTTGTACGATAATTCCAGAAATATTTGAATCATTGTTGAGCATACTGATTTCATGCAGCATATGGTCAATATCAATTTCATTGGGCAAATTTATTTGCAAGGCGTTCATACCAATTGCTCCTGCTGCTTTGATCTTATTTCTTACATATATACTACTAGCTGGGTTATCACCCACTAGTATAATAGCAAGGGTTGGTACTAACTTGTGTTGTTCCTTGATTAAATTAATCTCTGCCCTTAACTTAGATAATATTTGTTCTGCAACATATTTGCCATTGATTATATTACTACGTTCATTCACTATTTATGCACTCCTTTGGTAGTTGAATATTCGAAGTGTAAGGCCTTACCCTCAAATACCCTGCCATAGGCGTGATGTAAGCTGCTAGCTGCTTCGGCAAAACCAGTAAGAATTAATTTTAATTTTGCAGGATAACTAGCAATATCGCCAATTGCATAAATGCCCGAAATATTTGTTTCGAAATATGAAGGTTCTACAACTATATGATTAGTTTTGAGATTTAATCCCCAATTTTTTATGGGGCCCAATTCTTGGGCAAGTCCGAAGAATGGTAATAAAATATTCGCGGGTAAAGTACAAATATTTCCCTCAAAATCTTTGACGTTGACTGCTTCTAGTTTGCCGTCTTTTCCTACTAAATGGTCCAGTTGATAATTAATTACTAACTCAATTTTGCCACTATTTGCTAGTTCTTTGAGTTGCCTTATACTTTCATTCGCCGCCCGAAATTTCTCACGCCTATGCACTAAATATATTTTTTTAGCAATTTCAGAGAGTGATATTGCCCAGTCTACAGCCGAATCCCCTCCACCAGCTATTACAATTTCTTTGTTGGCAAAACTATTGCGGTTATTGATAAAATAAAATACTGATTTTCCCTCAAATGCTTCTATATTAGGTAATGGAGGTCTGTTAGGTCCAAAAGAGCCGCATCCAGCAGCTATAATAATAACCTTAGCAGTAACTAGGATGTCTTTAGAAGTGGTAATTTGGAATTGCCCCTCTTTTTTTTTTAACTGCACTACTTGCTGATTTAGATGATAAACCGGATCAAACGGTTGTGCTTGCAATGCCAATTGTGCTATCAACTCTTCTGCCATAATTTTAGGATATGCTGGTATGTCATATATAGGTTTTTCCGGGTAAAGTTGGCTGCATTGCCCTCCTATTATCTCTTGGGAGTCAATAACATGGCAACGCATACCAAGCATCCCAGCTTGAAAAATAGCAAATAGACCAACTGGACCTGCACCAATTATTATAATATCAGTATTGTGCATAAAATAAAATTTTTATAAATAAAAAAATAGTCAAACTCTTAACACGCGAATTTGGGATAAGAATTTGTCAATTCTTATCCCAAATTCGGTGAAATTATCGAAACAATCAGATTTGAGACGGCTCTGCATCTGATTGTTAAATTAATATTTTGCTAGAAACATGATTTTAAAAGATTAAAATCATGTTTCTAGCTTTGGAAAGGTTTAAAATGCATTCGCGTTAACCGCTTTAAGAATGCATTTTTCCTTATATTAAAGCCAATTCGTGATAAGAATTAACTAATTCTTATCACGAATTCATACAATAAAAAAAACCATGATAAATATAACATGATCAGTTATATATAGTGGCAGGATGGGTAAACTGTATCTCGAATTGAAGCTTTGAATTTTAAAGACTTCGTACCTGAGCAAAGACCCATCCTGTTTGGATAAAGACTACGAACGGATGTCATAAGGTTTAAACCTTGCGTATGAGTATGTAGCGTATCCTATTATTAATATAAATCATGAGGCTCTATATGGCAACAACTTATATTGGTGTGGACGTTAGTAAAAAAACTTTAAGTATCTATATACCAGCTACCAACATGGCTTTACTACTATGCTTAGCACTATTAATAAATACTATCCTGTCTTATCTGAATTAAATGTTGTCTTTGAACCTACTGGTGGATATGAACATAATTTAAGAGAATTTTTAAAAATAAATAAATTGCCTTTTGCTACAGTACACCCTAATAAAGTGCGTAGTTATGCTAAAGCTAAAGGATGGCTTGCTAAAACTGATAATATCGATAGTAAATTGTTGCATGATTATGCAACGTGCTTTGCTTTACCAGTGAATGTTACTTATGATAGTAATAGCCAACAACAGTTACATGCTTTATTAAAAAGAAGAGAACAATTACAAGAGATTGATGACAGTATTAAAGAATTAATTTCTCAAGCTCAAGAAATAAAGGATAAAATTGATCGGCTTACTTCTATTCCAGCAGTTGGCATTACTCTTACTAGCACTGTAATATGTGAAGCCCTAGAGCTTGGCAATATTACTTTTAGGCAGTTAACATCTTTAGTAGGTCTTGCTCCTTTTGCTAGAGAAAGTGGTAGTTATAAAGGTAGAAGAAGTATTTTTGCAGGTAGAGGTAATCTTCGAAGAGTTCTTTATATGGCTGCAGTAGCTGCCTTACGATGTAATAAGTGCTTACGCAATTTTTATGACCACTTAATTGCTAAACATAAACCAGCAAAAGTTGCTCTTGTTGCTGTTATGCGTAAATTACTAGCTTTTATGCACTCTATTGTAAAAAATAATTCTTCTTGGAATGAAAATTTATGTTAAGTTACTATTTTTTATTGACTTCCATTACGGATGCTGGGGTAACTAATCTAAAGATTTTTCTAGCATTTATAGCAAAATTATCTATAAATTACTTAGTGGCTTGATAAAATAATATATACTAGCCATATTATACTCAAATGATTTGGAGAATTGGATTTGAAAATGAATGGTGAGCAAGCGGAACGTACATATAGTACGTGAGCATGCGAATCCATGACATTTTCAAAAAACAATTCTTCAAAGCAGAAGAGTATACAATTTTTGATAAACAATAAACTTGAATTTTATGACAGAAGTGATAGCTAAAGAACAATTAGAACAATATATAAATCAAATAGAAGGACTTGAACAAGAGAAAGCTGAATTATCTGAAGCAATAAAAGATATATTTGATGCAGCCAGCTCTAGTGGCTTTGATACCAAGGCTATGAAGTCGGTGTTAAAATTAAAAAAACTTGATAAAAATAAGCTAGCTGAACAAGATGCGATCTTAGAATTGTATAGACAAGCTCTCGGTATATAAATTAAAGAATTCAATAATGCAATTATATCCATTAAGGCTTTTACCTGATAAAATCAACTTGGATTTTATCAAATTTAAAAAAGTAAGTTATACGATATCCATTATTTTATCTCTTGTAAGTATTATTTGGATAGGGATTTACAAATTTAATTTTGGTATTGATTTTGCTGGTGGGATTGTTATAGAAGTGCGGCTTGATCAAGACCCTGATTTAACCAAAATGCGTGAAGTACTTAATAACCTTAAGATTGGTGAAGTAATATTGCAAAATTTTGGTAATCAGCATGATTTGTCAATACGAGTTGGCAGCAATAGTGAAGATACTTTAATGCAAAATATTGATCTTATAAAATCAACTTTAAAAAACCAATTTCCTTATAAATTTGAGTACCGTAAAGTAGATTTTGTTGGTCCACAAGTTGGTACTCAACTGATAAAATCAGGAATAACGGCACTAATTCTTTCGTTTCTTGCCATAATGGTTTATACTTGGGTTAGATTTGAGTGGTATTTTGGGCTTGGTATACTTGTAGCTTTGTTACATGACGCCATACTAAGCTTAGGTTTTATGAGTGTAATGAGGCTAGACTTCAATTTAAGCTCCATAGCTGCTATTCTTACCATAATAGGTTATTCTGTGAATGATTCAGTAGTTATCTATGATAGAATCAGAGAAAATTTACGTAAATCACATAAGAAAGTAATGCCACAAATTATTAATCTGAGTATTAATGAAACTCTGTCTAGAACTATTCTAACAGTTGTTACAACCTTACTCGCAAACCTAGCTTTGGTAATATTTGGTGGGGAAGCTATTTATAGTTTTAGTGTATTAGTGTTTTTTGGTATAATAGTTGGTACATATTCATCTATTTTTATATCTGCTCCTATATTGACCTACTTCAAAAACTTGAAGAATTGATAAATCAATTTTCAAGTTTTTGGATAAAAGTTGAGTGGCAAAATTGAAGTAGAGGTCTTCAATTCTGCTACAAAATAATAAATATTAAAAAAAAATTAGTTTTAAAAATGTTTATTAAAGATTTTGATAGTAAAGGTTTTCTATATCAATGTACTGATTTAGAAAAACTAACAGAGCTAATGAAAAACAGCAAAATCTCTGCTTATATTGGTTTTGATTGTACAGCACAATCTTTACATGTAGGTAGTCTGATGCAAATTATGATACTGCGTTTATTGCAACAATATGGTCATAAGCCAATAGTACTCCTAGGAGGGGCAACTAGTAAAATTGGTGATCCTACTGGTAAAGATGAGGCAAGGAAATCTTTAACAAAAGAAGAAATTGCCCAAAATGCTGAAGGTATAAAAAAATCATTATCAAAATTTATTAAATTTGGTACTGGGGAAAATGATGCAATATTAGTTGATAATTCAAATTGGCTAGAATCGTTAAATTACTTAGATTTTCTTCGCAATTTTGGTAGTTTTTTTTCTGTGAATCGTATGTTATCTATGGACTCTGTAAAATTACGTTTAGAGAGAGAGCAACATATGAGTTTCTTAGAATTTAATTATATGTTGCTACAAGCCTACGATTTTTATCATTTAAATAAACTATATGGTTGTTCTTTACAAATAGGTGGTAGTGACCAGTGGGGTAATATAGTAATGGGCGTTGATTTTACAAGGAAACTAACAGGTAATGAAGTCTTTGGTATGACTACTCCCTTACTAACAACTGCTTCTGGCAACAAAATGGGCAAGTCTGTTGGTGGAGCTGTGTGGCTAAATGAGGATATGTTAAGCCCGTACAATTATTATCAATATTGGCGGAATTGTGAAGATCAAGATGTGGTCAAGTTCGCAAAATTATATAGTGAGTTAGGAGAAGATGCCATGCAAGAGTTTATCTTACTTAGTGCATCTGATATTAATAGTGCCAAAAAGCAATTAGCCTTTAATTTAACTAAACTTTGTCATGGTAAAGAGGCAGCTATGATAGCTTTAGAAACAGCTACCAAGCTTTTTGAACAAGGAGAAATTGATTGCAATTTACCAACTATTTATCTAGAACAGGGGAGGTTAGCTCTAGGTATTCCAGCATATGAGTTACTTTATGAAGCAGGTCTTGCTAAATCAAAATCCGAAGGACGTCGGTTGATTAGAGGGGCTGGAGCAAAAATCAATAATCAATTAATCCAAGACGAAAACATGGTTATTGATTTGATCTTTATGCAGGACAACCAAGTTATTAAGATATCCGTAGGTAAGAAAAAATATGTGTTGATCAGGTTGACATAATAGTAAGCTAAAAAATATCTACTTCTGCTGGTAATTTTTTCATGTATAGATATCCTGTAAAATGACTCCTGTTTAAATTGAACTTAATTTATTTTTGAAGCTGTTCTTTCTGAACTTTGACTTCGTTCTAAAATAATGAAGTATACTGCTCGTAAATGAAGAGTTGATAGACGATAGAATCAAAATCATGATAGTAGCAGGAATTACCAAGTCGAGGTGTAACCGTTCACGAGTATTTAAGTTTTGAAAGAAAATAGTTGAAAATAGGTATAAGATTTTGTAAGTTATAGGATAGATAATTTAAAGTGTATGGTTACCTACAATTACAGTATGTCTATACAATTACAGTATGTCTATTAGACTTCCTGCATAAGTCAAAAATAGTTGAGGGATTTTTAGAAGAAACGAAGCCGAGCACCGCAGCGTACACAGACGTACGTGAGGAGCGAAGGCGAATTTCGACGACAAAATCACCAACTAGATTGATTTATGCAGGAAGTCTATTATTACAAACAAAAAGATTGCCCTAGATATACTTCCTTTACTTGATAGCTTGTGGCTATTTCTTGTGGAGTTCCTTCTAATAGGACTTTTCCTTCGTAAATAACATAGGCTCTGTCAACTATATTAAGAGTATCTCTAACATTGTGATCGGTAATTAGGATGCCGATATTGCGGTTACGTAAGTGAACAATCAAATTTTTAAGATCCTCAATTGCTAACGGATCAATGCCTGCAAGTGGTTCGTCAAGCATAATAAATTTGGGATCTAGTGCTATTGTTCTTGCGATTTCTAGCCTACGTCTTTCTCCGCCGGATAGTCCTATTGCTGGCATGTCTTTTAGATGAAGAATAGAAAATTCTTTAAGCAAATCTAATGTTTTTTGTTCGATAATTTCTTGGTCATTTTCTAAAACCTCTAGCATTAATCTAATATTATCTCCTACAGATAGCCCACGGAAAATTGATGGTTCTTGAGGAAGATAGCTAAAGCCAAACCTAGCTCTTAAATAAATTGGTAAATGAGTAATATCATGATCATTATAAAATAATGCTCCACTATCTGGTTTGGTAAGTCCTATAATAATACTAAAACAGGTAGTTTTACCTGCACCGTTTGGACCAAAAAGACCAACTATTTCTCCTGTTTTTAATTGAAGAGATACGTCGTTTAGGATCACTCTCTTATTATAAGATTTTGAAATACTACTTACTTGTAATTTCTCTATTATTAAATGCGGCATACTTTAAAAAATTTCTTACATAACTAATTTTTTGATTTGGTATAATCTATATTATTGAGTTCCGTATAATATACTAGTTTGTCAGTTTTTATAATACCATCCTTATTCTGTACTATTACATCACCAAGCAGTACTAGTTCTTTTCTTTCTACAAAATATTTTGCAGAAGTAGCAGTTAGTAACTCTTGACTATTATTCCTCTTAGCAATCAATCTTGACGGTATGGAGATGTAATCAATAGTTTTTTTATTATCAACTGTTTTATAAAAAATTTCTAAATTAGTTGTTTTTACCATCATATCATCAAACCACAAAATCACCTCTCCTGTAAAACAAGCTTGATTCTTAGTTTGATCAATTACTAAATTGTCAGAATGAATATATAATCTATCCATACTCGAATGTTTTGAGTACGGATGTTTCCCATAGGCTACGGATGAACTTATGATTAGAAAAAACAATACATAGCAAATTATGCTAAAAATCCGATACATCAATAACCGTCGATACATTACCTTTGAAATTTATAATATCATTATCATGTGTAGCACTAAAATTATTAGAAGTAATTTTACAATTTTTATAAGATAATACCACTCCTGTGTTACTATATGTTTCTTTATTTAGTAGATTCAGTTGGGCTTCTTGTGCTTTTAATGTGCTTTCTCCTAAAAAAAACTGTACATCATCTTTTAATTTTAATATGCGACTACTCTCATTTAATATACCATTTTTTGCACTGATCACTAAGTCTTTGTTGTCATTTATTTTATATGTAGCATTAATTTTTTCTAGTTTATATTGATTACCTAAAGTCCTAACTGCTTGCACAGCCTGAATTTGGTAAGGATTTAAGTTTTTATTGAACCCCTTAAAAATTGAATTTGAAATTTTTATTTCATAATCTTTATCATTTGGATTAAAAGCACTATTGCCACTATTGTCCTCAGTTGATTTTGCATTATTACTGATAGGATTTAAATTTATATAAATAAAATATAAGGTTAATACTATTCCTAAACAAGATAAGATCTTTGATAAACTAATTGAACGTCTATAAGATGAAATGATAGCACTACTACCTTTATCTATGAAGGGAATCTTAACCATAATATTACCAACATTATTATGAACATTCATCAGCTGATTCCTGCCCTAAGTAAGTCATGGATATGAACAATACCAATCACCATATTATTTTCAGTTACTGGTATGCTAGTAATCGATTTACTATTCATTAGACCTAAAGCCTCTCCCGCTAATTTCGAAGGAGAAATTTGTTTTGGGTTAGAAGTCATTACATCGCTTGCATACTTCATATCTATTTTATCATTAATATGTCTACGCAAATCTCCATCTGTTATAATACCAACCAAACTCAAATCTTTATCTACCACTATAGCACATCCAAGACTCTTTTGATTCATAACCAATATAGTATCGGTAAATGAGGTATCAGCATATACTAAAGGCAACTGATCTTTCACCCGCATTAAGCTCTCTACCTTTATAAGATTCGCTCCAATCTTTCCTCCAGGATGATACAGCCGAAAATCATCTTCAGAAAAACCTCGTGCTTCATGTACAGAAGTAGTAAGTGCATCTCCAAGAGATAACATCATTACTGAAGAAGTTGTTGGAGCGGCAATATAAGATGCTTCATTGATTCTTGGTATTAATAATAGGAAATCGCTATTGATTGCTATAGTAGAGTTGGCATTCATAGTCATGGCAATTATTTTTATAGAAAATCTCTTACAATATTTCATTATATCAAATAATTCTTTTGTCTCCCCTGAATTAGACAGCATGAATACTACATCATTGTCAGTTACCATACCAAGATCACCGTGGCTAGCCTCAGCTGGGTGCAGATAAAAAGCAGCCGTACCGGTAGAAGCAAAACTTGCTGCTATTTTATGAGCTATATAACCACTCTTTCCTATGCCGGTTAAAATAACCCTACCTTTACAGTTAATTATATAATCTACTATATTGTTAAAATCACTAGGAATATTATTAGATAATTCAACTAATGCAGCAGATTCTTTTAATATAACCCTTTTGGCAACATCACAATGGTATGGTATTTTCATATAGTGTCCGAATTGTTCAATGATGTTGTCGTAGCTAGAGGAATGACAGAATATTAGAACATATTACACATCAAGCCTGACGCCGAGTGATACATTATGACCTTTATATGCTAATGATTTAATATGATTTTTTATTTCTTTTGTGCTACCAAAATCTTTCCAACTGTAAGCTGCTTCAACTTTTACTCCTGGGGCTAACTTTGTAGCAGCTCCAAGAGTAAGCTGGTAGACTAGGTTATTTTTTTTACCACTAGAAACTGATACACCATTATTCTTAGTAATTTGGTTTTTCAGTTGACCAACTCCAGCACCAGCACCAACAAAAAATTCACAAATACTTATATCAACAATATCCACATAACCATTAAGCATTAAAGTAGCAATTTGAGGCTTAATTTTTGAGTCTGTACCGGCAAAAGAATGCTTAGATTGATGATTAGCAATCCAAGCAAGCATGAGATCAGCTCTAACATTATTTAGAATATAATAACCCAAACCTCCGCCAAGAAACATAGCGGTATTTTGCTTTAATTTTTTATCATTTAACTTAATATTAGCCATTTTATTCGCCCCAACCTCTGCTTTCAAATAAAATTGATTTTCAATAGCCAAAGAGGAAACAGAGAATAAAAGTGAAATAGCTGTAATCGTTACTAAGAGTAAATGTTTCATAATTCTATTTTTTAATTTACAGCTTACTATAAATTAAACTAATCCGCTAGCTTATTTTCAAGATCACCCTACAAATAACAAAAGAAGAGGGTTACTAAAAGCCCTCTTCTTTTGTAGAACAAAAATAATAAATCTATAAATTATTTACTATTAGATATCAAATCTTAAGCCAGCCATTAAATTGTGACCTCTGTAAGCAGTTTTAGGTAGTTTTACAGTCTCCTTCTTATCTTTATTTTTAGAATTTGATTCTCCATAATCTCTCCAGCTATAGGCAAGCTCAACATTCACACCATCAGCCACATTAGCAGAAGCACCAACAGTCAACTGATAAGCAAAATTATTAGCGGGTTTCTTAGTTACAGAACCTTCCGATAGCTTTTTACTGTCTTTAGTTCTTTCCACACTTATCTTTTCTTTTACTTGAGCCATACCAATACCTGCTCCGGCAAAGAATTTAGCAAAACCTGCATCATACAAATCAACATAACCACTGAGCAATAATGACATCACTTGTCCTTTAGCTGTCGCTTTTTCAGTTGCACCCGAAGTTTTAGATATAGAATTAGTAAATTCTGGATTGACTAGGAAATCAAGTGTCAATTCTGCTCTAACATTATCCATGGCATAATAACCAGCACCAAGACCCAAAATCGCGTTAGTTTTAGATTTTAATTTCAAGCTATCTTCTTTCTTTGTTTCAACATCATCCCATTTCATTTTCGTATTATTCAACTTAGTCGCACCACCTTCGGCTTTAATATAAAACTGCCCTACATCTGCAAAAGATGTAGCAGAAGTTAAAAGAGCCGTACTTGTAGCAGCGATTAAAAACAACTTTTTCATAATATTTCTCCTTAAATTATATAGACAAGAATCCCCTTATTAGATTCTCAAATAAGGCCCGTGAAACACAAATCTCTCCAAATCCCACTTAGACCACCTAGTTTGGTATATATAGCATACTATTTCCCTTAGGGCAAACTAAAAACTATTATGAGCATTAATCAATAGTGTTATAGAGATACTTTGTGGTAATAAAAACACAATAGACTGATCTATAGTTAACCCGCAAATGTTTAAGCCATAGTAATGGTGATAGAATTTATGCCATTGCCCTGATATTACGCGAATTCAGGATAAGAATTTGTCAATTCTTATCCCTAATTTATTCAGGCATAACTGAAAATATCTAGCAAATTCTCTACGCTATCTGTGTTCGCAAGCTTGTTATTTTTATATTCTCCACATTTAAGACATTTATGGGTTAGAATTATGCCCTTTTTACTATCGAGTTTATAGGAAACTGGCTGCATTAGTCCGTTACATCTAGAAGCTCTATCCCCAGGGTTAATATCCACATGCTTGCTGTAGAAGCATGTTGAACAATGGTTAGTATAACCATTTCCTTGTACCAATTCACTACATATCTCACAAATAAAATCTTCTTTATTTCTGTAAAACCTTTTTGTAACCATTCTTTAATTTTTTTTGGCAACACATGCTATTTTTTTAGACCCCCTACCTACGCAGGGAACACCCCACAACTGTTGAAAGTTAAAAACCCGTCATTGCGAGGAGACCGTAGGTCGACGAAGCAATCCATATGACAAGCTTCATGGATTGCCACGCTCACGTACGTTCGCTCGCTAATAGACGGTTTAAGCCTTATAACAACGCTTCGTAATGACGATTTTTAACTTTCAACAGTTGTGCTTTGGTCGCGGGAACGCCAATTCTTGAAGTTCTACCTAAGTATACATCGATATTTGAGGTTAACTAATGATAGCAACAACGGGTATATGATCAGAAGGCTTAATTTTTGTTCGTAAACTATAATGCATGTAACAATCATTTAGATAATCTGCAACATTGCTTGATGCAAGTATCATATCAATACGCATACCTTTATTTTGTTCGAAGCAACCTGCTCTATAATCCCACCAAGAGAATTCTTGCTTAGTAGGATTTGATAATCTATATAAATCCTCAAAACTAGAATTTAAAATAATTCTCAGTCGTTGTTTTTCTTCGCTAGTAAAACAAGTAATATTTTGTAACTCTTTTGCGGAGTATACGTCAATATCAAAAGGAGCAATATTAAAATCTCCTCCAACTATCACCTTAGTATCAAGAGATCTCTTGGATTCGAAGTAATTAATTAAATTGTCATAAAATTCTAATTTCATTTTAAATTTATCACTACCTACCAATGAACCGTTAGGTGCATATAATGAAGTGATACTACAAAAACCTATAGGAGTTTGTAGAGATATTTCTATAATCCGTGCTTGATTAGTACAATTAATACCCGGAAAGTCTTTTACCACTTCATCAGCTGGAAACTTTGATAAGATAGCCACACCATTATAGGATTTCTGACCATACACATAGAAATTATACGCTAGATCTGATAGTTCATCAAAAGGAAACTTATCAGTCTCACACTTGATTTCTTGTAACAAAACAATGTCTGGATCTACTTCTGTTAAAAAGTCCCGTAAATGTTGTAGTCTTATTCTTATAGAATTAATATTCCAAGTAGCTATTTTCATTTCTAATTCTTATCCCAAATTGGCTTTAATATTAGTAAATACACCTTCTCTACACGTCATTGCGAGCGAATGTACATGAGCGTGGCAATCCATGAAGCTTGTCATATGGATTGCTTCGTCGACCTACGGCCTCCTCGCAATGACATGATTTAACAATCAGATGCAGAGCAGCCTCAAATCTGATTGTTTCGATAATTTCACCGAATTTTACATCGGCTTAAAAACCATTAAAAAGAAAATAATAACTAGGCTGATAAATGCTGGCCAGCCAAGATAAAACCATAAATTAAATAATTTATAATACTGTGCTGGTAATTGCTCATTATTTTTTAATGTTCTGACTGCAATATTCCGTAATTGTATTTGAATCCATACTACTGGTAGCCAACATGCTCCTGTAATAGCGTATCCTAAATAAGTTAAAATAAGCCATAAATCAAAGAAATCATATCCAACTATATTGATTAATATTATACCGCTAATTGGTTGAATAATAGCACTAGTGGTAGTAAAGAGAAAATCGGCAATAACCGTAGTACGTGCTGCATAAACTTTGGCTGCTAAATCCCCGGTTTTATTCGCCCACCACATAAAAAAAGCAATACCAATACCTGTACCAAACAAAATAGTAGAGCTAATGATGTGAATAGTTTTGACGACAGAATACCAATCCATTATTTATCCTTTTCTATAGCAAGTAGGACAAGAGTAAGAAGTATTATGGGAATATTTTTAGTAAGTGACCCCAAAGGTTCTAGCCATAAATCAGACTTAAGCAAGGTTAGAAAAAATGTATAAGCTAGCATTAATAAAATCTGTAGTATACATACTCCTATAATTCTTGGCTTGATAATCATCAGAGTTCCAAGAATTATATCAGCAAGACAGCTTGAATATAACATAACTTGTGCAATTTGCTTGCTAAATCCTAACTCTGTTATTATTTTCAGACCTCGTTCTGAAGTAAAAACCCCTGTAATGACGCCTGTCATAATCCAAAATAAACCTAAAATGATTTTTAATAGTGGTTTCAACAAAAAAAGTCTTGCATGCCATAGTGATTGGACAGTAAGAGGTTCAGTGGCTAATCCTTGCTCAAAACTTCTTGGAACAACAGAAGTAAAATTGATAAAGTCTTTCTTATCTGCAATATTCGGCTGTAATAACATATTATATGAAGTGCTATTAAGTGGTCCTATACTAAAAAAGTCTCCTAACTTAGCTGCAATTCTAATGAATATTAAAGGAATCTTTATTAGCCTGGCAGTGTCTAGACCAAGCCAGCTCCTAAAATTAATCAATATATCTTTTACTGTAACTATTTCTGGACCAACTATTTTTAATACTCTACAAATTTTTCCTTCTCTTTTAGTACAATTAACAACCACTTTAGTTAAGTCATCCATATGTATTGGTTGGAATTGTTGTGATCCATCTCCTATTAAAGGAATAAACCAAGGTAAAGCTGCAAGAGATCTAAATAATGAAGTGCCTCCATAACAACCACTTGTATACACAAGCGATGGTTGTAAAATCACCCAATCAATATTTTTTAAAGTTTTTAAATAATTGTCAATTTTTTTCTTTGTTATAGCATAGTCAGTAGTTTTCTCATTATCTATACCAAGAGCTGAAATATGAATAATTCTTTTTACTTTAGCTAAAATACATGCATCAAATAAAGCTTTTGGACCAAAGAAATGAACATTCTCTATTTTGTTGTTATTAGTTGAAGTTAACACTCCGGATACATTAATGACTACATCAATATTTTGTAAATTGTTAAGCCACTTTTGTTGATCAGTATCATTGTTAAAATCACAAGCTAAAATTTCTAGGTTAGGGAATTTTCTTTTAGTAGCTTTTATATCTCTAACTGCACAAACTACATCATGATTATCTTTTAATAACTCAGCGGTGATATATGAACCAATAAAACCATTAGCACCTACTACTAAAACTTTCACCCTATCCTCTCTATAACATAGCAAATTCAAATCAACTGATTGTATAAACCTCAATTTCGGATTAATTTCATTAATCCGAAATTGGAATGAGAAAGTAAACAATCAGGCTTAAAGCGGTTTGACGCCTGATTGTTAAATATTTCATTTGCTAATAATCTTATTTTTATATAAATAAAAATAAGATTATTAGCGATAATAGATTAAAATGCATTCGTAGAAGCACTTCAAGAATGCATTTTTCTGATATTATAGCCAGTTTTGGATTAAAATTTTTAATTTTAATCCAAAACTGAGGTTATAATAACATAAAATAACTAAACACTAAGTACATTAATCTCAATTCGATATAAAAATTATTTAACAAATTATATCATTTGGAAGCTCTTTCTTATTTATAAATTAATAATTTGATCTTGACAGGGTAATAGTTTTTATTAATATTACAGGTATATTCGATGCTTTTGAAGAATTGCCTTCGTAAATACTTGCGAATTCTTGATAGTAAAGTATATATAATAATCTAAATCAATAATTAAAGTAACAGTATGCATTTTATGTTATACGAGGATATTGATAATTTACACAATATCACTGATATTATTAGTACTAAATTGCAAGAGAATTTTATAGTAGCGAAGATATCTTGCAGATTAAAAGACCCTTATTCTATCGTAAAGAAGTTGGTAAGAAAAGGTATTGGTTTTTATCAATTAACTGACCTCATTGCTTTTAGAATTATAGTTGATACGCTAGAAGACTGTTATAAAGTACTGGATATTATTAATGATATATATCCTAGTAACCATGAAAAATATAAAGACTATATTGTTAATCCCAAAGATAACGGCTATAGTTCCTTGCATATTGTGACTACTATTGGTACATCTAGACGTAATGTGGAAATACAAGTACGGACTAGTCAAATGCATGATATAGCAGAGTTTGGCATCGCTAATCATGGTGAATATAAAGAAGCACAAGAAGCAAGGATAAAAAAATTATTTTCTCCAGAATTACTTAATATAATTGTTCTTCACATCGGACTAAATAATTTATATAAACTTTTTGAACAATTTAATTGGACTATGTCTGAACTGGTTGCTTACGAACAAGAAATTAAAAATTTTTGGGATAATTTTCAAGATAACTTGCAAACAATACAAGAACAATTTATAAAAGAAATAAATAATGTAGAACCGTTAGAGAGAAATTTTGTCTAATTAATCCAAGGTTGGCGGTTGGCTATAGTCAATTCAGGAGGATTTGGTGCTAGGAGCGATGGAGCGACGCCTATATGTAATAGGCGAGCGACGAGTGACGACGTCACCAACTTCTCATCAATTGACTATAACTCTATAAATATTTGTGGGTAATAGTAAACTCTACTGTCTGGAATAACGTCCATAACTGTCGAAAGTTAAGAAATCGTCATTGCGATGAGCTTTGTAAGCCCTAAACCGTCTATTAGCGAGGAGTCGCTGTAAGCGACGACGTGGCAATCTTGTGAAGAAGAGTTTACTTCATAAGATCGCCACGGCGTCTGTCAACGCCTCGCGATGACGATTTTTAACTTTCAACAGTTATGGGATAACATCAGAGTTGGTCATGCCAATCATTATAAAACTTGCCTAAATCAAGTCTTATTCTTTTCGATCGCTCAGCAGTGATTATAGAATATATTGTTTCAAGAGTGGTATCAAAATCATCGTTAATAACCACGTAATCATATTGTTTGGCATAATACACTTCTTTAGTAGCCAATTTCATACGCAACTTTATTGATTCTTTACTATCTTGCCCTCTATTTTTAATTCGTTGTTGCAAAATACTAGGACTCGGTGGCAAAATAAAAATTGTAATTACATTTGGCAAGGTTTTTTTTATTAGCTTTGTACCTTGCCAATCTATATCAAACAAAACATCTAACCCTTGACTTAGTAAGTCTTCTACAACTTTTTTAGGTGTTCCATAATAATTATTGTAAATATTTGCATATTCAAGAAATGCATCTTGCTCAATTAATTTATTAAATTCCTCTTTGGTCTTGAAATAGTAACTTACTCCATCAACTTCATCTGTTCTTGACCTTCTAGTAGTTGCAGAAACGGACAATCTAAGATTACTATCAATTTTTAAAACTGCTCTAGCTAAGCTAGATTTACCAGTAGCCGAGGGCGAAGACAAAATAATAGCTAATCCTTTACTTCTGAGAGATAGTAGCATTCTTGGTGAAACCTTTATATAGCAATAGAATTTTATCTTTTAATATTAATTTTTGTTTCTTTAACTGCCTGACTTTAGTATTATCTTGCAAATGCAAAAATCCGGTATTTATTAGTCTTTCTAAATCATTATGTTTTTTTTGTAAACTTTGTATGTGGCTCATGAGACTCATTTGCAAACTCCATAATCAGTTAAAAGCTTGGTTTTTTGTAAACCAAGCATCATTTTAATATAAGCAAACACACTTTGAAAGGAAAAAATATAGCTATGACTAGCGATAATAAAAAAAAATTGCTTGTGGCAATCTCTGGAGCTTCTGGAGCAATATATGGTATAAGGTTACTTGAAATTCTGAGGCAGATAAATATTGAGAGTCATCTAATTATTTCAAAATCTGCTCATCTTACCATATTACATGAGACGAATTATTCCATAGAACAAGTAAAATATCTAGCAGATTACTGTTACAATCTTTCTGATATTGGTGCTAGGGTTGCTTGCGGTGCTTTTAGGACATTTGGCATGATAATAGCCCCATGTAGCATGAGAACTCTTGCATCAATTGCTGGCAGTATTGAGAATAATTTAATCAGTAGAGCAGCAGGGGTTACACTAAAAGAACGAAGAAAACTGGTGTTGATGATAAGAGAGACTCCTTTACATCTAGGTCATTTAGAAAATATGTTAAAAGTAACGAATTATGGTGGGATAATTGCACCTCCAGTACCTGCTTTTTATAGTTTACCTAAAACCTTGGATGACATGATAAATTACTCAATTTCGCGGGTTCTTGATATTTTTGATATTAATACTGATTTAATAAAACGTTGGGATGGTATGCCTACAAAAATTTAAAATCTATTAGTGCTTGAAAAATATCTGCTATAATTGCAGTGACGTCTTGAGGGTCATATATGCAACAAAGTTTTGAAAAAATACTAAAAGGCTATCAGCTATTTAGAAAAAAATATGCTTATGGTAATAAATCTATTATGCAGAGTCTATCCCGGGATGGTCAACAACCAAAGATTATGGTGGTTGCTTGTTGTGATGCACGAGTAGATCCGGCATTAATACTACAATGTGATCCAGGGGATTTATTTGTTGTACGTAATGTAGCAAATATTGTTCCTCCTTACGAAAAAGATGGATCTCATCATGGCACAAGTGCTGCCTTAGAGTTTGGAATATGCTTTTTGAAAGTTGAACACTTAATTATATTAGGACATAGCCAATGTGGAGGAATTCAAGAATTATTAAATAGTGACGATAGAGTGCAAAATGATTTTATAACCAACTGGGTCTCTCTGATAAAAACACCTAATTTTAGACATCATAATGTTGATGATTATACAAAATTAGCACTTAAACAATCACATCAAAATTGTATGACGTTTCCATGGATTAATGAACTAGTGACCAAGAAAGAGCTAACTATTCATTTATGGTTTTTTGATATAAAAACTGGACAAATTTTTACTTATTCTGATAAGCAACAAACATATCTACCCCTTGCTTAGGTTCTTGAGCATACTCAGGTATACTCGGTGAACTTCAAGAATTGGCGTTCCCGCGACCAAAGATCTCCGCTGCTCACGTACTAATGTACGCTCCGCTGCTCGACTTTGACACTCCTAGCTCTTCTTGAAGTTGACCTTCGTCTACCCAACTCTTGAAATCATAGCAGTATAAAAAGATTCCCGCGACCAAAGATCAAATACAGTCATGTATCCGGCTTATAGCAAAGTAAATTTTATTAATAGATATCTTTGGCAAACTCGCTTATTAGAAATCTAAAATTAAAAAATTAGACTAAAAAGCAGGATTATTAGAATTAGTATTTATCTAGTATTTATTAAATTGACCATTTTTATAATTTTAGTTACTATGTATATAGTTGTATCTTTATATTAATCTTAACATTATCGGTATATATTATGACAGCATTAAAAAGTTATATAGATAGTAATGGGAGACTTGCTATCCCCGCTAAAATTAGAAAAAAACTGCATCTTAAAGCTGGTGATGAAGTGTCCATTAAATATAAAGATTCTGAATTAATAGTTTCGACTTATCATGCTAATATAGAAAAAGCTAGAAATATTTTAAGTAAATACAAGAATATTGATTTACAAAAAGAGCTAAAACTGATGAGGAACGAAGATGCAAACAAGTTCTAAATCTCTAATCAAGACTAAGAAATTTTTATTAGATACATCTGCAATCATTGCCTTATTAAAACAAGAATCAGGTTATAAAATATTAGAGGATGTTATTGCAAGTAGTGCCTTATCATCAGTTAATTTAAGTGAATTAGTTTCTGTCTTAACTAGATCTAATATAAAAGAAAATGAAATTGATACAATCATAACAGATATAGTTCCAGACATCATACCATTTTCTGAAAGTATAAGTATCAAAGCAGGTAAGTTAATAAGTTTAACAAAAGATTATGGTTTATCTTTAGGTGACAGAGCATGCATAGCAACTGGTGGTTATTATAATATGGAAATTTATACTACTGATAGAATTTGGTTAAAATTATCTGATAAGCTTCCGGTAAAAATTACTTTAGTACGTTAATAAAAAGATGTCATCCCTACAAAAAAGCAGAGGGATGACATCAAAGTACGCGAATTCAGGATAAGAATTAACTAATTCTTATCCCGAATTGGGGTTTATTCGTATGAAGAAATGAGCGTTAGAAGTCCATACCGCCCATGCCGCCCATACCACCACGTGGCATAGCAGGTTCATCTTTATCAGTTGGTTCATCAATAATAAATGCTTCAGTAGTAATAATCAAAGAAGCAACTGATGCTGCATCTTGCAAAGCTGTACGTACAACTTTTGTTGGATCGATAATACCAGCCTTAATCATATCAACATAAGTCATGTCTTGAGCATTGAAGCCAAAATGTTTGTCTTTACTATCATTAAGTTTTCCAACTACAATAGCTCCTTCCACACCAGCATTTTCTGCGATTTGTTTTACTGGAGCTTGCAATGCCTTCTTAACTATGTTAATACCAGCCTGTTGATCTTCGTTAGTATTTTTTAACGATTCTAAAGCTTTTGCTGCATAGAAAAGAGTGACCCCACCCCCTGCAACAACACCTTCTTCTACTGCAGCTCTAGTAGCATGCAGGGCATCCTCGACACGATCTTTCCTTTCTTTTACTTCAACTTCGGTAGTACCACCAACTTTTAAGACAGCTACACCACCAGCAAGTTTAGCCAAACGCTCTTGTAATTTTTCTTTATCGTACTCTGAAGTAGATTCATCAATTTGTTTACGAATTTGTGAACAACGAGTAGCGATATCCGCCTTACTACCAACACCATCAATTATGACAGTATTTTCTTTAGAGATGGTAACTTTTTTAGCAGTACCCAACATTTTGATATTAACATTCTCAAGCTTCATACCAAGATCTTCGCTGATAAGCTGACCATTGGTTAAAATAGATATATCTTCCATCATGAGTTTTTTTCTATCTCCAAAGCCAGGAGCTTTAACTGCCGCAACTTTTAACCCACCACGTAATTTATTTACTACTAGAGTAGCCAGTGCTTCTCCTTCTACATCTTCAGCGATTATAAGTAAAGGACGTCCTGATTGCATTACCGCTTCAAGTACTGGTAACATTTGTTGTAAATTTGATAATTTCTTTTCAAATAGTAAGATAAAAGGATTTTCCAATTCTGCTACCATCTTTTCAGAATTAGTAACAAAATATGGTGATAGATAACCTCTATCAAACATCATACCTTCAACTACATCTACTTCGAAACTAAAATTCTTGGCTTCTTCGACGGTAATTACTCCCTCTTTGCCTACTTTTTCCATAGCCATGGCAATTTTTTCACCAATTTCTTTATCACCATTTGACGAAATAGTACCAACTTGAGCAATCTCCTCTTGGCTACTGATCTTTTTACTTGCTTTCCTAATTTCTTCAACTACTAGGTTAACCGCTGAGTCTATACCGCGTTTTATATCCATAGGATTAAAACCGGCTGCTACGGCTTTATTGCCTTCTCTTGCTATTGCTTGAGTTAGCACAGTTGCGGTAGTTGTTCCATCACCAGCAACATCAGATGTTTTGCTAGCCACAGATTTCACTAATTGAGCTCCCAAATTCTGAGCTTTGTCTTTTAGTTCAATGGCTTTTGCAACAGTTACACCGTCTTTGGTTAGCCTTGGTGCCCCGAATGATTGTTCAATTGCAACATTTCTACCTTTTGGACCTAATGTTACTTTTACGGTATCAGCTAAAATATCAATACCTTTTAGCATTTGTTCACGTGCATGTAAGCCGTGTTTTATTAATTTTGCTGCCATATATATATTCTCCTTACAATAAATAAATTATTAACCAATTATGCCCATGACATCACTTTCTTTCATAATGACCAAATCTAAACCATCAACTTTTACTTCAGTGCCAGCCCATTTGCCATAAAGTACTTTATCTCCTACTTTTATTTCTAATGGATGGACAGTACCATTCTCACTTTTTGTTCCCTTACCTACAGCTACTACTTCACCTTGTATTGGTTTTTCCTTTGCTGTATCAGGAATAATAATTCCTCCACTTGTTTTTTCTTCTTGTTGAATTGGTTTTACCGCAATTCTATCGTGCAATGGTCTAAAAGACATTCTTACCTCCATAGATTTAATACTTAATAATGTGTATTCTATATATGCTTGATTTTATAACAGTTCAAGGGGTAAAAAGAAAAATTTTTAAGAATAATCGCTGTGAGCAAATTGTGTGTAATACTCGATAATCAAGTTTTTCCTTAACCGTCATAGCAAGGATCTTTAGATGCCGTGGCGATCTAGGTAAACAGCGAAGCTGTTTTTTTAGAGTAACGCTTCGCGTATACTGGATTGCCGCGTCGCCGCTTTTTCGCGGCTTCTCGCTAATAGACGTATTTTTTAATAATTCTAAAAAACTTGATTATCGAGTAATACCTTTTTTATCCTCGCATAAGTTTTTCTATTATTGACTTTATAGGAGTATAGTTTAAAATTAAAAATGAAGTAACTGCAAAGTTACTTTGGGGTGTAGTAACCTCTTATAGCATCGGAACACATCTGCCGAATAAAGGTGTAATCCTCGATTGTTATGGTCGGGGAGATGTTAGCTATGTTCAGGGTTTAAGGTGTAAACCTTAAACCTAAAGGCTAGCGTAGCTGTTATGCTATACAGTTTACTAACTCCCCGATCGCCAAAGTAATCTCTCAAGGTTCTTTGGTGGTTAAAACTTGATAACTTTAAGTTTAATCATAAAGGGGATACTGCTATGACATATACAACAACTTTACCTTCTGAAGCAATCATCTTTCTTGATCCAGCTTATGACCATCCTAAGGATCTAAAACTTAGAGATGATGTTAGTGCTACTAGTGAACAAGATGGATTAACAATAGTTGAAATTATCGAATCTAAAGGACCTTATGACCACAGTACTTTTGGTAAGTTAATCCGCCGAGTAATGAGCTGCAATAATAAGCCTGTCATCATCCTAATTAACGAAGATATACGGCATACAACAATTAACACTCTACTTTGGTCTGTACTTGGTACTTTGTCATCTGCCGGCCTAATTACCGTTACTACTTACGAAAGATCCTATAAAAAAGTACTCTTGAAAAAAGTAAATATAGAGGATGATTATTTTTTATACGTGGCTGCTACTTACTGTAAAAACCATTATAAATTTGCTAATGAACTATTAAATATTTAATACAGATGAATAATATACTACTCGTAAATGAAGAGTTGATATACGATAGAATCAAAATCCTGATAGTAGCAAGAGTCAAATGGTCTAGGTGCTAGGCGTACATATAGTACGTGGCTACCTACGAATACGTCTATAAAAGGCGTCTATAAAACGTCATTGCGAGGAGACCATAGCACAACTGTCGAAAGTTCAACAAACGTCATTGCGAGGAGACCGTAGGTCGACGAAGCAATCCATATGACAAGCTTCATGGATTGCCACGCTCACGTACGTTCGCTCGCAATGACGGTCTAGGGCTGACAACGCTCATCGCAATGACGTTTGTTGAACTTTCAACAGTTGTGGTATAACCACAAAGCTGAGCTTAATTATAATGATCTGCAATACCTAAAAGGTGGTTATTCTCATCAGATTCTACTGATCTTGAAACATCAGGCACTACTGCAGCATATGGAGGAGGTGGGGCAACAGGTTTACGAGGTTTCAGATGAGAGTACATTGTATTGGATGTAGTTGTAATATTATTTTGAGGTAGTTGCAGGTATGAATGTTGATCAAGTGGTAGTATACTAGGTTGTGTAGAATCTGCTGCTGGATGGTTGTTATTAGTAACATACATATTATTACAGTTACTTGATCCTTCAAGAACAGTTGATAGGGGTAGTGCTGGAGCACTTGGTTCACGCTCACATTCAGCTTGATGTGCATCTAGTATTACTTTATATTCTTCCCGTTTAACTTCTAAATATTTATCCAAATTTTCAAAAAAAGTATTTTCTGTTATCCATATTCTACTTATCCATGGTGCCCCCTTCTTAATTATATAGCTCAACCCAGCAATCTTCAGTGCTTCCTTAAAATCATGTTGGTCAATACATTTAAGTAACTTTCTAGCTTGAATTATTTCGTATATTTGGTCACTGCGTTCTTTAAACTTTTTACAATCAACTGTATTATACTTTGATAAGACAGATTGTTGACCATACAGACCCTTTAAACTAGCTTTTAATTCCCGACTAGCTGATGATCTATCTTCCGTAGTTTCTACAAGATTACAACATTCCTCCAAATTAGCAGCCTGCAATATCTCATGAACAGTACTATCAGTAGCAAACAACTTTATAGCTCGTTCTGTCTTATCAATTTTATTCTCAAGTAATTGTTTTGCGGTAGAAAGCCTTGCTAATAGCGTACGATCTTTTGACATAATAAACACATATTAAGATTATATTAATATGCAAGATTTAGTAACAATATAGTTAAAATTAGTTATATAAATTGTCATATTTATATCATGATAACTCACCTTACGCGTAACCCCCATGGCAATTTAAAAGTCATAGAAAGAACAGCCTAGCGCTATTAGCGAGAAGCCACTTTGTGGCGACGAAGCAATCCACAAAAAATATAATAAGTAATTTGGATTGCCGCGTCGCCACAAAGTGGCTCCTCGCAATGACGTTTAACTAAAAGCTGTATACAGCTTACTAATTTTGTGTGCATCACCTAGCACTACGTAGTCTTGCTAATAGACTCTTGTACTTTTCTGCAATTTTTAAATGCTATACGTAAGGTGAATGATAACATACAATATAAATCACATACTCTTTTGTTTCATTTTATTTTTCTTAATGGCATAGCTAATCAGCTCATCAATAACATTGTTTCTTATGGCTACTGCAATATCTACTTCATTTTTTTTCTGAATTTCTTGCCTTTTCGTCTTATCAATTCTTTTTGATTTTACATAAGCAAAATACGCCTTATCTTTTGACTGAAAAACTGGAGTATTGGAATCAATGTTAGCATTAAAAATTGCTGATAGTAATTCTGCTGGTAATTGCTGATTATTGTGAACTTCATACCTAGAAAAAGTTGCAGCTTGGTTGGTAGTAATGTCTAGAGGTTTTTTACTTTTACCAGGTTTATATTCTTTAGCAAGACTCTCTATGTTTCCTAAATTTATCTTTCTAATATATTGCTTATACCATAGTTCATATACTTGATCCTTGACTGCCGAGAATTCTTGTAGCTTACTTGGCTGAATAGATTTAATCTCAACCAATATAAAAGCTCCTTGATCAGTTATCTCCATTGGATATGATAATTCTCCTTCTGCAAGATCAAAAATACTGTCAGCATTTTGGCCAAGATCAACATACCATTCGCCTTTCAAATGTTGGCGTTGTGGCACGATGGTACTTCGCGTAGGAACAACGGTTTGACTACGCCCAGTCCGCTCACCACTCGCAGGCTTAGCCAAATCTTGAAATTCATCTTGTATATTATTAGTTAAATCCTTATAGCTTACAGAATCCAAATTTTGTATTGGTAATTCATATTTTCCAGCAATTTCTGTTAAACTTGAACCAGCTGCTACATCATCCTCTAAATTTTTTGCTAACAGTAGCTTCAGCTCTTCTATTTTTTGTTGTTGCAATAATTCATTAACCTGTTTTCGTACCTCGCTAAATTTTTTATTAGCAAATTCTTCTTGGTTATCCTGATAAAACTTCAATAATTCTTCATCGCTATTATGAATTTGCTTACCTAACACTTCACTTGATATTTTTACATAAGAAAAGCTACGTTTTTCCGGTATTTCAAATAACTCTTGATTTTGCTTGTATAGTTCTTCTAACTCGACCGAAGTTGCATAAGTCATAAACGCACCTTTAGGCTGAGCTTTTAGGTCAATTTGTACAAGGTCGACCTCTCTTGTTTCAGCCATATAGTCTACGATATTTTTGACCATTATTTTTGGTGTTTGAAATGATTCTATAAAAATACTAATTAGAGTATTCTTTAAGGTATGTTCTTTTACGTCAGATACATAGTCCTCCTCATTAATATAAGAATTTTTTAAAAAACCTTTAAAGAGTGCTATGTCAAATAGACCTTGCTCATTCTTAAAATTAGCAGATTCTTTAATAAACTGAATCACAGTATCATCAGTTATATCTAGATTATAATAGTGTACTAAATAGTTCATAATGCGATTATTGATAAGTTTTTTAATAATAAAATTATCAATATTCAACTGCTTTATATCTTCTTCACTAAGATGTGTTCCAGTTTGTTTTTGAATAACACGAATTTGTTCGGCTTTTGCTTTTAGAAAATCTTCTTCGCTAATAGTTTTTGCATCAGAAAATGTAATCAAATCAAAATTATTGGTAGTCTGTAATACATCTTTAATTCCCCATCCAACAAATGCAAAGGCAATCATTCCAAGTAAAACACGCATTACAAAACTATCAGCAGCGTTTCTAATATTATTTAACATAAATATAAATTTTTCTCTTCAAGTTTTTGTAGTATACTAAAATAGTATACTACAATAGTTCTGTACACTAATATCTGCAAGCGATTTTTATGAAAAAACTTATTATTGCTAACTGGAAAATGCATATAAGTTTAGATGATGCATTTAAATTTTGTGCTAGGCTGACAGAGCAGCAACATAACAACAAATTTATTATAGCTCCTCCTGCTCCCTATCTTGCTTATTTATCTGATAAATTCAAATCTATAGAGTTTTGTGGACAAAATGTCAGTCAATTTGAAGGACAAGGAAGTTATACGGGAGAATATTCAAGCCTACTACTGAAACTAAGTGGTATTAATTACGCTATTGTTGGTCATAGTGAACGTAGAAGTCTCTTTCAAGAATCCAATGAATTAATCAGACAAAAAGCAGAGAATTGCTTAAACGCCAAGATTAGCCCTATTATTTGTATCGGAGAAGACCTAGCTACACGAAAAAATAATAATTATAAAAATTTTTTATTAAAACAATTAGTGGAATCCCTGCCAAATGATACAATAGGGGAGGGGATAGATGTGATAATAGCGTATGAGCCGATTTGGACTATAGGAACAGGCATTATTCCTAACCAAGAAGAATTAATAGAGATATTTGATGTCCTCAATTATTTTCTTCAGCAAAGCCAAATTGCAAATAATGTTAGCTTAGTGTATGGTGGATCTGTAAATTTAGGTAATATAGAAAAAATATTAAGTGTACAGAATATTGATGGGGTTATGATTGGCAAATCTTCACTTGATTATCAAATTTTAGTTCAAATATTAAATTATAGGTTTTTTAGAAAATGATGAATATATTACTTTTTGTTCATATTGTAATAGCAATACTGCTAATTATCGTAATTCTGATGCAAAAGACTGGCAATGATGGATTAAGTGGTATGAGCGGTGGTAGTGGTAATATGGGTGTTGTAACAGGCAGAACTGTAGCTAATTTCTTGACTAAAACCACGGTAGTGCTTGCCACCTTGTTTATAATTAATGCTATTATTCTTGCCAATCTGTCTTCTAAGAAAAACCTTGGGATAATTAAGAAAATTGAGCAAGTTGACGATAAACAAGAAGAGTCTAGCTTGCCAATTGCCAAGTAAAATTTAAGGACTAAGTTATGCAAAAAATAATTGATTTACATAATATCAAAATTGGTAATACCCTACCATTTGTGTTTATTGCTGGACCTTGTCAAATAGAAAATCTAGATCATGCATTATTTATGGCTGACAAGCTTGTGACCCTTACTGCTAAACTTAACATACCCTTTATCTATAAATCGTCATTCGATAAAGCCAATAGAACTTCAATAAATGGTATCCGGGGTAGCGGTCTTGAGAAAGGGTTGGAAATTTTGTCTAAAGTAAAAACAGCCTTTAACTGCCCTATTCTTACTGACGTTCATACAGAGAATCAGTGTGCTAAAGTTGCTGAAATTGTTGATATAATCCAAATCCCTGCCTTCTTATGTAGACAAACAGATTTACTGCATGCTGCAGCTATGACTAATAAGGTTGTTAATGTTAAAAAAGGTCAGTTTCTTGCCCCTTGGGATATGAAGAATGTGTATGCTAAACTTGAAGCGTTTGGTGCAAAGAATATCATGCTTACCGAACGGGGTGCATGTTTTGGTTACAACACACTAGTATCAGATATGCGTAGTTTGCCAATTATGGCAGAAACTAAGACCCCTGTAATTTTTGACGCGACCCATTCAGTTCAGCAACCAGGTGGCATAGGCAATAGTAGTGGTGGCGAAAGAAAATATGTTGAAATATTAGCAAGGGCAGCTGTTAGCGTTGGATTAGCAGGTGTTTTTATGGAAGTTCACCAAGACCCAAATAATGCCCCAAGTGACGGACCTTGTATGATCAAGCTGGATGATTTAGAACCTATATTGGTTAGGTTAAAGAGCTATGATGAGCTAACTAAAGCAATATTTAAGGTATAACCTAACCTCAAGTATTGATATAAGACATCGGTTTAATAGCCTAGGGTGTCCCTGCACCCATAGTATACTCAAATGATTTGAAGAATTGGATTTGAAAATGAATGGTGAGCAAGCGGAGCGTACATATAGTACGTGAGCATGCGAATCCATGATATTTTCAAAAAACAATTTTTCAAAGCAGAAGAGTATACCTACATTTTTCTATAATCGTCATAGCAAGGCTCTTTAGATGCTCTAGGTAAACAGCGAAGCTGTTTTTTTAGAGTAACGCTTCGCGTATCCTGGCACAACTGTTGAAAGTTAAAAAACCGTCATCGCGATGAGCTTTGTAAGCCCTAAACCGTCTATTAGCGAGGAGTCGCTGTAAGCGACGACGTGGCAATCTTGTGAAGAAGAGCTTACTTCATGAGATCGCCACGGCGTCTATCGACGCCTCGCGATGACGATTTTTTAACTTTCAACAGTTGTGCGTATCCTAGATTGCCGCGTCGCCGCTTTTTCGCGACTCCTCGCTAATAGACGCTCGGAAGACCTCTTAACAGCAGCAGCATAAAAAATGGTACTATGCTGTAATTTATACAACAAGATTAGAAGATATTGCATCTTTTTAAAAATAAAAAATAGTAAATGCTTTAAACAGTCGAAATTTTAGTTTAAAATGACTTTAGAATTAAAATATTGTGGTTCTTATGGAAGATATTAACTATTGGGATAATTCAAGATACCAATCTTGTGCATATGCTGAAAGGTTGCTTAATGAATTAATTTTGCTAAATGAAAAAGTAAAGCAACCAATAGACATGTATGAAGTCAAAAAAGGCATCTACTATGCTAAAAAATATCATGGTAGTCAAATGAGGCAGTCTGGCGAGCCATATTACTCGCATCCAATAGAGGTGGCTTATATGGTTGCCCAGTACACAGCCCTAGAAATTCCACGATTGTTTAGAACCGACATTATTGTGACTGCGTTACTACACGACACCATTGAAGATACACCACTTACCGAAAAGATGATTGCCTATATTTTTGGCAGTCAAGTGGCTAGTCAAGTGCAAGACTTAACTAGGGTTAAACCTCATGGCAAGATTAACTCGGCAGAAACACTAGATTTATTAATTCAGCAAAAAAAACATGATGTAGCACTGATTAAACTTTTTGATCGGATTCATAATTTAGAAACTGTTGGTGTAAAATCTCCTGAAAAAATTAAGAAGATTATAGAAGAGACGGTAATACATTTTGTAACTTTAGCTATACATTTAGAAATACCAACAATAACAAAACAAATTATTGAACTATGCTGTCAACATTTATCTATTAAACATCCTTTATTGAAACAATGGAAAATTATGGTTAAAGATGATTTTCAGTTTCCCGAGACAACTTCTCAAAATGAAGTAGCCCAAATATATAACCAATACTTACTGGGATCATAATAAATAATAATCCTGGATAGCCAAAATATGTTGTTAAATAAATTAATCCAAAAGAACAAACAATAAAGACACCAGCCCGAGAAAAAGCATATATTAAACCGCTACATGTAAAACGTTTAAAGATAGGAAGGGCTTTAAGAATGATAGGAACAGCTGGTATAGTAGTTGGAGAAAAGACAACAATAAAACTCTGAATTAATAACATATTAAATGAGTTAGTGACATTTTTCAGTAAAAATGGAAAAATAAATAACTTTACTTTTAGTAATTTTAATGGATGTATTTTGTAACTTAGCCAAGCTAACATGCACCAAGGAAAAATTTGTATTATTGAGAGCATTAAATTTTGATGAATCACTTGTTCTGTACTAAAACAGAAAGAATTTTTTAGAATAGTACCACAAAAAAAATACGCAATGTAGAAATTTAATGGCCAAGAGCAATCTAATAAGAAATAAGCAAAGGCTGTTTTCTTATTCACCTTTTCATTAACAATGGGGTTATTATTTAATTTTTTAATATCCATATTAGCTTTTTCAAATACCCTTTTTAACTGAAGTTTTGCATCAGCAAATTCCGGAGTTTCTATTAAAATTCTTCTAGCAGTTCCTCCAATTATGGCTATTATTGTTCCAAACCAAAAAGCTATCCGCCAATTTACATTTCCTAAAGTTGCAAAACTTGCAACAATTAAGGCAATTGTTGTGCCTAAAAGCCCCATTACTTCAATAGTTGCTACAGCGGGATATTGAGCAGGCGGTTTCGTCATTTCTGTGACGTAAACCTCCGCACCAACTATTTCCCCAATAGAAGAGAGCCCCTGCATAACACGACATATAACCATACATACAGAAGCAGTATAACCCCATTGAGCGTAAGTTGGGAGATTAGCCATAGTGAAGCAACAGGCAGCCATAATACAAGTAGTTATAATGAAAGTTGATTTACGCCCTATATTGTCTCCTATATATCCAAATATTAATGCTCCTATAGGTCTAAGCACATATGATGAACAAAAAGCAGCTGCTGCGAGCAAAGTGGCAGTACTAGGATCTGTTTTTGGGAAAAATATCTCATTAAGGAATGTAGCCATGTGTACGTAAAGCATAAAATCAAAAAATTCTAAAAATGTGCCAATGGACAGCAATCCTACCGCTTCTTTTTGTTCTCTAGTTAAGCTTCTTTGTTCTTGCTGATATTTTAACATTATTTGCCTTGCATTTGCGTTCATTGAAATATATTTATGAGGGAGTAAATTATACTACTCATTGGAGTTTTCTCCCCCAAGATTGAAACACCCCACCTGCACTTTGTATAACCGTCTTATCTTGAATAATCTGATCCATTTCTTTTAGCATCTTTTCTATTTCTAAATTATCGATCAACTTATGCTTAATAAAATGTTCTTTTTCTTCTAACAGAGATAATTTTAATAATAATTTTTCTTCAGCCCCATTAAAAACTGGTTGATGAAAATCAAATTTTACATCTGTTAATTGAAGACTACACAAAGTATTAAATAGCTTTATACCATAAGAATAATCTACACTAAGTCTTTTTTCAATTTTATGTAATAATTCTTTATATTGTTCTATTGAACGAGCATATGGATAATTAAATATGGCTTTATAATCATGCTCTTCACATGCAATAGTTCCGCCTAGCTTTAATAAACTTAACATATTATTTAAGGCTTTTTGAGGATGTGTTAGATGTATGAGTACAAACCTACAATATACGAGATCATATTGCTCATTACCCTGATAATCTTGTATATCTGCAACTTGGTATTCAACAATATCGATGTTTTTACTACTTAACTTACTTTTAGTAAGCTCTATCTGTTTCTGGCTTATATCTAGGCATAATAGTTTGCCATCTTGTCCAATTTTCTGATATATTACATCAATAGACTCCCCCGATCCACAACCAATAATCGCTACTTTCATACTAGGACGAAGTTCTAACCTGTCTAATAGAATATTAGTATATTTACCATATATTTTATTCAGAATACTAAGCCTATAATCCGTTTCATTGCCAATTGCCAAAATATAGCTATTCTTTTTTCCCATTATATTTTATATATCTATTTTTTAGTAAATATATTGCTGATTTGGTTTATTGATAGCAAGAGAAAATAATATAGAAAATTGAAATAATAAATTCTTGGTTGTAACAATATCACTAGTTCTCAATAGAATCTGAAAATTTTATTTCACAAATTAATTACTATTTTTTTTGCTAATATGCTTAGTGATTATTAGTAAATATGCTACAATGCGGTGAATTCAAGTAATTTATTACATTTTATGTTTCAAACATTAACTCAAAATCTAACGAAAATTTTTGATCGTATCAAAAGAAGTGGTACTTTATCGGAGTCCCAAATAAACGATACTATGCGTGATATTAGGATTGCCCTTCTTGAAGCAGATGTTGCACTACCGGTAGTTAAAGATTTTATTGCTGAAGTAACATTAAAAGCTACAGGGCAGGAAGTCATAAAATCAGTAGCCCCAGGGCAGATGATAGTAAAGATTGTCCATAATGAGTTAATCAATATATTATCCTCGTCTCTAGATGAAAGTAGTTTACAGCTTAAATCTGAACCGCCGGTAAATATTTTAATGGTTGGTCTGCAAGGTAGTGGAAAAACTACAGCAAGTGCCAAATTAGCACTTAGGCTAAAAAATCAAAATAAAAAGGTACTTTTAGTCTCTCTTGATATTTATAGACCAAGTGCTCAGGAGCAGTTAACTATCCTTGGTAAATCTATAGGGGTAGATTGTTTAACTATTGTCCCCAACCATACTCCTATAGATATTACGAAAAGAGCTTTACACGAGTCAAAATTATCTGCCTATGATGTCGTTATTTATGATACAGCAGGTAGGTCGCAAATCGATGATGAGATGATGAAAGAAGCATCAAATATAAAAAATTTAATAGATCCAAAAGAGATAATTTTGGTGGTTGATGCAATGACTGGGCAAGATTCGGTACTTATAGCCAGCAATTTTGATCAAAAATTAGGGATTACCGGCGTAATTTTATCCTGCATTGATGGCGATGCCAAAGGTGGGGCGGCTCTAAGCATTAAACATGTTACCAAGAAACCTATTAAGTTCTTAAGCGCTGGCGAGAAATTGACAACTCTAGAATTATTTGACCCAGAACGCATAGCTTCAAGAATATTAGATATGGGAGATATCATCTCCTTCGTTGAAAAAGCAGCAAGCATAATAGACAATCAAGAGGCAGAAAGAGCGGCTGCTAGACTTAAAAAGGGTAAATTTGATTTGGAAGATTATCTAACGCAAATGAGGAGTATAAAGAAACTAGGTGGATTCAGCAGTATGATGAGTATGTTGCCTGGTATTAATAAAATTATCGATAAAGTCGATCAATCGAAATTAAGTGGCAAATTAATAGACCACCAAGAAGCAATAATTTTATCTATGACCCAAAAAGAACGAAAAAACCCAGATTTGCTAAATGCCTCACGTCGAAAACGTATCGCTGAAGGCTCTGGAACATCAGTCCAAAAAGTGAATAGTCTATTGAAGCAATTTAAACAAATAAGTGGTTTCATGAAAAAGGCAAGCAATATGAATCCCAAAAGCCTAATGCGTAGTGGTATAGGCAACTTATTTAAATTATGATAATCTGAATTAGCAGGACTGGAGATTAAATGCTTAGCAAGGTATATAACGATCTTATTTTACAGATTAAAGCTAATAAATATGATTTTCTAAGGTTTGATCTGATTAAGCAAGATGCCATAAAGGATCTCGCAGCTCAGCTTGCTTTAAAATATGATATTGTGGTAGTTATAGGTTTTGGTGCGTCTTCTCTAAATGTTAGAGCATTATTAAGTATAAAGGCAGTAGCTACTAAAAGGCTAATATATCTTGATAGTTTAGATCAGTTGGAAATTGATGAGAAACTGGCATTAGTTGATTTAAGTAAAGCCGTCTTTTTCTCATTGAGTAAATCTGGGAACACAAATGAAACCTATTTATTAACTAAGTATGTTTTAGAAGTTTTACACGTTCCCCCTCAAAATATTTATGTAATAGTACCGTTTAGTAATAATTTATTACGTAATTTAGCAGAGTCTTTTGGTACAAATTGTCTAGAACATGATAACATTCGTAGTGGAAGATTTGGCGTAATTTCTAATGCATCTTTGCTCCCAACCGCAGTTGCAGGAGTTGATGTACATAAAGTCGTACTAGCTGCTTCAAAAAAAATATCAGATATTATTCTTGATGGATTTAATATTTGTGAGATAGCGGAGTATTACCTTAATCAATATTCTTTAAATAGACATATGTTAGTTATGTTTAATTATTGTTATCAATTAGATGGTCTATGTAGATGGCAACAACAGATTATAGCTGAATCACTTGGTAAGAATGGTTTTGGTATAACTCCTATAATAGCAAAAGGAACATTTGATCAACACAGTCAATTGCAGCTTTATTTAGAAGGTCCGGATGATAAATTTTATCAAGTTATTACTAACAAAGCAAGCTCAGATATTGAAATAGCTCTAGCTGCTCATGCTAATAATATATATAATGCATTAGGTCAAGTCAAACGACCAGTGATGCTAGAGAATTTTGTACATATCGATGAACAGATAATTGTAGATCAAATTATTCACGTAATGTTGAGTACTATCCTAATTGCAAATCACCTAAAAATCGATCCATTCAACCAGCCATCTGTGGATGAATATAAGAAGGTATAACAAACCTATTTCGCATCAGGAAGATCTGCAAGTGCTGAATTAAACAATATAGAAAGATTTTTCTTATCCACTTTGTCATTATCAGAAAAACTAGCAATAGTGGTGTCAATCATATCACTAGACAGTCCTACCGAGTGTGTCCATAGTACCCTACCAGTTGGTACATCAAGAATAGCTAATCTAACTCGCGAAAATTCTGATGGGTCTAAATTGACTCTACCAGTTATACATCCCTTCAAAATCTCTGTACAAAAATCCTTAGTTACTGCACCAGATGTTTTACTCTCCGCATAGAAATTCATTACAACTAATAAATCAGCTCCAGCTTTCTCACCAAGATCAACTGCAGAAGAAATTTTTTCATCAATAGAATATGCCGCATCCTCTTTCCAAGCTCCACTAGCATAGAGTATATTTAGAGTTTCATCAAAATTATCCTTAATGTCAACGACGTATTTTGACAGTTTGTTAGTACCAATTTCTGTTCTAGAGAAAAGTTTAATATTATACCCTTTGTCCTGCATTTTGGTTATGAATGTGTCTACAATATTTTCTTCAAGGCGATCCTCATAACTATAAACTCTCGTTTTTTTGTTAAAAGCATCAATTTGATTTACTTCAACTATTGGTGGTAAAAGCAAAACAATTTTGGACTTAGTTAGTGATTGCGAATAATCAGGTGCAGATCTAACAAAAGTCGTCTTAGTACAAGCCGATGTAGAAAAAAACAGTAAAATTATAAAGAAAATTCTGACCATTAACTATGTATTTTTATTAATTTTTATATGTAGCTGGAATGAGTCTAGATCTCTTCTCAGAAAGAATAACTAGAACATCTTGCCCCTCATTTATCACAGGATTAGTTTTATCTTCTTTAGCCTGCACAATGGTGATAATACCTGTTGCACGTACAGCTGCTATAGCATTTCTTAGAAGTCTGCTACCTTCGTAATAATCGTCTTTCAGATTCGATCTATTAACCTGTACGATATATTCTGTACCTTTTGATGCCCCCAAAGCAGATTGCATTATTGCACCAGTAACACCTCCAACAATAGCACCACCAACAATTATAGCCGCGTTATTAGTTCCGCTAGCAGCAACCGCCCCACCAGCGACAGCACCAGTTAGACCACCAACTGCATTATCACCAAGTCTTTCATCCTCCGTGATTTTGATATCTCTTTTGGCAAGAAGCTTTCCTTCCAATACAATATTTAATGTTGAATCACTAGTATATGTATTTGCCGCAAGATTCCGACCACAACTAGAAATAGTAGAAGCAATTATAAGAATCAAAAAAGTATATAAAAGTTTTTTAATCATAAAATTATTATTTTTATATTGCTAATAAAATTTAAGAATAGACTTCTTTCGAAACTCGCTTATGCTGAGGGATTTGAAGGAGACGCGGAACGCAGAACCGCAGCGTACTCTAATGTACGTGAGGATTCGAGTACCGCATCGACGTACAAATCACCAGCAGAAGTAGAGTTTCGAAAGAAGTCTAATGAATTAATAAGTAAGATTATACTAAATGTACAAAGATACATGCAATAAATTACTATCTCCAGTTGCCAATTAAACTGAATAATTTTTGAGGAATTTTTAGGAAAAATGTAGCTGAATACCGCAAGCAGTACGCAGATGTATGTGAGAAACGGAAGCAAATTTTGACGACAAAATTACCACAAAGAATCCGTTCACAACACTATCATTACTTTGATGACAAAACTACTTCTAAGTTGTATTTCTAAATTGCACGCAACAATAGACCTCTTACAAAATTCTCTTCTGCGGAATTTGCAGGAGAGCCTAAACCTCACAACTGTTGAAAGTTAGTAAATACAGCTTCTCTATACGTCTATTAGCGAGGAGACCGTAAGGCCGACGAAGCAATCCAGTAACATCATTTATCTATAGATTGTTTCCTAGATTGCTTCGCTTACGCTCGCAATGACGCTGTGGTATAGGTATTTGTAAACTTTCAACAGTTATGGCCGAAACCTTAACCCGCAAGCAGTATAACAAATATACGTGAGGATTTGAGTCTAATCCCAACGCCCAAATTACCAGCAAAAGTAGAATGATCCAAGAGGTTTAATACCATTTCCCAAAATTAAATTGCTACTCGGAGTACGAGTGTCGGCTACCTTCGCGTACAACTAGGTATGTGAGGAGCGGAGATCATGAAGTACGACGACGTGATGATTAATTTTCGGAAATGGTATAATAAGTCTATTGCAGATGAGTCTTTACCTGCACCACTATATCTGCAAAACCTTGTGGGTTGTTAACTGCCAATTCAGCTAGCACCTTGCGATCGATATCTATGGCAGCTTTTTTCAGCCCACCCATAAACTGTGAATATACTAAATCATGCTCGCGTACTGCTGCATTGATTCTTTGTATCCAAAGCCCTCTAAAATCACGCTTACGATTTCTACGATCTCTATAAGCATATTGTAGAGCTTTTTCAACTTTTTCAATTGCTACCCTAAAGCAATTATTCGATCTTCCCCTATAACCTTTAGCAAGTTTGAGAATTTTTTTATGACGATTTTTTGAAACTTTTCCTGATTTTACTCGTGACATATCTCACCTATTTCCTTATTTAAATTATTAAATTCCATATGGAAGAAAGAATTTTTTCAAGTTCTTTGCATCTTGATCGCAGAGAATTGTTGTTCCTCTAAGGTTACGAAGCTGAGATTTTGTACGACGTCGCATAAAGTGCTTTTTTCCAGCTTGAGTGGCACAGACTTTGCCAGTAGCAGTAAGCTTAAAGCGCTTTTTTACCGCTGATTTTGTTTTTAATTTAGGCATTATAATTCCTTTATTTGGTATTTTAAGATCAGTCTAGCAAAAACTAGGCATACCAAAGCCACGTTGCTAATAGACGTAAGTATAATATTTTTAAGCATTATTGCAAGTCAATTTTGCAAATATTTTGGCAGGGCAGTTTAAAAGTCCTAACTAATGATAGAAAAGTTTGTTTTTTAAAAAGATAATTGCTGTTTATTTGGATCGCCACGCCACTTTGTGGCTCGCGATGACAACTAATTATTTCTATAATTTAGTATTTTCTATCATTAGTTGGGATTTTTAAACTGCCCTGCATGAGGTTAGCATATTAACTATATGAAATTATTAAAAAAGCTGTATTACTAAATAAATATACGTAATACGCGAATTCGGGATAAGAATTAACTAATTCTTATCCCGAATTGGGGTGTAATGTCTAGATAATTGTTTGAAAAGATGGATATCACTCCTGAATATGCTAACTAATCATACACGTTCTTATTTTATTTGTTTATTCTTGCTAGGAATAGTTGCAGGGGTAAATTTTTCTTTAGTATCATTTACTATTCATTACCAATTATCACAGGCGGGATATTCAACTGATATTATTGGTGCAATGTTTCTAACATCTATTCCATATTGCTTAAAACCAATATGGGCACCGTTTATTGATAAATATTCTATACCTGTTATATGTCAAAAATTTGGTCAACGTCGTGGATGGACACTAGTTACCCAAGCATGTTTATTAGTCACTATTAGTGGATTTTTAATTATAGATCCCCCTGTTAACATAATTATTACCGCAATTTTAATTTTTATTATTTCCTGTTGTGCAGCAACTCAAGATGTTGTTTTAGATGCATACCGTATAGAACGGACTGTAAAAAAAGAAGAACTCTCAATTGCTACAACTTTTAATTCAACTGGTTTTCGTATAGGAATACTTATTAATAGTACAGGGGCATTATATTTATCTTGCCTCTTTAATTGGTACTTTGTATATCTATGTATCTTTCTTATAACAATGGCTGCACCTATAATAACCTTATATATGCAAGAACCTATTACAAAAAAAACTCAACACATCTCTACTGATTTAATTTCACCTGCACAATATTTTCAAGTCATTGGTGATAGCTTACTATTGTTAAAACGAAATCATCCTAACTGGATGTTCATTGTACTGTTTGTCTTTCTATATAAAGCAAGCGACTCAATTCCTATGGCAATGAGTTCGCCAGTGTTTATTGACTTGTCTTTTACCTCTCAAGAAATTGCTTCTATTTCAAAAGCATATGGATTCATGCTAATGATCTCTGGAGGAGTCATTAGCGGTATTTTAACTGCAAAAATAGGAATATCTCGAAGCATCCTAATATGTGGTAGTCTACAATTACTGTCACCCTTAATGTTTGTGTTCTTATCTATGGTAGGTCATGATATGCTTATATTTACTATAACAATTACTGTACAGAATTTTTGTTGCGGGCTTGGTAATACAGCGATTCTTATTTATTTTTCTAGTTTATGTAGTAGCGAATTGATAGCCACACAATACTCAATTATATCTTCTTTTGGCTCCTTCGTCCGGATTATTTTATCCTTTTTATCTGGTATTTGTGCAAATTATATGGACTGGCCTCAACTTTTTTTATTGACTACGTTATTTAGCATGTTATTTGTACCAGCCTTTTTAAGGATACGTAAGATTTAATAGATTTGATACTTTACTATGCTATACTGTCTATGATTTCAAGAGTTGACAAATTCTTATCCCAAATTCGCGTTACTAGAAGTGATTATGAGCAGTTATTTTGAGTTATTAGATGTAGAACGAAAATATAATATTGACTTAAATATATTGGATCGCCAATATTTTGCTGCACAGTCAAAATATCATCCAGATAGAGCTAAAACTAACAATGCGAGGCAAGAAAATTTGGCTATCTCTATTGATATAAATAAAGCTTATTCAATTCTTAAAGATGATTTAGCACGAGCTGAGTATCTTCTACTTTTAAACAATATAGTCTTGGATGAAATAACGGTTAGGCAAGGTATCTCAAAGGAACAATTAAATGTTGTGTGGAGTGAATTAGAACTTGTTGAAACTACTCAAGAATTAACTAAGTTAGAGCATATGCTAAATAACAAAATCCTTGAAAAAGAAAAACTTATTGAATCTCTAACTATTGCATTTCAAGATCAAAATATGCAAGACGCTCTTGATATTACCATAAAATTTAAATATCTTAAAAATTTAATTAATAATATTCAACTAAAAATCAAGTCATGCAAATAATAGAAATTAGCGAAGCTGGCTCTTCTAACCCACATGATAAGGATATAGCAGTTGGTATTGATTTTGGTACAACCAACTCATTGATTGCTTTATCAAATAAACAAATAATACAAATTATCATAGATGATCATGGCCGAGGACTTATACCATCAGTTATAGCATTTCATGGTAAAGACTTTATTGTTGGCAATGATAATATAATTGACAATTTTCGTTCTATTAAAAGACTTTTTGGTAAAAAACTATCTGATATACGCAACAACCCTGTTCTTTTTACTCTAGTGAAAGACTATATTGATTTAGATAGTGAAATTTTACGAATAAGGTTTGCTGGAAAATTACTGACGATTCCAGAAATTGCCGGACAAATCTTTTTGTACTTAAAGAAACAGGCTACTCAAAAATTGAATTCGGAAGTCAAAAAAGCTGTAATAACCGTGCCAGCACATTTTAACGATGCTGCTAGAGGAGAAGTAATGCTAGCTGCAAAAATTGCAGGGTTTAGGGTATTACGGTTAATTGCAGAACCAACAGCAGCAGCTTATGCATATGGTTTAAATAAAGATAGTAGAGGGTGTTATTTAGTGTATGACCTAGGAGGTGGTACTTTTGATGTATCAATTCTAAATATGCAAACGGGCGTATTTCAGGTCATTGCCACTGGTGGAGATAATATTTTAGGTGGTGATGATATTGACCACTTAGTGATGAGATATTTTTGTGATAAATATAAATTACTAGAATCTAGCGAGTTAATAAAATTAGCAAAAAAAGCTAAAGAAACACTTAGTGGTCAAAATAAATGTGCTATGATATACGAGGAGGCGACGCTATTGGAGTTAGATCTCGAGAATTTTGAGCAGTTAATATTACCATTGGTAGAACGTACAATATCTATTACTAAAGATACGCTAGAACATGCAGGGAATCCTAATATTTCAGGTATCATCCTTGTTGGTGGTTCAACTCGCATACCCTTAATTAGTAGAAGTTTAGCACAAACGTTTAATACTATTATTTTCTCGGATATTAACCCAAATAAAGCGGTAGTATGGGGAGCAGCCCTGCAAGCAGAGAACCTAACTTCGGCAAATGTTAATTCCTTATTAATCGATGTAGTTCCTTTGTCACTCGGTATCGAATTAAATGGTGGTATTACTGAGAAAATCATTCTTCGTAATAGCCCCATACCGATATCGGTTACTAAGGAGTTCACCACTTATGTAGATAACCAAACTTCTATGAAGCTACATGTGGTACAAGGAGAGAGAGAAATGGTAGAAGATTGTAGGTCACTGGCAAAATTTGAACTAAAATTACCAATGATGAAAGCAGGAGGAGTGAGAGCAGAAGTAACATTTTCTATTGATGCAGATGGCATCTTGTCAGTGTCAGCTCTAGAAAGAAATAGTGGTATATCACATGATGTTTCGTTAAAACCAAGTTATGGTTTAAACGAAAGTGAAATTACCGAAATTCTAGAAAATGCTTATCAAAATGCTGCTAGTGATCATAATAAGAAATTATTGCAAGAAACAATTATTCATACAAAATCTTTGATTTATAATATAGAAAATGCTATTAGAGAAACACCAAATATTCTTGCAAAGAATGAAATGAAAAAAATTGATACTGCAATTAACACTCTGAAAGAAGCAATAGATTCAAATGATCGTGATTACATTATAGAATGTAGCAAAACTTTTGAGACTATAACGGAGCATTTCTTTTATGAAAGATTAAATAGTGCTACTTTAGACTTACTGAAAGGTAAGCATATTGATAAAATAAGATGATTGTTTTAAAAAAGAGGAATGATAATTAATGCCTAAAGTAATTTTTATTATAGACAAAGATGGTACGGAAAAAATAGTGGATGCCCCTCTCGGATTGTCTATTTTGGAAATTGCTCATCAAAACAACATCGATCTTGAAGGTGCATGCGAAGGATCACTAGCATGTGCCACTTGCCATGTTATTGTAGATGAGGAATTTTACCACAAATTAAAAAATCCTTCTGAAGCAGAAGAAGATATGCTTGACTTAGCGTTTGGTCTTACCCATACTTCAAGACTTGGTTGTCAGATTATTGTTAGTGAAGAACTTGACGGTATAAGGGTTCGCTTGCCATCTGCTACCCGTAATATTAACTTATAATTGAGTATATAGAGTGATACGTAAAATTTTGTTTTTTATTTGTTTAATTTACACCATAATATGGTTTGGCATTGCTTATACTATCAAAAGCAATATAGTAAATACTATAAAAAATTCAGAGACAGATAATACTAAAATATCTTATAGCCAAATCAAAGTTTCTGGTTTCCCTATTCGCTTTCAAATTCGTTTAGTCGAGCCAAAAATAAAATTTATCGATCATGTTAATTCCAAAGAAATATCTACTGAGGAAATGACATTTTTGTTTGATTTTAGTTTTAAAAAGGCTAGATTGATTTTAGGAGAACAAGGGATAAAACAACAAGAGAATTTTGATGGTAAATTAATAGAGTATAGTGTTCAGTCCAAGGAATATATTACAGCACTAGTTAAATTTAATAAACCTATATATAAATTATCCCATGGAGATAGTTTAAAATCTATCGTAAAGTTTCTGCAAGTTAACAATAAATTATTATCCTTCATTCAGGAAGATAAGGAAATTTTTAATATTGCTGATTTAGTTTTCCTAATCAATAAGGCAAAATCTCAGGACGGTGAAAATATAGCTCTACAATTACGTTTGTTGTACTCTGCGGGGGAAGATTTTTTTAATTTCAAAACAGCACAGCTTGATTTAGCCACACTGATCAATATTGCTACTAACCAAGGTAAAGATACAAATTCTATCAGAAATTTAAATATCGATCGTTTAGTTTTTTCTTGTGATGATAATGCCCAAGTAGATTTGGTAGGGTTCTTACAATTTTCTGATAGTAAGTTACCAAAAGGTAAATTATCTTTTGAATTAACTAATTACCATGATATCATCGATAAATTGATTCCTAACAATTTGTTATTACCTAAAAAAATGGTCAAAACTATCATTGAGAAAGCTGTTGATTCTTCTTTATTTGGAGTAGTTAAGACAGATGATAATGAATTAGCAACTTATGAAAAGGTGAAATTTGATATTGAATTTTCTGATAATGGTATACATATAGGTTCAATTAATTTGCTTGAGTTTAAACTAGAGGATAGTAAAGTAGATGAAGCTATAGAAGAGAACAACACTGAAAGTTAACAAGAGTTCGATATAACTCGATAATCAAGTTTTTATTGAGTTATATAATTCATGGCAGTTTAAAAATCATGAAAAGAAGTCGAGAAGATGTCATCCCCGCGTAAGCTTTGCCTACGTGAATCACTAGTATGTCATTCTTAGCAATGGTGCATAGGCGTCAACTTAAGAGCGTAATGATTGAACATGTATAAACAAATTAAACACAGTCGTCATAGCAAGGCATCGTTAGATGCCGTGGCGATCCAAATAAACAGCGAAGCTGTTTTTTAGAGTAACGCTTCGCGTATCTTAGATTGCCGCGTCGCCGCTTGCAGCGGCTTCTCGCTAATAGACGTTTAGGTTTGATTTACTTATACATGCTCAATCATTACGCTCTTAAGTTGACACCTATGAGCAATGGCGGGAATCTAAAGAAACAGACAGAAAAGGTGCTTTAGACATTCTAGATTTCGCTACCTGTGCGGGAATGACATAAACTACCATGAATTGTAGCCTTCAGAAAAAAACTTGATTATCGAGTATAACTTGTTATATCGAATTAATGGTAAATTTAAGGGGGTATTACTATGAAAAATGTTAAGGAAGTATTTTCAGATAGAACCTGTTACAAATTTTTGGATAAGCCAGTTGATAGAGCGTTACTTGAAGAAATTTATAATATAGCAAAACTTGGTCCTACTTCAGCTAATTGCTGCCCTTTGAGAATTGTTTTTGTTCAGAGTTCAGCTGAAAAAGATAAATTGTACAGATGCTTAGTTCCAAGTAACGTTGAAAAAGTTAAGTCAGCACCTGTTACAGCCATTTTTGCTTTTGATACTAAGTTTTATGAATTAATGCCCAAGTTATTTCCTCATGATGCAAGTATAAAAGATTATTTTGCTTCTTTTGAGCAGATTGCCCTAGATACCGCAATTCGCAACTCATCATTACAAGCAGCTTACTTGATGATTGTTGCGAGAAGTAAGGGATTAGCTTGTGGTCCTATGTCGGGGTTTAATAAAAACGCTATAAATAGTACTTTCTTTAGCAATTCAACTTATCAAGTAAATTTCATATGTAATATTGGTTACAAAGATGGTGATGCCCCTTTCCCACGGCTACCAAGACTCGATTTCAATGAATGCTGTAAGATTACCTGAGCATCCGTAATGGAAGTCAATAAAAAAATAGTAACTTAACATAAATTTTCATTCCAAGAAGAATTATTTTTGACAATAGAGTACATAAAAGCTAGTAATTTGCGCATAACAGCAACAAGAGCAACTTTTGCTGGTTTATGTTTAGCAATTAAGTGGTCATAAAAATTGCGTAGGTGCTTATTACATCGTAAGGCAGCTACTGCAGCCATATAAAGAACTCTTCGAAGATTACCTCTACCTGCAAAAATACTTCTTCTACCTTTATAACTACCGCTTTCTCTAGCAAAAGGAGCAAGACCTACTAAAGATGTTAACTGCCTAAAAGTAATATTGCCAAGCTCCGGTGCTTCACATATTACAGTGCTAGCAAGAGTAATGCCAACTGCTGGAATAGAAGTAAGCCAATCAATTTTATCCTTTATTTCTTGAGCTTGAGAAATTAATTCTTTAATACTGTCATCAATCTCTTGTAATTGTTCTGTTAAACTAGCAATATGCTGGTTCAAAGATAAAATGACGACCGCATTAAACTCAGTATCCTGCCTAGCAATTTCTTGATTCTTAAATACTAATAATTGTTCTCTTCTTTTTAATAAAGCATGTAACTGTTGTTGGCTATTACTATCATAAGTAACATTCACTGGTAAAGCAAAGCACGTTGCATAATCATGCAACAATTTACTATCGATATTATCAGTTTTAGCAAGCCATCCTTTAGCTTTAGCATAACTACGCACTTTATTAGGGTGTACTGTAGCAAAAGGCAATTTATTTATTTTTAAAAATTCTCTTAAATTATGTTCATATCCACCAGTAGGTTCAAAGACAACAATTAACTCAGATAAGGCAGTATAGTGTTTATTAATGGTGCTAAGCATAGTAGTAAAGCCTTGTTGGTAGCTGGTATATAGATACTTAAAGTTTTTTTACTAACGTCCACACCAATATAATAAGGCAGTATAGTGTTTATTAATGGTGCTAAGCATAGTAGTAAAGCCTTGTTGGTAGCTGGTATATAGATACTTAAAGTTTTTTTACTAACGTCCACACCAATATAATAAGGCAGTATAGTGTTTATTAATGGTGCTAAGCATAGTAGTAAAGCCTTGTTGGTAGCTGGTATATAGATACTTAAAGTTTTTTTACTAACGTCCACACCAATATAAGTTGTTGCCATATAGAGCCTCATGATTTATATTAATAATAGGATACGCTACATACTCATACGCAAGGTTTAAACCTTATGACATCCGTTTGTAGTCTTTATCCAAACAGGATGGGTCTTTGCTCAGGTACGAAGTCTTTAAAATTCAAAGCTTCAATTCGAGATACAGTTTACCCATCCTACCACTATATATAACTGATCACGTTATATTTATCATGGCTTTTCTATTGTATGAATTCGATATAAGAATTAATAATTCTTATATCGAATTCAGGTTAAATAGATAATTTTTTACTTTAATTCTAAGAATTTGGCAAATCAAGGCAATATCCTATAGCACGGATCGTTTTTATAAATACCTCAGATTCTTTATTTTTTAGAGATGTTCTTATTCTATTTATATGTACATCAATAGTACGTAGGTCAATAGATGTATCTCTGCCCCACACTTTGTCTACAATATCTTGACGGGAAAATATTACTTTAGGTGCTTTGATAAAAAGTTGTAAAATCTCAAATTCTGTTGGTCCTAAACGAATTATCCTGCCTTTATTAGTTACTTTATAGGTAGTAAGATCCATACTTACTTCCTTATATTTTATAACTTTATCTTGTAGAATTAAATTAGATCGTCGGAGTAATGATCTTATTGAAATCATTAGCTGATCTGAAGTGAATGGTTTAGTAAGAGAAACAACAAAGTTATTATCTTCCAAAGTATAATTAGACGGAGATTCTCCGGAATGTAGCAAAAAAATTATTGGTACTTTCTCTAAACCATTAATTTCTCTTAGTTTAGTTGCTATTTCTGTAGCAACTTTATCTTGTACCATTGAATCAACAATAATTATATCAGGGTGATTTGCAATAGAGTAGGCTATAGCTTTTTCTATTGTGTTAGCCTTAACAAGATTAAACCATGCTCTCTCTATGACATTAGATAAAGAAACGTTAATGCTTTTAGTTGATTCTATAATAAGAATTCTAGGTGGTAATTTATCGAACATTTTAAATACTAATTAAATGAAGACTTTAGGCATGACTAAATTCTTCTTTGTATACCCAAATGATTGAGGGATTGGAGCATAAAACAAGGTATAAGCATGCTAAACGTACATGTAAGTAATGTGAAGTACGCGAATCCTCAAAGTTTTTGCTGAGTCAATTTTTAAAGTAAAAAGAGTATAATTCAGTTATGCAAGAGTCTAATGTTACATTATTGTGAATTTATTGTAATGATATTAATTTGACTTTTTAAAGTGCAATATTATCGAATTAATTAATAAATTTCTACTAAATTTATTAATATAAGTCTACTAATTTAATTATTTATTTACAATCCGTGTAAAACGGTTATATTTTTGCAATCAAAAGGTATTAGTGATTTATTAATTATGCTCTATAATAAAGATAACACTTGAATTAAATGTTTTTTATTGTTATAAATGGCTTTATTTTGTAGCTGGAGATTCTTATATATGGCTTTTTACGAATCAGTTTTTATCATACGCCAAGATATTTCGTCTGCTGATGTAGATAAAATTACCGATGACTTTACTAAAATTGTTAAAGATAGTAACGGTGAAGTTATTAAAACTGAATATTGGGGTTTAAGAAGTTTAGCCTATAAAATTGGTAATAATAAAAAAGGACATTATGTTTTTATGGGGCTTAAAACTGATTTTTCGGTAATAAATGAACTGGAAAGGAAAATGAAGCTAAGTGAAAATATTATTAGGTTTGTTAATATCAATGTTGATTCAATAAGTGCTGAACCTTCGCCGATTCTAAGAAGTAAAGGTTCAGATCATGAAGAAATAGTTGATGTAACAATTAATAAAGACTAAATAGTAATAAAATTGGAAAAGATTAAAATGTTTGAGAATGATGCTGTTGACTCTCAGTCAATGACTAGAATGGCTGATAGAAATAATAAAAGAGTGTTTTTTAGAAAACGTAAGGGATGTCCTCTTTCTATTCCAAATGCTCCAGTAATTGATTACAAGAACCCTGATTTGTTAATAAAATTTGTATCAGAAGGTGGTAGAATGTTGCCTAGTAGGATTACCAATGTATGTGCCAAAAAGCAAAGAAAACTGAAGAATGCTATAAAAATTGCTAGAATCCTAGCGTTGTTGCCTTTTGTATTTCAAATTTGAGCAGAGGAATAAGATGGAAGTTATTTTGATTAAACCTGTAAGAAAACTTGGAAAGATTGCAGAGATTCTTAAGGTAAAAAAGGGGTTTGCTCGTAATTATCTTATCCCCAAAAAATTAGCAATTAGGGCAACAGAACCTAATAAACAGTTCATAGAAGCCCAAAAACATGATCTTGAAACGAAGGAGCTAAAAATAAGATCTGAGGCAGAAGCTATTAATAATGTTATAAGTGGTAAGGAATTAATATTTATTAAGCAGTCTGCTGATGATGGTCGGTTGTTTGGTTCAGTGAATAATAAAGAAATTGCTGAAAGTTTGTCTAAGGCTTCTTTGCACTTAATATCACATTTAAGTATAATTCTTGAGAAACCGATAAAGTCAACAGGTGTATTCGTGGTAGAGGTTAGGTTGCACGCTGAGCTTAGTACAAATATAACGGTAATTGTTGCAAGGTCAGAATCTGAAGCACAAGATTACTCAAGGAACAATAAGCAAGATACTATTGACCCCCTTGAAAGTTCTGATCAACAAGAAACCTCTACTCCTAACGATGTGGAGCAGATATAAGGTTTTGTCGCATTTGTAAATCGTGTTCTAACGAAAATTGTAAAACCTTAGATTTTGGACATTATGATGCCATGAGCATAACAAAATTCTCAAAAGTAGAAAAATTATTATTAGCTCCAGTAATTTGTCTTTTTTGAATCATATGAATATTTTCTATACCAGTAATGGTAATAGCATGGTACACTACATTTTTCTATAATCGTCATAGCAAGGCTCTTTAGAAGTTGTGGCGATCTAGGTAAACAGCGAAGCTGTTTTTTTAGAGAACGCTTCGCGTATCTTGGATTGCCGCGTCGCCACTTTTTCGCGACTCCTCGCTAATAGACGATCAGCAGCCATTTTAATAGTGGTTATATAAAAAATGTAGGGTAATATGTGGTAATAGCAGCAGAGCGAAAACTCTTAAAACCAAGCATTGGCTTAGTTCGTTTCTTGATAAAGCGGTGGTCTTGTTCAGCTATATTACTTACCTTACGTATAACCCCCATGGCGATTTAAAAATTGCAGAAAAGTACAAGACACGCGAATTTGGGATAAGAATTGACCAATTCTTATTCCAAATTCGGTGAAATTATCGAAACAATCAGATTTGAGACAGCTCTGCATCTGATTGTTAAATTAATATTTTGCTAAAAACATGATTTTAATCTTTTAAAATCATGTTTTTAGCTTTAGAATAGGTTTAAAATGCATTCGTGTTAGCCGCTTTAAAAATGCATTTTTCCTTATATTAAAGCCAATTAGGGGTAAGAATTAACTAATTATTATCCCTAATTGGGGTAGCTTCCTACTCCAACTTTTGAAAATGATACAAACCAAAAGTAAATCCTATACTTTCTTAATAATTAAGCTTGCATTAGTTCCTCCAAATCCGAATGAATTAGAAAGCACGTAATTAATTTTTGTATTTCTAGCTTCTAAAGCAACTAAATCTATTTTTGCTTCTGCTATCGGTTTATGCAAATTGAGAGTTGGTGGAGCAACTTGGTCTCGCATAGCAAGAATTGAATATATTAATTCCACGCTGCCAGCTGCTCCAAGCAAATGACCAATAGATGATTTGGTTGACGACATAAGAACATTTGGGTTAGCATCCAAAAATAATTTTTGAACAGCCGTTAACTCTATAGCATCACCAACTTGTGTAGAAGTGCCGTGGGCATTGATATAATCAATAAGACTTGCATCAATTTTTGCATCTTTAAGAGCATCAGACATAGATCTATAAGCACCTCTTCCATCGGGATGAGGTGAGGTCATATGATAAGCATCGCCAGTAGAACCATATCCAATAATTTCAGCATAAATCTTAGCGTTTCTAGCACAAGCATGCTCATATTCTTCAAGTACTACAACACCTGCTCCTTCTCCCATTACAAATCCATCACGATCTTGATCCCATGGTCTTGATGCAATTTCAGGCGTAGAATTATATTTAGTAGATAATGCCCTTGCGGCAACGAATCCAGCCACTCCAACCGGAGTAACCGGTGCTTCAGCCCCACCAGCAACCATAACATCTACATTACCGTATTGAATCATACGCATAGCATCCCCTATAGCATGAGAGCCAGTAGAACAAGCTGTAACGACAGCCTGATTTGGTCCGGTAAATCCGTATTTAATGGAAACATGACCTGAAAGGAGATTAATTAATGAGGAGGGGATAAAAAATGGACTAACTTTGCCATTATTTTCTTTATGAAACTTTACGGATGTTTCTTCGATCATCCCAAGTCCACCTATTCCTGAACCAAGTATTAAGCCGGTCCTATCTCCAGATAATGCATCTTTTACTTTCCACCCACTATCCTCGATTGCCTCAGTAGCTGCTCCTACACCATATTGAATGAATAAATCCATCTTATGGACATTGCGAGGATCAATAAATTTTTCCGGGTTAAAGCCATTATCTGTTAAGTGATCCACTGTACCCGCTATTTTACAGGCAAGGTTAGAAGTATCAAATTTTGTGATTGACTTGATGCCACTGCGACCCTTTATAATACCTTCCCAAGAGGTCTTTACACCAATTGCTAGTGGTGTGATAAGCCCAATACCGGTTATAACAACTCTTCTAGTCGACATGATTATTTATTAATTAGTTATTTTTTTATTATGTACTGTACAACATCAGAGACAGTTAAAATTTTACTTGCATCTTCATCTGGTATATCACATTTATACTTTGCTTCTATTGCCATCATTAATTCAACTGTATCTAAACTATCTGATTTAAGATCCTCAACAAATCTAGATTCAGGAGTGATTAAATCCTTCTTTACTTTTAATGTGTTAGCGACGATTTCAATAACCTCCTGTTCGACAATATCTTGCTCAACAACATTTTGTGTAATATTTATATTTTCACTCATAATTAGAACCTCATAACATAAATTAAATTTAGTAAAACACTTAAACTCTAGCCACTTATAATGACTTGTATGGAATAAACATAATCTATACATAAGTAAGCTTTGAATAAGACGATACAATAATTCCAAACTTCTAGCACAAAAAAATATTTTATGCCAGTGTAAAATTTCTTTAGTTCTTAAATTGAAATATTACTAATAGTTTACAGTTTAGTATACACTCCTTTTCCTGATAATAGAAGCAATAATACCAAGCAACAGAAGAGTAATAGTCATAGCCAGTGCAGCGTAAGATGGAATCTCAATAAAATGTTCAGCGAATATTTTTATGCCAATAAATATTAATATTAATGCTAGTGAATATTTTATATAACTAAATTGCTCAACAATATTAGCTAAACATAAGAATAAGGCACGTAAACCTAATATGGCAAAAATATTAGAAGTATAAATTATGTAAGGATCCTTAGTGATAGCAAATATTGCTGGTATACTATCAATGGCAAAGACAATATCCATGATTTCTATAATTATTAATGATGCAAGAAGAGGCGTAATACTTAACCTATTGTTAGTTTTAATAAAAAATTTGTAACCGGAAATTTTAGGAGTAAGATTAAAGTATTTTTGTAGAATTCTATAAATATACGATTCCTCTACTTTAAAACTTTTTTTTGCTATATAAAAAGTTTTGATGCCTGTAACTATAAGAATAGCTGCAAAAATATATAATAACCAAGAGAATTTCGAGATAACAATGACACCTAGATATATAATTATGGCTCTAAAAACAATGACACCTAGAATTCCTAAGAATAATATCCGATGCTGATATATTAAAGGAATAGAGAAAAACTGAAAAACCATCAATATAATAAAAATATTATCCAATGACATAGCTTTCTCTATAAAAAAGCAAGTGTAGTATTCCCGGGCTTTTTCTCCTCCCATATCAAAAAAAATGAAAATACCGAAGAGGCATGCTATAATTAAATAAAAAAGGCTAAAATAAATAGTTTGGCGGAAGCTCATCACTTTATTTTCTTGGTTTGCAAAACCAAGATCGTAGATTAGTAAACCTGCAATCACTGTACAAAAAACAACCCAAGTCAAGATTCCCTCCATAAACTACTATAATAACTTGAAGAATTAATTCTCAAGTTTATGATCTGATGTTAAGCATTAGCCATTCGTGAAGTAAAGTGGGATTCTTTGATACCGAGATTGTGTAAAGCATTGTGCCACTTATTCTCTGGATGATCAGAAAAAATAAATTCTTTATCACACTTTGTTATTATCCACAAATTCTCCTTAATCTCTGTTTCAAGCTGCCCTGCTTTCCAAGCAGTGTATCCAATAATAAATAAACTATTTTTAGGGCCATGACCAGAAGCAATATCATGAGGGATTTTAGGATTAGAGCTAACTGCTAAATGATTCTGAAACTTCAATAGTAGATTTTCGTTATAATCATCAGAATGTAGGAAGAATCCGCGTTCATGCTCAACTGGTCCTCCTAGATATATAGGCATCATAATGTTACTATCTATTTGATCATCAGATATTTTAAAAAACGATTTTATCTCTATATGATTCACTAAATTATTGAAAATTAAACCCATTGCTCCTTCTGCTGTATGAGACAGCATATAAATAAGTGATTTATTAAATATACCCTCAAGCATGTAAGGAGTAGCGATCAGAACCTTACCAGATAAATTATCAAAAATCTTATCGTTTACACTCATAATGTTTATTGTATTTTAAAATTTATTAACATACTAGCTTTTAGATACATATAATGTTAAATTACGGCTATTCAATAGACCTCTTTTGAAATTTCATCTGAGAGGTCTAATAAAAATTTTGAACATGATGGTAAATATACTCAACTCCTGTTCTAAACTTAAAGTAATTTTTGAAAAAGTCTAATGTTTACTTGGTTTGACATAATAATACTGGCAATTATTACTACTTCATCGATGCTCGGAGCATATGGAGGAATAATAAAGCTTACTATTAGCTTACTTGGCTTTATAGTCTCAATTCTTTTTGCCTATTACCTATCTCCATATACTATTTCCATTATTACTCGATATTTTAATAACCACATTGCATTGGTAGTCACCTCTGGGATTATTTCCTATATTATCTCTCTAATCATATGCTCTTTTGTAACCCGTAAATTTCTTTTGATGATCTCTATTATAAGTGGTGGGGTCATTGACAGATCTATAGGCTTAGCCGCAGGCATGTTTAGAGGTATGATTATTTGTTTATGTATCTTCCTAGTCCTAACAATTTTCTTTTCTGACAGTTACTTACAAGCAGAAACCCTAAAAGACGTTATACAAAATACTACTATTGATAAATATCCAAAATGGCTTAAGGAATCTGTGACTACATCGTATCTAGATAATTTAAGTAAAAATCTTATAAGAACTTTACCACAAGATAGTTTGGAATCCATTAAATTACCTAAAAAATCAAAGATTATTGATACTACAAATGTGTTAGAAAAATCACAATCTCAAGAATCTCCCAATAAAGTAAAACAACTCCCTGAAGATCTTATGCAAGAACTTGATGAAGTATTATCAAAAAAAATAGAGAATCATGACTAGGCTATAGAGAATCATGACTAGGCTATAGAGAATCATGACTAGGCTATAGAGAATCATGACTAGGCTATAGAGAATCATGACTAGGCTATAGAGAATCATGACTAGGCTATAGAGAATCATGACTAGGCTATTGAATAACTATAATAAAAAGAGTTATATTATTGGTAGATATATTCAAGATATAGCTAATCATGAGTTTATTCAAGAGCAAAAATTTGTTATTGAATATAAGGTAATTTAACCTAAGTTCGATGTAACAAGTTATCAGTATTATCTCTATTAGGGGTGACATCGAGGCTATTAAACCGATGTCTTACATCAGACTCAGGTTACATTAATGCTATCTAGACTAAGTTATTTTACAAAAAAGTTCTTAAATATTAAAGTATTGTTATTATTTGCTTGACATTAGTTAACAAATATTATTCTAATACTATCCTATAGTAAATAAATTTTTAATAATCTGTAATATAACTGGAGAGAAAAAATATGGGACGTATTAATAATGGAGATTGGGTTAATCAGCATCGGAAGAGTCAAGGGGAGTTTCTAAAAACACAAGATTTTGAAGTACAATTATTAAGTAAAAAGCTGAGTAATGGGAACAACATACAAGGAAATAATAGACTAAACACAGATGACTTACCTAATATTCCTGCCATATTGGATTATGAACCTAATCTTTCAAGGCAGAATATTATAGAGCCTATTGATGGAGGTAAAGCACATACTCCTACTGCACAAGCTTTTTTGACTGCTCTTACCGCCCTTTCTGCCATTTCTCCTAATATTACCGTTTCGTCCAAGAAAGCTATCTCGACAGATAATCAAAATAGCTTATCAAGTACGGTAAAAAGTTCTACAGAGATGAGTAAGCCACCTGTTCTTTTTGATACTACTCCTGCAACTACTTCAACTAGCCAAAACCATAACAAATCAAAAGGCTCTACAAAACATAATGATGACCAATCTCTTATTAGGGGAAAACGTGCAGTAGGTGATGGTCTTATACTACATAATGCTGATGGTAATATTATACTACATGGTAATGGTAGTAAGTTAACTTTCAGCTATGATCTAAATACAGAAATGCTCAAACAACAACTCGAAAATAGTAATATTACTGAATTATATCTATGGGATGTTGGGGTTGATCCCCAAAAAGCACAAGAGATTGGAAAAATTCTTAAAGGGAGTAAGGTTAAAGTATTAAGTCTAGTGCATAATAAGATAGGAACTACAGGAGCAATAGACTTTGGAACAATGCTTACAGGTACTGAAGTTACTACATTAAATCTAGCACATAATAAAATAGGTGATGAAAGAGCAATAGATCTTATAAAATCACTTAAAAAAGGCAATACTAAGGTTAAAGCAGTAAATCTAGCAAGTAACAAGATAAGTGATAAAGGGGTAAATGATCTTATACCAGAACTTACAGATACTAAGATTATTGAAGTAGGCCTAATGAAAAACATAGGTATAAAAGGTAAGACATCCAAAAAAATCTTAAAGGTACTAGAACGCAATAAACATATTAATAAAGAGTCCCACACCTCTACAATGGAGTCTAGTACTACTGAGGAGGAGTCTTCCAAAGATATATCCCATACTGGCAAGCGAGAGAAGCGTGATATTCGTACTACTAATAAGCCTCTTCCTAAGGAAAAGTCTATTGCTTCTACTACAGAGAAGTCTACTGTTCCTACTACGGACGAGTTTAGTACTACTGAGCAAGACACTACTACTATTGAGGAAGAGCTTACTGCTGCTACTCCTGAGGAGTCTACTACTACGACAGAGTCTGCTGTTACTACCGTGAAGTCTACTGTTCCTACTACGACAGAGTCTACTGTTACTACTACGACAGAGTCTACTGTTACTACTGTGAAGTCTACTGCTTCTACTACGGATGAGTCTATTGCTTCCTCCACTGAAGATATTACTGAGCAAGAGACTACTACTATTGAGGAAGAGCTTACTACTGCTACTCCTGAGGAGTCTACTACTACGACAGAGTCTGCTGTTACTACCGTGAAGTCTACTGTTCCTGCTACGAAGGAGTTTAGTACTACTAAGCAAGACACTACTACTATTGAGGAAGAGCTTACTACTGCTATTCCTGAGGGGTCTACTACTACGACAGAGTCTGCTGTTACTACCGTGAAGTCTACTGCTTCTACTACGGATGAGTCTATTGCTTCCTCCACTGAAGATATTACTGAGCAAGAGACTACTACTCCTATTATGGAGAAGTCTAGTACTACTACAAAGAGGGTTACTACTTCCTCTACTGAAGGTTCGACTACTACTGAGCAAGAGACTACTGTTCCTACTACGGATGGGTCTAGTACTACTACGACAAAGTCTACTGCTTCCTCTGCTGGAAATCCTACTACTGATTCTGCTACAGTATGGTCTAATCCTCAAAAAACTACTACTCTTAAGGAAGAACTTACTACTCCTAAGAAAAATCTTACTGAGAAATCAGAACCAATTGCTGCTGGTGTAGTTGCTGATTCTACTACAGAAAAGCATACTCCTAAGGAATCAAATCCTAATAATCCTGCTAGTAGCACAATGTCAATAGGAGAAATCTTAGGTCTGATATCTTTTGCTGTAACTACTATAGGTGCTGTTGGAGGTACTGTTGGATGGGTTATCAAGAAGTTTTTTGGTGGAGTAAGCCATTTGAGCCATGAAGCATTAGCATTAGCTGAATTAGCATTAGTAGAACTAGACATAAACAATCATGAAGATGCATCTTTAATAGGTGTGACAGTTAACGGTGATGTAGATGCCTAAAACTGGGGTAATTTAACCTCAATTCGATGTGACTCATCGCTTTAATAGCCCGGTGTCACCCCATAACTGTTGAAAGTTAAAAAACCGTCATTGCGAGGAGTCGCTGTAAGCGACGATGTGGCAATCTTGTGAAGAAGAGCTTACTTCATGAGATCGCCACGGCGTATCGACGCCTCGCGATGACGATTTTTAACTTTCAACAGTTGTGGATGTTACCCCTGCGTAGGTAGGGGTGAGATCGTTTTTGGTTCTGTAAGTACCATATTAACGTTGGTGTTTTTGATCCACGCAATAAAGCCTTCCCACCTACGTAGGAATAACATCGATAGTGGCTAAATGTATGTTATATCAATTATTAGCTACGATTTTTAAATTGCCCTGATCCTAAAATACGAAAAGAGGTAATTTTGTAAGTAGAATTACCTCCAAACAATAAGAACACTATATAATCTTAACCTGAATTCAGATATAAGAGTTAATAATTCTTATATCGAATTCATACAATAAAAAAGCCATGATAAATATAACGTGATCAGTTATATATAGTGGTAGGATGGGTAAACTGTATCTCGAATTGAAGCTTTGAATTTTAAAGACTTCGTACCTGAGCAAAGACCCATCCTGTTTGGATAAAGACTACGAACGGATGTCATAAGGTTTAAACCTTGCGTATGAGTATGTAGCGTATCCTATTATTAATATAAATCATGAGGCTCTATATGAAACAACTTATATTGGTGTGGACGTTAGTAAAAAAACTTTAAGTATCTATACTACCAACAAGGCTTTTGAAGTTACCAATGATCAACATGGCTTTACTACTATACTTAGCACTATTAATAAATACTATCCTGTCTTATCTGAGTTAATTGTTGTCTTTGAACCTACTGGTGGATATGAACATAATTTAAGAGAATTTTTAAAAATAAATAAATTGCCTTTTGCTACAGTACACCCTAATAAAGTGCGTAGTTATGCTAAAGCTAAAGGATGGCTTGCTAAAACTGATAATATCGATAGTAAATTGTTGCATGATTATGCAACGTGCTTTGCTTTACCAGTGAATGTTACTTATGATAGTAATAGTCAACAACAGTTACATGCTTTATTAAAAAGAAGAGAACAATTATTAGTATTTAAGAATCAAGAAATTGCTAGGCAGGATACTGAGTTTAATGCGGTCGTCATTTTATCTTTGAACCAGCATATTGCTAGTTTAACAGAACAATTACAAGAGATTGATGACAGTATTAAAGAATTAATTTCTCAAGCTCAAGAAATAAAGGATAAAATTGATCGTCTTACTTCTATTCCAGCAGTTGGCATTACTCTTGCTAGCACTGTAATACGTGACTCATCTTCGAGATAAATATGAGCAGAAATTATGCTATAGAACGTGAGTATTATGCGACGAGTGGAGTGTAGAATTAAATTCTCGTTACTGACTACATTTTTTCACCTGTGGAATTTTATAATAAAGAAATACTGATAAAAGTGTACTTTAATGACAAGAGTTTTTATTTGAAACAAAACAATGGTAATACACATAAGAAGCATTATGTTGACTAATTTTTAGTATGTCAAGTAGAAAAGTGATGTTTACATGACTACAAACTTCATGCTAAAACCACTGCAAACCTGATTCTTTAGACGTTTCAAGCACTTTTTCGTCTCGAAGATGAGACGTGAAGCCTTGGAGCTTGGCAATATTACTTTTAGGCAGTTAACATCTTTAGTAGGTCTTGCTCCTTTTGCTAGAGAAAGCGGTAGTTATAAAGGTAGAAGAAGTATTTTTGCAGGTAGAGGTAATCTAATATGGCTGCAGTAGCTGCCTTACGATGTAATAAGTGCTTAAGCAATTTTTATGACCACTTAATTGCTAAACATAAACCAGCAAAAGTTGCTCTTGTTGCTGTTATGCGTAAATTACTAGCTTTTATGCACTCTATTGTAAAAAATAATTCTTCTTGGAATGAAAATTTATGTTAAGTTACTATTTTTTTATTGACTTCTATTACGGATGCTCAGGTTATTTAAGAGGTATATTTTTAAAACCTAAAGAAGTAAGCATATGCATGGTTTCCAGTAGTGGTAATCCCATAATATTTGAGTAAGATCCATATATGCTAGGAACAAAGGCTTCGGCATATCCATGAATTCCGCAGCCGCCTGCTTTATTGATTCCTTCATCTAGGCTACAGTAAAATTCTATCTCTTGCTGGCTCAATCTTTTAAATTTGACTATGGTTTGCACTAATTTTTGTCGCAATAGCACTTGTTCGAGAGTCTTTTTTATTATACAGATACCTGTATAAACCCTATGACGCTTTCCAGATAAAATATTAAGGCAATATCTAACATCTTCACTTGTTAAAGCCTTGGGTAGTATTTTTCTACCGTGAACCACAACAGTATCAGCTGCTATAATTATAGCTTCACCACTTATTTTTTTGGCAACAACCTCGGCTTTTTCCTGTGCTAATCTTGTTACCAATTGGTTTGGTAACTCTCGTAAGTACTCTGTTTCATTTATATTAGCAGGAATAATTTGTGCAGGAAATACCTTTATTCTTTTTAGTAATTCAAGTCTTGCAGGTGATTGTGAGGCTAGAACTATAGGTATATTCTGCTGTTCTAAAAAAGTGGATTCTATATTTGACATAAAATATGAAAGACTCTAATGACGGTGGATAACACGACCTTTTGTTAGATCATAAGGCGTCATTTCCACTGTGATTTTATCTCCGACAAGTATCCTAATACGATTCTTACGCATCCTACCAGAAGTATGGGCGATAATAAAATGACCATTTTCCAACTTCACTCTAAAAGTTGCGTTAGGCAAAAGCTCAAGGACAACGCCTTCAAAATTAATTAGCTCTTCTTTGCTCATTACAACTTAACTAAATTATAATTTTTAATTTCTAAAATGGCTTGCCATAGTGGACAATTTCAGAACCACGCTTGACATAAAATTATAGTTATTCAAACGCTTATACACCAATATTAAAGAATCTACATTAATATAAAAAATTTGCAAGTAATATCAGGATCACCTCATGAAAAAAGATGTAGAAAATAAAGATTTATAAAAAACTACAATTTTTATTGAAAATATGATAAAGATTTAATCTTAAGAATTTTTCACATTTTAATAGTAAACTAAAGAGATTTTAAATGGCTTATATTATTGGTAATACAGGTAAATGGGAATATGTTATAGGTGTGGAGATACATGCTCAAATTTCTTCAAAATCCAAGCTTTTCTCTGCTAGTTCTGCCGAATTTGCTGCTCCTCCCAATTCACAGGTATCGTTGATTGATGCAGCAATGCCTGGAATGTTACCAGTATTAAATGAATATTGTGTCCATCAAGCAATTAAGACCGGTCTCGGACTTAAGGCAAAAATTAATCTTAATTCAAGATTTGATCGTAAGAATTACTTTTACCCTGACCTACCGCAAGGGTATCAAATCTCGCAATTCTATAATCCAATTGTCCAAGATGGTTATTTAGACATAGTAACTCAGCAGGGAGCAACCAAGAAAATTAGAATTAATCGTTTGCATTTAGAACAAGATGCGGGCAAATCTATCCATGATCAATCTCAGTATTATAGCTTCATTGATTTAAACCGGGCTGGTGTAGGATTAATGGAAATTGTTACTGAACCAGACCTTAGCTCACCGGAGGAAACGGCTGAATTTATTCGTAAACTCAGGACTTTGTTGAGATATATAGGAAGTTGTGATGGTGACATGGAAAAAGGCTCGTTACGTTGCGATGCTAATGTTTCAGTAAGGCTGCCTAAGAATCCACTTGGAACAAGGTGTGAGATTAAGAACATAAATTCGATTCGTAATATTATGCGGGCAATAGAGTTTGAAGCAAATAGGCAAGTAAATTTAATCGAAAATGGTCAGACAATAATACAGGAGACTAGATTATTTGATGCTGATATTGGTGAAACTAGGACAATGCGTTTAAAAGAAGAATCTCATGACTATAGATATTTTCCTGATCCAGATCTATTACCAATAGTCTTATCTGAGGAGCTGATAGAGCAATTAGCTCGGGAGCTACCGGAACTTCCGGATGCAAAAATTAAAAGATATATTGCAGAATATAGTTTAAACACCTATGACGCTGAGGTTCTTGCGGCTGATGAACAGGTAGCATATTATTTCGAAGCAGCAGTGACCTTATGCAGTCCTAAGATACTTGCTAATTGGATTATTAGTGAGTTATTTGGTCAGCTTAATAAAAATTCCATTAGCTTAAATGAGTGTAAAATTACCCCGAAAATGCTTGCCCAAATGGTCAAGCTAATAGAAGATGGGGTGATTTCGGGAAAAATTGCCAAAGTAGTTTTCGAAACTATGTTTGAAACTGGTGAGCAACCGGAAAAAATTATTAAAGAAAAGGGCTTAGTGCAAATGTCAGATAGTGGTATACTATCTGCTATAATTGACGAAATATTGTCGGAGAATCCTGATTCTGTTGCTGCTTATAAAAGCGGTAAGGATAAGTTATTTGGCTTTTTCGTAGGACAAGTAATGAAAAAAACTGAAGGCAAGGCCAATCCTAGCCTAGTGAATGATTTATTAAAGGAGAGATTACAATAATTAAAATATTGGGTATTGAGTCAAGTTGTGATGATACTGGCGTGGCAATAGTCACCTCAGATAAAGAAATTTTGTCAAATATTGTTATTTCCCAACATCAAGAGCATAAGCTATTCCAAGGGGTAGTACCGGAAATTGCCGCTAGATCACATTTGCAGAATTTAGAAAAAGCAGTTAGATATGTTTTAGATGAAAGCCATCTTGAGTTATCTGATATAGATGGAATCGCAGCCACTTCCGGTCCTGGCTTGATAGGAGGAGTAATAGTTGGATCAATGTTTGCTAGGTCCATTGCTAGTGTCTTAAATAAGCCTTTTATTGCAGTTAACCACTTAGAAGGACATTTACTTACTGCTAGATTAACCAATAAGGCTGAATATCCTTACTTACTTCTATTAGTTTCCGGTGGACATTGTCAATTTGTTGCCACTTCCTCCCTTGGCAAATATAAAATTTTAGGACAAACTATAGATGATTCGGTTGGAGAGTGTTTTGATAAAGTAGCTAAAATGTTGGGTTTGCCTTTCCCTGGAGGCGTAGAAATTGAGAGAAGAGCAAAATTTGGCGATTCGTCTAAATATATTTTACCAAAACCCATTATTCATCAAACTGGCTGTAATATGTCGTTTTCAGGTTTGAAGACTGCAGTACGCATATTAATATCCAAATTAGAACCTATAGGTGATCAAGAAATTAATGATATAGCAGCCAGCTTTCAATATGTGGTTGGAGAAATCTTGTCAGTAAAAATGCTTAATAGCTTCAGAATGTATGAAGAATTTATAGGTAAGTCGCTATTGCCACAAAAAACTTGCGTGCTTGCCGGTGGGGTTGCTGCTAATGATTATTTGAGGTCTATACTTAAGTATCAAGCTGCAACCCAAGGATATGCACTTTTACTACCCCCAGCACATTTATGCACTGATAATGCTGCTATGATCGCTTATGCTGGGTTAGAACGTCTACAAAACAATCTTACTAACCGACTCGATTTCTGTCCTAGAGCTAAATGGAGCTTAGAGGATTTATAAAAATGGGTAATCTAACCTGAATTCGATGTAACAAGTTACATCGAATTCAGTATTATATATAGAAACAATCAGGTTTGAAGCGGCTGCCCACCTGATTGTTAAAATATAATACTCCATTCAATATGTGATTTTAATAATTAAAATCACATATTGAATGATGAAAAAAGTTAAAATGCACTCGCGTCTCATCTTCGAGATAAATATGAGCAGAAATTATGCTATAGAACGTTAGTATTATGCGACGAGTGGAGTATAGAATTAAATTCTCGTTACTGACTACATTTTTTCACCTGTGGAATTTTATAATAAAGAAATACTGATAAAAGTGTACTTTAATGACAAGAGTTTTTATTTGAAACAAAACAATGGTAATACACATAAGAAGCATTATGTTGACTAATTTTTAGTATGTCAAGTAGAAAAGTGATGTTTACATGACTACAAACTTCATGCTAAAACCACTGCAAACCTGATTCTTTAGACGTTTCAAGCACTTTTTCGTCTCGAAGATGAGTCGCGTCAGCCGCTTCAAGAGTGCATTTTTCCTTATAACAAAGCAAGTATCGATATAAGAATTAATAATTCTTCGCCATTTGCTGCTTATTAATAACAATATGAAACACTAACATCATACTAATTGAAGTGATCAGCATGAATAATGGTAATTGTGTCAATGATCCGTTATGCATATATCCCATTAATGCTGTAAAACTTGTGGCAATTACATAATATATAAAACCAAAAAGCGAAGCTGCTGTGCCAGCAAATTTGCCATAATTTTCCAAAGCTTGACTTAAGCAATTTGTAGCTATCATAGTGATACCAGTAATAATCATACCTAGCCATATTAAAGTTTGTACTAAAGACCCTGTCACATTCTCTGTATTAATTAGATTAAAATAGCTAGATAAAAAGAATAGTAGAGATCCTGAACACATAACCTTAATAGCTGCAAAAATAATATTATCAGAGGTTCTTTGCAGTTTATGCATCTTTTTGGATATAAGCCCACCTAAAGCTAAGGGAATACATATAAAAAATGATATCATACCAAATGATGAAGTTAAAATATTTAGTCCTGAGATAAAATAAAAAGGTGCTTCAGTAAAATAGCCAAATAAAATACCATTCACTGCTCCAATTAAAAATGCTAAACCAAGCAATCTTGGATCTTTGATCATTTTACCAAAACATTCTTTATAAAGTGGAATAACCAAACGTTCAGTTCTAAGATTTAGGTTAGTTTCTGGAAGTTTAACTGATATTAACAGCATGATAAATATTGCAATCATTATCAGAACAAGAAATACCGCCGACCAATGATAAAATTTTATAACAAAACCACCGATAACTGGTCCTATAGCAGGAGAAAACGCCATGGCAATAGATATCGTTGAGAACATTTTACCACGCTCTTCTGGTTTTACTGCATCTCTAGCTATGGCTTGCCCTAATACCGATCCAACACTAACTCCAAAAGCTTGCAGCCAGTAATATATTAATATTATCTGTGAAATAACAAATGAAGCACGATAAAGCATAAATCAAAAATCCTGTAAGTAAGCAAGGTTTACGCCCATAACAATCAGATAAATTACCCCATATTAAAATACCAACAGCCAAGCCAAGCAAAAAAATAGTCAGAGTGTATTCTGCTAAATTAGCACTAATTGCTAAATCTTTGGCTAAGTCAGGAAGGGAAGGAGCATAAATAGTCTCACTTAATTGGGATATTGCAATAATTAATATAATAATATATAGTGGTGCGACTATGATATTCTCAATTTTATCTAGTTTCATTAATAACTCCCATTAGTTGCAGATATTGTCCTTTATACATTAAAATTTTGGAACATTACACAAAATTTTTGGATGCTAAATGACCTCAAATATTGATGTAAGATATTGGTTTAATAGCCTAGGGTGTCCCTGCACCTTCGGATGTCACCCCACAACTGTTGAAAGTTTACAAATACCTATACCACAGCGTCTATTAGCGAGCGTAAGCGAAGCAATCTAGGAAACAATCTATAGATAAATGATGTTACTGGATTGCTTCGTCGACCTACGGTCTCCTCGCCAATAGACGTATAGGGAAGCTGTATTTACTAACTTTCAACAGTTATGGTACTATATGTACACTCCGCTTGCTCACCATTCATTTTCAAATCCAATCCTCCAAATCATTTAAGTATACCCTATCTATTCCAGTGATCTGACTTTTTTAAAAAATTCCTTCATTAAATTCTCAGAAATTTTTGCTGAAAAACCACTATATATTTCAGGATGGTAAAAACAAGATTTACTATTAAAGAAACGCCCACCATTCTCAACTCCTCCCTGTTTTGGGTCATTTGCTGCATAAAATAATCTGCCTATTCTAGCGAAAGATATTGCAGCAGCACACATTGTACATGGTTCTAAAGTAACATACATATCACAGTCTGATAGATTCTTACTAGATAGAATTTGACAAGATTGATTTATTGCGATAATTTCAGCATGGAGTAGCGGATTCTTTGTTTGTTCAACAATATTATGAGCCTTTGAAATAACTTTGTTACTTATTCTATTAACTATAATAGCACCTACCGGAATTTCATTTTCATTAAAAGCAAGTTGTGCCTGCTTTAAAGCCTCCTCCATGAAGAAATTGTTAAATTTGGTTGATGTTTTCACGGTAATTCACTTTTTCCTCATAACCATATGGATCTAGGTGAATAATTATTTCTGCACCTGGAAACTCTAATAACAATGCAATATAAATTTTATCACTAATATAATGAGAACTATACAATGACATATCTCCGTCCATTTCTATGTGACATTGTATAAACGGCTTACTTGCAGCATATCTAGTCTTCATTTCGTGTATACCTTTTACTTCTTTAAATCTAGTAATTATTGAGAGAATTTTTTTTCTATCTTCTTCAGGCATTTCTTCATCAATAAGATTTTTAAAAGCTTTTCTGAATAAAGCATAAGAGGCATATATTATATATATTGCAATACCAATGCCAAATAATGAATCTATAAACCAAAAATGAGTACTTAATTTTATAGAAACAATTACGCCAACATTTGTTAGTAAATCTGTAAAATAATGTAATTTATCTACTTTGATTATTTCAGAACTAGTTTTTTTTATCACATAAGTTTGATAAGCCACCAAAATAACAGTTAGGATAATGCACAAATATAGTATATTAATGCCAGATTCTATATTGCTTGGAACTGATCCATCAATAAGAGACCTTAAAGAAGAAAAACCCATAAATAAACCCGAAACAACAAAGAATACTGCTTGTGAAAAAATTGCTAAATCTTGGATTTTTTCATGACCAAATCTATGGTGATAATCAGGTTGCTGCAGTGAAAAACGAATAGCAATCAAATTAATAAGAGATGATGAAATATCAAGCATAGTATCAATTAAAGACGCTAGAATAGATTGAGAATCAGTTACTAGCCATGCATAAGATTTAATAAATAAAATGAATACAGCTATACTAAAAGACAAATAAGATGAGGACTTGATTAAAATTTGATGTTCTGAATTAGTCATATAAAATTTTCGATTTTATAGTATAAAATGTATTAGTGTTAGTATATATTAGTGTATAGTATATACTAACCCTAGGGTGCGTCAAATAACGTAACTCTTAAACATATGGTTTTTATGAATTTAACATGCAAAATTATAGCAATTATTTTAGCAGCAACAATGTTACACGGCTGTTCTGGTATGAATAAACAAGGTGGTGGAACGCTAATTGGCGGTGTAGCTGGCGGACTTTTAGGATCACAATTTGGTAAAGGGACTGGTCGTCTTGCCGCAACTGGTATAGGTGTTTTAGCTGGTGCACTTATTGGTGGTCAAATTGGTCAAACTATGGATGAACATGATAGGAAATTGGCAGAGCTAAGTTCTCAGAAAGCATTAGAGGCTACTCCTAGTGGTCAGAGTGTAGAGTGGCGTAACCCAGATAGTGGTAATTACGGGTATGTAACACCAAGCAAAGCTTTCAAAGACGATAGTGGTCAGTATTGCCGTGAATATACTCAGGTAGCTGTTGTGGGTGGTAAGCAAGAAAAAGTTTATGGGAAAGCTTGTCGTAGACCAGATGGTCAATGGGAAATTGTGCGTTAAGCTCTATCAAAATTTATCATCGGTTGATCTTTATACCCCGTTTAGAATATAATAATCAGGCTAGCACTAAGCCTGATTGTTTCTATTGTAAGCCCCCCAACTTTTAAATTCCCCTTATTAATGGGATAACGTAACAAAATTAGAGAGTAAGAATGAAGCAATATAGTGATTTTTCGAAGATTATTCATCGTGAAGGCTACATATTTATCGTAAGCTTTGCAGTTGTGACTTTTTTACTTTCTACTGTTCATAATAGTTTTGGATATGTAGGATTAGTTATAACGATTTGGTGTATATATTTTTTTAGGAATCCGGATCGATTTACCCCTATTAGTGACGATCTAGTAGTCAGTCCAGCAGACGGAACAGTGCAAAAAATAACTGAAGCAATTCCTCCGCTAGAACTTGGTCTTGGTAATCAGGAAATGATTAGAGTTAGCATTTTTTTGAATATTTTTAATGTTCATGTAAATCGTATTCCAGCTAATGGAAAGATTTTATCCCTACATTATAATCCAGGAAAATTTTTCAATGCTTCTCTTGATAAGGCAAGTATATATAACGAACGTCAGTCTGTTTTAATGGAAACAAATAGTGGTCATAAAATTGCGTTTGTTCAAATAGCAGGATTAATAGCAAGAAGAATATTATGTGATTTAGAAGAAGATACTGAGGTTAGGGTTGGCGATAGGTATGGTATCATCCGCTTTGGTAGTAGAGCTGATGTCTATCTGCCGCTTAAAACTGCACTTTGTGTCACTGAGGGTCAGACTTCAGTTGGTGGAGAAACTATTATTGCTGATTTTAGGATCAAGAAAACATCTGAACTTAAGTTTGAAAAAAGGTAATATTCTTACTGCTTTAATATAAGTATACAGGTATAAATTGCTTAAAATACACAAAGTTAAAATAACAAAACCAATCCCGTTTATAAAATTGCTTCCTAATTTTATCACTTTATTGGGTCTTGTGGTTGGTGTTAGTGCTATTAAATTTGGATTAGATGGTAGATGGGAAAAGGCTGTATATTGTACTTTAGTTGCAGCTATAATAGATGGAATTGATGGTAGGATAGCAAGAATGCTAAATGCTACCAGTCCTTTTGGTGCTGAACTGGATTCATTATGTGATTTTGCTAATTTTGGAGTAGTCCCAGCTTATCTTGTATATTTATGGTCTTTCCAACAATATGAATATAAAGTATTTTCATGGGGTTCTATATTATTGTTTATGGTATGCATGGCCTTAAGGCTTGCAAGGTTTAATACTGCTATTTTTCAGGAGATACATAATAAGAAAATAGAATATTTTTTTACAGGCGTGCCTGCACCTTGTGGAGCTTTACTTGCTCTAATGCCAATGATTTTGGATTTTGAAGTAAGTAGCGTTTTAGGTATCAATATCCGTAAACATACTATTATGATAAATTTATATATTGTTGTAATTGCTTTTTTACTTGCCAGCAGCCTACCAACATTTTCAACAAAAAATATTAATATAAAACACGAATATTTATCATTAGCGATGATGGTATTTGCTGTTATCATTATAAGTCTTATTATATATCCATGGTATTTGTTACCATCCATTGCCTTTATATATATGTTATCTATACCAGTGTGCTATTTTATTAGCAGGAAATTCTATTAGATTTGTTGCATAATAACTAGGGACAAGTAAGTTAGTCAAGGAAAAGGACTTACTTTTTACAGTCTATGAGTATAAATATAGTATACTAGAATGCTCTAGAGAATTGGTCTATCGAATTATAATAGGAATTAAGTTAGGGACTTATAAGGTCATTTGTAATGGATGCTAAGATTAAGTTGCGTTTGAGTTGGATTAAGTTATATAAACAGTTAGAGCATGCAGGAAAGGTATGCGAACATTATGGTATTTCACGCTTTACATTACGCAAGTGGTACAAACGCTATGAAGTATTAGGTAAAAATGGTTTGTGTGATATTAGTAGTAAGCCCAAAAACTTTCCTTTTTAAAAAAGAAGTGAAGTTGATGAAAAAAAATGCTTAAAAAACATAATGTAGCTCCGTTGAATTTAAAACGTCATTATCGTAAACAGATTAAACGTTATAGTTCTAAGATTCCAAGAGAAAGGTTTAAAATGCATTCGCAAAAGCACTTTAAGAATGCATTTTCCCTTATATTAAAGCTAATTCGTGATAAGAATTAACTAACTCTTATCCTGATGGGGTATGACCCCAAAACTTTAATACTATCTGATAGGACAAACTTCTCTAGGACGGCTATTGTTCCTAATAGCAGGAGGAGATGTAGTAGGACGAGATGGATAGGTATTTATTGATTTTCTAATGGTATTAACTTTTTGCTTGACTTCCTCAAGGTCCATTGTTTTTGCATGAGCTTGGCGTAATGTTGTTCCTATGTTTTTAGATTCTTCAGTGGTAAGAATTGCCTCACCTTTTGCCATTTTAATTAAATTATCCACAACGAAAGCTCCACAATCTTTACCATTTTGTTGTTGCTTAGTGTGTAAATCTACTATTTTAGCACTAGGACAAACTTCTTTAATCATATTTACTAAATCCACTCTTGGATCTATATTTGTTCCCATAGGATCATTATAGGTAAACACTATACCCCCCTCCTTGTCTTTAGTGATTGCTAAACTAACCCAATGTTCGTGTCCAGTATTAAGGGGTATAATAACCGCTTCCTTGTTATTTGCTATTAAATCACTATATACAGCTTGATCAAGAGTTTCCTTTAATAAACTTTTTTCTCCTATAGAAGCATGAGTAATAATAGAAACCTTTGTTTGATCTACAGACGCTTTTAATACATTGCTAATATCATCTTCGTCATATAAATAATCTAGTTTAGTTAATTTGCTACCCTCAGGCAATGCATGTTCTACCTTATTTTGTCTAGCTGATACCCCCCTTTCATCTGCTACTTGCTGAAGGGTATTAGTAATTCTTTTAGCATTTTCTTGTTTATACTCATTTAAATTCTCTTGCATATCCTTAATAGTTAAGCTGTTGATTCCAGGAACAGTTTCCCTTTGCTTAACTTCAGCAACAATATCAGCCCTTTTCCCATGACCTTGAGCTAATGGAATACAACCATTAGTCAAACTTTCGACCGAGCCTCCTTGAGTTATAGTATATTTAGCCTGTTTGGCAATATTCTGAAGTCTCAATGGATCAGATAGGTCAAAATATATATCAATAGGGTTTATTTCTACTGTATTAAGATCTTTCTTGAATTGTTGAGATAACTGTGACACGTAATGCTCTAGTTTTTTAGCCCCACCAATTTTATCTTTTAAAATTTCCTCAACTTCCAGCTTAATACCTAATTGTTGGTTTGGGTCGTTGATACCAAATTTGGTCGCAATAATATTAGCCACATCATCTACAGATGAAGGATTGCTGGCTACTATAACTCTAGTATTTTTGCCTAGTTCTTTTGTAGCAAGCATAACCTCAGTCAATCTTTCTTTATTAGGCAATTTCCCTGACACTAATATGTTAGGAGACCTTTTTAGAATTTCCGACTCTATTAAATTTGTAACTGGGATATAGGGAATGTAAGAAGTTCTTTTTTGCTCTACATGTCTGTGAGTTACCGCATTAGCTCGGTCGTTAGCATTTGCAAAAAACACGTGATTGACCTGTGCAAGAAGAGGTGACCAGTAGTTATAATATGGCAAAGTTTGATTATGTGCATTATAATTACCAAAGGTAAAACAAGTTTGAATACCTGATTTTTTTAATGCTGCTAAATCATCTGTAACAACTATAGGTTTTTCCATGTTTGAATTATATTGAATATTAAGTATAGGCGTTTCTCCTTGTTTAACTTCATGCAATATTTCACTTATTATATTACCCTTATTTAGTTTGCCATTTTGAATGTTATATTTAAGTTCCCTAGTTGGTATGTTTAAGTCAGAATTAGCCACTATAATATTTTGCTGAGTATCTTGACCTACATGACCATTAATATTAAATAACCTTACCTTATTTTCTTTTTTACCTGTTTTTGCCATACATACTCCAAAGTTATCATATCTAATGACTATCATCTTAAACGAAAAAACAAGTCTATACAAATCAATTATATATCTAATTTACAGATATAGTTGCATAATAATCTCACCCCCTTTAATAATATACTATATATAAGCCTGCACTAATATATTATTTAATTGGTAGAGGGATAGTTAGATGGTAATAGTAATTGCCTATGGAAATAATTAGGTAAAAATAATGCATTGGCATGATGTTGACGAAATTGCTATAAGTTTAGAAAAAAATTATTCCGATGAGGATATATCTGAATTAACACTAAAAGATCTTGAGGACTTAATAAAATCATTGAGTGATTTTGATGACCACGAAATTGAAACAAATAAAGAAGTGTTAAAAGAAATTCTCGAGGCTTGGAAAGAGATTAAAGATAGTAATTTTGAAGATTAATATATACTCTTCTGCTTTGAAGAAGATCTATCACAAATACTTGCGAAGAATGTACGTACTTGTACCTCATGTAGTTCATCTATAGCTAACCTAAAGTAAGGTCTATCTAAGATACTCTAATAGATAGACCTTACTTTAGGTTAGCTATAGAATCTAAATAATTTACAGAAATAACTTGATTTTTTTGGGGAGATAGGGCATTATCTGCGTTAAATTGAAAGAAGGGGCGGTTAGCTCAGTTGGTAGAGCATCCCGTTTACACCGGGACGGTCGGGAGTTCAAGTCTCTCATCGCCCACCATATATCTCTCGGATTTCAGGGTTTTTATCATTGCAATAAATTGCAATAAAAAGTCTGTATTCCCATCACATGCCGTTTTTTCACTAAAGTTGCCGGAATACGAGTATAAAAAATTTCTCTCTTTAACGAGTGTTTTGAGGGAGGAAATATTACAAAAGTGTTAAAATAGTCCCCTTACCCCTTAGTTTGTTACCCCCGTCGTGTTAGATATTTATTATATAGTTTTTATTTTTAACGTTTTTGATATATACCTAGTAATATTGGTTCTTGGAAGATAATAATTTTATGATAAGAAAAGTAATTATATTTACTGTTATTGCTATTTCGTTGTTAGTATGTACTATAGTAGTTGCGGTGAACTTTGTTGATTATAGTTCCGCTAGTAATAGTCTTGTTAATGAATTAAAAATTTCTCCTCAGAATCTAAAAAAAATTAAAATAATTAAATTTCCCATACCTTATTTGATTATTGATCACATAAAAGAGGAAGGGAAGTTAGAATTAGAAAATATAGAAATTCACTTTGTCCCATGGTCACTATTAATTTTCAGACCAAGAATTAGTGCTGTAACCATATATAGTGCCGCAATATATTCAGATGAACAAGATTTTGACATTATAAACCATGATAGGCTAGTTAGTTCATTTATAACAAATGATATAATGGATATAAATTTTAATGTTAAAAATCTGAGTATTCTAAATAAAAATAACCAACCTATTCTTACTTTAAATAATTGCTCTTTATTTAAAAATAACTCTATTGCTAATAGCACTTCATTCAAAGGGGATGGAGGATATGTAGGAAATTTATCTGGGTTTTTTGAAAAAAAGACCAACCAAATAAATTTCGATCTTACTATCTCTAATGATGATTATAATTTTCACTTGCTAGAAACCTATATAGACTCTAAACTAATAAATGGCAAAGCAGAATATTTAATACAAAATTTAGCTGATATATTACATATTCTAGTGCCAGATTTAGATTCTTTATTTAGAAGATTTAATCAGAATGAAAAGGTAAATATAAAATTTGATATCTTACCTACTGGGCAACTGCTCAAGCTAGAAAATGTAACCATAGACTCTAATTCGCTTGTAGGTAATGGAGGGGTATATTTGAGCAGAAGTGACAATGTTACTAGTATAATAAAATTATATTTTCCTAAAATAGACGTAAAATCACTTATCACTTCATCAAACAATATTAACCAATTTAGTGATTCAGTTTTTGGATTAAGACTTATCTTTGATAATAAATCAATCATGACGAATGTTTTAGTTGACCAAATAATATTATGTAACGATGAGATATTAAATAATACTAAACTTTCATTTAATTTAGATAAAGGGGTATTAGTGGTCAATGATTTTTCTGGTACAATAAAATCCGGAGGAAATTTTCAATTGATAGGTAATGTAACCCAAAACTCAGTACGAAGTATATTTGATGGCACAATTCACTTGCAACATAATGACCTTAATTCTGTGTTAAATACTTTAGGTTACAAACAAGCAGCTAGTAAAAAACCTACAGCTTTTATTTTATCTTCAGATTTAAAACTAACTTTAATAGATGTTTATTTACAAAACCTTATGTTAAAAACTGACAACACTAAAGTTACAGGTAATATTACTGCTAGATTTATTGGTTCTATGCCGCATTTTATAGCGACCCTTGACTTTTCCTCGATTGATTTAAATAGAGACGATTACCCGATAATCTCACCAATGATCAAATTTGCTAAAAGTTTGTCAGAGAATATGAAAGATGACTCATACTTAACTAAATATATTCCAATTAGGACAGCTGATTATTTAGGTAATTTTGATATTACTATAAATGATCTGCTTATAGGAAATAATTCATTTGGCAAAGCATATATTTTAGCAAATGTCTCACCAAGTAATATTGGAATTAGTAATCTTGATATAAGAAGCAATAGTGATTACATCAATCTTAGTGCTAGTTTGTTAGCAAGTAACATTAAACCGCAATTAACAGTTACAATAAATGATGGCTCTCTTAATGTTAACTTTTTAACCCCTAAATCTTTACTTAATCTGCGAAATAACTTATTGAATGAATTTGACGTAGAAAAAATAGAGTTAAAATTAAATTGTGCATTATCAAAAATAATTCAGAATGATCTAGTATTACAAAATGTTAAACTTGCTTTAGCAAATAATAATGCTTTATTTAAGATCGATAACCTTGAAGCAAATCTACTTTCTGGTAAATTAAAAGCAGAAGGTAATATTTTATTAAATCCATATACTCTGAACTTTGTTTATGCACTTAATTCTATTGATTTAGCTCAATTATCTAATATTTTGCCAAGAGGATTACTAGACAATTACGGTGGAATGAGCATAAATGGAACAGTTGCTACTCATGGCAATAGTTTAAAAGAATTATTGTATGAGCTTAACACTCAATCAGAATTTGTAGTAAAAAATGCCAAGATTAGTAACTTCTCTGTTGATTCATTGATAGAAAAAATTAATAATAAAGACTATAGTCTAAAGTATTTAAAAGATGATTTAGCAAAATCTATGTATCAGGGGCAAACTGAATTGAATAGTTTGCGTGGTAATCTTCAGTTAAAAAATGGAATAGTTACAATGAAAGACTTAGTATTTAATACAAAATATGCTAGCGGAGTTGCATCATTAGCTATAAATATATATAATTTGGATATGGTATTATCTTCAATATTATCTTTCTATATAGTAGACTTAAATCCTAATATAAATAATTCTAGTAATCAAAATACTCCTATAAATTTTACAATAAAAACCTCAGGCACTATATTAGATCCCATAAAAACGTCAGATGAGACTGAACTAAGAAAGGCTTTAGAGAACAGAAGGAAATCCAATTAAAGGAGAATAAATGTTATTATTAAGAATTCTAAAAGATTATAGGCTATTCGAAATATTGGTTCTTGGGGCAATTAGTGGCATGCCACTAGCTATATTATTCACTAGCTTAGTTGCTTGGCTTAAAGATTCTAATATTGATATTGCAATTATTACCACTTTTGCCGTTGCAAGACTATCCTATTCGCTAAAAGTTTTTTGGTCTCCTTTGGTAGATTATTTTAATATACCATTATTAAAGAAATTTGGTCATAGAAAAAGTTGGCTGATACTTTGTACTATACTAATATCTTTAGTACTATTCACTATGAGTACAATTTTACCTAATGAATCATTAACTTTACTATATTTTCTTACTATTTGCCTTGGTTTCTTGTCAGCAACATTTGATATTAGTGTTGATGCACTTAGGATAGATAAATTTGATCAGGAAACCCAAGCTATAGCAAGTGCTACAGCAGTATTAGGCTATAGACTTGGCATGCTGATTACTGGAGCTGGGGCTTTGTATTTTGCTGAAGCCACAAGTGATTGGTCAGCTACATTTGTGGCTATGAGTATAATTTTTGTTGTAGCAACAATTTTTATAATTACTGTCAATGAACCTACATTATTACGAGAAAGTGTTGATATTTTATCTTTATTGTCACTAACAAAAATAGTAATTAACCCTTTTAAGGACTTCCTTGTTAGGAAATATGCCGTTACTATTTTACTAGCAGTAATATTCTTTAAATTAGGCGATGCTATGCTTGGTGTAGTATGTATGCCATTTTATATGGAACTTGGTTATACAAAGGGACAGATAGCACTGATTACTAAATTTTATGGGGTACTAGCTACACTTGCTGGGTCTTTTGCTGGTGGAATAGTTGTATACCAACTTGGAAATTTTAGAGGACTGATTATAACGGGAATTATACAAAGTATCACGCATTTCGCATTTATTTGGTTAAATCATCAACCAGTAAGTTCTGAAGCTCTCTTCATTGCTATTACTATAGAAAATTTTGCTGGAGCTATGGGGGCTACTGCTCTTGTTGGGTATGTTAGCATATTGTGTAACAAACAATATTCTGCATCGCAATATGCTTTGCTCAGCAGTAGTGCTAGTTTATTTAATAACACAGTCACCGTTTATGGTGGTAGCCTAGTAAAAATGTTGGGTTGGGATAATTTTTTTATCTTAACAATAATTCTAGCTTTGCCAGGACTTATAATATTGTTCTATCTTAATAACAAGATTTCTAAAACGTAAAATTATGTTAATACGATTATTGCTATTTTTTACTTGCGTAATAACATTCAGTACAAATCTGCGTCCTGTTTATGCTGCAAAAAAACTTGTGTCTTCGCCAACTCAAACAAGTCTTGTCGTAGATTACAATACTGGTAGAATACTGCACGATAAAAATTCTACTACTAGAATATATCCGGCTTCATTGACAAAATTAATGACCTTGTATTTGTTATTTGAAGCGGTAGAATCTGGCAGGTTATCAATGAATCAAAGATTATATGTTTCAAAAAACGCAGAGAAAATGTTGCCCTGCAAATTAGGGCTTAAAGAAAAAGAAACTATTACTGTAAGAGAAGCTATTTTAGGTCTAATTATTAGATCAGCAAACGATGCAGCTATGGTAGTAGCTGAAAATATTAAAGGTACTGAAGAAAATTTTGCTCGTTTGATGAATATTCGTGCTAGACAACTTGGTATGAAAGATACTTATTTTAAAAACGCTTCTGGATGGCATCATCCTTGTCAGAAAACTACGGCTAGAGATCTTGCTAAACTATCTATAGCTATTAAGCGAGATTTCCCTAAATATTATGCTTTCTTCTCTAGAAACAACTTTGTTTTTAGAGGCAATATTGTACGAGGACATAATAAAGTAAATGAAACTTATGAAGGAGTTGAAGGGTTGAAAACTGGTTATACCATTCCAGCCGGCTATAACTTGATTACTGCAGCAACTAGACAAAATAAATCTTTGGTTGCTATTGTTACTGGTGGTAAATCTGCTGAGTCTAGAAATATGCAAATGGTAAAACTATTAGATACCCATTTTGACCAGCCTAGAAATAATAAGACTATGGTTGATAAATTGATAGTCAAGACAACAGTACCATCAAGAACATATGGTAAGAAAACAAAATCAACTAAAGTTGCTACAAATCTTAAAGTAAGAAACAGAAAAAAACTATAGAAATATTATGAAAAATGTTGCTGTAATTATTTCAGGTTGTGGATATTTAGATGGGGCTGAAATCTTTGAAACAGTTTTTACATTATTGGAACTTGATAAGCATAATGTAAATGTAAAAATTTTTGCTCCTAATAAAAATCAATATTATGTGATTAACCATCTAACTCAAGAAAAAATGTTAGAGGAACGTAATATATTGGTTGAATCAGCACGCATTGCTCGTGGTAAAATCCAACCATTAAATCAAATACGTGCTGAAGATTTTGATGCTTTAATATTACCGGGTGGGTTTGGTGCTGCACTAAATTTGTCTAATATAGGACTTAAAAATGAAAATGCTACAGTAGCAAAAGACTTACAGGAAATAATAGTAGGCTTTTATAATTTATCAAAACCAATTGGAGCTATATGTATTGCTCCTGCTTTACTTGCTATAGTCTTAAGAAATCATACAAAAATTAAGGTTACCCTTGGAGAATCAAATGATCTGATAAATAAGCTAGGAGCAACAGAAGAAACTTGTAATGCTCAAGATATAGTCGTGGACGAAGATAATAGATTGGTTACTACTCCTGCTTTTATGTTAAATGCTCCTTTAGCACAAATACATAAAGGTATTAAGGGTTTAGTAATTAAAGTGCTGCAAATGTGTACTAATATCTGAAATGTAAGCTATTTTATAAAAGACAATTGGTATTAAATAAGGAAGATATAAGCCAATATGAATAGATTAATACAAGCAGATGAGGTGTCTCAAACTCGTCTAACTAGAGAACAAAAAGAGGCTGTCGGATTACTTTCAATCGGTACATTTCTAGAGTATTTTGATTTGATGCTCTATATACATATGGCGGTAATTCTTAATGAGCTTTTTTTCCCGGAATATTATCCCTATGCAGCACAATTACTTTCAGCCTTTGCTCTTTGTACCACATATTTATTAAGACCTATTGGGGCGTTAATTTTTGGATGGATTGGTGATACTATAGGGCGTAAAGTAACTGTTATTATTACTACTTTTATGATGGCATTTTCTTGTATTATTATTGCTAGTTTGCCAACTTATGCTGAAATAGGTATTACTGCTGCTGTGATTGTGTCAATATGTCGTATTATACAAGGCATGACTTCCATGGGAGAAATAATAGGGGCAGAATTATATTTGACTGAAACTATAAAACGTCCACAACAATATATGTCTGTAGCATTAATAAGTTTTTTTGCTGTATTAGGGGCAACCTTTGCTTTGGGCGTTGCATTTATTTCTACCTCTTACAACTTCAATTGGCGTTATGCTTTTTGGTTTGGTGCATTGGTTGCGTTAGTCGGTTCAGTAGCTAGAACAACTCTACGAGAAACACCAGAATTTGCTGACGCAAAACGACGAATGAAAATGATTTTTACAGATATTAATGAGAATACTAGTATATTGGAAAAGAATCCTATTTGGACAGAAAAAGTTAATAAAGTAACAGCTTTATCTTTGTTTTTAATACACTGTGCTTGGCCAGTATGTTTTTATTTAACATTTATTCATTGCGGAGAGATTCTTAGAAATAATTTTGGTTATACGGCTGAACAAGTTATTTATCAAAATTTCTTTGTTTCAATAGTAGAAATGTTAGGGAATTTATCATTGATATATTTAGGTTATTACGTATACCCCCTAATGATTTTAAAAATTAGAATGGTAATTTTTTGGGTTCTTATTCTAGTTTGCCTATACTTATTGAGTCATGCTAGAACACCTTTTGATATTTTTCTGTTCCAAGCATTTATTATATTGATTATACCTGGTTTAACACCAGCCCATTCAATTTTATTTATATATTTCCCTGTTTTTAAACGCTTCACATATGTTAGTTTTTTATATGCTATATCTAATACTATTATGTATATTATCACATCTTTTGGGCTTATTTATTTAACAAAATATTTAGGTAATTATGGATTGCTGATTATTATAATTCCAGTCATGATAGGATATAGCTTTGGCATATTGCATTTTGAAAAATTAGAGAAAGCAGCTGGAAACTATCCGAAAAAGAAAAAATGGTTTCTCTTAATGAATTAGGTGGTGTCTATTAAAAAAGATTTAATTTTTGTTGGTGTAGTATCATCAGTACACGGAGTGCAGGGTAATGTTTATGTCAAATCTTTTACTATGCCAAATACTAATATCATTAAAATGAATTTGGTGGATGAATTAGGAAAAAAAATTATCCTTAAACTCATTAGTCAAAATTCTAAAGGTGATATAATATGTAGATTTAACAAAATTAATAATAGGACATTAGCTGAAGGATTAAAGGGATGTAAGCTTTTTTGTCATAGGCACGATTTCCCTTCATTAAGTGAAGATGAATTTTATATTGAAGACTTAAGAGGCTTACTGGTACTAGATACCAATTTGGTGGCTATAGGAAAAATTACAAATGTTTTTAATTTTAAAGCAGGTGATATCATTGAAATCGAGTTTGTCAGCAATAAAAAAGTAGAATTATTTCCTTTTAACAAGCAATTTTTCCCAGTAGTGACGAAAGAGCATGCTATTTTAGCAAAGATTTAACTATAGCAATTAGTCCTCATTACGTCGTTCTGATCTCTTTCGGTCATTAGGGTTTAATACTGCCTTACGAAGCCGGATTGATTTAGGAGTAACTTCTACTCTTTCATCATTTTGGATATAGCTGATAGATTGTTCTAACGTCATAATGACTGGTGGGATAAGACGCATAGCTTCATCTTTGCCAGAAGCTCTGACATTTGATAATTGTTTGGCTTTCAGAGGATTTACCTCTAGGTCATTATCCCGATTATGTTCGCCTATAATCATTCCCTGGTATACTAGTTCATTAGGGTTTATAAACATTTTTCCACGCTCTTCAAGATTCCATAGAGCATAGGCAACAGATTCACCATCCCCATTAGAAATTAATACTCCATTACGTCTTCCTTCAATAACCCCTTTATATGAGCCATAACTATGAAAAACACGGTTCATAACACCTGTACCTCGAGTTTCGGTTAGAAACTGACCGTGGTAACCAATAAGACCGCGTGATGGTCCTAAAAATGTGACTCTAGTTTTACCGCCACCAGATGGACGCATATCAGTCATTTCTGCTTTACGTATTGCTAAGGATTTAACAACAACTCCAACAAAATCATCATCAACATCAACTTGGATTTCTTCAATTGGTTCTAATCTTTTTCCCTGTTCATCCTCTTTGAATAATACACGTGGTCTGCTGATTGATAGTTCAAAACCTTCACGTCGCATAGTTTCAATTAATATTCCTAATTGTAACTCACCACGACCTGCAACTTGAAAAGCATCTTTTTCTTCAGTTTGACTGACATGTATTGCCACATTACTTTCGATCTCTCTCATCAATCTATCACCTAAAACTCGTGATGTAAGCTTTGATCCTTCCCGTCCAGCAAGAGGAGAGTCATTTACTCCAAAGGTCATAGATAATGTTGGTGGATCTATAGGTAAGGAAGGGAGTGCTATCATTATTTCAGGGTCACAGATAGTATCAGCTACCGTAGCGTTCTGAATTCCAGCAATAGCAATGATATCCCCTGCATATGCTACATCGACAGCTACGCGTTCCAATCCTCGGAATGACAGTATTTTACTTATTCTAGCATTTTCAATTACCATATTATCACGATTAAGTACTTTAACATTTTGGTTGATCTTAACCGTACCGCTCTGCACTAGACCGGTAAATACACGACCAAAATATGAGTTATATTCTCTAGTAGTAACAAGCATAGAAAAAGGCAGGCTGCTATCAGCAACAGGAGCAGGTACATGAGATACTATCAAATCAAAAAGAGGAGAAAGATCTTTTTGCTGATCTTCTAGATGGAGCGATGCCCAACCGCTACGTCCCGAAGCATAGATAATTGGGAAATCTAGTTGTTCATTAGTTGCCTCTAATGCCATAAATAATTCAAATACTTCATCAACTACTTCACTTACTCTTCTATCAGGACGGTCGATTTTATTGATAACAACAATTGGTTTCAAACCAAGTTTTAGAGCTTTTGACAACACAAATTTTGTCTGAGGCATTGTACCTTCAGAAGAATCAACTAGTAATACAACTCCATCTACCATAGTAAGAATGCGTTCTACCTCACCACCAAAATCAGCGTGACCAGGAGTATCAACTATATTGATACGGATATTTTCCCACATAAGGGAGGTACATTTGGCTAAAATAGTTATACCACGTTCGCGTTCAAGGTCATTTGAATCCATAGCACGTTCTGCTACTGCTTGGTTTTCTCGGAAAGTCCCACTTTGTTTAAGCATATTATCAACTAGAGTAGTTTTACCATGATCAACGTGGGCGATAATAGCAATATTGCGAATAGCAAACATCAAAAACCTTTAATATATTTTTAGATGTGCATTATAGAGCAAAATATATCAAATTGGAATAGAGTTCTTGTGTTATAGTGAATTCAGTTGAATTAGCAACAACGTTGCTCATCGTTAGAAACTCTAGGAACTAAATCACCTGAAAAAATTAAAAAAATAGTAGAAGAAACTGTAATACATTTTTTAACTTTAGCTATGCATTTAAAAATACCAACAGTAACAAAACGAATTATTACATTATGTTGTCAACATTTATCTATACCTCTACACGCAGGGCAGTTTAAAAGTCCCAACTAATGATAGAAAATACTAAATTATAGAAATAAATAGTTGTCATCGCGAGCCACAAAGTGGCGCATAGGCGTCAACTTAAGAGCGTAATGATTGAGCATGTATAAGTAAATCAAACCTAAACGTCTATTAGCGAGAAGCCGCTGCAAGCGGCGACGCGGCAATCTAAGATACGCGAAGCATTACTCTAAAAAATAGCTTCGCTGTTTATTTAGATCGCCACGGCATCTAACGAGCCTTGCTATGACGGCTGTGTTTAATTTGTTTATACATGCTCAATCATTACGCTCTTAAGTTGACGCCTATGTGTCTACACGGGGCTTTTGTGGATAATTCCCAGTCTTTTTCTCCAATTTTTCAAAATGAAATAATCCAAATGCAAAACCTATGCAAATTGGAAGCAATATAATCATTATCCCCCAATGATGCCAATATTCAGTTAAGTAAATAATTGAAAAAGAGGGAACTACATACATTAAAGCACGAGATATGGCAAAGGTAAGACTAGCACAACTAAAACGTTTAAAGACAGGAAAATGTTTATAAAAGATTGACAATCCTATGTCAGGACCGGTAGGTATAAATAACATAACGAATAATTGAATTAAAAATACATCAAATGAGCTATTAAGATTATTCAATAAATAAGGACAAGCTAAAGCAAATAGACAAAATATTAATAACAAAGTTTTTGCAATTTTTAACGGATATATTTTATAACTTAAATATGTTAATACCAAAGTGCTTAAGAAGGAAAATATTGAGATAATAAAATTTTGATGAATGACTTGTTCAGCACTATAGCCAAAAGAAGTTTTTAAAATATTTCCGCAATAAATATAAGTAAAATAAAAACATACGGGACACATACATTCTATTAAAAACAACGCCATTACTGTTATTTTATCAGCTTTTTTCTGCCATATTGGGTTGTTTTCCAGTTTTTTGAGATCTATGCCGGCAACATTTGAAGTCTGCTGAAAAGTTTTTTTTAGTTGACGCTTGGCGTCAGCAAATTCCGGCGTTTCTCTAAGACTCCTTCTAGCTATTGTACCAACCAGTGCTACGCCCGCTCCCATCCAAAATGCTATACGCCAATTAAATCCATAGGAGGTCACTAACGATGCTATGCCTAAAGCAACGACGCCTCCTAAAGTAGCAAAAACCGAAACTAATGAAACAACTGGATATTGGATTGGTGGATTTATAGATTCAGTTAAATAAAGTTTTGCTCCTACTACCTCTCCCATAGAGGACATTCCTTGTAGTATACGACATATTGTAACCAACCAAGAAGCTGTAATACCTATTTGGGCATAAGTAGGTAGATTAGCCATGGTAATACATGATAAAGCCATGATAAAAGTCGTTATGATAACAGTAGTCTTACGCCCTATATTATCACCTATATAACCAAAAATTAATGCTCCAACAGGTCGAAAAACAAAGCTAGAACAGAAAGCTGTAGCAGAGTAAATTGCTGTAGTATGAGGGTCATCTTTGGGAAAAAATAACTCATTTAACAATACCGCCATATGTACATAAAGCATCAGATCAAAATATTCTAAAAAAGTCCCAATCGATAATAACCCAACAGCTGATTTTTGTTCTTTCGTTAGGCTTCTTTGTTCTTGCTGATATCCTATCATTTATTCACCTTATAATTTTAATAGTACTATAAATATTGATGATTTGGTTAATTAATAGCAAGAAAAAATGATATAGTAGGCTAAAATAATTAAACTATTAGTGTAACAATATACTAGTACTTAATACAACCTAAAAGTTCGAGTGGAGATTTCTTTGACATAATTCAACTGAATTCACTATAAGTGCATATTTGAAGTAATTAGTATTTTAAATTATAGATTCTATATTTGCTATCTTACAGCTATTAGCCAAATTATTATCTAGAGTAGCAATGCTTGCTTCAAGGCGTAGGGATAATTCAAGGTAAGAAGCATCATAAGACGTTAGATCATATTTAGTTGCAATCCTTGCTATTATATGTAGAGATTCAGGGCTAGAGCAAAATTTATCAATATTAATAGGAAGAGTATTTAAGAGGTGTAAATACTCTTCATAATTACTTTTAGTAATACGTTGTTTTTTTAAGGATGATATAAGCACATTGTTACATTCTAAAAAAAAGACAGCAGGGACAAATATATTATATACTTTGTTAGAAATCTGATGGTAAATGTTATCGACCTTAAGCTGCTGCTCATCCGGTAAAATCGATGACATGATGAATGAACAATCTACTACTAAATTCATTTTCTACCAAGATTTTTCATTTTAATAACATCATCTATAGAGCCAAGAGGACTACGTTTTTTAAGTTCAGCAAGTTTTTTAAATAGATCATCAAATCTTTGGGAATAATATTTAGCTACAGATATAACAAAAGCTACCTCTTTTCCTCTGTTTGTTATGCATAATTCTTCACCTGCTTCTACTTCTTTTATTAGCTCCGTTAAGTGAGTTTTTGTTTTAAACATACCGACTATTCTCATGAATCCTCTTTAATAAACCAGTTAACTTAACTAGTTTATCATATTTTAATAAGCAATGCAATACGCTAATAACAGCGATGAATCTATTTCATTTTACTTAAATAATCTTAATAATTTGCTTGCAAAAATTTTAAAATTAATTTATTAGGTTCTGAGTTTTTGGGTTCAAGAAGAATAAAAAATAAATATAAGAGAACAACAGATGTTAAAAATAAAACAGGCAAGATTAAGCCTTCCCCCTTTAAATTTTAGCATAGCAGAAGATAAACAGGTAATGAATACTCCGGATGCTGAACAACTAGAAGTTAAACAGCAAAAGGGTTTTTTGGAGAAAGAAACTCAATCTGATAAGATGTTATTATGTATTGATTGGGATGGAACAATAGTAAAAGGCTCCCTACACAATGCTCTTAGTACTACTTTCAATTATCAGGATTGTGTAGATCAATTTCTAGCAGATGAAACAAAAAATTGGAAAAATAAAGAGCTATTAGTAGAATTTTTACAAAAAACATTAACTATAGGATGTCATATAGCTATTGTATCTTTTGGCTCATATCCTGAGTGGATCAAATACGCTCTTGAGCAACTTTTAGGATCGACTCTATCGAAAGAAATTTTTGTAGTGTCGTATTCTCCTAAAAATGGCTATGAAGGTAAACAGGAGCATATAGAAAAAGCCAAGAAGCATTTTGGTGTTTATAAGAATGAGCAAGTTGTTTTAATGGATAATGAGTCAAATCATGTGGCTATCTCAAAGGAAAATGGTATGCAGGGGATACATGTTACCGAAGAAGAGGGTATTGGGTATTTAAATGAGGCTTCTGAGATAGTTGCAGCACAAGAACAAAAAGAAAATCAAATACAGACTAACTTTGATCAGTTAACAGAGAGTACATTAGAACTGTTGGGTGAAGAACCTTCCCTAATAAACTTTTATGACATATTATAGGGATTATACTATTTTGCTTTGAAGAAAAGACAATAGCAAAACTTCTAGGACTCCTAGTATAATTTTCATCAAAACTAAGGATTATTTCTCCCATTTTTTTTAAAGCTTTGTTATAATCATTCCAGTTACGAACCTTTTTTATGGATGGTATACTGCTCGTAGGATCGTTTGAGTATACCGCTAGAGTCTTGGATAATGACGACGCAATTTTTGGTTTTCTATTCTAGAGTATATAAGTATACTTTTGATGAGTTTTTTATCATTCTATTCAATTTCTAGGTTCATAACAACCTATTTTGACTATCCACGTTAGTAATACCTCCTCACGAAAGCAGGAACGTCCATATATGGCATCCTGGGCTATTAAACCGATGTCTTACATCAAACTAAGGTTATATACCTACTTAAACTTGTACATTTGGTTAATTTATGAAGTCATATACTTTTAAAGAGCATTTTTTAGAGCTAAAGGCTAGGTTCTTACGAGTATTTGCTGCATTCATTATTGGTTTTATTATTTGTTATTGTTTTAGTAGCGATATATATAACATTTTATTAGAGCCACTTGCAGAATTAGATCATGCTGATATAAGGAAAGTGATCTATACTGGTCTTACTGAAGCATTCTTTACTTATATAAAACTTGCAGCTTTTGTTTCTTTTGTCATGATTATGCCAATTATCGCTATAGAATGTTTTTTATTTATAAGACCTGGGTTATACTCAGGTGAGAAGAAATATGCTGCTTTTATTCTTTTTATGTCGCCTGTTTTGTTTTGGTGTGGGAGCATCTTTGTATTTTATTTTGTTATGCCGCGTGCATGGCAATTTTTTCTAAGCTTTGAAGATAATAATGCTATTATTCCACTAATTCTAGAAGCTAGAATTAGTGAATATTTAAACTTAGTAATTCAGTTAATTATTGCGTTTGGTATAGCTTTCCAATTACCAATTATTATGTTAATATTAAATTTATTAAAAATATTAACAGCAAAAGACTTAGTGGACAAAAGAAGATCGTCTATAGTAATTATTTTTATTATTGCTGGTATTTTAACTCCACCGGATGTGCTTAGCCAATTTGCCCTTGCAATACCAATGCTTTTATTATATGAAACTTCAATTATTATGTGTAAATTTGTAGAAAATCGAGGAAGTTAAATGTTAGATATAAAGTGGATTAGGGAGAACAAGCAGGAATTTGATGATCTACTTATCAAAAGGGGAATTTCCCCAATATCCGATAAAATTACTAAACTAGATGAAAGCAAGCGCCAGCTAACTAATCTTATTCAGCAATTTCAGCATGCAAGAAGGAAAAAATCTAGGGATCTAGGCAACATGCCTAACAAATTTAGTAAAGAATTTGAAGAAATAAAGCGTGATGTGGATCACATAAATGAGAAACTGAAAGAACTGAATTTAAAATTAAATAGTAATCACCAGTTAAACGATATGTTGGAGGTATTGCCAAACCTTCCTGATCCTGATGTACCATATGGCACTGATGGCAGTATGAATAAACTGCTTAAAACAGTAGGAGACATTACAACAAAACCATCTCCTCCATTACCTAAGCAGCATTTTGAACTTGGTGAAAGTTTAGGTATGATGGATTTTGTCCGTACTGCTAAAATGTCTGGTAGTAGGTTTGTGACTCTAAAGGGAGATTTAGCAAAGCTAGAACGTGCATTGATTAATTTTATGATTGATACACATACTCAAGAATTTGATTTTACTGAACTATCTCCTCCATCTTTGGTGCGACCAGCTGCTATGTATAATAGTGGTCAATTGCCAAAATTTGCAGAAGAGTCGTTTGAAACGGTGAATAATTACAGGTTAATTCCAACAGGCGAAGTACCTCTCGTTAATATGGTAGCCGATACCATAATAGCTAGGGAAGAATTGCCTATACGTTATGTTGCTTACACACCCTGTTACAGATCAGAATCTGGAAGTAGTGGTAGAGATACTAGAGGTATGATACGTATGCACCAGTTTGGTAAAGTTGAGTTGGTTACAATAACTACTGCAGAAGAATCTCAGCGTGAACATGAATATATAACTAATGCAGCTGAAACCATTCTAAAAAAACTTGATCTACCATATAGAGTTATGTTGCTTTGTACTGGAGATATGGGATTTACTGCCAAGAAAACCTATGATTTGGAAGTATGGTTGCCTGGTCAAAATCTATACCGTGAGATTTCAAGTTGTTCTAATTGTGGAGATTTTCAGGCTAGAAGGATGAAAGCTAGATATAAAGAATTTGGTAGCAACGAAACCACTTTTGTCCATACTTTGAATGGTTCTGGTTTACCAATTGGTAGGACAATAATCGCAATTCTAGAAAATTATCAAAATGCAGATGGTTCAATAACAGTTCCAGATATTTTGGTGAGTTACATGGGTGGGTTGGAGCGAATTCATACCACTAAAGAGTATAAATAACATGTATTTGATAGGTATCATTGGTGTTCAAAATAGCTAGCAACTCAAGAAAAGTTGATAAGGATTTATATAATAATTCTGCAGAGGATTTCATTCCAATTGCTTGTCATTATAATGAGAATACTTTGTTAACTAAGAATGGTGAACTACTCCAAACTATCCAAATAAATGGTATCAATGCAGAAAATATTAGCACTAAGTTATTCAATTTACGAGAAGTAGTGCGTAATGCGATTAAGAAAAATGTTCGTAATAAAAATTTTGCATTTTGGATACATACTGTACGACGTAAGACAAACTTAGATGACCCAACTCCTTACAATAAATTGTTACCAGCTAATATTCACAATTTATGGCAAAAAAAGAATTACTGGGATGATAAATTTGTTAACACCTTATATATCTCAATAATTTATGATTCTGCTGAAATTAAAGTTAAAAATCTCAACTCTTTAATAACATCTTTGTTTTTTGATAAAGTTGTCAGTCTCCAAAATAAGTACTTAAGTAGTGTTTTTGAAATACTAAATAGCACTGTTGATACAATACTTTTGGATTTACAAGATTTCGGTGCAGTAAAGTTAGGAATAAGATTTGAAGGGGAAGAATCTTACTCTGATCTGATGTTTTTATATCGTAGAATAATCCATCTCAACGAAGAATATTGCCTAGTACCGATTGCAAATCTATCTAATGTTTTAGCCTCTAATCAATATGCAGTTGGTAACGATAAGATTGAAGTAATAAGTAGGCATGATAAAAAGTTTGCATCCATTATTTCAATAAAGGAATATCAAGAAGTATCATCAGCTGCACTTGATGGATTCCTACAATTACCTGTAGAATTAATAGCAACAGAAATATTTTACTTCGTTGATAAAAAAGAAGTATCTAAAACATTTGAACAACAGGCATATATTTTACAAGTTAGTAAGGATACTAAACTTGCTGAAATTACAGGAATAGATAAGATAATGAACCTTGATGCTTCAATCCCGAACCAATTTTGTAAACAACAAATTTCTATTGCTATTATAGGGTCAGACTTGGAAAAATTGGATCAATCAATTGCCCAAGCATCTAAGGAACTTGCTAAAATTGGCATTGTCCATGTGCGAGAAGATATAAACTTAGAGCAGACATTTTGGGCACAACTCCCAGGGAACTTTTCCTATGTTAGGAGGCTCGCTCCCACAATTATAGAAAATACCGCCGCTTTGGCCTCATTACATAATTTCCCGACCGGAAGCCAAAATAACATATGGGGTAAAGCGGTGACTTTGCTTAGAACAGAAAAAGGAACTCCTTACTTTATGAATTTTCATGCTAAAAGTAATAATAGAGGGAATACTTGTATTTTTGGCACAGCTAATACTGGTAAGACTGTACTAACAAATTTTTTAATTTCTGAAGCCACTAAATACAAGCCAACAATATTATATCTTTCCAATAATAATAATTCAAAGATTTTTGTTGAATCAATTGAAGGGCAGTGGTTTGAAAAGGAGAAGAACCTAATAAATCCATTTCTACTAGATGATACTCTAGAGTCAAGGCATTTCGTTACCGAATTTCTTAAGATAATTTGTAATCATTCTTTTTACCCTCTAACCAAAGCAGAATTAGCTTTTCTAGAAAACTTCGCTGATAAAATTTGGACTTTAGATAATAAAGATCGTAATTTTTCCTCCATTTTAAAAACAATGGACTTTTCTATAGAAGGTGGAGATTTAATTAAACTAAGGTTGACTGATTATACAAAAGGAGGATTATATGATGGTATATTTGATAGTGATAAATTCCCTTTATCTGAAGGTGGCATACTCGGATTTAATTTGTACCCTTTCTCTGAGAAGTCTTTTACAGAACGTTTTTATCCAACAGATAGAAAACTTCTAGAAGATTTTTCAATGAATTTGACTAAGCATAATAGTTTATGTGTAGGATTAATATATGCTTTTAATTATCACTTAACTATTATAGGGAAGAGTCCAAAAATATTAGTAATAGATAATCTAGATTCCTTGTATAGACCGGAAAATTTTGATAACATATCACAAATGATTTCTGATAGATTGCTGAGTAATAATGGAATAATGGTTAGTAATTTTAATTTTAGTTATCTACAGTCGATAAAAACAAAGGTGCTACAGAATTGGTTGGATTTAACAGACACTAAAATAATTTTACCATCAGAAATAAAATTACAGTATTTAGAACAAATTTTAGGATTAAATGAATCAGAAATAAATAAATTATCGAAATTTACAATTGCTTCTAGAATGTTCTTAATAAATCAAAATAATCAATCTATTGCTTTGGAGTTAAGTATAGGAAGTTTAATTGGCATTATCAAGATTCTATCCTGTAGAACCGAGGAATTGAAAATATATCAAGAAATATTACAACAATATCCAGGACATCCTGATAATTGGATTAATCCTTTGTATATAGCATTAAATCATATTTAGTTGTAAGAGGAGTTTGGTGCTAAAAAAATATTATCTAGCATTTTTTTTGTTGATTTACTCTAGCAAGAGTTATGCATCATTTTGGGATGGAGTTGCACAATGTCTCAGTAACCCTTGCAATTGTGGTTATGACACGATAGATGAAATATGGAACGGAATTAGAGTAAGAAAAGGAATAGAGCCAAATCCTATGTGCCCACCATGGAATAAGCGGGATGGACGCGATACAGATAATTGCTTGATTCAATTTAACCCTCCTGAGAATTTTATTGGATTTTATCTTCATCACTGTGCAGAACATACCACAGAAAGTTCCTATTTTGCACCAAAGATTCGTATAAGAACTCAAAGTTGTAATGCATTTGCATGCTGGAATCAATCCACTACTTTGAATTGGGATGGTGAATGTGTAATATGGCTTGGGGCTTATGCCCTACCCTTACTCAGAATTTGTGCTAGGGTTGCTGTTCCTGCAGTTGCACCAACAGCCTTGAATAGTAAAGGAACGCCAGCAGACCCTGGTTATACACCTGGAAAACATTTGAATGATGTTGGCTCTACAGAAGATGATAAACCGATTATTGGAGATGATGGAAAACCGATTGTTGGAGATGACGGAAAACCGTTTAATAGACCAAAGCTATGCGCATATAGTGATCCTGGCTTGGTAAATCTTGTTTCAGCTACCGGAGTTCACTTAGATCCGATGGACTGGAATCCAATAAGACAACCTCTTCATAAAACAGATGAGTTACACCCTTTTGCAAAAATTCTAAAGTTTTTAATAGACATTAAGTCTAGTATGAGTATATCAGTACTATTAGGTAAGTTATTAGACATGATTGCTTCTGACAATACACCAGGTCTTGATGTTATAAAAGAAATAGTTAAATGGATAGGATATATTTTTGAACAACAATGGATGTATGAGGTGGCAAAAAAAATAGTAGAAGCACTTGGTGCACTAAATCGTTCTGTTGATGACTACCAATTTGGTTGCGTTGAATTACCATTTGGTCCTTTTCCACCACCATATTGCCCTAAATTAGAACAATTCATTATTACTCCCACTACAAAGCTTGTATGCAGTAAAAAGAAAAATGGTTTATTTGTTCAATCTTCAGATGCACCATGCGTAGTATCTAAATTAAGAAATAATCTTATTCATAATGTCGTACGTGTTAGTTTAGACAATCTTGTGCCTCTTTGTAAAAATGAAGATCCTCAAAAAACCGATAAATGTGTAAGAATAAACAATCTTGATCCATTTTCTTCAGCTAAAGGAATTCATATTGCTACCGCTCAACGCGATGCAATAAAAAAATGCTCAGCTGGTGATACAAAACTTTGCGTTAACACGAAAATTGACTTTAAATGTAGTATTACTGAGAATGGTTGCGAAGATGGATTTAGGATAGTCTACGCACAAAAAGTAGGTGATATCTCTACACCAAGTAGTTACTATGTTGATGATTTACCTGATTGTAATAGCGAAGGAGCAAATGGTAAGATTACTTGTCAAGAAATATGGGGCATAAATATTGGCGAGTTTATTGATGTTAATCTTGCATTTCCTAGTATACAAGGTCAAGATGGTACAAGTTTACTACCGCTCAAGAAAACCTTTAAGCTCAGAGATAATGTTGATGACAGGTCTTTTGTTGCTTCAATTACTAGAAATACTACCTTAAACCCTCATCTTAGTCGTGATCCAAAATCTATTTGTGTAGCAGAAGGAGATAGCTTGGTTGGTTGTGAAGACAGGGTAACAGATGGTTACCAAATCCTAACCTACCAGTGTGAAGGATTTCCTAGAATTACTTGCCATAATAATAGCTATTATAACCCTCAATTTATTGCGTCAATACGAGTGTCAGACGATAAAGGGAATATTGTTGATTCAACTAGTACTGTTATTACACCGTTATCTGCTAGTAATCCAATAGCCAATAAGACAGAAGAAATAATAAATTTAGCAGGATTTAATTTTACTTCCTTCATGGCATATATTTCTAATACCCCCCCAACTATATATACTGCTATGCCATTCTCTGGCAAAAAATCTATGAATCCTTTAACTATATATGGTAACTATAAAGACGACAAGACCCCTTATGATGCTAAAGGAATTCCTACTACAGGTGTGGTATATTTAAAGGGTCTTGAATATATAAATGGTAAATATATTCAAGGTGCAACGCATGGTTGTTTACAATTAAAAGATATAGACAAATGTGTTCCGGGAGTAAATAATACTAACTGTGTACTAGCAAAACTACTTGAATCAGATACAGTTGATTGCTCAAAATTTAAGACAAAAAGTATGCAATACCTAGGCCTGCAAATCTGTCAGGATACTCATACTGGTTGTAACTCTGCGGAGACTATAGATGATCTTAAGACAAAGGGTATTACGATTTATAAATGTGCTAACTCTGCGTATTGTTATAAAAATAATCGTAAGCCAGATGTTGAAGTATGTAAAGTTTCTTTAGATACCAATAATAGAATTGATCCCTCCCCGTCACTAGGTCCTACAATAAACACTGATGGAAAGTATTACACTGCTACTTTTAATAAGGATGGTGTTCTTATTGATAAGAATGGTGCTTTTGTCGATAAAGATGGGATCCCTGTAGATAAGGATGATGTTATTGTCAATGAAAATGGTATTTTTGTCAATAAGAAGAATGGTACTCTTGTTTATCAGGATGGTACTTCTATTGAAAAGACTGCTGCAATCCGAGATAAAACCCCACAAGAATTAGGTTTTTGTACTTCAGTTCCTGCCCCTAAATGTCAAGCAATTACTACCCCGACTAATGACAGTGGTAACGCAACATGGGCTAGCACAGAAATAGGTGATCCTGACACAAAAATAGGTGATTTGGCACTAGGTACTTGTAAACCTGGTCGGGTACTAATTGATCCGAATAAACCACTACAACGTTATTGTCTATCAAATATCGATACTAAAACAGTGACCTTTGAAGCCTTACCAAATGGTGTTGGATGTAAAGAGAATACTGGTCTTAATTTTAAATATGCAAGCGACTTCAAAGGCGATTTTCCTGTTAAAAATAGTTATGATGATGCCACTAAGGTTGGAACCTTTATACTTGGTGCTCCATACGATTCTGCAGGTCATTCTCCAGCTCATCTAATAGATACATTACATTGTGCAAATTATGAGTTTGATATACCGAATACTAATAAGCTAGACTATTTTACAGTAGGTGGTACTGGTTCGTATTATGATGATTACATAGTGATCAAAGTTAATAATCAACTTGTTCATGCTGGTCCTACTACTTCTGAGTTTAATTCTATGCAATGTAGGGATTTTAATGGTGATAACTGTGTTGTTTACATTTATAAAACTTACCAAGGAAAATTTGTGAAAGCACGCGACATATATAGATCTACTAACCTACCACAGCTTGATTTGATGCCACGTTTACGAAATGGTAAGAATAATCTTAATATTTGTGTTGGGGTTGTTGGGGGAGGAGTTTTGAATTTGACTATTAAATATCAACTGAAATAACCTGAGTTTGATAAAGACATCAGGCTATCACCATTACTATTAGTCAATTTAGGAGGATTGGTTTAGTTGCAACGCAACTAGCTGTGAGTAATTTAATTTGTGCTAGACATGTTGCTACGGCCGTTTCAGTTCGGAGGATATTTGACCCTAGACTTATTGATAAAGTATTGGGTCTTAATGAAAGCATTTGGAGTTCATTTTGTGAAAAACCACCTTCTGGACCAACAACAACTGAAAGATTTGCCGAAATATCTGATGAGTATATAGGCATGATTTTTAATAAAGTATTATTTTCATCTTCATTTTCATTGGCATATATTATAGAACTACCTAGAGTTTGTTCTAGGAAAAGACTAAGTGATACTACTGGCATAAGAATGCAGGGTATTAAACGCTCGGACTGCTCTGTAGATTCGATAATACATTTCATCAATCTTTGAGTATTAACAGTGCGAAATTGAGATCTTTCGGCGATTAGTGGAATAATTTTTGTTACCCCAAGCTGTACAGCCATATCTATGGCATCCAACATTCTATCACTTTTAATAATGGATATTCCTAAAGTAAGTTCAGGTTCAACTGTTGCTTTTCTTAAAATATTAGTAAGTCCAACATGTAAATTATTTTTTGTCATACCAGTAATTTGTTCTATAAACTCACCATCTGTGCCGTTAAAAATTCTAAAATGATCGCCAACCTTTAGTCGTAATACTGTTTTAAGGTAGTGACTATGATCTTCTGCAAGATTTAACGAATAGTTTTCAATTAGTTTGATATTGGTATATATTCTGTGAAGACGAGAAGTTTTCATAATTTTAACTCTAATGGTTAACACCTAGGCATTTTGATTTTTTCATTTACTTCAAAATATTATTTTAATAATTAAAATTATGTTTTGAGTAACAATATATTATTAAGGAAAAAACAACAATGAAAAAAAACTAACTCAAATAGAAGGAGATAATGTAGTATGAAAAGAAAATTCACAGAAATAGAAGATAACTTGTTTAAAACACTTCATAAAAAGGGTAATCCTTTAGTATTGTATAATATTTGGGATGTTGGTTCAGCACAGATTGTAGAGAAGTCCGGGGCGAAAGCATTAGCTACAAGTAGCTGGGCAGTAGCAAAATCTTATGGTTATGAAGATGGTGAGAAATTCCCACTTAAATTAGCCTTACAAAATTTAAAGAATATTATTGAAAAAGTCAAAGTACCTGTGAGTTTTGATTTTGAATCAGGATTTGCATCGAAGTTAAGTGATTTAATAGAGAATGTTGAACACGTAATTAAAACAGGGGCAATTGGTATAAATTTTGAAGATCAAATTATTGGAAAAGAAAAGGCAAGATACTCTATAGAAGAACAATGTAAACGAATTAAAGCAATTAAAGAAGCTATAAAGGAGTTATTGCCTAATATGTTCATTAATGCTAGAACGGATATCTTTCTTCAAAAAGATACATCTGAGCATAATGAACAAGACTTAAAAGAAGCTATAGAACGAAGCAAAGCTTATGCAGAAGTTGGAGCTGATGGGTTTTTTGCACCAGGCTTAGCAAATCATAATTTTATAAAACAATTATGTGAATTTTCACCTATTCCTGTCAATATAATGGTGCAAGATATAACGACAGTAAAAAACCTTGTTGATTTAGGTGTATCTAGAATTAGTTACGGTCCTTTCCCATATATTGCAGTGATGCAAGAATTGGATAAATCTGCAACTAAAGTGTTAACATATATAGATACAAATAAAAAGACGTAATAGGAGAGGACTAGTACATATTATGGATAACAAAAAAGATACTACCATAAAAGATAAAAAAGAAAAGCCAAAGGAAATAGGTGGTTTCAAGGGTCAAGAACCCACTATCCACGGAGATTGGCAGCATAAAGGTAGGGTAACTGATTTTTAAAAAATTTATGCCAAGTTTTCATCAAATCAAAGTTCTACCATATAATGCACAAGAATTATATTACTTAGTTCTTGATGTAAAGTCATATCCTGAATTTTTGCCATGGTGTAAGGCTGCTAGAATTATCTCAGAGAGCGAGAATCAAATTATAGCTGAATTAGTAATTCAGTTGAAAGGTTTCACAGACAAATATCAATCAAAAATTATATACTCAAATGATTTAACGAAACAAAGCTATTCTATTGAATTAGAAGCAGTTTCTGGACCATTCAAATATTTAAAAAACTTATGGCAATTTTCCAAAGAAGATACTGGTAGTAAGATAGAGTTCTTTATTGATTTTAAGATGAAATTTGCAATAGTTGACAAGTTAGTTAATATATTTTTTACTGATGCTACTGAAAAAATGGTTGATGCATTTGAAAAAAGGGCAGATACTATGTTAACTAAAATAAACTTAGCAAACTACTCTTGAAATAGGGATCAAAATAGCCTAAAAGGTTATTAAATACTATAGATTTCTGCCTTCGCGGGAATGACATCATGCGAATTCGGGATAAGAATTGACAAATTCTTATCCCGAATTGGGGTACATCGAGAGTGTATTTAGGGTTTACATAGAAAATTTATAAAACCAAGAGTTTAATTTATGTCCTCTTTGCAATATAAACGAGTCCTATTAAAAGTTTCTGGCGAAGCCTTAATGGGCAACAAACAATTTGGTCATGAATACTCTATAATCCTAGGAATTGCTGAAGATATAAAGGAAGCAATTGATCTTGGAATAGAAGTATGTGTGGTCGTTGGCGGTGGCAATATTTATCGTGGCACTGATGTCTTATTTGGCATGGAAAGAGCTGCTGGTGATTATATTGGCATGCTTGGCACGGTAATAAACGCACTTACTCTACAAAATATTATGGAAAGTTTGGGTGTTCATACTAGAGTCCTTTCTGCAATCCCTATGATGAGCGTTTGTGAGCCTTATATACGTCGTAAAGCAAAAAAACATATAGAAAAAGGTAGAGTAGTAATTTTTGCCGGCGGTACTGGTAATCCATTTTGTACTACTGATAGTGCAGCTGTTTTAAGAGCAATTGAAATGAGCTGTGATTTATTACTAAAAGGTACTAAGGTTAATGGTGTATATAATGCAGATCCGACAAAGAACCTTAATGCAGTGAAATATTCTACTATAAGTTATACTAATCTTTTAAAAGATAATTTACAAGTTATGGATATTGCTGCTATTGCTGTGGCTAGAGAAAACAACTTGCCAATTAAGGTATTTTCTATTAAAGAGAAAGGTAATTTTGCAAAAGTACTGCAAGGAAAAGGTGAATATACAAAAATTCAAGAAGGTGAGTAAAGTATGGATAAAGCAACTATACGTAAAGAATTACAATCAAAAATGGATAGTTCGATAAGGGTATTAGATCACGAACTTAAGGGACTCAGGACTAGTCGAGCTTCAGTTAACTTACTTGACCCTGTATTGGTTGAAGCATATGGAGATAAAGTACCATTGTCGCAAGTAGCAAGTCTCTCAACTCCAGATGCACGGACTATTACTGTACAGGTGTGGGATAAATCTATAGTAAAATTTGTAGAAAAAGCTATTATGGATACAAATTTGGGTCTAAACCCATCATCAGATGGACAGCTAATAAGAATCACAATACCGCTACTTACTGAAGAACGCCGCAAAGAGCTTGTTAAGTTTGCTCACAAATATGGAGAGAATACTAAAATTGCCTTGCGTAATATAAGAAGGGATGGTAATGAAGATTTAAAAAAGTTAGAAAAAAACAGTATCATAACTGAAGATGAACAACATAACCTATCAGAAGAAATCCAAAAATTAACTGATGAGTATAGTAATAAAGTAGACTTGCATGTTAAACAAAAAGAACAAGAAATACTGACTATTTAAGTCTAAAAATAGGTGTCATTCCTCAAAGAGATGCCACCTAAATGACTTAGGTATATTTTTTCATAAAATAACCATAAACTATTAGTGCAGACATATTTCATGCTATAATGACTATAATATTTAAGGTATATAATGATTACAAATGAAGAAGTACAAAAAATAGCAAAACTTGCTAGGTTTAATTTTACCCAAAAAGAGATAAGCAGTTTTGCCCATCAATTAACTGAGATGATGAATATGATCAACATTTTAAACGATGTAGACTGTAGTAACGTTGAACCACTTACTTCTGTTTGTGATATGCACCAAAGAATGCGAAAAGACCAAGTATTGTATGGTGACATTTCTGATGAATTATTTGCTAATGTGCCTAATGATAAGGCAGAACTTGCCAAAGAAGTAAAATGTTTTGTTGTCCCAAAAGTAGTAGAGTAAAATATGTCAGAAATTATAAAATTAACCATCACACAAGCCCTTAAAGCCTTAAAAAATAAAGAATTTTCGTGTGTTGAGCTGACTAAAGCACATATTAAAGAAATGGACAAACATAAAGAGTTAAATGCTTATATTACTGAAACTACAGATATTGCTTTAGAGCAAGCTAAAATTGCTGATCAAAATTATCATAATGGAATAGCAAGACCCTTAGAAGGAATTCCTATTGCTGTAAAAGATCTCTTTTGTACAAAAGGAGTACTAACTACTGCCGCCTCAAAAATACTCAGCAACTTTGTACCAACATATGAATCTACTGTAAGTAAAAATGTTCGAGATCATGGCACAATAATGCTTGGTAAGGCTAATATGGATGAGTTTGCCATGGGATCGGCTAATATTACTAGCTATTTTGGTAACGTTATTAGTCCTTGGAAAGCGGTAGATGCACCTACAACTCCGGTAGTCCCTGGTGGATCTTCTGGAGGCTCGTCAGCTGCTGTCAGTAGCTTTTTAGCTATGGCAGCTCTTGGAAGTGATACAGGAGGTTCTGTTCGCCAGCCCGCTAGTTATACTGGGCTTGTTGGCTTCAAACCAACATATGGTCGCTGTTCTAGATATGGTATGATTGCTTTTGCCAGTTCGCTTGACCAAGCTGGAGTACTTACAAGAACTGTTGAAGATACTGCTTTAATGCTACAAGCCATGATTGGTTTTGATGAAAAGGATTCTACTTCTATAAACTCTGAGGTACTGGAGCTAAGATCAGCATGTAATAGTAGTGCAAAAAACATGAAAATAGGTGTACCATTTGATATTATGAAACAAGATGGTATACAACCGGATATTATTAAGATGTGGCAGCATACTATTGATATTCTAAAAAACGATGGGGCAGAAATTATTGATATTTCATTACCCTATTCTAAATATGCTCTAGCTGCATATTACGTTATAGCACCTGCTGAAACCTCATCTAATTTATCTAGATATGATGGTATAAGATATGGAATTAGGGTAGGAAATGAGGGAATATCCATTGAGGAAATGTATGAAAAAACAAGGACTGCTGGCTTTGGTGCTGAAGTTAAAAGACGTATTATGATTGGTACTTATTTACTTTCATCTGCTTTTATGGATGCTTATTACTTAAAAGCCCAAAAAATAAGACGCTTGATTTCAGATGATTTCAAGAAAGCTTTTGCACAAGTTGAAGCAATAATTTTGCCATCTGCACCATCCGAAGCTTTTAACTTAGGTGAGAAACAAGATAATCCTGTGACAATGTATTTAAACGATTTATTTACTATTCCAGCTAGTCTTGCCGGTCTTCCTTGTTGCTCTGTACCTGCTGCATTATCTTCTAGAGGTTTGCCTCTTGGCATGCAAGTAATAGGAAAAGCCCTTGATGAATATAATACTCTAAAGGTAGCAGCAGCAATTGAGCGTGGTTCAAGAGATATTAGTTTTGTATATTCTAATAAACGCTAAAGTTATCGGAGTTAATTTACCCCAATTAGGGATAAGAATTAGTTAATTTTTATCCCTAATTGGCTTTAATATAAGAAAAAATGCATTCTTAAAGCGGCTAACGCGAATGCATTTTAAACCTTTCTAAAGCTAAAAACATGATTTTAATCTTTTAAAATCATGTTTTTAGCAAAATATTAATTTAACAATCAGATGCAGAGCCGTCTCAAACCTGATTGTTTCGATAATTTCACCGAATTTGGGATAAGAATTGACAAATTTTTATCCCGAATTCGCGTAATTTGATTATTAGAGCTTAAAATGTCCGGGTTACCGATCTTATCAATAAGTATTTTTTTGCCTTTAGTAAGTGCATTATATATTCTGCTATTTATCAACCAAAGTAGGTCAGTAAATAAGCAAGCCCAAAATAAACAAGTTTATGCGATGTATGTCGCAGTTTTAAGCTCTATCCTAACCCTAATATCTACTATTTATTTATTAGTTCAATTTGATAATACATCAAAACTTTATCAATTTGTAGAATGTTATAGTTGGATTCAATCTATAGGTCTTGAATTCCACATTGGAGTTGACGGAATTTCAATATTTTTTGTTGTTCTGACAAGCTTTTTAACCCTTATCTGTATTATAGCTAGCTTATTTACCGTCAAAAAATATATCAAAGAATTCTTATTTTGTTTTTTATTAATTGAGTCTTTTTGCATTGGGGCTTTCTGCTCAATGAATTTACTATTATTTTACTTATTTTTTGAAGTAATATTGATCCCTATGTATATAATTATAGGAATTTGGGGAGGGGAAAATAAAGTTTATGCTGCCGTAAAATTCTTCCTCTATACTTTTTTGGGGTCGGTATTTTTCTTATTGTCACTCATATATATTTATAGCCAAGTTCATAGTTTTAATATGCTTGATCTAAACGAATTAGTACCTTCATTAACATTACCGGTGCAGAGGGTTTTATGGTGGGCAATCTTTATAGCCTTCGCAGTGAAAGTTCCTATGCTGCCGTTCCATACGTGGCTTCCTGATGCACACGTACAAGCACCAACTGCTGGATCTGTCATTTTGGCTGGTATATTGTTAAAACTTGGAGCATATGGGTTTTTACGTGTATCATTACCAATGTTTCCAAATATATCAAAAGAATTTGCATTTTATGTATTAGTGCTGAGTATTTTTGCTGTAATATATGGTTCACTAGTAGCACTGACTCAAAGAGACATGAAAAAGATGATAGCTTATTCATCGATAGCTCATATGGGCTATGTGACTGGAGGAATTTTTAGCTTAACAGAAGCTGGGATTAAGGGAGCCATATATCAAATGATTAGTCATGGCACTGTGGCATCTGCTTTGTTTTTGATAATTGGTACTTTGTATGATAGATTGCATACTAAGGAGATAGACAAATATGGTGGAGTGGCAAATAAAATGCCAATACTCGCCACCTTTTTCATGATTGCCATGCTTGGCTCTATAGGTTTACCAGGCACTAGCGGTTTTATAGGAGAATTTTTAAGTTTGGTAGGTATTTATCAAGCTAATGTAGTAGCAGCTATTATAAGTAGTGTTGGCATTATTCTTGGAGCTGTTTATATGCTAAAACTTTATAAGGAAGTAATGCTAGGACAAATTACTAATAATCAGGTTATAAGTTTTAAAGATCTATATCTTTATGAGATACTTGCAATTATGCCGCTTTGTGTAGCAATAATTTATTTAGGTTTGTTACCAAATACAATTATAAACATACTGGATTTATCAACTCATAAAATTTTATCACAAATACCTTGTGTTGTAAAATAATTACTTAAATTAACTTAATTATTATTATTTTAATGATTTAACGATTTTTTTAGATATTTATAAATTAATTTTATATTATTACTTGTAAGACCCAAACAACTATGCTAGGGTTTATTAAAATCTTTCTTAACTATAGAATTAATAGGTTATACAAATGTTAAAAGACAATTTAAATTCAGAAATTATTACTAACGAATTAAATGTTGAAACAGAAAAGATTGAAGAAACAGAAGAAGAAAGAGAAAGCCGCTTGGATCGTGAAGAATCGGCTAGAAAATTAAAGGCAATTATATTTGTCGTTATCCCGCTTTTGGTCGGGTTTCTAACGTTTACTTATTTCTTTCTTAACTCAATAGAGGAGAAAAGTAAGCTTTTGAAACAAGAACAGTCAAATCAACAGCTAGATCGACAGACTGATCAAAATACCCCAACAAAAACCAAGTAAACCCTAAGTTCACATGCTTTGCTTAGTATAGGAGTATTATATCCTAGTTCAACATTCCATGTGGTGTAGGGGCTGCCTCATAGTACCCTACATTTTTCTATAATCGTCATAGCAAGGCTCTTTAGATGCCGTAGCGATCCAGGTAAACAGCGAAGCTGTTTTTTCTAGGCGTATCCTGGATTGCCGCGTTGCCTCTTTCAGCGTCTCCTCGCTAATAGACGATCAGTAGCCATTTTAATAGTGGTTATATAAAAAATGTATGGTACTATGGGGCTGCCTTTGCAATCAAGGTTTTATTATGTGTATACTCGAATGATTTGGAGAATTGGATTTATCTCAATGCGATATAAAAATTAACAATTCTTATATCGAATTGACTATACCCCGCAAGTATACTCGATGAACTTCAAGAATTGGCGTCGTCGTGTCTAAAGATCTCCGCTGCTCACGTACTAATGTACGCTCCGCTGCTCGACTTTGACACTCCTAGCTCTTCTTGAAGTTGACCTTCGTCTACCAACTCTTCATTTACGAACAGTATATTTGCAAAAACCAATTCTTCAAAGCAGAAGAGTATGTTCCCCATGGAAGCTATTTTTTCTATATTTACATTGACAAGTTCTTCATTATTTCTCAACTTAACTTGACTATGCCTGCTGACCTAATAACGGTGATTCAAATGGTATCTCATAGTATGTATGCTCTCCTAATAATGGCTCTGCTGAATTCTCAGTACCAAATATATTAATAAGAGTTATTGTTGGCGAGAGTGTCGTCGTATTTAGATTAGGTGATTTAATATCTTGCTTTGTTATTATATGTATCGCTTTTGGCTGATCAGGTATTGCAGAAAGAGGTTCATCATTGTGATGTGAAAATATTTTACCAAGTGCTGACATAGTCATCTCAACAATTGAGTTTTCTTGCTGACCAATTGAACTACCACCACTTTTAATTTTTTTTATAGCATATATTGTGATTGCTATTAGGGTGGTTACTGCTATTCCTGTTCCAACTATAGCTAATGGTATAGAAGAGCTTGTTGATTCTTCAGTGTTATTATCTTCAGTATGAGTAGATGGAGTAGTAGTTGTTGTACTTCTACAACCATGAGGAATATCTCTATTAGCAAACAGGCTCTGTATAGTAGAACCTTGAATTTGTTGCATTAACCAATCACCCCAGCCGTCAATACACTCGAACTGTTGAATAGCGTTGTCATCTTTGACTATAGTAACTGCAATATTATTACCCTGATGATTATGAGTTGTAACTGGCATTGATCGACAATGATCTCTAATATAAGAATCTACTATATTCAGACCATTAAGTGTATTGCAATGAAATACTACACATACTGAGTCAGAAGAATCACATTTTATTAGTAATATTTTATCTATATGATAAGGAGTTGTAGTAGATGCTACACTTGTAGGCTGTACAGTTGTAGTAGGCTGTACACTATTAGTAGCATGACAACTCTGCATATTCTTAATTATAGTCCGACCTATCTCTTGTTATATTGAGACACAACTCTTGTCATCACTTATAGCATCTTCCGTTCTATGTATTAGTTCTAAGAGCCAATCTCCCCAATGGGTACCACAATTATATGTTGTAGCAGAACTCTGCTGGATTGTAGTAAGCGATGCTCCTGCCTTAATATTATAGGATATTTTGTAGTTATCATAATAGACTATAATATCACTATCTGAAGGTATATGTTTTTGTTTATGAGGGAAGCAACCTTGGACTCTCTGATACATTGCGGTATGGTTATTAAGTTCTTCCTCAGCCCATTTCACTGTACCTGAATCGCAAGATGATATTTCATATTTTGAACTGTTAGGGTTGCATATAATAACAAAGGGTGTATCCTGTGCTGCTGCAGGATCTGCACTATCACTTAGCCATTTTTTGAACTTTGATACATCAAAGTATGGTTTTAAGTGTGTAGCTACACATTGTGGTTCTTCTTTATTTTTCCGACATTCCAAAAAGTTTCTTATTGTTCCTGGTGTATATTCTTGATAATACTTTATTATAACGGGTCCTATTGTATATCGTCCAATAGAGTTCTCTAGAACTTGATCGTCATTATAATTTTGCAATGCCTTGTTATTAAAAAGAGAGCGAGCTGAATTAATCAAATGTTTAGAATTGTCATTATTACGTTGAACAAATGCTGCAATTCCTTCAGATAATAACGTCCTTATCCCTTTACCATCAGTGTTATAATATTGAATGGCATGAGCTACTTCATGTACCACAACACTACCATCATACTCTTCTGGTGTTCCTATTATAGCTGTCATTGCACATCGTATAATATTGGGATTTTCTGGATCGTTACCTCCAGGCATATACTGTCCCGCTATGTATCCATGAGGAGCATCCCACTTGGTAAGAGTACATTTGTGTTCCATTTCAGATGGTATTATTCCAATTGTGCTGTCAAATATTGCAATAGATTCACGAATACTGGCCTTAACCTTTAATATCTGATCAGCAGTAAAGCCTTTGAGAGTTAAGCTCATGTTTAAAGGATGCTTTATCTGAAAATATGGAGTGTTATCGTCAGATATTTTTGCATCCATGGTTCTAAATAATTCTGGGACAAAATGTTTCTCTATAGGTACTGTTTTAGATTCTAGTTTTTCTGTAAAATACGGATCAATTTTTTCTTGCTCAAGTAAATCAAAAGGTGTTTTAGTGTTAAATGAGTCTAAAATATCATTATTATCGTAAGTTACGAATGATGTGCCATTTGCATCTATTTCATTAGTATTTCTGAAACCATAAACAGAGTTAATACCACTCACCAAAGGAGAGAGCCAAATAAGAAGATTAGATAAATTCATGTAAAACCTCAAGTTTAATGTGTTAATAATTTAGATTGCGTATATTATTTTCTTTGAAGAATTTGTTTGATAAAACTTCGGGATATTGGTCACGGTTCTTCCGTACCTTTACCTCTTGTTTTAAAAGAGTTATTAAGGAAGGCTATCACTTACTGTTTTAAATAAGGAGTTTGTCTTGTTTTTTATTATGTATGATATATATACTTGTTGATTAGTTAATAGAATATTTAGAATACCTCTATTCTGCTTTTGTGTTGAGAACAATAAATCTACTGTTGTTATTTTAACTTTTATATATTTGTTATGGATATTTATGGTATTTAGGCTCAATGGTGTATTAGCATTCTTTATATTTACATTATCTTTTGTCATTAGATAATTTGTTAGATTTATGTTGTTTGTTTCTACAGATTTTAGCATATATACTCTATTTTTACGATAAACCGTTTAATACGGTTTTTATTGCTGCAGCAACATATACTACATTCTCACTTTATGCAAGCAGTTATTTGAAAATTTTTGTAAACATTCATAATGGCATCGTCAAGTTAAGCTAAAAAATAATTTGGATTGTATAATAGATAGTATATATTTATAGAATGGTTTCATAATAATCATGTAATCTATTACTTATATTTATGTACATCAATAAACCTCCAAAGAGACATCGTTTTCCAGTTAGTATTATCAATCATGCAGTATGGTTATATCATAGGTTCAATAACAGTTATCGTGATATTCAGGAACATATGGTCTATCATGGGATTATACTAAGTCATGAAACAGTGAGGTTTTGGTGTTATAAGTTTGTACCTAATTTCCAATATGTAATAAGAACAAGAGGTTTATGCAACAAACAAATAAGTTAATCTTTAATTACAAAAAAACATCTCATATACCATGCATATTTAATAATCAGTCATTTATTGTAATTCGGTCATTTAAAAGGAGTAATGAGGACTATTTTGTAATAGTTAATATTAATACTCTAGAAATTAAGATAGTCGCTCAGAACTTATGTGCTTACCGTAAGAGTGATCAAGATGGAAGATATTTCTCATTAAAGGAACTTGAATCTTCTGTATACTATAGATCATTGTATTATTTTAATAATATAAAAGATAGTAGAGAGAATCAAGGCCTCAAGAATATTCCAGGAGTCAAAGGATGTTTTTTATCCATAGATATGTGTCCATCAATAAAAATGTTAGAACATAATTTATTTGATGCAATTTTAAAAACTGCTAAAAGAAGTCAAGAAATAAACCTATTAATAGCTGTAAGTGGTTTATGGATAGCAACTCATCTAGAAGACTTTATGTGGTTACAAACTCTTCCAACCCAAAATATAAAAATCACGTGGGTTAATCATAGTTTTAGTCATATTTTCTACCCTGATAAAGATTTTACAGACAATTTTTTATTACTGCCAAATACTGATATAGAAAATGAAATATTACAAACCGAACACTTGCTAATTGAAATGGGCGAATTACCATCTCTATTTTTTAGATTTCCTGGGTTAGTAGCCAGTCAAGAAATATTAGATATATTAACTTCTTATGGGCTAATACAATTAGGTGCAAGTGCATGGATACATAAGCTTCCTGAACATGAGACAGTTAAAGATGGTGACATAGTACTAATCCATGGAAATGGTAATGAAGATAAAGTAGCCCTAGATAAATTGATTAAATTAGTTCAATCAGATCAGTTTTTATGGAAAAATTTACAAAAAGAACTATGTTTGAGTAATACTGCTATGATTTCAAGAGATAAAGTAGCTTACTAGAATACTCCCGTTTGATATATCCGAAAAAATTACTACTAGTCTTGAATGGCTCCCCGGGCCGGACTCGAACCAGCGACCGAACGGTTAACAGCCGTTTGCTCTACCACTGAGCTACCGAGGAACATTTGCCTTTATATAGACTAGGTTTCTTATAACAAATCTTTTGACTATGGTCTAGTATTTTCTTATTTTATCTATAAAAAATAAATAGATCTCTTACAGAATTCGCTTATGCTGAGGAATTTAAAGGCAACTTGAAACCTCAACCCGCAGCATACTCAAATGTACGTGAGGAGCAGAGTACCGGTATCACGTACAAATTACCAACAGAAGTAGAATTATGCAAGAGGTCTATTTAAAAACATTACTATGCTGGTGTACCTGAGCATTCATTACTAATCCAAATCCAATAAGCATTGATACCATCATTGTACCACCGTAAGATATAAAAGGCAAAGGCACACCTACCACTGGCAATAATCCCATCACCATAGCTATATTTATAAATACATGACTAAATAGGATTGATGTTATGCCTATTACCATCAGTTTACTAAATATAGCTCTACAATTCACAGCAATCATTAATGAAATTATTATAATTGCAGAATAGAGAATTAACAGAAACAAACTACCAACAAAACCAAATTCTTCAGCAAAAGTAGCAAAGATAAAATCGGTTTGATGCTCTGGTAAAAAATCTAGATGGCTTTGGCTACCTTTAGCTAACCCCTTGCCCCACAATCCACCAGAACCAATAGCGATTTTTGATTGAATAATGTTATATCCAGCTCCAAGAGGATCTTTCTCAGGATCAAAAAAAACCATGATTCGTTTTCTTTGATAATCATGCATCACTTGCCACATAACTGGTATGCAAGTAAGGACTATAATACCAATTATCACAAAATTTCTTACTCTAAAACCAGCAGCAAAAAAAATAATACTAGCAATAATGATATTAATCACTCCAGTACCTAGATCCGGTTCTTTTATTATCAGTATAACTGGTACTATCACACCTATTATAGGCAATAATATCTTGTAAAATCTAGCAAAATCCTCAATCTTTAGTTGATGAAAATACCTAGCTAACATTAACACTACTGCTAATTTTGTTGGTTCAGAAGGCTGCACACGGATAACTCCTAAATCTATCCAACGCTTTGCTCCCATAGAAATAGAGCCAAAAAGCTCAACACTAACTAATAAGATAATAATAGCAATATAAAATATGTATGAAAACTTAAATATATACTTTATATCAATAGTTGCAATAATAATCACAACTGGTAAAAACAGGAAAAAATGCATCATCTGCTTATACGCCCAAGGGTGAATATTACTGTCTGAAGCGGAATATAGTATAACAAAACCAATGCTACAAATCACACTAATAAGAATAATTAAAGTAATTGGTAATTTTTTTAGTTTTTCAAAATAATTTCTTTGAATTGACATTCTAGGTAGATATCCATAAAAATTAGCTGTAAAATGATATTATTGATTACGATTAAAAAACATGAAATTATTATTACATAACACACTTACTCACAAGAAAGAAGTTTTCATACCGCTAGATAGTAATTTAGTAAAAATGTATGTTTGCGGTCCAACTGTCTACGATCATCCCCATATTGGTAACGCTAGGTCCGTAGTAGTATACGATATTTTATATCGCTCACTAAGAAAAATATTTGGTCAAAATCATATAAAATATGTGCGTAATATTACCGATGTTGATGATAAGATAATAAATAGAGCCAAAGAACTCAAAATAACGATTTCTGACTTAACAGTTAGAATTACCGAAGAATTTCATGCTAATATGCAATATCTAGGTTGCAAAACGCCAAATATTGAGCCAAAAGCCACCATGCATATTGATGACATGATTGTGATTATTCAAAAATTACTTAACCTAAACCATGCTTACATCGCAGATAATCACGTTTATTTCGATATTTCTACCGCCCCAAATTATACAAAATTATCAAATCGTAATCTTGATGAAATGCTAGAGGGAGTGCGTATTGAAAATAATCCATCAAAAAAGCAACCACATGATTTTGTATTATGGAAACCAGCCAGTAAAGATGAAGAAATATTGGCAAATTTCGATAGCCCTTGGGGAAGAGGTAGACCAGGCTGGCATATAGAATGTTCAGCGATGAGCTATAAATATCTCGGAGAAAATTTTGACATTCATGGTGGAGGGGCAGACTTAATTTTTCCTCATCATACTAATGAGATAGCACAAAGTACATGTGCTTTCCCGAACTCTCACTTTGCTAAATATTGGGTGCATAATGGATTTCTGACCTGTAATGGTGAGAAAATGAGTAAATCGCTCAATAATTTTATTACTGTAAAAGACTTGATAGATAAAAAAATCCCTGGTAACGTAGTTAGATTACTGTTACTGAGTAGCCACTACCGTAAACCATTAGATTACAACAATAAAGCTCTAGAAGATGCTACAAAAACAATGAATTATTGGTATAGAGCGATAGAAAATTTGGACATTAACAAACTTGACGTTCAGAACATTCCAAAAGAATTTTTATCTCACTTATTCGATGATATGAATACACCTCTAGCCATTAAAATAATAAACGATTATGCTAAACTGGTCTTTGCGAGTAACAAAGAAGATGATAAATACTTATATGCCTCTTACTTACTTTCATGCAGCAATTTTATAGGTCTAATGACCCAATCAGCGAGTAGGTGGTTTTACTGTGAAATAAACGATGAACCGATTCTCCAGCATATTGAGCAACGTAGGCAGGCCAAATTACAAAAAAATTGGTTATTAGCCGACCAAATTCGTCAAAATTTATCAAAAGATGGCATAATTCTAGAAGATAAACTAGATGGATCAACTAGTTGGAGAAAAGTTTGATTAAGTGATCTTTTCTGTGTTGAGGCTGCTTGATATTTCTTCCATATTGACAATAAAAAGTTACATAACCCTTGCAAATATGTTGATTGAATATATAATAAGCTTTGCTTAAAATATATAGTTAACCCGATTAGCATTACTCAGTCATTGCGAGGAGGCGTAAACCGCACAACTGTTGAAAGTTAAAAATCGTCACTGCAATAACCTTTGTAAGCCCTAAACCGTCTATTAGCGAGGAGTCGCTGTAAGCGAGACGACGTGGCAATCTTGTGAAGAAGAGCTTACTTCATGAGATCGCCACGGTGTCTATCGACGCCTCGCGATGACGATTTTTAACTTTCAACAGTTGTGACTAAAGTGACTCCTCACAATGACGCTAGTTTGCTATGGCTAAATGCTAGTATGGTTAATTATAATAAGCAAAATTCACACGTAAGAGCCTAGTTGTTAGTCCAATTTCTTTGGTATCAACTCTTACGGAGGAGTACCTATAATTAGGTACATAACTAACATTTTAAGGAGATTTAATAATGTCTAAACTACAAGCTGTTAATGTCAGAGATTTACTTGATGCTGGGGTGCATTTTGGTCATAAAACCTCACGTTGGAATCCAAAAATGGCATCTTACATTTATGGTGTCAGAGATGATATCCACGTAATTGACTTACAACAAACTACTGCCTTAATGCAGAGAGCTTTGGGTATAATTTATGAAACTGTCAAGAAAAATGGTAAAATATTATTTGTCAGTACTAAAGTTCAAGCCAGTGATATAGTAGCTGAATATGCAGAGAAATGTGGGCAATATTACGTTAACCACAGATGGCTTGGTGGTATGTTAACCAACTGGGGAACAATTTCTGGCTCAATAAAAAAGCTGGATAATCTTGAGAAAGTTTTGGGGAATGAAGAGGAATATTCCGGTTATACTAAGAAAGAAATACTGGAAATGACCCGTAAAAAGGATAAATTACTTAAATCCTTAGGGGGTATTAGACATATTGGAACAAGACCCAATTTGCTTGTGGTAATTGATACTAATAAGGAGCATTTAGCAATCCAAGAAGCAGTAAAGTTAGGTATTCCAATAATTGCTATTGTTGACACTAACTCCAATCCAGACAATATAGACTACCCTATTCCCGGTAATGATGATGCAATAAGATCTATAAGACTTTATTGCACCTTGTTTGCTGATGCCGTACTTGCCGGTATAGAAGAGGCTTTAGCTGCATCTGGTGTTGATTTAGGAAGCATAGCTACTCATGAAGAAAAAGGTACAAATATAAAAGGTGTTACTAAGTTAAAATCAACCAAGAAATTTTCTAAAACTCTAGACCTAAATAATCAAGAAGCACTAGAGTCAGAGTTTGAGACAGCTTTAGAGCTTGCAGAAGTTGCTACAACAACAAAATAACTAGTATACTGCTCGTAAATGAAGAGTTGATAGACGATAGAATCAAAATCATGATAGTAGCAGGAGTCAAATGGTCAAGGTGCATAACTGTTGAAAGTTAAAAAACTGTCATTGTGCATAGGCGTCATTGCGAGGAGACCGCAGGTCGACGAAGCAATCTATATGACAAACTTCATGGATTGCCACGCTCACGTACGTTCGCTCGCAATGACGATTTAAGCCTTACAGCTACTTCTCGCTAATAGACGATTTTTTAACTTTCAACAGTTATGGGGTTGATGCTACCCCTGATTCCCCTTTGATGTCACCCCTGCGAAAGCAGGGGGCTAGAAAAGACTAAATAGTTTTTCCAATAAAAATAACTATAAACCTTAAATAAAGGAGAATAAAATGATAAATGCTGGACTTGTAAAACAATTAAGAGAAAAAACTGCTGCAGGAATGATGGACTGCAAGAAGGCCTTGCTTGAAACAAAGGGAGATTTTGAAGCAGCTATTGACTGGTTAAGAAAAAAAGGATTATCAGCTGCAGCAAAAAAAGCAGATAGAATTGCTGCTGAAGGACTAACAGCAATAAGCATTAAAGATAATGTTGGGGCTATTATAGAAGTAAATTCGGAAACAGATTTTGTTGCAAGAAACGATAAGTTTCAGCAATTGGTTAGGAATATTGCTGAACTAGCTTTGACACAAGATAATTTACCATCACTAAAATTAGCAAAAACATCAACAGGTAGATCAGTTGAAGAAGAAATATTAGACAATATTGCTACAATTGGTGAAAATTTAAATCTACGTCGTATGGATGTTTTACGGGTATCAGAAGGTGTGGTTGCATCTTATGTACATAATACTGTTGCTGATGGTCTAGGTAAGATTTCTGTCATTGTTGGCTTACAATCAACTACCAAAGATAAAGCTAAGCTCCTAGAATTTGGACAGAAAATTGCTACCCATATAGCGGCAAGTAATCCTTATAGCCTTGATGCATCAAGTTTGGATCAAACATTAATTGAACGTGAAAAAAATATATTTTTTGAACAATCAAAAGCTTCCGGTAAACCGGACAATATCATTGAAAAAATGGTTGAAGGTAGAATACGTAAGTTCCTAGCAGAAGTTGTTCTGCTTGAACAAAACTTTTTATTTGATGATAAATTAACAGTTTCTGAAGTTATGGATAACACTGCAAAAGAATTAGGAACTTCGATTAAAATTACACAGTTTATAAGATATGAACTAGGTGCAGGCATAAAGCAAGAAGATAAAAATTTTGCGGACGAAGTTGCAGCTGTCATGCAAAGCTAGGAAAAACTGATTATATTTGAGAAAATAATGATTTGGTCAGCAAAAGACTTAAGTAGTGCGTTGAATATTGAAGTACATCCTGATATTCAGGGGAGGCAGATTCAATTTAACTCTAATTCCGTTGCAAACGGCGATTTATTCATTGCTCTGCAAGGTAATAATGATGGACATAATTATGCCTTACACGCTCTAGAACAAGGAGCAAATGCAGTAATTATTAGTAAGGAAATAAAAGGATTACCTGATAATAAAGTAATTATGGTCTCTGATACCTTAACTGCTCTACACCACATGGCTGAGTATAAACGTAAAAAATCTAAAGCAAGGTTTATTGGTGTTACCGGTAGTATTGGTAAAACGGGTACTAAGGAAGCAATCAAAACTATATTAAGTTATTTTGGACCTACTTTTGCTAGCAGAGGAAATTTTAACAACCACCTTGGCGTGCCTATAAATCTTGCTTCGATGCCTGATGATATAGAATATGCTGTTTTTGAAATGGGTATGAATCATTCAGGAGAAATAAGAGAGCTGACAAAAATGGTACGACCTAACATATCAGTAATCACCACAATAGCGGAAGCCCATCTTGAATTTTTTGAATCTATGCTTAGTTTGGTTGATGCCAAATGTGAAATTTTTGAAGGAATGCCAAAAAATGGCATAGCTGTTGTAAATTCAGACCATCAATATTATGACCGAATTTTACAAAATCTTAAACAATTATCGATTAATAATATATATAGTTTTGGTAAGTCCGAAGGCACAGATTCTAGATTAATATCATATGAGCATATTGGACAAGAAGTACGTCTACATTATTCTATCTGTAACACTAAAATAGATATTAAAATTCCTTTTGTACCGGAACATTATGCTAGAAATTATACTGCCGCTCTTCAGGTAGCAGCAATACTGAACTTAGATATTAATGCTGCAGCAACACAATTAAGCAAAATATCATTAACTGAAGGACGTGGTAAACTAGTCAACGCTAAATATAATGGTCAGAACTATCAAATTATCTGTGATTATTATAATGCTAATCCAGCATCAGTAAAAGCTGCTTTATTATATCTAAAACAGCTTAGTGGACAGAAAAAAGTTGCTATACTAGGTGATATGCTAGAATTGGGAGAAAATTCCATAAAATTCCATAAAGACTTAATACCAGCAATTGTTGACTCCGGTGCTAAGAGGGTTTTTTTAGTAGGTAATCTTACCAAATATATATACGATTCTTTGCCAAATGACATAGAAAAAATGCATTTTGATAATGTTGATTTGTTGATAGAAAACTTAAATGAATTACTTAAAGGCGATGAATTACTCTTACTAAAAGGATCTAACAGTATCAAACTTAGTAAAATTACACAATCTTTTGAATTGCTACAATGATATACAACCTTCTTGCCCCCTATATACATAAATTACATATAGCAAATTTATTCCACTATGTTACTTTTCGTATTGGACTTGCCATATTATTTAGTTTGACCCTTTCTTTTTTAATAGGACCTAGATTAATTAGATTTTTACAAAATTTACAAAAATATGGTCAACCAATTCGTGACGACGGACCAGAAACGCACAAAGCAAAAGTAGGAACACCAACTATGGGGGGGATAATGATTATCCTCACCGTTTGTTTTTCCACTCTATTATTCTCTGACCTTACTAATAAATATATATGGATAGTGTTATTTGTCTTTGTTAGTTTTGGTGTACTTGGTTTTATGGATGATTATGCTAAAGTAACAAAACACCACTATAGAGGCGTTAGCGGAAAGAAGAAATTATTATTTCAGTTCACTATTTGTCTAATTGCCTGTTTACTATTAAGAGATTCCAATAGTCAGGGAAACAATCTGCTCACTATTCCATTTTTTAAAAATTTATTGATTGATTTAGGTTTGTTTTATATACCATTTAGCATGTTTGTTATAGTTGGTGCATCAAATGCGGTGAATCTAACAGATGGTCTTGATGGTCTTGCCATAGTACCTATTGCTATTACTGCAGGTTCTTTTACCTTAATTATTTACTTGGTTGGTAATAGTTTCTATGCAAATTATCTACAAATTATGTATATACCAAATATTTCTGAATTAACTATCTTCTGTGCTTCAATTGTTGGTGCTAGCCTAGGATTCTTATGGTTTAATGCACAGCCAGCAGAAATTTTTATGGGAGATACTGGAAGCCTAAGTCTTGGTGGCGTTCTTGGTGTTATTAGCGTTATAACCAAACATGAAATTGTACTAGCAATTATCGGCGGATTATTTGTTATTGAAACTTTATCAGTAATTATTCAAGTATATTATTTTAAAGCTACTAATGGTAAAAGAATTTTCAAAATGGCCCCGCTGCACCATCATTTTGAGAAACATGGCTGGCCAGAATCAAAAGTTGTGATACGCTTTTGGATTATAGCCATAATATTTGCTCTAATTGGTTTATCTTCACTAAAACTGCGATAGAAAAGCTATAGTCAATTCAGGAGGATTGGGTAGCAGGAGCGATCGAAGACGGCACTACCTACTTCTCATTAATGATTATGACATATAGCAATTATTAATTGTAATTTTAAATTATTTTACAGTCTATGATTAAATTATTGTTGATTATTTAATTATTTGCTATATAGTTGATCTAAGATAAAAAAATAGCTTTATGAAAACTACCTTACCTAGCCGATCATTAGTTATTAAAGAAAAACTAGACAATAGACTTCTTTCGAAACTCGCTTATGCTGAGGGATTTGAAGGAGACGCGGAACCTCGACCCGCAGCGTACTCTAATGTACGTGAGGATTCGAGTACCGCATCGACGTACAAATCACCAGCAGAAGTAGAGTTTCGAAAGAAGTCTAATATTGTTAAAGAAATTCTAGACGTAGGCAAATCAAAAATAGCGATGATTATTTTATTTGGTTCTTATGCTAGAGGCGATTGGGTACAAGACATATATCAGCAAGAGCATATTACCTACAGCTATCAAAGTGATTTTGATCTTTTGTTGATTTTAAAGAAAGGCAAATATGCAGGTCATCAAGCTAGAGAATTACAACAAACTGCTGCACATTTGTAAAAACATAAACAAACTTTGGTAGTGAGCCATCAACAACAAGGTATAGTGTTTGCGATTATTGTGTGTTAAAGTTACAGTTAGCCTAGTTGGTTAAAGAGCAATTATCTTTTTAAAAAAATTAAATATTTTTTATCTGTATTTTATATAAATAAAAAATATTATTGATTAACAACAAATACACGTTTTTGTTGAATAAGCTTATGGCAAACTTCCAGTAATTTACGCATACAAGCTACTGTCGCAACTTTTTTAGGTTTAAAATTATTAATAAGTCTGTCATATAAAGCTTTTAAATATTGAAAGCCATTTTTACCTGTTAGTACTGCCATATATAGTGCATCTCGTGGTATTTTCCTGCCACCTCTAATAAATCTTCGACCTTGTTTACTACCACTATCCCGAGCATATGGAGCTATCCCAACCATCTCATTGTCCAATAATTAGATATTTGTTTAAATATCGTTGCCACTCAACAGTTTCACCTGCAGTAAATGATGTTGGTTCAGAAATTACCGTAAGATATAATTCGAAATTAAAAAAACTTATTGTTGATTTTAGCTAAGTGATAATTTAAAATTAAAAATGAAGTAACTGCAAAGTTACTTTGGGGTGTCGAAACCTCCATTTAAGAGCGGTAAGCATCAACCGATAAAATGATGCTCTTCGATTTGCCATGGTCGGGGAGATGCTAGCTATGTTCAAGGCTTGGGGTGTAAACTTCAAGCCTAAAGGCTATCGTAACTGTCTCTTAAAGGTTTTTCGAACTCCCCGATCGCCAAGATATATATAACCTATAAAACTTTTTTTTATCATTTTATCTTTGGCGATCAAAACTCTTAATTATTAAAACATTAGAGAAGGGGTCGCATATGCACAACCAACAAGCCATTATCTTATTATATTCATCACATGCCCGTTTTGAACTAATAAGGCAATCTTTGATCAATTTTTGTAAGGAAAATAATTTTACAATAATAAAAATTATTGACGCACCCAATAAATACGATGACAGTATACTTCGCGAATTAATTTATACAGTAAGCAAACAAAACAATTATAATAGTCCTATCAATCTAATCATCGATGACAGTATATTTGGTAATATTTGTTATTTCGTAACTTGGGTGGTAATTACTACTTTATTAGAAGCTAAGCTGATTAATAGGCTTTATATTCAAGAAAATATATTGCATACTGCCAATATTGAAAAAGATAAATTTGATAATTTTTTAGCAACTAACATAATAACTGAGCATTATTTATTAAAATTCTGTTTCTCATATTTTAACATTATAATGCATGCTGCTAAAGCAACAATAGATTTCGATGATGAAGTAATTACATAAAGGCAGCAATGCATAATATATAGAGGCTTTTTTAAGTATTTTTGAGACTTTGTACTTGTGTACATAAAAGTTTATAAATCATTTAGATCAACTGCTATAGCTTCTTTCTTTTCTTTTAGTCTTTCTTCAGCAAGTTTAAGTAAATCTCTATCATCTAATATTTCAACTATTTGTTCGTATAGCTCAGCTGGAACTAAATAAGCAGTTGGTTTATTATGATTCAATAAAGCAATAGGCTCACCGCTAGATTTAGCTAGCAATGCCGTAGGACTTTTTTTTAATTCTGATATACTGGCAGTAAGGTTAGTATAAATATGGTGCATTGTTATAGTATGATTGATACCTAATTATATACTCATTATAGTACTTAATTTAGGTTTTAACAATATTTTAATTTACCAATTTCCTAATTTGAATTGGTATACTCTTCTGCTCCTACGAATTGTTTTTTGAAAATATCATGGATTCGCATGCTCACATACTATATGTACGCCTAGCATGCTCACCATTTATTTCCAAATCCAATTCTTCAAATCATTTGAGTATATTATATCGAACTCATACAATAAAAAAAACCATGATAAATATAACATGATCAGTTATATATAGTGGTAGGATGGGTAAACTGTATCTCGAATTGAAGCTTTGAATTTTAAAGACTTCGTACCTCAGCAAAGACCCATCCTGTTTGGAGAAAGACTACGAACGGATGTCATAAGGTTTAAACCTTGCGTATGAGTATGTAGCATATCCTATTATTAATATAAATCATGAGGCTTTATATGGCAACAACTTATATTGGTGTGGACGTTAGTAAAAAAACTTTAAGTATCTATATGCTAGCTACCAACAAGGCTTTTGAAGTTACCAATGATCAACATGGCTTTACCACTATGCTTAGCACTATTAATAAATACTATCCTGTCTTATCTGAGTTAATTGTTGTCTTTGAACCTACTGGTGGATATGAATATAATTTAAGAGAATTTTTAAAAATAAATAAATTGCCTTTTGCTACAGTACACCCTAATAAAGTGCGTAGTTATGCTAAAGCTAAAGGATGGCTTGCTAAAACTGATAATATCGATAGTAAATTGTTGCATGAAAGTATTTTTGCAGGTAGAGGTAATCTTCGAAGAGTTCTTTATAATATGGCTGCAGTAGCTGCCTTACGATGTAATAAGTGCTTACGCAATTTTTATGACCACTTAATTGCTAAACATAAACCAGCAAAAGTTGCTCTTGTTGCTGTTATGCGTAAATTACTAGCTTTTATGCACTCTATTGTAAAAAATAATTCTTCCTGGAATGAAAATTTATGTTAAGTTACTATTTTTTTATTGACTTCCATTACGAATGCTCAGGTTTATTTACCTAGGGCAGTTTAAAAAACCTAACTTTAAGTTGAGAATAATTTAAATAACCTATGTCTATAATTGTTAAAATTTTCTCTAGTTTCAGTAATTTTGTTTGAAAATAGAGCTATTATAGCAAGAGTTATTGTCCTCAATAATGACATTATTAACGAAGCTTCTCCAGTACTAATAGTTGACTTATCTTCTTCAAAAACCTTATCTTTTATCCAGTTTAAATTATTTTCGCATGACCAATGACTTCTGTTAAATTTTAACAATTCTTCTGGACTAAACTTTTTCTCTAAGCTAGTAATCATTAATACATTCTCTGTTTCACAGCTATTAGCCTTGTTCTTCTTTTCTCTTTTTAGATGAGTTACAAGCTGATATAGATACTTGGCTTACAAATTATAATGACGAAAGGTCTCATTCAGGTAAACATTGTTTTGGTAAAACACCAATGCAAACTTTTAGAAATTCACTTTATATTGCTAAAGATAAAAATATTAGTAATATAGAGAGAATATCAGACAACTTGGCTATTACTTATCAAGCTGCCTGATTATTACTTATTGTCAGATTAAGTCGTAACTAGTACAGAATTTCCCAGTCGAACCAAATCCACTAGAACCTCTAGAGGTTTCATTTAACGAATCAACCTCATCCCATAAGATATGCTCATACCTAGCAATAACCATTTGAGCAATTTTCATACCGTGCTCAATTACAAAATCTTCTTTAGGATGATGATTAATTAAAATTACCTTTATCTCACCACGATAATCAGCATCAATTGTACCAGGTGAATTCAGCACGGTAACACCATGTTTTAGTGCTAAACCTGATCTTGGTCTGATTTGAGCTTCTAAATGACTAGGTAATGCTATACAAATTCCAGTGGGGACTAACTTTACTTCTTGTGATTTTATAGTTATTGGTTCAATATTTGCTGCTATTAGATCCATACCGGCACTATGCTCAGTAGCATAACTGGGTAAAATATCTACAGAATGTTCTAATTTTTTAATTTTAATGTTCATAAATATAATATTTTTTGGTATGATATTGATCAGCTTGATTACTTAGACTCCAACTTTACTTAACCCTCTTACCATTGGCATCATAAATTTCGATCTTTTCAAGCTTCTCTGCCTCTTTATACGGATAAGTAACCCTAGCTGTAATATAACCTCGGTTATTAGATATAGCCCCTTCAACTGGAGTACCTGCCACTTCCCATACTCCAAGAGTTACAACATCAAGTACTCCATGCCCAGCAGCTCTTAAATAATTCAAACCAGATTTTCTTGCCATAGCCCTATATGTTTCCATATATTTTCCATTTTCTTCTTGATGACGATCAACGATTTCCATACCATGAGATAGAAAACAACCTTTCGTTTGGCATTTAGTTATATCTGATACTGAAATACCTTCATTAGAAGCAGCTTTATAGACAGAGCAACTAGATAAAATTAGCATTATAATAAAAAGAAAAATATTAACTATATACTTACTAAACATTCATTACCCTAAAAAAATCAATAAACAGAACACCAACTCATCTTACAGTTATAGCACTGAACTATTTATATTTCTACAATTATTCTATATTGCATGGTTAATACCAGTTACTTCTTCACTCATATATTTATTATTTTATTTTAACTTTTCTATTTCTTTAATACATCAACGGTTAGTGATTATACAACCTTGCTGATTGTCAGATAGTTTATTACAAATCGCTTTAGCTTGGCTTATACTTTGGTAATTACCTACTAATATTAAATAGAAGAAATTTCCTTTATCAGATTGCACCTTCTTGATAGTTATTACTGTATTATTAAGAATTTTTGCATATTTTTTCTTGATTCTTTCTCCTTCTTGGTTAGCTTCTGATTCAGATTTTACCGAGGCTAGTTGAATTTTATAACCACCTTGATTCGACTTATTTAACTGTGTTTCATCAATTTTGCGATGTGATTCAGTAACTTTTATGACATTTAAACCAGCTTTATTATTAGATTGTTGAACTATTGGAACAGATTTTTGCTCTATTAAATTCTCTTTTTGCACCAAGTCATTTTTTATTATATTAGGCAAAATTGTTTCCGTTTCTTCTTCATCTTTACTTAGTTTGTGTTTTTCATACTTAGCTTGATCAGTTTCTACTATACTAAATAAAATCGTGTCTATCGAGTCAAGTTCTTCATCACTTTCTGCTAGTTTTTGTTTAGCGATATTTAATGGCTTTTCCGGTTCAGGTTGTAATATTACAGGTTTATTGGTCTTTTTTTGTTGTAAACTCTCATAAATTATATTATTCGCATTTGGTATCACTATCCCCCCACTATCTTGTGGTTTAATTTTTGTAGGTGATGGATCAGGGTAAATTGTTACTACTTGACCACTATTTCGGCTGTAATTAGTATAAACTAAATAGGTAATACCACTAATTATTGAGAAAATAATTAGTAAGAGTAAAGTGCGGTTAGTCATCAACTTATAAATTACAATACTTCATTACATTTTATTCATAGGCGTTACCCCTATAACATCAAAACCAACTTTTATAATCTTTTGAATAGACTTTGCTAAAGCAAGCCGAGCAGTGGTTAACTCTATATTATCTTCAATTAGAAACCGATAATCATTATTTTCTTTGCCAAAATTCCATAAAGCATGGAATTTTGAAGCTAAATTAATCAGATAAAAAGCTACTCTGTGGGGTTCAAAATATTTTGCCGAAATCTCTAAAACTTTTGACCATGAAGCAAGAAGTTTAATTATTTCTATTTCCTCTTCGCTGGAAAGTAACGACAAGTCATACTCATTCTCTAAGAATTTACCATATGCTTTTGGCATGGATTCTTTAGCTTTTTCCAGTATAGATATTGTCCTAACATGAGCATATTGTACGTAAAATACAGGATTATCTTTTGATTGTTCTTTTACTTTTACTAGGTCGAAGTCAAGAGCAATATCATTTTTACGGGTTAGCATTATAAATCTTATTATATCTTTACCTACCTCATTTGTTACATCTCGCACACTAGTAAAATTACCGCTACGTTTTGACATTTTTATAGCGATACCGTTTTCAACAAAATTTACTAACTGGCAAATCTTAACATCAACTTTAACTTTTTCTCCACCAAGGGCTTTAACTATTGCCTCAATTCTTTTTACGTAACCACAATGATCTGCACCTAGAATATAAACTAGATGATCAAAACCACGATCTATTTTATCCTTAGCATAAGCTAAATCAGAGGCAAAATATGACCAACTACCGTCAGATTTTTCTATTGGTCTATCTTGATTATCACCAAAAGCCGTAGATTTAAACAATTTCTGAGTTCTTGAATCCCAAGATTCATCTATTTTACCTTTAGGGGGGGGCAACTGCCCCTCATATATTAGTCCCATTTTAGTAAGCATTTGTACAACTTCATCAATATTACCACTATCATGCAGTGACTTTTCCGAGAAGAATACCTCGTGTTCAATATCTAGCTCCTTTAAATCCTGCTTAATTATAGCTAACATTTCTTCTATTGCAAAATCCTTAACGAGTTCATGACGTTGCCTATCGACCATTGTTAATAATTTATCACCAAATTTTCCCACCAACTTTTGTCCAATATCTGCCAAATATTCTCCAGGATAAAGCCCTTCTGGTATTACGATCTCTTCTTTTGTTAATGCTTGTTTATAGCGTAAAATAACTGAATTAGCTAAGTCATCCACTTGAGAGCCGGCATCATTAAGGTAATATTCTTTGGTAACAATATAGCCAGTACTATCTAGAACTTTGGCTAAAGCATCACCATAAACAGCACCTCTAGCATGACCAATATGCATAGGACCAGTTGGATTTGCAGATACATATTCAATATTAACCTTTTGATTATTACCAAAATTAATCTTAAAAAAATTCTCCTTATCCAACAATATGTCATTGATAGAGTTATGCCACATATCTGCTTTGATAGTAAAGTTAATAAATCCTGGACCAGCAACTTCTATAGATGCAATATATGGAAGAGGCGTTAATATTTCCTTAAATCTAATAGCTAGTTCCTTAGGTTTAATATTTTGTTTTGCAGCGATAATCATAGCTATATTACTTGAAAGATCACCATTGAGATTATCTTTAGGAATTTCTATAGCCGCCAATTTTAACACATCTTCATTATCGCATATTTGTCTAGCTGCACTAATGATATCGTCACGTAATTTATTAAATATATTCATAAATCAAATATTGTTAGAATTAAAGGAATAAAGAGCCTGATATTCTTGAATAGCAAAGCGGTCAGTCATGCCAGCTATATAATCTGCTACTATATCAGCCTTAGATTTTATATCCCCTGGTATAATTAATTCTTTCCAACTAAATGGTAATAAATCAACATTATCCATATATACTCTAAATAACTCTTGTACAATTTTCTGACATTTTAAAGTTATAGAGGTCAGTTTATTATACCTATATACTTTATCATACAAGAATTGTTTAATTTCCATTATACGCTCTTTTGCTTTGTCAGTAAAATTAACAAGCTGATAATCAAGATGGCGTATATCATCGGTTGTGATTATTTTCTGTTTTTGTAAATTATTATTTGTTTGTAGCAGTAAATCAGCAATTAAATCGCTGATCAACTTACGCACTACTTCATAAATGAGTCGAGATGTTGTTATATTTTCAAATTGGGACTTAATTTCACAAGCATATTGATCAATAAATTTAATTTCCGTTAGATGATTAAAGTCAATAATCTTGGCACCAATACTATCTTCTAAATCATGGGAAATATAACTAATATCATCAGCTAACGAAGCAATTTGGGCTTCAGCTGAAGAATAATGAGTTAAATCAAGGTTATGTTGTAAATCATACTCTACTATATATTTAGGTATATTATTTATTAAAGGACCATTATGTTTCACAATTCCTTCTAGCACTTCCCATGTCAAATTTAATCCATCATAAGCCGCATATCTTTTCTCTACTTTAGTAAGAATCTTTAATGAATGAGCATTATGGGAAAATCCACCATAATCTTCCATACATTTATTTAGTGCTATCTCCCCTGCATGACCGAAAGGAGTATGCCCAAGATCATGAGCAAGACCTATAGTCTCTGCTAAATCACTTGATAAATTAAGGGTTCTAGCAATAGAACGTGCAACCGTAGAAACTTCAATCGAATGAGTAAGGCGATTCCGATAATGATCCCCCTCGTGATTAATAAAAACCTGAGTTTTATATTGTAAACGTCTGAAAGCCTTTGAATGAATTATACGATCCCGATCTCGTTCAAATTCATTTCTATAAGATGTAGGATATTCATTAAACAATCTCCCCCTAGTCTTGGCTGGATCTACTGCATATGAAGCAAGCATATATTAACTCCTATTTAATTTGAATTCGATGTAACAAGTTACATCGAATGATGAAAAAAGTTAAAATGCACTCGCGTCAGCCGCTTCAAGAGTGCATTTCTCCTTATAACAAAGCCAGTATAGAATTACCTAGCAAGCTTTTCAAGGTTTTTAAATGAAACTCTTGCAAAATTAGGTTTTTAGGATTATTCTAATGGTCTTTATAATATAAGATTATGTCAATAAAAGTTACTGATAATGCTTTTAAAAGAGTAGATGAGCTAATAAAACTAGAAAGTAATCCAAGTTTGGTTCTTAGAGTAGTTGTTGATGGTGGAGGCTGTTCTGGATTTGTTTATAAATACGCTCTCGTTCCAAGCAATGATATAACAAAAGATGACTGTACTATAGAAAAAGATAATATTAAAGTAGTTATCGATGAAATATCTCAGCAGCTTATGGTTGATTGTATAATAGATTTTATCGAAGAATTAGGTAGTTCCTATTTTGAAATTAGAAACCCCCTTGCAAAAAATAAGTGTGGGTGTGGTAATTCATTCTCTGTATAACTGTATATACTCAATTAACCTGAAGAGTTGGCAAAATGATTAAAAGTTATAGTCTGAAATTGGTCAGTTATAAGAGTAAGCAAATTACCTTGGATTTATCAATATTAGCAAAAAATCTATCTATAGCTTCTGAGAATTGAGCAAAATTATGGTAAAATTTATTATTTGTTACAATTCTATGCATAAATTTCCATAATCGTTCAATCGGATTAAGATTAGGGCTATAGGGAGGTAAAAATACTAATTCTATAGAAGGAATAGTATGTCCGAGTTCTTTATATTTCTCCCGTGGAGTTCTACCATAACTGTCGAAAGTTAGTAAATATAGCTTCCCTATACATCATTAGACTTCTTTCGAAACTCGCTTATGCTGAGGGATTTGAAGGAGACGCGGAACGCAGAACCGCAGCGTACTCTAATGTACGTGAGGATTCGAGTACCGCATCGACGTACAAATCACCAGCAGAAGTAGAGTTTCGAAAGAAGTCTATTGCGAGGAGTTGCGAAAAAGCGGCGACGCGGCAATCCAAGATACGCAAAGCGTTACTCTAAAAAAACAGCCTAGCTGTTTACCTAGATCGCTACGGCATCTAAAGAGCCTTGCTATAACGATTATAGAAAAATTTAGGGTACTATGGTCACGATGTTAAAAGAATTTTCCATAAAATTCCATGATCTTTTCTTTAACCTGAATTGGATCAGTCATCATATTAACCCCTCCTCTAAATTCAGCTGAGTTTGCTAAACCACTACTATACCAACCTATATGTTTTCTAGCTAGCTGAACAGCTGTATCATTTCCATAATACTCTAACATAGCATCATAATGACTCAGTATTATTTCTAGCTGCTCTGCTATTGAAGGTGGCGGGAGTTCTTCTCCGGTTTTAAGATAATGTGCTATTTGAGAAATAAACCATGGTCTACCATATACTCCCCGACCAACCATTATGCCATCAGCACCTGATTTTTGTAAGCATTCCTTGGCTTTAGACAAAGAAGTAATATCTCCATTAGCGATAACTGGAATCCTCACCACATCTTTAACTTGCCTTATAAACTCCCAATCTGCTTGACCTGAATAAAACTGGCATCTTGTTCTGCCATGAATGGTGATCATTTGCACTCCAACATCATAGGCTATTTTTGCTAAATTTGGAGCATTCTTAGTTTGCTCATCCCAACCAGTTCGCATTTTTAAAGTTACTGGGATTTTGACAGATTTTACCGTAGTTTCTAAAATTTTTGCAGCTAATTTCTCATCTCTCATTAAAGCTGAGCCAGAATATCCTCCTACTACTTTCTTAGCTGGACAACCAAAGTTTAAATCAATAATCTTTGCCCCCATATCCTCATTCATTTTAGCTGATTCTGCTATTATATCAGGTTCGCACCCAGCAATCTGTACACATGAACCAGTAGCATCGTCCCCAATAATCGCACATCTTTGCAAAGATTGTCTTGTTTCAATAATCATCGCTCTACTTGCCACCATTTCAGAAACGACAAGTCCTGCACCAAATTTTTTCACTAACTTTCTAAATGGTAGATCAGTAACACCAGACATTGGAGCTAATATCACCGGATGAGGTAGCTGAATATTGCCTATTTTTATCATAAATATATTTTCATTACTTTAAATAGCTTTTAATTATAGAATAATTATTATAAATTATCATAAGATACCACAAACTAATGCTATCACTAAGAAAAATTTTTAGTATTATCTGCAGGATATTGTTATATAATATTATTGAGCATTATTGTTGAGTATTTTCAGCCAAGAAATTATGTCATGAAAATCAATGTAGAGATTATTCGAGCTTGTCAAGATTGGAAAAATCAAAAATTTATTAATAAACTATTAGTGAAGAAGGTTGTTGGTGCTATACTGAGTAAATATAAGAATTTTAAGGGAGTTGCAGAGTTTGAGTTAGCAATATTACTGACTAATAATAATGAAATGTTGAATTTGAATAGCCAATTTCGTGGCAAAGCAAAAGCTACAAATGTACTATCATTTCCTGATATAGAATTAGACTTTCGGCATTTACTTGAATTTACTCCTAATGTACATTATATGTATTTGGGGGACATAGCTTTTGGCTATGAAATAATTCAAAACGAAGCTATAAGTCAAAATAAAGCCTTTGGAGACCATTTTGTCCATCTTTTGGTACATAGTATTTTACATTTACTTGGATTCAATCACCAAGATGACGAGGAAGCAGATATTATGGAAAATTTAGAAATAGAAATATTAAAGGGTTTTGCTATTGCCTCTCCATATTAGGTTCTGTCCACTTCTTCGAAAAAAGAAAACCTTACATCTATTCATTCTAAAAGGGCTATGCTGAAAAATCCTTCAAAAATTATTACTCTTAAATCTTTTTTCTCTCGGCTGTTTTCTAAAGAGAAGCTAGAGGATAATTTTTATGATGCAATTAAAAAGCTAAAATCTAACAGTAAAAAAATGACGTTAGAAGAAAAAAAGATTTTTATGAATCTTCTGAAATTTGGTCATAAAACTGTAGAAGATGTAATGATCCCTAGATCTGATATTAAGGCAGTAAAATTAACTGCCAGTATAGATGAGTTAAGCCAAATGCTTAATAGCAGAATACCTAATACTAGAACATTAGTTTATGATGAAACTTTGGATAATATATTTGGCTTTATTCATATAAAAGATTTGTTCAAGATACTTGTTACTAAGCAACTTATTACAAATCAAGAATTGCAGCTAAAAAAAATAATTCGTAAACCTATCATCTCTGCTCATTCAATGAAATTGATAGATTTACTAGCAAAAATGCGAAGAGATCGTGTACAGATATCAATAGTTGTGGATGAGTATGGTGGAACTGACGGTATTGTAACCATGGAAGATATTATGGAGGAGATAGTTGGCAGAATAAATGATGAGCATGATAAGAAATCAGATAATGATAGTTTCAGAATTATCAATAATAATACTATTTTATCAAATGCTCGAGTGAAAGTTGAGGATCTTGAATCAGCTCTAGGTGTGAAACTAAAACTCCAAAATGATGAATTCGATACAATTGGTGGTCTAGTCTTAGCAAAAGTAGGTAATGTCCCTTTGGTTGGTACTAAAATTGATATTGAGCAGCAGGTTGAACTTGAAGTGATTGATGCAAGCCCAAGATCACTTAAGCAAGTTAAGCTGCGGTTAAAAAATGGTACAATATTACATGATAATACCTTATGATTATTACAACTAATTTGGCCATGAGCTATGGTGCAAAAATATTATTTACCGACGTAAATGTTCATATCAAAAATGGTAATAGATATGGGCTTGTTGGGGCAAATGGTGCTGGTAAATCCACGTTCTTTAAGATTTTGCTTCAAGAGGAAGAGGCTAGTATCGGAGAATTTACCTGTGTCAAAAATGCACGTATAGGATGTTTAAAGCAGGATCAATTTCTTTATGAAAATACCTCAATTATTAATACCGTTATTGCCGGTAGAAGTGAATTATGGCAAGCACTACAAGAAAAAGAAAAATTATTAGCAATTGATCAATGTGATGAGGAAATCGGTTATCGATTAGGTGAGTTGGAACAAATTATAGCTGACAATGATGGATATATATCAGAAATTTTTGCAGTTGAGTTACTGCTTGGTTTAGGAATACAAGAAAAATATCATCTTCAGCCTTTATCCGTTCTATCCGGCGGCTATAAACTTAGGGTACTCTTAGCCCAAAGTTTATTCAATAATCCTGATATATTGTTACTTGATGAGCCAACAAACCATCTTGATATAGTCTCAATTTATTGGCTAGAAAATTATCTAAAACAGAAATTCAAAGGTGCTTTGGTATTTATTTCACACGACCTTGTTTTTCTTAATAATATTTCTACACATATTCTTGATATAGATTATGGTACTATCAAGATTTATACTGGTAATTATGATATTTTTGTTCGTGATAAACAGTTGGTTACCGAACAAAAGCTTAAAGAATTTTCTCATTTAGAGAAAAAAATTGCTACTATGCAGAGTTTCGTTGACCGGTTTAGAGCGTTGGCTACTAGGGCTAGGCAAGCTGCATCACGAGAAAAACAAATAGAAAAAATGGAATTACCTGACATCCAAGAAAGTTCGCGTGTTAGTCCATATTTTAATTTTAAGCAAAAAAGACCATCTGGAAAATTAGTGTTAAAAGTTCAGGGTATTTCTAAAAGCTACGAGGATAAAAAAATATTAAATAATGTGAATTTTACTGTCTCACGTGGAGAAAAAATTATTATTATTGGTCCAAATGGTATTGGTAAATCCACTTTGCTTAAGATTCTTATTAATAAAATTTCTGCTGATTTAGGAAGTTATGAATGGGGTTATGAAACGCAAGTTTCTTATTTTGCTCAGGATCATCATGAATTACTAAATGAAAGTATGAGTGTTATTGATTGGTTATCCGACCAAATACCTACTGAAAGTGATAATGTGCTACGTAATGTACTAGGTCAATTATTATTCCGTAAAGATGAAGTAAGTAAGAATATTCTAAATTTAAGTGGAGGGGAAGGAGCACGTTTATTACTAGCAAAAATTATATTGGAAGAAAGTAATATATTGATATTAGATGAGCCAACTAACCACTTAGATATTGAATCTAAGGATATGTTAAAAAAAGCTCTAATTAACTATCAAGGAACTCTAATATTAGTAACTCATGATCGAGATTTTGCTAGCAATATAGCCACAAGGGTTATTGCTCTATCCCACCGAACTATCACTGATTTTAAAGGTAAATATCAGGAATATTTGCATAAATATGGTAATGATTATTTGGATAGTAGTTGGGTGTTGGCAAATAAGAGAGTGAAATAGTATAGTAAACTCAGGTTACTTTAGCAATTGACTCCAATTCGGGATAAGAATTGACAAATTCTTATCCCGAATTGGCTTTAATATAAGGAAAAATGCATTATTAAAGCGGCTAACGCGAATGCATTTTAAACCTTTCTAAAGCTAAAAACATGATTTTAAAAGATTAAAATCATGTTTTTAGCAAAATATTAATTTAACAATCAGATGCAGAGCCGTCTCAAATCTGATTGTTTCGATAATCTCACCGAATTTGGGATAATTATGATAGAAAATACTGAACTATTGAAAGAGTTTGTGGTTAAATGTTTAGAAGAAAAAAAAGCAGAAGATATAATAGTAATAGATATAAGACAAAAAACTACATTAGCTGAATATATTATTTTTGCAAGCGGGCGTTCAACTAAAAATGTTGGAGCAATTGCTGAATATTTAGCTTTAGAGTTAAAACATCAAGCTAATATCGATACTAATATTGAAGGACTTGGAACATCTGAATGGGTATTAATAGATGCTGGAAATGTATTAGTTAATATTTTCTATCCAGAAACTAGAGAATATTTTAAGTTGGAAGAGATGTGGAGCAAAAAATAAATTAAAAATATTAGATTTTTTACTGAAAACTACTTAGTGTATTTAAAAAATAATGTATTAATACTTCTAGGGAAAAGGTGTAAATGGAAGAGCATATTCTTATCAATATTATAATTTTAATAGGAACAGCTGTATTTGTTGTAGCAATACTGAAACGCCTTAATCTAAGCCCAGTTTTGGGTTATTTAATTGCAGGAGCGGTAATTGGAGACCATGGATTTAAGATTGTAACATATGATCAAACAAAATTACTAGGAGAATTAGGAGTAGTTTTTTTACTTTTTGCTATAGGTTTAGAATTATCTTTTGAAAGATTAAAGGTAATGAGGAGGTATGTATTTGGTCTTGGCTCACTACAAGTGTTAACTACAGCTATAGTAATTGCTCCCGCTGTTGTACTAATCAGCGGTAATAGTAGTGCTGCAATTATTATTGGAGGTGGTCTTGCTTTATCCTCAACTGCCCTTGTTATGCAAGTTATTGAGGAAAGCCGTAGCCAATCAACTCAACTAGGTCGTATATCCCTAGCTATCTTGTTATTACAAGATTTAGCAGTTGTGCCATTGCTAGTTATGGTACCACTGTTTGCTAGCAATAGTAAAGATTCGTTAGCGATAGCTCTAGGAACAGCTTTACTTAAGGCTATCATAGCACTACTTGCAATATTTGTTGCAGGTAGAGTATTACTAAGACCTTTATTTGGGTTAATTTCATCGGACAATGGCGATATAAACGAGCTACCAATTTCCATGACTCTATTGGTAGTTCTATCTGCAGCTTGGGCCACGCAATATTTTGGTTTATCACTTGCTTTAGGAGCTTTTGTTGCAGGTGTTTTGGTTGCAGAAACAGAATTTCGGTTGCAAGCTGAAGAAAGTATATACCCTTTCAAAAGCTTATTGCTAGGACTATTTTTTATGAGCGTTGGAATGAATATTGACGCTCAAGAAATATACGCTCAAATATCAACTATACTAACTTGTTCTATTGCCTTGATTGTAGTAAAAGCACTAATTATTGCCGCCTCTTGCATTTTATTTGGTTTTAATAAAGGAGTAGCATTGCATGCAGGTTTATTATTATCACAAGGTGGAGAATTTGCTTTTATCTTATTCGGTCTTGGTAAAGAAACTCAGGTTATTAGAGAGAGTACGGCTAATGTTCTGTTATTAGTGGTGACATGTACTATGGCACTAACTCCATTACTGGCAATTTTAGGAAGAAAACTTGCTGAAAGACTTGATAAACAACTTGGCAAGACTCCAATACAAATTATAGAACTTGGAGCAAGAGATTTAACAAATCATATAATAATTGCCGGTTTTGGTAGCGTTGGTAGAATGGTAGCATTAGTACTGGAAGCTGAAGGAATCAATTATATAGCACTAGATGTTAATGACGAGATTGTAAAAGCAGAAACAGCTAATGGCTTTCCAGTTTTTAAAGGAGATGTATCACAGATTGATACGCTAAAAGCTGTGGGAGCAGAAAGGATTTTAACTCTAGTACTTACAATGAATAATAGTGTTACTATCAAAAAATCTCTTCGAACAATTTCAAGTCATTTTCCAGATCTTGAAGTTATTGTAAGATTAAAGAATCTAGAAAAGGCTAGAGAATTTTATGATGCTGGAGCAACAACAATCATACCAGAAAATTATGAGACGGGGTTACAGCTTGGTGGAACAATTTTAAAATTTATTGGCCTTAGTGAATATGAAATAAATCGTATCAAAGGGCAATTTAGATCAGGTAATTATGTAATAGCTAAACGAGATGATGCTTTGCGTGAATTAGAAGAGAATGATTAAAAATAACCATGGCAATCAAGTTACTAAAGCAACAGTCATATATTTTGATTATAATCTTGATCATTACACCTTTACTAACGACAGCTGATAATCAGAAATTGCCGATACCTAGATTTGCCTCAATAAAGGCTAATGAGGTAAATGCTAGAGTTGGTCCTTCGATAAAAACACCTATAGAATGGGTATTTGTTAAAAAAGGTGAACCAATAGAAATTATTGCAGAATATGAACAATGGAGGCAAATTCGTGATATAAAAGGAGAAGGAGGCTGGGTACATTCAAGTGTATTGTCCGGTAAAAGATCGGTGATTGTGGTAAGTGCCAAGTTAGTAGCTCTGACTCGAGCAGCTAATGATCAACATAAAATTGTTGCAAGAGTAAGTAATTATGTCCGTTGCCTACTTAATAAATGCAAACAAGATTATTGTCAGGTGTGCTGCAAGAATTATACTGGATGGCTACCTAAAACAGTATTGTGGGGAGTATATAAGGATGAATAATATATACTCTTGCCTCTACTACAGCTCTGTGTCTAGGTTCTTATATCTTAATTAGGTTTTAGTGTGACTAGGTTAGGACTCTAGTCACATTACAATTTTTTTCAAAAGGGGTCAAAAGCATATTGCAATCTACACTTTAAAATTATTCAGGCAAGATTCTCCCAAAGATTATTAAATTGACATCTATACAAATGTATGATAAGGATTGGTTTATAACAATTCTTATGTCACTTTTGGTTCTAAAATCATCCACTAGGCTGAGCCATTCTTCGATTTCAGTGCATTTTGTGAACATATCAAACGGTGGACGTAGCATAAAGTCTAGCTTTCCGTCTTTGTACTAGTACAAATAAATTTATACAAAAATGTTAACTCCATTTTCCTTTCTTTGGTCAGTTATAAAACCATATAAGTATTTATATTTTATCATGATGATTGCACCATGTGCAAATGGTGTATATCCAATTATATATAATTATGCTATAAAGCTATTAATTGATTTGTTTACTCAAAATCAAAATATTACTTTTGAACAAAGTTGGAAACCAATAACGATATTTATAAGCTCCCAAATTATCCTTGATGGTGCATGGCGGATGCATAATTTTGCTCAATTAAAATGTATGCCATATATTTTACAAAATATATTAAATAAAGTTTGCACACATTGCTTTAAATTATCATATACTTTTTTTCAACATAACCTTTCCGGTTCAATTGTTGCGAAAGTAAAAGGAATTGGTGATAACTATTTTAAAATGCATCAAGCACTTGAATTTCAGCTAAGTAAACCATTGTTTATTACGTTATTTTCTGGTATTGCATTAGGTCTGACCAATATAAAAATACTTTTTTTTGTTCTAGCATTTAGCTTTATATATGCACCAATGGCATTTAAATTTTTTACCAAGCTTGCCAAAATGGAGCAGGAAAAGCAAGACTCATGGTATTATTTATTTGGAACTGTAGCAGATTGTATTACTAACATTTTTACAGTTTTTGCTTTTGCTACTCAGCAGCGTGAGTTACACAAAATACAGCACTATTATGATAATATACATAACCCATTAATCATCAAATATTATAGATACGATTTAATTATATCTATAATATTGTGTTTATTTTATTGGGTATTTTTAATCTCACTATTTTGTTATGTCATTTATATGAAAAATAATAATGAGATTTCAATTGGTGATATTGCTTTTGTTATGTCACTTACTTTTTTATTTACTGAAAATAGTTGGCAAACTACAATGGAAATAAAAGATTTCCTAGAGGATGTTGCTGCTTTTCGCTCTGCTTTTACAATTATGCAAATCCCACAAAATACAATTGATACTCCTTCTGTAACTAACTTAACGATTACCAAAGGTGATATTGTATTTCAGAATTTATCTTTTGGTTATAACAACACTAATTGTGTATTTAAGGATTTAAATCTTAATATCAAAGCTGGTCAAAAAATTGGAATTGTTGGACATTCTGGTGGTGGGAAATCAACATTAATATCTTTATTACTCAAAAATTTTCAAATAACAACCGGGGATATTATTATTGATAATCAAAGTATCTATAATGTATCTTGTGAGAGTCTACGTAGTCAAATATCTCTAATTCCACAAGATATTATGCTCTTTCATCGTTCTATTGGAGAAAATATTGGGTATGCTAAAGAAAATACAACACAAGCTGAGATAGAAAGTGCAGCACTGGCAGCCAATCTTCATGAGTTTATTGAAACCCTACCTGAGAAATATAATACCCTTGTGGGCGAAAGAGGAATTAAACTAAGTGGAGGTCAACGTCAACGTATAGCAATTGCCAGGGCTATTCTTAAAAATGCCCCGATTTTAATTCTGGATGAAGCGACTTCTTCACTTGACAGTCAAACCGAACTAGAAATTCAAAAATCTATAAACACACTACTTGAAAAAAATAATGCAACTGTAATTGCCATAGCTCATCGTCTGTCAACAATAAGACATTTAGATAGAATTGTTGTGATAGAAAACGACCAAATTGTTGAAGATGGAAATTTTGTAGAACTACTTGCAATGCCAAATGGTAGATTCAAAGAACTTTGGGAGCATCAAGTAAACGGTATGGTAATTTAGGTTTTTACTTCAGATGTGACAAATGATTTGGAAAATTGGAAATGATACTTACAAGGTCAAAAATGATGTCATTCCCCACGGGGAATGCTATCTAGGCTTTTTACTAATTAGGAATAGGAGTTTATGGATAAAAATTTAAAACAAACTAGTTTTTTATTTGGTAGTAATGCTGTTTTTATAGAAGAGCTATATCAGCTATATTTATCAGATCATAAAGCAGTTGATGAAAGCTGGCAAAACTATTTCCAAAATATTGAGAATAATAATAGTTACCAAGTTAATAAAACTATTGCTCATGTTATTACTTCACCTCAAGAAAAGCCTTTACCGTATGTTACGGAATTTTCTGCTACAGCTAACAAGCTCAGAGCAAAAGCAATGATTGCCCGCTACCGTAATTATGGACATTATTTAGTTAAGCTAGATCCCTTGAATCTTGAAGTTCTTAAGACTAAAAATGAGTTGAGACTTAATATAGAAGATTTTGGTTTTACCACAGATCATTTGAATAATATTATAGAAATTGATGATGAATTTTTTGGAATAAAAGCATGTTCACTTAAGGAATTGGTTAATTTGCTTGATCAAACTTATACTAAAGATATTGCCGTAGAATTTGCTCATGTGACCAATGAAGATGAGAAAACTTGGTTTTTTGAGCAGATAGAAAGTAATGTTCAAGCTTTTAATATATTGGAACAAGATAAGAAGGATATACTAAAAGATTTAGTAGAAATTGAAGGATTTGAACAATATCTACATACCAAATTTCCTGGAGCAAAACGCTTTTCAGTAGAAGGTGGAGAGGGAGCCGTAGTGGCTATAGATAAAGCTATAGATATGTCTACTGTCCATGGACTAGAAGATGTAGTAATAGGTATGGCTCACCGAGGAAGACTTAGCACATTGGCCAAGGTAATGACTAAACCTTATAAAGCTATTTTGTCTGGATTTATAACAGGTAGTATCTTGCCGACTGATTTAGGTATTTCAGGTGATGTGAAGTATCATATTGGCTATTCATCAGATCAGATAAGAGAGGGATCTAAGGTGCATCTTTCTATGGCAGATAATCCATCACATTTAGAAGCGGTGAATCCGGTAGTAGCTGGTAAAGTACGAGCAAAACAGGATAGCATCCAAGATACTAATCGTAAGAAAGTAATGGGTATTTTGGTTCATGGCGATAGTGCTTTTTGTGGTCAAGGTGTAGTAGCTGAGAGTTTATTTATGTCGGATCTAAAGCCTTATAATGTTGGCGGGATTATTCACTTTGTCATTAATAATCAGCTTGGATTTACAGCGAATAGTTATGACACTAGACCAGGTAGATATTCTACTGAGTTTGCTAAGATAATTAATAGTCCAATTCTACATGTAAATGGTGATGATATTGAAGCAGTGATCAAGGCTACCAATATTGCAGTGAATTACCGATATAAATTTGCTAGAGACATAGTCGTTGAGATTATTTGTTATCGTAAATATGGTCATAATGAAGGTGATGAGCCTATGTATACTCAAGCTGTTATGTATAATGTAATAAAAAATAAGCAATCCCCGGCAACTATTTTTGCAAATAAACTAGTAGCAGGTGGAATAATTGACCAAAATTATTTTCCTACATTAAAAGAACAATTTAAACTGAAATTAGATCAAGAATATGAACAAGCCAAAAATTATCAGCCGCAAGCTCAGTTTTTGGAAGGTTTATGGTCTAGTTATACTAGGTCAAATGCTCAAATGCTCTCTACTGGCGTTAACAAAGACACCTTAAAAGAACTTGGTATAAAGCTTTGTCAGATACCAAAAGATTTTCCTTTAAATCCTAAACTTGTAAAATTATTTGAATTAAGAGAAAATACTTTAAAGCAAGATAAACCTATTGACTGGGCAACTGCAGAACAGTTAGCCTTTGCCAGTTTATTAAATTCAGGTACTAGAATACGTTTTACTGGTCAAGATTGTGGGCGTGGCACTTTCTCTCACCGTCATGCAGTGTTACATAGTCAGGTGGATGATAGAACTTATACACCATTAAATAATTTATCGCAAAACCAAGCAAATTTTGAAATTGCTGACAGTAATTTATCTGAATATGCAGTTTTAGGTTTTGAGTATGGTTATTCATTAGTTAATCCAAAAGATTTAGTAATTTGGGAAGCTCAATTTGGCGATTTTGCTAACGGAGCTCAAATAATTTTCGACCAATTCATTTCCAGTAGTGAAAGCAAATGGCTCAGGATGAGCGGTATAGTAGTGCTACTACCACATGGATCTGGAGGACAAGGTCCAGAGCATAGCTCTGCAAGACTCGAGAGGTTCTTGCAGCTTGCTGCTGAAAATAATATGCAAGTTACATATCCTACGACGCCAGCTTCATTTTTTCATTTATTACGTCGTCAAATATACAGTAATATTCGTAAACCACTAATAGTAATGTCACCAAAATCTTTATTAAGACATAAAATGGTTGTATCACCTCTCTCCCAGCTTGATGAGAATACGAGCTTTATACCTGTGCTAGACGAAATTAATGATGCTATAAATGCCAAGGAAGTAAAACGAATTATATTATGTAGTGGTAAAGTCTACTATGATTTATTAGAAAAAAGAGAAGAAAAGAATATTTTAGATATAGTGATTATTAGACTAGAACAGTTATATCCGTTTGAAACGGATATTATCGTTAAAATATTAGGTAAATATAATAAAGCTAAAGAGTTTATTTGGTGTCAAGAAGAACCTAAAAATATGGGGGCGTGGAATTTTGTTAAAGATCACTTAAATGAGAGCCTAAAAAATGCATCAATTAATAATCAATTTGTATATGTTGGTAGGAATGAGTCTGCTTCACCAGCAGTTGGCTCACCGATCATACATAATGAGCAACAGAAAAAATTGCTTGAAGAAGCCTTGATAATTAAGGGATAGAGTTAAGTTGGAAATGTCAGCATAATTATTTAACTTACCTTACGCATAACCACCATGGTAATTTAAAAATTGCAGAATAAGTACAAGACGTCTATTAGCGAGACCACGTAGTGGTCGTGGCAATCCACATTTATTAGATTGCTTCGTCGCTACTAAAGTAGCTCCTCGCAATGACGCCGGGCTGTTTTCTCCCTTATGATTTTTAAATGCCACGCGTAAGGTGAATTATTTAATTATTCAAATCTAATGCACCTAAAGCCAAGATTAAGCCAACGTAATTATTATTTTTAAACCTAGTAAGACAATTTTGTGGGTCTGAGATTTCTAATGTTACTACCTGCCAAATCAGCATTATATAAGCACAGAGAATAGCTATATAGTTAGGTCGATGGGTTGCTATAATGTTAGCAAATATGAATAATAATATGAAGATGGTATAGTAAACATATAAATGTAATTTATAATTTCTCTTTTCTAAAAAAAGTGGCATTGACTTGATCTTAATCTTCTTATCGTCCTTTATATCCATAAAACCATAAATAGTGTCATAACCAATAATCCAAAAACAGCAGGCAATATACATAATACCCGATTCTATTGATATTTTATCAATTACAGCACTACTGCCAATCAATACTCCATTAAATGTTAGTCCTAGAAATACTTGCGGAAAGTTTATCATTCTTTTCATTAGCGGATATAAAACAATCATGATAAAGCTAAGAAACCCTAGGCAAATCGCTGTTTTATTTAATGATAATAAAATTGTCAAGGAACAGACTGATAATATAGTTAGCAAAATCATCGCTTCATTTACATTTAATGATCCATTAGCTAGTGGTCTATCCTTTGTTCTTAAAACATGCTTATCAAAATCTTTATCAAAAATATCGTTAAGAACGCAACCAGCTCCCCTAGTAATGATACTTCCGATAAAAAACAATGATAATAATTTTACTAAATTATAAATTGCAATATTGGTAAGAAGTACCCCAAAGCATGTTGAGAAAAATAGTAACAGATAGCCAGTAGGACTTTGTAGTCTCATTAATTTAAGGCTCAGAAAAAATTTATTTGGCATTGCTATAGTTATGATATATTTTGAATTAATTTAACTAGGTCTGTGAACATTTCCATTTAATGGTCTTATCGATCGTTATTTTCGTTCTCGAATTCGTAACGGAATTTAGTACTGCTTTCGGTTCTTGCTTAGCGAAAATGCCTATAAATCTACTCAACATAGAAATATTCAAAAAATCTAATATAAAATACTTAGTGGGGTCAAATATTATGATATATTCTAACCATTAATTCGATAAATGCACTAGACCTTTTGCATAATTCTACTTCTGCTGGTAATTTGTGCGTCGGGACTAGACTCGAATCCTCACGTACGTTTGAGTACGCTGCGGTTTGAGATTCCGGTCCTCCTACAAATTCCCTAGCAGAAGTGAATTCTGTAAGAGGTCTACTTTTGAAGTGGCTGACACGAATATATTTTAACAATCAACCCCAAATTCGGGATAAGAATTAGTTAATTATTATCCCGAATTCGCGTAACTAGGATAGTCTTATTATGATAGAATTTCTAAAAAATTATAGCTTTATTGAAAGCGAAAGAAAATGGCAAAAATTTTGGCAGGAACAAAAAATTTATCTTTGGGATAAAAATGATACGAGAGAAAATAGTTTTGTAGTAGATACGCCACCACCAACAGTCTCAGGACATTTGCATATAGGACATGTTTACAGTTATACTCAAGCTGATTTTATTGTCCGTTTCCAACGAATGATGGGTAAAAATATTTTTTATCCAATCGGTTTTGATGATAATGGTTTACCTACCGAACGTTTAGTTGAAAAACAAAAACAACTCAGAGCAGCCAGTATGGCAAGAGATGAATTTATTGAGATATGTAAGGAAGTTGTTATTTCTGAGGAAGAGAAATTCCGCTCATTATTTAATCAAATGGCTTTATCTGTTGATTGGACTTTGGAATACCAAACAATTAATCCATTATCACAAAAAATATCACAAATGTCATTTTTAGACTTAGTCGACAAAGGCGAAATTTACCGTAATAATCAACCAATGTTGTGGGATCCAGTTGATCAAACGGCTTTATCTCAAGCTGACATCGAAGACCAAGAAAAAACTTCAATGATGAATGATATAATTTTTCATACCAGTAAGGGTGAGAAGATTATTATTGCTACCACTAGACCAGAAATGCTACCAGCTTGTGTTGCAGTATTTTACAATCCAAATGATGATAGATACCAACAACTGAAAGACCAATTTGCCATAACACCGCTATTTGATGTTAAAGTACCTATTCTAGCGGATGATTTAGTTCAAATAGATAAAGGAAGTGGACTTGTGATGTGCTGTACTTTTGGTGATACAACCGATATAACCTGGTGGAGAACTCACAATTTACCCATGAAAATTATTATAGATAAAAAAGGTATCATAAATGTCCCGACTGAATTATCAAATTCACATCAGTTAAATGGTTTAAAAATAAAAGACGCTAGAAGTAAAATTATAGAAATCTTAAAAGAGCAAGACCTATTAGTTAGACAAATAGAAATTACTCAAACAGTAAAATGTGCTGAACGTTCAGGCTCACCGCTAGAGATACTTACGCTACCTCAGTGGTTTGTTCGCACGATAAAACATAAAGATGTTCTAATGCAACGTGCATGTGAGCTGAATTGGCATCCAAAAACTATGAAAATTAAGCTTGAGAACTGGATAAATAGCATATCATGGGATTGGTGTATAAGTCGTCAACGCTATTTTGGTGTACCTTTCCCTGTTTGGTATTCTAAAAGAATTGGCGAAATAGGCAAACCCCTTTTTCCAGATATCAAACAACTGCCAGTAGACCCTCTTCGAGACCTACCAATTGGCTATTCTAGAGAAGAAGTAGAACCGGATTACGATGTTATGGATACTTGGGCTACCAGTGCAGTATCACCACAATTAAGTAGTCATGGTATCTCTGAAAAGTTTAACGTAGATATCGAGCGTCATAAAAAATTATTTCCTGCTGACCTACATCCGCAAGCTCATGAAATCATTAGGACATGGGCCTTTTATACAATACTTAAAGCCCAATTACATGAGAATACCCTACCTTGGAAAAACATTATGATTAGCGGGTGGTGTCTAGCGTTTGATCGTAGCAAAATGTCAAAATCTAAAGGCAATGTTATTGTGCCACAAAAATTGCTTGAGCAATACGGTGCTGATGTAACACGTTATTGGACTTCTAAATCTAAGCTTGGGGCAGACACTGTTTACTCTGAAGACGTAATGAAAAATGGCAAGAGGCTTGTTAATAAATTATGGAACGCTGCTAAATTTGCTGCTATTCACTTCGATAAATTAGACTCACTAGATAAAAATGCTGAAATATCTGATATAGAAAGCAAGATTTGTCATAAGTTTGACCAGTGGTTAATAGTTAAACTAGTTGAGTTAGTAAGCAAAGTTGAATCAGATATGCAAAATTATGAGTATGCCAATGCTGTGGATTTGATAGAAAAGTTTTTTTGGTCAGTATTTTGTGATAATTACCTCGAGATAACTAAAACCCGAGCTTATAATATGGATGGTTCAGATAATAAAGGGCAGTATAGTGCCATAATAACCTTATATCATTCTATAAAAATCTTACTTAAATTATTAGCTCCTTTCCTTCCACATATAACAGAAGAAATTTGGCAAATTTTGTATAGTATAAAATCTATACATACAAGGGGCAACTGGTCTCAAATCAAAAATTTATCTTTTCCGGTAGATCAGATTCAGCCTGATAGACTTATTGAAATACTAGACTTGGTTAGGAAAGCTAAAGCAGAAAAGAATTTGTCAGTCAAAGCTGATATTGAGATACTAGAAATTATAGGAGAAAAACTTTCTGATGACCTAATAATAGATCTCAAAAACGTTACGTCTGCTCGCACCATAGAATTTGTTGAACAATTTTCATCAACAAATCAAGTATTAAAGAATGGCGATGTTGTAATTAATGTAATATATACTCAAATGCTTTGAAAAATTGATAAATCAATTTCTAAGTTTTTAGAGTTTAACACAAATAAAATTAGTATAGTTAGCTTTTAGTGAGATTAAACAAAATGACTACCATTATCTACCTAATAGGTAAACCAGGGACTGGCAAGTATACTATAGCAAAGGAAATAGCAAAAGCTGGCTACAGCATATGTGACAACCAACATATCAATAATCCTATTTTCTCACTTCTAAATTATGATGGGTTGACTCCCATTCCAGAATTTGCTTGGGATACAATTAAACATATACGAGATGGTATTTTTAATTTTCTAAGCCAAGAAACTTATAATAACTATGTTCTTACTAATTGTCTCTATGAGATTGATGGTGATCATAAGCTTTTTAATCAAGTACAACAGCTAGCATCGAACCGTAAGTCAACATTTATTCCTGTAAAATTATTGATTTCAGAAGAAGAAAATATTATGAGAATTCAACAACTAGATAGGCTGCTTCGTTACAAATCAATCGATATACAAGATGTTTATCCAAAATATCCTTTGATTCAAATTTCTCATCCTAATTTATTTGAGCTTGATGTTACACTCCTTCCTGCTAGTGAGGCTGCAAAGAAAATTTTGCAGCATGTTAGGTTATACGCGAATTCGGGATAAGAATTAACTAATTCTTATCCCGAATTGGGGTGTTATATACTCAAATACTTTGAAGAATTGATAAATCAATTTACAAGTTTGATGTGTAATATTTTAGCCTTCCCTACGATATTATATAATTTATTTTTTGCTTTTATTTATTACGATACAAAATTTTATTTGTTACAATATAAATTTTATGATAACCTAAATATCAGGAAACTTTAAAAGGTTACGGGGGCATAGTTTATGACTACAAATCAAACAGGACAAAACAAAGTTCTTTGCCTTTCAGGTGGTGGGGTAAAAGGAATAGCTGAGTTAGTTGTACTAGCGAAAATAGAAGAAATAACCCAGCAACCTATATCTAAATTATTTAATATTATTTCTGGCACTAGTGTTGGAGGATTAATTGCAGCCTTATTAACAATTCCTAAAGAAGAAGGATCAACAGAACCTCGTTATTCAGCTAAAGAAGCTTTAGAATTATTTGAAAACACTGCTCCTGAAATCTTCCCTCAAAGCTGGTTTAACTGGGGAATAATAAAACACAAATATAGTCAAGAACCTTTGAAGAAAATGCTAGAAAAGCATTTAGGGGATAATAGATTGGATGATAGTCTATGCCGTCTTATTATACCAGTTGCTGATTTGAATGAAGGAAAGAATAGTATGAAGATTTTTGATAGTCATGATCAACATAGTCCACATGTTAGAACAAAGGACGTGCTTCTTGCAACTACAGCAGCACCAACCTATTTTAAAGCTGTTGTTAATAAAGAGGCCGTAAAAGATTATGATTATGCTGCGGGTAAGCCTTATGCTTTTGCCGATGGTGGTCTTGGTGCTAATCGTCCAGCTGCTACAGTGCTACAGGTGCTTAAAGAAGGGCTTAGTTATCATGAACAAGCAGACATTATGGAACACACTATGATTTGTTCTATCAATTTTGGAAAAGGTGAGCAAACAAAAGCCCAAATACCATCACCTAATTTTGATGGAGCATTAGGGTGGTTGCTTAACGGCTTAATTGATACACTTATGAAAAACGACGAGGAAGCTGACGTAAATGAGGTTAGGTTAGATCTAACAGGTGAAGGACAAAATACAGAGATATGGCTGCCTATCCCAAAAGAATGTAAAAACTTAGACGATTCTAGCCAAAATAATATAACAAAGTTAAAGCTAGTCGCTGAGCAATATTTAGAAAATAATTCCAAGTTAGTACAAGATCTGTGTGATAGGTTAAAAGCTGATTGGAATGATAATCTTGAGCAATCTGAAATCTCAAATGCACTGGTAAGTTCTGAGGTTAATGATGAAGGGTATGAAAATGATAGCATCTCAGAATCTGATATAACTTCTACAAAACCTAGAGTCACTGCAATGATAAATACTGAAGTTAGTGATGAAGGGTATGAAAGTGATAGCAACTCAGACTATTCTGATATAGTGGTGGCTACTGCAGAACCTGAAGTCTTAAATGCAATGGTAAGTAATGAATTAGAATCTAGTAGTACTATAGTGACTAATGGAGAAACAGATTTTGCTGTAAGTAGTGAGAAATTTACAACAACACTTCAGTGGATTAAAGAATTATATGCAAAGGATTCCAAATGTGCATTAGAATATTTAGAATATGTTAATAATGTATCTCCTGAAGAGTTAGATCTTACTACAATTGCATCACTACCTGAAGAAGTACAGAAAACCGTTCAATGGATTGTAGGGTTAGATACAGAAAGTCGTTCAGAGCTATTAGAAAATATTAAGTCATTAATAATTAGTACCTCTCATGATTATAAGGATAATATTTATTGTGTTCAAGAAGTGACTAAACTTGAGGGACAGGATACACTATACGAGCATGCTGACGACTTAGTTGACTGTTATTAGAAAGTAAAAAATGCATTACTTTGCCAGTCGATCGACTTTTAAATTTCTCTGATTGCAGACTTTAAGCTTTTGTTGTATGTTACATAAAAAACTCTAAAGAACAATGGCAATATCTATTAAAGAACTTGAAGAAATTATACGTTATAGTTTTCCAAATGCCAAAATAAAAATTGTTGATTTAGCTGGAGATCAGGATCACTATTCCTTAGAAATACAAGATGATGCTTTTCTTGGAATTAGTCTAATTAATCAGCATAAGATGGTAAAAAAAGCTTTAGCAGAAATACTGAATAATAATAAATTACATGCTATCACCATAAAAACTACCAGTTCTCCATTAAATATAGTCAAATAATCATACACCTGCATTCCCAACATTGGGGTAGTTATTGTTCTATACTACTATCATAAGCAAAAGTTAGTGTTACAGTTGTGCCTATGCCTATTTTACTTTGTATATCAAATTTACCTCTCATTAGTTCAACCAACTTTCGAGTGAGTGGTAAACCAAGACCAGTCCCTTGATATTTTCTGCCAACGGCACTATCAATTTGACCAAATGTTGAGAGTACTTTTGGAATATCTTTCTCATCAATTCCTATACCAGTATCTATAACTTGCACATAAACTAGTCCTTGAGATTCATTCTTTTCAGCATGAATTGTTATAGAACCTAATGCGTTGGTGAATTTTATAGAATTAGATAAAAGGTTAAAAAATACTTGTTTAAGCCTTTTAGGATCTGCTTTTATAATAATATGATCTTTTGGTAGTTTTTCAATTAATGCTACATTCGCTTGGTCAGCTCTTGGTTGCATTATCCTTATAGTAGAAGTAATTAATTTATTTAGGTCTAACTCTACAAAATCAACTAATAGCTTGTCAGCAGATGCTTTTGACAAGTCTAATATATCGGTTATTATACCTAGTAAATGCTTGCCTGCGTTATGAATATCTTTTACATAAGCATCATGTTCCTTATTGTAAGGTGTAGACATCATAATTTCTGAAAAACCTATAATAGCATTTAGAGGGGTACGCAGCTCATGACTAACATTGGCAAAAAATTTAGTATGAGCAGAACTTTCATTTCTAACCTTAGTTACTGCTTCCTCTAATGCTTTATTAGCCTCAAATTGTCGGTCTATAATTTTTTGTGCATAATTTGTGTTACTCATAACTATAACTAAAAATATTACCAAAATGATAACAAAAGTTAATAATACTTTTCTTTCAAGCTCTATAATACTTGACCATAAACTAGTAATATTGGTATGTATCTCTAATACACCATCAACAGGATAGTTCAATGGATCACGGTTTATTATTGGGATATAACTTGTTATACAAGATGCTTTCTTTACCTCCCCTGATATATGTAACATGGCTCTAGGAATTAATAGATGAGTTGTTATCCCTTTAAAAGCTTTGTTAAAGGCTTGTTCTATACTCAATTCTTTTAAAAAATATCTATCAATTTTGGTAATAATTTTTTGATACAGAGTATCTTCAGGAAAATTCATGTGACTTGTTACTTGAATTGGCGAACTAGTTATAATTTTATTACCTTGTAGATCATACAAAGAAATATAGGCATTAAGATTAACAAAAATATCAACTGAAGTAGTTGCAAACTTAATAAAATCTGTATCTTGTAATAAATTTATATAACCAAATTCATGTATCTTATCTACAGCAGTTCTATTCCTATCCCAAACATTTTTTGTATAAACATCAGCTATTTTAATATTTGTTTCTCCGACTTGCTTTAAAATCATTTCTTCAATAATGAAGTAACGATAGTAAATCATATTTACAATAATGTTTATAAATAAGCCAATGGATGACAGTCTAATAATATATTTATTTTGAATCATTAGGTTTGCACATATATTACTTACACATATAGACACAGGACAATATTAAAGTCATAACTAATAGCTGATATTTCCTTTGTAACCTTATCATTCCTAATCACGCGAATTCGCATAGGCGTCAACTTAAGAATCTAGCATGTCATTGCGAGGAGACCATAAGGTCGACGAAGCAATCTATATGACAAGTTTCATGGATTGCCACGCTCACGTACGTTCGCTCGCTAATAGACGGTTTAAGCCTTACAACAACACTTCGCTAATAGACGATTTTTTAACTTTCAACAGTTATGCCCAATTACCCTACCCATTGTATACTGCTCGTAAATGAAGAGTTGGTAGACGATAGTATAACTTCAAGAAGAGCTAGGAGTATCAAAGTCGAGCTGCTAGGCGTACATTAGTACGTGAGCAGCTTCGATCTTTGGTCGCGGGAACGCCAATTCTTGAAGTTCTACCTGAGTATACCCTTTATTTTTTCAATTCATTACTACTTTTATTAGTCAAGATTAATCCCATAATTAAATCATAAGCTCTAGCAAATTGATAATCTTTTTTATAAAGATCAGATAATTGTTCTAGAGTATTTTTTGGTTTGGTATTTTTTGTAATATCATTTGTTTTCTTAATAAGTTCTTTATTTTTATCTGTAGTATCTACTTTTTTATCATCGTTTTTATTATTATCGTTTTTTAGATAATTCTTTAGAGAAGATTCAGAAAATCTCACATCTGTTGATTTTGTTTCGGGATACTCAACTTTTGCCATCTCAACCACTATGTCAGGTTCAATACCCTCTGCTTGAATTGAACGACCACTAGGAGTATAATATTTAGCTGTTGTAAGCTTTATAGCAGCTCTAGGACTAATTGTAGCAAAGCTTTGTACGGACCCTTTACCAAAAGATTTTGTTCCAAGTATTACTGCTCTTTTATGATCTTGCAATGCACCAGCTACGATTTCTGCAGCTGAAGCAGATCCAACATTAATAAGAGCAACAATAGGGACAGATGGTGCTTTTTCTGCAAATTTATTACTAGTCAATACTGAGTTACTATTTTTGCTTCTGCCTTTGGTAGTAACGATTACCCCAGAATCAATAAAATATTCGCTAACCGCAACAGCCTGATCTAACAGACCACCACCATTATTACGTAGGTCTAAGATAATACCTTTTAGACCATTTTTACTTTCATTTTTTAAAGTTTTTATAGATTTTTTTAATTCTGAAATAGTATGTTCATTAAAACTCCCTATCCTTACGTAAGCGATATTATTTCTTTCTAAATGGGCTTTTACTGGTGTAATTGTAACTATTTCTCTAGTAAGTTCAATTTCCTTTGGCTTACTTTCACCTTCCGTGATTACCAATAATTTTACCTTTGCCCCTGGTTCTCCACGCATCTCTCTGACCGCTTTATTAAATCCTAAATTTGATACAAACTCATCATTAACCCCCACAATATAGTCTCCAGCTTTTATACCTGCCCTATAAGCGGGTAGATCATCAATAGGGGAAATGACTTTGATAGCACTATTGTCATATTGCACTTCAACACCAATACCTCCAAATTCTCCTTTAGTGTGGTCAAGAAAATATTCTAGATCCTCATCAGTAATGTAGTTAGAATGAGGATCTAGCGAAGTTAACATGCCATCTATAGCTGAATCAGTCATTTTTTGTTTTTCAGGTTCTTGGACATAGTCTCTATTAACACGTTCAAAGATATCTTGGAATTGTTTTAAATAAGCTGAATCTGGTAATTCTTTCTTCTTTACTTCTTCAGCAAATGTTATATTAGAAAAAATGATAGAACTTGATAATAATATTGTAATTAAACGTAAGAACATAGTACTCCTGTAATTTATAAGTAGTTGGTAGATGATGCAATTTTAAATATCTAGATTATTTATAATAGTATCCATTTTAATTAAAGCCTGATCATAAATAAACTGGAAACGTTTTTCTGGTTTCTTGCCCATAAGATTGTCTACCATCTTAGCAATATTATCAAAATCATCTATAGTAACTTTTAAAAGTGACCTATTTTTTGGATTCATTGTTGTTTCTTTTAACTGAGCTGGCATCATTTCCCCCAGTCCCTTAAATCTACCAATGTCTATTTTAGCTTTACTATTTTTTAATAATCTAGCAGTTAAATCAGTCTTTTGTTGATCATTTACTGCATAGTAAGTTTTATTAGACTGTGTTAGTCGATAAAGTGGTGGTTTTGCAATATATAAATGACCCGATGATACTAGCTTTGGCATACGAAGGTAAAAAAACGTCATTAACAGTGAGGCAATGTGAGCTCCGTCAACATCAGCATCTGTCATAATTATTATTTTTTCATAACGTAAATTTTCTTCTCGGTAATTTTTAAGACTACCGCATGCTAGTGCCACTTCTAGATCTTGAATTTCTTGATTATTAGTAATCTTTTCTAGAGTTGCATTGGCAACATTCAGGATTTTGCCCCGAAGAGGCAAAATAGCTTGTGTTTCTCGATCTCTTGCCTGCTTAGCTGATCCTCCAGCTGAATCTCCCTCAACCAAAAATAGCTCCGTCCCATTAGGAGACGTTCTTGTACAATCGGCTAATTTACCTGGTAGTCGCAATTTTTGTGTAGCAGTTTTACGTAAGGTATTTTTTTCATTACGCTTATTTATTCGGAATTCAGCAATATTGACTATATGCTCAACTAATTGGTTTGCGGCTACTTTATTACTACTCAACCAATGATCAAAATGATCCTTAATAATGTTTTCTACTATTTTATTAACCCCTAGTGAAACCAATTTTTCTTTTGTTTGTCCTTGAAATATTGGATCTTGGATAAATATAGAGAGAACAATAGAAGAAGTTTCAAGAATATCTTCAATAGTAAGTATAGTTGTTTTTTTATTACCTATCATTTCGCCGTATATTTTTAAGCCGCGAAGTAATGCATTACGCAAACCTTGTTCATGAGTTCCGCCAAGGGGGGTGGGAATAGTGTTACAATATGATTGTATGAAGGGTTGGTATTCATTTTTATGCCAAGCAATTGCCCATTCCACTTTTACGTGATCTTGGTCCCAGTCAATATTACCACAAAAAATCTCTCCACTAACTAAATCGTCATGATTTATTTTTGATATTAAATAATCCTTCAAACCATTTGGAAAATGGATCAGAGCTGTTGTCGGTACATCACTTTTAGTCTCAATCTCACATTGCCACTCTATCGTTACTCCCCTGTACAAATAGGCCTTTGATTTAGCTAATTCGTATATTTTTTTAGGAGAGAAACATGATTTTTCACCAAAAATTTCTGGGTTAGGATGAAAATTTATAGATGTTCCCTTTAATTTTTTTGCAACATCTTCACTTTCTAAATCATTCAATTTATGCCCTTTAGAATAAGATTGCTTAAATAATTTACCCTGCTTGTACACTTTAACTTCTAAATGGTCTGATAAAGCATTAACAACGGAAATACCAACTCCGTGTAATCCACCTGCTGTTTGGTATACATTATTCGCAAATTTACCTCCCGAATGGAGCTGAGTTAGAATCACCTCCAAAGCAGATTTTTCAGGAAATTTGGGGTGATTATCGACAGGAATTCCTCTACCATTATCAGAAATAGTGATACTGTTATCCACATGCATTTTTATGGTTATAATGTTAGCAAAACCAGCAACAGCTTCATCCATAGCATTATCCAGTACTTCCGAAACAAGATGATGCATAGCATTTTCGTCTGTTCCGCCAATATACATACCAGGACGCTTGCGTACGGGTTCAAGCCCTTCTAATACTTCAATATCTTTTGCAGTATATGAATTATTAATTTTAGGCTTTTTATCATTAAAACTAAATAGATCAGACATATTATGGTATTAACTTACAAGTTTTTCCAAATCATTCGAGTATACTCAGGTAGAACTTCAAGAATTAAGGTCGTCGTGTCAAAGGCACAACTGTTGAAAGTTTACAAATACCTATACCACAGCGTCATTGCGAGGAGACCGTAGGTCGACGAAGCAATCTATATGACAAGCTTTATGGATTGCCATGCTCACGTACGTTCGCTCGCAATGACGGTTTAAGCCTTACAACAGCACTTCACGATGACAATTTTTTAACTTTCAACAATTGTACCCTGAAGATGACAACGCAATTCTTGGTTTTCATCGAGCATATATACTATTTTGAAAGATAGAGAAAAGCAAGCAAACATACAGCAACTGCCTGAAATATAACCCGTAGCGACATTAATTTTGAGCTAAATCTTTTATCAAATTTTCCACCAATAGCCATAGAGACAATTCCTATCACTAAGACTAATGTAGTCAAACTTAAAGCAATTAATGTATATATCATTAAAATTCCTCGAAAGAGTTATTATAACCTATTAACAAATAATATAAAATCCGAAAATTAATTATCTTTCGTTCAAGAGATTTATTGCATCTATACAGGCAAATGTGGCAATTTTTGTTATCTCACTTGCCGATGATCCCATTTGTACTATTTGTACCGGATATTCAAAACCATTAATTATTGGTCCTATAAAAACACCTCCAGCTAATTCTTGCAGCAGTTGTGTTGATATTGCAGCCGAATGTAGACCGGGCATAATTAATACATTAGCAGAACCTGATAGCCTACAAAACTTATATGAATTACGATTAGGGTTCAGAGCAACATTAGCTGACATTTCACCATCATATTCAAAATCTAGACTCATACTATCTAAAATTCTAACAGCTTCCCGTACTCTATTTGCCTTTTCCCTCATTGGATTACCAAAAGTTGAGAAAGAAAGTAGTGCAACCTTTGGCGTCATTCCCATATTTTTTGCTATATTAGCAGTCTGCAAGGTTATTTCTACAATGTCCTGCTCATTTGGCAGTTCAGCCACACTATTATCAGCAATAATTATATTATGCTCCTTGGCAATCAGAATGGAATAGCCTAAAATTCTGTTATTTTCTTTGGCTTCCATTACCTTCATAATATCCTCTAAGCTACTATAATAGCTCTTTGTAACACCAGTAACCATACAATCAGCATCGCCACAAGCTACCATGATAGCTGAGAATATATTTCTATCACTTTTAACTAGTCTAGCACAGTCACGGTATAAGTAACCTTTCCGCTGTAACCGGCTATAAAGAGTATCTATATATTTATCAAGATTTTGGTTAATAGCAGCATTCATTATGGTAATACCATCTAAATCATAATTCATGCCTATTCTATTTAAAACAGCAGATATTTTATCATATCTACCAACTAGGATAGGATGAGCATGCGAAGCATCTCGCATGCTCATAGCAGCTATGATTACCTCTTCCTCCTCACCTTCAGCAAAAACTATTCTTTGAGGTGTTGACTGTTGAATTCTCTCAAATAATAGATTCATGTAATGAGAGGTAGGATTTAACCTACTTTCCAGCTCCTTTGCATAATTCTTAACATCAAATTCGGTAATTTTAGCAACCCCACTATCTATAGCAGCTTTAGCTACCGCTACCGGAACAATGGTAATTAATCTTGGATCAAATGGTACAGGAATTATGTAATCTGAACCAAAAACCATTTTTTTACCAGGATATGCTTTATAAACTTCATTCGGAACAGCTTGTCTTGCTAATTCAGCTAAAGAAGTTGCTGCAGCTATTTTCATTTCCTGATTAATAGTAGTAGCTCTAACATCTAAAGCTCCACGGAAAATATATGGAAATCCCATAACATTATTAATCTGATTATTATAATCAGAGCGTCCGGTAGCAATAATCGCATCGCTTCTAACTAGCTGTATATCCTCCGGAGTAATCTCTGGGTCTGGATTAGCCATGGCAAAAATGATAGGATTTGCAGCCATGCTAGCTACCATTTCTTTCGATACTGTTCCTTTAACGGATAAACCAAGGAATACATCGGCTGACTTCATAGCATCACTCAGAGTCCTGAGATCGGTCTCGACTGCATATAATTCTTTCCATTTGTTCATGCCTTCTTGCCGACCTTGGTAAACTACCCCAATTTTATCACATAGTATAACATTTTTTTTGTCCACACTAAGAGCAATTAGTAATTCAATGCAAGCAATTGCCGCTGCCCCTGCACCACTTATGACAATTTTTAGACTATCAAGTGAACGATTGGTAAGATAAGCTGCATTAATTAAACCTGCAGCAGCAATAATAGCCGTACCATGCTGATCATCATGAAAAACCGGTATCTGCATACAGCTTTTTAATTTTTCTTCAATTATAAAACATTCAGGAGATTTAATATCTTCTAAATTAATACCTCCAAAACTGTAATTAAGATATTTTACTGCATTAACAAACTCATCAGGGTCAGTCGTATCTATTTCAAGATCAATAGAATCAATATCAGCAAAGTTCTTGAATAAAACGGCTTTTCCTTCCATTACGGGTTTCGACGCAGCTGCCCCTATACTACCAAGACCAAGAACTGCCGTACCGTTAGTTATTACAGCAACTAAGTTGCCTCTAGCAGTATATTTATAAATATCATCTATATTTTTCGCAATTTCAAGACACGGAGCTGCTACCCCTGGTGAATAAGCCAAAGCCAAGTCATGTGCAGTATCCAAAGGCTTAGTTGCCGCAATAGCAATTTTGCCTGGCTTACCTTTTTGATGATATTCTAAGGCTTTGAGATAATTTATTTTATTCATTTCACCCATGATGTTATTCCTTCTTAATTACTGCAAGTGTTTATTAACCTCATTTTTGGATTAAAATTAAAAATTTTAATCCAAAAATGGCTAGAATATCAGAAAAATGCATTCTTGAAGCGGCTGGTACGAATGCATTTTAATCTATTATCGCTAATCATCTTATTTTTATACCAATAAAAATAAGATGATTAGCAAATGAAATATTTAACAATCAGGCGTGATAGCCGCTTTAAGCCTGATTGTTTACATTCTCATTCCAATTTCGGATTAATGAAATTAATCCGAAATTGAGTTTATTAGTTATATCATCCACATAAGCACTGACAATGATACTATTGAAAAAAGTGTTGTGAACGTAATGATTGATGCCATAGATTCCGGATCACCACCAAGCTGACGTGATAAAACATAAGCCGTGCTAGCACATGGCAAACAGCTATACAGGACACCAACTGATTTAGCAGTACCAGTTATTGACATTAGTGACAACACAATTATTGTGACAACAGGAAAAGCCACTAACTTAACAAAACTAGTAAGCAATACATTTTGTAAAATAGCACCACGCATAAAAAATTTGAGACTTGCCCCAACATTTAGCATACCTATAGCTAAAGCAGAGTTGGACAAGCTAGATAAGGTTTTTTTTATACCAAGATGTAATTCTAAACCAGAATAATTAAAAAGAAATCCAATTATACTAGCTATAATCAAGGGATTTTGTACTATCAATTTAAGTATCAATATAAAGCTAGCTTTAGGCGACTTAGCTACTGAACTATCAGGGATATAACGTGCAAAAATCATTACTGATATGATATTAGTAAAAATGATCATATAGGATGAAATCACAGATACTATAGCAAGTCCCTCCTGACCCAAAAGAGGACTACTAACACCAAAAAAGATATAACTATTAAAACGTATTGCACCTTGGAAAGTTGAAGTAAACTGAACCTTGTCAAAATTGGTTTTCTTCTGATAAATAATTAAAGCCAAAGAAATAATAGAGGTGGAGATGATTAATGCAAATACCAGTTTTATTATAGACGATGCATTTAAATCGGCTGCAGATATATTATTAAAAAGCATAATAGGGAAAAGAAAAAAATATGATAATTTCTCTAATCCTCGCCAAAATTCTTCAGAAGTCAACCATTTCCTTTTGATAATACTACCAAACAAGGGAATCAACAAAACAGGTAATGTACTAGAGAAGATTTCGTTCATCAGTTTACAATTATCCCAATTACCAATTGCTAGACAATTAGCAATTGGCTGTAAATATATGTTATACCCCAATTCAGGATAAGAATTGACAAATTCTTATGCCGAATTCGCGTGTTACTCGATAATCAAGTTTTTCCTTAACCGTCATAGCAAGGCTCTTTAGATGCCGTGGCGATCTAGGTAAACAGCGAAGCTGTTTTTTTAGAGTAACGCTTCGCGTATCCTAGATTGCCGCGTCGCCGCCTTCAGCGGCTTCTCGCTAATAGACGTATTTTTTAATAATTCTAAAAAACTTGATTATCGCGTGTTACGATTAAAATTTTACTTCGCATAATATCAGAGTTTGATTGCAAATCAAGACGTATACTCATCCTGATTTGAGTATACATCAAATTTCTTGATTATTTTGCTTAAATCTTATAGAACTCATAGGGAAGTCTAATGAAGGTTCTAAGATGAGGGAGCTATTTTTATTGTATGTACCTAAATTAATTATATATAAAATACTTAGTGGAATCAAATATTCTGATATACTCTAGAATAGAAAATCAAGAATTGCGTTGTCGTCTTCAGGGTTCGTAGGTAGCCAGTACTAAATGTACGCTCCGACCATCGACCCTTCGACTCCTGCTACTATCATGATTTTGATTCTATCGTCTATCAACTCTTCATTTACGAGTAGTATATATTCTAGTAAACTTAAATTATTTTTAGACCGTGATGAATCATAACATAGTTAACTTAGCAGCTGCCATTGTCTTGTCCCTTGGTATTATTTTTGGATGGCAATATTTTTACGATAAACCAAGATTACAAAAATTAGAACAGCAAAATAAAATATATAATAAGCAAGTTCAAGAGTTAAAGAAAAAGAATGTTCAAGTAGAAGCATCTAAAGAAGCTGAATCCTTTGTTGCTACCAAGAGAATTCAGATAAACTCAGAATTACTTTCCGGATCGATTGCTTTAAAAGGGTTAAGGTTTGATGATTTGGTTTTATTGAAGTATAAGCAAGATCTATCAAAAGACAGTAAGCCTGTTGTATTATTTGCTCATTCTCAGTCAGAAGAAGCCTATTTTGCAGAAATAGGTTGGTTTGATAAAACTGGTAGTGCTATTCTTCCTAACAGTGAAACTCTTTGGCAAGCTGATAGTGATGAGCTTACTCCTACAAAACCTGTGAATTTATCATGGATCAACAAAGATGGGGTTAAATTCTTGGTTACTATTAGCATGGATAGTAATTACTTGTTCACCATAGATCAGACTACGGTGAATGATAGTAAGCAGCCAATATCAGTGCAGTATTATGGACTAATTAACCGTAAATATACTGGCAAAGAGAAAGTAGCTAATATCCTGCATCAAGGACCAATTGGTGCTATTGATGGTAGGCTTAAAGAACATTCCTTTGATGACTTAAAAGATAAAAAGACTGAAAAATTTCCGCAAGGTGTTGTTGATTGGATTGGCATAACAGATAAATATTGGCTAGCTTCCTTAATTCCGGATAAAATTAGTAAGTATAGTTCTAATTTCAATTGTGTAATAAAAAACGGTATTGAAAAATATCAGGTTGACTTCATCTCACCAACTCAAACCATAGAAGTAGGAAACAAATTTATTATATCACAAAAATTATTTGCCGGAGCAAAGAAAGTTGATTTATTAGATAAATACGAAAAGCAATATAATATTACGCTATTTGACCGTGCAATTGACTTTGGTTGGTTTTATATAATCACTAAACCACTCTTTAACGTTATGAACTTTTTTTATCACTATGTTGGTAACTTCGGTATTAGTATCTTGATCGTAACTGTTATCATAAAACTGCTAATGTTTACTCTAGCTAATAAATCATATCGTTCGATGAAAAAGACCAAAAATCTTCAGCCTGAAGTCGAGAGAATTAGGGCTTTATATGCTGATGATAAAATGAGGCTTAACCAAGAAGTTATGGCATTGTATAAAAGGGAAAAGGTTAACCCCATAGCTGGTTGTCTCCCCCTTATTGTACAAATCCCAGTATTTTTCTCGATTTATAAAGTGTTAAATGTAACTATTGAGATGCGTCAAGCACCATTTTTTGGTTGGATAAAAGATTTATCTGCTCCGGATCCAACAACAATTTTCAACTTGTTTGGATTACTGCCATTTACTTGTCCAAGCTTCCTGATGATTGGTGTATGGCCTATTCTCATGGCTCTGACTGCGTTCTTACAGCAAAGGATGCACCCAGAGCCAGCTGATCCAGTTCAAGCTCAAGTAATGAAATTTATGCCACTGGTTTTTTTAGTAATGTGTAGTAGTTTTCCAGCTGGAGTAGTGATTTATTGGTCTTGGAGTAATATTTTATCAATAATTCAGCAATATTACATCAATAAGTTAGACAATAATGTCGGTTGATAAGGTTACAAAACTTTTCCGTCAAGAAGTAAAATTCATAGCTGGTGTGGCAAAAATAAGTCAGTTTCCTAGCATGTTTTTGCCAGAAATTGCATTTGTTGGCAAATCAAATGTTGGCAAGTCAAGTTTGATTAATAGTATATGCAATAATTCAAGTCTTGCTAGGGTGTCTAATACTCCTGGTCGTACTAGGCAAATAAATTTTTTCTCCCTTGCCGATAAACTTATGTTAGTTGATCTTCCTGGATATGGCTTTGCAGAAGTGCCAATATACATCAGACAGCAGTGGGAAACCTTAATAGCATATTATCTCAGAACGAGTTTAAACCTCAAATTAGTAAATTTATTGATTGATGCTAGAAGAGGAGTGAAGCAAAATGATATGGAAATTGCTAAATTGTTACTTTCTTGCAATAAAGATTTTCAAATTGTTTTCACAAAGTCAGATAAGATAACACATAGAGAAAACCTAACGACGATAACACAGAATTTTCTTGCAACTTTAGGCTACTCCTGTAATGTAATTTATACAAGTAGCAGGAGTAAAGAAGGTGCAAAAGAATTGCAGTTTAATTTGGCAAAATGCATTAAATTATAAAGAAAAGGAAGGTAAAGGTTTTGCCCGTGTCAAAGATACTAGCCTAATTAAAGACATAATAAGACGTAGTAGTGAAGTTAGAGATCAAGTCATGGTATTTAAGCTACCGTCATTAATTATTGATGATGACAAATTGTTAACGAATTTTGCAGAGGTAATACAGTTACTTGACAGTTGTGGCATTAAAATCTTTATAGTTCATGATCATACTAATTTGGTAAATGATACGCTAAAATTGTTTGGCTGTGATGAAAAATTTATCAATAATATTAAGGTAGCCGATTATAAGAGCTCACAGATTATGGAAATGGTTCTGTCTGGCTATATTAATAAGCGTATAGTTTCAAAGCTCTGTAGTTTAGGTTGTTATGCTATTGGTATTTCCTGCAAAGATGCTAATCTTATTCAAGCTAAGAAATCAAAATTATCATATAGGAGAGACAGTAATCAAGCTGTAATAGATATTGGATTTGTCAGTGAACCAGTTATAATAAACCCCGAGATTTTAATAAATTTTGAAGATAGCAATATTATTCCTGTTATAACACCAGTAGCTAGTGATGAAAAAGGCAATACTCATCTGCTGGATGTAAATCTGACGACCTCGATAATTGCTTCCTCATTAGATGCAGATCATTTAGTATTATTATGTGATGGGGTAGAATTTGCCGGAGAGAAGTATATACGAATACGAGATGTTAATGTATTGAAAGAGATGTTGAATAATACTGTTGATCCTGAAACAGTTAGCTTGCTTGAAGCAGCTTTAAGTGCTATTCAAAACAGTAGCAATTATGTACATTTTCTCAATTCGGCTTTCCCTGAGTCTATATTGTTAAGTATGTTTACAAGTAAAGAAAGTGAGTTGCCAATTATATAAAAAGATGTGGGCAGTAATATATGTTACCTTAGATAGACGATACATACAAAATTAGCAAGATATATGCTCCTAGCTTAAACGTCATTGCGAGGAGCCACTTTGGTGGCGACGAAGCAATCCAATAAATGTGGATTGCCACGACCACTACGTAGTCTCGCTAATAGACGTCTTGTACTTGTTCTGCAATTTTTAAATTGCCATGGGGATTATACGCAAGGTGGGTTAATTAGAGTTAAAGAGGGTTAATTTATGTCAGGCAGTTTAGTATCAGACCCTTTATTTGTTGGTTTAACAAGACCCGCAATGATATTTGGTGTGAGTATAAAATTTGCAGCACTTAATATGATTATATCTATGTCATTATTTATTCAAAGTAATAGTATCATGAATTTGCTTGTTGCTTTTGTGATTCATATGATAGGGTATGTAATATGTTTTAAAGAACCAAGATTTATAGAATTGCTTTTAAATAAATCTTCTAGATGTAGTCAGTGTCCTAATAAATCATTCTATGGAGCGAATTCATACGGTATCTAGGTTTTATGAGCAAAGTATAAAATGACAAAATGATAAAATTATCTGTAACAAAAACAGCCAAAGAGTCGAGATCTAGGAAAGAAAAACCTACTTCTCATTTTATTCCTTATAAATGCCATTGGGATAGTAATACTATTTTAACTAAAAATAATGAATTATTACAAGTAGTAAAAATAGGTGGTTTTTCCTTTGAAACAGCCGATGATGAAGATTTAGATATTAAAAAAAATATCAGGAATTCGTTACTTAAAAATATGTCATCAGGCAATATTGTGATGTATTTCCACACGATCAGGAGACGTAAACCAGTGGTTTTTGATGGGTTTGAATATACCTCTGACCCTACCATAAGAGTACCTAATGATTTCACAACTTATTTATCAAATGAATGGCGTAAGAAACATGCAGGTTCTAGGTCGTTTTTTAATGAATTATATGTTAGTATTCTTTATAGACCAGATAAAGCTGGAGTTGCTATAATCGAATATTTCATTAAAAAGCTGATGCAAAAGTCTGATAAATCAGCTTGGGAAAATGACATGCGAGATATGCAGGATAGTTTGCGAGAAATGTCCTCAAGGGTAGTTAATACATTCCATAGTTATTCGGCGAGGTTACTTGGCGTACGCAAGTCAAATAGTGGCTATTGTTGTGATATTATGGAATTCTTGGGTACTTTGGTAAATTGTGGATCTTCAATGCAAATGGCCGTTCCAAGAAATTCAATAGACCAATATCTTCCAACCCATAGATTGTTTTTTGGTTCTAGATCTATAGAAGCACGTGGTCCAAAGGGTAGAAGATACGCCGGTATATTAAGTATTCTAGAGTATGGACCATCTACATCAGCTGGAATTTTTGACGGATTTTTACAAATGCCTTTTGAGTTTGTAATGACCCAAAGTTTTGTTTTTGCTAATAGGACAGTGGCGATTGGCAAAATGCAACTACAACAAAATAGAATGATTCAAGCAGGGGATAAAGCTGTATCACAAATTGCTGAAATCTCTCGAGCACTTGATATGGCTACCAGTGGTGATATTGGTTTTGGAGAGCATCATTTTTCGCTTCTATGCTCTGATAGTAATTTAAAATCCCTTGAGGATACCCTATCTATGGCTTCTGTTGAACTCTCCAATTCTGGAATTCAACCTGTTAGAGAAAGAATTAATATGGAACCAAGTTATTGGGGGCAGCTTCCTGGAAATATGGATTATATAGTAAGGGGTTCGACTATAAATACTTTAAACATGGCTAGTTTTGCATCTATGCACAATTATCCATTAGGTAAGGTTTTTAATAATCACTGGGGAGAATATGTAACTGTACTCGATACTACCTCGGGAACACCTTTTTATTTCAGTTTTCATGTTAGAGATGTTGGGCATACTCTGATCATTGGCCCAACTGGTGCTGGTAAAACAGTATTAATGAATTTTTTATGTGCACAAGCACAAAAATTTAAACCTAGAATGTTTTTCTTTGATAAAGACCACGGTGCTGAAATATTTATTAGATCACTTAATGGGATTTATACTACAATTGATCCAGGAGGAGCATGTAACTTTAATCCTTTACAGCTTGATGATACTGGGGAGAATAGAACATTCATATTAGAATGGCTTAAAGTATTAGTTACTTCTAATGGAGAGCAGTTATCATCAGAAGATAATAAGATTTTATCACAAGCAGTAAGTGGTAATTTTAAGCTAGAGAAAAAAGATAGAAGATTAAAAAATGTTGTAGCATTTTTGGGCATAGATGGTCCTAATAGCTTAGCAGGCAGGATTGCTATGTGGGTTGGTAAAGGCTCTCATGCTAGAATATTTGATAATGAGGCAGATAATATTGATTTGCAGCAAGCTCGAGTATTTGGCTTTGATATGACTGAACTGTTAAAAGATCCAGTTAGTCTTGCTCCTGTGCTACTATATATTTTCCATAGAATTAGTATTTCTTTAGATGGTCAAAGAACTATGATAGTTCTTGATGAAGCGTGGGCTTTGATTGATAATCCAGTATTTGCTCCCAAAATTAAAGACTGGCTAAAGGTTTTGCGTAAGTTAAATACTTTTGTAATTTTTGCTACCCAAAGTGTTGAAGATGCAGCTAAAAGCAGGATTAGTGATACCTTGATCCAACAAACTGCAACACAAATATTCTTACCAAACCTTAAGGCAACTGATATTTACCGTAGTGCTTTTATGCTTAGTCAACGTGAATATATTTTGATAAAAACTACAGATCCAACATCGCGTTATTTCTTAATAAAACAGGGGGTAGATGCAGTTGTTGCAAAAATAAGTTTAGATGGTATGACTGATATTATCAATGTTCTTTCTGGCCGGGTTGAAACAGTGTTATTGTTAGATCGGATTAGAGAGAAATATGGTAATGATCCTGAAAAATGGTTACCGATATTTTATGAGGAAGTAAAATCACTTTAGTTAATTTATGCATTATAATTTTATAAAAAATTTACTTAGTGGAGCAAAAATATTTGCTAGAATAGTAGTGCTATGCAGTCTACTAAATTTTACTATTATCCATAATAGTTATGCAGAAGAACCAAAACAAAAAGATACTTTAGATACTATAATTGATATTCTCTCAAATTTGACCTGTGAAACTCAAGGTATCGGTGATTTATTACGTACGGAATTTTCTCACACTTGTATACCGGCATCATTTTTTACCTTTGCTGTTTCTAATATAATCTCGCCAGGATTATATGCAAATACCATGCTACGTCTTAAAATAAATGACCATGAATTATTTGATGGAGATTACCCTGGAGGACAATGTGCAAGAAATAATAAAATTGATCCAAATGACCCTAAATTAACCTTTGCATTGTGTAATAACGTTAAGCTAGCAGCTGTTAGAGTGAAGGCGATAGCCCTTTCTGCTCTTGCTATTGCCAAAGCCGTATTAACCGGTTCCGATCCTTGGAAAGATATTATGGACGCATGGAAGAGCAATAAAGCATCATTTCATAATATTTATAAGGACAAAAAAGATGGTTACAAAGATGCGATGATAGACTTGGTCATATCACCTATACCTATACCAGCTATTATATTTAAAGTAGTAAAAATAAAAGATACCATGTGTGTGGCTGCTCCTAGTATATTAGCAGATTGGGTACCAGTTGGCTGTAAGTATATTAGAGAACCTTACCCTGAATCAATTTATGCGACTTTTATGAGTCTTGATGGTGGAACTAAGAAAGGTCCTAATACCGCTACTGACCCAATGGCAATAGTTGATTGTGGTTTGTCATCTTCTAGTTGTTACCAAAGAGCTTATAATAATTCTAAAACAGCCATTGTTATCTCTTCACCATTAATAGAATGTATTAAAGAAATGACAGCAAGATTACTGGTTAGTAAAGATGTTTGTACATTTGATGATATTAATAAAGTAATTAATTCAAGCAAAAGAGAAAGTAGCATATTATTTCAATTTCAACGTAATATGCACCGAACTGTTACCGCTTTATTGACTATATATGTAATTTTCTTTGGTTTTAAAATTATACTTTCTAGTGATGTTCCTCCTAAAAATGAAATAATTAATTTTGTATTAAAGATGTTGTTTGTAACCTATTTTTCTGTAGGTATAAACATTACTCCTGGTAGTAATTCTGACTATAATCGACTAGATGGTATGGTGCAATGGGCTTTTCCTTTATTATTAGGAGGAATAGATACACTTGCTGGTTGGGTTATGAATGCTTCTCCATCAGAGTTGTGTAAATTTGATGCTAAAGATTACGATAAAAATCTTTCTTATATGGCATTATGGGATTCATTAGACTGTCATGTAAGCCATTATTTAGGATTAGATATCCTATCAACCTTACTGGTAGAAAATCAATATAAAAATCATGATTTCAAGAGTTTTGACTTTTTTAGTTTCTCAGCCCCACCTTATGTATATTTACTGATTCCTGCTATTATTTCAGGTAACATGACTCTAGTATCTCTGGCACTGTCCTATCCTTTATTAGTGATTTCTGTTGGAGCGTTTATGGTGAATGCTACAGTGATGTGCATGATATCTATAGTAATATTAGGTGTTTTAGCTCCTCTTTTTGTGCCAATGTTTTTATTTGAATATACTCGTGGTTACTTTGAATCATGGGTAAAGTTATTAATATCATTTTTGCTACAACCTATGGTAGTGGTAACCTTTCTGATTATGATGTTTTCAGTTTATGATTTCGGTTTTTATGGTCACTGTAAATATACAAATAAAACTATACAAAATAGTATAGAAAGTGGGGGAGATGGAAAAAGAAAGGTAAAAATATTTTATGTTAATACTAATTGGGATAAATATGAGAAAGATGAAAGTAAAGGTATAGATAATGCTAAAAGCTGTCAAAATAGCCTAGGTTATATGCTTAATAATCCACTGTCAACAGTTTTTAATTTTGCTAAAGATAACCTCAACGAGATGGTCAAAAAAAAACCAGGTAGTGGCAGTACAAGCGATTATTTATCTGAATACCCGTTTTTGCAGGGTATTATTATGGGACCTGGTATGTTCTTTGTATCACCCAAATTAGTTTTTGAGAAAATTAAGGATATTGCTCTAGCTTTAATTACTGCCTGCTTTACTTTGTATTTAATGTATCACTTTAGTAGCCAATTAGCAGAGTTTGCAGCTGATATGACTGAAGGTGTACCTCTTAGTGGTGTTGCCATACATCCACAGGCAATATACAAAGCTGGTATGGCTGCTCTTGGAGCTGCTGGTAAAATGCAGGCGGCTGATAAAGTAGCTAGAGGTGCTGGAGGCGCTACTAAGGATATGGGTGGTGGAGGTGGATCAGCCGGAGATACTGAAGCTACTGGTGGTGAATCAGCAGGAGATAGTTTAGACACTAGCGGTTCATCTAGAGATACTGTATCAACAGCAGGAGGAGGTGGTGGTAAGTCTCTAGGTGGTGGTGGACTTCCTCTCTCTTCAGCCCGTCATATAGCAGAATCTACTGCAGCTGGTGTATCTGAATCGAGTTCTTCAGATGCAGGAGATTCTTCAAAGGAATCAAGGGTTAATTTGCAGACTATTGACGAACCTATTCTACCTCCAACTAATAAAATAGTAGAAACAGAGGATTTTGTTAATAGATCACCACAGATAGCTACAACAAATACACAAGAATTAGGAAGGACAGTAGAGAAAGCAAGTCCTGCTAAGGAATTACCAAAAGAGCAAAAGACCCATGAGTTACTTTCTAAAACTTTGGGAGGACTTGAAGATTCTACGGTGCAAGCTGGAAAGGCTGGTGACATTCAACAAGAAATAAAAAATCGTGAGGAAAAAGCTAGGAAGGAGAGCGATCTTAAAACTAAACCAGCTAAGAAAACTACAACTGCTAGAACTAATGTAAAAAAAGATGGCTCTAATGAAAATTCATAAAGTCACCAACTGTACAAGTTTAAGTAGGTATAATAGTCCTCGATGTCATTCCAGCGTAGGCGGGAATGATATTAAGGGAAACAGGAATAGACCTCTTTCGAAACTCGCTTATGCGCAAGGGTGTGAAGGAGACGCTTCACCTCGAACCGCAGCGTACTCTAATGTACGTGAGGATTCGAGTACAAACGTCGCGTACAAATCGCCAGCAGAAGTAGAGTTTCGAAAGAGGTCTAATGATATAAAAGGAAGCAGGAATAACACATTAGGGCTGTTATACCTACTTAAAACTTGCCCACTTGGTAAAGTCATAAAAATTTTTATACAATGTTGTTTGGTACTTTTTTCAAGCAAAGTTTTTGCTGGTTTTGGAGATCCGTGTCCATCAGCTACATTTGCAGTAGATGATTATCTAAGACAAAACACAGCTTACGGGCATCTTCTATATAGTATTGATATAACCGGTACTCCTAATGGTGTGATGCAACTGACCCACAATTTAAATTCTGTCTCAAAAATAAAGATGGTAGTCCTCTAGAATGTAAAGTTATTACTCTTAATTTAAATTATTCTAAGCGTCTTAGTGAGTTAAGCACTGATAATAATCCTGATTTAGGTGGAAATACTTTATTAAAAGATATTATTTTAACAGTAAAAATTGTCGATAAAAGATTGTGCCTAGTCATGGCTACCTCAAAAGGACAACTTCCACTAGCTTGTAAAAATACTACCACACCAGCTCCGATAGCACCACCAGACGAACAATGCCGGAATATAGGTAAAACTTGTTATATGGGTACTACAAGGAGTCAGTCATTACTTAATTTTTCTGGCTTAGCTGTAGATTGTGTAAAGGAAACTCTTGATAAAGTTTTTTTTCGTTATAGTAGCTGTGATCCAAAAAATGATCAGATTAGTTTGACTGCCCTTAATCCTTTCTCAACCTTCCAAGAATCTTTGAAAATATCTATTAGGGCGGCGTTAATATTATATGTTATGTTTTTTGCTGTTAATATGATTTTAAACAAAGAATATGGTAATTTAGATAAAATAGCATCTTTTGTTATGAAGCTAATAGTTGTCACTTATTTTGCTACAGGTCTTGGACCAGCGTATTTTAAGGGTGGAAAGGAAACTACCGAAAATGGTATGCTGCAGTATGGTTTACCATTACTCACGGAGCTTACTCCACAATTTGCGCAAATAGTTTTTAATGCTGGTGGCTCTCGAGGATTATGTGAGTACGATACTAGTAAGTATAAAGATGGGTATAAGTTTTATGCACTTTGGGATGCTGTTGATTGTAGGATAGGTTATTATTTGGGTATGGGGCTATATTACAACACAGAATCCGTTTTAAACGGTATTCCTAATGATGTGCCGGGTGGAACTAAAGGTACTGCTGTAAACTTTAAAAAACCTGGAAATGAAGCTCCGGATGCATTGAGAAAAGTGGGAGGATTCAGATTTTTTACTGTAATGTTTGGTTTATTCTTATCTGGACAAATAATAATAGTAGCATCTGGAATAATATTTTCCGTAATATTTGTTTCAATAATTTTATATTTTATAACACACTATTTAGTATGTCTAGTTACCATATATGTCATGACCTATATTTCTCCTATATTTATTCCTATGGCTTTATTTACTAGAACCAAAGCGTATTTTGATGCATGGCTAAAAATTTGTATATCTTGTGCAGTGCAGCCTGCAGTGGTAGCTGGTTTTATTGCCTTATTACTTACTATGTATGATTCGGCAATATACAAGAATTCTGAGTTTATGAGGCATGACTATACGTATAGCAGTGATGCTCAGTTTAGTACTTTTGAGCTTAGATTACCAAATACTAATACTGAGGATTGTAAAAATAGTGCTGGATATAAATTATTACGATATTATTCAGGGGAAGGTTGGGAGAAGCATCTTTTAATTCTTTTTCCAATTAAATCAATTGTTATAGATGTCGTATCACTATTAGTAGACTTACTTTATGTATTAATTTTTTCAATTATTTTCTATTATTTTTCAAAATCAATTAGTCAATTTGCTGCCGAGCTTACTGGTGGTCCTATCATGGATTCTGTAACAGCTAGTCCTACTAAGATAGTTGATATGGTTAAAAAAGGGGCAGAGTTTATTGCCGATGCTGCAAAAAGCTCCGGTGGAAAACCACCGCAGAAAAATCCTTTAGAAAAACCAAGGAAAGGAGGAGAAGAAGCAAAAGATTCAGGTGGGGGTGATAGTGGTGGCGGTAGTGAAGGTGGTATGAGTTCTGGAGGTGGTGGCGGTGGTTAACTTGGATATTATTGTATGAAAGGAAATTTATCAAAACTCATAATGGTATTAGGCATAGCGGCTCTAGTGGTTAGCATTGTTATGGTATTACTTGCGATGATAGGGTCAGTAAAAATTACCAATGGTTGCCTCCTTAGATATGATCAAGATGCAGAGGGAGGTAGTACTGATCGTATTACTAATACAATCATGCTTAACGCAACAGCAAACTATACTGTTATTACCACAACAAAACCAGATGGTTCAATTGAAACTAAGTATGATCCTAAACATTATGGAGAATGGTTAAATACTAATCTAGCTGTTACAGATAAGCAGGATGTTAAGTTTAAAATAGAGGGCAACATAAGTCTTTGTAGAGCTTATATTCCAAAAAATAATATTCAACAATCTTCAGATCTAGATACCAATAATAACATGGTTGCCATCCCTAGGATTGAAGAAACTAATGCAGAACCACTATCTTTAATTTTTGATGCTAAAACTGATGAATGGCGAAATATAGCTGAATTGTTTATTAATGATCAGGTTATAGTATCAATTTTACCGGATCACAAAAAATTGCCGAATTTGCCAAATAATATGGCTAGTGTAAAAAATATCTTTAAGCTTGTTAAGCAAGATGGTGAATTTAAAAATTTTATAGAGACAGCAGATTGTTCAGAAGGCAAGAGAAAATACAGCCCATTATGTGGTAGATATTCAATATATTCCGGACAGTATGTTGATAATTGTAAGTGGAATAGTAGTTATTATAATAAACAAACCAAATTTTGTCACCCAGCATGTATTTCGTCACCGTGGGGATGTGATAAGGCAAGTTGCTTTTTTGATAGTGGTTGTTGTCCAAAAGAATGTTCTAAAGCAGGTGCATATATTAGTACATATAAAACTGCTCCGGAAGTTTACAAAGAAGATAATAGTTATAGTTTTCCTTGGTCGGATGACTTCAATAAGTTATATTTTAATGCAGGGTTACGTTGTACTTATACGGATAATGTTCCAACAGGTAACTGTCCTGACCCGGGTAATTATGATACCAAAGATGCCACTATAATAATGAGTGATACCTACCAAAAAAGTCAAAAACGTTTTTGGTACTCCGCCGATGGTCCAACAGGTTTATTATATAGAATGGATAATAGTGAGACCCCAACTAATGCTAAATCTTTAGGGACAGGCTATGAATTTGCTAAAATAATTGCTGGAAACAAAGATTATGATCCAATAAATAGTAGTCAAGATGCTAATATTAAATATCAAATCATTTATAACAAGACTCTAGCTGGTGTATCAAAGAGCTATTTACAATATCGTTTATGGTCAAAAGATGACAAATATACCAATAATACTGGTGGCTATGTCTTAAACATTAAGCAGACCAAATGTCGAAGAACTAATGGTGAGAGTTTTGATGATGTTGTGGCTGATCGTGGTAAAATACAATATTTAGTAGTACCATATGACGAAAATCCTAACACATCTAGTAAATCCTATACAGCCAATAATATTAGTATGGATGATGCAGAAGGTAATGCGAAGATTACTGCGAATAATGATGGATATCTATGGATGAGAATTCTCAATAAAAAAGAGGATTATAAAGAAAGTTATGGTAGGTATCAAGTACAATTCTTTACCTCAGAAAAAGTTGGTAGTTTTACTTTAAATATTTTAACCCCTTTATTTGAGTTATTAAAAGATAAAATCAAGGGTGCAGCTGTGATGATTTTTAAGAACATGACTTGCTATGGTGGGGGAGTTACTACTTGTACTAACTTTTTTAACTATATAAAAGCCGTACTAATTCTTTACGTTATGTCATACGGAGCAATGTTTTTATTAGGTATGGTCAAAATCAACCAACAAGATTTGGTAATTAGGATAGCAAAAATCGCTATAGTTAGTGGGTTAATGAATGAAAGTACTTTTGAATTTTTCAATAATTATATATTTGATTTTGTAACTAATTTTTCAGATGGAATCATTTCCAATATGAGTGGCTATAGCATGTTTTCATCGACGAATAAGATAACAAATCCTTTCATGTTCCTAGATGCATTAATGAGTAAAATATTGTTCAGTAAAACTTTTGCTGGTCAAGTGCTTTCTTTAATCTCTATGGGTCTTAGTGGATTGATTTATTTTGTTATAGTATTTATTGCTACAATGATAGTAATCATCACCGCTCTTCGAGCCGTGGCAGTTTATATTATGGCATTTATGGCAATCGCTATATTAATTGGTGTAGCTCCATTGTTTCTTACGTTTATGCTATTTGATTTCACTAGATATTTATTTGATAATTGGGTGAGGTTTACTTTTAAATATATGATAGAGCCAGTAATTTTAATGGCAGGAATTATTATACTTACTCAGCTATTTACAATTTACTTGGATTTTGCAACTGGTTATAGTGTGTGTTGGAAATGTGCTTTACCTATAAAAGTTCCATTCCCTGCTATCCCAAGTCTTCCTGCGATTTTCTCTAATTTAGAGATTTTTTGTATCAATTGGTTTGTACCTTGGGGAATGGATCATCGTTCTGGCATGATGGGTTTGAATATGCAACATTATATTGCATTAATTATAATTGCTTATGGAATGTATGGTTATGTTGAATTTTCTGGAAAAATGGTGGCAAAGTTGACTAGTACCGCTGGACCTTCTGCAACATCTATGGGGCATGCGATGTCATCGGCAATGGAACAAGGAGCTTTAAAAAAGGTTGGTTTAGATCAGGCATCTAGAGATACAATTAAGAAAGAAGCTGCCGGTAGATTAAAAGATAGGAATAAAGCAATCGATAAAGGAAATAAAGCTAGGTCAAAAAGTGATAAGGATAGTGATGGTAATAATAAGGATCAGAATCCAAGAAGTGGTGTTGAGAGTGATAGTGGTAATGAAAGTGTTTCTAATGCGAATCCAAAGTAATAACTGAAAATGAAGTGAATAGGATGAGAAATTTCAGGTATTTAATTTTGTTGGTAGATTTTCTACTTAAAGGGCAACTGTTTATTGCCTTAGTAGTCCTATTAGCCTGTAATCCTGTCAAAGCTGATGATAATGAGAAAGATGCTAAATTTGATTGGATGAGTTCGAGTTTAAGTGGACTTGCAGCTCTATTTTCAGCATGTCTAGAAGTACCAAAATTCAATAGTTTTCAAGAAGGTAGCATTTCTTTAGACCTTACAAAACCAAATGAATGGAATTCTACTGGTAACTATGTCAAAAAAGATAAAGCCATTAAGTTTGACTGGAGTACTAGTGGAGCTGTAAGTAGTCCAAGAAGATACCGAGTGATGTACCGTATAGATCCAAGGTTCAATAGACCACAAATATTTATTAAAACTTTTAATTATTTAACTAAAAAATATGAAGCTACTAATTTTCCTAAATTTAAGGCAACTGATCCAACTAAAGATTATATAAGTTTGGCATTTAGCAAAATGCAGAATTATGTAGACTATTTTAATTTTGCTGAAAATCGTCAGAAGATTCGGGTAGAAAAAGGTGATGTAATAAATATAACTCTCACAGGAGCAGGAGATTTTTTTAGTGTAGCTACTGACGAAGATTTTTTAAAGTCAGAGCTTGACAATAATATATTAGGAGTCCCGTCACTTTATACAAATAGCAACCTTGATAATAAAATACTATATTCAACTGCAGAAAAATTGTGTGATTCTATTGACCCCTCATCAAGGGATAAAGTGTGTCAGGATACTGGAGCAAATACGAAATACAAGGTGTTAGATAAGTTAGCATTAGTTGGTAAACCGTTAACCCAAGGCTCTATACAACAGATTATTATAACTTGTCCTGATTTTGCTAATGATAAAGATAACTCTCCAGTGTGCTTCTATGATCAAGGGAGAGGGATGAGGATACTAGTAAATAACCAGATTATAAAGAGAGAAGCGGAAAGTTTTGTATATTCTAAATTTCTAAAAAAGAGTTTCTTATATTATAAATCTGATATTGCTGGAGATTTAGATTTTTTAACTGATTGGTCAATCCAAGGCATGTTTACCTCCCTAGACAAACCTTTAATGAGTGATTGGACTACATTTTCTGATCTTGACAAACTTAATTCTTATATTAATGACTCTACTGTTGTAGACTTAAGTAGTAGTTTTTTACATTTTGGACGCTACATTATGATGGTAGAAGTAGGTAATGGTGATAAGAGTATTAGTGATGTACAACAAAAAGACATAGAAGTTGAATATATTATAATGAAAGATGGCGGTACACCACTTGCATCGCTAGTGGGTACACAAATCAACCAAGATTTTGCAACTGATGCTGACAAAGATGGCTATTTATGGGTTAGAGTAAAGAATCCTAATAAAGAGGTAATGGGGTTAATTAAAGTAAATTATGCTAATTATACGGGGAGTACTTGGTTCTCAGATATTGTATATAACGGAGCAGTTAAACCTATTACCAAGGAGTTTCATAAATTTACTATGAATTTTTATACTAAACTAACTAAAAATGTAACATTACACCGAATCATAAAAGCTGCATTGATTCTTTATGTAATGATATATGCTTTAACCTTTTTAGCGGGTGCTATTCAAATAACTGCCAAAGACTTATTAACGAGGATTATAAAAATAACTTTGATAGTTATCCTAATAGGAGATGATAGTTGGAACTTTTTCAATAATTACTTATTTAATGCCTTTATTAAGGGTACTGACTATCTAATGACCAATGTAGTAGGGCTTACTAGTTCTACAGCTAACATTTTTGGTTTTATTGATCCAATATTTGATAAATATACCAATGGCAGATTTTGGGGGCTTTTATTTATACAATTACTCCAAATCCATAATGGTCTTACCCTTGTTGCTATCATGACTATTTATTCTCTGACGCTTTATTTTAGAGCCATTTTGGAAGTTATCATAGGTTACGTTATAGCCTATATTGGTCTTGCGATTATGATATCTTTAGCACCATTATTCATAATTTTGGTACTATTTGAGAAGACAAAAAGCATTTTCGATAACTGGTTATCTACTTTATTTAGTTATATGATGCAACCAACCATATTATTAATATTTTTTCTATTAATAGATCAGGTGATGTCTGAACAACTTTTAAAGATTGTGGTAAGAGCATGTTGGGATAGTACGTTCATCCCAATAGAGATAGGGTTAGATCTAACGCATATGAACATACCGATTAATTTCTCGTTTAAATTACCATTTTTACCTGGGATACCTTTCTTCGCACCGGATGTTACGGAAATTAATAATGCACAGGATTTATTAAATTCTACTGGTACATTCTTGGTAATATTTACCAGTAGCTTGTTATTCTATGCTTATTGCCTAATGTGTTATGGACTTGTCGATTATGTGACTATAGTAGTTGCTCAATTGACCAACGTAACACCTGCAAGACAAGAGGGTGATTTCCAAAGGCCTGATAATCCTACAAAATCTATTATGCAGGATATGGAATCTGTGGCAAGACCAGTCAAGGATTTAGCTTTTGCTCCAGCTAGGATATTTAAGGATAAGGTTATAGATCAAAATTATAAAGCTAGGAAAAGTGATCCTGACGGCAAGAAAGAATATACTGGCAAAATATTTGCCTCAAGAAATGATTCAGACACTGGTGGTGAAGCAGATGGTGGATCTAATAAAAAGGAATAATTACTATTTAACCTGAATTCGATGTAACAAGTTACATCGAATTCAGTATTATATATAGAAACAATCAGGTTTGAAGCGGCTGCCCACCTGATTGTTAAAATATAATACTCCATTCAATATGTGATTTTAATAATTAAAATCACATATTACCCCAATTCGGGATAAGAATTAGTTAATTCTTATCCCGAATTCGCGTATATTGAATGATGAAAAAAGTTAAAATGCACCCACGTCAGCCGCTTCAAGAGTGCATTTTTCCTTATAACAAAGCCAGTTCGATATAAGAATTAATAATTCTTATATCGAACTGAGGTTATTTAAGCCTAGGTTTCTATAAATGAAGAATATTTTTGCTATTTTATTAATTTCTATGTTGTGCCTTTCAGGGTGTACTGGCGATAGGTGCATTGATGCAGATGATTTTGGCTTTATAAAATTTGTAATTTCTTCAAGATATAAAAAAGAAAAGTTAAGCGGGCAACAAGATAATCAAACAGCTCCTTGGATCAATACTGGATATAATGTAAATGGTCAACCACTCACTATATTGGTAAAAACTTGGGATTATTCTAAAGGAGATAAAAACAACTCTACAGAATTATCAGCTTGGAGTGCGTGGTATGGTCAAGAAAAAAATACCAATACTTTATCCGAATTTTGTAAGAGACTACAAGTATGCAAATTTATAGATGACAGGATGTGTACTAAGAGTAAGGATGCCAAAATTAGTAACGCACCATGTTTATTTAAAAATGGTGTAGGGCTATACATGTTAATTGCTGAGCATGATACAAATCCTAATCTCTCTTTGGATACACAGCGTACACCAAAAGGCATTACCGCCCACCTTGGTGAACCTCTTGCTGGTTATGAACTTTATGATCTTAATAAAAGAGGGGAATTAGTAAAAGCTGGAGGAATAAGTTATCAATATGAAGGTAAAGGTGAAGTTAGCCCATTATATTTTAAGATTTTAGATAAATTTTATGATGATAATAATGGTCAGTATCGTGTAGTTATTAAATCTGGGGTCACTGACACTAGACCTGACCCTATTGAATTTTTAACGAATTTAATAAAAGCTGAGTTATTTGGTGATGATGAGAATCATGGGCTAGTTAGGTCAATTTACGAGGGTATTATTAAAACACCAGGATATCGTGTATCTGTTTCAGCTCTGTTAACTTTGTATATTATGTTTACAGGATTTTCTTTCCTAATTGGTAATGTTAATCTCACACATACTGAATTAATAATTAGAGTAGTAAAAGTTAGTATAGTATCTACGTTACTTAGTTCAACTAGTAGCTGGCAATTTTTCCATGATTACTTATTCGTGTTTTTTATGGAAGGGGTAGAAGAAATATTACGAATAATTAAAGAAACAGCGGCTACCGGACCTGGATCTTGGAGTATTATAGGTTTAATGATAGCCCCGCAAACTATGGCAAAATTATTTTCATTACTATTTGTCGATCCTTTAGGGTTTATATATATAATTTTATTCTTGATAGCCCTTTATTTTATCTTCATGATGGTATTTAAGGCTACTATTATATATCTTACAGCACTGATAACTGTTGGGATGATTATCATAATGGCACCAATATTCATTTGCTTTATGTTATTTGGTATCACGCGTTCATTGTTTGAAAACTGGTTAAGACAGCTGATTTCCTATGCACTACAACCAATTATATTATTTACTGGTATTGCTTTTATTTCAATGATTATCAGAACAGAAATATATTCTTCACTTGGTTTTGGAGTATGTAAGTATGACTTCCCAAATTTAGGACCGATAAATGAACTGTTTGGTAGTATAAATGAAGATCTAGACACTAGTCTTGGAGACTCAATATTTTATTGGTGGTTTCCATCTCCAATGAAAGCTGGCAAATTTTCTAAAACAAAAGCTAATATATTAGTGCCTGTTGATCATCGCATCGATGATGGCTCGCCTGATGGCAAACTATGTTTAGCTTATCAATGTATCGAGGAAAGATATGTTGAATTACCATTTTTAGATCTAGTCAACGATGTAAGAAGAATTGATAATTTTTTCAGTGGTCACTTTGTTCAGCTGGATGGATTATTGTTAATTTTTGTATGTGTTTATTTACTAAGTAAATTTAATGATATAGCTGTTTCAAGTGCTAAATTCTTATCTAGCACCTCAGGTAATCTAACAAATTTACAAGCAATTGGACAAGCCGCTTTTGCCCCTATTCAACAGCAAATAGAAAGACCTGCAAATTATGTTGTAAAGGCTGCTAAGAAAAGGGTGAATCAACACATTATCGAAAAAGCTAGTATGTTTTTTGCCGAAGGGTTTGAAGACAAAATGATGAAGGGTGTAACACGAGAAGCACTGAAATCACCAAAATCTAGTGTTTTAGATGAAGTAAAAAGAACTTATGGTATAGATTATAAAGATGTTAATGTTCATGCTCAAGATGATTACCAAAAGGGTATTAGTGAAGTTATCAAAGTAATTAAACCGGATGGAACGGATAAAGAATTTAAGGGTAATAGTTACTCCGAACTTCGTGATTATTTAGCGGATCTTAAATTTGGAGAAGGTAAAAAACTTGACAAAGATCAGCAGAAAGAGCTTGATGATTTAATGAAAACTAAAGATGGTAAAACTTTACGAGAATTAGCGAGTGATGCAAAGTTTACCAAAGATTTCCAGCAAGCTTATGTGGATACACATCAAGCAATGTCAGCAAGGGGAATAGGGTTATTTGGTAAAAATATAGCACCTCTCAAAAGTTGGCAAGAGATGAATAGGCATGTTGATGAAAAGAGAGAGCTACGTGATAAGAAGCGTAAAAATATAGGAGAGAGAATATATGCTGGTTATGAAGGATTAAAACGAGAGGCACTTACTGCTATTGTTGGTAAAGATTTACGGGATGCTTTTGAGGGTAACTTAACTGGGGCAGAGTGGGAAGATTTTAATTATAATGATTCAAGACTTAGAACACATAGTGAATCACTTAAGGATCAGCAAAGATCTTTGGAACATCAAGAACTTCTAACTAAAATCAATAAAGAAACCATTGCTGTTCAGGAAGATATTTCATCTCCTGAATATCTAGCCAAGCTTGAATTACAGGGTAGAACAGCAGATATTGCATATTATGCAGAACTATCTAACAAAAAACTTGCCTTTGAGATATATGATGCTTTAGCTAAAGGTGAAGGTGATGACGGGGAGAATCCCGTGTTGATGGGCGAGCGATTCATGCGAGAAAAAGCAACGGATACTCAAACTCGTAATATGATTGACAGTGCTTATAGAATTGAGCAGACACTAATAGATAACGATAAATATGCACGCAGACAAGAACATTATGAAATTATGCGTGAGAAAGCTGAAGCTAATGGGGATAATCAATCTTTAGAGTATAGTAAAGCAGTACTAAAGAAAATAGAAGAAAGAAAAGAACTTATTAAGAAAGAAGTTATATCTCACATTGATGGAATTAATCAATATCGCTTAGGTGCTAGAATGCCTAAATATGAAAAAAATGATTAACAATAGTCTATTACCCCTTACCAATCACTACTATGTCACCCCGCAGGGGTTAAATATATAAACACCTCCTCCTTCAGGAGATTTTTTTAGATCCCCGCCATAGCTCCATAATTTTGACGTTAGCACTACAATTGTAGCATTAAGTATAGCATATATTTTTTAGGTACTAATAGACTTTTGAAAATTTATTAAAATATCTATTTATTAAATTTATAATAGTTGTATTTTAGTAAATTTAAACTATTAATTGTTATTTGGGTGAAAACAACAACCATATTTATACTCCTGTTTATAATTTCTGTAACAAATAAGATTTATGCATCAGCCTGGTTAATTGACTCAGGCAAGTACAAATATACGGTTACTGCTAGCAATATTGATAAAAATTCTAAAAATATTAAACAAGTAAGAGCCAATCTTTTTCTACAAATTCAGTGTAAATTGGCATATTTAAAAGATCGTATTAAGTTGGTTAATAATTCATCGGCTCTTTATAATAAGTTATTTAGGCAAATTCAATTTTTAGAGCGTAGATCTAGAGAAATATCCTCATACCAAGACGAATTAATGCGAATCTTTGCTATCGAATATGGAATTAATAAAAACCAAAATTTGGGAATTCAATTACTTTATAAAGAAAATAAATTCCAAGGAAGTAATGACATGAACTACCTGTCTAATGATAAAGAAATTGGTATATTTTATAAAATTAAGCTCTTTCAGAACACTAATAAGATAGTTTCAGTTCAGCCAAGAATATACATGACCAAAGATGGTTGCCAACAGCAATTTTCTTATGAATTATTATTGCTATCAGCATTTTCCAAAAAAATTCGTACAGTTTCGGTATTTGCTGAAAGTGTTTTTAGTTTTGGGCAAGCCCTAAATAACTCATATACAAGAAGAAGTCATTATAGTTTTTCAATATCTGAAGGCATTGAATTTCAAAATGGCATTATGTTAGTAGACTTTACCAAATATTATACTAGGAGAAATTACGGTTCTATTTATAATAGAACTTTATATAAGCAATTTTCAGTTGCAAAAAAGATTAAATTTGGTAATCTAAAGAAGAATAGCCTAACAACACAAATAGGGTATTTTTGTGATAAAAGCCTAATTAATAAACATTATAAAATATCAGGAGTAATATTTTCAATATGGATGGATGTATAAAAAATATTAATAGAGAGTTTTTAGATATTCTACTAAAAGAACAACTACTTACGGATTTACAAATATCTCATGTTAAGTTCAAATTAATTGAGAGTACTGGTGAGAATGATTTTTTTAATGTGATAATTGCAGAAGGAATTATTAATAATGAGATGGTTATAGATATTTTGTATAAAAATAAATTATTGCCTCTATTGAATGTGCAAGAAACACAGGTTAAGATTTGTGATTATGCAAAAATTGATCAATATGTAGAAAATGGTTATTTCATTTATGAAAACGATAAAAGCAATAAAGTGCTTGCTATAAATGACCTAGCTTATTTAAGGAAGTTATCAACAATACATTATAATGTACAGATTAATTTGGTCAAAAAGAATGACTTCTATCAGCTACTTGAACAAAATTTTAGCCATTTGAATATAATCAAATCCAAATATTTTCTTGAATTTATCTCAGTATACATGGTAGCAAAAAATATCAATTACACTAAGTCAATTATCATATTTTTTGTGATATATTTTGGAATATTATTTAATTTTAAACATATTTTTCATGTGATTAACATTATTTGCTATTTTTCACAAAATATTTTAAAAATTATGTTATTTAACCAAGCTGTAATTGTACAAAATACAGCGTTTAAAGGTAGTGATATCTCCATTTTAAAAAATGATTCTCTACCTATTTACACTATTTTACTTCCATTATATAAAGAATCAGGCAAGCTAAAGTCAATTATTAGTTATGTCGCTAATATTAATTATCCTAAACATAAATTAGATGTCAAAATCATTATTGAAGCAGATGATTATTTGATGATCAAGGAAAATATCCTATATGAATTACCTTCTTATATACATTTGCTTAAAGTACCTTTTAGTTTACCTAGGACTAAACCTAAAGCCCTTAATTATGCCATGCAATATTGCAGAGGAAAGTATGTAGTAATATATGATGCAGAAGATAGGCCTGATACTGATCAACTCCTTAAAGCAGTAATAGCCTTTGATGAATTACCGAAAGAATATGTTTGTTTGCAGGCTAAACTTAACTTTTATAATGAGAATGAAAATTTACTCACTAAACTTTTTAGCATAGAATATTGTTTATGGTTTAAATATCTTCTGAAAGGTTTAAGCTTGATGGATTTACCAGTAACTCTTGGAGGAACTAGCAATCATTTTAAGGTTGACGCCTTACAAACAATAGGATTTTGGGACGCTTATAATGTTACTGAGGATGCTGATTTAGGAATTAGATTATATTCTTTTGGTTATAAAGTTCATATGATAGATTCTTATACTTTAGAGGAATCACCTATAGATATTATAAGTTGGATAAATCAAAGATCTCGTTGGATAAAAGGATTTATCCAAACATTTTTGGTATTTCTTGCCCAAAAAGACAAATATAAAAGGTTTAAATTTTATCAAATAACTACTATTTTCATTTTTATTGGTTTTTCTTCTTATGGTTTTTGTTGTTTGCCATTTCTAATGCTAACTATTAAAATTAATACATTTGCCATAATTAATTATTTATGGATAATTAACAGTTTTTTTGCTTTTTCATACCTTTACGGAAGTGCTTTTTTTATTTTACTGATTAAAAAAGGAAAAATAACTAATTTTCGAATATTAGATATTGCTGCCTTGTTTGTGTGGCCTCTGTATTTTCTACTACATACGATAGCAAGTTATAAGGCGATTTGGGAGATTATTTTCATGCCCTTCAAATGGGATAAAACTCAGCATGGGATTAGTACTCTAGACCTTGAATAAATCAAGGTATACTCTAGAATAGAAAATCAATAATTGCGTTGTCGTTGTCCAAGACCTGCGGTACTCACGTACTAATGTACGCTACGTTCCTCGGCTTGAACACTCCTAGCACTTGTTGATTTTGATTCTATCGTCTACCAACTCTTCATTTACGAGCAGTATATACTTTAAAGCAGAAGAGTATGGTTTGGTAAATTACCGGTGAACATTAGAACGCTTGATACTAACACCACCCAAAATAAAGTAAAAGGTAAAAATACTTTCCAACCTAAACGCATTAATTGGTCGTAACGATATCTAGGTAATGTTGCTCTTATCCATAAAAAACAAAATAATAAAACCCCGGTTTTTAGTACAAACCACATAAAACCTGGCACAAAATTTAAGACTTTAATGCCAAAAGGTGGCAAATAGCCACCTAAGAAAAATGTGGTGGTCATACCGCTAGCTAAAATCATATTAGCGTACTCACCAAGAAAAAATAATGCAAATCCCATGGAAGAATATTCAACATTATAACCAGCAACTAGCTCAGACTCAGCTTCTGATAAATCAAAAGGCAATCTATTCGTTTCTACAAGTACTGATATGAAGAATATTACTGCCATAGGTAACAGCATCAAATCAACCCACCAAGGAAATAATCTTTGTCTTTCTATGATTTCTGAAAGATTAAGAGTACCTGTTGTTAAAAGTACAGTAACAATCACCAACCCTATAGATACTTCGTATGAAATCATCTGAGCCGACGAGCGAACAGCCCCAAGGAAAGCATATTTCGAATTACTTGCCCAGCCCGCTATGATTATACCATAAACAGCTAACGATGAGATGGCCATAATATACAAAACACCAACATTTATGTCGGCTAGTACAAGTTTCTTATCAAAAGGTATTACCGCCCAACCAATTAAACTAAGTACGAGGGTAATCATAGGTGCTAGGGTGAATAATATTTTATCAGCTTGGTTTGGTATAATTGTTTCTTTAAATAATAGTTTTACTGCATCGGCAATTGGTTGTAATAACCCAAAAGGTCCTACTACATTTGGACCTTTTCGGAGTTGCATTAGCCCTATTACTCTTCGCTCAGCATAGGTAAGGTAAGCTACGCACAGCAAAAGAGGAATAGTGATAGATAAAACTTTCAAAGCCACAATAATTAACGGCAATAGATATTGTTGAAAGAACGATATCATGCAACTTTGTCCCTTTCTTGCTTTGACTCTACACATTTTGCCATAGTAACAGATGCTCTACTAATCGAGTCTGTCATATAGTAATTTATAGGTTTAGTCACTATATCAGATTTAAGTAAATTATCGAGGGAGGTAAATTTTATAAAATCACAGCTCGTTATCTCAGAAATATTGGCAAATACCGGGAATTCTGCAGCCAACCTAGTTCTTATTTCATCTAAATTATTCATGCCAAGATTTAGCCCTAAACTATTAGCTAGATTATTTATAATAACCCAATCTTCTTTTGCTTGTCCTACTGGATGAGTTGCGGCTTTACCATATTGAGGTCTTCCTTCAAAATTTACGTAAGTGGCATCTTTTTCTGTATAGCTACTAGCAGGAAAGATTACATCTGCTACATTTGCTCCATTATCACCGTGATGTCCTTGATATACTACAAAAGATGATTTTATTTTGTTCATATCAATTTCATCACTGCCTAGTAAATATACAAACTTAATCTCACCCCTTTCTGCCTTTTGTAAAATTTCAAAAACTCCATTACCACCGTTTTTAGGACTAAAGCCTATATCTAAACTACCGACCATTGACGCATGATTATGTAGTATATTAAAACCATTCCAATCATCTCTAACTATCTTATATTTATCAACCATTTGGTGAATGAGTGCCAAAATAGCATAACCATCATCCCGAGAATATACACCATCACCAATAATTATAATTGGATTTTTTGCATGTTCTAATTCCTTAGCAAACTGATGTTCCTCTGATATTATTGCCTTAATTATGTCAGGGCTAGCCCCTAATTCATTTATATAATAAGTTTGGTTAGTAATATTGCCAATTCGAGCTACTTTTAGCTTTCCTTCTCTTTGCAATATGCCAATACGAGCATTTAGGACAGGAGCTACTTGTCTGATATTTGCACCAATTAACAAAGCTAGATCAGCTTCTTTAAGTCTAGAAATTGTTGTGTTAAATAGATAGTTCCCCCTACTAGATTGGTCTATTTTATAATTAAACTGGTTACTGTCAAAATTGTTACATCCAAGTTTCTGTAATAATGTTTTCAATAAAAACATTGATTCGGTGCATGCTAGCGTTCCAGCTATTGCTGCAATCTGGTCACCGACTTGATCAGCAGCAAGAGACTCTAATTTTTGTGCTACTAATGCAATAGCATCATTCCAAGAGGCTTCGACTAATTTGCCGTTTTTCCTGATATATGGAGAATCTAACCTTTGATATTTCAAACCATCATAAGCAAATCTTGCTTTATCTGATATCCATTCTTCGTTGATATCGTCATTAACCCTTGGTAATATCCTCATTACTTCAGATCCCCTACTATCAACCCTTATATTACAACCTTGTGCATCCAATACATCTATTGACTCAGTCTTTGTTAGTTCCCAACTACGAGCTTTAAAAGAATAAGGCTTGGAATTTAATGCTCCGACTGGGCAAATATCTATAATATTGCCTGATAATTCCGATTCAAGACTACGTTCAAGATACGAGGTTACTTCCATATGCTCCCCCCTGTAAAGAGTTCCTATTTCCTCAACTCCAGCAATATCAGTGGCAAATCTTATACATCTAGTACATTGTATGCATCTAGTCATATGGGTCTTAATCAAAGGTCCCATATACTTATCTTTGACCGTTCTTTTATTCTCCGAAAATCTAGAACTTGCTTTACCATATTTAAAGGCTTGATCCTGTAAATCACACTCACCTCCTTGATCACAAATAGGACAATCTAGGGGGTGATTAATCAATAGAAATTCCATCACTCCTTCACGAGCCTTTTTAACACCTATGGTATTAGTGTGGATAACCATACCTGAGGAGGCAGGCATAGCACAAGAAGCAATGGGCTTGGGAGATTTTTCCATCTCCACCAAGCACATACGGCAGTTACCGGCAATCTTCAAACGTTCATGAAAACAGAAATGTGGGATTTCTATACCAAGCTTGCTGCAGGCACGAAACACGGTTGCGCCTTCCTCTACTTCAACTTCAGTACCATCTATAGTAAGTTTTATCATTATATAATGTAGTTTTATATTACGTCGAAATTATACCACATTATATGTTACTCACTAATCTAAATTTTCCAATTTTGCAAAATTAACTAACAAAAAGAAAGCAGAGATCTGTATTCATAACTTTTGAGGCTATTTTTTAGATCTCCGCACTAAGATGAAATTAAGAGACGACTTAAGTTCCCGTACATGCTTGACTAGCAGCAGCAGTACTAGCTACCATGTTTATAATTTCGGGAGCCTTAAACAATATTATAACACCAGTCACAATAACCAATGCAACTTCCCATTTTAATTGACCTCTAAGAGTTTGAATCCCTAGAACAACTATACCAATAATTGCTATACCACGAGCTGTATTACCACGAAACGTTTTGATCATCTTACACAATACATCACCTACTGGATCAGTAGTAGTAGCAAAAGCATCCGATGCTGTAGTAATTAGAGCAATGCTACAAAGGATAAACAGCAAACGCCACACAAAACCACTATCAAACTGTTCAGAATAGGACCTACAAATATTCATATTTTACCTCGTTAACGAATTATTTTAGACATGTGGATGATTCTATACTGTACATTTTTACAGTTCAAGGATTAATATAGGGTGATCGTAATCTAATTGGATAATTGCTGGAAAAGAAAGGTTTACGTGGTGTTTTAGTCACAATTTTTGCAAGTTTAATTAATACTCCCGATGTTATCTCTGCACTTTCGGATGTCATCAACTATGATTTTAAACCGATGTCTTACATTAAATTGAGGTTACACTATGTAGTTCTCTTTTGTGGGTAACTTCCAGAGTCTTTTTCTAACTTCTCAAAATGCAATAGCCCGTAGGCAAAAGCTATAATTGTAGGAATCATAATAATCAATATCCCCCAATTGCCAAAATAGTCAATAATATAAATGAAACCAAAAGAAGTAATAACGTACATCAAAGCACGAGATACAGAAAATATCACGCTAACACAGGTAAAACGTTTAAATATAGGAAAGCTTTTATAAAAAATTGGAGCAGCAGAGGTATGACAGTACTTAAATAAAATAATGACTATCTGAATGAGAAATAGCTCAAACGGAAAATGAAGATTATTTAGCCAATATGGACAAAATAAAATAACAATAGAATATATAATAAGTATAATTTTTGCGGTTAATAATGGATATACTCTGTAACTTACATAAGATAATATTGATAAGATTAAGAACTCTAATACAGAGACAATAAAATTATGATGAATAACCTCAATTGATGTATAACCAAAATCAGTCTTGAGAATAGTACCACAATGCAGATAGATAAAATAAAAACATACCGGTGTAGAACATTCTAATAAAAGGAACGCTATTATTGTTTTTTTATTAATTTTTTCATTAACGACTGGATCATTATATAATGCTTTTATATCAATATTAGCTTTCTCATATTTCTTTTTTAGTATAAGTTTTGCATTAGCAAATTCAGGTGTTTCCCGCAATGTTGTTTTAGCAGCAAAACCAATCAATGCCACTATTGCACCTATCCAAAATGCTAGACGCCAGTTAAAACCATAGGAAGTAACAAGTGAGGCAATTCCTAAAGCACCCATACTTCCTAAGACAGCAGATAGCCCTACCAATGTCACACTTACATACTGGATTGGTGGGTTAATTGTTTCGGTTAAATAAAGTCCTGCCCCTACTATCTCCCCCATAGATGTCATGCCTTGAACAATACGGCAAATTGTTATTATCCAAGTAGCAGCTACTCCTATTTGAGCATAGGTAGGAAGATTAGCCATGACAAAACATGATACAGCCATCATAAAAGTTGTAATTATAACAGTAGATTTGCGTCCTATATTATCACCCAACCAACCAAATATTAAGGCACCAACCGGCCGAAAAACAAAGGTAGTACAAAAGGCAAAAGACATCATTAAAGAAGTGAAGTGAGAATCAGCAGGTTCAAAAAACAACTCATTAAGAAATGCTGCCATATGAATATATAACATCAAGTCAAAATATTCTAAAAATGTACCAATTGAAAGTAAGCCCACTGCTTCTTTCTGTTCTCTAGTTAGACTTCTCTGTTCATGCGGATACTTTATCATTTATTTTTCTCCTTTAATGTTAAAATGAGCTTATATATTCTGCTACTTTAAAGAATTGGAGTCTACTTAACCTCAAGTATCAATGTAATAAATTAATAGTAGGCTCAAGTAATCATCGCCATTAGGGGTCACCCTTGTCATTATGTCACTCCTACTCGCCATTATGTCATCCAAACGAAAGCTGGGATATAAAACCATATAACATACCTTTTATGCTATTTTTTAGACCTCTGCCTACGCACAGGTGTGACATTCGAAGGCAAGGATGGACTATTAAACAGATGTCTTACATCGAATTTAGGTACATTATATAAATTTTTTAGATACTGGATTTTCCATGAGTCTCTTAGCTATCTCACTATCTGATATGGAATCGTTTTTTGTAGATTGCATATATATAGCTACTAATTCTAGCATTTTATCACAAAACTCAGATTGTAGCATTTGAGAAGCTTCTAGCTTTTGCCTATTCATTAAATCTATAGTCTCAAGTTTTTTGCTTTCTAGAAACTTATCAAATTCTTCGTTTTGCTGCTTAATTATATTATTGGCAGTTTCTTTGCCATCTTTGATCATTTTTTCTCTTAAAACTTCAATCTGTTGTATTTGGACTGCAGCATTTTCAAATAACAACGTCATATCTTCGTTAAGCTTTTGGGCTTCTAAGACTTGGTCTTTGATAGCTGTAATTTTGTCATCTAACGATTTTAAAATTATATTTTTTATCGGTCTATAGACTAAATACACAAAAATTAGGAAACAGATGGCTAGCCAAAATTTTTCGTCAAACAATTGCATTATTTTATCTTTTTGTAAGATTCTTTTAGTAATTCTAAATCAACTTCTTGATTAGTAATTTTTTGAATTAACAATTTTGCTAAATCGATGCATGAGTCATTTTCATCAATCCAAAATAATTTATTAGTTGTTTCTATATCATGACGATTATTGGCAATTTGTGCTTTCAACTCATTATGGAGTTGAATTTTTTTTGATAGCAGAGATGCTTCCATTGCATCCCTAGCTTCTTTTTTAATATTTTCCACTATATTTGATATCTCTGCTAATGTACTTGCATATTGCTTGTGCAAGCTATCAGCTTTTTCCCCAAGACTTTCTGCACTAGCAATATTGCTATCTATATAAGCTTGCCTATTCTCAAGAATCTTTTCAGTTAGCGGTGCAATGAACTTATGAACTAGAAGGTATAAGGTACTAAAAACAACCCCCAGCCAAAAGATTTGTGAACAATAAAAGGTAACATCAAATTGAGGCATAGTTATTTAAGAAAATATTAATAAAATTGCAATTACGAACGAGAATAAGCCCATAGCTTCCGTAAGTCCAGCTCCAATGAATGCCATTCTTTGTAATTGATCAGTAGCTGAAGGGTTACGGGCAATTGAAGACAGCAATGCACTGAATATACTACCTACGCCAATAGCAGCACCTGACATACCAATAGCCATTAATCCTACACCAATAAATTTTAGAGATGTTCCGTCCATATATAAGCTCCTAAATATAAAAAATTCTAGGTTCTTGCGTATGACTTCATTTTTATCTATAAGAGCATAAAAATGAAGCCTTCGCAAAACCTAATGTGAATTTACAGCATCATTCAAGTATACACAAGAAAGAATTGTAAATATATAAGCTTGAAGTATTGCTATAAAAATTTCAAATCCAACAAGGATCACAATTAGTGGAATTGGCAAAAATTTAAAGAAAATCATTAATGAAACTATAAATCCTGCCATCACCTTTAGTAATATATGTCCTGCCATCATATTAGCAGCTAACCTTAAAGATAAACTTATAGGTCTTGCTAGATAGGCAAATAATTCTATCAAAATCATAAGCGGAGCTAGCCAAGATGGCGTACCTTTAGGCAAAAATATTGATAAAAAATGTATACCGTGATTAATAAAACCGATAATTGTAACCATAAAAAATATCATAATTGCTAAGGCAAATGTTACTATAATATGGCTAGTAACAGTGAATCCGTAAGGAAGCATACCGAGCAAGTTACATAACAAAATAAACATAAACAAAGTAAAAATGAACGGTATAAACTTACGCCCCTTTTCTCCAACATTTTGATTGAGCATCACTGTAATTATATCATAAATTATTTCAGCACTAAGCTGTAATCTAGATGGTATAATTTTTTTACCTTTTAAGGCTAAATAAAAATAGGAGAGGCTTACAACTCCAGCAAGTAACATAAACAAACTAGAGTTAGTAAAACTAATATCGAAACCAAATAAATTAATTTCTACTAGTTTCTTTATTGCAAATTGATCTAAGGGACTATGGGACATTATTTCTTATTTAGTTTTTGCCAAATTATTTTAAAACCTGCAAGCATACCTATCAACAAAAATATTATAATACAAAATGGTTTAGAATTAAACAATTTATCTAATGTAAAACCAATAATAAACCCCAGCATCACACTAGAAAACAAATCTAACGCTATAGCCAACGCATCAATTTCTTTTTTTGGATTAAGTTTAGGGTGAAAATGATTATTTGTTTGATTATTTGCTTTAAGTGTCTTAATCCTTTTTTGTATCTTATCTAACTCTTTTTGTTCCAACATATACATTAATACAAAGAAGTCTATTTAAACCTCAATTTCGGATTAATGAAATTAATCCGAAATTGGAATGAGAAAGTAAACAATCAGGCTTAAAGCGGTTTGACGCCTGATTGTTAAATATGTTTGTCCACAAACGGAGAGTAATAAGGTAATATTTGACTCAACTTCTATTTGGTCAAGGGAGCAATTAGCATCAGGTTTACAGAGCTTGCTAGTTAATCCAGCAATGAATTGGTTTAATCTTACTATAGTTGCTGAAAATGATGAGCAACAGCAATATTTAACCACCGCTGAACGCAACATGCTAGCCCAAATGCTAGAAAAAACCCTAATGGATATATTTAATAATCCGGCTTCTAATTTTTATAGTCAGATTCATCAATTTTTCTTGAATTTATCAGCTTTTGGTACTGCAATATTCTATGTTGAAGAAGATTTAGAATTAGCACAGACCCTGTTCTTTCGTAATATTAATTTGCAGGAATGTTATTTTGAAGAGGATAAGTTTGGTTTTGTTAATACAATGTACCGACTATTTAGCATGCCGATAAAATCGGCATCAGCGAAATGGGTAGACTTTGCCCCTTTCAAAGAAAGGTTAGCCCGAAATCCTGATGAAATAGTAGAAATATTGCACATAGTTAGCCCACAAGCTCAAAATCAGAAAAGTAAAGGTAGAAGAACAATGGTAACAGCTAGTCCTTCAACATCTAGCTCATCGCTACTGCCCTATAGTTCAGAGTACATCTATCTCGCTGAACAAAAAATTATCAGTCAATCAGGTTATTCTTATTTCCCATTTTTTGTAACGCGGTGGGTAAAAGAAGAAGGTGAAGTATATGGTTATGCTCCGGCTCATCATGTGCTACCTGATATTAAATTACTCAATAGTTTAAGACAAATTACCCTAAAAGTAGCCCAAAAACAACTAGACCCACCATTATTAGTGCCAAAAGATGGATATAATACTAATTCCCTAATTTAAATTAGTATAAATAGTAGAAAAAAGATGAGATTATGTTATAATATTCCAAGTTTATGAATAAATTAAGGAAAGGAATATAATGGGATGTCATCAAAGATTAATAACAGAAGAGTTATACCAACGTGCTATTGAGCAACTTGCAAGCATGAACCGAGATAATAGAGTTGCTATTAGACTTATGGCTATAATTGCTGCTAAAGAAAATGGTGTTGGTGTAGTATGTAAGGTATTTAATATAACAACCAATACGCTTAGGAACTGGGTAAAAAGCTTTGCTCAAGGTAATGATAAAAGCCTTGAATATAAACAAGGTAGAGGACGAAAAAGTAAATTAACAAAAAATTGTTGTGAAGCAATAAATAAATGGTTACAAGACGATTGTAACATGACAATAAAAAATATCATCATAAAACTTAAAGAAAATTTGGAGATTGATGCTAGTAAATCGGTTGTACATAGAGTATTACAGAAACTTAAATTTGCATACATTACCCCAAGACCAGTGCATTACAAACAGAATAAAGAAACTCATGAAGGGTTTAAAAAAAACTTCAAGAAACAATAACAAATAACCCTAGCAGTTACTTGTATTTCTTTGATGAATCACGTTTTGGGACTCATTCTAAATTAGGTTATGGTTGGTTTCGTAAAGGTAGCAGAACTCAAGTTAAAGCCAAAATGGGCTTTCAAAATTTCTATGTTTATAGTGCGGTTAACCCAATCACAGGTGATGATTTTACTTTAATGATGCCAAATGTCAATACCGTTTGTTTAAATATATTTTTGGCAGAGATGTCTAAACAGATAGGAGAACAAAAAGCGATTATTGTTATGGATTGTGCTGGATGGCACAAAGCTAAAGAGCTAATTATTGCAACAAATATAGAAATTCTTTATTTACCCCCATATTCTCCTGAATTGAATCCTTACTTTTACCCACAATTCTGGGAGAGAAATATAGATAATATTTCGATACTTTCTGTAAGATTTTCGTAGCCCCTCCATAGTGTCATAGTTCCTGGTAATTTATCATTTTTTCTATTCATAAATCCTCCTAATTTACCAAGCCAGATAATAGCTTGTTTCATAGTTGGAGGTTCTTCAGGTATGAAAATAGTTTTATGCTCTCGAATATAAAGAGTTTGCCATTCTTGTGAAGTTAAAATCTTAGTACACACTTCTTGCGGATGAGATATTGCTACTTTTGATAAATATAAAATTTTAAATGCAATGATGCTTTTTATGGCAATTAATTTTTCTAGTCTTTCTTTTGTAGCTAAACGAGAATTTTCTATTTTACATCCAGATTTTAGAACTCTGAAATATTCTTCAATTCTCCATCTTAACTTATACCAATTTATCCTTTCAATCGTATCTTCAAAATTACTGACAGGAACATTAGTTAGCAAGAGCCAATCAATTGCTTCCACTCCTTTAGGGGGGACTTGTTCTTTAGCTCTTACAACATAGAGCACTACTTTATCACTGATTTTGTGTTCAGTATTTTTTGAACCATATAATGAAGGGGTTCTAATTGGTATTAAACCAAACATATATTTTATTTCAATATTTGCCATTCTTGCTGCTTCATTGTTCTTTTTTGGAACTTGAATTACTATTTCTTTCTTTGCGGATATCTGATTTATATGGGTTTGCAAATTTGTTTTTCTTCCCTCTGTAGAAATAAATTTTCTATTTTGTCTATTACGAACAATAAACAAACTACCCTTTTCTTGACACGACCATAATAGTTCAAAGATATCTGCTTCTCTGTCACCAATAGTTATAACTTTAGTATCTTTAGGTATAATATGCATAGTGTCCTTAAGTGCTGCTATCCACTTATAACTTTCTTTATCTTCAGTAGAAGATATATATTTTCTTCTTGATTTTTCTTGTGCAGTTTCTTCACGTATAACACGAGCCCAACATTGTTGAGAAGATAATCCTAAAGGTAATCCTTCCATTGTAAACATCAAGGCACTATGCACAATCAGCCCCATTTTATGTTTTGTATAAGACTTTGAGACGCTACCGAGCCCTTTAGTTTTAATATGAGAATCAAAATCTAGGTATGTTGTATCCTGAACTGAAAATACAAACTCATTACCTTTAATCCTTTCTTGTGTTTCTTTATAATGTGAATAATAAATTCCCGCTGGATCAAATTTTTTATTGCTAAATAATCTATACGCTCCTTTAGCCTCTTTCCAACTTCTGCAACTTTGATTTATTGAACCAAAAGCTTTGCTTTCTATAAGTGAGCTAGTTTTAATAAGTCTTTTTATAAGCCTTTGATCTCCAAAGTTAACATGCCTAAATTCCCTTTCTAACCACTTATCACCTAAGTTGTAAGCATTAGATAACGCTTGCATATTCCTCATTCTTTCCCCTTCTTATATTTTAAGTATATAATTCAATATTAGTTTATACTTAATTTTATATTTGTGGGTAAAAGTAAGAATTGAATCCGACAGAAAAATTGTGGCAATATTTAAAGTCTAATACTATAAAGAATAGAGTATATGACACAATCGAACAACTAGAAATAGTAGTATGTTCCTGCCTTAAAAATTTAAGTGCCTCACTAATTAAATCGATTTGTTGTATGAATTATTTGCTAAATTAAATTAGGGAATTAGTATTACTTACCGCTATACACTACGCCGGGCAGTGTTAATTTCTATCGTAACGGTATGGCAGATAAAATAATGCCCCTAACTGGTATGGAGAATATCCTACCGACTGAAATCGAGCAGAATCAATGCCGCGATGCTATATTTAAGGCATTCTATGTTGATATATTCAGAATGCAGAAAGAAAACAAAGAAATGACTGCCACTGAGGTGCAAATTAGAACGGAAGAACAATACCGTTTAATGTCCCCGATGGTTGGAAGAATTGAGAGTGAGTTGTTAAATCCGTTAATTATGGCGATATATCAAACACTAATCAAATATAACAGAGTACCGATCTTAGAGGGGGCAAATAGCCCACCTGAGATAGAGATTGGATATGTTTCACCACTATCTAGGGTACAAAAAACATCAGCAATAGCCAGCGTTGAACAAGTATTAGGTTTTTTCCAAAGAAGTGGTATAAGTAACTTTTTTCCTGAGATTTATGATAATATTAACTGGGATGAGTGTTTTAAACTATTTTTTGAACTACGAGAAGCCCCAAGCTCAATCCTCAAGAGTGAACAAGAAGTATTACAAATCAGACAACAACGTAAGATGATGCAAATGCAACAGTTGCAACAACAACAGATACAAGGACAATAAAATGAAACTATCAATTAACTCGGGAGCAACTCAATCTCCACCCACAATAGTGACAAAAGAGCAATTAAAATCAATTTATTTGCAGATTTTTAGTGGAGAAGATGGTAGAATAGTATTAGAAGACTTGGCTCAATTAAGTGGTGTGTATCACAGCAACTTTATACGGCAAGAAAGCAACTACACCGCTTTCAATGAAGGCATGCGAGCTTTGTTTTTATACATATGCTCGCAAGCGTCAAGAGATGATGGAGTTAATAATATTGATGGTGCTAAAATAGAGTAGTAGTTTACAATAGTAAAAAAATAGTTTTTAAACAGACAAATGTGGTTTTTTATAATGAGGATAATTTATGAGCAGTAAACCGCTGATATCGTTGGACTATGCAATTAAATATTTACTCAAGAACAAAGGTGACTATGAGATAGTCGAGGGATTTATTTCGGCGATACTTAGAGATGTCGGCGGCTATTCAGCAGTAAAAATCATTGCCTTACTGGAGAGTGAAAGTAATAAAGAAAGTGTAGACCTAAAAAAAAGCATTGCTGACGTTGTTGTTGAAGACCAACAAGGTCATAAATATATTGTTGAGATAGATCGCACTTATACTAGCTTGTTTCTCCATAAAGCTTGCTTTAATACTAGCCGGTTGATTGTTGATAGTATTTATGCGAGTCAAGATTATGCTAGCATCAAAAAAGTATTTCATATCAACTTAATATATTTTGCTTATGCAGGTATGAAATCGCCTTTATATTACGGTAAAACTATTTTTAGAGAAATCGATAGAGAACATCCTATAGACCTGCATCTTGCTGATACAGAGGGTAAGGTAGTGGATATTCATAATGTATTTCCAGAATATTTTGTTATTTCCGTACCACTTTTTGACGATATTATAAAAAAGGAAATGGATGAATGGTTATATTTTGCTAAACACAATGAGGTTAGAGATGATTTTAAATCACCTTATATGAAGAAAGTAGCTGAACGACTTAGCATCCTAAAAATGACTACAAAAGAACGTATAGCTTATAATAGATATGTCAATGAATCCTTAAAACAACGTGATTATATAGTTTCAGCTGAGCAAAAAGGTAGGGAAGAAGGTAGGAAAGAAGGGTTTGAGAAAGGTGAAGAAAACAAAGCTATAGCTACAGCAAAAGAAATGTTAATTGATAATGAGCCAATAGAAAAAATAGTTAAATATACAAAACTAACCATTGAAAAAATAGAACAGTTAAAAAAAGAAATAGAAGTGTTAAAAGAAGAATAACCTATGAGTAAAGAAGTAACTGCTAATAACTATGAAACTAGTCCTAATTCCTTTGGTAATGATTGGTTAGCTAATATGCCTGAGGAAATACGTAAGGCTGAGTCACTGGGTAAATTCAAGGATGTCTCATCTTTAGCTCAGAGCTATTTGGAAGCAGAGAAAAGCTTGAATCAACGAATTGCCATGCCAAAAGATGATAGCTCTGATGAAGAATGGCATAAATTTTATTGTCGACTTGGACTGCCTGAAGATAAGAGATATACTGATAAACGACCCAAGGAAGATGAGGAGTACTTAACTCGTTATGAAGACATGTTTTACCAAAGCGGACTATCTAAAAGACAAGGTGAGAAGCTGCTTAATTCTCTGTATGGTTTTTCGCAGGATTTACAAAAACAGCAAAAAAATGCTATCGAGCAAACACGTCACTCTCACATTGGTTGGTTGAAAAACACTTATGGTGAAGGTTTTGACAGTAAGATGACAGTGATGCAGGCAGCCTTGTCTAAGTTTGGTACTAAAGAACTAGCTGAATTAATTGAAGATTCCAATTACTCGCCAGCCCTAGTAGATTTGTTAGTTAGGGTTGGTGAAACTTTAAAATCCGACTCGTTAGTAACTGGTAAAGAGCTACCTGCAATTAATAGCCGGGAAGCTGCATTGTCAGAGATAGAAAAACTTGATTCTGACCCTGAGTTTATGGTAAAATTAAGGACTAAAGACCATACGGGACATGATCAAGCTGTTAGACGTATGCAACAATTATATAAGATCGCTTATGATAAAAAACAATAAAAAATAACGTAACCAACCAATCATTAAAGTCATGAAGTAGGTGACAACTCATTTAAGGCTGCAACTTCGCAATAACCTATCATAAAAGAGCCACTAATAGCATATATACCCGAAAGCTTGTTAGCTGCATAGCGGACAACAACCACATTCTAGTATAAATGATATAGCACTTTAAATATTGATAGATTATTTGAGGAGGAAAAATGGAACAAATAACAGATGGTCTTAAAGAACAATTTGCCAAAAATATCAGCCTAGTTATTCAACAAGAAGGTTCTAAGCTGCGAAAATGCGTTACTAATGGTACGCAAGATACTGAAGTAATTAGCTTTGAGTCAATGACTACCCATGAGGTCGAGAGTAGAGCTAGACACCTAATTGATCATAATGGCTTACATGGACATTATGCTGATGATGGAGACCCTGCTAGATTAGAACAAATAGAATTTAAAATTCCTACTATTTCAAGACGCTTTTTGACGGCATCAAGCTATCATTGGAACGCTACCATGGATAGAAATGATAAGTTGAACTTATTAACCGACCCCACCTCACATTTTCCTAAAATGGCAGGTTGGGCAATGGGTAGACAACAAGACCGGGTAATTATTAGTGCTTTTGCCAGTCCAGTCAGAGCAGGACGGACAGGCAATAATGTGATTAACTTTGATGTAGCTAATAATGTGATACCGGTAGGAATTAGGGTTACTGATGCTAATTTAACCTTAAATGCTCAAGCTGCAGTTGCTGGCAACAGAGGTATCATTGACTCGAAAAGAGCTGGGCTAACTGTTGAGAAACTAATTAAAGCTCATCATATCTTAAAAAAACGCTCTTTTGGTATGTATGATAAATTATACTTACTATGTTCAAGTAATCAAATCTCCGACTTGTTACGCGACCCGCAAATTACCAATTATGACTATAATAACGTTAGAGCTTTAGTGAGTGGTGAAGTTAATAGTTTCTTAGGATTTACCTTTATTACTAGTGAGATGTTGGGTGGTATATTTGATGATACTGGGAATGCTAATCACCCTAGATATGCTGTAAAGGATTGCTATGCCTTTAATGAAGGAGCGATAAGGTTCAATACTGTCAACGGTTCTAGCAAGAAAGGCATAGAAGAGCTAGTACAATATCATTATGCCAAGGTGCTATATTACAGTGAAGCCTTTGGAGCTAGCCGTGATAATGAACAAGCAGTAGTAGTAATTAAATGTTTAGAGAATTACGATCGTAGCAGCCATCAAGGGGTATTGTGGGAAGAAATAGCGAAAAAGAATCACCGAAGAGGTGTACATAGCATAACAATGCCATGGCAGATGTTTGGTAGTCAGTGTCGTAATGTTGATAATAAGGCGGATATCAATGATAATGATTTAGCAGTAATGGCTAACAATAACTTAGCTACTAGGGTACGAGGGCTTAACATGAGAAGAGCGGCTGCCGGTGCTGCTGCTGATGTTGGTGATGATTTTGGTGGTGTTGATGCTGATGATTTTGCTGATGGTGCTGTTGATGTTGGTGGTGGTGACATTGAGGACGATAACTTTGGTGGTGGTATTGTTGAGAGTGAGAATGAGGATGATGCATAACTACAAAATTTATTCATGGAAAATTTGTATTATTTGTAGTTGAGTGTAACTACCGTGAAATATGATATTATCAAGAAGGCAGTAGTACTACTTGGATCAAATGTTGGTATTAGTAGCATTGGTGGTGGCAGGATATCAAAAGCCGAAGAATTATGTGAGGAGTTTGTTAATCCTGCTATTGAAGATACTGTGCTAATGGTTAAATGGTCATTTGCCTTACGGAGAGTCGATAATATCGAAGGTAATAGACAAAACTTCACTGAAATACCGGATATTAATGATTGTATTAAATGTGCAGTAATAGTGCCATCTAACCTGCAATTTTACAGTGAAGCAGGTAAGATTCACTTTAAAGGGGGTAAACTTACCTCGCTGTTTTACTATAGCAGAAACATCGTTGATAATTTGCTAAATAATGATACGACTATTTGGCAACAAGTGCCAAGCAGCTTTAAGTTATTAGCGGCTTTATCGTTAGCCTCACAAGTATCATTTGCTATGTATTCTGATAGTGTGTTTACTGATGGACTAAAGAAACAATATTTGATCAAATTAGAAGAAACAAGAAGGATTTACTCGGTTGATTATAACCTAATTAATTCCGGTGAAGTATGATGAGAACTATAACTAATATTTAAATAAAAAATTTTTAATAATATTGCATAAAAATAGAAAATAACTGATTGACATGTAACTATAGGTAGAATATAAATAATATTAGGGTAATTACTAATAACCTTCGGGATAAGGATAAGTCTTTAAAGGATGTGAGCAATAGTAATGTACTGAGGTGAAAAAAAATAAGCAATCCTGCAAAAATAATGAGAACAGATATTAGTGGAGCATAAAAATCTGTTATATTTATTAATAATTAATAGGAATCATAATGTTTGCTGGCAAAAATGAAAGCCGCCTTGAATTTTTGCCAGCTCATTGTTTATGCATTCTTTTAAAAATTGTATTAACAATTTTTAAAAGAATGGGAGAATATATGCAACAAGAGCAATTTGTATATTCGCAAAAAAATAACTTCTCAGGTGGTGAGCTAACTCCCACCATTGAAGGGAGAACCGAGCTGGCTTTGTATCAGAACGGAGTTAAGAAGTTGATTAACTTCATGCTGCTGCCATCAGGTGGCATTATGCGTAGACACGGTACACAATTTGTTCACTTGTTCACTGATAATGTGCCAAAGAAAATGGCAGCAGTAATGTTCTCAAGGAAATTATCCTACTTGCTGGTTTTTGAATCGCATCAGCTAGAAACTCGTTGCTTATTCTTTGTTGGTGGTGAATTGTTGTTAACTAGTAAAGTTATACAGGATGAAGGGCAAAATTTTCATTTTCGTCCTAAGGATTTTTCTTATGTAGTGTTTCAAGGAATTGCTTATATTTCTTTTGGCGATAAGAGACCAATCTTTAAATTCTCCATTGACCCGGAAATTGTCGAGCAATTTTACCAACATATTGAAGAGCAGGCAAGAAAGAGACAGGTAGAATATGGTGAAAGAGCTGAGATAGCGTCCAGTAGCAGCTATGAGCTAGCCAGCAATTTCCCTAACAAAGATAAGATGTTTATCATTGAAGCATTGAAATGTCATGTTAACTATTTTTCGACAGGACGAAGTGACCAAAGAGAACGCTTAATACAAAAACCTTTTAATGAAGTAATCTACGGAGCAGAGGTAGACAAAATTAACGATGAGCTAAAAGCTATTCACCAACGAGCAGCTAGCCAGTCAGCTGGACAAAGCAATATCTACCAAGCCAATAAGGAGAAGTTATATTGTACTTCAGTGGTTACTTTTGAAAACCGATTATGGTGCTTTGGGGTTAATAAAAATATTCATTCAATTTGGGCAAGTTATAAGGGAGATTTTAGTGATTTTAGGATGGCATATAGAACCTTACTAGAAGCACGAAACCCATTAACCGCTTTTTCAGCAACTTTCTCTTCATCTACTTTTGATAATGTCCTGTGGTCAGTACCTTTTGCTGATGAATTATTATTAGGTACTAGTGATGGCATTTATTTAGTCAAAGAAGGAGATCGAGCTAAGGGGGAATTTGTCAAAATCCATAAAGAGATTGAGTTACCGATATCACCACTGAAACCAGTAGTAATCGGTAAGACTATCTTCTTTGTTGAAGGTAATGGCTGTAAAATAAATAGTTTGTATTATTCCCAAGAAAAAGGTGGTTTTCAGATATCAGACATCACTGCCTATGCTGAGCATATATTTGCTGGTGGTATCAGACAAATTGTCGGCTGTAATAGCCCATTTTCAATGGTAGTGGCAGTGCTAAAAAATGGCTCTTTTGCTAGTTTTATCTATTCGCATGATTTAAAAATTATGGGCTGGTCACAACATTGGCTAGGTGGTAATGGTCAAGTATTAGGCATCACGCCAATCTATGCTGAAAGTAGCGATATGTTATATTTGCATGTTCGGAGAAGTGATGATACTGGTAGAAGCAGCAAGGAATATCTAGAAGTGCTGCAAACTCGCTATTTTTCTGCCAATAATTTTGTGATGGACAAAGCAGTATATGCCGATTGTCATGTTAATATCCAACAGCCGGGAGAGAATGCCGCCTACCGTTCAATCATACAAGCATTAAAAGACGACAGTGCTTATGAGTTTAGAGGTGATATAACAAAATTAGAGCATATTGTACAAGCTCAAGCAGAAACTATTCTAAGACTTAAGCTAGATAATGTTAGTGATTGTTTTAAATACAAAAATAGGCTGGTTGCTAATTATGATGAACATAGAGCAGAGATAGAGAATTTTTTACAAAAATATTATCAAAATTATTTACCGAAGATTATGAATATTTTGGCGGTATCTTTTGCCTATCATCGAATATTCTCGCGTATTTATGCGGAGTTAGACAATCTATTTTTAAATAATCCTGAAAGTTTTGTTACAATCGAGCAATTATTATATGACGGTGAGCGGCTTGGTGGTGATATCATTGAAGCCGTGGAGCTACTAAATGAAATAGATGTACCAGCTATTTTAAGAGATGGTGGTTTGATGGAATATTTGCCTAATAGTGCTTTTTCTTTTCGTCCAACTATTTGTGTACAAATAAAAAAGCTAAATACCGAACTAATTAGGTTCATTGCTGGTACGGTGCAAGATATTATGGCAACTGCTAAGCAAAATATTGATCTGCAATTTGAAATAAGTAGAGAAATACAAGAGATGCGACTAGCGGTTAGCCGCATCAATAAGAAAATATTGCTATATTATGCCGAGCAGGATAGTGGTAAAAAATCCGGACTGCTAGTTAATTTACAAAAGTTTTTTGCCAAAACTAGAGTGGATTTTTACCGGGAATTGCTAAATATCGCTCATCCGGAACTGACTCAATATATATTTGGTGAGCAAACCAAACAATTAATTGACCAGCAAATTATTGGATTTAATCAACATACTAGTAAGCAACAAATAAATGATAAACTATCAAGCATTACTAATCAGTTAATCGATAAATTACAACAAATACATAGTGATAACAAGATTAATGAACTTAGTAACTCCAAAAGACGAGAAGAAATAGTTGAATGCTTAAGGAGTATCATACTCGATAAACCATTAAGCAAAGATGTTAGGGAATATATTCTATCTGATATTTTTAGTCAAACTATCGATGGAATTGTAGATGAAGTACTAAACAGAATTGCCCCAATAATGGGCGGAGATCGTAAGTCCTCATTATCGTCCTCTAGAGCATCGATATATAGCGAAGAAGGTTATACTGAGGCATTAGCGAGTAGAATATTTGAGCAAATGCAAGAACTCAAAGAAGGGCTAGCTTATTTGCAGCGTAACATTATTGAGTATTGTCAGTTAATTATGCCGAGCTTTCATCCAGCTTTACTGAAAGATATCCTTGAAGATGAGAAGAGCATAAAATTAGAGAAATATTTACTATTATCAAAAAGATATTTTCCAGTTTTTAAAAAACTATTTCCTGATATTGGTGGGTATGAATTAAGTAGTATAGCTCGTAACTGCCTACCATCATTCCAGCAAATCAATATTGCCACTATATTACCAATCTTTCAGAAAATTGCTGTATCTATTATTGGTGATGAGGAATTACATGATTTAAGGATTATCGATAATGAGCTGATTAAGCTAAAACATCCAGTAAGACATTTGTCGGTAGGTTTTCCTTATTCTTCGATATTACAAACTTTTCCCCTAATATTCCCGGATGAATACGAGCATGCTCCGAAAAAAGACGCTGAATTAGGATTAAAAGTCTTTAATAGTAAAGGTGGTTATATTGAAGAAAGGTTAGATAATGGACAAATAGACAGGCAACATATTAATAGTAGATATGTAGATAGTGATGCGTTGATTAGATTGGTGAATGATAAGAAATATTTAACAACATCAACAGCTACTAAAGAAGTATGTGACTTATTTGCCACTCCTTACCAATCAGGCTGGGTGAATTTTATTATGCACGGAGAAATTAAAACTGATATTGATGTGACTTTTAAGGTCGATAAGCCTTATCCAGTTAGTATATTAAAAATCTATGCTAAAGCAAAGATTTTACCAAATTACAAGGGTAATTGATGAACAAGCAAGAGACCCCTACAACAGAGGGGTCTCCGACCGAGTTCCCCTGACTTCCGCAGATTTTTTGATATTAGTTGTTATAAGTGGCATTAGTAAGGAGGTGAAGTGGTACTCTCGTTCTATTGTGCCTAGTAGATATTTTATTATTGACTTTAACTGCGATGTTGTTTATTATTTAATTAATTGAATATAGCCCCATATTTTATAGCCCTAATATGTACATACGTCGTAAAAAAAGTCCTAATAGTCCAAGGCAATCTATCCAAATAGTAGAAGGTTATCGTGATAGTAAAGGTAACGTCAAACAGCGTATAGTACGTCATTTAGGAGTCTTCGTAGATGAAGTAGAAGAAGCTAAATTAGTCGCTCTAGCACAAGATTTGATTGCCAAGATTAAAGCTGAGAGAGAAGCTGCAACTGGGCAGGGGAATTTGTTTACTGATGATACTAACGAGGTTAAAAGAGGTCGTCCAACTAACAAGCTGTTAAAAGATATTCTACCTGTTAACGAAGTAAAACTAAATGAGGTTGTAGAAGTCAAGCGAGTTGTTGAAGGAGTGCATCAAATAGGGGGGCATGTTTATGATCAAATGCATTTTAACCAGTTACTAGCAAGGAAACGTGACGCTGGGATGCTGAAGGATTTAGTGTTAGCCCGTATGGTAAGACCAAATAGTAAAAAAGGGATAGTTGAGTATTTAAGCGATCAATTTGACAGGCATCATGATCTAGATGCTACTTATCGGATGATGGACAAATTACATGAGCAAATACCTAAAATTAAAGAATTATGCTTTAAAAACACCCTAACCCTGATTCCTAATAAAGAGATTAGCCTAGTATTTTTTGATGTCACTACACTATACTTTGAATCAGTAGAAATAGATGAGCTAAGAGCCTTTGGCTATAGTAAAGATCATCGCTTTAATACTACGCAATTAGTTCTTGCCCTAGCAACTAATGAGGATGGACTGCCACTGGGGTACGAATTATTTAGTGGCAACACTGCAGAAGTTAGTACGTTAATTAAAGCAATAAATAGCTGGCAAGCGTATCTTAAAGTTAAAGATGTCTGTTTTATTGCTGATCGTGCAATGTTTAGTAAAGCTAACTTGCAAGCTCTCGATGAAGGTGGTTATCGTTATATTGTGGCAGCAAAGCTTAAAACACTCAAGAAAGAAAAGAAAGAAGAAATATTATCAGAGGAAAACTATAAGCCTACTGTTATAGGCAATGATCTTACTTGGATTGCCGATCTAGAGCATGATGGTAAACGTCTAATTACCAGTTATAAATCTAAAAGGGCTATTAATGATGCACAGGAGCGACAAAAAATTTTAGATAAAATTAATAAGACTATTGGTGAGTCTGGTAGTACTAAAAAACTTATATCTAATAGTGGAATAAAAAAATATACTTCTAGTGAAAATGGCAAGAGCTATATTGACGCAGAGAAGATAGAGCAGGATGCGTTGTGGGATGGCATACATGGGGTAATCACCAATGACCAAACTATAACTCCACATGAAGCAATAGCAAAATATGCTAGATTATGGGTAATTGAAGAGCAATTTAGAATCAATAAACATAATTTACAAATGCGTCCAATTTTTCACTGGACTAAACAAAGGATAGAAGCACACATAGCTGTGTGTTATATGAGTTTTGCAGTGCTTAAAACTATAGAATACAAGGTTGCTCTGACCCAAAAGATCAGTGTAACTAACATCGTTGAATTATTAATATCAGTACAGGCTTCAATCTTAAGACATACAAAGACTGGTGATCTTTATAGACTACCAAGTGCAATAAAAAACGAAGCTAGAAAAATCTATAAAACCTTTAACATCAAACGTTCAGACCATGCTGCAATATATTTAAAATAACAAAATAATGTTGTGCCTAAATTTTAAAAATCCCAGCACTATGACCCTTCTAAGCTTATGCCTTATTAAAAAATGCGGAAGTCGGGAGCAATCATCTCTTCGGTAAGTGTTGTATCTTCGATCGTGTCGTGTAGTAAACTGGTAACGATCATGTTAGTGTTAAACAATTGGTGAACTGCTTGAGTTGTATAGCTAGCAAACATATAAGCTACTTCAATCGGGTGTGAGTAATATGGTTCACCCGATTGCCGCATTTGACTACCATGATATTTCTTAGCATAATAGATAGCTTTGATAATTTCTTTGATATCTACTGGGTGAGTTACTTTTTCATTTAGTAAAATCAATTTACTAAGTAATTTAGCAGAATATTCGCAAGATTTAAACTTTATCTGCCAATTGTCAATATCTTCCATGAAATGCCTCTTTCGTTATTTTAATTCTACATTAAATTACACTAATATTGCCAATGATTTTGTTATATTTCTTAAGAATTATTTTGGAATTTACGCCAAAGATTTTCAATCGCCTGCTCATAAGCAATGAGTTCTGATATAGTCCAATTAAACTGGTTAAAAATATCATAGGCTTCATTTATTTCATCATTAATAGCAACTGTATTAAGTCTCTCCTCATAAAATAACTTTCTTAATTTTTCTTCCTGCGTTTTTTTATATTCTTCATGGTTGGCAATGCCAAATTCGGCTATATTATGCATCCTTCTAGTCCGTATTTGTATTTCTATGTTACGGTCATAGATATCAGCTATAACTACGAGATGCAAAGAACGGTAACCATTATCCTTAGGATCAGCAATATAGTCTTTAGTCTTTCCCATATTAACAGGATAGATATTGTAAAGAGTAACCAATACTTCATAACAGTCATATTGTTTATTCACAATAATCCTAAAACCAATTAGGTCAGTTAATTTTTTCACCTCTATATTCTTCCTTAACATCTTTTTTAAAGCAGAATAAGGGTCTTTTAATCTGTAATGTATTTCAGCTGCTACCCCATTTCTACTTAGGTTAGTCCTAATATTAGCTATAATGTTACGTAAATCGTTAGCAGTAGCACCTTGCATAATTAATATTATACTCTATACTCACAATCTTTAATGTTAATAACTAACAATTGGTTTGTCAATTATCAGCAATTAATTGGTTAATAAATTAATACATATTTGTCATAAAAGAGTCATAAGCTATTATTCTGCCATTCCATTAGATAATTTGGAGAACAAATATACTTTAAATATAAAGCCATATTATACTAATAATAGAATACTTGCAATAGTTTGTTATATTTATTTCCAAAAAATATTTGTGGTTGATTTTTAACATCGTTAGTCATAAAATTAACTCCTGTTTTTTTTTGCGAAAAATAGACACTGAGGTTAGATTGTAATTTGATAGATTGTCTTCTAACCTCAGTGCTTGATGCCACCCCACGTGGCATCCTATTTCCATATCCTATCATTGTTCCCAATATTGTAGTTGCTCTTCCCCTAATATAGTGTTAAACCACCGACAAACTACCAATCAGTTTTTTGTCGTGGATATCTAGAGCCTTAATTAACAGCTCTACTTCATTACCTATCGTTTCCTCTTTAAAATACATTGTTATTTTGCTGACAACTTTATTAGACTCTAGAATTTTTATTAATTCCATTGCTCTATTATTATTTATATACTCATAACCAAAGTCTATCTCTTTGATGGCTCTATTAATTTCTAGAGCCTTAAAAAGTCTAACAATCCCAAAATCATAAATCTTATTGCCCTCAAGTTCTATGTACTTTATAGTGCGATTTTTTGCTAGAAAGCGTGCTAGTATAGCTGCACCATAATGATCAATATTGTTACATTTAAGCTTTATACAATCCAATGTGCTATTAGTCTTTAGTCCTTTGATAAGCAGACTTATTCCTTTACGACCAATATTGTTGCTGTTAAGATTTATTTCACTTAAAACTTTATTATGTTGCAAAGCTTTGCTAAGCAGCCCCACCCCTTCTGCTCCAATTCTAGTATTTGCAATATCTAGAGAGGCTAGGGTTTCGTTATGTTCGAGAAGATTACTTAATGATCGTACTCCTTCTACACCAATATTGTTACACGCAATATCCAGTATCTCCATAGACTTATTATGTTTTAGAGCCTTGGCAAGCTCTCCTACTCCTTTTGCTCCTATATTATTTTCAGCAAGAGATAGCCTATATATACTATTATTATTCTCTAAAAACATAGCTAAGCCTTCTGCTCCACCATCTTCAATATTATTTCCATCAAGATTTAGTACAGTTATATTATGGTTTTTTAAAGCTTCTGCAAGTCGGCAAGCTCCCGTACCGCCAATATTGTTATCTATTTGGGTTATAGTATTATTGCCTTTCATCGCTTCTGCAAGTTTACATATACCACTATTGCCAATGTTGTTCTCGCTAATATCTATTGTAGTTACAGTGTTATTATTTTGCAAAAAATCCGCAATTAGCTCTATTCCATCATCGTCAATCGCATTGTTGCAAAGATATAGGCTCTTTACTGTGTTATTGTTCCTCAAAGCTAGGATAAGTCGCTTTACACCACTAGTACCAATATTACAGCATTCAATATCTATATCGGGTACATTTTCACCAGCTTGTAGTTTTTCAAGAAGTTCATAAAAGTTATTAATTTTAACAAGTTCAGTCATAATATTTATCCTCCAAATTTATTAGATATTTTTAACGGTTATTAGTCATATTGTTATCATTATTAAGCTCTTCAGTTGAAGATAGTGTTACTGGCACTTGCAAAGTAAAAGTTGTACCCTTACCTTGCAGACTACTAATCTTAATTTTACCATTCAGATCACCAATAAATTGTTTGACTAGACTTAAACCTAGACCTAATTCTAAAGTTGATTCTGAGTTTGAATCCGTCGCTAATTCCTCGCCACTAGCTTTGCTAGTCAAGTTACTAAAGGCAGAACTATCAAGACCATTTAATTGCTTATAGATATATTGTTGCTGTTCCTCAGACATACCAATACCTGTATCATGAACAATGAATTGTAAAGTATCTTTGCTCTCTATAGCTGCTTCTCCACCTCCACAATCTTTATCAATTTGTGATAGTATAGTACTTGCTGGAAAAAAATTGGTAGTTACGACAACTCCGCCTTTTTCAGTGAAATTAATGGCATTAGTAATTAATTGGGTTAACATCGCCTCAAGTCGGTAACTATCAACAATGAGGATATTTGGGATATTACTGTAGAAATTATCTGCAATCCTTATACCTTTACATTTAGAGGTTAGTCCTAATTTAGTAATAACTCTGTCTACTAATTTCCTAGGGTTGGATTTATTAGGAATCATCGGTACTAAGGCTACTTTTGTGGTAGCAATTAAGTGTGAATGGCACTGAGCAAACTTTAGCATAGTTTCGCTGTACTCCATTTGCATTCTCGTACAGTTGATAATATCAATTATAGAATGCTTTCTAACGTAATCTTTGTCTGATTGTATCTTGAAATAAGTCTTTAAAGAACTAGAGTAAAAGCAAGGAGTGATACCGATCGTGTGATAGGTTAAAAGAGACCGAGTGAATCTAAGGTACCTCCTTGCAGGTGAACTTAAGTAAAATACGAACGGTAGCGTGATCGGAAAAGATCGAATTTACAATCAAGTAACAAATACTTAAGTTAAAAGTAATTATATTAGAAAAGAGAATAAAAATGAATAATAAAGAAATATTTATAGGAATAGACGTCTCTAAGGAAACCCTTGATATTTCAATTGCAGGTAAACACTATAAAATAGCTAACAGTAAGGAAGCTCTATCAACCTTTTATAATAAATATATCATGGGTTGCAAAGTTGTGCTATGTGTATTGGAATCTACAGGAGGTTATGAAAATAGTACCATGCGTATTTTACAAGAATATGGCGTACCTGTACACAGAGCTCACCCAAATAAAGTACATGTTTTTGCAAAAGCTAAAGGTCATTTTGCAAAAACTGATAAACTAGATGCTATCTTACTAGAAAGTTATGCTAAGTTTGTTGCTGAAGAAGAAAAAGGTGATGAATTCATATCTGAGCAAGAGCAACATTTGAAAGAGCTACGTTCCATGGAACATAATCTAGAAAATTATTTACATGCTAATAAATGCAGACTTGATCATACTAAAGGTAAAGCAAAAGTTTATCTTCAAAACCAAATTGATTTTACTACAAAACAACTTGTTGGAGTTAGAAAAGATATTGAACAAATAATAAATGATGATCCAGTTTTAAAATCCAAGAGTAATTTATTAACCAGCTATAAGGGTGTTGGTAAAAAGACAGCTAGTGTATTGTTGATAGAATTACCAGAGCTTGGAAAGTTTAATCACAAGCAAATTGCAAATTTGGTTGGGGTAGCACCTAGGACTTTTCAAAGTGGTAAAATGACAGGGAAGGCACACATTAATGGGGGCAGATTCTTTGTCAAAAAGGCACTGTACATGGTGGCTTTAGTTGCAGTTAGATATAACGAAAAAATAAAATTAGTTTATAATCGTCTTATTGCTGCTGGTAAATCTGCAAAAATTGCTCTAGTGGCGGTAATGAGAAAAATTATTATTTGTTTAAATGCCATGTTAAAAAATAATAAAGAATTTACTCTTGACTTTTAAGACGGTAGATTCAAGGAGTGTTGTAGCCTTGTCCCAAATGGTAATACCGAAAGTTTTTTTATTAAGCAATATATTGATTATGAAGTTGTGGTAGATGAAATTAGTTACTTGTAGATTTTTCTCGACTTGTTGTAGCTTAACAATAATGTCACTACTGATATTATTTGTTTCATCGTTACTTCCAGGGATTTTGTCACTGGTAACATTTTTTTTGATATTTTTTTTACAGGTAGATTTGTTTTCTTGTTGATTTTTAATATCCCTCGTCATACAATGAACTCCTATTTTATTCGTTAAAGTAGACACTGAGGTTAGAGGAAAATTTTGTGATTTAAGTTCTAACCTTAGTGCTTAACATTTACATTATTGTAACGTCGTCTTAACAAATACTATCATTTTTCCGCAGAGTAAAGGGGAATTTTCACTATTAGTAATTTTTTTCAAAATTTTTTTGAATAGTGTCAATCTAGTAACATTAACTAAAATTGTCATTATGGTTGCTGGCTAAAAAGCTGATAAGAGAGCCATAATTTAGTTAGTTGCTGATATATACTCTTCTTTTCTCAAGAATTGACTTGGCAAAATTGCAGACTATTTGCTTAGTCTCAACATGTTGTTTTACTTTCCAATTATTCAATTTATTTCAGTATACTCACAAATTCTTGTGGTAGTTTTGTGGTATTTATGATACAATGGACAACTTATTTTTTAGACTGTCTATTTAGTTCAATTGTTAAGATTATTTCATAGCTAAGCAATACCAATTATATTATGCCTAATACCACGACTAAGCCCAAACCATTCATCTATTGGGTTGGCGGCAAGAGGAAAATTGTCGATCAGTTAATAGACCGCCTTCCTACTTCTCTCTCGTTCAATAATTATTACGAGCCTTTTCTTGGCGGTGGGGCGTTGTTCTTTAAAATCAAAGATAGATTCAAACAATGTTTTTTATCTGATATTAATTTAGAATTAATTACCAGCTATAATATGGTAAAAAAGAATCCAACAGCAGTAAATGATTTATTGTCCCAACACAAAGCACAGCACTCAAAAGAATATTATTACAGTGTACTAAACAATTAAACAATGATAACAGCAATGACCCTACTAACATCACTGCTCGATTTCTTTATTTAAATAAATATTGTTTCAATGGTATTTATTGTATCAACAAAAAGGGCAAGCTTGGCTTGCACTTTTCTACTCACAACTATGGTATTTCTCATTTTAAGAAAAGGCTAAAACAATGCAGTAGCTTTCTAAGTGATACCGTAATTTACGTCACTGATTTCTCATTTATCGAACCTAAGGAAAATGATTTTGTCTATTTTGATCCGCCTTATCATAAGGCTGGAGAGAAATTTTATACTCGATTGCCCTTTAATGAACAGGAACAAGTCAGGCTAAGAGATTTTGCCAAGGAACTCACTAGCAAAGGGGTAAAACTAATGATTTCTAATAGTAATACTGACTTTATCCGAGAAATATACCAAGATTTTACCATAAATACTGTTGACATTAAATACACCATAACCGGACAGAAAGTAAATGTACAGAAAGAAATCGCCAAAGAGCTTATCATTACTAACTATGAATAAGCTTAAGTAGCTATGCTGTTTACTCAACATATACTCAGCATTACTCTTGCGTTTAAGTATATTTAACATCTCTTATCTGTTGCATCAATTCTTCAATCATTTTTTGCTGTGCTTTAATCTGTATTTGCAATGCCTCAATAATATTATTAAATTGAACATTATCAGTAATTTCTTTTGTTTCTTTTGGCAGAGCTACTTTATTTTCTGTAAAAAATTCTGTGTCTTTCAGAATTTTGTCGAATGGAATCGCAGCTTTGTTCTGAAACTCTCTAACTTGCTCCTTAGCTATAATATCATATACTTCTGTTGACCTTTGATCCTTATGACCTAAAGCCTCACCTATTATCTCTCTATTTGCTCCAGCTTTACGCATCCAACTACCATGTGTTCTTCTTAAGTCATGTATCCTTAAGTCGTCAATACCCGCTACTTTACAAATTTTCTGCCAAGCCTCCTGTGGGACTGCTATGTGACCACTCTTACTATCTTTATGGCTACTTGGAAATACCCATACTGATTTATTATTATTTTCTTGTTGTCTTCTTGTCAATATGCTTAGGGCAGAGTTCACTAAATGAACTCTTTGTGTTTTATTATTTTTAGCAATCTTAGCTGGTATAGTCCATGTCATGTTTTCAAAATTAATATCCTGCCATTTCATAGATAAAACATTACTTCTCCTAGCTCCAGTAAATAATAGCATTAAGATAGCATCTGCAGTTATACTAGTACATTCTGCAATAACTGTCTTAATAAACTTTGTCAATTCCTCTATGGTTGCAATATATCGTGTTCTGACATTTTCCGGATTTCTTTCAATATCCTTTGCTGGATTCTTCTCTAACATTTCCCATTTAATACCCCTATTGAACATCGCACTAAATAACTTAACAAAGTCGTTAGCACTATATAGACCTCTATTATTGCTAATATCATTAAACGTTTTCTGAATATCAGCCCTTGTTACAGTAGCTATTTTCATGTCATAATAATCTTTACCTAATCGTTTCATTCTAGCAATATCATTTTCCCAGCCTCTATTTCTACGTTTACAGTGTTCTTCAATATAATGTTTATCAAAAAACTCTTTAACGGTTAATTTGGTTAATTTATCATCTATTGGATTATTTGTTAGTTCGGCTGGTTGATTATCTATTTGATTATTTGCAATAGCTAATTTTTCAAGAGGGTTAATGCCTCTTGCTATCTGTCTTTTTAGTTCAGCAGCTTTATTTCTTGCCTCTGCTACCGACATATAAGGAAATTTACCTAATCTAATTGCACGACAACGACCTTTCTTCTCTACTGTTTTACGTAAGTAAAAAGTCTTGCTTGTGTTCACAATAAGATACAAGCCCTTTTCTTTGGTATCATTATAAAAATCTGTTTTAGTTTTAGAAAGAATAATTTTGCTTACAGCTTGTTGAGTAAAATTTAAGTCAAAAGTTGTCATATACTTACCTTAATTATATTATTAATTTCAATAGCGTTTGCACTGATGATGTTATTGGTATTTTTTATTTAAATTAAGTAGTTTTTTATTGATTTCTAATATAGGAGGGCATAGAGTAAAATCCTGTTTTTTGTTTTGCGAAAAATAGACACTGAGGTTAGAGTAAAATTTGATAGATTGTCTTCTAACCTCGGTGCTGACACTACATCACGTAGTATCGTCTTGCATAAATACAATTATTTTTCCGCAGAGTAAAGGGGATTTTTTAATAAAATTAAAAAGTTTTTTAGGCTCTTCAGAATAATGTTAATCTAATAACAGGCAGTAAAATTGTTATTATAGTTTTCGAGGGTTAACATTTTTGCTGTTCTGAACTTTCAGTTTGGTAGTTTTGGTTATTGTATTTTTAGGAAGATGAAATGAACTGGTGTCATATATCTAGGCTCTGAACAAAATTCAAATTACTCTATTTTAACTTTTTAGCTGCAAATTATAAGATTTTTTTGAAATAGGATAACTATTATGGCAAAAATCTTATTAATTTTCGCTTAAAAATACTCAAAATATAGACAATTTAAATTTTGTTCACAGGGGCTAGATAAACTAAATTGTTACATAATTATTTAATATAATTATATAGCAACATTAACATTAATTAAGTACTTAAATTAACCTATTTTTGTTGACTATTATAATAATAGTACAACTAAAAGTATGATTATAAGAACACTATTTTTATAGTGATTTTTTTGGGATTTTCCTCAATTTTCACGAAAAATTGACTAATATATTAAGTCGAAATAATTGCTAAAATGTTAATTAAAATTATAGGAGAAAAGCTTATGAGTATTAGGGCTTCAATGGTACAAAACAATAGCAAAAATAGCACCACTGCGATGGTGCAAAATTTTTACTACATTCTAGCCAGTTTTGGATTAAAATTAAAAATTTTAATCCAAAACTAAGGTTTTAAATAACCTTGGCACTATATAGCTATGTAACATTAGACCTTTGTTTGTAAGATTAATATGACCTTTATCACCTAATCCCTCATCCCACCTAAGTAAACCTAGCTCTTTATAGTATGTTGCCTTTCCCATATCTAAAATCTCAAATAATTGTTTACCAGTTCTTTTCTGTATACTATCAATAGTTATACCCTTTTCAAGACGTAGTCCCATCATCAACATTTCTTCAATTATTTCTTGCATAGAAAGTTTATTAATCTGCTGAATACCACATCCTAAACTATCTACAGCTTGTAACCATTTTTCTGGTTTATGCCACATCATGATACTATAGAGATTAGATGTAAAATTACTATCACACATGTTAACCCTACTGTGGCTACCCGGACCTATACCTAAATAATTGTCATATTGCCAATATGTCAAGTTATGCTTACATTCATGACCTAATATAGCATAATTTGATATTTCATATCTAAGATATCCTTGAGACTTTAAATAGCAGTTAGTCCACTCATAATGGTCAGCTGCTTGATCTGAGTTTGGTATAGTCAGATTTCCCTCGTTAAACAATTTATAAAATAACGTACCCTTTTCGATTACCAGTTGATACAGTGAGATATGACCTGAGGCAAGTTTCATGGCATTGGTAAGTTCATCTTGCCAACTTTCTAGAGTTTGGTTACTTCTTGCATAAATTAGGTCAAAAGATATTCTAGGGAAAAGATGGCGAGCTATTTCAATAGCTTTGATTGCTTGCCCTACATCATGTTGTCGTCCTAAACTCTTTAAGTCATCTTCCACTAGAGACTGGACGCCAATTGACACGCGGTTTATTCCAGCTGATCTAAAGTCCCTAAATTTTTCAGTCTCAAATGAAGTGGGATTTGCTTCTAAAGTAATTTCTGTTTGCTCATCTATTATTGCTAAATTTGCTATTTTTTTAATTATTCCTTCAACAACAAATGGCTTCATTAAAGATGGAGTTCCACCTCCAAAGAAAATAGATTTTATATATTTATGACCTATAATATCCTTGAAATGATCAAGCTCTAGTTCATAACATTTCAACCATGTATCATGATCTACTTTATCTACAACATGAGAATTAAAATCACAATATGGACATTTTGACAAGCAAAACGGCCAGTGTATATATATCGATAAAGGATTTTTCATGTTTATGCTTAGTTGAACATTACTTAAGCTCATCTTTTACTATAGTCAATTGATGAGAAGTCGGTAGCGTCGTCTTCGTTCGCTCGCCTATTACATATAGGCGTCGCTCCATCGCTCCTGCTACCCAATCCTCCTGAATTGACTATATCACTACTTCCAACCCCTTTATTAGACCTCTTTTGAAACTCGCTTATGCGCAAGGGTGTGAAGGAGACGCGGAACCTCGACCCGCAGCGTACTCTAATGTACGTGAGGAGCAGAGTACCGGTATCACGTACAAATCACCAGCAGAAGTAGAGTTTCAAAAGAGGTCTATTATATCTCTTCAAATTGGTCATGCGTAAACAATAGTAGCATGTTAGCATCGATATGTTCTTTGAGAGGTGGATAGGTGATCAGATCATAAGATTGTACATCTACTTTAACCGGTAAGTTACTGTCATTAAGTAAAGTAAATATACGATCAAGGGTTTTTTCATCAAGCGAACCATAAATAACTATATCAATATCAGAATTAGGACGATAAGAACCAGTAGCACGCGAACCAAACAAACCAACTCTCTCAATTTGTTTTGAGAAGGGCAACAAAATATTACGCAGTATGTTTAACTGTTCCGTACTTAATCCATGATTAGATATGTTTACTTTCATCTACCATCTCTTCTTCTGCAAATTTCAGCATCACCAAATACATGTTCTCCAATTCAGGATAATAATCCTTTTCAATATTTATAATAATCTGTTCAAATTGTTTGAAATCGTAGGTATGTGACATCTTATTACGGGAATCTAAAGCATTCATCCATACTTCACCATTCTTAATCAAATTAGCGACAATAGCTGCCTTAAGTACGGTAGCTGGGGTAATGGTTGATAGTATCACCCCCTTATATTCTAGGTAGTCTTTAAGTACGTTCCATGTCAATTCCCACGTATATTCAAAACGCTGCACTACTCCTTCCATCTCTAATTGACTTATTTTGCGTTCTCGCATTGTGTACATCGCCTCACGTAGCAAAGCAAAAGCACGTTTAAAATTATCAAAACGATATAGCCAGCGAGGAGTTTTTATACTAGTAAATGTGGTCATGTTAGTTCATTTCTTAATAATTTTCATTATACATTATTTTCTTTAGAAATCGATCGAAGAAAATGTATAGTAATACTGATTATCTTTCAAAATAGAATTAATAATTTAATTCCAACTAATGATAGACCTAATACTAAATTATACCATGATACCATGTTAATTCTATTTTGAAAGATAATCAGTATAACTATCTCAGAAGCCAATATCGTACCCCAATCTGTCAATTTTTGTCCGCGGCTCATCTTCGAGATAAATATGAGCAGAAATTATGCTATAGAACGTGAGTATTATGCGACGAGTGGAGTGTAGAATTAAATTCTCGTTACTGACTACATTTTTTCACCTGTGGAATTTTATAATAAAGAAATACTGATAAAAGTGTACTTTAATGACAAGAGTTTTTATTTGAAACAAAACAATGGTAATACACATAAGAAGCATTATGTTGACTAATTTTTAGTATGTCAAGTAGAAAAGTGATGTTTACATGACTACAAACTTCATACCAAAACCACTGCGAACCTGATTCTTTAGACGTTTCAAGCACTTTTTCGTCTCGAAGATGAGCCGCGGATTCAATTGATGAATATGTAATTAAAACTTTTTTTGAGGCACTCTCACCGATAGAATTAAATGCTTATGAAGCCTCTTTAAAGGATAAGGATATTGAGACCCAGTCGGTGCTTAAAGCTCAGCAACAAAAATTAGAACGTTTGAGTTATCAAGCTAAATTAGCTGAAGCACAATTTAATCTAGAGATATTGGCAAACAATTACCCACCATATGGAGTAAGCAAGAATTATCTCACAAACAACGTAAAGAATTTTTACGCTGCCTTATTGATAAAGTTGTTGTTCATCGTCAAAAACGTGATACTATATCTGTACGGATTGTATGGAAAGGTGGTGATACAACAACAACGTCAATTAATGTTCGTGTAGGTTCTTTTAAAGAATTATCATCGTCACAAGAAATAGAGAAAAAATAATCGCCCTAAGTCAGAAAGGTATAAATGATGAATCTATTGCTCAACAATTAACTGCTAAAGGTTATCGTTCACCTATGAAACCCTATGTAATACCCGGCACGGTACAAACTATTCGTCTCAAGCACCGGCTATTACAAAAAGAATCACAATCTCATCAATTACGCAAAGAAGGATTTTTATCTGTAACTCAAGTCACCCAAAAAATAGCTGTAGATAGACACTGGATTTATGATAGGATTCATAATGGTCGAATTAAAGTATCTAAAAATACTGAAACAAACGCTTACTTGTTCCCCGACCATTATGACACAATTAAATTATTTAATCAGTTAAAAAATGCTCACCTTTATGATGTGGATTTTAGAAAGGAGTATCAACATGCCTAATCAAAAGCTCCTTTAATGTCAGCATCTAAAATCCATGGTCTATTTGAACCACTTCTTGTAATACAAAAGATTTTCTGTATTGCGTCATGAGTTCCGCGACTAGGTCTGAAACCATAACTAGAGCCTTCAAATTTTACTTCCCAATAAGGTTCAAGTGCAGTCTTAACAATAGATTGTCTACAACGGTCAGCTATTGTAGGTAGTCCAAGAGGGCGTTCTTTGCCATTCTCTTTAGAAATATATACTCTCTTAACAGCTTGAGATTGCGGTTCTTTCTCTTGGGAAAGTTTATTATACAATAATTTCCTTTCCTTATTTGAAATTGCCACAAATCCATCTATACCGGGAGTATTTTTGCCGGAGTTTTGTAAGGTTACTTTCCTGATAGCTTGTAATTTATTAGAGTGTGATCGTAATATCAACTTTTGTAAATTACGCACTTTCTTTAAGTCTCCTTCTTCAGTAGCACGATATAAACGTTGTCTAAGATTGTTAACCATGTTATTGACTTCTTTCCATTTTATGGAATTCCATTCAAAATCTTGATTTTGTTGTGTTACATTTGCCTTCTTAAGCATCTAACTTTTCCATAACAATTAGCTCTCTTTAACAAAATTTTATCGTAGGATCACCTAGGTTCTTATATCTTTAAATTATGATATAAGTAATTGTAAGAGGGTGACTTGATAGGTTCTTGATTGAAATAATCGTGCACAGAATAAGTACCCTCTTACAAGGTTTGCTTTGAACAAATTGCAGAAGGTGCTGGAAGCAGCAGCCTTGCACAATAAGATGAACGAGATTATATCATGAGTAAAATAATAGGTCTAGATGTAAGTAAAAAATGGTTAGATATATGTTTATATGAGTCTAACAATAAACCGATATATAATCGTTTTTCCAATGATAAGTTAGGGCATGAAGAACTGATAAAATTAATAAAAGAGCAAGAAATTAAGATAATAGTATGTGAGCCTACTGGAGGTTATGAAGCAGAGATTTGCCAAGAATTGTATAATAATAAGCAACAGATACATAAGGTCAATACCTATAGTTTTAATTCATTTAGTAAATCGGTGAATTTGTGTAAAACTGATAAGAAGGACGCATTTAAATTAGCATATTATGGCGATAAGATGCAACTTACAGCTAATTATTTATATCAAGTTGAATCAGAGACTTTGAAGAGATGTCAGCAAAGGCGAGAAGATTTAGTATTAATGCTTAGCAATGAAAAGAAGAGGCTACATCATAGTATTGATGGCATTGATAAAGAGAGTATAGAAAAACTCATTAAATTTTTACAGAATGAAATAGCTGAGCTTGATAAGAAATTAAATGAGGTAATAGATGAATCAGAAGAGTTGAAAGAGAAGGTAAAAATATTAGAGAGTGTGCCTGGTATTGGTAAATGCGTAGCTAAAAAACTAATTAGTTTTTTACCTGAATTAGGAAATAAAAATTATAGTAGTAACGAATTGTCAGCAATTGTGGGGATAGCTCCTTATGCTCGTGATAGTGGTAATAAGCAAGGACGAAGATTTATTAGAAGTGGCAGGAAAATACCACGAGATGCTTTATACATGGCGGTATTGGCGGGGAAAAATGGTGTCAAAAATAGTTTTCAATATTTAAAAGCTTTATATGATAGGCTTGTTAACAATTTTAAACCTAAAAAGGTTGCTATAGTTGCGTGCATGCGTAAACTACTTGAAGTGTGCCATAAACTTATTCAACAAAAACGTTGTTTTGTTATTTAGATAAATATTTTTTATTTTTTTGAAAATTTAGATAAAAGATAATTGCTGTTGACAAAAATTATAGTTAGGAAAGAGGAAAGAAAGTTGCCATAGTAAGAAGAAATGGTATACACAACAAGAATGAAGAAAAAATGAGACAGTTTATTGAAGCAATATGGTTTATTGTTAGAACAGGTTGTCAATGGTGTCTTCTACCTGACGATTATGGTTGTTGGTACAGTATTTATCGCAGATTTAAGAGATGGGTTGATAAAGGTATATGGGATGCTTTAATGGATTATGTTAAAGTAGATGCAGATATGGAATTGATTATGATTGATACAACTATTATAAGAGCACATGCTTGCTCATCTGGATATATCAAAGGTAATCAAGAAGAAGCAGCTTTAGGTAGAAGCAGAGGTGGTTTTAGTACTAAAATTCATGCCCTTGTTGATGCCCTTGGTAATCCATTAAAGTTTATACTAACTGCTGGGCAAAGAAATGATATAACTCAAGCGAGAAATCTTACTCAAGATGTTCAGAATACGACTGTGATAGCCGATAAAGGATACGATAGTAGTGCATTTGTAGAAAGTTTAGAAAATAAGGGGTGTGAGATTATTATACCACCAAAATCTAACCGTAAAGTACAACGTGAATATGATAAACATACTTATAAGGAACGACATTTAATTGAGTGCTTATTTGGTAAAATCAAACATTTTAGGCATATATTTTCTAGATTTGATAAAGCTCCAGCCACTTTTTTAGCTTTTCTAAATTTCGTTGGAACTTTAATATGGTTACGTTAAAATTTTTGTCAACAGCAATTATCTTTTATCTAAATTTTCAAAAAAATAAAAAATATTTATCTAAATAACAAAACAACGTTTTTGTTGAATAAGTTTATGGCACACTTCAAGTAGTTTACGCATGCACGCAACTATAGCAACCTTTTTAGGTTTAAAATTGTTAACAAGCCTATCATATAAAGCTTTTAAATATTGAAAACTATTTTTGACACCATTTTTCCCCGCCAATACCACCATGTATAAAGCATCTCGTGGTATTTTCCTGCCACCTCTAATAAATCTTCGTCCTTGCTTATTACCACTATCACGAGCATAAGGAGCTATCCCCACAATTGCTGACAATTCGTTACTACTATAATTTTTATTTCCTAATTCAGGTAAAAAACTAATTAGTTTTTTAGCTACGCATTTACCAATACCAGGCACACTCTCTAATATTTTTACCTTCTCTTTCAACTCTTCTGATTCATCTATTACCTCATTTAATTTCTTATCAAGCTCAGCTATTTCATTCTGTAAAAATTTAATGAGTTTTTCTATACTCTCTTTATCAATGCCATCAATACTATGATGTAGCCTCTTCTTTTCATTGCTAAGCATTAATACTAAATCTTCTCGCCTTTGCTGATATCTCTTCAAAGTCTCTGATTCAACTTGATATAAATAATTAGCTGTAAGTTGCATCTTATCGCCATAATATGCTAATTTAAATGCGTCCTTCTTATCAGTTTTACACAAATTCACCGATTTACTAAATGAATTAAAACTATAGGTATTGACCTTATGTATTTGTTGCTTATTATTATACAATTCTTGGCAAATCTCTGCTTCATAACCTCCAGTAGGCTCACATACTATTATCTTAATTTCTTGCTCTTTTATTAATTTTATCAGTTCTTCATGCCCTAACTTATCATTGGAAAAACGATTATATATCGGTTTATTGTTAGACTCATATAAACATATATCTAACCATTTTTTACTTACATCTAGACCTATTATTTTACTCATGATATAATCTCCTTCATCTTATTGTGCAAGGCTGCTGCTTCCAGCACCTTCTGCAATTTGTTCAAAGCAAACCTTGTAAGAGGGTACTTATTCTGTGCACGATTATTTCAATCAAGAACCTATCAAGTCACCCTCTTACAATTACTTATATCATAATTTAAAGATATAAGAACCTAGTTTAAGTCAGCACCCTTTCGAATTAGCTTACATTAAGCATATCCACCCAGTTATTTATTCCTGTTACCTTTCAGTTGGTGACATTCGCTTTTTAAACCATCTTTTGCCCACTAAATATATATTCTCAATACATTATTAGGTTTACCATGTTCCACACAAAAGAAATACATCGAGTAGGTTGCCTTCTCTATACCGGGGGAATGGCATCTTCCTGAAAAGAGAACATTATCTTTTCAGCATTTATTATCTAAAATTACCCCATTAATATGTAACAGTTGGTTTTATACTTCACTCGCTACGGTATTTTAAATCAAAGATTCACTTGCGTTCAACCTATTTTGATTTTGTCTTGCCTCCATTTTTTTTCCAACTAAATACTTTGGTTCGGCTTTCGCCCTTGCTTAGCACAAATTAGTTACCCGATTTGCACCAAAGGCGTGACAATAGGATTTCGATGCTGTCCTAATGCATATTTATGCATATTCTTTTGTGCAACTTCATGTCGCACATGTTCTATCAATGTGAAAATATAACATCCTGATCATTAAATTTAGCCGAAAATAATACATCCGAGCTACTACGAGTAAGCCTTGGTTCAATAAAGCTTGCGTTTTCTATTTTTAACGTAGACGTATCAATTATAGCCAGCACATCCTTAGGCAAATGAGTTTTAAGAAAATCATAAGCTACCATAGGATTTTCCATTGCTACTTTAACAATTTCATCATACTTCGGCTTCTTTGACTTTTTGGACTTCTTTGTGGTCTTTGTGATCAATAATAAAGAAGCCTAGCTAAAGAGCAAAAAGAATAGGCAGGGTTACTCTCAATAGGTATAATTGCCTATTACTTATTCAATAAATGATTTGCTATTAATTGACAAGCTTATTTTTCTATCATAATATTATTTCAAAAACAAATTTACTACAACTTCAAATATGCAATTTCAAGATACTAACGATTTACGTAAAATAGCCGATATTATCAAGAATTGCGTTGTCATTATCCAAGATTCTAGCGGTGCTAACGTACTAAATGTACGCTCCACTCCTCGACTTGGTAATTCCTGCTACTATTATGATTTTGATTCTATCGTCTATCAACTCTTCATTTACGAGCATTATAAATAGAAATACCCCCTCTTTAAATTATTCGAGTATACTGCAAAAACTTGAAGAGTTGGTAAACCAATTTTCAAGTTTTTGGGTAAAAAATAACCTAAATTTCTCTAGCACTAACCCATTGATAGAAGCTGCGATCACTAAATACTTGTCGTAAGAATTGGTTATTAAGAGCATGACTAGTTTTATAACCCGTGATATCAGCTATTAGATGACCTCCTGTAGTATATAAATCTCCAAACAGGTCGAGAAGTTTGTGACGCACGAATTCATCAGTATATCTTAGTCCATCGTGGTTCATTATAATATCTTGATCTATACCTATAGCGTTATCGAGAGATGCACCACGTGCTAAGCCCTTACTTTTTAAATATTCAAGTTCATGGATAAATCCAAAAGTTCTAGCATCAGCAATGTTATTTTTGAAAGACTCATTCTCTGAGAAGACTAAATTTTGCTTGCCAATAGCCTTACTAGCAAAATCTATTGTTATATCAACCGTCATGCTATGAGCAGGGCTAGCTACTAACTCGCAATCTTTGTGAATTGCCCTAATTTCTTTTAAGATTTTTAGGTATTTCTTTGGAGTATTTTGTAATTGTCTACCAGCACATTCTATCATAAAGACGAATGGTTTACTGCTACCATCCATTATCGGGACTTCAGGACCATCGATTTCAATTATTAAATTATCGATTCCACATCCCCAAAGAGCTGCCATTAAATGTTCTATAGTTGAAACATAAATATGATGTTCATTTTTTATGGTAGTAGATAAAGAAGTTTCTGAAACATTTAAACAACTAGCTTGAATAAAATTTATCTCTTGCCTTACATCAGTTCTGACAAAAACAATACCGGTATTTTCTACAGCTGGTCTTAAAGTCATCTGAGTAATGTTACCGGAATGAACGCCCACACCATAACAACTTACTGGGTTTAGTATTGATACTTGCATTGGTTAATTTTACTAACATTTTAGAAATTCAACTTATTTTAATGCCTTAAACAACTACATGCAAGTTACATTATGTTACAAAATATTTCATCAATCTATATACTGCTCGTAAATGAAGAGTTGATAGACGATAGAATCAAAATCATGATAGTAACGCGAATTCGGGATAAGAATTAGTTAATTCTTATCCCGAATTGGCTTTAATATAAGGAAAGATGCATTCTTAAAGCGTCTAACACGAATGCATTTTAAACCTTTCTAAAGCTAAAAACATGATTTTAAAAAATTAAAATCATGTTTTTAGCAAAATATTAATTTAACAATCAGATGCAGAGCCGTCTCAAATCTGATTGTTGCGATAATTTCACCGAATTTGGGATAAGAATTGACTAATTCTTATCCCGAATGGGGGTATAGTAGCAGGAATTACCAAGTCGAGGTGCTAGGTGTACATTTAGTACATGAGTACGCGAGTTCCTGATATTTTCAAAAAACAATTCTCCAAAGCAAAAGAGTATATCTTACTCTGTTGAATCTGGAAGTCTGTTCTTCAATATAAAAGGTAGTTGTAGTAAAAAGAAAATGATTGTTACAGGTATTGCTCCAAATATTTTAAATATAACCCATGTAGATTCTGCAAAATTACGCCATATTATTTCATTTAACACTGCCATGAACAGTAAAAAAGCAGCAGATCTATAGCTTAAAATATTCCAGTTCTTATCTTCAAGTTGGACAAAATGATTAAACATATATTTCAAAAAGGCCTTATTTCTTATGGCACTGATAAAAAATATACTAGCAAAAATTACATATAGAATAGTTGGTTTGATTTTGATATACATAGAGTTACCACTAATCAAAACTATACTAGCTGAAACTAATAACACTCCAGAAGATATTAAGGAGGATTTGGAAACTTTGCCTTCTATAAGATAACACAAACTAACACAAATAATTGAAGTAATAAGTATATATAACGTCGCACTTTGTATACTACCACCATAAAAATAGCCAATAAAAAAAGCTATAAGCGGAGCAACTTCTGATAAAAAATTAATCATAAATAGTTTTATTTCTCTGTTACTGCTTTTGTGTGTCTGATTTTTATTTGTATTAAGATATTAATTAAACCTAGAGTACAAACATAAAAAACAACTTGTAATCCATTAGGTCTAGCAATATATCCAGTAATCATTTTTAGGAATTTACCATAGATACTTCTGTCAGAAATGAGCCAAGAGCTATCCCAAAGCTGGTCGGATAAAATAGTAATAATCCCTGAAGAACTCAATATACCAGCAGCTTCTGCTGCAAAGCCACTAGCAACAAGCATTAATAAAATGGAAGATATACGAAATATATATTGTTGGTTTACTATTTTTATTAAACCTAAATAGATAATGACACCCAAAGTTAGACCACTGACTATACCAATAATTAATCCTAATAGATAGCTATTACTGTCAATAATTTCGACTGAAGAAATACTATAAACTAATATAATAATTTCCATTCCTTCTCGAAGAATAGTTGCCGCAACAATCAGTACTAGCATTATATAACTACTATCACCGCTACTAATTTTTACAGACAAATCATTAAGATTTTGTTTTATCTTAATACCATAACCTTGCATCCATACTATAGTCCAACCAATTAATGCAACTGTTAATAGAATGATTCCAGAGTTAAATATCTCATCACCTAGACCACTAAATGCTACGGTTATACTACGAGTAAAGAAAGCAAATAACGCAGCAGAAACTGTACCAAGCATGACTCCAGCAATTATATAAATTCTAGATTTTTCTAATTGTTTTGTCACAGCAAGTATTACACCAAGCAACAAAGCTATTTCTAGGCATTCCCTGAATACCACTAATGCTATTTTAAACATCTAAACCTAAATAAATTTAATTAACAATGAGAGACCCTTGTGCTGTCTCTTGATGAAAGTCTCCAAAAAAATCATATTTACCCGGGGCTAAAGGGGCAAGGATGATATTTATAGAGTCATTTGGCATAATAATCTTTTCGCGGTGCAGATCATGACTCTCAAACTCTTCTACTGTACTATCTTGGTTGTGGATAGTAAAACGAATCTTCTTACCACTTTCTACTCTAATAATATTTGGCTCAAATCTATGATTCTTTATAACCGTTACAATTTCTACTATATTAGTATCTACATCATTCTTAGATGTGCTTCGATGACTAATTGCAAAAATTATTACACCTATCAATAGAATAATACCTCCAAAAAATTGAAGGATAGTTTTTTTTTCCATAGTTTTAACTTGAAAGCTTTATTAAAGTTACAAAATACACCAATACAATCATAGCTACAAGCACATATAACAGAGTGTAGTTTTTTTGTTTTTTATGGTTCTTTATTTTTTTGGATAAATTCATAAGCACCCTCCCTATATTATACAATATATTAGATTTCCACTAAGTCATCAAGGATCAAATATTTTTTATAACAATATGTTGTTTTTCCTCTAGCCAACTCTGATAGTTTGTACAGTAAGTAATTAGGTAATTATAAATGATCACCTATAAAAAGACAATTATAATCACTGGAGCTTTTAGCTGGGTAATTAGCTATTGACAAAATGATAAAATCTTGTATACAGATACTCTGTATAATGGGTGAAGTTTAATTGGCGACTAGGTAAATAGTGTCTATAAGTTCAAATCTTCTACAATTTTTTATGCTAGATAATGTTGCTAAGATTTTTTTAAGTTTTAGTCATGATATAGTCATTATCCCACTACTGATACTAGGCTATATTTGGTTAGAGCAAAAAGTGTTTTTTAATGCAATATGTTTAATATTAGTAAGTATGTTATTTAATTTTGCTCTAAAAATTACATTTCAAGTACCACTATCCGCTCATATTGGTAAACAAGGTTTTGCTTTTCCAAGTGGTCATATGCAGTCTTCAGTTGTTTTATATGGTTGGCTGATGACAAAAACACAAAGCCGTATATGTAAAATTCTGATAACTGGTTTGCTATTTGGAATAGGAATGAGTTTAGTCTATTGTGACTATCATAATTATTTTGATATTCTAGGAGCCATATTCTTTGGATCTTTATTAATAGCCTTTTATACATTTCTTGCAAGCACAAAAAAGCAAATATTGCCACCAGTTTTATTGACTTTTACTACATTTTTGATGTTGTACATTGCATCTATACATAAGGTAGAAGAACATCTATATATGGCATATTACGCTCTTATTGGAGTAATATTTTCTGAAAACATTTTTACAAAAAAAATAACAATTATAAATTTACGAAGCAAAATATACTCAAATGATTTGAAGAATTGGAACGTAAAACAAGGGGTGAGCGAACGGAGCGTAGATGAGCTACGTGAGTACGCGAATACCCCGCAGTTTTGCGAAGCCAATTCTTCAAAGCAGAAGAGTATATCAGCAACAATACTGTGTTTTTTCATGCTCTTTATAGTCAAAATGCTTTTTACAGTTGGTTATATCTCCTCTTTACCATTAGCTATCAGGCAAATGCAATGGGCTATAATCGGATTTTGTATCCCAGCATCAGTTTTTATTGCAAACTATATCAATCATTATAAGCATTCTTTTCATGATAGATACTAGTTGGATTGTAGAAATAAGAACAGATTTTCTAACAACCATATTTAAGTTATTTCCATTTTTTGCTAGTGATTACTTTTACATTACCATTACTGCTTTAGGATATTGGTTAAATCCATCGGCATTATTATTTAGATCATTAGGATTTTTAATACCTTTTTGTACTTTACTTAATTGCTTGTTAAAGAATTTATTTAAAATATCGCGTCCTGACATATCTTTACATTTAATATCTGTGTATGATCCTTTTGGCTTTCCTAGTGGTGATGTTCAAGTGGCAACCACTTTTTGGCTAGCAATCTTTTTAAGTCTTAAAAATAGTCCTTTTAAGTATTTATGCTTACTGCCAATAATTGGTATTGGTCTTTCAAGAGTATATCTTGGTGTTCATAGTATATATGATGTAATTGGTGGTTTGATATTTGGGTTTTGTGTTTTCCATATATGGAAAACATATTTAGAAAGAGCATTACTTGTAGAAGTATTTCAACATAGTTGCAAAAAATTTTGGTTTTTACTTGCTATAATAATCTCACTATACACCATAGTGTCTCAATCTTTACCATGGCCACCTATGATACCGATGGCAATAGGAGCTCTCATTGGCTTTGGGTTATCCTTACGATGGATAGAAAATCAGGCAGTTGGTCTACAGCACAAAATTAGTATTCCAACCGCTCTAATATCCCTAGCCATTTTAATTGGCATAGCAAAATTCATACCTACTCTAAAAATAAACATTTTCATTTTCTATTGTAGTATTATATTAAAATATAGTGTTCTTGTTTTTGGAATTTTTGTATTAATTCCTAGTACTATCTCTAAGATTACCCGATCTAATAAAATTGATATATTATAAAATGCAATAAATTATCCGTTATTTAGATACTAAGGCAGCATATGGCAAGACCCGATTTCACCAATTCAGATAATATCATAAAAGAAATTATTAGAGTAAATCATGCTGGAGAATATGGAGCTAAACGAATTTATCAAGGGCAATTAAATTATTGCAAAAACCACGAAGCTTCCTCTACAATAAAACATATGATGCAGCAAGAAGAAGTACATTTGAGCTACTTTACTAATTTGTTATTACAACGTAATGTTAGACCAACTATTTTTATACCATTTTGGCATATTATTGGCTATATACTTGGTAGTGGATCGATATTGATAGGAACAAAAACTGCCATGCTACTAACGCAAAGTGTAGAAGAAGTGATTGAACAACATTATCAGAAACAAATAGATTATCTCGAATTGTATAATTTAGAGAAAGAATTGGTAGATAGCATAAAACAATTTCAGGCTGAGGAAATTGAACATAAAGATATAGCCCTAGTACAAGGTAGCAGTAATATAGTATTTGCTTCCTTAATCAATAAAGTTATTAAATTAATGTGTAATATGGCTATTAATGTGAGTAAAAAAGCATAGTATCCTACATTTTCCTATAATCGTCATAGCAAGGCTCTTTAGATGCCGTAGCGATCTAGGTAAACAGCGAAGCTGTAGTACGCTTCGCGTATCCTAGATTGCCACGTCGCCGCTTTTTCGCGACTCCTCGCTAATAGACGTTTTATAAACGTATATATTCTAGCCAGTTTTGGATTGAAATTTTTAATTTTAATCCAAAACTGAGGTAAATAGGAATTAAATGAATGAATTACAACAACAAGCATCTGACCCCAAATATTCTGTTTGGGTTTCTGCATCAGCTGGTACAGGCAAAACCAAAATTTTAACAGATAGGGTGCTGCGGTTACTAATTAAGGGAGTCCCCTTTGAAAAAATCCTATGCTTAACTTTTACTAATGCAGCCGCCCTTGAAATGCAGAGTAGGATTAAAAATAAGCTTGCTAAATTTGCTGCAAACGAAACCGCTAAATTAACTGAAGAGTTAGGTTTATTACTTACTAGAGAGCCTTTAGAAAGTGAGGTAAAATATACCAAAACTTTATATCACAAACTACTAAATTCTGAAGATGGTATTCATATTTATACTATCCATGCTTTCTGTCAGAAAATACTTAAATTATTTCCTTTTGAAGTTGGTATTAATCCAAAATTTCAGATTCTTGACGAGATTACAGCACAAGGGATTCTTAGCAAAATAAGAAACCAAATCTATTTAGATCCGACTTATAATGAGCTGATTAGTTTTTTTCTGACAAATTTCCATGAAACAACTATCAATGATATTTTCTCTGAAATAATCCAGCAAAAAATTAAGTTTAAAAAATTATTTGCCAAACAAATGGATTCTGTAGAGTACGATACTCAAACTATTTCTGCACAATTACTAAATATTTATGATCAAGCTAAGCAATTATTGGCAAAATACTCAATAGTTATTGACCTAGATCAAGAAATTCAACAATTTTTTCTTACTAAAGAAAACCTTAAGCGTAAGAACATATTGCCTAAATCTGTGGCAATGAAGTACCCAAAGTTATTGAATGAACTTGAATATATTCAAGAGAGAATTTTTCAGCTAGATCAACAAGCTAAAATGCAAGATATGGAGAATTACTCAAATTCATTACGTAACTTGGCAAAGATTTTTCTTGATAAATATGATTCCTACAAAACCCAGCATAGTTTGCTTGATTATGATGATTTAATTTATCTTACGCAGTTATTATTAACGGATAATACTGCAAAAAATTGGGTAGCTTATAAACTTAATGGCGGGATTGACCACTTGCTTGTTGATGAAGCACAAGATACTAGCCCAGAACAATGGGACATTATCACTGCAATTATAGCAGACTTTACTTCTAGCACTAAGCAAAAAAGTACTATTTTTGTTGTAGGCGATGAGAAACAGTCGATTTTTAGCTTCCAAGGAGCAAATCTTAGCTCTTTTAGTTATGTTAATGAAAATTTGTATAAAAACCTATCTGATGCAAATAAGAATTTCAGAAATATTACCCTCCAGTGGTCTTATAGATCTACTAAAGAAATTATTGATATTGTCTATCTAATTTTTCAACAAATTAAACATACTACCCCTCAATTATTTACATCTGATAATCCTAAAATTTTGCCATTTCGTCAAACTCATAAAGGTAGAGTTGAACTTTGGCCATTAGTTAAGGATGAAAAAGAGAGTAAGTTGTTTTGGCCTTTACTGGAAGAGCATAATAAATCCAAATCTGCTCAGCAATTACTTGCACAACAAATTGCTAGTTTTATAAAAAGCCAAATAGCAAGTCGAAGAATCCTGCCTGCTACTAATTCCGAAGTCAAAGAATCAGATTTTATGATTTTGGTACGCAAGAGAGATGAGTTGATTTTTGAGATTATTAATTGTCTTAAGCAACATGGTTTACCAGTAGAAGATGTTGATCGGATCATTTTAAATAAAAGTTTGTCAGTATTAGACCTAATGAGCATAGCGAAATTTGTACTACTACCTCAAGATGATTTGAATTTGGCTAGTCTGTTAAAATCACCAATAATCGGCATGAGTGAACAGGCACTACAAACTATTGCAATTTCTCGAGGCAAAAATTCTCTTTGGGGTTACCTACAAACTGTCCAAGACTATGCAATTATATATAAGAAACTGTGCCATTTCTTGCAGCTATATAAGGTTGCCAATTGTGAGAATTTTTTTCCACTTATTGTCGATTGTTTGGATGTTAGAAAAGTTTTAGTTGAGGCTAATGGCTTTGATAGTAATGACGTAATAAATGAATTGATATATTTGAGTAGCAATTATGCTAATAATATAGATAACTCTTTGCAAAGCTTTGTTTATTGGTTTGAAAATAACAAAATTGAGATTAAAAGAAACTTAGAATCGTCAAGTAAGATAAAAATTATGACCGTGCATGCTTCTAAAGGTCTGCAAGCACCTATTGTTATTCTGTGCGATACTAGTTCAGTACCAACTAATAGTAATAAATTCATTTGGGACGAAAATCAAGTGTTCTCTACCACTCAATCAGCCAATAGCCCAGAATTCTTTAAAATTCTCAAAGGAAAGGAGCAACAAAAAGACTTACAAGAATATATTAGACTACTTTATGTTGCAATGACTAGAGCCGAAGACCATTTAGTGATATGTGGTTATCAGTCAAGTAGTAAGCTACCACAAAATTGTTGGTATGAGTTGGTTGCTAGAACAATGAATATGCACGGGAAGGTACAGGAAAATGGTATTATAGTTTATGAATCAGTTATTAGACCTCTTTCGAAACTCGCTTATGCTGAGGGATTTGAAGGAGACGCGGAACCTCAACCCGCAGCGTACTCAGATGTACGTGAGGATTCGAGTACCGCATCGACGTACAAATCACCAGCAGAAGTAGAGTTTCAAAAGAGGTCTATAGAAGAAAGTGAAAATGGGCAGAAATCTAAAGAAATAGACCAAAAAGGTGCTTTAGATATTCTATATCCTGCACCGAAGCAGGATGACATCAAGAGAAGCAGGAATGACATTGAAGGTAGTGGGAATGATATTGAAGATTGGGTACCAAATCTTTTTTTAATTAATAAAATCACCAAAAATACAAAGCAAAATTATTTAGTCAATTTTCCTCTTATAGTTAATGATCATTTGGAATATGGTAAGATATTTCATAAAATTCTAGAAGATGCCACAAAGATCAATGATTTTTCTAGTATGAATAAACATCTGTTTATTCACAAGTTACCAACAACTTTGCAAGAAAAGATTCATAGTAATATTGATAAATTACTGAATAATATAGAATTTATGGCACTTATTTCCCAAGAGCTAAAAACTGAAGTGACGATAGGAACAACTATAAATGATGAGGTTAAGATAGGACGAATTGATTTACTTGCTATTGATACGGGAAAAATAACCATTATTGATTATAAATCCGATGCTAGTCCACCTAAAACCTGTCAATTAGTTAAGGAATCTTATATTGATCAGTTGAATTTTTACCGACATATAATAGCAAAACTATATCCTAACAATGAAATTATTTGCAAAATTTTATGGCTAGAAAATGCCAATTTTATGACAATTGGTTAACCTTTAACCAATAATACACAGGCAATATGACAAAATTAGTGAGAGATTCAGTTCCGCAAATTATCTTAAAATCTGGTCGAATACCAGTCTTTCGTATTGCAGAATTGGCTGAGTATAAACAATTATTAAGACAGAAACTTTCTGAAGAGGTAGAAGAATTTTTAGAAAGTGAATCTATCGAAGAAATTGCTGATATCATAGAAGTACTTGAGGCAATATGTAATAGCAACTCTTATAAATTAAAGGATATACTAAACATTAAAAAGCACAAAAAAGATACCAATGGTGCTTTTGACAATAAAATAGTTTTAGAAAAAATAACCATAAAAACCTAAGCTACTCAATAACAATCAAGTGAGTCAATTATTAAAGGGCTGGTGACTAATTTCAAAGATTGTAGTGATAAGCTAAAAGAACCCTGATCTCTCATCAATTTTTTCTTTAATACCGTCTGGCTTTGTTGCATAAATAGAGAATAGAGTATAAAAGTATAAATAATCTGATAGAAAGGAGAGAAATTAAAAAGAAATCAGAATTGACAAGAGAGAAGAAAAAAGAACCATATATTGTTGTAAATGATAAGGGAATAATCCTAGCTGATAGCACTACAGAACATAACACAGGTGACATATCTCAGATTGAGCCATTGCTGATTGGTATCAGGGCTAAAGATTTCCTTGGGGATTCAGGGTATGACGGTGAAGCTGTATATCAATTGTTGAGAAAGAAAGGAATGAAGCCAGTTATCAGACCTCCCAACCATTCATTATCAGTTAAATTACACAAGCCTAAAACAGAGAGAGATAAAGCTGTAAAATATCAACGAAAGAGGGGATATCAACATGGAGAGTAAAGAATAGTTATGACCGAAGGGAGAGCGTAGAAAATACGCTTTTTCGTTTTAAAACTTCTTTTGGTAGCAAGTTTTTATCAAGATATCAACGATTTGAGTAGTATTTATGATATAATGACTAATTTAATTAACTAGTCTATTAGTTTAATTATTAATGTTAAGTTTTAAGCAAAAACAATTGAAAAAGATTAATTTATTTAATTAACTTATTTTAGTTTAATATTAAAATAATAATTCAACTAATAATGTGACTAGAAACTATTATTTTTCATGTAGGTTTTATTTTGGTTTTTTTAAGAAATCGCCCTAGTTTTTATGATAAATTGACAAATATATCAAGTTTAGATAGTCTTTAAATATTAATACAAATTATAGGAAGAAAGCTTATGAGTACTAGGACTTTAAGGATTACAACTAATAAAAAATTGGTGCCGCTAGTAGGAATTGAACCTACGACCTCATCATTACCAATGATGTGCTCTACCTCTGAGCTATAGCGGCCTAGTTTTAAGAGAAGTCTCAGACTATATGAGTATGATCTTTTTGACATATATTGCTTTATTGGTCAAGCAATAATTTTAAAATAATTACTTAGTCAGTTAGCATTTGAGTGTATAGTGTATAATTAGATTCTTTTTCGTCTAGTAGAAAGAACTCTATTACCATGCGTTTTCAATAATAATTGATATACTGTAAGGTTTAATAATTATTAGGTCAAATCTAACTTGATAATTTTGGTATTTTGGGTTAGAGCTTAAAAATACACTAGCAGATCTTTTTATTCTTGCTTGTTGATGAGTTGACAATATCCGATCATCAACGTCAGAACGCCTTGCTTTTACTTCTATAAAAACAAGTTGTTTTCCACGTAGGGCGATAATATCAATCTCACCAACATAATATCTTTTACGATGGTGAAGAATTTGATAAAATTTAATTTTATAAATAATAATAGCTACATACTCAGCTATTAAACCGAATGTAATCCTTTTCATAATAATGTTTGCAAGAACTTGAAGAATTTCGAGTACATTCACCGCATAATAGCATAGACATCAAGTAGCACTAATAACTTTCATATATAAAATATAAAAAAAATCGCAGTATACTTAATGCTTTAAAGAATTAGTTGTTGATTCTTATTATGAAAACCCCCATTACACAAAGTCGATAATAAACTACCACATGAATTAGCATTTTGTGGTAGCGAGGGAGGGATTTGAACCCCCGACACGCGGATTATGATTCCGCTGCTCTAACCAACTGAGCTACCCCGCCATGATGGAAAGAGCTTCAGAAAATCACATGCTAGACAACTCCAAACAGACTCTGTAAAATTTTAACGTTTAGAGAATTGAGTACTTTTTCTAGCTTTATGCTTACCATATTTTTTTCGTTCTACAACCCTTGAGTCTCTTGTTAAGAAACCGGATTTGCGTAAAATACTATGAAATTCTGGTGCAATTTTGTCAAGAGCCCTAGAAACACCGTGTAGTACAGCACCCAGTTGTCCTGATATTCCACCGCCTCTGACAGTACATATTATATCATATTGTCCAGCAGTATTGGTTACAACAAATGGTCGCAAAAGAGATTTGGTATGAGCTTCACGAGTGAAATATTGCTCCATATTTTTTTTGTTGACAATTACCTTACCACTACCACTTTTTAACCAAACTCTAGCAATTGCACTTTTTCTTCTACCTGTACCATAGACTTTATTATCACTACTTCCTACAGGCGTTTTAGGCTTAACTAACTTACTCTGAACTGTATCGCTTTTGGTTTTCTCACTTTGAACCTTTAATATTGTCATAATTCACTATTTTTTATTCTTTGTATTTTTGCTTGCAAAATCATAAAACTCAGGTTGCTGAGCTTTATGTGGGTGTTCATTCTCTGCATAGACATATAGATTACCCATCTGCTTTGATCCCAAAACATTTCGCGTAATCATTCTTTTTACAGCAAGCTTAACGACACGTTCAGGATATTTACCAGACAGAATTTTTCCAGCTGTTGTATCCTTTATTCCACCTGGAAAACCAGTATGGCGATAATAAAACTTACCATCTTTAAGGTCTGATTTTTTACCTGTCAAGCAAATATGCTTGGAATTAATTATTATTACATAATCTCCACAATCTAAATGAGGAGTGAAGGAAGGCTTATGTTTGCCACGTAAGATTTTAGATACTTCACTAGCAAGTCTACCTAATACAAGGTCTTTAGCATCTATGACCCACCACTTTTTCTGAATTTGTGATGGTTTTGCAGAATAAGTTTTCACGTTATATATCTTTATTAATTAGAATTAATGTTATCATTGTCCTCGCCTAAGCTATACTAAATAGCATTATAACCACTATTTTGTCAAGATAAATGTACATATATATTTAACATAGTTCTTGACTAATCGACAAACATAATTTTTTTATCAGTAGCAAAATACATACTACCACAGCAGGTTTTTCCATAATATTCAATATTTTTAGTAATTTTAGTAATCTGTGGAGTGGTGCTTAAATTACCATTAACATCTGATTGGAAACTATATAATTCACCTTTAGTGGAAATAATATTTAAATTCCACTCTTCTGCCTCAGCTACCTTACTAATTATAGGGGTTAGGAATGATGAGGCTTTAACTTTTTTAATATCTTTCCCATCATTTAAATCTGCTACAAACTTGACTTTACCAAAATCAGTACTTATAGCAGCTATTTGTCCAGCATTATTTGTTATAAATAAACTATTACCCGCTAACAACATAGATTGCACATCATAAGCTTTGGTTTGCCAAAGAATATTACCCGTCATAATATCTAGCTTGACTATCTTACCAGCACTATTAGCTATATATATGTGAGAGTTATTGACAATAGGTTTGCATAATATAGATGCTGCCTCAAAATTTGGCAAGCCTATTTCTTGATGACTAGACAAATCGTTAGTCCATAGAACTCGACCGCTACCTGCTTCTAGAGCAAGAATTTGCCCTGAATTATAATTTACTATTACATGATTATTTTGTACTATTGGGCTAACATGGTAACTTGATGACAAAGTTTCTATTACACCTTCATGTTGCCAAACAAAATTTAAATTATCAATATTAATCGCTAATATTTGATTAGTTACTGTTTGAACTACAATAGTATGATTATTAATTAATACCGGTTTTACTCTAGTAATATCAGGCAACTCTTTTCTGATTATTTCATGACCTGACCTACTATCTAATACGACCAAGAATCTTGAACCATAGGTAACATATAGTTTATCATTGTGGCATAATATCCCTCCACCAACATAATAATCACTCTTGTTAGTGCTGATATTATATGACCACATAATAGATTTATCTTTCATAGAAAAAGCAGAAATATTACCTTTAGTATCAATGGTATAGGCAACAGCTTTATTAAAAACTGGCTCTGATATTATTTTATATTTTGCAACAGTATATTCCTTATTTTGAAGCTGTTCAGGGCTAAATATATTTGTTCTTACAGTAGAATCTATTTGAATTGTTTCATTACTTTCTACAGATAATCTAGGAGTTAACTCTACAATATTTTTAATCTTTTTAGCTCCAAGACCGCAAGAAGTTAGAACAAAAGGTAGTAAGAAAATAATTAATCGTTGTTTTATCATAATTTAAGCCTTTGTTGTTACGCGAATTAGGGATAAGAATTAACTAATTCTTATCCCTAATTGAAGTTTATTGTAAGTTTGAAAGTAAAGCTTTAGCCTGCTCTTTAACTACTTGAGTTGTACTTTCTAGTGATATTACCTTTTTCAAGGTATTTTCTGCTAAATCTTTTGAGTTATTGTTAATATACCAAATTGCTTTGATAATATTGGCAGTACCAAAGAATGGTTTATTCTCATCATCAAAATAATTTAAATATTCCTCGATTTCATTAGTGTTTACATTAGATAAATTTGTTTCGTCTATCATTAAACTTAACCAAACTAGACGTGCATATGCACTTGTTAATTCGGTATAATTCTTGTTATCAATAATTTTCTTTAATAAAGTTCTAGCTTCTATAAAATCTCCTTGATGTATTTTTATGCTAACTTGTTCGATAGCAGCAAGCTCTCCTACTTTATTATTACTTATTTCAATTAAATTATCCAACGACTTTATGGTTAGGTCTTTGTTGTCATTGATAAGCGACATAGACTTAACTAAAATATCACCTGTCTTTTGATTATTCTTTATTTTCTTACCGCCAAGCCAATTGTTTATTAGCATAAATAATACAACTATTAGCGCGAGGATTATAGTTATAGGAAGAAGTTTTTTAAAGTAATAAAGTTTCTTTTCTTCATTTTTATCATTTAAAACTTCTTCTAAAATGTCAGTCATTATTATTTACCTTTTTGTTCATAAGAACCTAACGCTTACAAGCAAATTTGGTTCTTGCGTCCTTAGCTCTTTTTATTGATGTAGCTGGTCTACTCGGAAATTCTGTTTCAAGTTTATTAAGAATAGAGCATGCCTCTTGTATTTTTTTCAATTCTCCAAGAGATAATGCTAATTTTAACAATGAGTCAGAAGCTTTAGAACCTTTTGGTGATTGTTTGTAACCTTTTAGATAATTTATAGCCGCTTTATCAAACATATTACGCCTAAAAAAAGATTCTCCGTACCAAAAATACGCATTACCTACCAAAGGACTATTAGAGTAATTTTTTAAAAAATTTGCAAATTTTTCTTCTGCATCGGTTAATTTATTATCTTTTAAAGAGGCAAGTGCTAAGTCATAAAGTTGCTTATCTTTTGCTATCCCCGAAATGGGTTTTGCAGTATCATACGACACAACTTCTTTTTGTACTTTTTTAGTAGACGATATTTCAAATACATCGCTATCTATAGAATCATCTGATAAATTTTTTGTTGTACTGGTATCATCAGAATTTATTACCTCTTGTTTTGTAGAGCCTAAAATTTTCTCTAATTTGGCAATAGTATGTTCAATTATTTCGACTCTGCCAAGTAAGTGCTGATTCTCTTTTTCCAAAATATCTAATCTTTCTGTACAATCATTAGATGAATCAAATTTCAAACTCTTTCTAGTAATTTGATTTCCAGCAAATACTTGCGTAGAAATCAAAATAATCAATAAATGTATAGCAATTGCTTTCATGAATTAATATTTAATTTAATATGTTGTAAAACCATCTGAGTATACTAGAAAAATTATAATAATCCACTTAAACAGCTTTTGGCATCTGTTGCAATATAAAGTTTTTCACTTTCTCAAATGCTGTGTTCTCAATCTGCCTAATTCTTTCCTTAGAGATTTTATATTCAATACTAAGAGTATCAAGAGTTTTTGGAGAATCTTTTAATTTACGCTCAGTGAGAATATGTAATTCACGATCATTTAATATCTTCATCGCTTGTGTTAGCAAATTATGTTTGTTAACAGAATCCTCTTGGCTAATTAATCTTAGCTCTTGACTTGGACGGGTTTCCGGTAAAAATTCAATTAGCTCGCTATCACTGTTATCATTTCCACTATTTACCAAATTATTCAATGATAAGTCTGGACCAGATAACCTAGAATTCATTTCACTAACTTCATTCTTAGTCACTCCAAGTTCTTGAGCAATTTGAACAAAATCTTGATCTGTAACAGCTCTTGAATATAGGTTAGTGATTTTATGCTTAATTTTACCAAGGCTAAAAAATAACTTTTTTTGTGCTGCCGTAGTACCCATTTTAACCAAAGACCAAGATCTTAGGACATATTCATGGATTGAAGCTTTAATCCACCACAAAGCATAAGTAGACAAGCGAAAACCTAAATCAGGATTATATTTCTTTACTGCTTGCATAAGACCTAAATTCCCTTCTGACACAAGCTCATTTAGAGGTAGTCCATAATTTCTATATCTAACAGCAATTTTTGCTACCAATTTCAAGTGACTAGTTACTAGCTTATGAGCAGCTTCTAGATCATTCTGCTCAAGATAGGCTTTGGCAAGTAGAAACTCTTCCTCTTGTGAAAGTGACGGAACTTTATTGATCTTTTGCAAATACTGATAAAACCCTGATTCTGCAGAAATTACTGGCACACTGATTTTGTTAGTCATATAATACCTTTAAAATAGATTCCTTTACTTAGGGGATATACTAGAATGGGTACATAATATCATAAGTTTAAAATATTTTAAATAGACTTCTTGTAAAAAATTGAAATTTGACTTTTTACAAAAAGAGAGCAACATTGTGTTACAAAAATCTAATAGAAATTTTGCCTTAGCCCTAGTTAGTTTAGTACTTAGCATGGTTTTTTTAAGCTTTGCATCAATACCAATTTACAATTTATTTTGTAAAGTCACTGGATATGGTGGTACTACCACAAGACAAGAACTCAATATATATTCTCCTAAAAAAGGAACTAGAACCATAACTATAGAATTTGATTCCAATGTTGACAGTAAATTGCCTTGGCGATTTATTCCTAAGCAAAGGAGGTCTAAAGTTACCCTAGGACAAAATACACTAATTTTTTATGAGTCTGAAAATCTAAGTAACGATGATATAATAGGAACTTCCATTTATAATGTTACACCTAATAAAGCTGGTAAATACTTTGTTAAAATACATTGTTTTTGTTTTGAAGAACAGTTATTAAAAGCAGGAGAAAAAATGTTGATGCCAGTGACATTTTTTATAGACTCTGATTTTGAGGAAGATAAAGAAATGAATGATGTGGATACAATAACCTTATCTTATAGTTTTTATAAGGTAAGAACCATTGAAAAGATTCAATGAAATTCAAATAATAATTTAAAAAGTAGAAATTTAGTATATATTTATATAGCTAACCCGATAGCATCTAGCCGTAGTAAATTGACGTCTATTAGCGAAAAGCCGAATGTGACAAAGCAATCTAATAAATGTGGATTGCCACTACACTCACGTGGTCTCGCTAATAGACTGGAATATTTTTACCCAACGTCATTGCGAGAAGCCACTTTAATAGCTCCTCGCAATGATGGAGTAACATCAATCAGGTTATCTATGCTTTTAATAGACTTCTTTCGAAACTCTACTTCTGCTGGTGATTTGTACGTCGATGCGGTACTCGAATCCTCACGTACATTAGAGTACGCTGCGGTTCTGCGTTCCGCGTCTCCTTCAAATCCCTCAGCATAAGCGAGTTTCGAAAGAAGTCTAATAGATGATTTTAATAAAAAAAGTTAATTATTTTATGACCATAACAATTCATTCCCAAGAAAACTTTAAGAAAATGCATATTGCAGGCAAACTTGCTGCAGAAACCCTAGATTTTATTACTGATTACGTAAAACCAGGAGTGAGTACGATCTATTTAAATGATCTTTGCCATGAGTTTATTGTGTCTAATAATGCAATCCCTGCACCTTTGAACTATAATGGGTTTCCAAAATCAATTTGTACTTCTGTTAATCATGTAGTATGCCATGGTATTCCAAATGATAAACTCCTTAAAAATGGCGATATAATAAATATCGACGTTACTGTAATTGTCGATGGATGGTATGGTGATACTAGTAGAATGTATTATGTTGGTGATGTAGGAATTAAAGCAAAACGCTTAGTGCAGGTTACTTATGATGCTATGATGATAGGAATTGAACTAGTAAAACCAGGAGTACATTTAGGAGATATCGGAAATGCTATACAAACTTATGTTGAAAAACATAATTATTCAGTTGTTAGAAATTATACTGGTCACGGGATAGGGCGTATATTTCATACAGAACCAACTATTCTACATTATGGCAAAGCTGGCACTGGCTTGGTCTTGGAGGAAGGTATGTTTTTTACTATTGAACCAATGGTAAATGCTGGACATCACTCCACTCATCTAAGTAAATTAGACGGTTGGACAGTTACAACAAGTGATAAATCATTATCAGCACAATTTGAGCATAGTTTAGGCGTAACCAAAGATGGTTTTGACATTTTTACTTTATCACCAAAACATTTGATACATCCACCTTATAAAACAGACTTATTGTAAAACTAAATATGAAAGATAATATACCCCATTATATTGGGCATATACAACGCCTAAGACAACGTATTATTGTTTCTGCAGAAAATCTTGCAGATTATGAATTACTTGAAATGATATTATTTTTTGTAATACCTAGAAAAGATGTAAAACCATTAGCAAAGGAATTATTAACACAATTTGGTAGTCTCGCTAATTTAATAAATACAGATAAAGAAAAATTGCTTAATATTAAAGGAACTAATGATAATTTATATGTAAATTTTGTCATTATGCGTGAACTAACTAACAGAATGCTAAAACAAAAAGTAATAAATCAAAATGTAATTAGTTCTTGGAACGTTCTAATAGACTATCTAAAAGCAACGATGGGTAGCATGAAGACAGAACAATTTCGTATCTTATTTTTAAATAAAAAGAATGTCCTAATTGCTGATGAAGTTTTAAGCCAAGGTACTATAGATCAGGCAACAATATATCCAAGAGAAATAATTAAAAGAGCTTTATTTAATGAAGCTGGTGCAATTATATTGGTACATAATCATCCAAGTGGTGTTAGTAAGCCTTCAAATACTGATATTGAACTAACACACAAAATAGTAGAAACTTGTGCTAATATGAACATATCGGTTCATGACCACGTAATTATTACAGCCAATGAATATTTCAGTTTTAAATCTAATATGCTGTTATGAGTAACTTTATTAATTATAGTTTTTTGTTTTTATTATCTTTTATAGCAACAAGCTTTCTTACTTGGTTACTGATTTCTAGTCTTCCATCTTTTGGAGTGGTGGATATACCAGATCCACGTAGAGTACATAGTAGAATCACACCAAGAGGAGGTGGACTTGCGATAGTTATAGTGGTAATAATTGCTCTTATCGCCTATGAATATTTTTCAACAAAAACTCTGATAAACTCAATTAAAATTGTACCTTTACTGCTGATCATTTCTACAATTTCATTTTTAGATGATCTTATTTCTATTCCGATATTTGTAAGACTAATTTTTCACATAATTTGTTCTACAATAGCCATTTTTTTATTTTTATCTCCAGTAGTATTGTTTCATCACGAATTGCCTTTATATATTGATTTTGTACTATCTATAATAGGATTGATTGTCTTTTTAAATATTTATAATTTTCTTGATGGAATAGATGGTATTAGTGGTGCTGAATCTATTCATTTATCGATCACTATATTGATACTTTGTTATCTAAAATCTGATATAATAATAAATATAAATTTTATAATTGTGCTTAACATCATTATATTAGCATGTTCCATAGGTTTTTTGATATTTAACTGGCATCCTGCTAAAATCTTTCTAGGGGACGTAGGTAGTATAAGCTTAGGATTTTTATTAGGTTTATGTTTGCTACTTATTTCAGCATCTAGTGTTCATTTGTTTGTTGCTTCATCTATTGCTAGCTTATATTACCTAGCAGATGGAGGATTAACCATACTAATTAGACTAGTTAATAAGGAGAAAATTTGGCAACCTCATTTAAAGCATTTTTTTCAAAAAGCAGTCAGAAATGGAAAAAGTCATAAGGAAGTAGTGAGTAGAATTATAATATGCAATATATTACTTATGGTATTATCAATCATTTCTCTGTACTTTCCTTTATTATCAATTATCTTTGCTATATTAGTAGTAATGGTTACAATAATTAATTTTGCCCATGAAACCGCTTAGCCATGACATCAACATAATTATTAGACGAATCTTTGGTAAACAACACCCATTGCTTGCAGAAATTATGATTAATTGGAGCAAGATTGTTGGACCAAAATTTAGTAGCAAAACTAGCCCATTAAAAATATCTAGCCCTGAGGAGAAAGGACAGAGAATAAATATTTTACATGTACAAGTGGAAAATTCGAGCATCGCCTTAGAAATATCATTTCACCAACAGATAATTATTGAGCGTATTTCCGTTTATCTAGGTTTTAAGGCCATACATAGTTTAAGAACTACAATATATGCTACAAGAAATAATTAGAATAGACTTCTATTTTCATCGAGTATTATCCTGAAATCTTGGAAATATAGCTTCTGGCTGGCTAATGTTACTACCTAGAATTAAAATAAACTCCTTTGTTAAATGTTTAAACATTCTCTGACTTTTTGGTACACCAAGCTGATCAAGCATTTTATTAGCCGAATCAGGAATAAATGGCTGTAACATTACAGCAATATATCTTAGTGTCTCAAGTAGCGTATATAACACCTCATTCATCCTTATAGGATCAGTTTTTTTTAACTGCCAAGGGGCTTCTCGATCTATATAAATATTGGCTTCTTCGGTTAAAGTAATAATATTTTCTAACACAGAATTAATAGCAAAAGTCTTAGTGAACAGTGAATTTTCTGATATAATTTGGTGGGATAGCTTCATTAAAAATGACTCATAAATGCTATCGATAGATTCCTTGCTAATTGACGGAATTTTTGCCTCATTGTTATTATAAACAAAGGCTAGAGTTCTTTGCAATAAATTACCAATTTTATTAGATAGCTCACTATTCACTCTATTGATTAAGCTACTACGAGAATAATTACCATCTGAGCCAAATATTACCTCTCTCATCAAATAATACCTAACTGGATCTAAACCAAACTCTTTTATTAATTGCAATGGATCAATTACATTCCCTATAGATTTAGAGATTTTTTGCCCTTCATTAGTCCACCACCCATGTGCCATAACACATTTTGGTGGCGGCAAGCCAGCTGCCATCAAAAATGCTGGCCAGTATACGGCATGAAAGCGTAATATATCTTTACCGACTATATGAACATCAGCCGGCCAAAATTTGTTATACTGGTTTATATCATTTGGATATCCTAAAGCCGAAATATAGTTGGTCAGTGCATCAAGCCATACATATATTACGTGCTTTTCATCATTTGGTACTTTAATTCCCCACTTAAAACTAGAACGTGATATGGATAGATCATGCAATCCGGATTTGACAAAACTAATAACTTCATTACGTCTAGTATTTGGTCTGATAAAATCAGGGTTGGCATTGTAAAAATCTAATAATTTATCTTGCCATTTTGATAGGGCAAAAAAGTAACTTGGTTCTTCAAGCCATTCAACAGGAGCTTTAGTCGGAGCTAGTCCATCTTCTGTTAATTCTGATTCATCATAAAAAGCCTCATCACGCGTCGAGTACCAGCCTTTATAGCTATCAAGGTAAATATTGCCACTATCCAGCAATTTTTGCCATAGACTACTTACTGCTTGTTTATGCCTAGCTTCTGTAGTTCTAATAAAATCATCATTAGAAATGTTCATTGAGTGCATTAATGTACGAAAAGTTTCAGATACTGTATCGGTAAATATTTGTGGTTCAACATTTTTGGCAATAGCAGATTTTTCTACCTTTTGACCATGTTCATCAGTACCGGTCAGAAACATTACCTCTTTACCTGATAAACGCATAAATCTTGCTATTACGTCAGACGCAACGCTTGTATAAGCATGCCCTATGTGAGGTATATCATTAACATAATAAATAGGGGTGGTAATATAATATGTATTTTTCATAATGAATTTATAATGGATAAACCTATATTTGTTATAGTTATTCTTGCTAAATATGTATACTATAAAATAGTTAATTTGAGTCGCTTGTTGCCGATGAAAGCAAGCCAGTGTCATTTCGAAATCACGCAGTCACAAGTATACATTAGAATAAGAATGTAAATCTTTTGACCTAAGGGTGAATAAGATGGAGTTTAGAAAAATATGTTTTGTAACGTGCTACATCTCTTGTAAGAAGAGGAATATTTAATACAGACGCATGTGCTCCGATAAAGAAATCTGGTAATACGGAATTTTTCTTGCCACTATTTGCTTTTTTATATTGTATAAAAACTTTTCCTGCTAAAAATAAGGCTTCTTTAGGGATAGAAAGAACTTTAAAATTATTGCCGATTACTTCTTCAAGTTCTTCAATTCTTTTAAACCCTATTGAAACTTCTGTATATATATAATCATTAATTGCTAATTCATGAAATTGCGATAATTTTAACAATTGGTTAGAAGACCAATTATACCAACTAGCATCACAGGTGATAATATCTAATAATATATTACTGTCAACTAAGATCATGATCTAGTTAATTTCATTATGGTATCAGTAGACATTTTTACTGTGCTTTTTCCAGACATATGCAATATTAATTTATTACCTCTATCATTTTGATTTTGATATTTTTTTAATAGAACGCCGTCTTCTTTTTCTATAAAAGTGATTTCTGTATCTGGCAAAAAGCCAAATTTACTTCTAATATCTATAGGTATAGTTATTTGCCCTTTACTAGATATTTTCATAATTATTACCTCGTGCTTTCGTTGTGCTATAAAATATAAGCGGCACTTTATCGCTTGTTCCCTAACACTGAGCCGTATTTAAGCAAAGCAGTAGCTGAAACAGTTATAGTTACCTCACTTGTGCTTGGTTCTGCAACTGGCATATTAACCGCACTATCATTAGCATTTACAGGTAATCCCATCATCAATCTAGGCACTGGCATTCTCCTTGCTTCAGGATCAACATTTATCATAGTGAATCCATCGTATTCTTTACCAAGAGCTTTAGCTACACGTATAGCTCGTTGCTTTAGTTTTGCAATAGCAGCTTCTATCATAGAATCTCGGATGACTTCTCTTTTTTCATTAGAAAGAGTATAATTTAAACTTTGTATTAATAGCCCTTCATTCTGTAATTTTCCAATTAATGTCAATAAAGCCTCAGATGATTTGCTTTTCAGTGATAATACCTGAGTACCACGCCACATTTTTTTCTTTACTTTATCTTTTTTATTATCAATATTTTGGTCTTGGTTATATTGGTAAACATAATATTGTTCTGTTGATACAGTAATATCTTCAACTTCTTTAGCCATTTTTACTGCTTTAGACATCATTAGGTTAATCTCATCCTGTATATATTTTAGATCAACTCCTTCTTTTTCTATTCGCATACTAGATATAAGTAAATCTTCTTTTACATCCATTTGTTCAGTAACAGATATATTAAGATACGAACCATCCTGATTTGTTGGTAAATCTTTAGACTGCATAGCAATTGCTGGTAAAGTAAATGATATTAACGCTATAGCAATAGTAAGAAGACTTTTATACATAATACCTACCCCTAGAATAGTTTTGTTTTTTGAGATTATCCAAAACACTCCATCTTATTTCAAAAAATTGTACTAATAATATAACCAAAGCTAGGCATATTTTTAGCAAAATTTAACTTTTGCCCCTGATTTTGAATCCTCTCTTAATAGTGATATTTACATTGCACTATATAAATAGTGTTATCTTTAGTGGTATATACTAACCTATGCTCCTGATTTATTCTTCTTGACCAATATCCAAATAAACTAAATTTTAAAGGTTCAGGTTTGCCAATACCCGAGAAAGGTGAACGAGATATATCCTTGATTAACTGGTTAATTTTTTCTAAAATTTTTATATCATTTTTCTGAAAATAAAGATAATCCTCCCAAGCATCATTATGAAATAATACTTTCATTTATAGTGATATTTTTAAAATTAATATTTTCGTTAAGGTCATTAATTGCACGGTTGAGTCTTTCTGAATTTTTAGGACTCTTTAATAAGTAGCAAGTTTCTTCTAAAGCATTATAGTCATCAAGGGACATTATCACTACAGATTTTTGTTTTTGTCTAGTAATGATTAAAGAGTGATGATTTGTACAAACTTTATCCATAATGCTAGACAGCTTATTACGTGCTTGTGTATAAGATATTGCTTCCATTATATTGACATATTTAAGTACATGTACATAATATTATTACATACTCTACGTTAGATCAATATTAAAAAGAAAAATTTTCAATAGATTTTGTCTTAACCTATTTTACTATAGTTTAACCATCGAATATGTTTATTATATAACATACTTTATAAGTATAACAAAGTTAATTGATATAATGCTCGTTTTTTTAATAACATAAATTCAAATCAAATAATATTGATGTTCTGTATCAGATATGATATTGTAAATTTACAGAAATTCTAGGTTTTGTATGCCTGCTAAACGATTATTGGTATCTTTAGATGAAGAATTTTTAATGAAATTACAACTTGCTAAAGTCAATAATAAATCATCATCTAATATAGCAAAAAACCTTATTATTGCTATGTTTAGAACTTCAAGAGGAAAAAATGTTTGCTAAATTAGCAGATATAAAGAATTAGTTTTTTCTTTATTATTATATTAATTTATAACTCATCAAAAAATACTTATGGTACTGCATCTTAAACACTATATACAAATAATCTTATTTTTAATTCTATTTATTTCTAATGCTAATGGCGAAGAAAATAATACTAAGGAGTACATTTCCCCTTTACAGTTAGCTATAAATGAAATGGGTCTAAATAGGAGTTTAGAATTGACAAACACTCTGATTAGTCAAAAACTATCAAGTGTTGAATCGCCTACATCTGTTATTATTACTATTGAACAGTCAGGTTTGCTGGATGACTCTATTGCGGCAATACAAACTGTATTTGTTTTTTCTTTAAATAATGATATATGGACATTAAGTAGTAAGACAACTAAACAAAGATGCCAACGAGGTAGAGGTCATAAGGGCTTCTCAACAAAACCGTGTCATTAGAGTTAAAGGATATTAGCAACATTTACGTAAAAATGTAGCATAAGGCTGTAAAGCAGTATTTTTTAATCCAAAACTGAGGTTTAAAGCAACTTTTGAAGTAGGGGGAATTATATGAAACATTATACATTATTAGAGCAAGAGTTAGAGCAAATTTTTCAAATTAATAACGTGATTAACATACTTTATTGGGATATCGCAGTAAATATTCCGCATGGATCAATTGATAGTAGAACAAACGAAATAGCACTACTATCTTCCATAGCCCACTCTAGGTTACAATCGAAAAAATTAGCTGAACTAATAGAATCTGTCTCTGAAAACGTGAACACTCTTGATGTTTGGCAGTTAGCTAATTTAAGAGAAACAAAAAGACGAATTACAGAATCTACATGTATAGATGATGATTTATGGAAAATGTATGTTACTGCTAGTGCAAAATGTGAGTTAATTTGGCGAGATGCTAGAAAAAATAATGATTATCTATCACTTAAACCTTACCTACAAACAGTATTAGATTGCGTACAAAAAATGGCTAAATCTAAAGCCAATGCACTAAACTGTTCTGTATACGATGCTTTACTTGACACATATGATCCTGAACGCACACTTGATGAAGTTAAAGTAGTGTTTAATAATCTAAAAAAAACTATACCAGAATTAATTAGTCAAATAGTAGAAAAACAAAGTAAAGAAAATGTTCTACCTATCACTAATAGTATTAGTGAAGCACAACAAAAATTAATTGCTAAAAGGCTTATGGAAATAATGGGTTTTAACCTCACTAAAGGTAGGTTAGATGAATCAACCCATCCATTTTGTAGGGGTACTCCTGATGATGTTAGGTTAACTAATAGATATAATGAGCATAATTTTATTTCAGGGATTATGGGGATTATGCATGAAACTGGTCATGGTTTATATGAACAGGGCTTGCCCAGCAAATATAAAAACCAACCAGTAGGTAAGGCTAAAGGTATGGCTGTCCATGAAAGTCAATCTTTATTTATGGAAATGCAAGTAGGTAGGTCAGGGGAATTTTGTCAATATCTATCAAAGCTACTTAAGGATGAATTTGGATTCAAAGGACTAGAATATTCTGCAGAAAATCTTTACAAATTAATGACAAAAGTCAAACTTGGTTTTATTAGAGTAGAAGCAGATGAAGTGACTTATCCAATGCATGTAATAGTTAGGTTTGAACTAGAAAGATTGCTAATTAGCGGAGATTTATCTTTGGATGATCTACCACATTATTGGAATAATAAGATGCAGGAATATTTAGGCATTACTCCACAGAACGATAGAGACGGATGCTTACAAGATATACATTGGCCAATGGGCAGTTTTGGTTATTTTCCATCCTATACTAATGGAGCAATTATTGCTTCAATGGTCATGAAAAAAGCACAGGAAGTTAATCACAATATAAAAAAGGAAATAACAAGAGGAGAATTCAATGGTGTAAACCAATTCTTAGATAATAATATTAGAAGCTATGGCTCATTAAAAAATACCAGTGAATTAATTAAAGACGCTACGGGTGAAGATCGCATTCAATCGGAAATATTTTTAAAATATCTCCAACAAAAATATTTATAACTTATTTAACCTCAAATATCTGTAACAAGTTAATATTAGGCTCAGTATTATCGCCACCCCTGCGGAAGCAGGGGTCTAAAAAAATAGCCAAGAAGACTATTCAACATTTTTAGACCCCGAATCCGTCATTCGCACCGAAGGCTCTCACTGGTCTAGGATGACATCACCGACTTAAACCGGACACCAAAACGCCTTCACGGGGATGACGACATTGTAAATAACTACAAATGTAGTACTAGCTAAAGCTTTTACTTGGATAACCGTGAAAGTAATATCAATAAAAACTCTTAGGATCTATATCCACTTTCAAATGACAAAAAGCAGGGATTTTGATTAAACTTAACCATGTTTGTAAAAATTTTTGTAAATTAAATTTCCTATCCACTATGATTAGAATACGGTAGCGAAACTTTCCTGCTAATTTAAACATTAATGCACTAGATGGCCCGAGTATTCTAGCTGAACTTTTTGGTGCAATTGCAACTAGAGTTTTGGATATTTCAAGCACTTTATGCTCATTTTTCCCAGACAAAATTATTGATGCCATTTTGGTGAAAGGAGGCATATTCTCTGCTTGCCTTGTTTCAAGTTCATATTGTAAAAACTGATCTCCTCCATTTTTTATATAACTAAATATAGCATTATCTGGGTAATAAGTTTGCATTAATACTAGACCTTTTTTATCTTCTCTTCCTGCCCTACCTCCTACTTGGTGAAGTAGTTGATAATTGCGTTCACTTGACCGCAAGTCTCCACTACTAATAGCCCCAAGATCAGCATCAACAACACCTACTAAAGTAAGGTTGGGAAAGTGATAACCTTTAGTAATCATCTGAGTACCAATTAGAATATCAATCTCAGAATGCTCCATTTTATATAGTAATTCGCGGATCTTTTCAGGTTTTTGGGCATAATCTTTGCTAATTACCGCAATTTTACTATCAGGAAAAAGATGCCTAGTTTCTTCTTCAATTCTTTCAATCCCAGGACCACAAACAGTTAAAGACTCTTCTTCCCGACAATCAGGACAAAAAATATGAATCCTACTTTGATAACCACAATGGTGACATTCAAGTTTTTTGCTAGATTTATGTACCACTAACCAAGCAGAGCAAGAATTACAAGTAAAACGATAACCACAAAGTTTACATAGCATCACAGGGGCATAACCCCTACGATTCAAAAATAATAACACCTGCTCTTTACTTGCTAGCTTTTTACCAATTAATGCTATTAACTCCTTAGATAAGTAAGAATTTTTTGATAATTTCTCCTTTTTCATATCAATTATTTGAATTTCTGGCAAAGTTGCCTCCTGATAACGATTTGACAATTCAATTAATTGATACTTATTGGTACTTACGTTATAAAGTGTTTCAATAGACGGAGTAGCCGAGCATAATACTACTTTTATTTTGGATAAGCTTCCCCGCAATACCGCCACATCGCGAGCATTATATAATATACCATCATCTTGCTTATAAGAACTATCATGCTCTTCATCAATAATAATTAATCCAAGATTACTATACGGTAGAAATAGACTACTTCTAGCACCAATTATAACTTTAATTTCATTGTTGAGCAAACCCCTTAAAATCATCTTTTTCTGAGCTTTAGTAACTACAGAATTCCATATTACTGGCTGAAAGCCAAAGCGTGCTATAAAACGATTTATAATTTGCTGACTTAAAGCAATTTCTGGTAACATTATCAATATTTGGTTACCTTGCTTCAAATAATCAGCCAATAGATGAAAGTAAATTTCTGTTTTACCTGATCCGGTTACTCCCTTAATAATTGATGGTTTATCCGATTGACTTAATAGAGAAAGTGCTTCTTGTTGCTCTATTGAAAGAGTTGGCAAAATAAAATCTTTGTTTAATTCTTGATGCTTTATTTTTATAGGTTGCTGGGCAATATCGATCGGCAAAGCCAACTTAGCAACCGAACCAAGTGAAGTCATATAATAATTAGCAGCCCATTTAATTAAATCTAATATTTCCTGATTAAACCTAAATTCAAGTGGCACTTTCTGTTTAATAGATTTGATTTTAATAGTTCCCTCTGAAACTTCAGTATCTAATTGCCAAACTATACCCGTTAATTCTTTATTTCTAAATGGGACAACTACTAAATCTCCTATAGCTAATTTTAATTCATTTGGAATTAAATAATCCAACGGGAAAAGCTTAGCTAATGGTAATAATATTTTGGCAACTTGCATTGAAATTCATTTTCAGGTCATTTGAGTATACCATATACTATATACTAATTATCAGAAGCACTAATAGATAAACAACAACAAAATGCAAAAATATTGATCTTTTTCAAAAAAAATATAATAAATTCCTAGTAATATTCTAATTTTTAGTTTAACTTGTATAGTGATTTAAAATATTATAGTTTTTTATGGCAGATATTAACTATTGGGACAACTCAAAGTATGCACCTTGTCAATATGCTACTAGGTTACTGAACAAATTACGTAAGATAAATGAGGAAGTAAACCGACCAATAGATATTGATGAGGTTAGAAAGGCTATTTATTACGCCAAAAAATATCACGGCAGCCAAATGAGAGGCAGTCTGGCGAACCCTATTACTCACATCCGATTGAAGTAGCGTATATGGTAGCGGAATATGCAGCATCAGAAATTCCAAGCTATTTCAGAACTGACATGATTGTTACCAGTATACTGCATGATACTATCGAGGATACAAAACTGACAGAAAAGATGATTGAATATATTTTTGGAAGTATAGTAGCTAGTCAAGTGGAAGCTTTAACTAGGGTTAAGCCTCACGGCAAGATTAGCTCCAAAGAGATTTTAGATTTATTATATCAACAAAAAAAATATGATGTAGCATTTATTAAAATTTTCGACCGAATTCACAACTTACAAACTATAGGAGTTAAGTCACCTGAAAAAGCTAGGAAGATTATTGAGGAAACTATAGAAGAATTTATACGTCTAGCTATACACTTAGAAGCAATTGGTTTAGAAAAAAAACTAATAGAGCTATGTTACCAATATTTACCTACTATATCATCTAAGCAATATTTGTTACAGAGTCTAGATAAGTTTTCTTTTCAGAAAGATTTCCAGCATCTTTCTCGAGTTTAATAAAATGTGATAATCCATATGCACAACCCACAACTGTTGGGATTGTAATAAAATACAATCCCCAATGACTAAAATAATCTGTTAAATACACAAGGCTAACAGAAGTAATAACATATACTAAAGCTCGGGATGCAGCGTATATCGCACTAGTATAAGTAAAACGTTTAAAGACTGGAAAATGCTTGAAGAATATTGCATTAGCTGGTGATACTTCGCATGCAACAAATAATAGTAAAGACTGAATTATCAATATATCAAAGCCAGTTGTTGCATTATTCAATAAATATGGAATCACTAGGAAATATATGGAAACTAAAATTAATCTTGTCTTTAATATCACTAGTGGATGATGTTTACTGGTGAAATACAGCACAAAAACCATATTTCCTAGTAACATAGCAGATACAATAAAGTTATTGTGAATAATTTGCTCAGCTGTATAGTGAAACGAATATTTTAAAATATTAGCACAATGTATATAAGTAAAATAAAAAATTACTGACCATATACAATCTACTAACAGTAAACTTATTGCTGTTTTCCAATTAATTTTTTCTTGAATATTGAGAGTATCTTGCATTGCTCGTTCAACATTGATGTTAGATCCGACATATTTCAACTGATAAAAAGTTCTGTTTAATCGACGTTTAGCGTCAGCAAATTCAGGCGTTTCTCGCAGCGTTGTCCTAGCAATCATACCAACTAATGCCACGCCTGCACCAAACCAAAAAGCCAGTCGCCAATTAAGAGCATAAGAAATAACAAGAGAGGCTACACCTAAAGCAGCAAAACCTCCAAAGGCAGCACAAAAAACTATTGTAGCTACAGAAACATATCGTCCTGGTGGTTGTAGATACTCTGTTAGGTATAATTGGGCTCCTGTGATTTCCCCCATAGAAGTCATACCTTGCACAATACGACATATTGTCACCAGCCAAGCTGCAGCAATCCCTATTTGAGCAAAAGTTGGCAAATTAGCCATGACAAAACAAGATATTGCCATTAAAAAAGTTGTAATGACTACAGATGCTTTTCTTCCTACATTGTCACCTATCCAACCAAATATTAATGCACCAAATGGTCTAAGCAAGTAAGTAGAACAAAAAGCAGCGGCTGAAAGGAGAGTAGCCGTATGCGGGTCAGTTTTTGGAAAAAACAACTCATTAAGCAATACCGCCATATGCACATAAAGCATTAAGTCAAAATACTCGAGAAATGTCCCTATTGAAAGTAATCCAACAACCTCTTTTTGTTCTTTAGTTAAACTAGTCTGTTTTTGCATAATCTTATTATCTGCTTGGACAATTTTGCTCATATAGTTGTTTAAACTTCACTGTTATGTTATCTATAGTTAACTATAATAATTAACCTCATTTAGATGTAAGCACCAAACAAAATGCTAAGCATTATGTAATAACATAAACAAACTGTTGGTGGTGAGCTATGGTAAAAATAAAACCTTCTTTCAAACCAGTTTGTTAGAAGACATTGGTTTAATAGCCTAGGGTGACATCACCCATAGGTTAATTACTTACTTCAATAATTGTTATATGCGTCACGATTAGAAATCAGTAATATAAATAATAAAGTAGAAAAATATATTAATCAAATGGTTTAACAATAACCATAACAACAGCCACTATCATCAACAGTGCTGGTACTTCATTAATGATACGATAAAATCTTTCAGAATGATTATTTTTGCCTTCAACAAAATTCTTCCTCCATCTAGCTAATAAACCATGAAAAATAGTGATACCTAGAACTGCTGTCATTTTTACGTAAAACCATGTTCCTAAAGCTACTAGCCCATATATGTAACTATTTATTATACCTAAAGTATAAGTGCTGATCATAGCCGGATTCATAATTATTCTAAGTAACCTTTTTTCCATTAATTGAAACATCTTGTCAGTTTCACTACCTACTACAACTTTAGTGTGGTAGACATATAATCTTGGTAGGTATAGTAAACCTATCATCCAAGAAATTGCTGATACAAGATGGAATGCTTTAAACCATAAATAATAACTAGCCATTAATTTTATCCCATTACTTAGTTTTTTAAATTACAAGGACACATAGTAAAATTATAAGGACATACTCTTTTATTAATTGAACTACATATCAAATTTTTTGTATCGAAACCATAATTAACTAAATTTGATACCATTTTAGTTATGCTATTGATGAACAATTTATTTATTCCAAGAGCAGGAGTCCTAATATATTCTATTTTGTACCTACCAGCAATCTTTCTATATTCAATGTCCAATTCTACCAGCGTTTCAACATGTTCTGATACAAATGCTATTGGGACTATTATAAGAGATTTATCTTCTTTGCCTGCTATCTCAATTTCATCCTCTGTATTAGGTTTAAGCCATTCCACTGGACCAACACGACTTTGATAAGTTATTTTATAATCTAAATTATCTATACTAAGCTTAGACACCAAACTTTCTACAGTCTTTTCAATCTGCCACTGATATGGATCTCCTGCTTTTATTATTTTTACAGGCAGACCATGAGCTGAAAATAATATACGAAAATTTTTTTTGTTTTTCAATTTTTTAAATGATTGCTTTATTAATGATAAATGAGCTTTAATAAATTCGTCATCGATAGGATAACAACAAATAGTTTTAATATTTTGGGAATATTCACTTTTATTTTTATAAAGAGAAGATATAAAATCTTTAATCGAAGATCCAGTAGTGGTGCTAGAAAAATGTGGGTATAATGGTAACAATATTATTTCTGAAGGGTTATACTCATTTATTTTTCTTACTGCTTCTTCGGAATCAGGATAAGAATAACGCATTGCTATAAAAATCCTAAAATCCTCTTTCAGAGTTTGTTTTAACTTCTCTGTAATAGCATCTTTTTGAGATTCTGTTTCTTGTAAAATAGGTGAATTATTACCTACTAGAGAATATATTTCCTGAGATTTTCTATTTCTAGTAATTGATATTATCTTAGCAAGAATAAACCTTAGGGGATTTGGTAGGTTAATAATTGCTTTATCATAAAATAAGTTAAATAGAAATCGTTTAACTGAGCTTAAGCTATCTGGTCCACCAAGATTAAAAAGTACGATGGCTATTTTTTTTTGAGATATTTTAGTATTTAAATTCTCTAACATAATTAACTAAAAACTCAACATTTTCAACTGGTGTATTTGGTAAAACACCATGTCCAAGATTAAATACAAAATTTTTTTCTTTAAAGTTTGCAATTATTTTACTTACTTTTTCTGCGATAATTTCTTTATTAGTAAGCAATATAAATGGGTCTAAATTACCTTGCACAATAATTTTCTCACTCCATAATTTCATGGCACTAGCTGGTACAAACTGATCTACTCCAATAGCATCCACTCCAGTATTACTAATATATTTTTCATATAAAATCCCAGAACCTCTTGGAAAACCTATAATCGGTAAATATGGAAACTGTTTTTTTAAAGCTACTACTATTTTTTTTGTTGGTTGCACTACAAACTGATCATATTCTGCTTCTTCTAATATCCCTGCCCATGAATCGAATAATTGTACTAAATCTGCCCCAGCTTTTATTTGTCCTATTAAATGAATAATAGTTTTTTCAGTAATAAAGTCTAGAAGTTCTTGTGCTAGGTTATTATTTTCATAAATAAATTTTTTACTTGTTTCAAAACTTTGTTTGCCTCTTCCTTCAAGCATATAAGTCATTACCGTCCATGGACTACCGACAAAACCTATCAATGCAGTATCAACTGGCAAATTTTCTTTAGTTTTATTGATTATTTCATAAATTACATTTAGTTTTCCATTAGAATTTTCTTCAAGATATTTAAAATCTTCTTTTGATTGAAATTTACGTAATATTGGTCCTATATTTTCTTCAAATTTTACATCCCAGCCAAGTGCATCAGGTAAAACCAAAATGTCAGAAAAAATTATAGCAGCATCAAAGCCATACCTCCTTATTGGTTGTAAAGTCACCTCTACAGCCTTATCAACATTATAGCATATATCTAAGAAATCACTAACAGTTTTTCTTATTTTTTGATATTCAGGTAAATATCTACCAGCTTGACGCATTAACCAAATAGGTACAAGATTATTTTTTTTCTTAAAAGTTTGTAAAAGCTGATTCATGAAATAATCCATAATAATCTATATATTATATATAATATTTTTTTAGTTGATGTAGACATTGTTAATATGTAGATTAATTATATATACACATAGTTATACACATTTTTTTATTGCTAAATTACTAGTAAGGTTTATTGATTATAATTATTACTCACATTATTCATAGGATTATTTTTTTAGTGGATAATTTATAGTGGTTTATGTGTGTAGAATGAGAAAACGTGAAGGACATTAGATATCTAGCATTTTACACACAAAATTATCCACAAAATTATTCTTTAAATTATAGAGGTTATTAACCTCTATATACAGGATATATATGAGTAGTTATTGATTACTTTTAATATAGAGATTAAAATATGAATAAAAAGTTATCCACAAAGATTAATAAACTATGAGTAAGCTGATTATTCACTTAGTTTCAGATTCTTCAGTGCAAACAGTTAAACATGCAGCTAATAGTGCTTTGTCACAATTTAGCAAAATTGAGTCAAAATTGTATCATTGGCCAATGTTAAGAAATGCAGAATCATTAAATGAGGTTTTGAAAAAGATCAAGATGAAACCAAGCATTGTATTATACACTATCTTAGATCATGAACTAAGAAGAAATTTAACTAAATTTTGTTATGATTTAAAAATTCCTTGTATCTCTGTTGTAGGTAGAATTGTAAAAGAAATTTCAGTTTTTTTAGGTGTGGAAACAGAAGAAAGTTTAGTTTATGATTATAAATTTGATGAAGGTTATTTTGATAAGATTCATGCTATTGATTATACTCTTAGACATGATGATGGTCAGATGACTAGTGAATTAGACGAAGCTGATATTATTCTGATTGGTCCTTCTAGGACATCAAAAACTCCAACTTCCGTATATCTAGCATATAATGGATTTAAAACAGCAAATGTGCCTTATATTCATGGTTATCCGTTTTTAGACTTGTTAGGTAGCATTACAAAACAGCTTGTAATTGGTTTGATTATTAACCCAACTCGGCTAATTGAAATAAGAGAAACTAGAATGCATTCACTACAGATGAGCGATAATACTAATTATACAGATTTTAAAATAGTCCAAGAAGAATGTATGCAAGTAAAACAAATTTGCGAGCAACAAGGATGGCCAATAATTGATGTTTCAAGAAGATCTGTAGAAGAAACCGCTGCTGTAGCTATGAAACTTTATTATGATCGTAAGAAATATGTTCTTAACAATTTTAGATACTAACATTTTTAAGTAAACTTAAAGCAGTCATTTACAATAAGAATTTTACTTAGTATGATTATATAGTTAACCCGAGAAGGTTTTGGCTAAAAACGATGTCCATAACTGCTGAAAGTAAAAAAACCATCTATTAGCGAAGTGCTGTTGTAAGGGTTAAACCGTCATTGCGAGGATGATGTAAAGCCGACGAAGCAATCCAGTAACATCATTTATCTATGGATTGTTTCCTAGACAAACTCAGGTTAATTGTTAAAACAAGATTAAAAATAAGAGATTATGGCAAGCAATATAACAGATGATTCTTTTAATAAAGAAGTTTTAGAGTCCACCACACCTGTATTAGTTGATTTTTGGGCTGAATGGTGCGGACCATGTAAAATGTTAACACCTATTATTGAAGAATTAAGTAAGGAATTAGTGGGAAAAATAAAAATCGTTAAAATGGACATAGATCAAAATCCCAATATACCTTCAAGTTTAGGTATTCGTAGTATACCTACAATGATTTTGTTTAAAGATGGGAAACAACTAGCTACTAAGACTGGAGTATTCCCCAAAAATATTATTGAAGAATGGATTAACACGAATTTGGGATAAGAATTTGCCAATTCTTATCCCAAATTCGGTGAAGTTATAGAAACAATCAGATTTGAGACGGCTCTGCATCTGATTGTTAAATTGATATTTTGCTAAAAACATGATTTCAATCTTTTAAAATCATGTTTTTAGCTTTAGAAAGGTTTAAAATGCATTCGCAAAACCGCTTTAAGAATGCATTTTTCCTTATATTAAAGCCAATTCGGGATAAGAATTAACTAATTCTTATCCCGAATTGAGGTGATTAACTCTTCAGTAAAAATATAACTCATATTTTTAATATATGACGTCTAAACTAGTATTTATAGAGATATCTGATGGTTGTGTAGAAGGAATCAATAACCAACAAAGGGTAGAAAGTTTAAGACACTTTTTTATTAAAGGAGGTAAACTTTTTCCTTCGTCAATTCCTATCTTAAATAATATAAATCTTTCCTGTCAAAGAGGCGAAAAAATTGCCTTTATTGGTAGCAATGGTTCAGGTAAGAGTTCTTTGCTTAAAGTAATTGCTGGAATTTACCCATTAAAGTTTGGAAAAATTAAAGTTCATGGTAACTTTGCCGCCATTATTGAGATGGGAGTAGGTTTTGAATTAGAGCAAACTGGCAGAGAAAATATCAAAATGCTTATGATTTATAATAATATGTTAGGTAAGTACAGTAAAGAACTGGAACAAGAAATTATAGATTTTTCTGAGCTAGGGAATAAAATAGATTTACCGGTAAAAAATTATAGCTCTGGTATGTTATCAAGATTGGCTTTTTCTGTATCGGCTTTTCAAGATTCAGATATTCTTTTGTTAGATGAGGTTTTTGCTGCTGGTGATAGTCATTTTATTGAGAAGTCGACCAATTTTATGAAAAATAAGTTACAAAATATACCTATTTTAATATTAGTAAGTCATCAAGAAAATATTATTAAGGAGAATTGTAATAGATGTGTATTATTAAAAGAAGGTAGTATTATCGCAGACGGCAATCCAAATGAAATACTAAAAATTTATAATAGTGGGAATTATTAATGATAAAGTATTTTTTTTCCAAGAAATACTGGTTGTCAGTGGTATTATTAACCCAAGCTTCTATATCTCGTCAAAATAAAGATTCTTTTTTAGGTTCGTTATGGGGCTTAGTTCAGCCTTTTGTGCATATAATGATCATTTCATATTTTTTTGGATTTTTACTTAAGCTACCAAGAGAAGCAATGATTATGAACCTAGTCGGTGGTTTACCGTTATGGACATTTATTGTTAGCAGCTTAAATATGTCATCAAATTCATTAATTAATCGTAGTGGTATTATAAAAAAGGTAGTAATTTCTAGAACTATCTTTCCTATATCGGATAGTTTAACACAAGTTTATACCCTAATTTATTCGTTTACAGCTATGTATATAGCTTTTATCATTTTATATCCTGAAAGATTTAGTGTATATATACTTTTTGTACCAATGCTTGTGTTGCCGCTGATTATTTCTGTGATTAGTAGTTCTATCGCATTTGCATTTTTAACTCCTTATATACGTGATGTTCCACAGCTATTAAATTTGATTTTGAATGTTGCATATTGGACTATACCAATAGTGTACCCATATTCTATGGTACCAGAATCAAAGAAAATATTTTTTGAAATTAACCCCATTTTTCTTGTCATAAGACCAGTTCAATTTTTAGTAATAGAAGGAGTGTTGCCAGATGTATTTATGATTATAAAATCTTTTATTGTAGCCGTTATTGTTTCATTTTTCAGTTATCTTGGCTACAGATTTTTTTCTAAAAATGTCATATATTATATATAGCTAATCTAAAGAAGGTTTTAGCTATATGACACTTGCTTTTGGTTTAGATTTTATAGATCTGAATAGATTAGAAGGCTTAAAAAAATTAGATGAAATTTTTCTAAATTTTCTGCGTAGCCATAGTTATTCTCTTTATGAAATTATTTTATTGTTAAGGGCTAATCCCGATCAAGTTGATCAAAAATATTACTCAGATTTTTTATTAGAAATTTCGCCTGTTTTTGATGATTTTCTAGCTAAGTTATTTTGTATTGAACAAGAAATAGCCAATCTAAGATTTAGTCATAAAGAGTTTGATGTAATTTATGAGTGTAAGAGAAAATTCATCCAGCGTATTGCAGTAAAAAAATATCCTCCTGAAAAACTAAAAGAGATTGATTTTGATAGTGTATCAATTTTTTTAGAAAAACTTTTAGGAGAGGAGTTTACCCAAAACAAGTTTGCTCGTCAAGTAATAAAATGGCAATTAGATGATGAAAAATATGCTTTTGAGTTAGATATAGCAGCAAAATATGCTGCCTTTATGGTTTATAATAGACCTCTTGCAGGAGTAGATTTTCAAAGGAGATTTAATGAATCTGAAAATATATTATTTTCTTTACCAAATAAAATAGATAAAAATAATTTAATAGATTTTAATAAGGTAGCTAAATATAAAAAACATGTAAGAGTAGGGTTTGATTGTTTAAATCCTATATCTAATCTAGATACAGTCTTAAATGCTACTCACTATTGTATCTACTGTCATAAACAGGGAAAAGACTCGTGTTCTAAAGGGTTATACTCGAATGATTCTGCAAATATACTACCGATTACGCCATCAAAGTCGGGCTGTCCGCTGAAGCAGAAAATCTCTGAGATGAATTATGTAAAGTCCAAGGGATTTAATTTAGCTGCTCTTGCTATTATTGTCATTGATAATCCAATGGTAGCTGCTACCGGTCATAGGATTTGTAATGATTGTTCCAATGCTTGCATTTATCAAAAGCAAGAACCTGTAGATATTCCTCTTGTTGAATCTAATATTTTGGAAACTACTTTGCTTCTACCTTACGGGGTGGAAATATATTTATTACTTACCAATTGGAATCCACTTAACATTTTTGCTCTGATGCCGAAGCCTCCAACTAATTACAAAGTTTTAGTAGTGGGTCAAGGACCAGCTGGGTTTAGTTTAAGCCATTATTTATTACGAGACGGACATACTGTAGTAGCTATAGATGGCTTAAAAATCATCCCATTACCTTTTGATATTAACAAGCCTATTAAATATTGGTCTGATTATAAAAAAAACTTATCAGAAAAAATACCTGAAGGTTTTGGAGGAGTAGCCGAGTATGGTATTACTGCAAGGTGGAATAAAAATAATTTAACTATATTACGTCTGATACTGGAGAGAAACAGTCATTTTAAGCTTTTTGGTGGTGTAAGTTTAGATAGTAATATAACTATGGAGCAGGTATTTCATTTAGGATTTGACCATGTTGCCTTGTGTGTTGGAGCTGGTAAGCCTAAAATCGCCCAAATGAAAAATTTTCTTGCAAAAGGTGTAAAAACAGCCTCCGACTTTCTAATGACCTTACAATCAGGAGGAGCTTTTTTAGAACAATCTAATACTAATTTGCTTATTAGGATGCCTATTATTATCATTGGTGGGGGACTGACCTCTATTGATGCAGCAACTGAGAGTTTGAATTATTATAAGTTACAAGTAGAAAAATTTCTAAAAAAGTATGAATTATCAGTTGAAGAGAATGGGAAAAATCATACAGAACAAAATTGGACAGATGAGGACAGATTAATAGCCGAAGAATTTATCTTGCATGCAAAATTATTTAGGCAAGCACAAAATAAAGAATCTATAAAGAAAATCTTAGATGAACTAGGTGGAGTAACAATTTGTTATAGAGGAAAATTAAAGGATTCTCCTGCCTACAAGTTAAATCCTGAGGAAGTTATGTATGCTATGGCTGCAGGTGTAAATTTTGCTGAAAATATGATACCTTTAGGCATTGATGTTGATCAGTATACTTACGCTGAATCAATAGAATTTGATAATTTAGGTATAAGGAAAAAATTTAAGGTAAGGACTGTACTTATGGCAATAGGTACGCATAAATATAATAGTTATTTGGAAAATCATTCGAGTATAACAGACTTCCTAGATAAGTCAAAAATAGTTGAGGAATTTTCAGGAGAAACGAAGCCGAGCACCGCAGCGTACACAGGCGTACGTGAGGAGCACAGGCGAGTTTCGACGACAAAATTACCAACTAGATTGACTTATGCAGGAAGTCTAACATATTTTGGTGATTGTAATCCTCAGTACTCTGGAAGTGTGGTTAAAGCCTTAGCAAGTAGTAAAGAGGGGTACAAGTTTATTGGAAAAAAACTTATCAAAAATAAACCAAGTTTTTTTGGTAATAATCTAGATTTCTTCGCTAAACTAGATTATTTGCTAACTAGCCGTATCAAACGGATTGATATTTTATCTTATAAGATAGTAGAGCTGGTAATACATTCTCCTCTCGCTGCTCAAAATTTTCAACCGGGACAATTTTTCCGTTTACAAAATTATTCTAGTGATATTTCAAAAATTATTGAACCATTGGCTGTCACTGGAGCTTATGTTGATTCAGAAAAAGGGTTAATTCATTTGATAATTTGGCAAAATGGTAAATCAAGTAAATTATGTAGATATTTATCGCAAAATGAACTAGTAGTACTAATGGGACCTAGTGGTAAGCCAACTGAGATATTAAAGGATAGCAATGTAGTGCTTGTTGGTGGAGGAGTTGGAAATGCAGTTTTATGCTCAATAGCTAAGGCTCTTAAAAATAATAATTGTAAAATTATATATTTTGCTGGTTATAAAAATTTACAAGATAGGTTCTATCAAGAAAGAATAGAAGAAGCAGCAGATATAGTAGTTTGGTGTTGTGAAGAAGGTATTTTATCAAAAAATAGGGCGGAAGATATTAGTGTTAAGGGCGATTTGGTGTATGCTATAATGGGGCATTGTTACCTTTGGAAAAATTTTAGCATAGATAGGATAATAGCTGCGGGTAGTACAGAAATGATGGAAGCTATAAGCGATATAAAAGATAATTCTTTTGGTAACAAAACTCAACTAATAGTAAGTCTTAATTCTCCTATGCAGTGTATGATGAAAGGTATTTGCGGACAATGCATTCAGGAAGTTACAGATGAAAGGAAATATATTTTTACTTGTTCCTGCCAAGATCAAGATGCAAAAATAGTTGACTTCACAGGGTGTAAAAGTCGTTTAGAACAAAACTCTCTCCAAGAAAAAAATTAAAATGACAAAAATATATAGATATATAGACTTACCAATTGCTCTAATATACTCAAATGATTTGAATATATTATTGGTATCAGACGGGGATTTTTTAACAGGTTTATATTTTGTAGGGCAAAAACATATGCCAATTTTAGATAGTAGCTATCATGAACAGCAAAATTGCAGTATATTCGATCAAACTTACCAAGAGCTAACAGAATACATAAATGGTACTAGAAAAGAATTTACCGTACCTTACCGTTTCACGGGGACTAATTTTCAGGAGAAAGTATGGTCTACCATCTCTGCCATCCCATATGCTAGAGTGATGAGTTACAAAGATATTGCAAATTTAATATTTGCTCCTAAATCTGTACGTGTAGTAGCAAACACTGTGGCACGCAACACTTTGTCAATTATAGTGCCATGTCATAGGGTTATAGGTACTGATGGTAGACTAACTGGTTACGCTGGAGGGCTTGAACTCAAGAAAAAACTTTTAGAATTAGAAGAAGGCTATAAGGATATGTACATTATACTTTGACCTTTATCGATAAAAATGATAAAATAGACCTAGAAAGGTATGAATAACCAGCTTGAACAAATATACAAAAGAATTATTTTAGATAAGTGATAATAATATGAAAATTTCAGCAAATGCTATTAGGGCTGGTAACATTATAGTGTATAATAATGATTTATGGGTTGTGAGCAAAACACCTGAACATACCAAACCTGGTAAAGGTGGGGCTTATGTGCAAGTAGAGATGAAAAATTTAAAAACTGGTACAAAACTTAATGAGCGTTTTAATTCATCCGATTACGTTGAAAAAGCACAGCTTGAGAATAAGGATTTACAATTCCTATATTTTGAAGATGATAATCTCGTGTTAATGGATAATGAGACATTTGAGCAGATTTTAATTAATAAGGCAATTCTTGGCGAATGTTTGCCATTTCTTGAGGATAATATGGTACTCAAGGTACAGTTTTATGAAGAAAAAGCTTTAAATGCTGAATTACCGCAAACCGTTATTGCTGAAATTATGCAAACTGATCCTGTAATTAAAGGCTCTACGGTAACGTCTTCTTATAAACCAGCGATTTTAACCAATGGAGTAAAGGTAATGGTACCGCCTTATTTAGTTACCGGGGAGAAAATAGTTGTAAAAATTGAAGATATAAGCTTTGTTGAGAGAGCAAAGTAATATCTTATGCAACAACCTATAACTAACTTACTTATTACTGCATCATGTAAAGCTGTTAAGTTTTTGAAGAGAGATTTTTTAGAGCTGGAAATGCTTCAAAGATCTAATAAGGGAAACTATGATTTCTGCAATAAATCTTATATTAAAACACAAGATTTATTACGTAATGAGTTGCAAAAATATACAAGTTCTTTATTTTTTCCAGAGGATAAGTTTGAATTAGATAACGCTTCTGAGATGGTTTTCTTAATAAATCCGCTTGATAGTTTGAGTAATTTAGAAAAAAGTATACCATTTTTTGCTGTATCTATAACGTGTTTAAAAAAGATTAATAAAATTTTAACCACGGTTTGTACTGTGATAAACTTTCCAGCTCTTGATGAGATTTATTATGTTGAGAAGGGAAAAGGAGTATGGGTAGGAAATAATACCACTAATAATAGTGGTAGATTAAGGGTTTCTGCTTGTTCTAGTTTTGATAATTTTCTAATTTCTACTGACGATCTTAACATAAACCCAGTTTTTTTGAAAAATGCTAGGGTTTTTGGTTCTCATTGTTATGGAATGCTATTACTTGCAGCTGGTAAGATTGATGCTGTTTATTTTTCATCATTAAATTACACTTTAAAAGCTAGCTTTGATTTAATTGTCCGAGAATCAGGTGGAGCAATAATAAATAATGACAAAATGTTTGTTGCTACTAATTATGAACTTTCCGAGAAATTTAAACATCTATTACTTGAAAAAACGTCATTGAGTAGTTAATTTTTGTTGCCAAAATTTTTTACTTTTATTTTTTTGTTGTATCATATACAATTTTGTTAGGGATAAGTTTTTTAGGATTAAATCTTGAAATCCCTAATATTATTCTAATAATTTAATGTTATGTTATGAAAAAGTTTAGTGTTAATTGTGATTTTGGTGGACAAATGGCACCGTTTACCATATATGTAGGGCAACCCTGAGCCGGGGCATCATCCCCTGCATTTTCAGGATGACTGGTTATCAAAGCAACGTGGTGGGAAAATACCAGCTGAGGTCATGGATGCGATAACTAAACTGCAAGAACTGGCTAATAAGAATAATGTTCTGCTGGAAGAATTGTGTGTGTATGCTCTTGGTTCTGCACAAGAAGAGGATGATAAATCTGAAAAAAGTGAAGAATCGGAAAGTGATAATGACGACCAAGATAGTAATAATGATGTTAACGGTGAGACTGCTAGTTAACCTGAGTTCGATGTAATACCATTTCCGAAAACTAATCATCACGTCGTCGTACTTCATGATCTCCGCTGCTCCGTTACTCATGTACGCTACGCTGCTCGACTTTGCTACTGCCTAGCTCTTCTTGAAGTTATACTATCGTCTACCAACTCTCCATTTACGAGCAGTATATAACTTGTTATATCGAACTTCATAATTGGCACACAATAATAATTTTGATCAGGTGGTTGTGTCTATATCAGAAGATATTACATTAATAAAATTCAGTAATGTATCTAAACAATTTGGCAAAAAGTTACCTCTTAATAATATTAATTTTACCGTTAAAAAAGGTGAGGTTACGACTTTAATCGGTCCAAATGGTGCTGGAAAAACAACAATAGCTAGATTAATCTTGGGATTAGACAGTGCCTCATCTGGTAATATAACAATTCACCCCCATCTAAAAATTGGCTATGTACCGCAGAGACTAGATTTTGCTTCAGACTTACCAATTACAGCTGAAAATTTTTTGTATTTATTAGCCTCAAATGCTACTCGCAATGATTGGCAAGAATGGAGTAATTTTATTGATTTTGATAATTATAAACATCATGATATTTCAGAACTTTCTGGTGGTCAATTTCAGAAGCTAATTCTAACTGCTACCTTACTCAACAATCCTGATCTAATTATTTTAGATGAACCAACTCAATCATTAGATGTTACTAGTCAGCAAGAATTTTATCGGATTATTAATCAAATAAAAAAACGTCTAAATATTACAATTTTTATGATATCACATGACTTATTTACTGTGATGAAAAATTCTGACCAAGTTATATGTTTGAATGGACATATATGTTGTAGCGGTAAGCCTAACGATTTAGCACAGAACCAAGACTTTCTAAACACCTTGTCATCAATTGGCTTTTATGTCCATCATCATGACCATAAACATTAGACTTCTTTCGAAACTCGCTTATGCTGAGGGATTTGAAGGAGACGCGGAATCTCGACCCGCAGCGTACTCTAATGTACGTGAGGAGCAGAGTACCGGTATCACGTACAAATCACCAGCAGAAGTAGAGTTTCGAAAGAAGTCTATTGAACTTTCGACAGTTGTGGAGTATTACCTCATGACATATTATACCCACCATTAATTGACAACGTTTCCCCAGTAATAAAACCAGCTTGCTCATCTGCTAGATACTCTACGGCTCTAGCAATTTCTTCCGGTCTACCCAACCTTTTCATTGGCACAGCTGCTATTATTTGCTCTAGTACATTAGCTGGTATCTTTTCAACCATTGCTGTTTTAATATACCCAGGAGCTATACAATTTACCGTTATATTTTTAGAAGCTGATTCCCTAGCTAACGCCTTAGTAAATCCTATAATTCCAGCTTTAGCAGCAGAATAATTAGTTTGCCCTATTTGTCCTGCCTGAGCATTAATCGAACTAATATTAATAATTCGTCCGTAATTTTGATTTCGCATTTGGTTAATTACTGCACGGCACATATTAAAGCATGAGCTAAGATTAACGTTAATCACTTCTTGCCACTCTTCCTCGATCATTTTATGCATCATCGCATCCCTAGTAATACCAGCATTATTTACCAAAACACTTACCGAACAACCAAATTCATTTTCAAGCTCCTCTATTGACCTAAAACATTCAGCATAATTTGCTGTATTCCATTGCTTAGTTTTAATAGAATAATTTTCATTAAAATCTTTAGCAGCTTGGTAATCACTATAGAAATTTGCTACAACGGTAAAGCCTCTATCCCTTAATGCTATAGCAATAGCCTTGCCTATCCCCCTTGTTCCCCCTGTAACTACTGCTAACCTTGACATAATATCTATAACTCATCTACAGCTTCAACAGATTCTACCTCGGGGATAAAATGTTTAAGCATTGATTCAATACCATTTTTTAAAGTAATAGCCGAACTAGGACAACCTTGGCAAGCTCCACGAAGTTCTAATTTTACCACTCCATTTTCAAATCCTCGATATATTATATCACCTCCATCCATGGCAACCGAAGGACGTACACGTGTTTCAATAATTTCTACAATCTGTTGTTCGATTTCAGACATCTCGTCAGAATTATTTATGGCAGATTGACCATTTTCCCCATCAAAGACAGTAAAACCAGCAGTAAAATGATCCATAATAACCATCAAAATTTCAGGTTTTAAAACTAGCCAATCACTTTCTTCTTCTTTAGTAATAGTAATAAAATCACTACCAAAAAATACAGATTTTACGTTATTTATACTAAATAATTGAACTACTAGCCTGCTTTTACCTTTTGCCTCATCAAGATTACTAAAATGAACCGGCCCGTTAGGGTTAACAGGTATGTTAGGGAAAAATTTTATCGCATTAGGATTAGGAGTAATTTCAGTTTGAATAAACATATACTTTTTCCTCGATAAAAAGAATGGTCTTGATAAAAATGAATGGTACCCGCGGCCAGACTTGAACTGGCAAGGGTTTGCACCCCACGGATTTTAAGTCCGTTATGTCTACCATTCCATCACGCGGGCAAGGTCAGGTCATTTTAGACTCTATGAAGATTGCACAGACTAATAAAAAAAACGTTAAAAAGCAAGTATTTTTACTATAAAAACTTCATTTCTTCTTGATTTTTATCGAGTATATAGCTAAACCGGAAAGGTTTCAGCCAAAAAACCGTCATTGCGAGGAGGCGATGAAATCGCCGACGTGGCAATCTCATGAAATAATATCTACCTTTATTAGGCGACCTCGAGGTAATTTAAGCTCTTCTTCATAAGATTGCCACGTCGGCACTTTGTGCCTCCTCGCAATGACGGTTTTTGCTAAAACCTTTTCGTGTTAGTTATACATTGAATTAAGGTGAATATTAAACCTTAACTGGCATAATCACAAAAATATCTTTAGGATTCTGAAGGGTTTTCAATAACATTGGTGATGATGCATTTAAAAAGTGTAGCTCAACTTGGTTTGCTTTAGTAGCACTTAACACAGCACTTAGTGCATCAGTAAGATATTTAGGATTAAAACCTATAGACAGAGTATCTTCATGATCAAAAATGCATAAATTACTTTCATCTAGAGAACATGGTATGCATTCTTTAGCCACGCCTCTTGCTTCTCCAGAAGCGGTAATTTCAAGCAAGTCTTTTGATAAAATCAATTTTATTGCTTGAAATTTGTCTATAGTTATTGTCGCTACTCTATCTATAGCATCAGCTAGCAACTTGGTATTAATAGTAAGTTTATAGTTGTTCTCTGCTGGGATAAAATCTTGATAATCCGGAAAAGTTCCATCAATTAGTTTTGATACCATTATAATATCATTACAAACAAATTTAATCCTATTAACACTTAGAAAAATTTCAGTTTCCAGTTGAATATTCTTAGGGTCTTTCAATATCTTAACAATTTCCTCAAGAGTCTTTTTAGGTAAAATAACTCCAAACTCGCTAGCATTATTGGCTATTTTTACTACTGACACTGATAATCTATGCCCATCGGTGCTAGCCATATAACATTCTTCATCTTTTACACAGAAATAAACACCATTAAGATTATAACGAGTTTCATCAACGGATACCGAAAACAAAGTACCGTCGATCATTTTAACAAAATCACTACAAGGTATTTTTAAAGTAGCTTCAACATTAATATCATCTAATGCAGGGAACTGGTTAGCATGTAGGGTTAGTAGGTTAAAAGCACAATTCTTTCCTAGAATTTCAAGTTGATCTGTTTCATTTGAGACACTGAGCGTTACATCATTATCAGATATCTTTCTTATTATGTCATTTAATGTTTTAGTAGATACCATTATTTCGCCTTCACTTATTACTTGAGCTGCTACTTTTTGGCTTAAATATATTTCCATGTTAGTAGTTATTAGCTCTAGCTTACCATCCTTAGATGATAATTTAACATGACTAAGCTCAGCAATTACGTTACGTTTTTCTACCACAGAATTGGCAAAAGCCAAAACATGAGTTAATGTTTTTGTCTCAACTATTATTTTTAAGTTATTATTATTCATATTATTTAGTATTTATCCTTTAATTACAATGGTGGATAATATGGTACGGTTATATAATTCTCCAGTATGGCAGGAACGTCGATAACTTGGATATTTCTCAGGGTTAGTATATGTATCTTCTAGCATCCTTGTTATATCTTTAATACCAGCTTCTTGCAGTTGAAGTTCTACATAAGCTGGTAAGTTGAACATATAATGCTTTGTTCTCAAGGAGGCACTAAAAAACTTTGAGTTCTCAGCCCGCTGCTTTATAAAATTATCGTAAAATTCTTGGTCTACCTCATAAGAATATTGTTGAATACTAGGGCAAATAATAGCTTTAATATTTTTTGCTCCTTTCTCATGCATTAGTTTTACCAAATTATTAGTGATACCAGCTTTAGCTCCACGCCAACCACAATGAGCTGCCCCTATAACCTTACCATCTTCGCTACTAAGTAGAATAGGAACGCAATCAGCAGTTTGTACTGTTAGTACTAGATTTTTTTTGGTAGTAACTGCTCCATCACCTTCGGGATCAGTCTTAACATCACTATCAGCATCAATAACTTTGTTACCATGCACTTGCTGTAGGATAACAATATTCTCGGCATCATAATATTTAACTACTGTTAGCCGATTATTCTCGACACTTTCTAAGATACTAGAATCACCCAACTTATTTTTTTTACTATAAATATGACTAGATTGCTTGAAGCTTCCATCAAAAATTTTATAATAAACTTTATTCTTTATAAACTCATCCACATGACCACCCTACAGCAATTTATCCATACACTATCAGATCATTTGCAAAAGAACAATGCTTTACAAAAAATCATTAAGAAATTTCAAACAGACTACTCGCTAATAGCTTGCATCGGAGTAGAAATAGAATTTTATTTAAGCAAAAATATTGATCCACTCGAATTTCAGACTCTACTTGGAATAGCAGTTAAGAAGGAAAAAGGAGCTAATCAATTTGAGGTAGATTTGCCGCCTTCCACTAACATAATTGAGTATATAGAAAAAATTAGTAGCACTAAGTCTAAAATACAAATTATTGCAGAAAAATTACGGGGTAATGTAAATTTTTCTGCCAAACCATTTGCAAGCGATTATGGTAGTAGTATGCATTTTCATGTAAATTTTATATCCCCAAATAATTTGGAGAATTGTATACTTAATATTGATCTAATAGGTCAAAGTATCTGTCATTATATGCTTGACACTTTCTTGATATTCATGCCAAATGAAGATGATTACCTTCGTTTGGATAAGAATTTTATGGCACCAACTAATGTATCTTTTGGTAATAATAATAGAACTGTTGCACTGCGTATCCCTGACCTCTCTCCTAAAAGACTAGAACATAGAATAGCAAATCCACTAACTGATCCTTATTTAGCAATTTTTACTATTTTAAACTCTATATTTCTAGGTTTAAAATTTCCTGATAAAATAAATAATATCAACAAAATATATGGCAATGCTTTTGATCAACAATATAATTTAGTGTCATTCCCCAAATCATTAACAGAAGCATTAAAGCTATTTAATTTGGAGTTTTTTATATACCTAAATGATAATAGACAAAGAGAACTAGCTACTCTAGAATCACTACTAGAAATAATGAAGAAATTATAGTGTTACAAACTTTAAAAAAAAGTACTTTAAAAATCGGTAAGCACCAAGTTCAATTATTACCTTTATTACTTACTATATTAGCATTTGTAATTCTCTTATCACTTGGGTTTTGGCAAATTGCTAGATTACAGGAAAAAGAACTGTTTTTAAGTTCAATGAAAAATAATCTTAATAATCCGCCAATTGATATAAAAACACTTAGTGGAAATAAATTATATGCTAAAATAAGGGCGAACGGCTATTTTCTAGTGGGTAAGAATTTACATCTTTATGGACGCAGATCAATGTCCACTGAAAAAGATGGTTATTATTTAGTTACCCCATTTCAAACTGATGATAACAAGATAATCTTGGTTGTACTAGGGTGGTTTGCTGGGAGGCATAAAAAAAATATTGATAATATAATAGATAACTCTATGGAAATTACAGGTGTAATTCTTCCCGGTGAAAAAACAAAGCTGTTTGTACTGGATAATGATGTTAAAAACAATGTTTGGTTTACCTTGGATTTAACTCAAGCCTCTGATGTTCTTGGCTTAAAATTAGAAGATTTTTATTTAGTTATGGAGGGTAATAACAATCGATCTGATATTCTTAAAAGTTTGTCGATTGAAAATTTGTTGAATGTCAGAAATAATCATTTAGAATATGCTATAACTTGGTTTGCATTAGCGATTTCGTTAGCAGTAATTTTTATGATTTGTAATTTGTCTAAAAGAAATTAGTTAATAAAATAAATATACAGGAGTAGTTATGACATTAAAAATAGGCGATATTGCACCAAATTTTACTATGCCAATAGGTGATAATAGTAAAATCAATTTGTCAGATTTAACAGGAAAGGTTGTTGTATTATATTTTTATCCTAAAGATGATACACCAGGTTGTACTATCGAGGCCGGTGACTTTAATAAATTAAAACTAGAATTTGAAAAAATGAATGCTGTCATTATTGGTGTATCAAAGGATGACTTAAATTCTCACGATAAATTCAAGAAAAAATATTGTTTGGATTTTGATCTTGCATCAGATTCTAATTCTGATACTTGTGAAAAATATGGAGTTTGGGTAGAAAAATCAATGTTTGGTAAAAAATATATGGGAGTTGATAGAGCTACTTTCTTAATAGATAAAAAAGGCAAGATAGCTTACATTTGGTCAAAAGTACAAGTGGCTGGACATGCTGAAGACGTATTAAATCAGGTACGGAAAATAATATAAACATATCTATATTTTTAACAGTCTATCTTCCAAGAACATATACAAAAGTGAACAAAAACAACCATACTACATCGACAAAATGCCAGTACCAAGCTGCAAATTCAAAACCCAAATGACCATTACCTTTCACAAAGTCACCTCGCCGCACTCTATAATAACAAACGCTTAAAAATATAGTGCCAATTATTACGTGAACTCCGTGAAAACCTGTTGCTAAGTAAAAATTAGAAGGATAGATTCCATCTTTAAAACCAAAAGCTGCATGATGATATTCATAAGCTTGCATTAAACTAAAAAATACACCAAGTATTATGGTAAAGCTAAGAGCGGTCATACAATCCTTTTGATTATTTTCCTCAAGAGCATAATGTGCCCAAGTTACTGTTGTACCGGACAACAAAAGAATCAATGTGTTAATAAAAGGAATGTCAAAAGGATCAAATGTTTGAATACCAGCAGGAGGCCATACACCAGGCTTTACCACCCATACACCATCTAGCAGTCCTACAGGGAAAAGGTTTGCTTTAAAAAATGATCCAAAAAATACAGCAAAAAACATTATTTCTGACAAAATAAATAGTGCCATACCTATCCTTAAGCCGATTCTTACTGGCTGCGTATGATGTTTTCCAATTAATCCCTCTTTAATTACATCACTCCACCATGAATATAAACAAAAAATCACTGAAAGAATACCAGCTCCAAAAACATATTCACCAAATCTATATGCATGCATAAACATTATGCTACCGCTAGCTAAAAGCAATAAGGCAAATGAAGTCAGGATTGGCCAAGGACTGGGATCAACAAGATGAAATAGATGTTGTTTTTCTTCTAAAGAAACAACATCATTGTTTTTAATAGATATATGTAACATAACAAACTCATAAGCAATTCACTGCTTGGTTATTTTATGCTATCTTCTGTAAATATCAAGAATATACTCAACAGACGCGAATTCGGGATAAAAATTAACTAATTCTTATCCCGAATTCATACAATTAATACACTTCAGGAGGAGCGTGTGAAAAATCTGAGCCTCTTCCATCACACGGTACTTCTTGAGCTAAAGCTTCTTGACCACAAGTATTCGAAAGCGAAGCATAATCATTATCAGGTATAAACATCTTACTAAAAGAGCTAAGAAGCATATTTTGAGAATTAGTTAACTCAGGTATCTCATCCGTATGATTACCGTTGATGATTGAGCTAATCCGACCGGATAGAGCTTCAATTTGTGTATTATCTAATACTTGTAAGAACATTTCCAAAAGCTGAGATTCCCTAGGAGTTAAAGTACTCAAGCCTTTTTGTAGAGTTTCATATTGACTATCATTTAAATCTTTAATCAATAATTGTTGTTTATCACATTCATTCGATATTACACGATTACTAACAGTACTGGAAGCATTATTATCTTGTCCTTCATCATCAGTATTATCACTCGCTACTAACGCACTAGAAACATTAGATTCGTCAATGTTTGCTGCTTTTAAGCTCTCTTCTCTATTGACACTCTCAACCAATGTTTTACAGAGATTCTCAAGTAATTCTTTGTTATTTTCTACATATTGCCTACCAATTTCTTTTAATTTAGCTATATTATTTGGCTCAACATTATCCAATTTCTTACATTCTTTTGGTATAGGAATTAATATCTCTGTAAATTGACCAGCTTCTGGTAAATCTTTTCTAACTTCATTTGTAGCACTACTTTCGGTAGCTTTAGTAATTTTGCTTACTATATTTCCTTTAGTTCCCCAACCTATGCAACCATCCAATTTTTTTGATGGTATCTCCATTTCTTTATTAGTTTGTTCAAAATTGATAGCACAAATCGTCGTATGTTTTAACATTTCTACTTGTTTTTCAATAGTTAGCCCTTCTTTCAGCACTCCTAGAGCTGATGCTGCTGGACGATTAGCACTTAAGCCTCCATCGACAAAAGCATAAGGTACTCCAGCATCATAGCCAAAACCACCTACACCCTCTTTACTAACAACAGCTTTAAAATAAGTAGGAGCTGCCGTAGTAGCAAGAACTACCTCTTTTTTTAGTTGGCTGTTAGGGGCATGACTATCAAAAACTTTATTAGGATCATTTTTGCCACCTACGTCAAAAACAGGTATAATAACACGACTTGTAGCCTCATCCAATGTACTATTATCCAAATATTCTTCTAACATTGCTTTAAGAGGTTTTTGACTATATTTATGGCTGAATATCCTACCGATTGGTCCATTAAAATACCATTTTTGTGGAAAAATATCAGCAGCAGTATTTTCACATAGCTCTAAAGCTTGTTTTGCTGAAAAAAGCGGTTCTGTTGATCCCTCTTCTTTAGGGATGGTCAATAAAGTTGCAATTAATCCCCCAACGCTAGTGCCAGCAATAATATTGAATAATTTAGATATAGGTTTGCCTGTATATTCCTCAATCGCTGCAAGTACAACCAACTCAGCAACCCCCTTAATTCCACCACCTGAGATAGAGAGAATCCTATTTTCTTGTATTTTATCTATTTTACCTAATTTTGTTCCACCTATGTCGCCCATAATTATAACTCATTAAAGTTAATAAAAAATATTTATACAACATACATAGTGGAAGAGCTTGTCAAAAAGATCAAGCTATAGATGATATAAACTACTAATTATTATCTACCTGTATTGTATAATAATCACTATATACTAAATAATAATTAGCTTTCCTGTAATATATATAGCTTGTTGCAAAAAATAAAATTATTTTACACTTTATAAGTTGGTTAAGTAGTCTATAATCCGATTTAATTAAATTTGATTGATAAGATATAGATGAGCAAACCTAAATCCGTTTTTTTATCAGCAATTTCAGGCAATATACTGGAATATTACGATTTCACAGTATATTCAGTATTTTCATTAGTAATTGGTCATACATTTTTTCCTTCAAGCTCAAAATTTTTACAAATATTGTTGGCTCTCGGGGTATTTGCAGTAGGATTCATTACTAGACCAATTGGTGGTATATTTTTTGGCTATGTTGGTGATAAATATGGAAGGCGTATAGCCTTAATTATTTCCATGCTTGGTATGACTATACCAACATTTACTATGGGACTAATTCCTTCTTATCATGACATAGGAGTTTATGCACCGATAATATTAATCATAATGCGTCTTTTTCAAGGCTTATGTATTAGTGGTGAAGGGGCTGGAGCTGCTATTTTTATTCTAGAACATCATCAAAATTTACGACTAGGTTTTACTGCTGGTTTAGTACATGGCTCAAATATGGCTGGTACGTTAATAGCCACCCTTGTAGGAATTATTATTGAACAATATTTTTATCATTTTGATTTTGCTTGGCGTTTTGCATTTTTACTAGGTGGAGCTATGGGGCTTGTCGGTTTCTATTTGCGTCTTCGTGTATCAGAGACTCCAATTTTCAAAATGTTAGCTGAACAAAAGAAAACTTTAAAAGCACCTTTTATCAACGTAGTTAAGACAGCTTGGAAAGCGATGTTTTTAACCTTTTGTACAGGTGCAGTTGCTAGTAGCGTCGTCTATTTAGTAAAAACCTATATCATTGTGTATTACCATGATGTTATGCACCTTGATAATACAATTGCTCTTACTTATATGTTATATGCAAATTTTATATCGATGGTATCTATGCCATTATTTGGTGGATTAACTGATATTATTGGAAAATTTAAGACTTTAGCTTTAGTAAGCTTAGCGATCTTGATATTGGCTTTACCTATTTTGTTATCTATGTCATTACTGTTCATGTGGCAACAAATTCTAGCACTAACTATCTTAGGTATTCTTAGTGGGGCAATAGCTGGGGCAGCCTATAGCTTTATTATATCTTTATTTACTCCTGAACAAAAATTTTCAGGGGTATCTTTTAGTTATAATTTGGGTATTGCTATATTTGGTGGTACTTCTCCTCTTATTTCTCGTTGGATTGTTGAAAAAACAGGCTTGTTTTATGCCCCTGCCTTTTATATTATGACTACTTCTAGTATATTTTTAGTTATCATTTATTTTATGAGAAATGAAATAAGATGTTTACTTAGCAGGAATTCTTTCAAAACTAGAAAGAGATAATAAGTTGTTTTAACACTCCCACTATAGTGATGGTATAAATTACTATGACCAGCAACAAAGAAAAAGCAATAACATGGTTTACAAATTTACGTGATCAAGTATGTACTGAATTCGAGAAAATTGAACTTGAATATAGTAAGGCGAAAGGTTTAGCTCCTACGAGATTCATACGATCACCATGGGACAGAAAAAATGGTGGTGGTGGCGTAATGTCTGTAATGCGTGGTAACTTATTTGAAAAAGTTGGTGTTAATATTTCTACAGTTTTTGGGGAATTATCTCTAGAATTTAGTAAAAATATACCGGGTACGGAAAATAGTAGGCAATTCTTTGCTACTGGTATTTCTATCGTGGCTCACCTTACTTCTCCATTGATACCAGCGGTACATTTCAACACCCGCTATATTGAAACTGCTAATCATTGGTTTGGCGGTGGTGGAGACCTAACGCCATTTTACCCTAATGAAAATGAGACAACAAAATTTCATAATGCTTTTAAATATGCTTGTGATAAACATGATCCAAATTATTATCCTAAATTTACAAAACAATGTGATGAGTATTTTTACTTAAAACATAGAAATGAGCCAAGGGGAGTAGGCGGTATATTTTATGATTATTTAAATACTGGAAATTTTAATAATGATTTTTCTTTTACTAAGGACGTAGGACAAGCATTTTTAACAGTATATCCTGAAATTGTTAGAACAAAGATGCTACTGCCTTGGACTAATGAACAAAAGGATTATCAATTAGTGCGTCGTGGTAGATATGTTGAATTTAACTTATTATATGATCGTGGGACAATGTTTGGCTTAATGACAGATGGCAACGTTGAAGCAATATTAATGTCTCTGCCCCCAGAGGTACGCTGGTAGCCTTATATACTGCAAAAAATAATCCTTAGACTCTAAAGTAATTGGTGCATTCGATTGGATTCGAACCAACGACCTCTGCCTTCGGAGGGCAACGCTCTATCCAGCTGAGCTACGAATGCTTAATCTTAAGCAAATATGGGGCGAATGACGGGACTTGAACCCGCGACCCTCAGATCCACAATCTGATGCTCTAACCAACTGAGCTACATCCGCCATGTAACCTGCGTTAAAGTAAATTATTATTACCCGTAAGTCAAGTATATTCGAGCCAAATTACCATGACTTAATACATTTATTTTTAGAATTTTTGCTGTCATAATTATATGATATTATTTTACTAATTCATCTAACTTACCTTCTTCTTCAAGTTTATGAAGAGCGTCACAGCCACCAATATGCTTATCATTAATAAATATTTGTGGTAATGTACGTTGTCCATTAGCTTTAGCTTGCAACTCTAATCTTTGCTTGTCATTATAATTGTCTACGATTATTTCTTTGTAAGATATATTTTTTCGATTAAGTAGTTTTTTTGCCTTAGTGCAATAAGGACAATATGTTAATGTATAAATTATGACAGTGTATAGAATCATTTTGTGCATAATTGTTATCCTATTTTTATAGTTATAAGACTATTATCCACATATAATAAACTTTTAGCAAGTTACAAGTTAATGATAAATAAGTTTTCAATAGTATCTAAATATAGTCCAGCTGGCGATCAGCCAAGAGCAATTAATGAAATCGTTAAAGGTCTTGAATCTAGAATGCGTTCACAAATACTCTTTGGTATTACTGGTTCTGGTAAAACCTTCACTATGGCAAATATTATTGAGAGAACCGGTAGACCATCGCTTATTATGGTACATAATAAGACATTAGCTGCCCAAATTTATTCAGAAATGAAGGCAATTTTTCCCAATAATGCCGTTGAATATTTTGTATCATATTATGATTATTTCCAACCTGAAGCATATATTGCAAGAACCGATACTTATATAGAAAAAGATTCTTCGATAAATGAACAAATAGATTTATTAAGACACTCTGCCACTAGGTCACTGCTGGAACGTCGGGATGTAATTGTTGTGTCCTCAGTTTCTTGTATTTATGGTCTTGGTTCACCAAATCTTTATTATCAGATGACAATAAGCCTTAAGTCTGGGGAAATTTATGCTAGAGATAAATTGCTTAATGACTTAGTAAATTTACAATATGAGCGTAATGATGTGGGGTTTGAACGCGGTACGTTTAGGGTAAAAGGTGATAATATTGACATATTTCCAGTACATTATAACGATAAAGCTTGGCGATTGTCATTTTTTGGCAATGAACTTGAATATATAAGCGAATTTGATCCGCTTACAGGTGAAAAATTAGCTAAATTGGATCAAGCTGTGATTTATGCTAAGTCCCACTTTGTAACACCTAAAGAAGTAGTACAAAATGCTATATCGCAAATTGAGGAAGAATTACAACGACGCTTAGAATTTCTTAAAGCACATGATAAATTAGTAGAGGCTCAAAGATTAAATCAGCGTACCCAATATGATATGGAAATGATGATGGAAACTGGCAGCTGTAAAGGCATTGAGAATTACTCTCGATTCCTAACTGGTAAAGCAAATGGGCAGCCTCCGCCAACCTTATTTGAATATTTGCCCAAAGATGCTTTACTATTTGTCGATGAAAGTCACGTATCTGTCCCGCAAATTAGAGCAATGTATAATGGCGATAGGGCAAGGAAAGAAGTATTAGTAGAACACGGGTTTCGCCTTCCATCAGCCTTAGATAACAGACCATTAAAATTTGAAGAATGGCAAGATTTTAGACCTCAGACGGTTTTTGTCTCGGCAACACCTGGGTCTTTTGAATTGGAAGAAACAGCAGGGATTATGGTCGAACAAATTATCAGACCAACGGGACTACTAGACCCAGAATGTATTATAAAACCAGCGACTAACCAAGTTGAAGATTTGATAAGCGAGATTCAATATACGATAAATAAAGGATTCCGCGTTTTAGTGACAACATTAACTAAAAAAATGTCAGAAGATTTAACAAATTATCTACAAGAATTAGGGTATAAAGTATCATATTTGCACTCTAATGTTCATACTCTTGAACGTATGGAAATCATAAGAGATTTACGCCAAGGTACTATAGATATTATTGTTGGTATTAATTTATTGCGGGAAGGTTTAGATATTCCAGAATGTGGACTTGTTGCAATACTCGATGCTGATAAAGAAGGTTTTTTGCGTTCTGAAGTCTCATTAATTCAAACTATCGGCAGGGCTGCAAGGAATAGTCAAGGAAGGGTAATACTCTATGCAGATCGCAACACCAAGTCTATTGATAAGGCAGTAAGTGAGACATATAGGAGAAGGAAAATTCAGGAGGAATATAATGAGCAACATGGTATAGTACCGCAAACAATTAATCACCATATCCATGCACTAATTGAATTAGACAAATTGGATAGTAAGTTAGACAATAAAAAACAAACTCATATATTATTGGACAATCCAGTGAAATTGAAAGCTCATATCGATAGATTAAAGAAGGAAATGTATGAAAAGGCTAGTAATTTAGAATTTGAACAGGCGGCAAAAATACGAGATCAAATTAATGTACTAGAAGAAGCAGCCTTAGAGCTAACTTAATTTAAAGTACTTTCTGTTCCAATTAACCATTAGTTCGGGATAAGAATAAGCCTTTTAAAGAATGAGTAATAGTAATGTACTGGTTAGGGGATGAAAAAAATAAGCAATACCGCAAAAATAATGAAAACAGCTATTAGTGGATCATAAAAATCTGTTATATTTATAGATATAACCGAATTTGGAATAACTTGTTATACCGCATTCAGGTTATTTATTACCGTGTATCATCACAACACTCGCAAAAATACGTTGATGAGTTCTGTTTTAGATATAATAACAGAGATAATTACGATATGTTTAATTTGTTGGTAAAACAAGCTGTTTTGTAAAATTGGAATATTCTATATGTATACTAAAAGATTAGAAGCATCTGTAATGCATGATATCTTAGTCCAACTTGATAATCTTGGTTGGATTGTCGATGAGAAAGACCCAAAATGTAACGTCTTTCAGCAAAGAGTGAAACTTACAAAGCAAAAAGAATTACTTAACGGTAAAATACCTGACTTTGTACTATACAAGGAAGGAAGTAACGAACCAATAATAATAATTGAGGCAAAAAAACCGAATGAAAGTATACAATTAGCAATGAACCAAGCATTGAATTTGTATGCTAAACCACTAAATACGCCACTTATATTTGCTTATAATGGTAGTTATATTGAAACACAATATTTGTATAATGGACGTAATCTTAAAATTGATGGGGAAGATGTAAGGCAATTTATAAATCACCATACGGCACTCAGATTTGTTAATGAGGGTTCTGAAATACTATCTGCGGTAAATTTTATTCAGCATTCAAGAGACGAACTTATTAAGGTATTTAAAAGTGCAGCTAATTTACTAAGAGAGGATGGATTACAAGCTGGTCTTGATAGATTTGGGGCATTTTCTGATATTTTGTTTTTAAAAATTCTTGATGAAATTTCTGTTCTAAAGATGTGTGGAAGTGAAGAGAATACATTAGATGAGTATCTTAGATGGAGTTCATTTACTAAGAGAAAAGGAAAAGAATTGTATCAATATGTAAAAGATGTTGTTTGGATTAAGATTAACGAGAAATATGGCGATATTTTTAACGAAGCATTCCCTATTAGTTCACCTGATATTTTTGAAGAAATTATTTGTGAGCTTTCAAAACTTAACCTTACAGCTTCAGATAGTGATGTGAATGGTGATGCTTTTGAGTATTTTTTAAAAAATGCTTACCAAGGCATCAAAATTAAAGATTTAGGCGAATATTTTACACCTAGAAACATTGTAAGAACAATGATAAGTATGGTTAATCCTAAAATTGGTGAAACCATTTATGACCCTTTTTGTGGTACAGGAGGGTTTTTAATTGAAGCGTTTAGATATTTAAAAATCAGAACTTCGTTTAACGATGAGATGCAAAATATTCTAAGAAAAAAAACAATTTACGGTTCTGAGATTACTGTAAATGCAAGAATTGCAAAAATGAATATGATTTTGTTCGGAGATGGACATAGTAATATCAAAAAACAAGACACCATTTCTGATTATGTAAATCAAAAATATGATATTGTAATTACAAATCCACCATATTCGCAACAAACAAGGTTTGGGTATTTGTATACCATTCAATCAAATAATGGTGACGCTATTTGTGCTTTGCATTGCTTTGAAGCTTTAAAACTAGGTGGTAGAGGTTGTTTACTTGTAAAAGAAAATTTTCTTTCAGATGGGGGCGATGTTGGAAAGGTAAGAGAGTATATTTTTAATAACTCATCAAATGTTTCTATTATTTCATTGCCAAGAAAGCTTTTTGAACCTTACACACCAACAAAAACAAGCATTGTGTATTTCGAGAAAAACAGAAAGATATCAAACACGTTCTTTTTTGCAGTTAATGCGGTCGGTCATGAACTTGGTTCAAGAAAGAAGCCAATTAAGGACAATGATTTGCCAGCTGCACTTGATGCTTTCAATAATAAAAAGACTGTTTTGGAAATTGAGTCTGCTATAATAGCATCAACTGAAATCGCCAAAAATGGTTATAGTTTATGGATTTATGATTATTTTGATATTTTTGCTAATTTAAAAGGCGAGATTATAAAACTTGGTAATTATATTGAGGAGATAACAGAAAAAACAGAGCCGTCTTTACAGCCAATTACAGATTTTAGAATTTTAGGTGTAAGTAATAGTATTGGTGTTTTTGACAATGAAATTTTAAAAGGTGAGGACATAAACCAAAAATACAAGCAGGTTCAAGCTGGAGATTTGGTATATAATCCGCATAGGGTTAATGTTGGTTCTTTAGGTTTAGTCTTTGAGGATTTAAGCGGTGGTTATGTAAGTGGTATTTATATCGTCTTTAGAGTTTTAAAAAAATTCCAAGATACTCTACCATCCGAATATTTATTACATATTTTAAAGTCAAAATATTATTTAGCCATTATTGGCAAATACGATACAAAATATGGAGCTGTTAGAGCAAACTTAACTTATGAACAGCTTTGTAATATACACATACCATTACTTAAAAAAAATGAAATGAAAGAATTTTTAGAAAAAATAAGTAAACTAAATAATATCACGGAAGAATTTCAGAAAATTAAAAATAATCTTAAAGAATCTATACATAAAATTTTACCTCATTTATGAATTAAATATAATTTTATGTTAGTCAGGGAATGATGGCGAAAAGTTTTAAGTGTAAAAAGACAAATATACTATTTGAAGAATATAAGTATGATAAGAAATTCTTTGAAATATCCCAAAAAGCTCTTATTAAGCTTGCAATGATTGATGCAGCAAATATCTTAGACGATTTGATTATACCCACTGCAAATAGATTAGAGAAATTGCAAGGTGACAAGGCTAATAAATATAAATGATAAATGGAGAATATGCTTTGCTTGGAACAATGGTGATGCTTACGAAGTAGAAATAATTGATTATCATAAATAAAATGTAACTTACATGCATAAGATTAATCCTATACATTTTGGGGAAATACTTAAGACTGAATTCTTAGAACCTTTCGGTATTGCAGCTTATAGATTAGCTAAAGATATTGAAGTACCCATTAATAGAATAACAGATATCCTCAATAAACAAAGAAATATTAGCACTGAAACCGCTCTATTACTAGCAAAATATTTTGGTTTATCAGATAGTTTTTGGATTAGAGTGCAAGCAAGATATGATGAGGCAATAACTAATACCATTTCTCAAAACTAAATTGCTACTCGGAGTACGAGTGTCGAGTATCGGAGCGTACAACTAATCACACTACTGGACAAAAGAGATGGGGTGGTTGCAAGAGCTAGTAAATAGAGTATTTTAGATTGAACACAAAAAAATCTGTGGTACTCTATGTTACTAGCCGAATTACTATATAATCATTTTGAGATGAAAGATTCAAGACTAAATACGTTCAAGAGATGGGATATCGAGGCAGGCTTTAAAGGGTGCAAAAGTAATGGTTTTAGAATGGAAGATACGCATATAAAGAGTAAAGTGCGATTAGAGAATTTTATAAAATGTTTATTTATAGCATATGCAATGGCAATAAAAATAGGAGCAATTGGAGAGCAAGAGCAACCGATAAAAATGAAGAAAACGCTAGGATGTAGGAGTTATTCTGTACTACAGTTAGGTATAAGATCAATTAAACAAGCTTATAGTCGTTCTAAGCAATTTTTTGATTCCTTAATCATAAAATTGTTTAAGTTACACTTTGTGCAACCAACCTAACCTTTTTGTCCAGTAGTGTGACAACTAATACGTGAGGAGCGGAGATTATGAAGTACGACGACGTGATGATTAGTTTTCAGAAATGGTATAAGGAGAGAATATTTGACCACCTTGCTTCTATTCATCCTTTAGCTGCCATAGGGAAAAGACATAATGTTAATAATAATAAAGATTCAGATTATTTGACATAAAGTAACACTCGATAATCAAGTTTTTTAAAATTGTTAAAAAAATTATATTTTGCAGAGGAAAAAACCTATACTTTAGTGCTGTTAATACTACTTATAAAATAAATTTTATAACCTTATTAACCTAAGAGTTTCAGTATTATAAAAACTAACACAAAAATTTGCCTTGCAATAAGCCAATTGTTATGACTTAGAAAAAACTTGATTATCGAGTAACAAATTACATACTATACCGCAACTAAATATGTCTTTGGAGAAAACATGCAATCAAATCGGTTATATTTATTTAGAGATACGCGTTTTTTGCCTATCTTCATAGTACAATGTTGTGGTTGTCTAAATGACAGTCTACTAAAAAATGCGTTAATTATATTAATTACCTATAAACTATCTAGTCAATTGGTAGAATCAACCCAATTGCTTGTGCTAGCGGCTAATACCGTTTTTGTATTACCTTTTGTAATATTTGCAAGTATTGCAGGGCAAGTGGCTGATAGGTACGAGCGATCAACTATAGTTAAAATCATTAAATTATTTGAACTATCCATAGTGCTTTTTGCTACTTATGGATTTTTTGATAATAGTTTAGTAATACTTTTTTTATCTATATTTCTTATGGGTATACATTCGACATTTTTTGGACCAATCAAGTATAGTGTTCTGCCAGACCATTTATACCGAAATGAGTTATTGGGAGCTAATGGATTCGTTGAGGCAGGAACATTTATTTCTATTTTAGTTGGTACTATTATTGGAGGATACTACACCATAAGTGGCAATTTAATAATCACTATTCTGATAATAATTGCTATAGTTGGCGTTATTGCTAGTTATTTTATGCCAAAATCGAATAACTCTAACTGTGAAATTAAAATAAATTTAAATTTATTTCGTGAAAGTATAGAAATGATTAAATATGCCCAAGCTAAAAAGCAAGTATATTTGGCAATTCTTGGTATATCTTGGTTTTGGTTTATCAGTGCAGCAATACTTGCTCAAATTCCATCTCTTGCTAAAAATACTTTTGGAGCAGATGAAAATGTTGCTAATTTATTCCTTGCAACATTTTCAATTGGAGTAGGGGTTGGCTCTTTTTGGTGTAGTAAGATTTTTGGCAATGAGATTACCACGAAATATGTTTTTGTCTCAGCGATTGGTATCAGTATATTTGGTATTGATTTATTTTTTGCCAGTCGAATTAGTGCAGTGCATTATGAACCGGAACAATTAAAGAGTATATTTGTCTTTTTATCTAAAAAGCATAATTGGCGGATTATTATAGACTTATTTTTTATATCTGCCATTGCGGGGTTATATATTGTTCCACTTTTTGCAGTATTACAATATTTTAGCTCCTCAGCTCATCGCAGTAGAATAATTGCTATAAATAATTTTATTAATGCTCTATTTATGGCTGGGTCTACTGTAATACTTTCTTTATTATTCTATTGGGAATATTCGATACCATCCGTTATACTATTTATTAGCCTGCTTAACATAGTGGTAGCTTATTATATTTATCAATTAATTCCTGAAGTAAAAATAGTACCTTTTGCTGTTAACCGAGCTATTTTAAAATTTCTTTTTGATTGTATGTACAGAGTGGAAGTTAAAGGCATTGAAAATTTTTATAAAGCTGGCAAAAGATCAGTAATTATAGCTAATCATATTTCATATATTGATCCTGCCTTACTTGCAACTTATCTACCTGAAGAAATGACTTTTGCCATTAATACAACTATAGCTAAAGCATTGTGGGTAAGACCATTTCTAAAAATGGCAAAAACACTGCCGGTTGATCCCACTAATGCAATGGCTATAAAAACTTTGATTAGAGAGGTACAAAAAGATAAAAAAATTGCTATATTTCCCGAAGGAAGAATAAGTATTACTGGTTCCTTAATGAAGATATATGAAGGACCTGGCATGATTGCTGAGAAATCTGATGCGACAATTCTACCTGTAAGAATAGATGGTACACAATTTACTCATTTTTCCAAACTTAAAAATATACTAAAAACACGGATATTTCCTAAGATTACTATCACTATTCTACCACCAGTAAAATTTCCTTCTAAGCCGAATATAGATAATAGGGAAAAGCGTAAATATATAGGTCAGGCTCTTTATGATATCATGGCTGATATGATGTTTGAAAGCTCTGATTATCAAAATACTATATTTCAGTCTCTAATTGAGACAGCAAAAGCTTACGGTTTTAACAAAAAAATAATACAAGATATTGATGATAAATCTGTTACCTATCGCCAATTAATATTGGGATCTTTTACTTTAGCAAATTTAATAAAACAGGATACAGAAGTGGCTGACTATGTAGGTCTTATGCTACCTAATATGGTTGAAACTATGGTTACTTTTTATGCTATGCAAGCCTGCTGCCGTCGACCAGTTATGATTGACTATATGAGTGAGGTGAGCAATATAGTGGCTTCATGTAAAACAACGTCAGTTAAAATGGTATATACTTCAAAACAGTTTGTTGAAAAAGCTGGATTACAGGAAGTGGTGGCAAAAATCTTAGCAGACAATATAAAAATTATTTACCTTGAAGATTTAACACAAAGAATTGGTTTATATTTAAAAATTAAGGCTATTATTGCCAGCTTCTTCCCACAAAGTTATTACAACAACATATGTAGCAGTTATGATGATAATGATCCATCAGTTGTAGTATTTACTTCGGGTATTTCAGCAACAGCTAAAGCTGTAGTATTATCACATAGGAACTTGCAGGCTAATAGATGCCAACTTCTAGCTAAGGTACATTTTAGTCCTGATGATTTTGCCTTTATGGCTTTACCGCTTTTTCACTGTTTTGGTTTATCTGGAACAATAATGATGACACTCAATGCTATACCAGTGTTTCTTTACTCGTCTTCTCTGCATTATAGGAGTATTCCTGAGGTAATATACGATATCGGAGCGACAATTATGTTTGGTACGGATATATTTTTGTATGGTTATGCTGTCTATGCTCATCCTTACGATTTTTATTCTATAAGATACGTATTTGCCAGTAGTGAGAAACTGAGAAAAGACACAAGGGAATTATGGCTTGATAAGTTTGGTATAAGAATTTTTGAAGGATATGGTACGTCAGAAACATCTCCAATAATATCTTGTAATACCCCAATGCATTATCGTGCTGGAAGTGTAGGGCGTTTGATGCCTAAAATAGAATATTATATTAGACCAATTCACAATAGACCTCTTGCAGAATTTGCTTCTGCTGAGGAATTTAAAGAAACCACGGAGCTTCGAACCGTAGCGTACTCAAATGTATTTGAAGAGCAGAGTACCGATAGTACGAATAAATTACCAGCAGAAGTAGAGTTTCAAAAGAGATCTAATAGGTCTATTGGAATAGAGGGGATAGGACAACTATTCATCAAAGGACCAAATATTATGCTTGGCTATATGCACTCTAATAATCCTGGAATTATCCACCCTACATCATCAGAAGAATTGGGTTTGGGATGGTATGATACTGGAGATATAGTAAAAATTGATGAAGATGGATATCTTACCTTATTAGGTCATATTCAGCAATTTGTTACAATAGAAGAAGTAATGTCACTGATATTAATAGAGGATTTAGCTAATATGATCGATGTTGATAGTAAGCATGTTGCTATTTGCCCTGATGATGATAATAAAGACAAACAGATTTTTCTATTAACCACAAGTCAGACCATAAATAGTGAAAAATTCATAGAAATAATGCATAAAAATTCAATAGACTCAAACCAAAAGAATATACCAGTTATTATCCCTGTTAAAGAAATACCAATTCTACCAATAGGTAAAGTAAATTATCGGCAAATAACTAAAATGCTGAAATAAGGTACATGAGTGTCATATATGGACGCCAATATAGTAGACTTCCTGCATAATTCTACTTTTGCTGGTAATTTGTGCGTGATACCGGTACTCTGCTCCTCACGTACATTTGAGTACGCTGCGGGTCGAGGTTCCGTGTCTCCTACAAATTCCTCAGCAAAAGCGAATTCTGCAGGAAGTCTACTATATAACTTGGACTAATAAACCATTTATAACAAACTAATCTATTTAATAGAAAAATATTATGCATAATGTTGTTGGTAAAGTATTATTAATTATTGTTGTTGTTCTTCTAGCATTATTTGCTTATAAAACTATGAAGACTCCTAGTGCTTCTACTACGGTTTCGATTAACACTCTTGATCAGCAAGTGTTAGACAAAAAAGAAGAAGTGGAAAAAACTGAACAAATTATAAAAGAATATTTGTTAAATAATCCCGAAATAATCATTCAGGCAATAGAAGGTCTTCAGCAGCGTAAAATGCAAGAAATGGAAATAAAAACTGGCGAATATATAAAAGATAATAAATCTGAAATAGAAGATTCTCTTACATCTCCTGTACTTGGTAACCCGAATGGAGATGTAGTCATCGCTACTTTTTATGATTATAACTGTAGTTATTGTAGAAAAGGTCATAACTTTATTAACCAGTTAATCAAATTAGATACGGGGGTTAAAGTCGTTTTAAAACCATTCCCGATTCTTGGTGATGCATCTAATTATGCTGCAACTATTGCTTTAGCTGTTTATAAAACCACTCCGAGTAAGTTTCAAGATATTCATGATGGTTTAATGGACTTAAAATCTATTACCAAAGAATCTGTAGAAAAATTGTTACTAGTAAATGATCTAAATCCTGAAGTAATTGCGGAAGAAATCAATAAAGATGAAATAAAAAATCTCATCAACAAAAATATTAAGTTAGCAAAGGGTTTAAAAATACAGGGAGTACCTGCTTATATTATTAATGGTAAATTAATAGCAGGAATGGTAGATCTAGACCAATTGCAGACGATAGTTGCTGATATACGAAGTCAAAATAAGTAGTTTCGCTGTTATCCGAGCTACGGTGCATGGAGACTTTGCCTAAAAATGCCAATGTAAGTAATGGTACTACAAGACCAAAAACGATGTTGACAACGCAATTCTTCAAAGTAGCACCAAACAAAATGCTACACATTATGTAAAAACAAACTATTAGAAGCAGTTTGTTAGAAGAAGCTGACACTTGATATAGTGCTATCAAGTTCATAATGGAAGAAGCAAAAATGCTCGAAAATCAATATGTTAGATAGTTATTTCTTAGAAACCGTTTGGCAGTTCATATTTAGGTTGATAACCGCATAATATAAAGTTATAATGTTCATTACAACATTCACACAAATTAAAGAAAATTTATGTCTAGATTAAGCTTAGATGTTTCGGATGAATTCCACCTTAAGCTAAAGATGCTTACCACTTGGAAGGGCATTAGTATAAAGGATTTTGTAATACAAACATTAAACAAACAAATTGAATTAGAGTATAAGCCTTATGTATCCAAAAATGTATTGAATGATGAAACAATAAAAACTATAGAAGAATCACATCAAGGTATTAATTTAAACTCTTATGATTCGAAGGAAGAATTTTTTGGACATCTTGATAGATTACAAGAGGAAGTAGAACAAGAGGTAGCCAAAGAGAATAAGAAGGCAAATAGTGACCTTTAGAATACTTTCTACCAATAAGTTTGACAAAGAATTTAAGTTAATGCTTAAACGGGGTAAAGATAGAAAAAAATTAGATAAGTTTATTGATTTATATAGAGAAAGGGCTTAATCAAGATGTTGAATATCATCTATTGTTGCCAAATAAATACCGTTTGCATAAGTTATCTAACAATTATTCAGCCCTTTGGGAATGTCATTTAGAGCCTGATTGGCTATTAGTTTTTGAGTTAAATAATAAAACCTTAATATTAGAAAATACAGGTAGTCATAGCGATTTATTTAAGAGCTAACACTTAATACCAAACGATCAAGTTCATAATGGAAGAAACAAAAAAGTAAAAATGCTTGAAAATCAATATGTTAGCTAGTTGTTTCCTAGAAGAGTATATACCTAATAACTCAAAATCAACATATCTCGATCTATTCTGAAACCTTTAAAACGCTCTAATAACGACATGCCTAGTAACGATACGTCAAGACCGCCAGTCCCTATGTGAGCTTCAACATTTCTAAAAAAAGCTCCTCTACCAATCTCAACACTATTTAATCTCACGGGAGCAGCCCTACTCGTACCATTAGCTGTAGAGTAAGTTCTAGTGTAATTTAGTTTTGATAAGTCAAATCCTAGCATTTTAGCATCACTAATAGTAAGAGCAACATCACTTGCTCCGGTATCAATCATAAATTTAATTTTTATTCCGTTTGCCACGGCGTTAACGTAGAAATGCCCATCGTTACTACGACTAATTACTAATTCTCCTTGTTTATTGACCCAATTATATGATGGTATTAGTACGGATATGACTCTTTGAGCGGCGTAATTTAACTCAAACTTGAAAGCATAACCAGTAATTATAATTAAGAAAATTCCGCCCCAAGTTAATAATTGAATAGAGAGTATCCTTATACCTTTTTGACTAAAGGAATTATAAACTATACTGATAATCACCAAAATCATTATAAAACAAGTTATACTTTTTTGGTTATCCCAAGAAAAAGCAGCAAATTGTGCAGCTACTAGTTTACGTACACAGAAAGTAATGACAATACTAATGCAGAGAATAATTATTAACTTTATAAGACTTTTATTACTCACATTAAATCACCTATATTCTCTAAAAATAATCTTGCTCTATGAGATTTGGGTTTTTTAAAAAACTCTACTGCCGGCTGATCAGCTAAAACTTGTCCGTGATCCATAAAAATTATCCTATCGGCTATGGCTTTGGCAAATTTAATATGATGAGTAACTACAATCATGGTTATTTGACTTTTAAATAAAGATATAATTTCAATAATATCTTTAATATTTTCAGGATCTAAAGCTGAAGTAGGCTCGTCAAATAACATTATTTCTGGATTCATCATCAAGGCTCGGCAAATCGCCACTCTTTGTTTCTGTCCCCCAGATAAATTGACAGGAAAGGCGGTAATTCTTTGTCTTAAACCAAATTGTTCTAATAATTTCTCTGCCTTAGCAATGGCAGCCATTTGCTTCATTCCTAAAATATTAACAGGAGCATATATTAAATTATCTTGGACATTTAAGTGCGGAAAAAGATTAAACGCTTGAAAAACCATGCCAATTTTAAGACAAAGCTTCCTTTTATTTTTTTGCGTCAATTTTTTGTCATCGATTAACACATGCCCACTGGTAGGAACTTCTAAAGCATTAATAATTCGCAATAAAGTAGATTTACCACTACCAGAAGATCCTATAATCGCTATAGTTTCTTTTTTCTTGAACTCAAGACTAATATCTTTAATAGCATAGGTTTTGCCATAGTTTCTTGAAACCTTATCGAGTATTATCATATACTCCTAATAATTTGAAAAGTTGATAGACCTACGTGAATTCGGGATAAGAATTATCCCGAATTGGGGTAACTCAGGTTTGTTAAACTATAAATTTGTAACCATCATATAGAGGTTTTATATTACTTGGCAATATTTTTGATATCTCATGGTAATCAATAAAATGATTCATATTCGTTAATAATATTTGTTGGGGTTTATATTCATCGTTCCACTGTAAAATTTTATCTAATCCTGCATGGCAATCATTAGATTCATACGCCATACAGTCTAATATCCAAACATTGATATTTTTCAAGAATGGTTTAGATTCTGCCGGAAAAGCTAGCACATCACTAGAATATACAAAATCATCCATTCTAATACCTAAACTATCTATGGAACCATGATGTTGTCTGAAAAATTGTACATCTATGGTATTAATTTTAAATTTTGCAAAAAAATCTACCGGTATTGCAATCAGTTTGTCCGGAGCAAATAAATGTTGGTGACGATTCTCAGTTTTCAATGCTGTGCTACTGTCAGAAAAAATTTCTAGTGGTGTCTTTTGGAAAAATGGAAATATACGTAAATCATCAATACCGTTAACATGATCTGCATGATAATGGGTTAATATAGCACCGTCCAATTTTTTAATCTTTTCTCGCATTAGTTGATTTTTGATGTCAAAACCAAAATCAACAAGAATTTGACTATTACCATCATCGATGTATATTGATGATCTAGTTCTTTTATTGTAACTTGAAGTAGAAGTGCATATATTGCAATCACAATTAATTATCGGCATACCAAGTGATGAGCCACATCCTAGCACTGTTATTTGTAGCATATACTTAAACCAAACAAAATTGAAATTGAAAATGTTTGAACTTTTATATAATTTCCATGGTCTTAATCAAGAGATATTCTTGTGGATCAATAGAATTACTAACCATTTTAGCATAATAGCTTATATTCTACAAATGATCTCTTATTGTTTTAATATTACCAACTTTGCTATCGTTTATTTTATATATTGTGGATATTTCTATATCCAGTTAAAAAAGATTCAAGATTTTAATCAGCGTCAGATCAAATTTTGGTCTATATATAATGAAATGGTAATGATTGGTATAATTTATGCTATATTTGGTTGTACTTATGCTCTATTTAAGTTTTCAGTTAATATACCTAGACCATTTTGCTCATTGCCTCTTAATAGTTTTGTAACAATTGCTAATGTTGAAGTTGAAAGATGTTTATCCAGCTTTCCAAGCAGTCACTTCGGATTAGCATTAATGGTATCCTACTGTATTTGGCCATATATAACAATGGGGCAAAAAATTATAGCCTTTTTGATTGTTTTATTAGTGGCAGTCTCACGTATTACTCTTGCTATGCATTACCCAGCTGATATTATTTATAGTTTCTTTATCACCATAGTGATTATAATAGTTAGTAAAATGATTTTTAAAATTTTTACCAACAATTTAATAAAATGGTTTGGTGAAAGGATTCTTTCTCTATTATATCATTATTTTCTAGACCACTAATATAATTAATGATTTTTATTTTGAATAAATTTCACTTATGTTTTATAGTAGTAAGATACTAAAAAAACTCTTATTATAGCTTCAAATTTATGCAAAATATGGAAATTATTGAGACTATCTCTACATCCGTATCATGTTTTGGCAAAGAACCACCTTTTGATCATCCAAGAATTTATTTGGAGATTGATTCAACCAAAGGCTCTATTGTGTGTCCTTATTGTAGTAAAACATTTGTGTTAGTAAGTAATGAAGATAAAACTCCTGTCAGATAGTACTATAAACCGCATCGCTGCTGGGGAAGTAATTGAACGACCAGCTTCGGTGGTAAAAGAACTAGTTGAGAATGCTATTGATGCAGCTAGCACTAAGATAGATATCATACTTGAGCAGGCAGGGAAAAATCTTATTATTATTTCTGATGACGGAATAGGCATGTCTGAGGAAGATCTAAAAATTGCCGTAGAACGTCATACTACTTCTAAACTTGATGAGTCAGATTTACAAAATATTCACACTTTTGGCTTTCGCGGAGAGGCATTACCTTCAATATGTTCTGTAAGTAAGATGTTGATTACTTCAAAGGCACGTGGAGCTGATAGGGCTTATCATATACAATCTAGTGGTGGGCATAATAAAGAGATTAAACCTACCATTCATAACGAGGGTACTAAGATTGAAATACGTGATTTATTCTTTGCCACCCCTGCAAGACTAAAGTTCTTAAGATCTGATAAAACTGAATTGGCAGCTTCGGTTGATGTAATCAAGAAAATTGCATTAGCTCATCCTAAAATCAGTATTAATTTATCTCATGATGGCAAAAATATCATAAAAGTAAAAGGTCAAGATGGAAATTTTGATGATCTGTTAAAGCAAAGAATAATTGATATATTGGGTTATGATTTTATTGAAAATTCTGTCCATATTAATCTACAAAGACCGGAAATATCAGTATATGGCTTTACCAGCCTTCCTACCTTTAATAGAGCTTCTGCTGAGGATCAGTTTTTATTTGTTAATAATAGACCCGTTAAGGATAAATTACTACAAATCGCTCTAAGACTAGCTTATCAGGATTATTTAGCTCGGGATAGACATCCAGTTTCAGTTTTGTTTTTACAGATAGATCCCCACATGGTTGACGTTAATGTACATCCTGCCAAAACAGAAGTAAGGTTTCATGATCCAAGTACCATACGGGGATTACTGATAAGCTCTATCAAAGATGCCCTTGCTACTAGAAGTCATATGGTGTCAACAAATATTGCCACAACTGCCTTAGGTCTTTTTCGAAATACTACTACTAATAATAATTTTGTTAAAACAAATAAGGCATTTCAAAAGAACCCTACCTCTTCTTCTAACAAAGTATACTCAAATGATTTGGAGAATGGGGACAATAAACAAGGGGTGAGCGAACTAGGCGTACATGAAGTACGTGAGTACGCGAATACCCCGCAGTTTTGCGAAACCAATTCTTCAAAGCAGAAGAGTATATATCCAAATAGTTTGAGTATATCTGATAATATCAGTACTTATAAGTCTCAAAATTTAACCATTCCTAGGCACAATGATAGTTCTAATGTTCAGCAACAATTAATAAAGACAGACCCACATGCTAAAGTAGAAGTGTTAGAGGATGATATCCTAGACCTAGATTGTAATAATAAACCTCTTGCAAAATTCACTTCTACTAAGGAATCTGCAGGAGGATTGAAACCTCACCCTTCAAGCAGTATGGCAAATTCCGTTACGGATTCGAGTCTAGCACCATTGCCTAAATTACCAGCAGAAGTAGAGTTATACAAAAAGTCTAATGTTGCACTCGGAGCAGCAAGAGCCCAACTGCACGGCACTTATATAATATCACAAACAGCAGATAGTATTATTATCGTAGATCAACATGCAGCACATGAGCGTTTGGGATACGAGAAAATTAAGCAAATGATAAGTAACAATGGCTTAATTAAGCAACGATTACTCATGCCTGAGATAGTAGAATTACCGGATGTCAAAAGAGCTGATTTATTGTATAATAAAAAGGATGATCTTTCTAAATTAGGTTTAAGCCTAGAAAAATTTGGCGAGCGATCCATCATTGTATCAGAGACTCCAAGCTTACTTGGAAATACCGATATAAACCAGCTTACCCAAGACTTGGCAGATAATTTATCTGATCTTGGTGAAAATATTTCCTTGATTCAATTGATTGAACATGTTACAGAAACCTATGCATGTCATTATGCTATCAGAGCAGGTCGTAAATTATCTTCTGAAGAAATGAATGAATTATTAAGACAAATGGAAAAAACCCCATTTTCTGGTCAGTGTAATCATGGTAGACCAACTTACATCGAACTCAAACTCAAAGATATTGAGCGATTATTTGGACGTAGGTAACCTGAGGTTACGCGAATTCATGATAAGAATTTGTCAATTCTTATCCCAAATTCGTGTAGGTTAGGTAACTTGAATTCGATGTAACAAGTTACATCGAATTCAGTATTATATATAGAAACAATCAGTTTTGAAGCGGCTGCCCACCTGATTGTTAAAATATAATACTCCATTCAATATGTGATTTTAATTATTAAAATCACATATTGAATGATGAAAAAAGTTAAAATGCACCCGCGTCAGCCGCTTCAAGAGTGCATTTTTCCTTATAGCAAAGCAAGTATCGATATAAGAATTAATAATTCTTATATCGAACTGAGGTTAGGTAGGTTTTAAACTGTATAAAAAAATAATGTAATGTCTAACTATAATAATATATTCGATCACCATATAACTAGAATTAAACAAGAAGGAAGATATCGTGAATTTGTTCCTGTTCAAAGACAGGCAAATAACTTTCCATCTGCTTGGTATGGTAATAAAGAAATTGTAATGTGGTGTATTAATGATTATCTTGGTATGAGTAAGCATCCAGATGTTACCAAAGCTGCGTTAGATGCTATATCCAAATATGGAATTGGTTCTGGTGGTACAAGAAATATAGGTGGCAATAATAGCAGCATAATAGAATTAGAGAAGGAACTAGCAATCCTACATAATAAAGAATTAGCTCTAGTTTTCACTTCCGGTTATGTTGCCAATGATACTAGCCTTGCAACACTGGCAAAAATAATGCCTAATATAGTTTTTTTCTCAGATGAGTTAAATCACGCTTCTATTATTTCCGGTATCTGTAATTCAAAAGCTGAAAAACATATTTATCGGCACATTGATACTTGCCATCTTGAAGAATTACTCAAAAAGGTGGATATTAATAGACCAAAGATTATTGTTTTTGAATCAGCTTATTCCATGGATGGATTATTTTCACCAATAGAAAAAATAGTGAATTTAGCTAAAAAATATAATGCTTTAACCTTTATTGATGAAGTACATACAGTTGGTCTGTACGGCAAGCATGGTGCTGGCGTTGCCGATCTTCAGGGTTGTGCTGATAAAATTGATATGATCCAAGGAACGCTCGGTAAGGCTTATGGCACTATTGGTGGTTATGTTGCAGCCAATCGTCAAATTATCGATTCTATAAGGCTTACTGCACCAGGTTTTATATTTACCACCTCTCTACCCCCAGTTATTGCTTCAGCAGCAACTGCCAGTATTCGTCATTTAAAAAATTCTAATATAGAGAGGGAAACTTACCAAAAGGTAATAGCCAAGGTAAAAAAATCTTTTGATAAAGCTAAAGTAAATTATTTAAAAAATGATAGTCATATTATACCAATAATTATTGGTGATCCAATTAAAGCCAAACAATCTTCTGAAATGTTGTTGGATAAATATAATATTTATGTTCAGCATATTAACTTCCCGACAGTACCACGTGGCACAGAACGTTTAAGAATCATCCCAACACCTAACCATACCGACCAAATGATTCATGACCTCACCACAGCCCTTGTTGAAATTCTTAGTACCCTCGATATATCACCATCAATCAATTCTTACTCTATAATAAAATTACCTTTACACCCTGCAGCGTAGCATAATTGTAATCAGTAGTTAATGTACATAGTAGCATTAACTACCAAAGATGCCATTCCTACTTGCCACTATGTCATCAACTATGATTTTAATAGCAGGTGTAGCAATAATAATTCTTCTTATACTAATTATCTTTCAATAAAGAATTAATAGGATTAATAATCCAGTTCCAACTAGTGATAGACTTAATAATTTGAGGAGTTGCTTCATATTTTAATATAGCATCTGACATTCTATTTAATACATCCTGAATGGAATAGTTTGTTGTAAAAGAACTTTTCTTTTATTTCTTTCCATATATTCTCAGCAGGATTTAGTTGAGGAGACAAAGGTGGAAGATGATGAATCATTATGTTTTGTGGTATTGTTATAGAAGTTTGACGATGATTTGATGCCCCATCACATATCAACAAAATAAATTTATCAGGATGTCTTATGGATAATTCTTGTAAAAAAATATTCATACATTCTAATGTCATAGAAGGTAAGATTAGCATATCCGATACTCCAGTAATTGGACAAAATGCTCCATAAATATAACTATACTCCCGGATAACTTGTTTGGCGACACCAGGTCTGTTGCCTTTGTAACTCCAACATCTTTTTATATCATTTATCCTTCCAAAACGAGACTCATCTTGAAACATCACTTGTAATTCAAGTCCCTGTGATTTAGATTGTGTATTTGCGGCGGTAACCACTGAGCTGAAGTTTTTTTAAAAGTTTCCATCTCATCTTTATTTTGCTTTGGATGATGGGGACGAGGGAAAACTTTACGCCAACAATGACGATGTAACATTTTGTAGATTGCTGATTTAGTTACTTTCTTTTGCAAAACTTCTTCATATTTTTTCTGTATTTCTCTGACTACTACAATTTCCCCTTGTGATGCTCTATCATTAAAAGATTCCAGTATTTTACTTTCATTAGCCTCGTCCATATAGCAATGATTCCTACCACCTCTTTTAGTTTTTTTTAATACTGATTCTCCTAGTTTGTAATAAGCTGTATGAATTTGCCTAACTCGACTAATACTTAAACCGGTAATTTCAGAAATCTGTTTAGGTAAATATAAAAACTTGGCACGTAAATAAATACATTGAATCTTACGAAATGCTATCATATCTGAGGCTGATTTTAATAAAAATTCCATCCGACAAACTGTTTCTGATGGATAAACATATTGATAACCTGACATTAGCTTTTTTATTCTATAACTTAAATTATACCATCTTCATTCTTTATTGAAAGATAATTAGTATTACTACTCATCTTCTAGACGAAAAAGTGCTTAAAACACCTAAAGAATGAGGTTTATAAGGATTATGCTATAAGATTTGTAGTCATGTAAATGATGTTTTTTATTTGACAATGCTGGAATTTAGAGATATAATCTCTTTCATGTATATTACAACTGTTCCAAATAGAAATTCTCGTCCTGCAATATTGCTTCGTACCTCTTATCGCGAAGACAGGAAAGTATTAAATAAAACCCTAGCTAACTTAACTAACTGGGATGATTTACGCATTGAGGCTTTTAAGAAGATGCTTAAAGGTGAATTTGATGGTTTAGATGGTGTTCCTGAGGTTGGTGAAAGTTTTGGGACTATTTTTCTACTAAAAAGAATTGCTGATGAAATTGGTATTACTAAGGCTCTTGGTACTAGAAGCAAAGAAGCTTTATTGAGTCTATTTTTGGTTTTAGCACGCTTTGCTCACCAAGGGTCTAGACTTTCCAGCGTGAAATGGGCGAAATCGCATGCGATATCTGATGTATTATCTGTCGATTCATTTGATGAAAACCATTTATATCAGGCTCTAGAATGGTTAGAAGAGAACCAAGAAAAGATCGAATTAAAATTATTTAAAACTTATCAAAAGAAAAATAACAAGCCGCCTGTTATGCTTTTATATGACGTCACTTCCAGCTATTTCGAAGGAACAGAGAATGAACTTGCGGAATATGGGTACAATCGGGATAGAAGCCCTGACCAAAGAAGGGTGGGACTATATTATACTAATTCCCTAATTTAATTTAGCAAATAATTCATACAACAAATCGATTTAATTAGTGAGGCACTTAAATTTTTAAGGCAGGAACATACTACTATTTCTAGTTGTTCGATTGTGTCATATACTCTATTCTTTATAGTATTAGACTTTAAATATTGCCACAATTTTTCTGTCGGATTCAATTCAGGAGAATATGGGGGTAAATAAAGAATTTCTATATTTGTTGCAATAATTAGCTCTTTAGCTTTGTGCCATCCAGCACAATCCATAACAATAATCGCTTTTTGTTCTCCTATCTGTTTAGACATCTCTGCCAAAAATATATTTAAACAAACGGTATTGACATTTGGCATCATTAAAGTAAAATCATCACCTGTGATTGGGTTAACCGCACTATAAACATAGAAATTTTGAAAGCCCATTTTGGCTTTAACTTGAGTTCTGCTACCTTTACGAAACCAACCATAACCTAATTTAGAATGAGTCCCAAAACGTGATTCATCAAAGAAATACAAGTAACTGCTAGGGTTATTTGTTATTGTTTCTTGAAGTTTTTTTTAAACCCTTCATGAGTTTCTTTATTCTGTTTGTAATGCACTGGTCTTGGGGTAATGTATGCAAATTTAAGTTTCTGTAATACTCTATGTACAACCGATTTACTAGCATCAATCTCCAAATTTTCTTTAAGTTTTATGATGATATTTTTTATTGTCATGTTACAATCGTCTTGTAACCATTTATTTATTGCTTCACAACAATTTTTTGTTAATTTACTTTTTCGTCCTCTACCTTGTTTATATTCAAGGCTTTTATCATTACCTTGAGCAAAGCTTTTTACCCAGTTCCTAAGCGTATTGGTTGTTATATTAAATACCTTACATACTACACCAACACCATTTTCTTTAGCAGCAATTATAGCCATAAGTCTAATAGCAACTCTATTATCTCGGTTCATGCTTGCAAGTTGCTCAATAGCACGTTGGTATAACTCTTCTGTTATTAATCTTTGATGACATCCCATTATATTCCTTTCCTTAATTTATTCATAAACTTGGAATATTATAACATAATCTCATCTTTTTTCTACTATTTATACTAATTTAAATTAGGGAATTAGTATTACAACCTTAAGTAAAGTTGAGATTGAAAGCTTAAAGAAAAGCGGAGTTTTACAATATAGTTTTTTTGAAGAACAGCTATGCGAAGTAACCAATAATGGCAAAAGATATATTTTAAGGAAGAATGGTTCTATAGCCCGAAAAGTTGAGTTTGATAGGAATAACCGAGTTGAAAAATTGGTTGCAAAGATTGAAGAGCGTAATATATATGTATCAACCCATAAGAAAGCAAAGCTAGAACTTGGTTTAAATAATATTCAAAAAATTGCCAAAGAATGGCGGATAGATAAATTTATTAACCTAAAATTAGATGGCAACCAAATAGTGGTTGAAATTGATCAAGATAAGAAAAAAGAGTTGTTTGCTCTTGATGGTTGTTATGCGATTGAAACACAGATTGAAATTAAACTGATGAGTAAAGAATTGGTTGATAAAGCTTACCATAATTTACATGAAGTAGAATCGAATTTTAGCAGTATGAAGACAAGATTACTCGAAGTAAGACCGATCTTTTTAAGGAAAAGCAACAGAACGAAGGGACATGTATTTGTTTGTATGTTGGCATTAAAAATATGGCACTATATGAAAAATAAGTTGAAACAAGGTTGTGGCGTAACCAATGATGGTAAATATAATGTGACCATTGAGGAAGCATTAAGAGAGCTGGATAAAGTATGTTTTTTATATTACACAATCAAGGGTTGCAGAGTTGCAAGATTACCAAAATTAAGCGAGTTTCAACAAAATTTATTCAATTTATTTGATTTAACGATGCCCCAAATGACAAAATCTGCAAAATGATAAGATGTAGTCAGTAACAAAAATTTAATTTTCTGTCCCACACACCGCATGACAACTTACTTCTATAGCATAATTTTTGCTCATATTTATCTCGAAGATGAGGATGAGTCGCGATAAGAGGTACGAAGCAATATTGCAGGACGAGAATTTCTATTTGGGACAGTTGTAATATACATGAAAGAGATTATATCTCTAAATTCTAGCATTGTCAAATAAAAAATATCATTTACATGACTACAAATTTATCGCAGGATTCTTGTAAACCTTACTTTCCTACCTCTTCAAACACTTCTCCCTCTCGAAGATAAGTTGCGAGTTTGCCAAAGATATCTAATATAAGAAATCAAGTTAAATTAGTTACTGATGAGTTCTTGACAGGGGAGTTGACTTTATATATATTACGGCTTACCTATATATACTCGATGAAAATCAAGAATTGCGTTGTCGTCTTCAGGTATCTTCGGTGTTCACGTACTAAATGTACGCCTAGCACCTCGATCCTTCAGCACTTTATAATTTTGATCTTCGTCTATCAACTCTTCATTTACGAGTAGTATATCATAGTAAGCCTGATAAAGGGGGTGTAGCTCAGTTGGTTAGAGCGTCTGCCTGTCACGCAGAAGGTCGCGGGTTCGAGTCCCGTCACTCCCGCCAATCCCTATCAGGGTTTCAGGATTTTCTTACTTTACTAAAAATTTCATATGTAATTCATATGTAACTTCTCAGACAAATTTCCTGAAATTTGACCTACAAAATAGTCTATTTTTAACCGTTTTTCACAGGGAGGAAATATGACAGAATCGTTAATTTTTTCTGACAACTTAATTGAAAATCCTGATACTATTTTCTATAATATAGTCGGTAATTTTGTCCCACCTGAGTGGCGAAATCTTACCAATAATTGTGGCAAACAATTAAGTAAAACATCTCGTCAACTTTTATCGTTGATAGTTTCTTGCACGAAAACTGATAGCTACAACAATATACAAGAATTACAAGAAGGCTATCATTTTTTCGAGAAAGAGCTAGGAGTTTGCCAAAGACGGGTTAAACAATGTCTAATAGAATTACAAACAAGTGGGTTCATTTATCACACTTTGATTACTACGGTCAAACATAACCTAAAATGCCGTAATATTTTATCTATCAAACTTCTTAAGAAATTTATAAATTTTCGTAAAGCTAATGATACTTCTTATCACGTTAATCGTACAAATATTCTACCTAACCAGCAAAAAATTTCCGGTCAACCGGAAAAAAATTACCACCCAACTGTAAAAAATTTTCAAAAAAACACATCTATATATAATATATCTATAATATCTAGATATGGAAAAAATCAAGAAAATTGTGGGCAAGTCTGTGGACAAAATGTGTTAGAGCCTGAATCAACTGAGGAACAAAACGTTAATTTACCACTTGAGGTAACGACGAAAAGAGGTGAACAAAGTTTGTCAGAAGTTGAGTCAACTACGGAGCAAAGCTTTAATTCATCGCCGGAGATAACGGTAAGTTCAGGTGAACAAAATCTGTCAGAAGTTGAGTCAACTGAGGAGCAAAGCGTTAATTTACCTACGGAGGTAACGGTAAGCTCAGTAAATGAAACGTTACCCTGCAATTCCTCTGAGGCAACTCCAACTGATGACGAGTCAGATTACGATTCAGATTCTGATTCAACAGACGGGTATTCAGGAGGTAGCGGGTCTGAGCAAGAAGCTAGTGGGAAATTGCCTAGGTGGCTCAGTGATATTACCAAACAGGCTAAAGGCTGGTATTCACCTAGGAAGCTAGAGATGTTTTACCCATTGAGCGGAGAAGATGCTGATTGGCTAAAAAGGAAAACAGGTCGTAATTACGAATTGAGTTTTGTCAACAAGCTGTTGATTAAACATAGCGTGGACTCTCCTAATCGTCTCTTTCCCTGCAAGCAAGCAGTACTGAATTACATGAAAAAAACTTTGATTCATGAAATGCGTCCACCAGCTAAGGCAAATAACCCAAATTTTAACTTCGATCTGAACAATGCTACTAGTGCAAGAAAGGCTTATTTGCAAAAGGTAAAAGATAGTAAGGGCGTTAAACCACTGAATCAATTGAAACGTAAGATTGTTGAAGCTTTTGAGGAGCATCAGGCTAGTACTGCTTATCAATTGCTGAAGAGGTGCAGTTTTTTTGGAGTATGTGACGATGAATACAAGATTGATCTAGCGGATATCTCTTTGTCAGAAACTGACAAATGCACATTACTCAAGATAGTAGCAGAGGTATATGGCAAAGATGTTCAGCAATTGCGTATTACCAACAAAAGAGAGGTATCGGATTATGATTTAGAGCTAAGTGGACTAAATCCAGAGTCAGTATGGTATAAAGTAAGGAAATATTTGTTAAAATTATACGGTGAACACTTGGACAAAGCTTGGTTTAGCAAGTTAGAAGCAATTGAAGAAGATACGACTTGCAATAAGCTTATTCTCAAACCAGCTACTGCCTTTATTGGGGATTGGATTAAGAGTAATTACAGGAGAGCTTTGGAAGATGCGTGCAGTAAACTGAATTATACTTTTGAGTTAATGAAAGTTGATAGAATGGCTGGACTGTAAGCTATGGCAAATAGCATTTAAAGCTATTTTAAATATGTTTATAAGAGGATTTTAATTTTTAGCTTTTAAAGGGTGTATGTTAAAAACAAATAACACTATTGTACGAGTCTGTATTTGCGAAATTTTAAGGTATTATTGCAATAATAAACAAAAATTTGAATTGGTAGTTAAGTTGATGAAACTAATTGTATTAGTTGAGAAAAAAGAATGATTACAAAGAAGTTAATAATAATCAAGAATTATTTAATTAGGGTTGAAAACACTATAAAAACACTACAGAAGGTTATTTGAACTTAGAGAAGATGAGAGTAATGCACCTTGTGGATACATCACTATCTTCTTATGAAGAAGGTGGGGTTATACTAAATTCACCATCTATAGCTATTTTGCCAAGATTTTGTACGATTTTTATCAGTTTTTTACATTTTTTGGCAAAAATTGTTCGCGGAATCACCCGGGGGGTGGTAGCTATGCAAAATGGGGTATAGGGGGCGTCACGCGAAAAATTTTTTTGAGGTAATTAATCACTTGTTATTAAAAATTTTCACTTTTGTCAATTTTTTATATCTTAAAAAAAAATAACAATAAAATAGAAAATAAAGCATTGACAGCAATTTTTAGTTGTGATACACTGCAAAATATAAGGGGGATATTTTCAATTAATTAATTGGTAAAAAACCTGAAAATCAGCTATAATAAAGGGAATTATAAGGAATTTTTAAAGAGATGTACATGATCAAAAATTATGGTTTGTTTGAAAAATATTTAGCAAAGATATCATCTAGTAGCATTAGTAAGTTTGGCTCAATAGATGATATCTCTAATTTCCTATTATATCTTTGTGAACATGGTAACATCGTTATTGCAGCTAAGAAGGCTGATTGTATTTCACCACTTAGGTTGCACCGAGTTATTAATAGCGATAAATATTTAACCAAATGCGTCAATTTAGCTTTAGCCATTGCGGTAGATAGAGCAGAAGGGGTGTTATATGATAGGGCAATTAACGGTTATGAGGAAGTGACTTATAACAAGGATAATCAGGCAATAGCTACTAAGAAAAAATATTGCTCTAAGTCTTTGCTGGAATATCTTAAAGCCAATTCGCAAAAATATCAAACAAGGAAGCATGATGCTAGTTACCATAGGAAAAATAGTGATGAAGCTGAACAGGCAGCAAAAGCCCGAGAAATAGCAAAGATGATAGATGTAACTAATTTTGAAATAGAATCGTATGAAGCAGAATATGCACTTGCCAAAGGACAGTAAGACCAAAGTGATGAAAACTATTAGTAAAGCTAAAGCCAGCAAAGAGCTTTCTAGCTCTGCTTCTAAAAGTCTTAAATTTCCGGTGGATTGGTACCCTATCCATTTCAGTTGCCTTTGTGGAGGTATTTATATAGCGGTGGTAAGAAAGCTATAGCCATTTGGCATAGAAGAGCTGGTAAGGATATTATGGGTATTAACTGGATCACTGCTAGTGCTATTCGAGAAGTTGGCATTTATTGGTATGTCTATCCTACCTATAATCAAGCTAAAATGAGCATATGGGATGGTATGACATTATCGGGGCGTCCTTATATGTCATTTATTCCTAAAGGGATTATTGCTCGTAGTCAGCAATATAAGCAACGGATATTATTTAAAAATGGTTCAGTGATTCAGTTTGTTGGTAGCGATCGTTATGCCACTATCAGGGGTAGTGGTATTAAAGGAGCAGTTATCTCAGAGTATTCTTATCATGATCCACGAGCTATGAGTTGCGTTATAGAGCCGATGGTAATTCGTAATAATGGCTGGTTGCTTTATTTGTATACCCCTTCTGATAATCCAAAACTTGTACATGGTGAAGAATTATACCGGAAATACCAAGATAGTCCGGAAGTATTTTGCCAAATAAAAACTATTGAAGATACTACTGATCATGAGGGGCAGCCATTAGTTGATAAAAACAAGTTGACTTCAGTCGACATGAGTAACGAAGAGATTCAAAGAGAGTTTTATTGTGACTTTGCTGCTTATCGTTACAAGAGAGCTGATCAAGGTGGTACTTTTGTTGAACAGTTACGACTAGCTGAAAGTCAGGGGCGTATTGGCTATGTGCCATATGACCCAGCCTATCAGGTTCATACTTACTGGGATATAGGGATTGTTGATTATACGGTTATTTGGTTTGTTCAAGAAAAAAAAGATTCTATCGATATTATTGACTTTTATATGAACAGGGGTAAGGATTTAGAGTTTTACTTGACGCATTTAAGAACTAGACCTTATCAATATGGACGCAATGTATTGCCCCATGATATGAGTCGAAGGCAAATGCCAACTTTGGATACAAGATTACAACAAGCTAATGAGGTAGCAGAGAAAGTAGGCTTCTCGCCTTTTGCTATTGGTAGGAAATATTTACGGGAAGAAATGATAACCAAGGCAAGAATACTACTCAGTAAATGCCGCATCGACGCCCAAAAATGTCAACGTGGCATTAACGGACTTTTCGAGTTTGATCCTACAAAAAGAGGAGTGCATTCTAATTCATCTAGAGCAACTGATATAACCGAGAGCTTTTGTTATCTTGCCATGGATGTTAAAACTGGTAATGAGCAACAACAATCGCAATATAATATATTACAATATCGTAAAGTAATGAATGATTACAATGCGTTGGAAAGATGATGGAGCAGAAGAAGCAAGAATTGATGATGCAATAATAGATAATGGTAATTAATAAATAATTAAGGCAAAGTAATATATGTGGCCAATATTAGGTTTACTAGGACTTGGTGCTTTAGCGGTTGGTGCATCTAGGAACAGGTACATTACTGGAGCTGATACATCAAGACAGAAGCGTCTCTATAATGAGTCACGAGATCGTTATAGTAATTATGCGAGTGAAGCACAAAGTACTATCAATAATTTGTCGCAGCAATTGCAACAAGCTCAGCAGGGCTTACACTCTCTAGAGGAGCAACAGTATCAAGCTAGCATGAGAAGCTATGATATGCAACACCAACTAGATTATCATACTCGACAATATGAGAGTGGCTTAAAAAACATAGAATCACAAAGAGCTAGTTTGGTCACATCAGCTGATCAGCTAAAACAAGCTTTTGCAGCATTTACACAAAAAGCTCCTGCTCTTGATGCAAAGATAAGCGAGGTAGAGCAATTACCGGGTCAATTCCAAAACCTGTATGATCAAGTAGCCCAGCGAAGAGAAAGCTTGAAAGGTTTAACCGAAGAGGAAGCCGGTAGCCACATTTCTAAATATCAGCAAGATGTTGAATTGTTAAAAAAGCAACGTAGTGAAACAGAAAGTAAAATACGTCATTCGATGGATAGTATCACCAAAGAGCATCAACAGCTAACAAGGGAGAAAGCTAATCTTGAACATCAGCTTACTAACTATCAATCACAGCAAAATCGATTGTCGCAGGATACTAGTAACTTTGATAATGCTAGACAACAATTGCTCAGCATGATTGAACAATGCAAACAAGAACAGAATAGACAAGAGCAAATCACTGCTAACTATACAAGGCAGCGGTCGCATGCTGAAGGGTTGCAAAACCAGTTAAGAAGTTATGGGGAAGCTGCTCAAAGCCAGTTGGATAGCTATGGCAGGGATTTAGAGTGGCGAGCTGGTAAGTATCAAAAATCTGCAAGAGTGACTGGGCTAGCACAAGGATTGGGACTAACAGCTTTAACTTTTGGACTTGGGGCAGGCTTAGGAGGGATTGCTGCTGAGGGTTCAATACTTGCTGGGATAGGTTCGGGAATCCAAATGTTATCCCCGATCGTGGGTATTGCTCATTATATGAATAAATCCGATATTAGTCGTAAACTTGCTGGTTTAGAAAGAATTAATCTTAACAACAATGATTCAAGTATAGGAGCTGATTTGTCGCGAATAGCAAGATACGGTCCATCAGGATTAGAAAAAAGAGCCATACCTGAACTTGGTGGTCTAAAACAAGCGTTGGAACATTTTGGCATGCGGTCAGTGCCACAATTAAAAGATTTACCACCGTTGCACGAATCTCTTGGCAAGATCGTGTCGCTTAAGGATATTGAAGGGTTAACCCTTGGTTTGCCTAGTATGACGGCAGCTAGCGGTAAAAAGTATAACTATGAGGTGTTATATGATAATGAGTTCATTAAGAAACTCAAGAAAGTGTCAAAGAAGCTGGGCGAGCCTTATTTAAACCCAAACTCAACCATAAATCCAAACGCAACACGTACCAATTACAACACAAATATGGTGACATCTTATGGCTGATAGTGATTTAAACAAAAAGATTGAATATTTTGATAATCTCAAAACTAAACGGGAGAAGTGGCATCATATATGGGATGAGTTGAAGAAATATGTTTGTCCACAAACGGAGACTAATAAGGTAATATTTGACTCAACTTCTATTTGGTCAAGAGAGCAATTAGCATCAGGTTTACAAAGCTTGCTGGTAAACCCAGCAATGAATTGGTTTAATCTTACTATAGTTGCTGAAAATGATGAGCAACAGCAATATTTAACCACCGCTGAACGCAACATGCTAGCCCAAATGCTAGAAAAAACCCTAATGGATATATTTAATAATCCGGCTTCTAATTTTTATAGTCAGATTCATCAATTTTTCTTGAATTTATCAGCTTTTGGTACTGCAATATTCTATGTTGAAGAAGATTTAGAATTAGCACAGACCCTGTTCTTTCGTAATATTAATTTGCAGGAATGTTATTTTGAAGAGGATAAGTTTGGTTTTGTTAATACAATGTACCGACTATTTAGCATGCCGATAAAATCGGCATCAGCGAAATGGGTAGACTTTGCCCCTTTCAAAGAAAGGTTAGCCCGAAATCCTGATGAAATAGTAGAAATATTGCACATAGTTAGCCCACAAGCTCAAAATCAGAAAAGTAAAGGTAGAAGAACAATGGTAACAGCTAGTCCTTCAACATCTAGCTCATCGCTACTGCCCTATAGTTCAGAGTACATCTATCTCGCTGAACAAAAAATTATCAGTCAATCAGGTTATTCTTATTTCCCATTTTTTGTAACGCGGTGGGTAAAAGAAGAAGGTGAAGTATATGGTTATGCTCCGGCTCATCATGTGCTACCTGATATTAAATTACTCAATAGTTTAAGACAAATTACCCTAAAAGTAGCCCAAAAACAACTAGACCCACCATTATTAGTGCCAAAAGATGGATATTACTTACCGCTATACACTACGCCGGGCAGTGTTAATTTCTATCGTAACGGTATGGCAGATAAAATAATGCCCCTAACTGGTATGGAGAATATCCTACCGACTGAAATCGAGCAGAATCAATGCCGCGATGCTATATTTAAGGCATTCTATGTTGATATATTCAGAATGCAGAAAGAAAACAAAGAAATGACTGCCACTGAGGTGCAAATTAGAACGGAAGAACAATACCGTTTAATGTCCCCGATGGTTGGAAGAATTGAGAGTGAGTTGTTAAATCCGTTAATTATGGCGATATATCAAACACTAATCAAATATAACAGAGTACCGATCTTAGAGGGGGCAAATAGCCCACCTGAGATAGAGATTGGATATGTTTCACCACTATCTAGGGTACAAAAAACATCAGCAATAGCCAGCGTTGAACAAGTATTAGGTTTTTTCCAAAGAAGTGGTATAAGTAACTTTTTTCCTGAGATTTATGATAATATTAACTGGGATGAGTGTTTTAAACTATTTTTTGAACTACGAGAAGCCCCAAGCTCAATCCTCAAGAGTGAACAAGAAGTATTACAAATCAGACAACAACGTAAGATGATGCAAATGCAACAGTTGCAACAACAACAGATACAAGGACAATAAAATGAAACTATCAATTAACTCGGGAGCAACTCAATCTCCACCCACAATAGTGACAAAAGAGCAATTAAAATCAATTTATTTGCAGATTTTTAGTGGAGAAGATGGTAGAATAGTATTAGAAGACTTGGCTCAATTAAGTGGTGTGTATCACAGCAACTTTATACGGCAAGAAAGCAACTACACCGCTTTCAATGAAGGCATGCGAGCTTTGTTTTTATACATATGCTCGCAAGCGTCAAGAGATGATGGAGTTAATAATATTGATGGTGCTAAAATAGAGTAGTAGTTTACAATAGTAAAAAAATAGTTTTTAAACAGACAAATGTGGTTTTTTATAATGAGGATAATTTATGAGCAGTAAACCGCTGATATCGTTGGACTATGCAATTAAATATTTACTCAAGAACAAAGGTGACTATGAGATAGTCGAGGGATTTATTTCGGCGATACTTAGAGATGTCGGCGGCTATTCAGCAGTAAAAATCATTGCCTTACTGGAGAGTGAAAGTAATAAAGAAAGTGTAGACCTAAAAAAAAGCATTGCTGACGTTGTTGTTGAAGACCAACAAGGTCATAAATATATTGTTGAGATAGATCGCACTTATACTAGCTTGTTTCTCCATAAAGCTTGCTTTAATACTAGCCGGTTGATTGTTGATAGTATTTATGCGAGTCAAGATTATGCTAGCATCAAAAAAGTATTTCATATCAACTTAATATATTTTGCTTATGCAGGTATGAAATCGCCTTTATATTACGGTAAAACTATTTTTAGAGAAATCGATAGAGAACATCCTATAGACCTGCATCTTGCTGATACAGAGGGTAAGGTAGTGGATATTCATAATGTATTTCCAGAATATTTTGTTATTTCCGTACCACTTTTTGACGATATTATAAAAAAGGAAATGGATGAATGGTTATATTTTGCTAAACACAATGAGGTTAGAGATGATTTTAAATCACCTTATATGAAGAAAGTAGCTGAACGACTTAGCATCCTAAAAATGACTACAAAAGAACGTATAGCTTATAATAGATATGTCAATGAATCCTTAAAACAACGTGATTATATAGTTTCAGCTGAGCAAAAAGGTAGGGAAGAAGGTAGGAAAGAAGGGTTTGAGAAAGGTGAAGAAAACAAAGCTATAGCTACAGCAAAAGAAATGTTAATTGATAATGAGCCAATAGAAAAAATAGTTAAATATACAAAACTAACCATTGAAAAAATAGAACAGTTAAAAAAAGAAATAGAAGTGTTAAAAGAAGAATAACCTATGAGTAAAGAAGTAACTGCTAATAACTATGAAACTAGTCCTAATTCCTTTGGTAATGATTGGTTAGCTAATATGCCTGAGGAAATACGTAAGGCTGAGTCACTGGGTAAATTCAAGGATGTCTCATCTTTAGCTCAGAGCTATTTGGAAGCAGAGAAAAGCTTGAATCAACGAATTGCCATGCCAAAAGATGATAGCTCTGATGAAGAATGGCATAAATTTTATTGTCGACTTGGACTGCCTGAAGATAAGAGATATACTGATAAACGACCCAAGGAAGATGAGGAGTACTTAACTCGTTATGAAGACATGTTTTACCAAAGCGGACTATCTAAAAGACAAGGTGAGAAGCTGCTTAATTCTCTGTATGGTTTTTCGCAGGATTTACAAAAACAGCAAAAAAATGCTATCGAGCAAACACGTCACTCTCACATTGGTTGGTTGAAAAACACTTATGGTGAAGGTTTTGACAGTAAGATGACAGTGATGCAGGCAGCCTTGTCTAAGTTTGGTACTAAAGAACTAGCTGAATTAATTGAAGATTCCAATTACTCGCCAGCCCTAGTAGATTTGTTAGTTAGGGTTGGTGAAACTTTAAAATCCGACTCGTTAGTAACTGGTAAAGAGCTACCTGCAATTAATAGCCGGGAAGCTGCATTGTCAGAGATAGAAAAACTTGATTCTGACCCTGAGTTTATGGTAAAATTAAGGACTAAAGACCATACGGGACATGATCAAGCTGTTAGACGTATGCAACAATTATATAAGATCGCTTATGATAAAAAACAATAAAAAATAACGTAACCAACCAATCATTAAAGTCATGAAGTAGGTGACAACTCATTTAAGGCTGCAACTTCGCAATAACCTATCATAAAAGAGCCACTAATAGCATATATACCCGAAAGCTTGTTAGCTGCATAGCGGACAACAACCACATTCTAGTATAAATGATATAGCACTTTAAATATTGATAGATTATTTGAGGAGGAAAAATGGAACAAATAACAGATGGTCTTAAAGAACAATTTGCCAAAAATATCAGCCTAGGTTCTTATATCTTTAAATTATGATATAAGCTTCTTAGGATTTACCTTTATTACTAGTGAGATGTTGGGTGGTATATTTGATGATACTGGGGATGCGGTTCAATCTAGATATGCTGTTAAGGACTGCTATGCCTTTAATGAAGGAGCTATAAGATTTAACACGGTCAGTGGTTCTAACAAGAAGGGCATTGAAGAGCTAGTACAATATCATTATGCCAAGGTGCTATATTATAGTGAAGCCTTTGGAGCTAGCCGTGATAATGAACAAGCAGTAGTAGTAATTAAATGTTTAGAGAATTACGATCGTAGCAGCCATCAAGGGGCATTGTGGGAAGAAATAGCGAAAAAGAATCACCGAAGAGGTGTACATAGCATAACAATGCCATGGCAGATGTTTGGTAGTCAGTGTCGTAATGTTGATAATAAGGCGGATATCAATGATAATAATTTAGCAGTAATGGCTAACAATAACTTAGCTACTAGGGTACGAGGGCTTAACATGAGAAGAGCGTGAGAAGAGCGGCTGCCGGTGCTGCTTCTGATGTTGGTGATGATTTTGGTGGTGGTGACATTGAGGACGATAACTTTGGTGGTGGTATTGTTGAGAGTGAGAATGAGGATGATGCATAACTACAAAATTTATAAATAACGCCGTAAAACCCATATGTCTTTAGCATGTGGGATGTAAGGCGTTACTTACCTTGAGTTTCAATATATCGTCTAATTGTATCGGAATTAGCTTCGCCAATCGAGCAAACAAAATAACCATCCGACCAAAAAGTATTTTCTTTCCAAAATTGTTGTTTTAAATATTCATAGTGTAAGAGCTTGTCCGCAAACTAAGTAATAGAAGTAATCCTACGAAGAAGTAATCGACTCATAGCCAAAAAAATTATATTTTCACTAGAATCAGTAAGAAAATCATATTCCTTGGAGAGCCTTCTATTTCTATTTATCCAAGCAAAGGTTCTCTCAACAACCCATCGCCTTGGCTGTACTTTAAGAGCTTGTCCGCAAACTAAAATTAAGGTATGATGAAGTGAACAAAGTATTATTAGTAAGAAGTATAGAAGAATGAGCAGAAAAAATTATCCAACAGATTTAACAGATGAAGAATGGTTAAGGATAGAGGGTTTGTTTCAAGTATCGTATGTAAAGGGAGGTAGACCTTTAAAACATAGCAAAAGAGAGATTTTGAATGCAATTTTTTATGTATTACGTACTGGGTGTCAGTGGAGATATATGCCGCATGACTTTCCAATTTGGAAGACAGTATATGAACAATTTAGAAGATGGAAGAAGCAAGGTGTATTTGAACGTATGAACCATGAACTTATCAAGGATGTTAGACGAAAATTAGGTAGAAATGAGTATCCTAGTGCTTGCATAATAGATAGTCAGTCTGTCAAGACAACAGAAAAAGGGGAGCTAAAGGTTATGATGGAGCTAAGAAAATTAAGGGCAGAAAGAGGCATATTATTACCGATACACAAGGCTTTGTATTAGGTTGTTATGTCGGTTCTGCGAATGAGAATGATCGATACGGAGCTACAGTGCTACTCAGTAACATGCAAAAAGAGTACACTACTATTAAACAAATGTGGGCTGATATGGGGTATCAGTCTAAAGATTTAAAGGGTCTCATTAAGGAAAAGTATAACATAGATTTAGAAATTGTTAAACGCCCAGTGTGCAGATTTTGGATACCAAAAAATACACCACTAGAACTATTGCCAACAAGGGAAGTTGGGTTTAAAGTACAGCCAAGGCGATGGGTTGTTGAGAGAACCTTTGCTTGGATAAATAGAAATAGAAGGCTCTCCAAGGAATATGATTTTCTTACTGATTCTAGTGAAAATATAATTTTTTTGGCTATGAGTCGATTACTTCTTCGTAGGATTACTTCTATTACTTAGTTTGCGGACAAGCTCTTATACTGATTATCTTTCAAAATAGAATTAACATGGTATCATGGTATAATTTAGTATTAGGTCTATCATTAGTTGGAATTAAATTATTAATTCTATTTTGAAAGATAATCAGTATTAGCTTGCGATGATTGATATAATTGCTCTCCGCCAAATGTTTGATCTATATTACCTAAAATAGCACTCAAGGCATCATCCCTTTCAACTCCAAATAAATTGCCGGCTTCTGCTCCTTGTTGTTGTAATTCTTGTCTTAATACTAGTATTGCCTGTATTGATTCTTGGTAATTTAGTAAACCACTACTTGCCTCCTGCAAGTTCGTTGGCATATTTAAATTATCTTCGTCATACTTAATCAGCATATCCCATGTTTTACTATAGGCTTTAATTAGACTAACTAGTTCTCTACCAGTATCATTAACTAAATTATGATTGATCAAAGTCGTTGATAATAGCTCAACTGTTTGCTTTAACTGAACTAGTCTATTTTGCACGACTTTATCTTGATTAATGCTATACCCTTTAATGAGATAATCTTTTAATATTTTGGCTGCCCATTTCCTAAACTGCACTCCTCGTTTAGAGTTTACCCGGTATCCAACGGATATTATCATGTCCAAATTATAATATTTCGTATCATATTTCTTACCATCTGATGCAGTATGTGCAAAAATTGCACATACTGTGTTATCAAGCTCCTCTTCTGCTAAGATTTTATTAATATGTTTAGTAATTACTGTTCTATCTTTATCAAAAAGTTCTGCTATCTGTTGTTGAGTAAGCCATACCGTGTCATCATATATTTGTACGTCAACTTTGGTTTCACCATTCTCAGTTTGATAAATAACTAACTGATTATTTTGCATTTTATTCATAGATATTCCTAATTATTTTAAATGCATTTACAAAAATGTTTATTTCTAACCAACGCGGTTTTTCTAAAAAACAAATATGGGGTCAAATTACAGAAACGGGGCAAAAGCTAACTAGCAGCATAAAATTTGCCCAAAATAACTTCTTTTTATAAAACATATCATAGCATAAATTATAACGTCCCATCTATGCATTCCTTGAGATATATACCTTGGAACAACTAAAGCTAAGAAATCTAATCGTATAATAACCTCAGCATCCGTAATGGAAGTCAATAAAAAAATAATAACTTAACATAAATTTTCATTCCAAGAAGAATTATTTTTGACAATAGAGTGCATAAAAGCGAGTAATACTGATTATTTTTTAAGATAGAATTATTAATTCTATTCCAACTGGTGATAGACCTAATATTAATTATACCTGTTAATTCTATATTGCAAGACAATTAGTATTGTCAGACATAATAAAAGCAATTTATCAGTTTATCAGTTACATCAAATAGGATAAAATATGTTTCAGGTGTTATAGATTCATTTTGTAATATATTTTTATAAAAAGCTAGGCATATTTTTAGCAAAATTTAGCTTTGCCCCTGCTTTTGAATGGTCTCCTATTTTAGCAAAATAATACGTTTTCAAAAAGAAAAGTATTTTATATCTAACTTGTGTAATGGTTGATATTAGTTTACAATCTAATCTGCTATTACAATTATAAGAAATAGAGAAAAGTTTACCATGCGTGTGTTTATAGTAAAAAATTATAAGTAGTTTTAAGAAGATGACAAAAAAACAGAATATTCAAGAAGTTTCGGTTAAAAGTACTAAGGATCAGATCTTAGCAGCCTATAATGAGGTGGTAACAAAATTAACTGAAAAACAGGTTGCGAGTCCTCAAGAACATAAAAAGCAGGAAGAGAAACAACAAATAGTAACCAAAGCAATCAATAATTCATCGGATGATATATTAGCTGACTTAAGTACTTTAAAATCAAAGACTATTAAAAAAATTGATAATTTATCAGAACAATTGTTGGATGAGTTTCAAAAATTAGCCAATTTGCGTGAGGCTATTATTTTAGAACAAACGCATCTACAGGAACTATATCAAATTCATGAAACAGCAAATACTTTATCAGCTTTATTGCAAGCTCAATCTGAACAAAAAGAGTGTTTTGAGCTAGAAATGCAGCAAATAAAACAGAATTTTCAACAGGAAATGGCTAGTGAGAAATCTCATTGGCAACAACAACGTACAATTCTCGAGCAAGATTACAAGGAACAGAAAGATATTCTTGCAAAAACTAGAAAGCGTGAGGAAGAAGAATATAGTTATGCTTTGGAATTAAAGCGTCGCAAGGAAACTGATGAATATAATAACAAAAGAGCCATTATGGAAAAGGAATTATCTGACTTAAAAGATAATTTACTAAGACGAGAAGCTTATTTGGTAGCAAAAGAACAAGACTATGATGTTTTAAAAGTGCAAGTGGAAGAAATGCCAAATAAAATAAAAGAGGCTATGACAAATGCCGAAGAATTGTTACGTACACAATTGTTACAACAATATGAGTTTGATAGCCAATTGAAGCAGAAAGAATATGATGGCATATTAAAACTAAACGAGCAGAGTATCGGTTATCTTGAAGACAAAATCAAGAAACAGGAAACATACATAAAAGAACTGACTGAGAAAGCAGATAATGCAACTAAGCAGGTACAATCAATTGCTTGCCGTGCCTTAGATACTTCGGGTCAACGCTTTGTGACTTTGGGTACAAGTAAGACTGAAGAAAAAAGTTGATATTTGTAACAACAAATGCTCCAAATACTATAGTAGCACCAAGGATGATCCTAACTGGCACTGATGACTTTAGGCAGTTATTGCAGAGCAAGGTGGAGCAAGACAGGTGTGTGGTATCCAAAGCACAAATTCCCGCCGATAAACTAGGATGCTCTATGTACCTTATATGTGTGATTTATAGACCTTGTTGCAACAGAGATGTAAGATAAAATAGTATCTAATTATTATGTACTAGTTACGACTTAATCTGACAATAAGTAATAATCAGACAGCTTGATAAGTAATAGCCAAGTTGTCTGATATTCTCTCTATATTACTAATATTTTTATCTTTAGCAATATATAAGTGAATCTCTAAAAGTTTGCATTGGTGTTTTACCAAAACAATGTTTACCTGAATGAGACCTTTCGTTATTATAATTTGTAAGCCAAGTATCTATATCAGCTTGTAACTCATCTAATGTATTATAGAGCTTTTTACGGAATAGAATGTGATAGCACTCTTCCTGCATAGTTTTGTGAAAACGCTCACATATACCATTAGTTTGAGGGCTATATGCTTTAGTTCTAGAATGATCTATATTCTCAATACCAAGATATAGTTGATAAGCATGATTCTCAGGTTTACCACAATATTACGTGCCTCTATCTGTAAGTATTCGAAGCAAAGGGATATTATACTTTTCAAAAAATGGAATAACCCTATCATTCAAATGGTCTGCTATAGTAATAGCGTTTTCTCGGTATAAAGCTTACAAATAGCTACCCTAGAATAAGTGTCTACAAAGGTTTGTTGGTAGATACGTCCTATGCCTTTAATGTTTCCAACATAATAGGTATCTTGAGAGCCAAGGTAACTAGGATGCATGATTTCAATCTCACCAGTTGCTTCACGTTTATTCTTGATTTTCTCAAGTGCAGCAAGTTGTGCATCACTCAAAATAATACCATCATTTGCAACTTTAGCATCCAATGCTTTTAGACGCTTTTTGAAATTCTCTAGATCATGACGTAGCCAAACAGACCTTACTCCACCTCCAAAGATAACGATACCTCTCCTACGTAATTCATTAGCAGTACGTTCCTGACCATAAGCAGGAAATTCAACAGCTATATTAACTACTGCATCCTCGATATTAGATGGAACACGATTCTTCAAACATGGCTTCTTTCTAGTCATCTCAAACAAAGATTCTGCTCCACCTTGCTCATGCAGTTCCTTATAGCGGTAAAATGTATCTCTGCTATAGCCCATTACTTTACAAGCTTGCTATACGTTTCCTAGTTGTTCTGCTAATTGTAATAAACCAATTCTTGGTTTTATGATTTTTTCTTGATATGTTATCATTTGACAGTCTCCTTAATAAGAGGTTGTTAAAATTTGCTGGGTACGATTTTATTCGATATTTTCGTACCCAACAACTCCAAACTGTCAGATCAAGTCTTTACTTTTACAATTAAACAAAAAAATATATTAAGTACTAAAAGATAAGTCGTAATTTTATCTTACATCTCTGTTGCAACAAGGTCTATAAATCACACACTTTATCTCTTTCCTCAGTGGTAAGGTTTGAAATGCTTACGTTAGCCATAATTAGTCTTCCAATTGCATATATTTAAGTAAATAAGAAACGTTAATTATGCTCACCAAATTTCTCTAGTAACTTTGTGCCTAATTCTTTCAACGAACCATCGCTATTTACGTATGCATAAAGCGTAGTTGTAGTAATACCCAAACGTTTAGCTACTTCCATGGCTACTGATTCTTTATTTTGCATAGCAGACATAGCAATTTTTAGGGTAGTTACATCCATTTTTCGAGGTCTCCCCCCAAGTCTCCCTCTTGCCCTAGCTGAGACCAGACCAGCATTTGTACGTTCTATTATCAATTCTCTTTCAAACTCAGCTAATGATGCGAACATGCCAAATGCTAATTTACCATATGGGGTTGTAGTGTCTATTTGCGCCCCCTGTCCTGTTAGTACCTTAAAACCAACCTCTTTTGTTTTTAATTCTTCAGCTATATTAACTAGATGTCTTAGATTTCTACCTAATCTATCAAGTTTCCATATTACCAGTGTGTTGCTAGGTTGCAAAGCTTTAAGGCATGCGGTAAGCCCAGGTCTATCATCAAATCTACCTGATGCTAGGTCTTCGTAAATTCTTCCAGATTCTACACCTGCTTGTATAAGTGCATCTCGTTGTAAATCTAAAACTTGTGAACCATCAGCTTTTGATACTCTCATATAACCTATTAACATAATTACCCTTTTTATATAAGAAAAGCTATAATAGAAGATACAAACTTATGCAGATTGATGCAACTAGGCACAGCGTAACGGAACGTGCGAAAAACGAAATCCAACGCCTGTATCCCTAATCGTAATGCACTATTGACGGTAGCTACTTTTTACACATTTTGTATCTTAATTAAAATTATCAATTACCTACAAACCCTTATATCCATTGGTTTTACAGCCAATATTTGAACTTAGTCACCTTTTAAAAATTTACCTCTCTTTTTATAGCTAAAAGTATCCTTTTTTATTTTGTGTTTTCTACTATCATACTGGAAAGTCATTTATAACCTTATTGTACGTCTTTTGAGCATCAGTTATCGATAGCTTAGAATATATCTCTAGAGATTGCCTAGATTCATGACCAGAATAAGGTTGTATCAAGGCATCATCAATCCCTTGCTTTTTCATCCAAGTAAATAAAAAATGCCTTAATTTATGAGGAGTGATAGTATGATTCATATTGGCTTGTTTTGTATAAGTCATTAAAATCTTCCTAATACCACGCTCAGAATAAGGTTTATTCCAATTTGATTCGAATAAGTACTCTAATTTCTTCTTCTTTTTCTTTATGCTTTTAATATAAAGGTCTAACACTTCTCTAAACCCTGTTGGAAAAGGTACTATCCGGTCTTTTTTACCTTTGCCATCATTAATGCGTATCTGACACTTATTAAGCTCGACATCATCTATTTTAATTTTTACCAACTCACCTACTCTAACTCCGGTATATAGCATGGCCTTTATTATTACCATGTGCTTTATATTTTGGGTATCCCATACTGTCTCGTAATATTTTTTTATCTCTTCATCTGAAGGTACATATGGCAATTTCTTAGATTTAGTTTGCACTTTAACATCCAATATTTTCCTAAGCTGTCTAAACAATTCCTTCAAGTAAAAATAATCAGGTCTTTCACTTCTAAGCAATTTAGCAACTTGTTTTGCCTTTTGCGGTACAGTGGTTGTACTCTCAAGCATACAGTCCCTCTATCTTAATGCGTTCGTTCATATCAAGCTTATAAAGACCGTATTGATTGATATGCTTATAAAATAATGGGGTTAAAGCTCTCTTATCTTCAAGTATTAAACGCTGTTGCCATTCATCAGTTTTTAAAACTTTCTGTTGCATTAATGTATTGATATATACCAACGATGACTGGAGTAAATGTAAACATAAGATAGAAAGTTCTTGATCTATCTCATCGTTTGACGAGATAACCCCTCTCTTACCAAAAAAGACAAAGTTATTACCAGAGTTCCAGTTTTCTATTACATTTAAAGCTTCTTCAACTTCAATACGTAATTCTTTTGATGATAAGTACCTGCATACATAAATAGTCCTCGCTGCTCTTCCTAACTCCAAAATAGCTTTATATACTGGGCTTTGGATATTATCGCTAATGAATCTTTTTAGTAATACTTCTGGTTCGGCAGTGCCAAGCTTTAAAGCCGCTACATACCTGATGATCTGATCATAATTCTCGATAATTAACTGCCAGTTAATTGGCCTAGTCATTACTTCTTCAAGATTAGAGTAACTAGATTTAGCTATATTGCCATCGGCTTTATATAACTTTATGCGTCCTATACCTTTAATTCTTGGCCTAAGGTCAACACCAAGTAGGTAAGCAAAAGCAAACGCTACCAAGCTTTGGCCATGAGTATCAGTTGAATGATGTTCTACTTTTGCATTGGTAGCGTGATGAATAATTCCAGCAAGCATTGCGGCAATTTCTGAAGCACCGCATCTAATTATTTGTGATGAAATACACAATGCTTTCTTATCTACATGCCAATAAGCCATAATACCATAACCTTGATAGCGTATATGGTATTCAGTCATTAAATTCCCACTCCAAGCAGTAAACTTAGTAGAATCAGAAGCAAAGCTATTAACTATCTCTCCCCATATTTGTTTGTCTCTAATGGCAATAGTAGCGTTAACTAACTTTCTAATAATATACTTGAGAGATTCTGGGGTAATAAAACGCTTTCTAACATATCGTAAATCAGACTCTGAGATATTTGGAATACTAGAACAAACCTTGTTAAATTCAGTATTGGTTGCTATAGCAAATAAAGAAAGTAATAGTCTTTGTTGTAATAACTTATCATCTAATATTCTCTTACCATGAATCTCTATAAGTTCTGAGGTTAAACCAACTCTTAAGTCTGCCTCTTTTAAGATGTCAAGTAAGCTAGTATTAGACCATAGACAGGCTATCTCATCTTTTAATAATTCTATGTTAATAGGAGTAGGTTGTGCAACATATGGAGTTAGATAAATATGAGGTTTCTTAGCTTTTATACCTATTCTAACTTCTGAATCATTAGCAATACTGGAGTTAAACTCCTTTAAAGCTTTTAGCATATTGTGCTTAAGAACTAATACTTCCTTGTGTGGATTCTCAGAAATATTTAACATCTTACAGTGTAAGCTTTTAACCTTTTGAGAATATACTGGTAAGTCTTTCTCAGGATCACAATACTTAAACGTACTCTCAGTCCAAATATTTTTACATCTTAGTTCTTTTTTTAGTAAACTTAATATAGCAATCTCATAATACAGCCTATTAATTTTTCCTTCAGAGTTTTGTATAACCTTTAAGTCTAATGGTGAAATAAGCCCTTTAGTAATAATTTCACAATCCACTGGATAATACTCAGCCTTATAAGCATCATCATTTTGATGTTTTACAATAAAGTTCATAGCTTCTAGGGCTAAATTATTGCTATTTGCTCTTAATCTTAACCTATTCAGTATTAAAAATATCTCTTTGCGGTAACCATGTACATAAAGGGAGCGTAAGTGCTTGTATTCTGATTCTCTGCGAGCTTGTTTAAATGACTGGCGTGCGATAATTTGCTTTGTTCTAATTTCTCTCTTCCTCCGACTTCAGGGTAAATCTTTTCCTTAATAATATCATCTGGGTGGGCTAATGAAATATCCACTAAATTATCCAGTAGGTCGTCTTTATTCTCTCTTGTATAGTCTTCCCAAAGCTCTTCTTTAATTTTAACTTTACCGAATTGCTCTAACTTCTTTAATTTCTTGACTAATATCTCAATAAAATTATCAATAATTCTAGCCCCTTTATATTTACAAAAGCAGGCTAGTAAACCATAAAATTTATTTGGATCACTATCCTTAATCTCAACTAATCGGAAAGGGGTAAAGGTAGCCACTCTGTCGTGATATTTCTTCAATAATTTCCTTGGGATATTATTGAAGAAATATTTATAAAGTACTCCTGTTTTTTCAAGATAGCTTAACTTTTCTTGTTCTTCAGTAATAGTTGTCGTTGATACCTTACCCACTGGTATTCTAATAAAGTTTAATATAGTTTGATCATTATCATACATTCCTAAAATCTTATTTAGTTCCTGCTGACTATTTAATGGCAAATGTTGTTTGCATTCAGTAAAAAATCGCCTCTCATACTGGGTATAAATACTACTGATATACCTACTTAGCTCATTAGCAGCAGAAGGCTCAATTTTAGATTTTTTCAGGAATTTGTATACCTCGTCATTAATTTGGCTTACCTGTAAGCCTTGAGTTAATAGATCAGTTTCAATAAATTCCTTTATTGATGACAAATCAGCTTGCTCAAGCTTTTTAAAGCCATAATATTCTATAATCTCAGTATTATGGATTTGGGCTATTCTTGATTGCCAATCATAATCCTTAGCTTTATTAGACTTTATAGATAGTTGTGAAGCAACATAATCTATTGCAACGAAAGGTATATCTGCCATTCTATCCGGCAAGTAACCTTGCAAATCAAAATATTTCATTTTAAGGGCATATACTAACTTGTTATCCTTCTTTTCTAAACAACGAATTTCTCCTGATACTGATTATCTTTCAAAATAGAATTAATAATTTAATTCCAACTAATGATAGACCTAATACTAAATTATACCATGATACCATGTTAATTCTATTTTGAAAGATAATCAGTATAAGGATAATGACCAACTATCTATTAATTCAATTTTAGTCCAATATTGTTTCATAGATCAAGTTTTAAAAGCCTCGAACATCAGTTTTGTTAAGCATACCGGCATAAATTTTAGTAAAAAAGTTCTCAGAATTACTAGAGTGGCTACTTTTTATCAAATAAAACCTAGGTAATACCTAGCAATCCATTGACAAACTAGGCTAAAATACATAGTGTGTCAATCACCAAAATAAAAACGTTACTTTCTGCTGTAAAAAATATTAAATTTAGAGCTAGTTTTTTGCTAAATAAAATAAGGATATCAATTTATGTAACGCTGAAGATTATTAGGGTTACAGAGAAATAAGGCTTTAAATTAAAGAAGGGTCGCAAAAAAAACACGCTCTCCTAAAAAGCTTATTGGTATTATGGATACAGGCGTTGGATTTCGCTTTTCGCACGTTCCGTTACGCTGAGCCAACTAGTTTTCTTGTGGTTTTTTGTTCACTTTAAAGTTGGTTTTGCCAAGCCAAAAAAACGGTCGTTTTTCTGATAGTTAGATAGATAAATCTTAACTACTATTATAACTACTAAGTTAATATAATCAAATGTTGACTAAATTAACCTATAAGAAATATTATAAATATATTTGACTATTACATTTAACTAATTATACTATAAATTATATATTTATTATAAGTTAAAAGAATGTCTACTAAAATAGCTATTAGCCAATTTAAGTCTCATTGTCTTGAAATAATTGAAAAACTACAAGTTAATGGACAATCAGTTATAATTACTAAAAGAGAGAAAGCAATAGCTAAAGTATTACCAATTGATACCAAAAAAGTTTCATTATTTGGAATGCTTAAAAATAAAGCTGAGATAAAGGCTGATATATTAGAGCCAATTGACGAAAAATGGAACGTAGAACATGAATAATCCTATAGTACTCGATACCCATGTTTTACTATGGGCGTTGTTACAACCTGAAGAATTATCAGAAGATGTTAAACAACAAATAAATTTAGCTCAAGAAAACTCGCAATTATTTCTAAGTTCAATTTCTCTATGGGAAATTGCTATGCTTAAATTAAAAAAACGTATTAACATCTATGAACCTATAAAAGACTTCCTAGAATCTATAGCTAATATTAACGGATTATCTATCAAAGATATCTCCCCAGAAATTGCTGCAGAAAGTATTTCTCTTATGGATGAGTTTCATGGCGATCCAGCTGATAGAATTATTGTGGCTACAGTAAAATGTTATGGGGCTACGTTACTTACCAGAGACCAAAAAATTCTTACTTGGGCTAATTTAGGGCATATTAAATCGTTGTCAACCTAGCCAATTTCTGCAAATTACCTAATCACCATAATTCTAATTTATTTTGTGATAGTGCAAAAGATGGGATAATATTGGGACACCTAAAACCTTGTGTTTTTGGAATGGTACATTTTCAGGATATGCCAAAATTATTTTATATGTCATGACTTAATAATAGACTTTATTTTATTATCTATTATTATAAATATACCTAATATATAAGTTAATAATGTCATGAAAATAGAACATTCTCAAATGGATAAACACGGCAGGATATTGATACCTTCTACTATTAGAAATTCTTTGAATTATAAATATGGTGACACGTTTGTAATTAGAGTAATTGATGATGAATTGCATATTGTCGGTATAAATAAAGAAATAAAGGCAGCACAAAGCTTATTTAAAAAATATAATACCAGCTCCAATTCTGCAGTAGATGAATTTTTAGACTCAAGACGTATTGAAGCAAACAACGAAAATTTAAAGTTTGGAGCAAAATGAATAAAAGTGATCAGTATGTAATTCTCGACGCTTCAGCTTTAATAGCACTGCTTTCTGAAGAAAAGGGAGGTGAAACTGTGGCATCTATTTTACCTAAATCAGTTATGAATAGTGTGAATATTGCAGAAGTAGCTAAATTTTTAATTGAAAGGCGTAGCCTTAGTGAAGAAGAAGTATCCAATATTATTCAAAGTCTAATTGAAATAATTATTCCATTTGATACGCAGCTAGCTCTAAATAAGTGCAAATATTGTTAGACAAACAAAAGCTTTGGGCTTATCTCTTGGGGATAGAGCATGTCTTGCACTTGCCCTACAGACAGGTTACACAGTATATAGTGCTGATAGAATATGGTCTAAGTTGAATTTAGATTGTAAGATCGTTATTATACGTTAGCTGCTCGAGTAAGCCAGCATATGTCAAAAAGTGCACAATAATGACCCAGTAAATGGGGTTCTAAGCGTAACAATGGCATTCGGTTAAGCTTTTACTTCTCTCAAATTACGATAAGTTGACCATTTATCCCTAGGCTGGAGGTACGAGGATAAGATATTCTAGGTCGTAACTTTTGTCTAGCACGTACGATTGACCCCATTATTTTAGGTATAATATATCATACTATTCTTCTTAACCGAATGCCGTTGCTTCCACTAGACCCCTATCTCTATCGAGCTAGTGAAACTCCCATAAGAAGGCATATCAAAATCAAGAGTAAAGCCCATCCGTATGATCCAAAATTTAAAGAATATTTTAAACACAGGGAAAGTACGAGTAAAACTAGAAGAATAACTACTATTAATAATTCTTCGGAGACTAAATTATTAGGTATAGGACTGTTGGGTGACAATGTTGCTTTACTTAGGGCTTGAGCAGTGTGCGGTGAAAGTTGCATCTACAGTTACAATAATATTGCAAACTCTCTAGAAATCATGCAAATTATTCCACGAACTTTTACATTCAATAATCCAGGGAAAAAATTTACTTATGAAGTTAATTCATTGAGTTCTACTCTGAAAATCGTGTATCCGTGTTTAAATTTAATGGAGTAAAGAAGTGAAAAGAAATGGTATATATCTAACAACTATGAACCAAATCGACTAGCGTTAAACAATTTAATAGACGCTTATGAAAAATTATTACCCAGAAAAAAGTATAAGGGAACTGTAAACATTTCTGCAAAAATTTAGCATAAGGCTACAGGTGAGGTAATAAAAGGGCTACAGAGGTGATTTTCTTTCATTTCTTATAAAATCTTTCCATAAAATAAAAAATACAATTTTAGAAATCTCACCTGTATATCTGTGATAATCAATGTCATAATTTCTAATATTCTGTAAAAGAAACTTTTTACTGTAAGTATGAAATTTGAGCTAATACTGATTATCTTTCAAAATAGAATTAATAATTTAATTCCAACTAATGATAGACCTAATACTAAATTATACCATGATACCATGTTAATTCTATTTTGAAAGATAATCAGTATAAAAATGAATAAATTTCTTCTTTAAAAACATTCCGTAAATTGTACCACTTACGGAATGTTTGTAATATGCTAGGTTCTTATATCATAATTTAAAGATATAAGAACCTAGAGAATAAAAATAACGATGAAGTTGACTATTAGATACAAGAACCAGTTATATTAGAAGAAAAGTTATTATTTTTTGCACTTGAAAAAGATCACCTTAGCTGATATAAAATAAACATCTTTGTATATACTCAGGTAGAACTTCAAGAATTAAGGTCTCGCGACCTAAAGATTTCAGCTGCCCCGTTACTCATGTACGCTACGCCGCTCGACTTTGCTACTGCCTAGCTCTTCTTGAAGTTATACTATCGTCTATTAACTCTTGAAATCATAGAAGTATATATATATACTCTTCTGCTTTGAAGAATTGGCTTTTGCAAATACTTGCAGGGATTTCGCGTACTCACGTATTTTATGTACTGCTTGCGTTCGCTCATCCCTTGTTTATTGTCCCAATTCTCCAAATCATTTGAGTATACGCACCCTTAGCTCAGCTGGATAGAGCAACGGATTTCTAATCCGTAGGTCAGAGGTTCGAATCCTCTAGGGTGCGCCATTCTTCGATTTTAGTGCATTTTACGAATGCGTCAAACGGTGGACGCAAGGTATAATCTAGCTTACAGCCATTCAGCTCTAGGTTCGAAAATACAAGATTTAACAATTTGCGTTTTTTCTCAATATTCGAACCTTTAAATGTTTCTAACGCTCCAGAAGCCAGTTCTACTAGGTTAACCAAGCATTATGAAAATTTATCATCGGCATTGTCGTGGCTTGCTATTTAGTTGGCAATATCCTCTCGTTTTTCAGTTAATTGCTGACGCTTTTCTTCATATATTTCTTTTGTTAAATCTCCTTCTAAAAATAAATCTGTTAGTTTATCCATACGAGTTTTCATCTTTGTGTGTTCAGATTGTAACTCAGATATACGACTCTTATTATAATCTTGTTCGATACTGGTTGAGCTTTTTATACAAGATATTACTTCCTTGAGTAATTCAGGCTCTAAATGGAGTATTGCTTATTGTCCTCAATAATGACATTATTGACGGAGCTTTTCCAGTACTAATAGTTGACTTATCTTCTTCAAAAACCTTATCTTAATTAGCTTTTAGTGTGACTAGGTTAGGATTCTAGTCACATTAGAGTCAATAATTTTTTTTCAAAAGGAGTCAAAAGCATATTGCAATCTAAACTCTAAAATTATTCAGGCAATATCCTCCTAAAGATTAATTAAATTGATACATCTATACAAATGCACGATAAGAATGCTGGTTTATCACATTTCTTACTTCGGTTCGGGTTCTACAATCATCCACTAGGGCATGCCTGTAATTGATTCTTTTTAGTAATTTTGTCGTCAAAATTTGCTTCCGTTCCTCACATATATTTGCGTACTGTTTGCAGTACTCAGCTACATTAGATGTCTTTGGCAAACTCTACTTCTGCTGGTAATTTATTCGTGCTACCGGTACTTTGCTCCTCACGTACATCATCGTCCACTGCGTGTCAAGGTTTTGTGGCTTCTTTAAATTCCTCAGCATAGGCGAGTTTGCCAAAGATATCTATTTTTTACTGAAAAATTATTCAATTCGTAGGCACTCCCAATTAATCAAATATCCAATTATGCCTTCAATTAGTCCTATATTATATTTCTTTAATTTTTGGTATTGGAGGTATTGATTTAGGATCAGGGCATTTACGAGTTTGGAACATTAATTGATCAATAGAATGCCCAAATTTATTAGTGCTTAGTAGATTTTTATTTATCCATTTTGCCGTTATCAACTTACTCAGTTCAGAATGAATAACTGGAATATCCAGTACGGCACTAGCACCTATCCCTGCAATTTTAATATGATAACCCTGTTTATCTAATCCATATTGTTGTAATACTTTATCAACTTCTCTTTGAGTAACAATTGTTTGGCGTTCAATATGAGGATTATTACTGACAAATAAAATAACAAAGTCTTTTTGTCTACCAAATTTTCTACTTAAAATTCTTTCAGCAAAATTAACTGCTGCATCATGAGCAGTAGTGGCTGTATCAGGTCTTTCGTTATTCTTGCCTACTTTAGTATTGATTATTTCAGTACGTTTAACTTGATCCTTATTAAGGAACTTGTTTACTAGGTCACTACTCATCAGGTCTTCTGTGAGTTTTCTCTCATTGCTGCTTGCATAATTAGGATAGAATCTTCTAGGAAAAAGACCTAATGGACATTCTTCTTGTGTTTTATATTGAATAAATGGCTGAGCTTTATTTAACTTAATACCGTAATCTTTAGCAAGAGACTCGATATATCTTTCACCTTCCTCAATACAAGCTGAATCATTTCCAACTAATTGTACAGTATCCAATCTATTAATATCTGCCTTTCCTTGCCATGCTTCTAGCAATTCAGTGTATGTTTTGGGGTTAATGCCATCGAGATTAGCCCATAAGGGTCTTGCTCCTGTTAATACTAGTACTAATCCGTTAACTTTAATTTGTTCTGTTAATTTATTATAATAGATTATACGTGTCAATAACCTAATTCTAGCTGCCCCGGCAATCCAAACTTCATCATATTCTTGATAGTGAGGTTTTATTTCATTAATAAGTCCCAATTGTCTAGCATCTACAATATATTGAGACTTATATTTAGTCATCCAATCTTTAGTAGTCAGTTCATTCCGTTCCTGACCAAGATTAAGATCAAACGCATCCTGAGCAACAAATAGTAACCAATCTTCAATATTTCGTACATTTATCTCATTAATAGATTTAAATAAATTTTTACGCAATGATTTAGCATTGAATTTACTAGGAGCGTTTTGATTAGCACCAGCTTTAGCCAAACTGCCCTGAATCAAACGAAATATTTTGTCTGCATTAGTCTTGTCAAAACATACTAGATCGTGCCATAATTTTTGTGGTTCAAAATATCCAGCTAGATAAAAAATCTTTAACAAAGCTTCTTGCTGGGTTGGTGAGGTAAAACCTAATTTGCTAGCAGCTAATTCGAATCCTGAAAGTTCTGATGAATGTTTATAATCCCCGTATGTTACGCTGGTAGTTAGGGCAACTGTTACAGATAGTAGCATTCTTTTTAAGGCTTGAAGCATAATATAATTTTCTTCGTTTAATTATAACCCTAGATTTTTGGGCTTTTGATACTTAATCCAAGTATCAATCAACAACTTAGTAATAATAATCGCAGAGAACATAGATGATATTATACCAATAGTTAGTGTTACTGCGAAACCTTTTATACCTCCAGCTCCAAATATAAAAAGTAAAAATGCTGCAATCAAAGTTGTAACATTTGAATCAAGGATTGTAGCAAAAGCTGATTCAAATCCCATCCTTATGGCATATAGATTAGATGCACCTTTTTTAAGTTCTTCCCTTATCCTTTCATAAATGAGTACATTGGCATCAACTGCCATGCCAATCGTTAGGATTATACCAGCAATTCCTGGCAGAGTTAATGTAGCTTGAAAAAGTGACAATAACGCTAAAATATAAAGTAAAGCTAGGCTTAATGCTATATTGGCAAAAATGCCAAGAATTCCGTAAGACCAAATCATGAATATTACCACACTAACAAAACCAATCATACCTGCTTTCTTGCCTGCCTCTATTGAATCTGCTCCAAGATTTGGTCCTACGGTTCTTTCCTCTATTATTTTTAAAGGGGCTGGCAGCGAACCAGCTCTAAGTAATAACGCTAATTCATTTGCTGATTCAACAGTAAAATTACCTGAAATTATACCGCTTCCTCCAAGAATTGGTTCATTAATTACTGGTGCACTTAATAATTTGTTATCAAGCACGATAGCAAGCCTCTTGCCAGAATTATTCTTGGTTATTTCTGCAAATAATTTACTACCAAGATTATTAAAAGAAAAAGCAACAGCAGGTTGAGAATTTTGATTGAAAGAAGCTTGGGCAGTTGTTAGCTGGTCACCACTAACAATAGCTTTTTTCTTAACAACTACGTAATATTCTTGCTTATTTTCATTTTCCCCTTTCACTAAAATTGAACCAAAGGGTAAATGTCCATTTAATGCTTGTTGTATGTTGGCAGTTTCATCTACTAAATGAAAGGTTAGTTTTGCAGTTTTGCCAAGAATATTTTTGAGTTGTTGTGGATTTTCCTCACCTGGTACTTGCAGTAATATATGTTTATCACCTTGCCTTTGTATGTTAGGTTCTGTTGTGCCGGTGCTATCCACTCTCATTCTGATTATTTCAATTGATTGGGCAATAACTTGATACCTTAATTCAGCAAGCTTTGAATCACTATAGCTAAGCTTAATATTAGTATTATCATTTTCCACAGTAATTTCTCGGTCGACTTTACCTAAGATCTTTTTGACCTGTTTATAATCTTCTAGGTTTCTCAATTCAAACTGCACCGCCTTGTTCTTAACAACAAGATTTTTATAACCTATTTTATCTTCCCGTAAATATTTTCGTAAATGGTCAGCTAAACTGTCCATTACATCATTTAAGTAACTATCAAAATCTACATCTAGCAATAGATGAGCACCACCTCTCAAATCAAGACCAAGATTCACCTTATGGTTTGGCAGTATTTTAGAATCTATAGTTGTAAAATTAGGTAAAGCACAAATAAAGGCTGCTATTGTACATAAAATAGAAAGGAATATTTTCCATTTAGGAATATTATACACAGCTTATTTCCCTTTATCTTTTTTACTTTTGGCAGTAACTTCTGTTTTGTGACGACTTGTAATATCAAGTATTGAAGATTTCAGAATTTTGATTCGTATATTTTCAGCTATTTCAAGATCTACCGTGTTGTCAGCATCGTTAATCTTACTTACCACTCCGAAGATTCCACTATTAGTTACCACCTCTTCTCCTTTCTTAACGCTACCAACTACAGCCTCTTTCTCACGACGACGTTTATCTTGTGGTCTAATTAGAAAAAAATAGAATACAACGAAGATTAATACCATCGGTACAAGGCTTGTTAATATTGATTGAGTAGATGATGGTTCAGATACTGGAGCTACTTCTTCAGTTTCTGTTATTGATATTGTATCGTTGTTATCTGCGTAGGCATTTTCTATAAACATATATATCTCCTGACGTATTATGTAAAAGTAGTTGTATTAATTTATTGTATACTCTTCTGCTTTGAAGAATTGTTTTTTGACAATGAGGGACTCGCGTACTCTAAAAAAGCTTGTACACTTGCAATATAAGACTGTTATCATTTTATTTCAATAAATATTTTTCGGGCGAAACCTATAGCTTTCAGACGTTCGCACACTTTTTCAAACACCGCTTTTGGTAAAATATTTAGTGTAGAAATTTCAATATATCTATTATCTTTTAACTCAAGAGAAAAAGATGGTGACTGAAATCTTGGTCCGTCAATTTCCCTAGCAATTTTTATAAAATTACCTATTATATGACTGTTACAATAATCGTATGAATTAATCATTCTTTTTGCTAATCTATTAATATATGTATCACTTCTTGTTGTATAGGTAAGTGCAAGAGCAATACTCAGCATCAACCTTTGACGATGACTAAAAGGAATATCTGAAGCTAAAATAAATTCAACAATAAAATTAGAGCGAAGAGTTTTATCGATATTTTTATTATATTGTGCAAGCATTATGACCAAAGTAATTATACTAATTGTTGTTGTATCTGGTTGAATTAAGATAGGCTTAATGACTTCTGTATAATTTTTGATATTATAAGTAGTTTCATCAAAATTTACTAATGTCTTGATTCTTTCATAAATAATATCTTTCTCCTGTTCTTCTTTAGGGAGACAAGCAAATCTAACACCTTCTTTTAAACCATAATTTGAAATTATTACCTTTTCAGGTAAAAAGACATTCAGCATAGATTTTGCCACCAAAATTGCGTTAGAATGAATTCTTGATTTATATTGTGTTCTCATACTATGAGCATGAGCCAATTTTTCGAGATATAGTTCAAATTCTCTACGATTTATTTCAAGGTTATGTAAGTTCTTAAGAGGATAATGAACAAACTCCATATAAGAACGTCCAATTAGCCTTAAAGCTCCTCCTATTAAGTATAAGTTTGGACAATGATACCCTTGTTGACATTGTTGTATACCCGAATGATTTGAGTATACCTCTCCAAACTCTTTGTTGATCATTTGGCTAATTATATTAATATCGTCAAAATGATTATTAGTGATTAAGCTAGTGCCTAAAGGTAGAGACTTTAAGATTCCCACTTTTTTGTCTTTGATTTGGGCAAGTTCAAGGCTACCTCCACCTAGGTCTGCTGCTATGCCACAAGCATCATTGATACCAGAAATTAATCCGGCAGCTGTAAGATAGGCCTCGCGATTACCAGAGATAATTTCAATATTAATATTAAATTTTCTTTTAACTATTTCTCTAAATTCTTCAGCTCTTGGATGCCCTCTAAGTACAGCAGTAGCAACGCATTTAACATCTGTTACTGATAACCTATCAAAAATATGTACAAAATATTGTAGTGACATATATACTTGATGCTTTACTTCTAGGTCATCTAGATTAAGTAAATTGATAATATCACTTTTAAATTTATCATTGAAAATTTCTGGAGCTTCAAGTCTATCACATTCATAAACTACAGCTCTTATGGCATTATAGCCAATATCAATAATGGCTGAACGCATAGAGTTTTATCTTATTTCTTACTTAAAAAATTAATCTTCTTTAGTAGTAGAATCTGTATTGTCTTGTTCCTCATCTACATTATTTTTATTAGGATCATAAGGTTTTTGAGTTGGAACAAATGTAGGCGGTAATAACCTATTTGTAAAGAACTTATCCTCATAATACTTAATTTTTAAAGATTTAATAGGTGGAAAAGATTCAATTAAAACGATTTGTTCATCTTTTGGTAATTGAATTACTTCTTGAGGTAAAAGCAGAGCCCTGGAAACTTGTGATACATTCTGCGTTCTTGTTGAAATATTAAGATCAAAAAATAGTGGTTTACTATAAGATCGTTGTTCAACTGTTTTATTACCCACTAGCTGTGATATCAGGTTAGCTGTTTCATAGTTATTAGCTGCAAAAGTAATACGATATGTAGCATTTGACAAGAACGAGTTCATTCCAGCATCCTCATAAGTTCCTTTGAGCTGTTGAGTATCTTGTATAATCAAGAATAGGCGAACTCTATATCCCCTGAAGAATGCGATACCAGCCTTAAATGTATCCATTTTGCCTAAAGTAGGGAATTCATCAAGCAGGAACATAACCCCATAAGGTTCTTCTTTTAAATCAGGCATTTTGCGGCTTAAAAATTTCGTAGCTTGTTGGTAAAAAACCTGCATCAATTTTTGTAAACGCTGTATATTATCAGGAGTTAAACCAACATAAACTGTTGTTTTAATCTTCTTAAACTCAAGTATATTAAAGTCAGATGATGCAGTAGCTGAGTCGATTAGCGGGTTTGCCCATAATTCTAAAGAAGAGTTCATTGTAGAGATAACACCTGAACGCTCTTTATCTGCTTTTTGTAGAAATGCAGCAATATTCATATAGGCCACAGGATGTATTACCTTGCCTAAAGTATCTAGAACTACTGCCAAGTTGTACACCACGTCATCACTACGCATTGTCCTGACCACTTCGCCAAAGGATTTAGTTTTTGTCGGATCAGCAATTAAGTATAGTACCACACCAAGAAATAAACTGCGTGCTTCATTATTCCAAAAATCTTTTTCAGGCATAATCAGATTTGAGATTTTTTGTACGTCATCCACCATTTGACCTGGTTTGGTACTTACCCAGTCTATAGGATTGTAACAATGAGTTATCCCATCAGGATTGGAAGGTTCCCAAACAAATACTCGTTGTCCTTGTTTCTGTCGCCAGCCACTTGTAAGACCATGATTTTCTAGCTTAATGTCATGTACTATAATAGAGTGTTCCCAAAATAATAAATTAGGAATTACAAATCCTACACCCTTACCTGAACCGGTTGGGGCAAAAAGCAAAGCGTGCTGAAATCCATCAGCAACAAAATATCCTCCGCTATTGGTGCCAAGCAACATACCATGCTTTGAACGTAGACCGGCTTTATCTACATCAGCTTCAGTAGCCCAACTAGCATCTCCATAAACTTTTTCCGGTTGAATAAAAAATTGTAAATTCTTTATTCTTTTAAAATTTTTCCAGTAAAATATGATAACTGTAATTGTCGGTATAGTAAGGGATAATATTAACTTAACTTTTAAGTAGTTATATGCTTGAAAAGTTAATTGCGACCATACACTAATTAGCCAATAAGTCCACTTATAAGCTATATCTATGGCTGTTAAGTCAACATTTATAGCTCTAATCTCGTTAGTAGTAAATGCAACTAGCACTCCACTAATCCATATCGTACAAAATACTACCAAAGGGTGTATTATAAAATGACCTAAGAGGTTACGGGTAATGTTTACTATTTTCTCCAATCCCATCATTAGTCTTGCCTATTCTTACTATAGTATATTTCTGAGACATATCTCTTCCCACCACTACCACGTTTTAATTGTATCACAATATCGACGACCGCTAATATATATTTTTTCACTTCTTCTGGTGGCATGCCTAAACTAGCTTGCATAACCATTAGCTTAAGTTGTTCTATAGCCATTGCTGGTGCATCAGCATGTAAAGTAGATATAGAGCCAGGATGGCCTGTATTAATTGCTCGTAAGAAACTAAATGCCTCAGCTCCTCTAAGTTCACCTACAATAATTCTGTCAGGTCTTAGACGTAAACATGCTTCAATCAAATCCTGAGTAGTAACTTTTGCACGACCTTGCCCCCCTTTTGAAGCAAGGAGATGTAATTTATTAGGGTGATTTGCTAAGATTACCTCCCTAGCATCTTCAACAGTAATTAATCGCTCGCTATTTGGAATTTCTGCTAAAGCAGCGTTAGTAAAGGTTGTTTTACCAGTTGATGTACCACCACTAATAATAATATTTTTTTTAGAAATTACAGCATGTCGAATAAATTCTTTTATTTTATTTTCTTTTAAATGATTATTTAAGATTTTTGCATTCTCGTCAATTAATTCTCCAGTAGATGTTGAATCAAAAGCTCCCAGCTTGGCATATTGATCTAGTGTAAGGTTCATTGTACTACCTTTCCTGATAGCATATCCGACATGACCTGGTTCACAAGCAGGAGGAAATACTATTTGGATACGATAGCCATTTGGTAGGGATGCAGAGAGTAAAGGTTTCTCCTCAGAAATTGTCTGATCAGTTGACTGAGCTACAAGCCTACCAAGCGATATAAGATGTTCAAAATCAAGTTCAGGTACTGATTTACAAAACAAATCTCCTTTCTTCTCAACCCATACTTCTCCTGGTTTATTTACCATGATCTCATTGACACCATCTTCTGCGAACAGTTCTTTAAATGGTAATAGAAAAGTCTCTAATGCAGCAAAATTATCACTCATTTTATCAATCTTGATTTTCTCAGTACAGATTGAGGAAATTTATAATCTTTATTGACATAAATTTTAATTACCGTACCTTGATCTATGGTAATAGTTGGTCTAAATTCATGTTGCTGAATCATACCTTTCATAGTATCACTGATATCAGTAAAAGCTTTTTTTGAAGCTGTTTGTGACTGGGTTGGAGTGCTAGCAGTTGCAGTGCTAGTTAGCAAACTAGCTGCTGCATTAGTTACTGCAGTCATTAATGCAACAATCCTTTGACCAGGCTGTGATCCAGTTGGATTTTGTGCAGTATTACAAGCCTGCATCATGGAAATATAGGCTGCTGAGGTCTTGTCGGGAATGGCGTTCATGACACTAGAACATATCTGTGAAATTTTAACATCCTCAGTACCAGGACCATTATTAATACTTTGTGCTAAACTTTGTATATTAGCAGCAACAGCAGCATTAGCGGCAGCAGTTTGTGAATTAACTGGGGGAGCTACCACTTTGTCAAGGGCATTGGCAAGTCCAATATTAAATGCCGATAATAATACAGCATTGGTTAATCGTTCTTTATATTTATTATCTACTCTTCCTTGCTCACCTTTCCTTCCAAGATTATCAACAGCTATAGCATCTAAGGTAATGGTATAACCGTTTGATAGATCAATACGATTCCATATTATTGCAATTCGACCATACGCTCCATCAATACCAGTTGTATAAGCACCAAAAATCTTTGATCCTTTAGGAATTAAAATAATCTTTTCCCTTTCAGAAAATACATCTCTGCTAATTATTGCCCTTACTTCCCCACCTAAGTCAGTATTAATAGCAGTCTCTAGTACCGCTTCAATTATCTTACCACGACCAAGAACAAATGCCATATCTCCACGATCTTGAAAATTTGCTTCTTCGGCAATTTGACTTGGTGTTTTTTTCTCTGGAACTCCTGCAATTAATACTATAGAAGATTTTCTCTTTGCTTCACGGCGTTTCTTTTCCTCGTCACTTTCAGCTATTCCTCCAGGAAGGGGTGATGATACAACGGAAGGAAGAGAAGCTTTATCAGCACTTTTGTCAGCATTATTATTATCTACTGAAGTAGTAGGTAAAGGAAGCTTTGGCACATCAGCAACTTTAGGGGGAGGAGGAGGTGGTGGTGGAGGCTCCACAGGTGTTTCGAGTTTAGGTGCTTCTGGTAATTTTGGAATCTCTGGTAGATTTTTAGAATTATCTTGTGTCGGTTTAGTAATATCAGTAGGTGCTGATGGAGCTACCACCTCAGTTGGTTTATTATCAGCAATAAAAAGTTTAAAAAAAATAAATATAAAGACAGCAGAAATAACAAGTAGAATCAGAATGCTTTGCTTAGGATTAGTGGCAACTTTTGATAGCTCATTTTGAACTTCTGGTATGTCTTGTTCCTCTGCACTCTGTGTACTGATTTGAGAAGAGGTATAATTTTGCTTTGCCATAGTAAATTAATATCATTATTACGCGAATTTGGAATAAGAATTAATTAATTCTTATCCTGAATTGAGGTATTATTGTGAAGTACTAAACCTTTTTTTAGGATAATAAAACCTAACTACATATACCAAGTCTTTTTCACGACCTTCTTCCAATTCTTTGGATACAACATCGAATTGGTAAGTCCTTTTATTAGTTATGATAGTCATATTTGTTCTAATGTTTTTTTCCAATGGCTTAATGAATAATCTATTTGCCAACGGGGTCATTTTCCAAGCATAGGATTCTCCTAGAACAATATTTTGTATCTCCTCATTTTTGGCAAATTCTATACTTGACTGAAAACCAAAATGCAGAACTAATAAATAAACTTCATTAGGATTATGTATATAAGTTTTAATTCTGTTATCAGTAGTTATGGCTAGATCATCTACATCATTATCTATATGCATATTACCTGCACAAGCGTTGGCAATAACCGAATGTAATAATATTGCCGCTACGAAAAGAAGTCTAGCTATTATCATCATCTACCCTATAATCATTAACTTGAAAACCTACTGGGTTAATATCTCGATCTGCATCTGTTAATTCCATTGGAATATATGTGTAACTTACCACAGCTATTTTATTGAAAACCGTTTTATTGCCTGTTGTTTCATTAATAGAGAACCTAACCATATATTTATTTTTTTCTACTCCTGACCAAGATTTAATTACCAAAAAAGTTGTGTTGTTTTGACCATATATTAAAACTGGATTTACATCTTTATTTTGTATATATCCTAGATAGTTATAATATACTGGACTTGAAGATAATAATCTAACGCTTTTCCTTGCTTCAGTATCAAAATCAACAGGATTATATGTTTCTCTAGCTATGAGGTATTTTTTAATAAAATACCTTGAAAGTGCCTCGTCAC